>NZ_CP065936.1:2505230-3757845 GCF_003367075.2 Cylindrospermopsis raciborskii Cr2010
TGGGATTTTTCCATTTGGCTTTTTTGTTTTCTTTCATCTTGAACCTCACATTCTCCAAATAATCCAGAGCGATCGCCCATCTTAACATATACTTAATAAATGACTATTATTTATTTAGGTAGTGTTCAGCGTGAGAAATTCCCCCAGCTTAGATCCTGACTTGAGGAAAAACTTAGTAGTAATCTTTACATGTGGTTTGTTATTTTGGTCAGCTTTAGCGTCTTTATTGCCCACATTGCCATTATACATAGAGTCTCTAGGTTCAACAAAGCAACAAATTGGTATTGTTATGGGTAGCTTTGCTGTGGGAGTGTTGGTGTTTCGTCCCCAGGTAGGAAAATTAGCAGACCGTCAGGGGAGAAAGCTGGTTTTACTAATTGGTATGGTAGTAGCAACAATTGCCCCCCTAGGTTATTTAGCGGTAAAATCCCTAGTGGGATTGATGCTAATTAGAGCCTTTCATGGTATAAGCATTGCAGCATTTGCTACAGCCTATATCGCACTAGTATCGGATTTAGCCCCGAATGACCGTCGTGGCGAAATTATTGGGTATATGAGCTTAGTTAATCCCATTGGGGTAGCAGTTGGTCCTGCACTGGGTGGATATTTACAAGCCATAGCGGGTTACACCCCATTATTTATTTTCTCCGGTTTACTAGCTGGTTTAGGTTTAATCTGTGTGATTCCTATAACCAATCCCCCCACATGGAAAAATAACAAACAAGAAACAGGGGATGATTTCTGGGGAATTTTAATTAGTCCTCGAGTTCGTGTCCCAACAATTATATTATTGATGATAGGTTTTTCTATTGGTACCATACACACCTTTATCGCTCTGTATATTAAATCAATAGGAGTTGATTTAAACGCTGGCTTATTTTTCGCTGCTGCAGCCATTTCCAGCTTTGTTATTAGATTATTTGTGGGTAGAGCTTCAGACAAATATGGTAGGGGTTTATTTGTCACTCTTAGTTTAATCGCTTATAGCATAGCTATGCTAATTATTTGGCAAGCCAACAGTTCTCCAATTCTCCTATTGGGAGCAATTGTGGAGGGTGCTGCTTCTGGTATTGCCATTCCCATGATTTCTGCTATGATGACTGATAGAGCCCTACCCCATGAACGAGGGCGCATTTTCAGTGTATCTCTGACGGGATTTGATCTGGGACTGGGTATAGCTGGTCCAGTAGTGGGTTACATAGCCCAATCCACTAGTTATCGTCATGTTTTTGGTCTTAGTTTCAGTTTAACCCTCCTAGCTATTTTAATCTTCATTTCCCAATCTAATCATGGGGTATTCCAATCACTACGCTTTGCCCTAGGTCGTAGTAAGGATGTTTATCAACAATCAGCAAGCGATTCTCCAACCTTATCTACCAATACCTAAATATTGGAAACCAGCGTTAATCAACATTTTTGGTTCTAGAAAATTTCTGCCATCAATCATTACAGCATGTTTCATCAGTTTCGCCATTTTTCCATAGTCCAAGCTGATAAATTCTTGCCACTCTGTTACTAGCACTAAAGCATCACAACCATCTGCCAATCTTTCAACATCGGTTTCCACTAACACCCCGGAAAGACCATGGCGCATACCAGATTGGGAAATGACCGGGTCGTAAGCTTTTACTTTTGCGCCTAAACGATTTAGCTCCTGTATAAGTTTAAGCGCAGGGGCATCCCGTAAATCATCCGTATCTGGTTTAAAGGTTAGACCCATCAGTCCTACGGTTTTACCTTTGAGAATTTTTAACGCCTGTTGCAATTTTTCTATGGCAATTACCCGTTGTCTTTCATTTACACTTACCGCAGCTTTGAGTATTTGGGTATCATAACCATAGTCATCAGCAGTGTGAATTAGAGCTGATATATCCTTAGGAAAACAAGAACCACCCCAACCAATTCCAGCTTGTAAAAATTTGCTGCCAATGCGGGAATCTAAACCTATGCCTTTTGCTACTTGAGTAACATCCGCACCTACGCGATCGCAAATATTTGCTACTTCATTAATAAAGCTAATCTTAGTGGCTAAAAAGGCATTTGCCGCGTATTTTACCATTTCAGCTGAACTCAAATCCGTCACCAACAAGGGTATGGGTGGTAAGGATTTGTCCACGGCAAATTTTCTTTCTATAATTGGGGCGTAGAGTTCTTTCATCATACCAATAGCTTCTGGACTACTTCCTCCTAGAACAATTCGGTCTGGGTTAAAAGTATCATAAATTGCCGAACCTTCCCGTAAAAACTCTGGATTGCTAACCACATCAAACTCAGGGGAATTTACTCCTTCTACCAAGGATGCTTGGCGTTCAGCAAGGCCATCTAGCACAATCATTCGTACCCAATCACCAGAACCAATAGGTACGGTAGATTTATTCACAATCACCTTATAACCATCATTCAAACTTGCTCCAATACCACGAGCTACTGCTTCTACATATCTAGTATCACTTTCACCATTTGGTAAGGGAGGTGTTCCCACTGCAATAAACAGAATTTCCCCATGGGCCACTCCTGCGACTAAATCTGCTGAAAAATGAATATTACCGCTATTTATGGCAGATTGCATAATTTCCGATAGTCCTGGCTCAAAAATTGGCGATTGTCCAGACTTCATCATTTTAATTTTTTCTTCGTTGTTATCTATACAAATAACATCATGTCCAATGTGTGCTAGACAGGCTCCCGTTACTAACCCTACGTAACCGGTTCCAATTACACAAACGCGCATCTTTCAACTCCTAATTTTTTCTAATTTTTGTATAATTCAATATTTTTAGTCATTAGCATGAATACGGGAGTAGAAGTCTTCCACAGTCATCTTTAACCCGGTTTGTAGAGAAATTGTTGGTTCCCAATTTAACCAGGTTTTGGCCCTGGTGATATCGGGACGACGACGACGGGGATCATCTGCGGGTAGGGGTGTAAATTTAATTTGCACCTCTGGATTAATCATGTTTTGTATTGTCTGGGCCAGTTCTAAAATTGTGTATTCTTCTGGATTTCCTAGGTTGACAGGACCAGTGTAATCACCATTCATTAATTTAATTAAACCTTCTACTAGGTCTGAAACATAGCAGAAACTCCGAGTTTGTTGACCTTCCCCATATACAGTTAGGGGATTACCCCTCAAAGCTTGAACTACAAAATTACTAACCACCCGACCATCGTTTTCTAACATCCTTGGTCCATAAGTGTTAAAAATTCTAGCTACCCGAACATCTACTTTATTTTCTCGGTGATAGTCAAATGTTAATGTTTCAGCAACCCTTTTACCTTCGTCATAACAGGAACGAATCCCGATGGGATTTACACTACCACGATAGTCTTCCGTTTGGGGATGGATTTCTGGATCTCCATAAACTTCGCTAGTAGATGCCAATAAAAATCTAGCTTTGACTCTCTTGGCTAAACCTAACATATTCAAAGTTCCCATTACATTTGTCTTGACGGTTTTAATGGGGTTGTATTGGTAATGTACTGGGGATGCGGGACAGGCTAAATGATAAACTTGATCTACTTCTAAGCGAATTGGTTCGGTAATATCATGACGAATAATTTCAAATCTAGGATTATTTAACCATGACAGCAAATTTTGTTTACTTCCTGTGTAGAAGTTATCAAGGCATATAACTTCATGATTGTTGGACATTAGACGGTCTATAAGATGAGAACCTATAAAACCCGCTCCACCAGTGACTAAAATTCTCATGGTTGTTTGATTATTATTACTCCTATAGGATATTCATGCTGGTTGCAAATTGAGAAGTGTGCCAGCCAAATTTGTTCGGTTCTAACTGTTCGTTCTAACTAGGGATGGATCTGACCAAGAATAAATCTTAATTGATCATAATCGTCCTTTAAAAGTAAACTTAGGTAGCGACAGGCTTTTACAAGCCATTCTCTGTCTAACTTACGTAATTTATAAACTTCACGAATCGCGGATGCAACTAATGATTCTACTGGTGCTCCGGGAACTAACAGTAAGGTTCGCAGAAAATCCATATTGTCCGTAAATCTAAGTATAGATTCTGGTCTACACTTATACACTGCCTGATGAATTTGAGGTGGACGTTGAGGTAAATAGTGATACATTTGTCTTTGAGTAGATATGTCCGATGGTGCCTCAAAACCAACAATAGCAGCTTTAAATTCTGTTTTCAACATGGCAAATATTTGGGGTTGTTCCTGACGTAAATTTTTTAGGGACAACCCCAGGGCCCGCGCCCGGTGCACACTGTCTATGGGAGCAGTAGTGGCATAGTATACTACAGCATATATTTGATTATCGGATTCTTCATCAAAGGCGGAAATCCAGCTACCAAAAGCTGGCATTAGGGGAAATCTTAAATCTTCCGGATCCAAACACTGAGCCAGAAACTCGGTAGAGCTGGTTTCAATTACCTCAGCAATGTGGTCAGGATGACGATCTTCTGTGGCAAACTGTGGTAAAGGTAAAAACATGTTGATACTGGTATAAGAGAAGAGGGGGGGTGACAATCGTGAGTATAAAATCCCCACCCAAACTTCATGGTCATTTTCCTTTTTTTGTAGGTATAGTTTCCACTACTTCTAATTCCGGAAGGCGAAAGGTGATAATTTTATCCCAGTTACCTCCTTCAAAAAGAACGGCAACTTTACCATCGCTAACCCGTTGTACAAGTCCTTCATAACGATAATAAGTGTCTGCAGTATTTTTGACGCGAACAGTAGCTCCAGGTAGAATCATGTTTTTATCCTCAAATTTTGTTGTTAGCTTGATCATATAGTAATCCTAAACTATTGGGTATTGGGGGGGGGAAGATCAATTTAGTAGTATTTTTGTTGCTGACGGAAAATGGCTACAGATTCCACTATTCCTAGACTGATAAAGTTAGTCAACATTGCTGAACGTCCATAGCTCATCCAGGGTAAGGGTATACCCGCCACCGGTGCTAAACCCAGAGTCATACCAACGTTGACAATCAGTTGAAATACAATCATTGACAATACACCAATAGCTATTAGGGAGCCAAAATTATCTTTGGCAGTTTTGGCCACATGGAGCAACCGCAGGCAAATTAAACAGTACAGGGATAAGACTATTAAACAACCAATAAAACCAAATTCCTCCCCAACTGCGGAAAAGATAAAATCTGTGTGCTGCTCGGGAACAAAGTTTAATTGAGTCATTGGACCTTTAAATAATCCCCATCCCCACACTTCCCCTGCACCAATAGCAATGCGGGATTGCACCAGGTGATAGCCAGCTCCTAGGGGGTCGTGGTCAGGGTTCATAAACACAGTCAGTCGGTTTTTTTGATATTCTTTTAAGACATGATTCCAGGCAAAAACCCCCAGTTCACCACCTAACATGTTTAAACTAAAACTGGTGATCGCACCAATGTTAAATTTCCGCCAGGGTAAATTTAACCACCCTAAAACTCCCATGGCGATCGCCCAGAGTACTCCCAGGGGACTAAAAATGAGTTCTTTAAAGAGTATAATTGGTTGAGGTAGGGGCCAAGAGATACTAAACAAAATAGCAGATATTACTGGGGAACCCATCAGGATTAACCAAGCAGGGTTAGCATCCGCCCAGTAAAGCATTCCTATCACTATGGAGGCGAATACTAGTGAGGTAGCTAGGTCTGGTTGTAAAAACACTAGTAACCAGGGAACTCCTGTAAATGCTAAAGCTCGAAAAAAATTGTCCAGACTAGAAGCTGTGCGCTTGTGTAAGAGAGCTGCTAGGGTGATAATAATCCCTATTTTAGCAAATTCCGAAGGTTGTACATTAAACCCTAAAACGCTGATCCATCTTTGAGCTCCTTTAGCACTTGTCCCGACTATCATCACTAAAATTAGGCTGAAAGTAGTCAACCCGTAGGTGAACCAATGCCATTCTATTAGTTTTTCATACCGAAACCGAGATATGCACAAGGCTATAATCAACCCAATACCGGTAATCAGCCAATGCCACCACCAATCAGTAACAGGTTGATTTCTTTCTGTACTAAATATCATCAACCCGCCAAATACACTAGCTACCAAAGGTAGACATAATAGCAACCAGTCCATTTGTTGCCATGGTTTTATCCAAGAATGCCAAGTAAATTTTCGAGTTGAACGTTTTAATAACATTATACTAATAAACAGTAGATGTTAACACTAATCATGTTAGAGCTGCTATAGAAACCTTAGCAGCGATCCCCTGGGCGATCGCCTTCAGGGACTGAGCGGAAACTGAGTCTGGGTGAGAAATGACCACAGGTATACCATTATCTCCACCAATTCTGATAGACATTTCCAAAGGTACACGCCCCAAAAGTGGTACTTGCAATTCTGCAGCTGTTTTAGAACCACCACCGGAACCAAAGATGTCATATTGTTTATCCTGTTGATCCGGAGGGATAAAATAACTCATATTTTCCACAATTCCCAACACGGGGACATTCATCTGTTGGAACATCCGTAAACCCTTGCGGGAGTCCAACAAAGCTACGGTTTGAGGTGTGGTAACAATCACTGCACCTGATATAGGCACTGCTTGACTTAGGGTTAATTGGGCATCTCCCGTTCCAGGTGGCATATCCACGATTAAATAGTCAATTTCACCCCATGCAACCTGATATAGGAACTGACGAATCACACCATTGAGCATGGGACCACGCCAAACAACTGGCTGATCCCGGTCTATTAAAAAGCCCATGGATACTAACTTCACACCGTAATTAAAAGCTGGTTCCAGGATTTCCCCGTTCTCTGAGGAGCGCACGGCAATTTCTGCATCTGCTAAACCTAACATAGTTGGGTCATTAGGACCGTAAATGTCAGCATCTAATAAACCCACTTTAGAACCTGCTTGTGCTAAAGCCACAGCCACATTGACAGCTATAGTGCTTTTACCAACTCCACCTTTACCACTAGAAACAGCAATTATATTTTTTACTCCCTGGATACCAGTCCTGTCCGGTAGAGATTTCTGTTGGGGTATTTCCGCTGTTACCTCGACTGTTATATCTGTAACACCTGGTAAATTACGAATAGCTTTTTTACAATCTTCTACAATAAATTCTCGTAATGGGCAAGCGGGAGTAGTCAAGACTAAAGTAAAGCTAACTTTGCCACCATCAATTTTTACGTTGCGAATCATATTTAGTTCCACCAAACTTTTGCGAAGTTCTGGGTCTTCTACTGGACGCAACACTTCCAGCACTGACTGGGAATTGAGGAGATTGGACATAAATACCCGCCTTAATCAAATTTAAAAGACTTTAATTTTTACTAATTTAAATCTTAACCTTCTGTGGTTAATAGTTAAACATTAGATCCCTGGGACATTTCCGCTGCTTCTACTAAACAGCGTGCCACCCGATCTATATATGAACCAAACAATGACCAAATTATCGGGGATAACCAACCACGTAAGTCCACTGAATAGGATAAATAACTACCACAGAGAGTAGACTCTATTTGATAAGTTACTCTTTCTTCTATACCAGGAACTGCCAAAATACGAACGCTTAGCAGTTGTTTAGGATTTACCCGTTCTACGAAAATATGAATAGGAACTGGCCAAAATCTTGACACTGCCTGAAATATTAATCCTGGCTTGGGCACTAAACCTAGGGGTACATTAGTGCTTTTAAACAAGGGATGCCAGGAAAAGTCTGTGAGATCTGACACCTTGAACCACAATTGATCTACGGAAGCAGAGCTGATTTGTCGATAGGTTCTCATTAGGGAAACGCAAACTCGACGATGCTTACGGTGGAGGAATTTGGATAACCAATCTTGCACTCTTATCTCTCCTATCTACAATTTGTCTGTTTAATGGTCAGCGGTGCATCCTAGACACATTTTCATTTTCCATTTCATTGTAGAACATGGGAAGCATCTGAATATGCACAATCGGCCCTTTTCTCACCTGGGTGAACTTAATTTATTCTGATATAGTTTCTGATATAATTTTCCCAAACGATTTGTCGTTTTGATTGACGTAAAACTTCCAACTTCTGTAAAAATTGTAATCTTTAGGTTCGGGAATCTATGTTGACTAACTCGCAAACCCCCACTCTCTCAGCAGAATTATCCAAATTTCTTCCCCCCCCTGACTCTCAAACTAGAGCCAGTCAGTTCATGAAACAACTACAAGATAAAATTACTACTGAGTTAGAACTATTGGATGGTGGGAGCAAATTTACTGAAGACTCCTGGGAGCGTATAGAAGGTGGTGGTGGGCGTTCCCGCGTCTTGCGTGAAGGGGCAGTTTTTGAACAAGCTGGTGTTAATTTTTCCCAGGTTTGGGGCGATCAGCTGCCACCATCTATTTTAGTTCAGCGCCCAGAAGCTGCAGGACATGGCTTCTATGCTACTGGTACTTCCTTAGTTTTACATCCGCGTAACCCATACATACCTACTGTTCATTTGAACTATCGTTACTTTGAAGCAGGTCCGGTATGGTGGTTTGGCGGTGGTGCTGATTTAACTCCTTACTACCCTTTTGCTGAAGATCCTATTCATTTTCATCAAACTCTTAAAAATGCTTGTGATAAACATCATGTAGATTACTACCCAGTGTTTAAACGCTGGTGCGACGAATATTTCTATCTTAAACATCGGGGTGAAACCAGAGGTGTGGGAGGCATATTTTTAGATTATCAGGATGGACAGGGTGATATTTATCGAGGTCCTGATTCCCAGGGGGAAGCTGCTAACTACAGTCGAAATTTGACACCGCTACCCCGTCGTACCTGGGAACAAGTGTTTTCTCTAATCCAAGACTGTGGTCAAGCATTTATCCCAGCTTATGCACCTATTGTGCAACGTCGCCGAAATACGGAATATGGCGATCGCCAGCGTAGTTTCCAATTGTACCGTAGAGGTAGATATGTAGAATTTAACCTAGTTTATGACCGAGGTACGATTTTTGGACTACAAACTAATGGACGCACGGAGTCCATTTTAATGTCCCTACCTCCTTTGGTTCGCTGGGAGTATGGCTATCAACCACAACCAAATTCTCCCGAGTCCGAATTGTATGAAACTTTCCTCAAACCCCAAGACTGGCTCAATTGGAAGTTACAATCTAGTCATTGAGTGTATGTAGCATTGGTATGGGCTGGTATAATAATATGGCAGCAAGACAGCAGCTTTTTAATATTCCAGCCTCAATTGGTAAAAACTGCTAAAACTATTAGACAAGAATATTAACAAATATGCTCTCTATACAAGAAAAAAGCTATCAGACTAAAAGCGATGAAACTGTAATTGTTTTAGCACCAGCGGGTCGCCTTGATATTACAACTGCTTGGGAATTTAGATTAAAGTTACAGGAGTGTATTAGTAAGAAGACTTGTCATCTAGTGGTGAATTTGGGAGGAGTAGATTTTATTGATAGCTCTGGTTTAACTTCCTTGGTAGCTGGAATGCGTGATGCAAACAAGTTAAATAGAACTTTTCGCATTTGTAATATTCATCCAGATGCAAAACTCGTTTTTGAGGTCACCATGATGGATACTGTGTTTGAAATCTGTGAAACAGAAGAGGAAGCTTTTACTATTCCTTTTTGAATGCACAACTGAATCTAAGAAAGGACGGCTTTTTGTTAGAATAGGAAATAACAATACATTGCCCTTAACATTTTCCTTGTGAATAACTTCCGTACTGTCTCTGATACAAAGCGAACTTTCTATAGCCGTCATACCCGCCCCATCAACACTATTTACCGTCGGGTAGTAGAGGAATTGATGGTAGAGATGCACTTGCTGTCAGTCAATGTAGATTTTAGCTACAATTCAATCTATGCCTTAGGGGTTGTCACAACTTTTGACCGCTTTATGCAGGGCTACCAACCATCCGAGGATCTAGTATCTATTTTTAATGCCATCATTTGTGCTGTGGAGCAGGATCCCCAGGTGTATCACCAGGATGCAGCCAAGCTCAAGGCTATAGCTAGCTCTTTTTCTGTAAAAGACTTAATTGCTTGGTGCAGTCAAACTACCCCATTGGATCAAGATGCTAATCTGCAAGCGGAACTACAAGCTATAGCCCAAAATCCTAATTTTAAATACAGTCGTTTGTTGGCTATTGGTTTATTCTCCCTATTGGAATTGTCAGATCCTGAATTTGTCAAGGATGAAACTCAGCGCAATCAAACTATTGCAGTTATTGCTCAAGGTTTAAAATTGTCTGAGGATAAACTAAATAAGGATTTAGACTTATATCGTTCTAATCTTGATAAGATGGAACAAGCACTAACAGTTATGGCGGACATGCTGGCTGCGGACAGGAAAAAGCGTGACCAGCGTCAGCAGAACTCTGGTAATCCTCCTCTGGCTCCAACTAATGAATAATTAGGGGCGTCATTGACGCTGAAATTCCCCGCGTTTATGCGTGGGGAATCTCAAAATAAGAAAACTCCCCTGAACTCGTTTGGTTTACAATCTAATAAAGAGTTTCAGGGAAGCAAAAAATAGGTTTTTAAAAATCACATCTTACCTTTGGGGTACAGGTGTTTGGTGAATAGTAATAGGGGGAGAATTCCCAGCAGTTGGTGGTGTGGGAAGGGCACTTGGTGGATTCAACCCAGGATCAGCACCAGGAACCGTGGGTAAATTTAGTGGTGGTACAATCGGAGTCCCAGGAAGGTTTAGTGAATCAATCACCGGTTGAGAAGCTCCGGGGATAATTCCCAAGGACACTCGGTTTCCCCCCACTTGTCTGAGTAAATCTAATGTTTGAACCACATCATTATAGGTAGCTGTGCGAGAAGCATTCAGAACTAAAATACCCTGGGGATTTCCAGTAATATACTGTTTTAATCGCACTTCCAATTGTTCCCTGGTCACCGGATCCTTTTCAATGTAAGTTTTACCTACAGCATCAATAGTAACTGGTAAAATGTTACTTGGCTGGGAACTAGCAGCGGAGGTAGTACCTGTGGTAGCTTTGGGTAAATCAACATTAATTGCCTGCTGTCTGGTAAATTGCAGTGCTGCTAATAGGAAAAAAGTCAGGATGCAAAAAACAACATCAATCAAAGGAATAATTTGAATCTGAACTTCTTCAATGGGGGTATGCAGGTTAACTTTCATTTTCTGGCTCTGATTCTGAACTGGTCACAGGATTTTCAACAGGGTGAGTCAACTCTTCTTCCACTGGAGATTCTTCTGTAATGAAAACAAATTCTCTTTTCTTAGACTCAGGTGGAGATTGACGATACAACAACTCTAAATCATTGCCAGCTTTATTAAACACTTTCACTTGATTAACCGCAAAGGATTGAAATAGACGATAAAACACTAAGGTGACAATGGCAACTATCAAACCAGAAGCAGTGCTAATTAAGGACTCACCAATACCTGTGGTGACACCCGCTGTAGATTCTGTACCCAGATCACCAATTTTAATTGCTCGCAAGGATTGAATTAAACCTAAAACCGTACCTAATAATCCTAAGAGTGGTGAAAGCGCGATTACAGATTCTAGAAGTTTTTCTCCCCTTCTCATTCCTGCTATTTCTTCTGCTGCTGTAGACTCCAAGGCTAGTTTAAAGGTTTCAGCATCACTTTTTTGCAACCGCAGTGGGGCGTATAGAAAACGACCTATGGGCTGATCAGTGGCTTTTTGGGCAATTTCTGTGGCTATTTCCCAGCTATCTATTGCAGCATCTAGCACTCTTTCTACTACTTGTTTTTCTTGGCTCAAAATTCGTAGCCAAAACCACAAACGCTCAAAGATTACACTTAGAGATAGTACGGACAGTACTAACAGCGGCCACATGGCTGGACCGCCTTTCTTGAACAAATCTAAAATATCCACTTTTCCAGTCTCCTCACTACACTAAATATAGCAATTATGCTAGAACATTTTTCTTAACCACTAAATTCTGGAAAAAAATATGAGCTTTTCCGTACAATCACTTTACTCTTGGTATGGCAGTTTGATCCGTAAACCTAAGTACCGCTGGTGGGTAATTATGGGAACTATTGTTTATTTGGTTAGTCCCATTGATATTGCCCCCGATTTTATCCCTGTTGTTGGTCAAATTGATGACTTGGTTTTATTAACATTATTGGTATCGGAAGTGTCTAAATTGGTTATTGAGGGCTGGAAGTCTTCTAAAGCTAAAACTAACTCCCCTATAAAGGATGTTGATTCAAAAGATGTGGTAATTGAGGTAACCAAACAATAAAGCTGGTTCCCGGAAGAGAAGAGGATGCGCTATCAAATTCTACTGCAGGGCTGAAAACCTCTATTTCTCCCTGCATTTGTGCTATCAGTTGTTTGGCGATCGCCATTCCTAAACCTGTGCCGGGAATGTCAGTATTAGCTTGTACTCCTCTGTAATTTCTTTCACCCAAACGATCCAGATCCTCTTTGGGTATACCCGGACCTGTATCGCTAATAGCTATACCCTGAAAGTCTGTATTTTTTTGTAGAGACTGAATGGAGATTTTTCCACCCACAGGGGTATATTTTATGGCATTATCTATGATGTTACTGAAAACCTCTGTGAGTGCCTTAATATTGGCTTTTACTGGTGGTAAATGGTTGGGAATGTCTATTAAAAGTTGAATAGTTTTTTCCTGAGCTAGGACTTGTGCAGATGCTAGTAGGGGTAGTAGTATATCTTTTAAATGACAACTAGTAGGCTCTTCTCCCGTTCCTGGCAACAACAGCGGAGCTGTTTTCTGGGGAGATGCTTCCACTGTAAGTGCTAATCCTAGTGTGGGAATAGCTGTTGTGTCTCTGTTTTTTGAGTCTAAAACCTGATCAAAGTTTTGCAATAACTCCTGCAGGCGATCGCTTTGGTTGATAATATTTATGGCTACTTCCCTATTAGTATCATTAGATCTTAATCTTTTTAAAAGAAGTTTACCAAAAGTACGAATAGCAGTCAGAGGATTACGAAACTGATGTAAAAGATTATCTAGTAAGTCCCCCTGCTCCTTTTGTAAGGCTTTTTCCTGCTGTAGTTGGTGTTGTAACCAAACTTGACGCTGATCCAATATACAGGCGATCGCTAAAGTTGTAGCTATGCGGCGAACTTCTTCTTCTTCCACTTGTTTCCACTGACGATCTTCCCTTGCTGTCAAAAGCAGTCCCACCATTAAACCTTCATGTACCAGGGGTAATACAATTTGGTACTGTCCAAATAGATATTTATCTTCTAAGTTAAGGGACTTATTATAATCACTAGTATAAGCACCAGTTGATTGGGGAGATGAGGGAATATAGTCTAATCTTGGTGCTAACAGTTTTTGATCTGGTAATGACAACACATAACTAGAGTCGCTCAAATTTTCTAAATTGCCAAATTTGAGGTTGTTAACTTTTATTCTACCCACGTCCTGGGAATAATTTAATCGAGAAGCTTCTGGATAAACCAGAACGGGAATTAATAACCCTTCTCCACTGGGGTGGTCTACCAGTTCCTGTGTTAAGTAGACTACACTTGAAGACGCTCCCAGTCCCTGGGTTAACAGTGATACTTGCTCTTGACATAGAGCAATAAAATCAGAACTGGCAGACATTAACATTTTTTGAAATTCACTGAATAAGTGTATAAATGCTACGGATGCCTATCAACTATTTTGTAAGCATTTTGGCTAAAGCTATAACAGAAATTAGAATTTAGAGGTTATGTGTGTAAGCTAGTTATGTTTTATCAATGGGCGCCCTTTTGCCATCTTGTTTATTGGTATCCGTTACCTATTCTAATTCCTAATTGTTAAGTGAAGTGAATTTATCACCATTTATTATTTTATTACTATTTTAATATTACTTCAGCTATCATATAACACCTTAACTACTACGATTTGCGTATTTATTAATATTTAATATACACAAGTTATTTTAAAATTACTGAGTAATTGATCCCAGTTGAGGAATAGATTGATAGAGATGTATCGAAAGGTTAAAAACCATTGATTTTTTCTGGCAACCCGTATATAATTACCACGAGTTTTGTAGCTGTGACTACAATCTTCTAGCTTGAAAGAGGAGGACAATAAGTTGGCAAGGAGACGTAAAAGAAAAAGCCGTCGTCGTCAGGAAGGACGACGGATTCTGGAAAATGTGCCTCAGTACAGCATAGAAAGCGGCGAAGACAAACCAGTGACAGCAGCGAGAAAGTTTATTCACGCTGAAGGTATCTTGCCTCCTGCCTTGCTATTAGTAAAAAGGAACGAACACACCACAGACCGTTATTTTTGGGCGGAAAAGGGTCTGTTTGGTGCTCAATACGTAGAAGAGAACCATTTTTTATTCCCTAGCTTGAGAATGTTGGAAACTCCAGCTAGTGCAGAACAACTAGTGAATCTGGCAAATCGCTAGGTTCTGGAATGGTTTTTTTACGCATTCAACTTCTTACTTCTGACCCCAAAATCAATTAACTGGCAAAATTGAACAGTTGACGCAAAAATTCAATTTTTTTTTAGTTTGTGGCCGAACTGACAGTGGTGCTAATCAATTGGATAATTAAACCTGGTACAGCAGAGAGTGACAACAAAATCAAGCGAAGGGTATGTTACTAAAATAACTGAGTTAAGTTGATTTCTTAGTAAGACCATTAATACAAAGTTTGTTATGTGCTCTCTGTTTTCCGGTTGGAAGTAGGTAATTGGTGTCAGGGTGTTAGGTTATCACATCGACAATTTTTACTTGTAAAGCTTTTACTTGTAAAGCCCTTTTTAACTCCGCGAGTTCATCTCGGTGAGCAGTGACAGTGATTATACTTGAGGGGTGTTGTTCATTTTGGCAAAACTCCATTTTGAGTAATACCTTCTCAATTCTTCCGGATTGGCGCCAGTAGAATATACCACTTAATGGTGCTACTAAAACCAAAAAAAATGGATTCTGACTGGAAAAAAGCTGGGCTAAAACTAGTCCTAGACAAGCAAGACCTAGAGCAGCTAAAACAGTCAGAAACACAGCTAAAAACCAACTAGGTTGGACAAAGCCCTCGAAAATGACTTCCTTTTTTTCTGGATCTGCGGAAACCACTCGATAAGCACGGGATTGGAAATAGTCCTTGAGTTGACCCATCAGGATGGTTTCATCGTCTTCAGAGGCTATTTTTGCTTGTTCAGTGCGATCTTTGGTGGAAGCACGAATAAAGAAAAACAACCCCACAAGCAATAACAAGGTGAGGAGAAAGGTGGATGGAATGATAGCAGTATCCATGACTTTTATTTTTTTAAATGAATCCCACCTATTTATTATTAATGATTGTTGATCTATTCTGGAGTCAAACCAGTCAAGTGGGATTTTTGATAGTCACTAAGAGATAAGCTACTAGATCTATTGACTTTTATAGAAGTTTCTTAAAGAGTTTATTGATCCTACTATGGGAATTATTTAAATATGACGAAGGACTTGGAAATGCAATCCACTAATATAAGAGCGATCGCCCAGATGTTTCGCTTAGCGGGTTGGATTAGTTTTTGGATACAACTAGTATTAGGTGTGATATCTGGGATAATAGTATTGCTATATGCCTTTTTTAGTCAGAGACCGGGTAGTCCTAATAACAATCCGGGCACGGGATTTGGCATATTTTTGGCCGTATGTGGATTAATAGTTTTAGGTGCGGGTATTTATTTAGGTTACAGGTATACAAGAATTGGTAAACAACTGGACTCATCCAATCCTAGCAATCGTCCACGAAAACTAGAGAGTGTACAGGTGATTAGACTAGGCGTATGGATTAATCTAGGAGGTATTTTAGTGACTTTATTAGGTGCTCAAGCAATTGTAGGCACATTGGTTGCCCGATCAATTTCCCCCCAAGCAGTTACAACCCAGCTATTTGATCCAAATCGAGTGATTAGCGGATTGGATATGTTAGTTGTTCAAGCGAACACCAATACAATTTCAGCTCATTTTGCAGGGCTTGTTTGTTCACTGTTTTTACTAAATCGAATCACAAGATAGTTGATCGAAAATTTTTCAATCTTTTTTGGAGTGATGACCAATGCTGGATATTAAACAGATTAGAGAAAACCCACAACTGATACAGAAAAAGCTGAATAGTCGCGGTGGTAAATATGAAATTCAGCCCATATTGGATTTAAGCCAAAAACAACGGGAGTTGGAATTAGAGCGCAACGAATTGCAAGCTAGAAGTAATGAAATTGGTAAACTGGTAGGTCAAAAGGTAAAAACAGGAATTAGTCCTCAAAGTGAAGAACTTCTCTCGTTAAAGGAAGAAGGCAATCTGGTTAAAACTAAACTAAGCGATTTAGAACCTAGAGAAAAAGAGTTAAAAGGGCAAATTGAACAGTTGTTATTAGCACTTCCCAATCTTCCCAGCGACAGTACCCCCATTGGTGAAAGCGAAGATGATAATCCGGAGATTAGAAGATGGGGAGATGAATATAAACCCCAAAATGCCAATATATTACCCCACTGGGAAATAGGAGAAAAGTTAGGTATCTTAAACTTTGAAAGAGCAGTAAAGATAGCTCAAAGTAGGTTTGTGAACTTAATAGGTGCAGGGGCTGCTTTGGAACGAGCACTAATTCAATTTATGTTAAGCAAGCACATAGAAAACGGTTATATTGAGATTAGCCCACCCTTATTAGTAAATACGGATTCTCTGACGGGAACTGGACAACTGCCCAAATTTGCCCAAGAGAGTTTTAAATGTGCAGAGGATGAGTTATGGTTAATTCCTACAGCAGAAGTTCCCGTCACTAATTTATATAGAGGGGAAATTTTGAACAAAGAAGATTTACCAATCTATCATACTGCATATACTCCCTGTTTTAGAAGAGAAGCTGGTAGCTATGGTAGGGATATGCGCGGTTTAATTAGACTGCATCAATTCAATAAAGTTGAGCTGGTAAAGATAGTGAGCCCCGAATCTTCTTTTGAGGAATTAGAGAAATTAGTAGGGAGTGCGGAGTCAATTTTACAGTCTTTAAAATTACCGTACCGAGTAATTGAACTATGTACTGGTGATTTAGGGTTTGGAGCAACCAAAACCTATGATTTAGAGGTGTGGTTGCCATCCTTTAACAAATATAGAGAGATTTCCAGTTGTTCTAATTGTATTGACTTTCAAGCTAGGAGAGCAGATATTCGGTTTAAAGAGGCTGGTAAAAAAGGAACGCGTTTTGTACATACACTAAATGGTTCCGGACTAGCTGTAGGAAGGACAATGGCAGCGATTTTAGAGAATTATCAGCAAGCTGATGGAACAGTTAAAGTACCAGAAGCGTTGCAGAGCTATTTAGGTAGAGAAGTTTTGTAATACTCTGACATAAATAGCTCCCATGGTTTCCCTATCTATAGTCATAGATACATTTGCAGCTTTAATAATAAAAACTGGCAATTTTTGCTCAACCATGATATTAGTTCCTGTCCTAATACCCATTGAAATCAACTTTTTTTTAATGATTTCATTTTGGGGTTGACAGACTGTAACAATTCCCTTTTCTCCAGTTTGAAGTAATTCCAAAGAACAACCAACCACAGTAAAAGGAGTAAACATTGTCAAAATACTCACAGAAATTGAAATAGGAGTAATCTTCTAACTTGTATATGGTCCAGAACGCTAGGGTTGATGATTAGGTAGGCGTTCTGGTTCGCCTTAGCTATACAAGATTTGCTTCTTGATGGGTTTTAATTGTACAGTTAGAGCGAGGATAGGTAACACATAATAGGGCAAACTTCTTAGATAATTGGTCATCATCTAAGAAATTTTGATCATCTTGGTTAATCTCACCTTCTATAATTTTGCCCACACAACTAGAGCAAGAACCAGCGTGACAAGAAACAGGCAATTCAATATCTGCTTCTGCTGCTGCATCAACAATTGATGTCTCTTCATCACAGTCAATTGTAGCATCTAAACCTTGCTTTTCGTTAACCAATCTGACTTTATAGGTAGCCATAGTCTTTCTCCTGAAAATTGAATAGAATTTGTAGTTTAGGTAGATGCTACCCAGACAAAAATGTGGAGAATGTTCACGGTTGTAAACTGATGCGATGGAACTAGTTTCCTTATTTATTTTTTCCCAAATTCCAAATAGTTTTAGCTGTAAGGTACACCATTGGGTGAACAATCTCCCGATTTGAAAGACTTACCACAACCACAAGTATCGGTAGCGTTTGGATTAGAGAACTTAAAACCGCTATCCATGACTCCTTCAATAAAATCAATTTCCACCCCTTCTAACAAGGGCGCACTTTTAGCATCAATATAAAGCAACACATTTCCCTGTTTAGTAACAATATCATCAGGTTGGGGTTGACTGGTGATTTCAATACCATATTCATAGCCACTACAACCACCATTTTTTACAGAAATGCGTACACCTGACTGATTTTCTTGGGTAGCAGAAGTTTTTAAAAACGCCCGCAAACGAAATTCCGCCTTTTCGGTTAAAGTTATAGTCATTTTTTTTCCTATTGGCTAAGATTTAGATTGGCTGATGGTTTATTTCTCAATTCCATCATCAAGTTCATGAAGTTTTAGGAATAAATCTTTAAACAGATAAAGACTGAGATTGGGAATATCGCCAAGGTGCAGTGTTACCACAAACTGGACAATTACGATCCCTCTGGGAACGACGCTTAACAAATTCCATTCTGGAAAAATTAATTGTTAGCAGTTCTGACAACAATGGTTGACTAAAACCTGTAATGAGTTTAATAGCTTCCAGAGCAGTTAAACAAGCTAAAGTTCCAGAAACAGCACCCAAAACTGAAAACCCACGTCTATCCCAATCCGGTTTTTCTGGAAACAAACAGGATAAACAGGGAGTAACACCGGGAATAATTGTTGTTAGGTATGCTTCCATTCCATCCATAGCTGCTTCTACCATTGGTTTGCGCCAACGCACACAAGCTGCATTTAGTAAATTCCGCTCGTTGAAATTGTGAGCACAATCCAGGGCCATATCAGCAGATTGCACTAAAGAGTCTACATTTTCTGCAGTGATATAATCATGAACTGCTTCAATTTCCACATCGGGATTAATAGCTTCGAGTGTTTCCTTCGCCTTAAAAATTCTTGGTTTACCTACCCAATCATCGGTCATTAAAACCTGGCGATTCATGTCATCCAGACGTAAATCACCACCACGAACTAAAATCAGACGCCCAACACCTGCTACTGCTAAATAAAGAGCTGCAGTACCACCTAATCCCCCCACACCAGTCACCAGAATCGTCGCTGATTTAAGACGATTTTGAGCTAGTTCACCGAAATTTGGCAGCATCATTTGGCGACTATACCGCTCTAATTCCTTAGGCGTTAGACTCATTAATTCATACCTCCTAATCAGATATAATGTCTGTTAAAGTAACTACATTTTTCGGTTTATCATTGAACACCTTGAACAGTTTTTGTTCATGGGGTGTGGATTCCATAAAAACTTGATATGCTTGTTGCAGTGCTGTACTATATTTCTCCAATCTTTCTGAATCACTTAAATTGGGATATTCTTGATTAATTTCATACATAAATTGAGAAAACTTCTTCAAAATATGTAGACGATTAACATTAACAAAGTGTTGATCGTAAGCCAGATTAAAAAATTGAAAATATGCCTCCGCATCCACAATTTGTTTAAATTCTTCCATAGTTCTATTCATTAACTTGTCTCCATAGTTTTTAGTTGTTGTTTTAGCCGATCTAATTCTTTGTATATTTCATAGGTTTCAGCTGCAACAGTCATCAATTTTTCGTAATCTGTTGGCAGTCCTTCCGCTAAATCATGCAGATCCATTTTCATTTGACCTGCTTTACTATTTAGCCTTTTGATTGTATTTCTTAGATCTTCAATTGTCATTGCAATAGATGATGAGTAATTAGTAGACTGAGCATAGGTAGTTATGGAAAAGTTATTGAGAATCTCAAACTACAAGTTACCAACTTGTGGAAAACGTTGAGCTAAATCAATTCCTTTTTGGACAAAGTTTTGCCCCTCTTCATTTAACTTTTCCAGAGATTCAAATCCAAAACGATGGGCATCTCGTAAAGTTTTGATAGCCAACAATAGTCGCCCAGAAAAAACTAGCGCCCAACCAAAACCCTCATGACCTAATTGAATCACCACATTAGAAATCATACCAGTTTCTTGCTCAATACTAGCAGCTACAGCTCGAAAAAAGGCATTAATTCGAGCAATAGTTGCCGGATCGATTTCTCCTTCTACAGAGATTTGTTTTTTGTTCTGCTTGGTCACAACAAAGGGTTTGAGAATTAATTCATCAGACCAATTTCGATAAAAACCATAGCTATCACTAGCTCTGATCTGTTGTACCAAAGTTTTTAAAAACGGGGAGACTGTACCATTTCCGTTCACACTATTATTTTGACTCATATTGCAGCTTCGTTTTCTACTTCCTCTAAAAAATTAGATTTCTTTTGACCTAGAGCCTTCCGTAACCAAGGTGGAGGATTCCCTTTTAAGGTTTGCACTAGTTTATTTAAGATTTCGGCAATTTCTTCCTCTTCAGATTTGGCTTTTACCGGAGTCACACCATGTTTAATTAGTTTAGCGGCCGCACTACCACCAATTGCCAGAACATAAACTATAGTACAGTCATGTAAGGCCTCAAGTTTAGGGGTAATTTTATCCTCATTGCCATCTTCCTTTAACTCACCATCAAACCTGAGAGTCTCCCTAAATTCATAGCCTTGATCGGAAATTTCATAAACATCAATTTCCTTAGCCCATCCAAAATGGGCATTGACGTGAATTCTATCACTGGTCGTAAATGCAATTTTCACTTTCATTTGTCCTTTATAACTAACAACTTGAGAATTTGATTTATCCCCTATTCATTACATGTTGCCATTGTTGCATCATTAATGACTCTTCATGTTCTATAAACAGGTTGCCAATGGCAAACAGAACTTCCATAGTTCCTCGATAACCAACCTTGGTAAATAATCCATTTCCCAATCTGTCATAAATTGGTATTCCTAAACGATAAAGGGGAATACTCAGACGTTTGGCAATGGTATTTACATTAGAGTTGCCAATCAATAAATCAGATCCAACTGCTATATCTGCCAAATCTTCCAAATCCCCAATGGTGACACTTTTAATGGGTAAAATATCTAATAAGGGGGATTTAGTGGTGCTCACAGCTCCATGAATACAAGCACCCATAGACTGTAAAAACCTAATCATAGACCACATTAAATCTGGCTCTAATGCTAAAGAAATTCGTTTGGCACCTAAATAAAAATGAGTGTCTAACATCCCATCTTGTAATTGACGACGTTGACGACTATATTTTTCCGGAACCGGATTTCCACTTAATACCGACAAAGCTTGCAAAAATTCATCCACCGGTTCTAAACCTGTTAAATCTCGAAAGACCTCATAATCGGTATTAAATCTTTCTTGAAGAATTTTTGCTGCCCCGCGCATACTTTCACCCAATGCAATAGTAAAAGCTGAACTACCCACAGCACGCAGTTCTGGGAGAGTAGTCCCACTCACTGTTACCGCACGATAATCATCTTCCAGATGACCGTCTAGAGAAGCACCTAAATTGGGTACAAAAATAGGTTCTAATCCAAAGGATTTGACCATTTCTTCAATTTCTTGAATGTCCCCAGGAGTAAAAGCAGAACCGGCCAAAATGGTAATTTGCTCTGTTTTTACCCCTCCAGCTTTAGGTATTTGCTGGACAATACTTTCCACAGCAACTGCAAAACCATCTTGTAATGCACCTTTAAAATCAGGAGTAGGGGCAAAAATAATTGGTAAATGGTCTAATTCAGGATGACGTTTTCTAATTTCCTTCAAAAAACGTTCAATATCATCCCCCCTAGTTTCTGTTAATCCAGTGGTACATAATCCAATAATTTCCGGTTTAGCTTTTTCCACCAGAGTTAAAATTGCTTGTTCCACATTTTCCTCTCCCCCCAAAATGGTGGTGACTTCTGTCATAGCTGTGGTAGCTAAGGGAATTGCTTCCCGAAAATGTCGTACTAATACAACCTTAGCAAAAGCTGTACAACCTTGGGAACCATGAAATAAAGGCATTGTTCCTTTCAATCCCAGAAAAGCCAAAGCAGCTCCCAAGGCTTGACTTTGTTTTAGGGGATTAACCGAAACTGGTTTATTAGGAATAGTGACTATTGCCATAAATGTAATCTTTAATAATTAAAATGTTTCCCCATTATCCCATGGTGCTGGTTTGCGAATTTGTTCCCAGATGGGACTATATAAAGCTTCGTACAATTCTCTGGCCATTTCCACCATTCCCATATAACCAGCATAGGGATGATGACGCTCTTGATTAATATCTAAAAAGGGAATTCTTGCTTTTAATGCTGTGTACTGATTTCTGCCACCAGCTATTAACATATCGGCTTTTGTATCCCTCACTAATTTTAATAATTCCTGGGCATTACCTTTTTCTAACATAATGCCATCATTGCCTAGTAATTTCTTGATTTTAGCCTTATCCTCTTCCGTACTTTTTCTAGTACTTGTTGCCACTACTTCTATCCCTAAATCTTTAGCAGCAGAAATAATTGACCAACTTTTTACTCCCCCAGTATATAGTACCACTCGTTTACCCTTTAGTCTTTCTCTATAAGGTGCTAGAGCAATATCTAAAGCAGCAGTTTCTTCAGCAATTAATTTCTTAGTCCGTGCTTGTAATTCCCCATCTCCTAATTTAGCCGCCACATTTATTAGACAATGATTAATATCATCTATCCCATAAAATGACTCTTCAATATAGGGAATACCATAGCGTTCCTCCATTTTCCGCGCCATATTTAATAATGCCCGCGAGCAGATCATCACATTTAACTTAGCTCGATGAGCGTATGTAATTTCTTGATAACGAGCATCACCAGTAATTTTGGCAAGGACTCGAATCCCCAATTTCTCAAATAAGGGCAAAACACCCCACATTTCTCCCGCAATATTGTACTCACCAATCAAATTAATATCATATGGTGTGGTATGTTCTGGTTCACCAGTTCCCACCACATATTCCAATAAAGATTCACCTGCAAATCGATTTCCCAAATTTTTACTGCCAATAAATCCAGGAGAAATTACGGGAATCACTGGAATGCCAATTTTTTCAGCTGCTACTTTACATACTGCTTCCATATCATCGCCAATCAAAGCAGTTACACAGGTAGCGTAAACAAATACAGCTGATGGTTGATAACGTTTGTGAATTTCTAGAATGGCTTGATATAATTTTTTCTCACCTCCAAAAATTACATCATTTTCTGTTAAGTCAGTGGTGAAACCGGTCTTATACAGCATTGGTCCAGAAGACAAACTACCTCGACTCCCCCAGGAATTTCCCGCGCACGCAATTGGACCATGGACTAAATGTGCTGCATCAGTGATGGGCACTAAGGCTATCATTGCACCATCAAAAGCACAACCACCTTGAGCAGCACCGGGTTGAGCTTGTTGGGTGCAGGATTTATTTTTCTTTTGTGCTTGCTTTTTTTGATTATGTTCACACCCTGATTCATTCAGCAGTTCGTTAATTTTGCCTTGGGTCATTTTCATATTGATGTCTCGCTTTATGTCTGGTCTTGACAGTTTTTATAATTCAGTTACTTTCCAAAACTTCAAGGTTGGAAATATCTATAGACTTACTGCAAAATTCCTCTTCACATTAGATTCACACATTTCAATTCTCAAAAAAAGATATCTATTTATCCGTAACTGAATTTTTATAACAGCAATTCTTGATAATTTCGGTACTGGAGAATTTTTCCGTTGGTTTAATACCAGGTGATTCATTGAAATAGGGAATTGGGTTAATACCCAATCCCCATCCGATACTAACTTAGGGATTAGTGGCCTCAAGATGATGCTTGACAACTAAGTAGGTGGGTGGAATTAAACATGAACGTAGGTTGGGTTGAGGAACGAAACCCAACGCCCCCATGGGTTACCCTACCACTAACCCATCCTACAAATAATTGTGCCTCCCTACTTAACCGTTATTTGTCTAGCGAATTAAGTCGTAAGAAATATCTGTCTTACCAGGAACATTGGTATTGCGGTCAATTTCTTCAAAGATAGTGTTAACAATCCAGCTCAACAAGTTAATAACACCCTTGTAACCAACGGTTGCATAACGGTGGTAGTGGTGACGATCCATGATGGGATAACCAATTCTAACTAAAGGTACACCACAATCACGCCACAAATACTTACCGTAGGAGTTACCAATTAATAGGTCTACGGGTTCAGTAAACAATAGGGAACGTAAGTGCCATAAGTCCTTACCACCCCAGATTTTAGCTTCTTTACCGAATTCACTAGAATCTAGAAGACCTCTCAATTCTTTCTCAAATACTTCATTAGTGTTGTGAACCAAAATGTGTACAGGTTCAGCACCCATTTCTAGCATGAACCCAACAACACTATACACTAAGTCAGGATCACCGTAGATAGCAAAACGCTTACCATGTACCCACGCATGGGAGTCAGTCATAGCGTCAACTGCACGACCACGTTCTACTTCTAATTCAGCAGGAATTGCTTTACCAGTTAACTCGCTGAGTTTCATCAAGAATTCGTCTGTACCCTTAATACCCCAAGGACGAGAAACTTCAACTTTTTGACCCCATTCCTTAGCGATGTAGTCGCGGGTTTTGCTGGTGGAGTAAGCTTGGAGAGCAACAGTAGCTTTAGCGTTGATGGAGTCCGCTGCGTCTTCTAGTTTTGTGCCACCTGGGTACATGTTAAATTCACCATCGTTAGGTGAGTCAACATAATCACTGTTGTCAGATAACAGGGTGTAGTTAATACCCATTAGGTCAGCTATACGCTTCACTTCACGGTTGTTTTCTACATAAGTGTCGAAACCGGGGATGAAGTTGATTTTACCATTACTGGTGGCTTTCTTTTTACCTGCTGTTAGGTTAGAAAGAATACCCTTCATCATGTTGTCATAACCGGTGATGTGGGATCCTACAAAACTAGGTGTGTGTGCAAAAGGTACGGGTAAATCCTGGGGTACAGAACCAGCATTCTTAGCATTGGTGATAAATGCACCCAGGTCATCACCGATAACTTCCGCCATACAGGTGGTGCAAACTGCAATCATTTTAGGTTTGTAAAGTGTGTATGCATTTGCTAAACCATCAATCATGTTTTGCAGACCACCGAAAACCGCAGCGTCTTCAGTCATGGAAGAAGAAACGCCAGAAAATGGTTCTTTATAGTGACGGGTTAAGTGTGTACGGAAATAAGCAACGCAACCTTGAGAACCTTGAACGAAGGGAAGAGTGCCTTCAAAACCCACCGCAGCGAACATAGCACCCAAAGGTTGGCAACCTTTAGCAGGGTTAATGGTTAAAGCTTCACGAGCGAAGTTCTTTTCACGATATTCCCAGGTCTTTGTCCATTCTGCAACCCGTTGAACTTCTTCAGGGGTGTGACCATTTTCAAATTCTTTCTTGTTTTGGAACAGTTGTTGGTATTCTGGTTGGTGGAATAGTTCAACGTGATCCTTGATTTTTTCCGGATTCTGAGGCATTTCTAGTTCTCCAAGATTGCTGTATATGTTGTGTTTCTGTGGCGATATCAGTTAATTGCCCCTTTTTAAGTAGGGGGTCAGAAATGTTGCCCAAAATTCAGAATGGAAAATTCAAACTTGAGAACTTTTAATTTTGAATCTTGAATTTCTCACCCCCACTTTGCCCATATTTTCACTTATATTGGTCAGTGCTTATAGGATACTGTTTAGTATTTATGGGGGCAATTTACCCTGATATTTTCTTTGCTTAGACTGCTGCTGTAGCTTTTCTTAAAGCTTTCTTGGCAGATTTGTTCCAGGGAGCACCGATTAATCCCCAAGTTGGACTGTTGAGTGCCAAATCCATGTCACGAGCGAAAATGGCAAACCCGTCGTAACCGTGGTAAGGACCAGAATAATCCCAAGAGTGCATTTGACGGAAAGGAAGACCCATCTTTTGGAATACGTACTTCTCTTTTACGCCAGAAGCAATTAAATCTGGCTTCAGAGCTTTGATGAATTCTTCAAATTCAAAGGCGGTTACGTCGTCATAAACGATTGTGCCATTGTCAATATAGTGAGTGGTACGTTTATAGTCGTCACTGTGAGCAAACTCGTAACCTGTACCAACTAACTTCATGCCCAAATCGTTGAATGCAGGTACGACGTGACGAGGACGTAAACCACCAACCATCATGGCTACGGTTTTACCTTCCAAGCGAGGACCGTATTTAGCAATAATCGCATCGATGGAAGGCTGATACTTAGCAATTACCTTTTCAGCATTTTCTTGAATCTTAGAGTCAAATCTGGCTGCGATCGCTCTTAAAGATTCAGCAATCTTGGTAGGTCCGAAGAAATTATACTCCATCCAAGGAATACCATAAGCTTCTTCCATGTGACGACTGATATAGTTCATAGAACGATAACAGTGAATGAGGTTGATCTTCACATTAGGAGTCAACAACATTTCATTAATAGTACCGTCACCAGACCACTGAGCAACAACACGTAAACCAAGTTCTTCTAAAAGAATACGGCTAGCCCAAGCGTCGCCACCGATGTTATAATCACCAATAATTGCTACGTCATAGGGGGTAGATTCAAACTTGAGACTACCGTCTTTTTTAGCTTGATCTGCTCTGGGGAATACCCAGTCACGGATTTGGTCGTTAGCGATGTGGTGTCCCAAAGACTGAGATACCCCACGGAAACCTTCGCAACGGACAGGAACCACTGGTTTACCCAGTTCCTTAGCAGCTGTCTTAGAAACCGCTTCGATATCATCTCCAATCAAACCAATAGGACATTCAGATTGGACAGAAACACCACGGTTGAGGGGGAACAATTCTTCCAACTCTTGAATCAACTTCAATAACTTCTTGTCTCCACCAAACACAATGTCCCGTTCTTGGAAATCAGAAGTGAAGTGCATAGTACCAAAGGTATCAACACCTGTAGTACCTAAATAATAGTTACGACGACCAGACCAAGACCAGTAACCACAACCTACAGGACCATGGCTGATATGAATCATGTCCTTAATAGGACCCCAAACCACACCCTTGGAACCTGCATAAGCACAACCACGGGCGGTCATTACACCAGGTAAAGATTTGATGTTAGATTTAACACCACAATCTGTTTTACCTTCTTCGTGTACATTCAGATGCTTCTCACGCTTCTTAGCAGCTTTTTCAGGGTAAGCTTGGAGAACTTCTTTAATCAGTTCTTTTCTTTCTTCAACAATCTTCTTGTTGTCTTGAGGTGTCATGTCTGTTTGCTCTTTCTAGTATTGTTTAGGTAGGGGAATCCCCAAATTTGCCAAAGAAAGGTAAAAAGGAAATTAATGTAGAGCATTCCTTTTTCCCATTTCTCAATCAATAAATACTACTTGCTTGCAGAAGCAGGCTTGCCAATTACTTCAGCGTTTTTGCTGTCATCATCAAGAATACCATACTCAATCAACAGAGCTTCTAACTCATCCATTTCCATGGGGGTAGGAATAGTTAGCTTGGTGTTATTGATGATCTTTTGACCCAATGCACGGTATTCATGAGCCTGGTTACTATCAGGTGCATACTCGTTAACTGTCATACGACGCAACTCCGCGTGTTGAACAATGTTATCACGAGGTACGAAGTGAATCATTTGGGTGTTTAAACGTTCAGCTAAGTTTTCAATCAATTCAGCTTCACGGTCAACCTTACGGCTATTACAGATTAAACCACCTAAACGCACACCACCGGAGTGAGCATATTTCAAAATACCACGAGCGATGTTGTTTGCAGCGTACATCGCCATCATTTCACCGGAGGTAACGATGTAGATTTCTTGTGCTTTACCTTCACGAATGGGCATAGCGAAACCACCACATACAACGTCACCCAATACGTCGTAGGAAACGAAGTCTAAATCTTGGTAAGCACCATTTTCTTCTAAAAAGTTAATGGCAGTGATAATACCACGACCAGCACAACCTACACCGGGTTCTGGACCACCAGATTCCACGCATTTAACACCACGGAATCCGGCCAGCATTACTTCTTCCAATTCCAGGTCTTCTACAGCACCTTTCTCAGCAGCCAAGTGCAATACGGTAGTTTGAGCTTTAGAGTGCAGCATCAAACGGGTAGAGTCAGCTTTGGGGTCGCAACCCACAATTAGAATGCGTTGGCCCATTTCAGCCATAGCTGCTAGAGTGTTTTGAGAGGTGGTAGATTTACCAATACCGCCTTTGCCGTAGAATGCTATCTGTCTAATTCTTTCGTCGCTCATTTTTCCTAGTTCCTAGTCTGAGTGGTTTACCGGTCTTTTGTGTGTCGATTTCTCACGCCTTGTATCTACGGCAGTGAGCGTGTATAGAACGTCGCGGTTTAATGGTGGCGAACGCTCTACTAGACATAGTGCTGTTCTGTTTTTCATAATATTTATTAGAATGTAAGTATTTGGCAGCAAAACTAAACTGCTTCGACGATAATTTCCTTGTTGACGCGCTCTCGTAATCTTGATTCAATGGCTATCTTTAATGTAGCGGTACTGCTAGAACATGAACCACAGGCGCCTTTAAGAATGACTTTGACCTTATTACCTTCTATGTCATACAATTCTACGTCTCCCCCGTCGGCAATTAAAACAGGTCGGACCTCTTCATCTAATACTTTTTGAATCAGAGCAATTTTCTGTACATTAGTTAGTGGTTTTTGTTGCTCTAACTGCTCTCTTAAATTATCACCTAAAGCGGAAAATTGTTTGTGACTTACTGTACCATTTCCAGAGCCTATTTCTAGAGCAAAATCCTGTTGTACTTGTTTAATTATATCATCAATTTTTGCTAAACAAGAACCGCATCCACCACCAGCTTTTACATAATTTGTAACCTGTTCGGCGCTGAACAGATTGTTTTGTCTTACTGCTTTTTTTATCTTAGCATCTGTGATGCCAAAACAACTACAAATTAGGACACCTTCATCATCGTCCTCATGGGATGCTAGTGGAATACCTCGATAATTATAAATAGCTGCTTCTAAGGCTTCTTGTCCCATGACTGAACAGTGCATTTTAGCTTCAGGTAATCCACCCAAATATGCTGCTATTTCCTTATTGGTTACTCTTAAAGCTTCATCTAAGGTGAGACCTTTCACCATTTCGGTTAACGCACTAGAAGAAGCAATGGCACTGGTACAACCAAAAGTTTGAAAACGAGCATCGAGAATTTTATCCGTAGCTTCTTCAACTTTCAAATGCAATCTTAAAGCATCACCACATGCAATACTTCCCACTTCACCAGTAGCTATCTTAACTCCAGGTTCCCTGTTATCTTCTATTGTCCCCTGGTTTTTCGGTTCGTAAAACAATTCTAATACTTTGTCTGTATAGTCCCACATAATTGTTGATTAGAGTGTTAGATTAGGAATTTGTGGATTTACCAATGACTACTTACTACTTACTAAGGATTGCTGTTGTAACCATTGTGCTTCATCATTTTTGAAGGGAGATAAGCTGCGGAGTTTTTCCACAATTTCTGGCATGACAGCTACTACCTGATCTATTTCCTCTTGGGTAGTATAGCGAGAAAGACTAAAACGAATTGAACCATGTAAGGTAGTATAAGGTAAACCCATAGCTCTTAAAACATGAGATGGTTCTAGAGACCCAGAAGTGCAAGCAGAACCGGAGGAGGCACAAATACCATGCTTATTTAAAAGCAGCAGTATGGCCTCACCTTCAATATACTTAAAACCAATATTAGAAGTATTAGGCAAACGATGATTAATATCACCATTAACTGCACAATCAGGAATTTTAGTTAATAAACTTTGTTCCAAATTATCCCGTAGTTTTCTTTCTCTTTTAGTTACCTCTTCCAAGTGCAATAATTCCAATTGAGCAGCCTTTCCTAAACCAATAATTCCTGGAACATTTTCTGTCCCTGCTCTTCTTCCCCTTTCTTGGTGTCCACCAATTAAAAAGGGACGAAATCTCACACCACGTTTTACATACAAAGCACCAATACCCTTAGGAGCATGAATTTTATGACCAGACATAGTTAACATATCAATTGTACTAGTCTTCATATTCAAGGGTAATTTTCCTACCGCTTGTACTGCATCAACATGAAATATGGCTCCATACTCTTTTACTCTAGCACCAATTTCTTCAATTGGAAATATAGTGCCGGTTTCATTATTGGCATACATAATAGTCACCAAAGCAGTGTTTCCAGTTAGGGATGCCTCTAATTCATTCAAGTCTATTTGTCCTTGACTATTAACAGACAAATAAGTAACTTCATAACCTTGGGTTTCCAATTGTTTACAAACATTCAAAACCGCTGGGTGTTCTACTTGGGAAGTGATGATATGGCGCTTATCTGGTTGAGATAACAAAGCTGCTTTAATAGCAGCATTATCACCTTCAGTTCCACAACTTGTGAAGATGATTTCTGACTCTTGAGATCCCAATAAAGCTGCAACATTTTCTCTAGCTATTTTCACATTTTTAGCCAGTTGACCCCCGAAACTATGCATACTAGAAGGATTTGCATAGTAGTCTGTTAAATAAGGTAGCATGGCTTCCAAAACCTGAGGATCTACCTTAGTAGTTGCATTATTATCCAGATAGATACAATTTTTCAACATTTCACTCATTACTTATGATTTATTGTTTATGGCTAATAAATGGTAACGGCAAATAGAAAATGTATAGCTTGGGTATTTTACTATCTACCAATTACCATCGAGTACCTAAGCTACAATTTGATGCTTCTTTAATTGCTCCCCTAACTTCTGGGAATAGGTGTTATACCAACATTCCCAATAGTCCTGTTTGTTTGTCAGTTTAGCTATGATACGATTGTAGGTAGAAAACCAAATTTCCCAATAACCTTTCGGTTGTTCTACACACCCACTAGCTGTAGGACAAACTGCTTTACATTGAGGTACAGTGTAAATTGTGTTGGCGCAGTTTGTACATCGTTGGGCATCAATAATGTGCTTACCTTCAACTTTTTCAATTGCACCATTTGGACATGCAGATACACAAAGATTGCAGGAAATGCACTGGCTAGTAATAGTGTAAGCCATGATTATTTCTCCTTGGAGATTTTGGGCTCTAACATATAGCTTTTTCCAGAACGCCTAGGAAAAGAGTTGATGGCTAAATTGCTGGATAGGCGTTCTGGTTTGGCTAGGGCTATAAATTAGCCCTTAGATACTGTTCGTAAAATTCTAGGGCAACTTTCTCAATTAAATCGTATGATTCCACAGTCTGTATACCCGCTGCATGCAATTTCTCTTTTGGACAGTTGCCAATTTTAGCAACTAAAACTGCTTGGCAATCAGCAATTGCTTTAATTATATTTTCAGCTGTTGCTTCTTCACCGTATCCACCCTGACAATATTGATCAATTCTGCGGTGACTTACATAACGAACTTCATTTCCATCCACCTCGTAGACCTGAAATTCCTTAGCATGTCCAAAGTGTTGATTAACTAACCCACCGCCTTTAGTTGCTACAGCTACCAGAATTTTTAGCTGATTGGGTATTTTTTTACCAACAGTAACTTTTTGTCTTGCCAGTTTCAGTTCTTCTCTGAATTTCTCAATACCTTCTTGCACTTGTTGACGTTTTTCTAGATCGTATTCTGGAGACATTTCCAATAATTTCTCTTTGGTAAATTCTTGGCTGCGATCTTCTCCTAATAGTCCCACCGCATCTGCTCGACACTGACGACAGTGACGCATCATTTTCATGTTGCCAGAACATTGATCTTGCACTTCCTTGAGTTCTTTATTAGTCGGACCTGGTTGACCGTTTAACCCAAAATATGTACCATGTTCTGGAGCAGAAATCAGGGGCATAATGTTATGCAGGAATGCACCTTTTTCTCTAATTACTTTGTTAACTTCTACTAGATGTTGATCATTAATTCCAGGAATCATCACGGAATTAACTTTACATAAAATATCAGCTTCTTTTAAAGCCTGCAATCCTTCCATTTGCTTCTCTAGCAAAATTCTCGCACCTTCCACACCTTTATAACGCTTCCGCTTATAGTGAACCCAGGAATAAATTTTGGCACCTATTTCTGGGTCAATGGTGTTCAAGGTAATAGTTACGTGATCTATATTTAACTGTTTGATGCGTTCAATATATTCCGGTAGCATCAAACCATTGGTTGATAAACAAAGCTTAATATCCGGCGCTTTATCCGCAATCAACTCAAAGGTACGAAATGTTTTTTCAGGATTGGCTAGGGGATCTCCCGGTCCAGCAATTCCCAAAACTGTCATTTGGGGAATTTTACTGGCAATTACTAATACCTTATGAGCAGCTTCCTCTGGTGTCAGCAGTTCACTGACTACCCCAGGACGACTTTCGTTGGCACAATCGTATTTGCGGTTACAATAGTTACATTGAATATTGCATGCGGGAGCTACTGCTACATGCATTCTTGCATAATGGTGATGTGCTTCCTCACTATAACAAGGATGTTTAGCAATCCGCTCTTTGAGTTTTTCGTCCATTTCTGAGGTTGTTGTGCTGTCGCAACCACAACCACCAGATTTACCTGTGGGAGGTTCCTGTGGGGAGGAAGTGAGAATTCCTGTGGCCGGTAGTGTCATTGAATTTCACAAGGGTTCGGTGGAATGGTGCACTCACTTTTCGCAGTTGATTTGTTAAGGAGCGTTAAGTGATTGGCGATAAATGATTTATAGCAGCACTTTTTATGCTCCATTTATCCGTCCCTAGGATAGAATTTATTGGATTTATTACTGATGTACTCAAATGTAATCATCCCACTAAATATCAGGGTGATAAAAATTAAATCTTTTTTTTTGGGTAGGGGTGCTAGTATTTTGTTAGTGGGGTGCGAGTATTTGTCATACAGGGCTCAGGATTTCTTTGTACTCGTCTACAACTCAACACCTAAACGCCGTTTGGCAGTTTTCTTCTTCTCAGGGAATTACATTTTTTATGTACTCATAGCAAAAACGTTAAAAATCATGAAAGTGGGCTTCATACAGCAGTGATGGTCAACCACCGCTAATCTTAGCCTTGTAACCCAGTTTCAACAAAATCTCTAAAATTTTCTGTTTATGATCCCCCTGAATCTCAATTTCGTTTTCTTTCAAGGTTCCCCCTGTACCACATTGGGCTTTTAATTGCTTCAACAAACTTATAAGGTTTTCTTGTTTATTTTTAAATCCGCTAATTAAGGTCACTGTTTTACCTTTTCTTCCTGCGCGGGTAGCTTGTATCCTGATGTTTTGTTGGTTAGGGGGTAGTTCGGGAACAGGACGTTCTAGAGCTTCCGATGAATCCTTGCCAAATTCCCGGTAGACGATTCGATTGTGGGATTTTAATTTGTCTGATTTGTCCTCGGACATATGAATAAAAAAATAGTAGTTTTCCAGTTTTCAACAGTCTAGCAAATTATCTTAATTATATAACTACCAGTAATCAATTAAGAAGCAATTTTGCCTAGTTGATAGTCATAGCTATAAGTTTAGACGTAAATAATTCCGAATTGTTGGTACTTTCGGGTGTAAATTGACCAATTGGAGGGTGATTAATATTAACGGGTATTACTTCTGATAAAGGTTCCGGTGCAGATAAGCTTTCATGATTAATTACATCTTTTAAAGGCGCACTACTATTATATGGAAAATTTCTCGTCTGGGGTAGTATGGGAGGTGATGCTAGATAGGTTTCCATAAATAAATCTTCCGATAAATCATTATTCTGAAAGTGATAATTATCAGAGTGGGAGGACACTTTTTTAACTCCATTACGTGGACGGGCCAAGTTTAATGATGTTCCAACAGATAAAACAGTACCCGAGTCCTGCTTGAGAATTTGTGGGAACTTGTTACAAATCATTCGTTCAAATTCCGTATTGAAATGATAATAGACGCATCCTCTTCGTTGCCAAAATGTCAATATTTGCTGCACTGAGATTGCTTTATACCGTCCCTGATATAGAGCTTCTATAATTCCTATATGTAACCAATCATGGGGATATTCTTTACCCCAGTAGGTAACTAGGTCAATGGCAGTGTGTCCATTCAAGTCAAAACCATAGTGGACTAATAAGTTAACTGCTAATTCATCATAAGGACTGGGGAATTTTGTTAGCATGGGGTCTTAATTTTCCAGGGATGATTTCTGGGTAGTAACCTTTAGGCGATAAGTGTCAGTCTTTCTGTCAACATTTCACTGGTTGTATTTACTTCAAGGTATTGTGAGCTACAGGACGATTTTTGTATAACATAGATGTTACATATTCTAATGGTTAGTCCCAGAATAAACCATTAAAAATCAACTCTCAGCAATGGGTTTAACCCTTTTTATAGCTAATAGTGCCTGATATGTCATAGCTGCTACCTCTGCTCTGGTAGCTTCCTTTGTGGGTGACAGTATTTTTGGATCTGGATAATTGATAACTATATTTTGTTGACTTGCTGCGATCACAGCCACTTTGGCATATTCTGGGATAGCATTTTTATCCGTATAACTAAGGGAAGAGTGATTCTGGTTAGGAACCAGTCCCAGTCCGTTCACCAGAGAGACAATGACTTGTATTCTCTGGATGTTTTGATCGGGACGAAAAGTCCGGTCACTAAATCCAGCAATAAATCCTCCACTAGAAGCTATCTGAATAGCTTTGACCGCCCAAAAGTCACTGGGAATGTCTATAAAATCCACAGTTGGTCGTTTAGCTACCGGGTTGAAAGCAGCTGCTATTAAAGCTGCATACTGAGATCTGGTCATGGGTTTATCTGGTTGATAACTACCGTCAGCAAAACCACTGGTAAGATTCATGCTAACTAATGCTCTAATATATGCTTCTGCCCAGTGCCCCACTAAATCAGAAAAAGAAGGTTGTTCCTTGTCGGGTTTGACAATGTAAGGGGAAGCTATAGCTTCTGCTTCACCTTTAGCCACTAAAGCTTGGTAAATTAGGGTTGCTACTTCCGCACGGGTTATTTCTCTCAGGGGTTCCAATAAATCTGTCTGAGGATAATTCAGGACTAGCAGTTTTTGAGTGGCAATGGTTGTTGCATTAATGGCATAACTAGGAATTTGTGCGCGATCGCCATAAATTAGTAAACCATTAGGATTGCTGCCAGTGAGTTTTAAGCCATTAACAATAGATACTATAGCTTGAACCCTAGTTAAGTTTTGTCCTGGTCTAAAAGTACCATCAGGAAAACCACTTAAAAAACCCCCATCAGCTGCACTAGCAATAGCTGAATTAGCCCAGAAATCGGTTCTAACATCTTTAAACCTATTTAGATTCTGACTATCTGGTAGTTGAAAAGTTTTCTTAACCAAGGCCGCATATTGGGCACGAGTAATAGGTGTATTAGGTTGAAAAGTGCCATCAGGAAAACCGCCAATAAACCCCTTTGCTACTAAAGCTGTAATAAAAGCTGTAGCCCAGTGTGCATAAAGGTCAGAGAAGCTACTACTGATAACTGGAATAATTGTATCATTGGTGGCTGCTACCAGTTCTAACAATCCTTTAATCTGAGACGTATTGAGTTGATTACCTACGGAAATTAGACTTTGAGATGAACTATTTTGAACATCAAAATTTTCCTGTTCCCGAAAAATATTGCCTGCAGGATCCTGTGGTTTGCCAAGGTCAGGGATGGCATTACCATTAATTGATAAACCACATTGGGTATTTTGATACATTAAATTCCCCCGCAATACTGGACTAGCATCGCGGGAGATTGCCATTCCGATTTGGTTTTTCCCCAACTTGTTATTAGCAATCAAAGGTGCGGCTAAATCCGTAATAGCTATTCCCACAGGATTATTTTCAAACACATTGCGCAAAACCTCTCCCTTGCTAGAACGTGCCATCATTAAACCGCTGGCAATATTCTGTATAAAAACATTATCCAAAATCGCCGGTTTAGATTGACCAGTACTCAATATTCCTTCCCGACCACATTTACACAAAGTATTATTAGCTAAGGTTGGTGCTGCGGATTCAATCCAAATTCCAGTTCCTTTACTTACAGAGTTAGTGACCGTTATACCCAGTATACTTCCATTACCGGAAAATAACAAGGTAATGTTTTGTAGACCAAAACTGGGACTTTGATATTCACCCCCTCCGGTAATAATAATCCCTTCACCCTTTTTAGACTCATTACCCAGCAGCACGACTCCTTGGGGGATAACCAGGGGAAAAATCTCCCGGGTTTGGGTACTATAGCTTCCCTCAGACAAGCGTATAATTCCTGGAGATGGGATAGTTTTTAAGGCACGGGTGATAGTTTTAAATGGACTCAACTGTGAACCATTATTGCTATCATTACCGGTTATAGGATTTACATATAATGAAGCAAGTTTCATAATACACGTTAACACCTAAAAAGTAGTAATATAATATAAATAGTATAGGATTTGCCATCAAAATTAGAGAATAAAAACGCCCCATAAGACAATTTTTCCGCGAGTATAATAGAGTAGAAAAATTATGCCGTCTTCAACCTTGTCAGTATACAATTCATGATAGAAGTTGATCACCTGAGTAAAATATATGGTTCTACCCTTGCAATCACAGATGTCACCTTCAAAGTAGAACCCGGTGAAATTCTGGGATTTTTGGGTCCTAATGGTGCAGGTAAAACCACAACCATGAGGATTTTGGCCGGTTATCTCCCCCCTAGTAAGGGAACGGTTAAAATTGCTGGATATGATGTCCAGGATAATTCCCTAGCAGTACGCCAAAAAATCGGTTATTTGCCAGAGACACCTCCCTTATACCCCGAAATGACTGTGGAAGGTTTTTTGTACTTCGTGGCTCAAATTAAAGGTATTCCAGCAGGCGATCGCCCGACAAAAGTGAAAGCTGCCATGGCCAGGTGCAATATTACAGAAAAGCGTCAAGTAATTATTCGTAAGCTTTCCAAGGGATTTCGTCAAAGAGTGGGAATAGCCCAGGCCATTGTTCACGATCCCCCGGCTATTATTCTGGATGAACCCACGGTGGGATTAGATCCCAGACAAATTATCGAAGTGCGAAACCTGATTAAAAGTTTAGCGGGTACACACACCATTATTCTTTCCACTCACATTCTCCCGGAAGTAAGTATGACCTGTAACCGAGTAGCCATTATTAACCGTGGTCAAATCGTGGCTACTAACAGTCCAGAAAACCTGATGACAAAGTTAACACAAGGTTCTGGTTATGAGCTGACTATTTCTGGGGAAGTTGACCTGGCTAAACAAGTTTTACAAAATATACCGGGGGTAAGTTTAGTAGAATCCATGCCTAACTTGAGTACATGTCAGAATCCTGTTCTGCGTGTTTTATCAGAACCAGGATCGAATTTGGGAAATTATATAGCATCTGCATTAATTCACGGTGGATTTGAGTTACACGAAATGCGTCGAATTGGTGCTAGTCTAGAAGATGTATTTTTGAGACTCACTACTGAAGAAAAAATCTTATCTCAGTTTGTAGAAGCGAAAGACCTAGCACAAACCTCAGGAGACAACATTTAATATGGGTAATATAGCTATCATAATTCCTAATATAATTGCCATTTATCGACGAGAATTACAAAGTTATTTTGTATCACCATTAGCTTATGGAATAGCGGGAATATTTTGGTTTATTGCCAGTGTATTTTTCATACTTATACTATTAGGTCCAGGAGGGATTTTACCTACAGTTGCCATGTATGATTTACAAGGACAACAATTTGGAGTACCCATTCCTCCTATAGACGTACCATACGAGTTTATTAGGGCATTCTTAGATCGGATAAGTTGGTTATTATTATTTGTGTTACCTATTCTTTCCATGGGACTTTACGCAGAAGAAAGGAAATTAGGAACCTTAGAATTGTTAGCCACCTCACCAATTACTAATTGGGCGGTAGCTCTAGGTAAACTGTTGGGAGTTTTAACCTTTTTCATCAGTATGATCTTACCAATAATAGGACTACAGATCATAGTCATTAGCGAATCAAGTCCATCCATATCTTTGGTCATTCCTTTAATTAGCAATCTAGGACTAATACTCCTAGCTGCGTCAATTTTATCCTTGGGAATGTTCATTTCCTCCTTAACAAGTAGCACTGTTTTAGCAGCAATCTTGACCTTTGTAGTGGTTATCCTAATCTTATTAATAGAGTCCCTATCACAAGCATTACCAGGCTTACTAGGACAAATTCTCAGTTATCTATCCCTGTTAAAACACTACAACACCTTAATCAAGGGAATTTTAGATAGCAGTAGCTTCATACTATTTGCCAGCTATATTATTCTGGGAATTTTTCTGACTGCTCAATCAATAGATGCTCTGCGTTTTCAACGCCAATAGTCACCTTAGTAAGAGTCACAATCATCGGAGATTTACATAACTAAAAATGAGACAAGTACTTAAAATCAACTTCATCAAACCACTGATTGTATTCGGATTCTTATTAGGACCATTCTTTTTGGCTCTGGGGTTAACGATTGGCACTACATCCCAATGGACTATTCTCCCTCTAGGGTTTATTACTGCTGGGGTGGTAATTTGTCTTTTTTGGGTACTGGTGCAAGCTCACAAAAGTCAGTTTTGGCAACAACGTTCTACCCAGTCAAACACCAATGCTGTAATTGCCATATTAGCTGTCCTAACAATTCTAGGATTAATCAATTTTTTAGGTAATCGCTATCACATTCGGTTAGACCTAACAGAAACCCAGTTATTTACCCTAGCGCCCCAATCTCAAGAAATACTGCGCACCTTACCTGAACCAGCCAAACTTTGGTTATTCACTAGGGAAAAAAATCCAGAGGATCAAGAATTACTAAAAAGGTATGGTCAACAAAATCCCCAATTTAGCTTTGAATATGTTGATCCTCAAACGAGACCAGGTTTGGCAGAAAAATTTGGAGTCAATGATTTTGGTAAAGTGTATCTTGAATATAATAATAAACATCAGTTGGTACAAAATGTGAATGAAAATGAACGTCTATCAGAAGTCAAGTTAACCAGTCAACTACAAAAGATTATCAGCAACGATTCTCCTAAAGTTTACCTTTTACAAGGTCACGGTGAATTAGAAATTGCCAACTCTAAAAATCCTGAGAATTCCATATCCCAAGCTATTCAAGGATTAACAGATAATAATTTTACCCCTCTAGCTCTAAGCTTAACCCAACAAACTACAGTCCCTGCAGACGCTGGGGTTGTGGTAATTGCCAGTCCCAAACGGGAATTATTGCCAGGTGAAATTACAGCTTTGGAAAACTATCTGAATATTGGTGGCAATCTTATGCTCATGATTGACCCAAATCATGACCCAAAACTTGATACTTTACTAAAAAGTTGGGGTGTGCAATTAGACAACCGATTGGCTATTGATATCACTGGAGGAAATTTAGGACTAGGACCTGCTTCTCCTTTGATTACCGAATATGGACAACACCCCATCACCCAGGATTTTCGCAACGGTATTTCTTTTTATCCTATCGCACGTCCTATTCTTGTAGAACCTACTCCTGGTATCCAGTCTACCCCTCTACTCAGAACTAAAGCATATCCTGATAGTTGGGCTGAAAGTGATCAAGAAAACGAAAAGCTGGAGTTTAACGAAGGTAAGGATTTAAAGGGTCCTTTAACATTAGGTGTAGCATTAACTAAGAAGTTAGCATCTCCCATGCAGGAAAATTCCCCAGCTAAGACTCGAGAATCTCGATTGGTTATTTTTGGCAATTCACAGTTTGCTAGGGATGGGTTATTTCAGCAACAATTGAATGGAGATGTATTTCTCAATTCAGTTAGTTGGTTGAGTCAAAAAGAGGAACAACCTTTGTCCATTCGACCCAAGGAACAAACAAACCGTCGGATTATTATGTCGAATATGAAAGCCAATTTGCTGGGTGTTTCCTCTCTACTAATTTTACCTCTCATTGGGTTTTTGAGCAGTGTTGTTATATGGTGGTTCAGAAGATAATTGATAATTGTTTATTTTTCTTACCTTTTTGGAGCAAAATGAAGCACACGACTTTAGTTTTAGTAATTTTAGCCCTAGCTTTAGGTGGTTTTGTCTACTTTGATGAAATGAAACGCAAGAGTCAATTAGAACAAGTTGCACAAAATACCCAAAAACAAATAAATCAACCTAACAATTCTCAAGAATCTAATCAACGGGAAAAAAAGCAAATTTTTTCTTTTAATACCGGTGATATTCAGTCAATAACCATTAAAACCCAAGACTATACATTGGATTTAGAACAGAGGAGCAAATCCGAACCGCCAAATTGGTTAGTGAAACTACCTCCATCCACTACGCCCAAGCCAGCACAAAAAGCCATAGTTTCCTATTTGACAGATTTATTGACTAAGGGTAAAACTGAAAATATCATCCCCGTCCCAGTTAGCCGATTAAGTGAGTTTGGACTAGATAAACCTTTTGCGGTTATTGATATTAAACTTCAAAGTCAAGAAAAGCATCAACTCGTTCTTGGTAAACCTAACTTTAATAATACTTTATTATATGCAAAAGTTAATTATACTGATAGCAATAGTCAAAGTATAGAGGTTTTGTTGGTATCTAAGGATTTTGCAAATGCGGTAAATAGACAATTATCTGAGTGGGAGGAACCTACCTTGTCATCCTCCGATAATCTCCCAAACTAACCATGGTAAAACAAGTGAAATCTAACTATTCTGTACAATGGAGTGATCACATTAGCCAAATTCCTCAAACTGCTTGGGATGCTTTAGCAATACCCCTAAAAACCCCCTTTTTGGAATGGTGCTGGTTACATAATATGGAAAGTTCCCATAGCGTCACTGCTAACACTGGCTGGTTACCAAACCATTTAACGTTATGGCGTGATAATGTATTAATCGGTGCAGCTCCTCTTTATATTAAAGGGCATAGTCAAGGAGAATTTGTTTTTGATCATCAGTGGGCAGATTTAGCTTATCGTATAGGTGTGGACTACTACCCAAAGTTATTGGGAATGTCACCCCTTACTCCTGCTGAAGGTTATCGCTTTCTAATTGCTCCTGGAGAGGATGAGGAAGAAATCACAGCGGTTATGGTTCGCGAAATTGATGATTTTTGTGTTAGGCACAATATTTCTGGCTGTCATTTTTTATATGTTGACCCCCAATGGCAATTAGTGCTAGAAAAACAGGGTTTTACCCCCTGGTTACACCATAGCTATATTTGGCAAAATGACGGTTTTGCCAGTTTTGAGGATTATTTAAAAATCTTTAATGCTAACCAAAGGAGGAATATTAAAAGAGAACGTAAAGCGGTGGAAACAGCGGGGTTAAAACTCCAAGCTGTCACAGGTGAGGAGATTCCTCAGTCTTTATTTCCATTAATGTACGAATTTTACTCTGATACCTGTGATAAGTTCGGTTGGTGGGGTAGTAAGTATCTAACTAAAAGGTTTTTTGAAAGTCTATATCTTAATTATCGCCATCGGGTAGTATTTTTTGCCGCCCATAATCAGCAATCCACAAGCCAACCTTTAGGAATGTCTTTTTGTTTATTTAAAGACGACAGGTTATATGGACGTTACTGGGGAAGTTTTCAAGAAATAGATTGTCTCCACTTTGATGCTTGTTATTATACACCCATCGAGTGGGCTATATCCCGTAAAATCCAAATTTTCGATCCGGGTGCAGGTGGTAGACACAAGCAACGGCGAGGTTTTCCAGCTACTCCCAATCACAGTTTGCACCGCTTTTATCATAACCACTTGGGTCAACTTTTACGCCGTTATATTTCCCAGGCAAATAATCATGAAGCACAACAGATAACAGCTATGAACGCAGATCTACCTTTCAATCCTAATCCCTGTTAAAAACAATCGACAAAAAATTACCTTGTATCTGTAAGATAAGAAAATATGGACATATTTTTCTACAATCATGGATTTAATAATTGACGATTTAACTGCTATTGACGATAAACTTTCCCAACGTCACATTGACCTTGACCCTCATGGTTACTTTATAATATATATAGATGCCAATGAGCGTTTAATTCATGCTAAACACTTTACTAATTTTATTGATGAACGTGGTTTAGCTGTGGACCCAGAAACCGGTAAGGTCATTCCTGCACGAGGTAAGGTGGAAAGAAATCACACAACTGTTTTCAGTGGTCGTACTGCCAAAGAATTGTGTGTGAAAATCTTTGAACAAACCGAACCTTGTCCTGTTAGCTTCCTAAACCATGCAGCCTACTTGGGACGGGAATTTGTCCGAGCTGAGGTGGCTTTAGTTACCGGAAAGGAGTACGTGCAGGATTAAGTATTTGTCGGGGAGTGGTCTTAACCTTCCTTGGATGGTTGATTGATTTGGTATATGTAATAGGTGGCCATGGGAATAACCGTCGCTGCAATTAACAGTCCTACTACCCACGCAGTAGAATTGCTCTTGTTCTTATTAGTCTGCTCTGCTGTGGCAAATGTCCCTTCTACCTGGATGCTTTCTTTCTCCTCCGGTGGACCAGGATCAGGTTCACCAGAAAGCACTGCTACCAGGCGATCGCGCACATTAAGCAATCCTTGGTTGTATTTATTGCCAGAACGCAATTCTATTCCCAGGGTTTTTTCCGTAACACTGGTAGCTATTTCATCGGTCAAGAGAGTTTTCACCTGTTCTCCACTCACGATGGTGGCCCCATTTGTTAAGGTATCAACCACTAGAATGGATTGATTTGCCTGGGTTTCAGGTGTGGGAAACCATTTGGTGAATAAGGCCTGAGCAAAGCTCTGTGGTGTTTCTCCGTAGTCGAACCGATGAATAGTTACTATTCGCACTTCCTTACCGGTTTTTCGAGACAGGTCTTGAAAAGCACTAGTAATTTGCCCCTCGTTAAAGCGACTAATTACATCTCCCTCGTCTACTATCCAAGTATTGGGGGTCAGATCAGGTATTTGATACACCCCCGTAGCACCAGCTGGGGTGGTGGGGACAGATACGATCATCAATAATACTGATAGTATCAAGATAGTGATGTATTGAGGGGTGCTGAATAATTGTTTAAGTAGCTGTTTCATAATGAATCCCAAGATGAATTCCACAATACCATTAGAATCACAATACTATAGAAGTGTCTCTAATACTCTGATTTCACACTCTATTCAACCATGCCAATCTATATTTATTGGGGTGAAGATGATTTTGCTATAGAAAAAGCAGTTACCTTACTGCGCGATCGCATTCTTGACCCTTTATGGACTAGTTTCAATTATACTACTTTTCTCCCTGACCAGGGTGATTCTGTAATTCAGGCCCTGAATCAAGTTATGACACCCAGTTTTGGAGCTGGTGGGAGGTTAGTTTGGTTAATCAACTCCAACTTGTGTCAAAATTGTCCGGAGAATATATTCTCGGAACTAAAACGCACCTTACCCGTCATACCAGAAAGTTCCTTTTTGTTGGTGACTAGTCCCAACAAACCCGATGAACGTCTCAAGTCCACAAAACTACTCAAACAATTTGCTGATTTCCGCGAGTTTTCCCTCATCCCACCCTGGAAAACTGAATTACTAGTCCAAGCTGTGAATCAAGCTGCTCAGGATATTGGCATCAAACTAACACCACAAGTTGCTGAAACTTTGGCGGAATCTATTGGTAATGATAGCCGACTTCTCTACACAGAAATAGAAAAATTGCGTCTTTATTTAGCCAGTAGTAATATTCCACTCACTAGTACAATTGTAACCCAACTAGTCAGAAATACCACTCACAACACCCTCCAATTAGCTGCGGCCATTAAAGCAGGTGATTCAGCCAAAGCATTAGGCATTTTAGCAGATTTAATTGGCGCTGCTGAACCAGGACTAAGAATAGTTGCTACCCTCACGGGTCAATTCCGTACTTGGCTATGGGTAAAAATGATGATGGAATCGGGAGAGCGCAATCCCCAGGCGATCGCCCAGGGTGCGGAGGTAAGCAATCCTAAACGGATTTACTTCTTACAGCAAGAAGTCAAGTCTCTATCTGTAGAACAGCTAGTTTTTTCCTTACCTCTACTGTTGGAATTAGAAGTTAGTCTCAAGCAAGGAGCTTCTGAAATCCTTACCCTTCAAACTAAAGTAATTGAACTTTGTCAACTATATCAGAAATCCGGAACTTTTCAACCTGAGAATAAATCAAATCTACTAACATAAATATGACTGTATATTTTAAACCAAGAGGTAATGATAATCCCAAAGCCTCTATTTTACGTGCCATGGTCACAACAATTTTGTACTAGTTATCAACTCTTATTATGCTATCTAAGCTGTCAAAATTTCCCCTATTGTCAATTTTCACTGCTGCTAGTCTAATCTTTACTTTTCCACTAAATGCCAACGGTCAAAACCCGGCTATCACCAGTAGCGAAATCACTAACTATGCCCAAACAGTAATGATTATGGAACCTAAACGTCAGCAAGCCTTTAAAGAGATTAAAACTCTAATTAATACCAGAGCCATCCCCACAATTATTTGTAACGATGCAAACAGTATCAAGTTCCTACCCATAAGTGCCCAGAAAATAGCTATCAACTATTGTAATGAATATGAAGAAACAGTATCCCAACATAGTCTCACCGTTGACAGATTTAATCAAATCACAGCAGAAATTAATAATAATAGTGTTTTAAAAGAAAGAGTACAAAAATTAATTATGGAGAAAATGGGACTATAGTTGACTTTTCCCCGCTCTAAAGAGACGGGGATTCATTAGAACCTTATCCTTGTCTTGTATCTATGTGGAAAATTCCAACTTACAAGCCTTAAAAGCTCCTTGGGGAGGCAATTTCTCAAAACTAACCAAGGACAAACAATCAGGATTTTCTATCATTTCCTGAGACAATAAATATCCCGCAATAGTCCAAGTTTGGTACTTTCGCGCTTGTTTGCCAATTAATCTACCCTTTTTACCATCATAATACTCTGGCCACTGATCCTCACTTAGTCTGGATTGGGCAATTTCTATCGCCTCTTGGGCCATACTCACTCTTCCTGTTTTCACCGCTGCTGCAGCTAACATCCACATTAAAACCGGCCAATTTCCAGCATTGTGATAAGACCAAGGTATATTTTTAGGGTCACATCCTGTTACCACTCTGTACTCTTCATTTTCCAAAGCAGGGAAGCAAATCTTAATTGGCATATCCCCTACCAAATCTTCCCATCTTTTTTCAATTAAATTCATAACCGCTTGTGCTTGTGTTTTTGTGGCTAAGTCACAAATCACTGCCATTAAATTACCCAGGGTAAAAAACCGGGTATCCAATTGAGAAGGTCCCACATTACCCGCAAAGTAACCCCCCTTTCTTGGTAACCATTTATCTAAATTATAATAGGGTAGGGAATCAGCATATATATTGAAAAGGTTTACCGCAGTTTTTCCGTACTCTTCACTCTTGAAGCGATAAATGTCACTGAGGCGATTAATATCTATCCAATAGTGTTCCCGAATATGTCCACCCAACAATGGTAATCTGTGGTCTATTGCTTCTACTATATCCTCGTTACCTTCACAAACCAACAACTCCCTTGCTGCACGTAATGCAGCAAAAAACAACACTTGTATTTCCAGTGGATGTCCGTAAATACCCATGCGCCTATCTATCATACAAGCACCATCTGGTACTAATATAGTAGGGTACATATCAAAGCGATTTGCTAAACAAATATCCATAATTAATCGAATACCTGTTTGGAAATCGGGTCGGTAGGCTAAATCATAATCATTCGTACTTACCACATAAGCCCGTAATAAGATTAACCACCAAAAACAAGAGTCTACTGGGGTCACCCTAGCTATGGCGTGTTCTCCAAAATCAGCCTCTAAATGCTCTTCACCATGGTTAGTGACAACTTTAAAGCTGGCTGGAATTAATCCTCTACCTGGTTTGTAGGGATTCAAGTCCTTTTGTTTAGGCTGTAACTTTAATGTGGCCTCTAGAAAATTTTTAACAATGTCCGTTCTTCCCTTAATCAAAAATACCAATGCTGAAGAAACAAAATCTCTGACGAAACACTGATCATAGTTTAAAGCTTCTACAGACTGGTCAACAGCTGCTAATGTGCCTACTGGTTGTTTCTGATAGTAAAGAATTGACTGTTCTAAGGAATGCCATGCTTCTGCTTCTATATTTGCCTTCACATTAGCATTTGTGCGTGACTCATTCACTTGCATGGTTAGAATAACTCCAAGATGGGAAATTTTTGCCGAAACTACCTGAGATCTTCCTTACTATTTCCAGGTCAATGATTTTGTCCATGGTAAACAGCACCGTCGACACAAAATGTCAAGAAAAAGCATTTATAACTCTTACACGCTAAATAAATATCAAAACTAATTCCAGCACTCTTAATCACCCCTCTCGGCAAATACGCAGAAAATAAGTAAGTTAATTTACACTGAACTTTAAGTAATTAGGAGACTTAGTACCTTGGCTATCTTAATAAATTTGGAATTATTTTCCTGTAACTTATCTCCTATAATTGAATAATCTATGATCTTTGACCTAAAAATGCAATATAGGTCACCCAAAACTTAGCATGTTAAATTTGCAGAAACTACATAATTTAAGATACATGTGAATTGAATTTAGCGCGACTTGTCGATTCAACTCCCCCCAACTTTAGTTGCGGGAGGCTAAAAAACAACGGTAGAATGGTAGTTGGCAAAAAAAAATCACCAACAATTATGGGTAAGCAACGCGTTTTGTCTGGAGTTCAACCAACTGGTAACTTACACTTAGGGAACTATTTAGGTGCTATTCGCAACTGGGTAGAGATGCAAGACCAGTATGATAATTTCTTTTGCGTGGTAGATTTACATGCTATCACTGTACCACATAACCCTGCCACTTTAGCAGCTGATACCTACACTATTGCAGCTTTATACTTAGCTTGTGGTATTGATTTACAGCACTCACATATTTTTGTACAGTCCCATGTACCTGCCCATAGTGAACTTTGTTGGTTACTAAACTGTATTACTCCTTTGAACTGGCTACAGGATATGATCCAGTTTAAGGAGAAGGCGGTTAAACAGGGAGAAAATGTTGGCACAGGTTTATTGATTTATCCGGTTTTAATGGCTGCTGATATTTTGCTGTATCAAGCAGATAAGGTACCAGTAGGTGAAGATCAAAAGCAACATTTAGAACTAGCCAGAGATATTGTTAATAGGTTTAATTACTTGTTTGCCCAAGAGAATCCCGTATTGAAGTTGCCTGCTCCTTTAATTAGGAAAGAGGGCGCCAGGGTAATGAGTTTAGCTGATGGTACTAAGAAAATGTCTAAGTCTGACCCTTCTGAATTGAGCAGAATTAATGTTTTGGATCCACCAGATCAAATTGCCAATAAAATTAAACGGTGTAAAACCGATCCAGTTCGGGGTTTGAGTTTTGATGACCCAGCACGTCCTGAATGTAATAATTTATTGACCTTGTATATGCTATTATCTGGCAAAACTAAGGAAGCAGTAGCTGGGGAGTGTGCTGATATGGGATGGGGTAAGTTTAAACCTTTACTTACAGAAACAACTATTAACGCTCTAGAACCAATTCAAAACAAGTACAAAGAGATAAGAACAGAAAAGGGTTACTTAGAGTCTGTACTTAAAGCAGGTAGGGAAAAAGCTCAAGCTATAGCCAGTCAAACTTTAGCGGATGTTAAGAGGGCTTTGGGCTATACAGCACCATTATAAGCCTGAAAATAAAACCTTTCAAGTATAAAACTTTTACCATGCAGGAAAATCACACCACTATCCATACTAGCAATTCTCTCACTAGCTTCCGTGAAGCGGTACAAGCAGGAGAATTTTTAATCACTGCAGAAGTTGCACCCCCAAAGGGAGGGGACATCAGCCATACTATTGCCATGTCAGCGACTCTTAAGGGGAGAGTTCATGCTGTTAATATTACTGATGGTAGTCGTGCTGTTTTGGGTATGTCACCTTTGGCAGTATGCGCCATTTTATGCCAACATGGAATTGAACCAATCTGTCAGTTAGCTTGTCGCGATCGCAATAGAATTGGACTGCAAGCTGACTTGATGGGGGCCCATGCTCTGGGTATTAGGAATATTTTAGCTTTGACGGGTGATCCAGTCAAAGCTGGTGATCATCCGGATGCTAGAGCTGTTTTTGACCTGGAATCTGTCCGGTTATTACAATTAATTACTAATATGAACCAAGGACTAGATTTTAATCATAGGACCTTAGTTGATGGAGGTTTGGATTTGTTTGCTGGAGCAGCAGTGGATCCTCAATCTAAAAGTTGGTCTGGGTTACAGAGTAGATTTGAAAGGAAAGTGCAAGCAGGGGCACAATTTTTTCAAAGTCAGCTAATTACTGATTTTGAAAAATTAGAGAAGTTTATGGATAAAATTGCTTCTAGTTATAATAAACCCGTGTTAGCAGGTATTTTTCTGTTAAAATCAGCGAAAAATGCTCAGTTTATTAATAAGATGGTTCCTGGCGTTAATATACCCGACCATATTATCCAGCGCCTAGCCAAAGCCAAATATCCTTTGGAAGAAGGTATGAAAATTGCCTCAGAACAGGTAAGAATGGCAAAAGATTTGTGTCAGGGTGTACATATTATGGCAGTTAAAAAAGAAGAAGCGATCGCACCGATTTTAGACCTAGCTGGTGTTAGCAGGTAGTTACTTATTCCTTTGGACTACTCTGTTTTCGGTTTTCCCCTCCTAGTTGTAGTCTTCCATTAGTGACAATTCGCAACATTTCTTGTAGATCCTCCTCGATATTTTGCAACACCCGATCTGCATATTCATCCGCGCCATTTTCGATTTCCCTAGCATGGGCGATCGCATTTTGGCGTGTCTCTTCCATTTCGTGGTCACAATCGCGTCGTTTACGTTCAATTTCTGCCAGAGTGTCTTGCATTATGGCATCACACTCCTGTTGTGCTTCACGACGGAGTTGAACAGTTTCCCGTTCTACTTGGCGAATAATATCGTTATCAGCCAAGATTTGAGACCTTTTGACTTGTGCTGCTTCTATAACCTGTTGTGCATATTCTTCCGCTGACAATATAATCTCCTCCTTTTCTTGGAGAATTTCCGCTGCTTCCTGAAATACAGAGGGTAAAGAAACCCGAATAAAATCTAACTGCTCTAGGAACTTATCCTCATCAATAAGGGTACGACTGATAAAGGGTATTTGCATCCCAGAGAGGATAATATCTTCCAGACGGTTAAGCTCCTGGAGAATGTCTACTACTCTCTGGGGGTGGGAATATTCGGGAACTGGGAGATCCTGGTCATTGGGTTTTCGGATAGAGGGATTTGGCTGTAGCATTGGTATATATCCATAGCAATGTGCGGGGGAACAAGATGGTCGACAGATCCACCGAACCTGGCAATTTCTTTCACCACACTACTACTTAAAAAGCTATGCTCATTAGAGGTGGCGAGAAAAACAGTTTCGACCTGAGTTGAAAGGGTTTTATTAGTATGGGCCATTTGTAACTCTATCTCAAAATCAGAAACAGCTCGCAAACCACGTAATAAAACCCCCGCTTGTCGCATTTGGGCATAGTTAACCGTTAATCCATCAAAACTATCCACCTCTACGCTGGGTAAATGGCTAGTAGCTGAACTAATCTGCTTCAGACGCTGCTCCACAGTAAACAATGGAGTTTTGTTAGGATTGCGCAGAACAGCAACAATGACCCGACTAAATAGCCGAGTAGCTCGTTCAATAAGATCAAGGTGTCCCAAGGTAATAGGGTCAAAGCTGCCAGGATAAATAGCAATCATGTTGAATAGAAATTAGAAAGATTTCAGGTTCGCGTACACTGTTTAATACCCTTAGAGGAACAGGCTTTTTAAGTGAATGATGGAATTTATTGATTAATATGTCGTGATATTGTACATTAGTTACATAAATTTTGCAATTGTTTCCTGTGAAGTAGAAACATATTGTTTGGTAACTTGCATGGTAGTAGATTTCTCCGCCTTACTGTTAGGGTTCGAGTTCACCTCCCCAGGTCCCGTAGTACCTGGATTAGAATTTGGACCATTTGTTATTCGTTGGTATGGATTGCTAATTGCATCAGCCGTATTAATTGGCGTTAGTCTTGCCCAGCATCTGGCCAAACGTCGTCATTTACATCCCGATATCATCAGTGATTTATCCGTTTGGCTGGTAGTGGGAGCTATTCCAGCTGCGAGATTATATTATGTCCTATTTCAATGGTCAGAATATTCCCGTTCTCCCGGGAGAATCCTAGCCATTTGGCAAGGTGGTATAGCCATTCATGGAGCCATTCTTGGCGGTATTATAGCCGCTTTAATCTTTGCCAGACTTAAAAGAATATCTTTTTGGCAATTGGCAGATTTAGTCGCGCCTTCTCTGATTTTAGGTCAAGCTATTGGACGTTGGGGGAATTTCTTTAATTCTGAAGCTTTTGGTGATCCTACAGATTTGCCTTGGAAACTATATATTCCACCAGAACATCGTCCTCCTGCTTTGGTAAATTTTGAGTATTTCCACCCCACCTTTTTATATGAATCCCTGTGGAATTTGATGGTATTTGCTCTATTACTAACTTTATTTTTTCGGAGTTTATCTGGCAAACCAGAATTAAAAACCGGAACCTTATTTTTGGTTTACTGGGTAGCCTATAGTATAGGAAGATTTGCTATTGAAGGTTTACGTACGGATAGTCTCATGTTAGGTTCTCTAAGAATTGCCCAATTGGTTAGCTTAACGGGAATAGTAGTGGGTTTAGCCGGTTTAGTCTGGCTTTATGTATACAAACGCTCCCTACCTGATGTAGTATCTCCTAGTTATAACCACCAATAAAAAATGCCCCAGAGTGTTCTCCAGGGCTTAACCAGGGTGCATCTACCATATCTTTCTACCACTCGCAAGCGGTGAATCCGGAAAACCATGGCGGAAATATTGAGAAATTTCATGGGAAAATTGGCAGAAGTTTCCTATTTTGGATGCAACATGATTAACTCCTTAAAACCAGCAGTGTATATTGTGGGTGCAGGACCTGGAGACCCAGATTTATTGACAGTGAAAGCACAAAGGCTATTAGCTGCTGCTGATTTGGTACTTTTCGCTGACTCTTTGGTTCCCCAACAGATCCTGGATATTTGTCGTCCAGATGCACAAGTTATCGGTACCGCCACCAAAACTTTAGAGGAGATTGTAGGCACAATTATAGCAGCAGTTCAATCTAATAAGTTTGTTGTACGTCTTCACTCAGGAGATGTTAGTTTATATAGTGCTATTCACGAACAAATTGAATTACTTAACGCTTCGAATATACCTTTTGAAATAGTACCTGGAGTTAGTGCCTTTCAAGCTGCTGCGGCAAAATTAAAAGTAGAGTTGACAGTTCCTGATTTGGTGCAAAGTATTATTCTCACTCGGGTGAGTGGAAGAACAAAAGTACCAGATCAGGAACAATTGGCCAGTTTAGCAGCACATCAAGCTAGTCTGTGTTTATATTTGAGTGCACGTCATGTAGCTAGTGCCCAAAACCAACTTTTACAACATTATCCTCCACAAACTCCCGTAGCTATTTGTTTTCGCGTAGGATGGCCCGACGAAAAGATCTTTATTGTCCCCCTAGAGAAAATGGCAGAGTCCACCGATGAACAAAAACTGCTGCGCACCACTTTGTATATAATCAGCCCCGCACTGTCTACCGTAAGTGGGCGATCGCATCTATATGATGCCAAATATAATCATTTATTTCGTGTTTCTACACAATAGATTTCCAATGGAAAAGAGTCATATCCAACTTCCAGGCTATAAAATACTTGAGGTAATTCACGTTAGCAGCAGAACCAGTGTATATCGAGGTGAACAAGAAACAACTAAAAGATCGGTAATTATAAAAACTGCTAACGCCCAATATCCCCCATTAAATGAATTGATAGCCTTAAAAAATCAATTTGCCATTACTCAAAAAATTGACCATCCCCATATTATTAAATCCTATACTTTAGAACCTTATGGTAATAGTTACGCCCTAATTGGTGAGGATATAGGTGGTATATCAGTTTACAACTATGCCCAATCTCAACCACTGGCACTAAATATGTTTTTAAAAATTGCCATTGCAGTGGTGAAAGCACTGGAGTATTTGTATAATTACAAAATTATCCATAAAGATATTAAACCAAAAAACGGCGTTGCATAATAGAGGTATGAATTGAGGTAATCTACTGTGCATTGTCCAAACTGCGGGTCTTCCAAAATCAGAAAGAATGGCAAACGTCGAGGTAAACAAAATCACATTTGTGTTGATTGTGGTCGTCAATTTATCGATGTCTATAGTCCACCTAAAGGCTATTCAGAAGAAGTTAAACAAAGTTGCCTGCGCTCTTATGTTAACGGTATGGGATTTAGAGCAATTGAACGCGATAAAGGCGTTCATCATACAACTATTATTTACTGGCTAAAACAAATTGGTTCCATACTTCCAGATGCTCCACCAGTTGAGGAAACACCCTTGGTAGGTGAGCTTGATGAGTTGGAGACCTTTGTGGGATCAAAAAAAAACAAAATATGGTTGTGGACAGCAGTAAATCACTTCCGTAAAAATATCCTGGCTTGGGTTGTGGGAGACCACAGCTCACAAGCATTTCAACCTTTGTGGGACATCGTTAAACTCTGGCAATGCTTTTTTTATGTTACTGATGGGTGGAGGGTTTATCCGAGTTTTATTCAGCCAGAGGATCATATTGTGAGCAAAACATATATGACTAGGGTAGAGGGTGAAAATACACGTTTACGTCACTACTTAGCGCGACTACATAGAAAAACGCTATGCTATTCAAAATCTGTAGATATGCTTAGGTATTCAATTAAATTATTACTTCACTATTTAAAGTATGAAGTAATACCCGCGTTTAGTTGATTCATCCCGCAAATATGCAACGCCTTAGCAACACAAATCCACAAATTACCCGTTGCTACACAGGAAGTGCTAAAGATCGCTGCTTGCATTGGTAATGAGTTTGATTTATTAACCCTAGCCATTACTTGTGAGAAGTCCCAGCTGGAAATAGCATCCAACTTGCAGAATGCTTTGACCGCAGAACTGATTATTCCTCAAGACGAAAAACACAATTTATTATATCCTGAAACCTATCAAAATGATTACATCAAAAAATACAAATTCTTCCATGATCGAGTACAGCAAGCAGCCTATTTATTAATTCCAGATAACGAGAAAGAATCAACCCATTGGCATCTTGGTCAATTAATTTATGAATACTCTAAAAATAGAGATAAAAAGGAACTAGAAGAAAAAATATTTATTATAGCTAATCAATTAAATGTGGCCAGAACAATAATTGACACAGCAAGGGAAGTAGAAAAATATCAATTGGCTGAACTGAACTTAATAGCAGGTCATAAAGCCAAACTATCAACAGCGTACGAAGCTGCTATTAATTACTTAAGATTTGCCTTAGAAATTTTACCAGCAAATAGCTGGGAAACTCATTATTATCTAACTTTAAACTTGTACTTAGAAGCAGTAGAAGTAGAATTTCTCAACATCAATTTTGACCGGGCAGAAATCTATATTGAATTGGTCCAACAAAAGGCAGTTACCCTCCTTGATCAAGTACCTGTATATGAGATACAAATTCAAATATATATGGCAAAAGTCCAAATAAAATTGGCAATTGAAACAGGTATACATATTATCAATATGTTGGGAATTCAATTGGTAGAAGAATCACCTAAAATTCTCAAGAATCAGAATCAAAACTATGTGGATGAACTAATTAATTTACCTGTCATGACTGCACCTGATAAAATAGCAGCCATGCGAATACTAGGAAATATTACCACCGCTACCTATTGTTTTGACCTAAAACTATTTGACAGAATAGTTTTTACGATGATCCATTTATCATTACAATATGGTAATTGTTCAACTTCTGCTTCTGGTTATGCCCATTATGGTCTGTTATTATGTAGAGTTGCTGGCAATATTGACAATGGATACCGTTATGGTCAATTGGCATTGAATTTAGCCAACAGGTTTAATACTCAGGAAGTTAAATGTGTGGTTCTCTTAACTTGTAACTCAAACATTAATTTCTGGAAAAATCACTTACAACAAACCATAACTAGTTTATCAGAATGCATGAATTATGGCATGGAAACTGGCGATTTAGAGCATGTCGGTTACGCATCTGCTATCTATAATCAAAATAAATTTTTAATTGGTGAAAATTTAACCTTTCTTTTACAGGAATTGGAAACCCATATAAATTTAATGTATAGATTTAAACAACAGGGCGCAGTTCTAGTACATTTAATTTGGAAGCAATTAGTTTTAGAGTTGTTAAATTATGATCCCAGTTCTGGTTCTTTTCATAATTCATTTGATAATACTGAATTGTTATCAATCTTAATCCAATCCAAAGCTTCTACTCTAATATTCACATTCTACTTGGCTAAAACTATATTTTTCTACCTATTCCATAACCATCAAAAATCTTTAGAAGCTGTTCTTCAAATGACTGAACATTTGAACTACGTCTTCACTCAGATTGGTTGTAGCCAATATAATTTTTATTATTCTTTGGTTCTGTTGGGTGAATGCTCCCAAAAATCACATGCAAATCAAGAAAATTTAGAAAAATATCTAGGAACGGTTAAAGTCAATCAAGAATCTATGGCAATATGGGCCAGTCAATGTCCAGAAAATTATCAACATAAGTATGATCTAATAGCAGCAGAAATGGCAAGAGTTCTCAGCAATTATTGGCAAGCAGGTGAACTTTATGACCAGGCTATTATGGGTGCTAGAAAAAATAGATACATTCAGGAAGAAGCTCTGGCAAATGAGTTGGCTGCTAGATTCTATCTTAGTTGTGGTAGGAACAAAATTGCTCAAACTTACTTAATTGATGCTTATTATTGTTATGTGAATTGGGGAGCTAAATCAAAAGTAATCGATCTGGAAATATCTTATCCTGAATTACTTGCTCCTGTCCTCAAACCCAGAACAATAATTGCAGAAGAAACGAATTTTATGACTAAAATTATGGATAGCAACAAAAATGTATCAGCTATTCTAGATTTGGAAACAGTTACAAAAGCATCCTTAGCCATTTCATCAGAAATAAAAATAGATAAATTGCTGGGTACTCTATTGAATGTAATTATTGAAAATACAGGAGCAAAAAAAGCCACGTTAATTCTTAAAAAAGACTCCAACTTGTTTACTGTAGTACAAGAAAATCAAAATACCGGTTGGGAACTTATACCAATTAAGGATAGTCAGGATATCCCAATCAATATAATCAATTATGTCAACAACACTCAAAATGAGATACTTATTGATAGTAATAGTATAGATAAAAAATTTGCTATAGATCCTTATATTATCAAATATCAGCCCAAGTCTATACTGTGTAATCCTATATTAAAGCATGGACAACTTATGGGTATAATTTATCTGGAAAATCGCTTGACTACAGGTGCATTTACTCCCGACAGACTGAAAGTTTTAAAACTACTATCTTCCCAAGCAGCTATTTCTTTAGAGAATGCTGAACTATATGAAAGGTTGGAAGAAAAAGTCGCCATTAGAACTAAGGAGTTAAATGATAATAATCTCCATCTGGAAAAAACTTTACAGGAGTTAAAATCTACCCAAATGCAGTTGATTCACACGGAAAAAATGTCCAGTCTAGGGCAAATGGTAGCTAGTATCGCTCATGAAATCAACAATCCTGTCAATTTTATATATGCTAATGTTGATCACGCCATTGACTACATTCAATACCTACTAGATTTACTCAATATCTATCAACAAGAATATCCCACTCCCCACCAGATAATTGTAGAAAAAATTAAGTCTATAAATGTTGATTTTTTAGTAGCTGATTTACCAAAGGTATTAAATTCTATGTCCGTAGGTGCGGAAAGAATTCGAGATTTAGTTGTGAGTTTACGTAATTTTTCTCGTGTCGATGAATCAGAAATTAAACCTTTAGATATTCACCAGAGTATTGACAGTACCTTAATCCTCTTACAACCTCAATTTAAGGAAAAGTTAGGATCTGCCAAAAATCTTATTGTCAAAAACTATAGCGATCTGCCGTTAATTACTTGTTATGCTTCTCAGTTAAATCAAGTATTTATGAATATAATTGGTAATGCAATTGATGCTGTATATGAACACCGACTAACTTTATCAGCAGCAGCAAAGGAGATTTTTACGGGAAAAATAATCATCTCCACATCAGTGATTAGTCGTGATTGGGTGAGAATTTGTGTTAAAGATAATGGCAAGGGGATGACTACCGAAATGAAAAACCGAATTTTTGAGCCCTTTTTCACGACCAAACCCGTGGGTGAAGGTACTGGTTTAGGATTATCTATTAGTTATCAAATTATAGTCAATCAACATCGGGGAAAAATTCATTGTCTATCCCAACCGGGAATGGGAACAGAATTTGTCATCCAAATCCCCACGGATTGTTCTCAATATGATTAGAATTCTATTGGAGCGTAAAAGCCCATGAAACTAAATACTATTCATGAGCAGGTAAGTGCGATTAAACTTGTTGCAATTATTTAAAGTTATCTAATTTTTCATAACTTCTATTAGTCTTCATCTTCCTCCTCATCTTCATATTCTTCATCAAAAATCTCATCTATTAACTCTTCAGCACGATCATCAGGAATCTTTAATGCTTCCTGTAGTGCAAGTAGATAGTCTTGGTCAGCTTCAGATAATTCTTCATCAATATCCATGATGAGTAGGGCCAGGACGTATGCGATTTCACAATAAATACCTTCATCCTCTAATTTTAACAGAGATGAAATAGCACTGGGGATGAGATCCTCAAGTCGGTTCTTGTTTTCATCAATATAGGAATCCACTGTAGATGATAAAGCATTAAATTCTTCTTCAGTGTATTCATCAAAAATTTGTAACCCATCAAACAGGTCAGGTATGGGGTAATCTTTAGTGTAAATAATACCTTCTTGCTCATTAGCAGCGGAAAAAAGTCCGAGGATGGAGATAGCTACCTCCGGTTTGAGGTCAAGAGGATTTTGACTGGTGCCCTTAACGAGCTGACTTTTAGACTGTGTTTTGGACATAGGGATCCTTGTCATTTAATCAATACTATCCTACCTTTATATTCCCCAATCCACTGGAAATCAGTGATATGATATTTTATTATCATGACCACCACAAGACCAATTACAAAATAGACCCATGACAATGGGAAAAAGAACACAGGCCAAAGATCTGGAAGTTAGACTACTGCGAGAAGGTATTATCGAATCTCGACACGTAGTGCAAGCTGCAGTTAGTGATGACAGAGGAAGGGTTTTATCTGTAGCTGGTAACGCTGAAACAGCCACATTTGCCCGTTCCGCATTGAAACCATTTCAAGCTCTAGCCGTGACCAGCACGGGCACCATAGAACGCTATGGTTTGAGCGATCGCGATCTAGCGATTATCACTAGTTCTCACCAAGGTAGCATTGAACAAGTCAGACAAGTATTTAATATTATCTGGCGGGTTGATCTAGAAACAACCATGTTACAATGCCCCATTCCTTCCGGTAAGCGCAGTCCACTGGAATATAATTGTTCTGGTAAACATGCGGGTATGTTAGCCGTTTGTCAGCAAAGGCACTGGCCTTTAAACAATTATTTAGACAAAAAACATCCTGTCCAACAGTTGATTCTAAGCAAAGTAGCGGAACTACTAAGAATGCCAGCGGCAGAATTTATAGGTGTTCGAGATGACTGTGGTGCACCGACATATCTCATGCAACTGGGTCAAATGGCTTTCTTATATGCTCTTTTGGGGTCTAGCAATAATCTAGATATGGAAAGGATTGTGCGAGCGATGAATCACCATCCAGTGATGGTAGCTGGAGAAGGAGAATTTGATACGGAAATAATGCGATTGGCTCCCGGAGAACTAATTAGTAAGTCTGGAGCTGAGGGAGTGCAGTGTATTAGCAGACTAGGGGAAGGAATGGGATTAACCATTAAAGTGGCTGATGGGAGCAAACGAGCTAAGTACGCAGCAGCTATTCATCTCCTACAACAAATGGGATGGATTAGTCCTAGCGTGGCCCAAAGTTTAGGAGATAAATTCATGAACCTCAGCAAATACAAACGTTTGGAGGTAATTGGAGAATTATCATTTTTATAGTTGACAAATTCTAGATTTGGAGTTATGTTAGATGGGTAAGGAAAAAAAGCAACGCGGGATAGAGCAGCCTGGTAGCTCGTCGGGCTCATAACCCGAAGGTCAGTGGTTCAAATCCACTTCCCGCCACTTGTATCAAAAAAAGCCCGTCTGGTAGTTCCGATGGGCTTTTTGACTAACTAGCGGCAAAAACATGCTTAGCAGTGACACAGTCTAGTTCAATTTGCTGCTTAAGAGCCTCCAGATTGGGAAACTTTTGTTCAGGACGTAGGAATTCTACTAGCTCCAGAACTAATTGTCTGCCATATAAGTCCCCCTCCCAGTCAAACAAATGTACTTCTACAGATAAAGAATAGCCATTAACTGTAGGGCGATTGCCAATATTCATCACCCCAAGGATGACCTGGGGACTGGTGTCTATTAAAGCCCTAACAGCATATACTCCTTGACGAGGTAAAAATTTATCCTGTGGTAGTTGCAGATTAGCTGTGGGAAAACCGATAGTTCTACCCAGTTTTTTTCCGGTGACTACTATACCAGATAGAGTATAAGGTCTTCCCAATAGACGGTTAGCCCTGGGGACATCACCTAGAGATAAAGATTCTCGGATTAGGGAAGTGCTAATACGATTCTCCTGACCATCTATTGTGTCATCATTTGCGGGTAAATTAATCATATCCATTTGAATAGGAACTATATTAACAGGTATATTATACAAACCAGCTAAAATTTGCAAATCCCTAGCAGTGCCAAGACGTTTTTGACCAAAACAAAAGTCTTCACCCACACTAATTTTCCGACATTGGAGTTGTTGCACCAAGATTTTTTCCACAAAATCCCGGGGTGAAAGAGCGGATAATTCCCTATCAAAGGGTAATAATACCAATTGGTCTATACCTAGTCCTTGTAGACATTCTATCTTTTCCACCAGTGGTGTTAACAGGGAGCGGGGTTGGCCGCTAAAAAATTCCTCAGGATGGGGATCAAAGGTCACAACAGTTGAGTGAATGGACTTTATATTGTCTATATTGTCTTGGGTGTGGGAATTTCGAACCGGTTCAATAACTCGTTGATGACCAAGATGAACACCATCAAACTTACCAAGAGCAACAGCAGTTGGTGTTAGTATCTGGTCTGTGGAAGCAGCAACCCAGATAGAAGACCTATTTTGAGTCAAATTTAGCACTTAGATTTACTTTGTGGTATTAAGGGGATGGTCGATATGGTCAAATCTATTCAATGTATGAAATAATAACTGTATGAGTGACCATAAGAGATAAGGACAAAGTTAAGATGTATACGGGCTTTGATCAAGACAAACGCAAAATACTCTCCGCCCTGTGCCACGGTGCCATTTTCTTTAGCACTACGGTGATATCTGTGGGTTTACCTGTTGCCATACTAATTATTTCCGATGACCCAGTTGTTAAAGACAATGCCAAGGAGTCCATAAATTTCCATTTTAACGTTTGGTTTTATGGGGCCATTTTAGCAGGTTTGTTTTTTCTGTTGGGTTGGTTAGTCCTACCCCTAATAATATTACTTCCTCTAGCGGGTGTGGGATATTTAATTCACTGGGCGCTGACAATTTTTGCCATTGTCAAGGTCCTGGCAAATCCAGACCTGGCCTTTAGCTATCCTTTTATCTTTCGAGTTTTTTAAAGGTCAACATTAATTTTTAGTAAATTATTTCCGAGAAAGTATCAATCCAGCTGTAGAATATAAAATTGCCCCATAGCTTGATTAGCAGTGAGGCAAACACAGTTAAGCACTGTTTTCATTTTGGCTGAAAGTCCCAGACCCGATTATGGTGTTTGTGACTGTTTGTTGTATGTCCACTTGTCTAAGATCAAATTAGGTTTTATGTTTCCCACCCATCGTCCCCGTCGTTTACGTACCCATCCTCAATTACGTCGGATGGTGCGTGAAACTGTCTTAACTACAAGCGATTTAATCTATCCTTTGTTTGCTGTTCCTGGTGAAAGTATCGCTAATGAGGTAAAATCCATGCCAGGGGTTTATCAACTCTCCATAGACAAAATTGTGGAAGAAGCAAAGGAAGTCTATGATTTAGGAATTCCAGCAATTATTTTATTTGGTATACCTGAAGACAAAGATATAGATGCTACTGGTGCGTGGCATGATTGTGGCATTGTGCAAAAGGCAACAACCGCAGTTAAACAGGCAATTCCAGATTTAATCGTGGTCACGGATACTTGTTTGTGTGAGTACACTAGTCATGGTCATTGTGGTTACTTACAAACAGGAGACTTAACGGGAAGAGTGTTAAATGATCCCACTTTAGAGTTGTTGAAAAAAACTGCAATTTCTCAAGCTCAAGCTGGTGCTGATATTATTGCTCCTTCTGGAATGATGGATGGTTTTGTCCAAGCTATTCGCGCTGGCTTAGATGAAGCAGGTTTTGAAAATATTCCCATCATGTCCTATGCTGCCAAGTATGCTTCTGCCTATTATGGTCCATTTAGAGATGCCGCAGACTCCACACCACAATTTGGTGACAGACGTACTTACCAAATGGATCCAGCTAATTCCCGGGAAGCTATCAAAGAAATAGAGTTGGATATTATTGAAGGTGCTGATATGCTGATGGTAAAACCTGCTTTGGCATACATGGATATTATTTGGCAGGTTAAAAAAGCTAGCAATTTACCCGTGGCAGCTTATAATGTATCCGGAGAGTATTCTATGGTAAAAGCAGCTGCTTTAAATGGCTGGATAGATGAGCAGCGAGTTGTAATGGAAACTCTAACAGGATTTAAACGTGCAGGTGCTGATATGATTCTAACCTATCATGCTAAAGAAGCAGCTAAATGGTTGTAGATAAGTATCTTGGTAGCTTGTATTTATAATCGGCTAGGTTCAGTGCTTTTTGGTGATTTGGTGGTGATTTCAATTTGGTGTAACCTAGGACCATTAACGGAAACCACAGTAAATTGTAGATTATTATAGACATAAATTTCTCCTTTACTGGGTATTCTCTGTAACTGATACAGTAAAAACCCACCTAGAGTTTGATATTCTCGTGCAAGCGGTAAGTCAATTTGTAGGAACCGATTGAGTTCTTCCAAATTTGTCTGTGCTTGTACTAGAAAACTTTGCCTTTCTAATCTTTGAATTGCTACCCCCTCATTTGCGGAAGAATTGCCCGCATGACCGATAATTTCCTCAATAACATCCCCAATGGTGATCATACCTGCTGTAGCACCAAACTCATCAACTACAATTACCATGGTTGATTTTTCCCGTTGCATCATTGATAATAATTCGCTCACCAGGGTTTGTTCTGGGACAAACCGAGGAGAACGCATCCAGGGGTAAATTTTTGTCTCTGGGTTCATTTTTCCCTGGGACAAGGGTGTGGCTAGGTCTTGAAAATAGATAATGCCACGAATATCATCTAAAGATTCACCAATCACGGGATAACGAGAATATCCACTAGATGTTATTTCCTCCAGAAGTTTTTGAAAACTAGCGTCTACTGATAGAGAGATAATATTTGTGCGGGGGATCATCACCGATTGGGTGGTGATTTCTCCAAATTCAAACACATTGTTTAAAAGTTCCCTTTCAGCTAATTCTAATCCAGTTGATTCTCGCTCCGTCGAAATAATTAATTGCAATTCTTCCGGTGTTACCGGAGGTCTCCAACTTTGACCTGTGTACTCAACACCAAATAATTTTAGTAAGTGACGGGTAGATTGGTTGAGAATCCAAATGACCGGACTAAAAAACCGAACTATAGCTTTAACCGAAGGGCCTAAAAGACGGGCAAATTTTTCCGAATACATCATCGCAACTGATTTGGGAAATAATTCTCCCAGAACAATCTGCAAGTAGGCAATCAGAAAAAAGGTCAGGGGAATTGATAAGGAATGAGCCACTACCACATTACTTAGATTCCCCAAATTGCCCGGTAAAGAAAGAGATTGTAGCCATGCTTCTATGAGGGGAACAATGCTACTTTCTCCAATCCAACCCAGAGCCAAGCTAGAAAGAGTAATACCTAATTGAGCGGTAGATAGCAACCTATCAATACTACGTTGTAACATTTCCACTGCGATCGCAGGTGCATCACCAGACTGAACCAGTTGATGAATGCGGGTTCGACGCACAGTTACCATAGCAAATTCTGCTGCTACAAAAAAGGCGTTAATTGTTATCAAAATTAGTATTGACAACAATTTTAATCCTATATCTGTCCAAATTAACTGGGGAAAAGTGATCACCTCTCAAGCTCGTGTAGAATAATTTTTATGAGAATTTTAGACTGCTCCCAACTCCCTATTTTAGATGAAATCCGGTGTTGATTTTTTATTTTTCCTTATTTTTCTACAGGAATATCAGACAGCTGTAATTTAAGTTTTTGAGCAGGGTAGTCTGTTAGAGACAAGGTTAAACTACTCACATCGTTAAGTAAAGCAGTGGGGATGCTAATCTTACCCGTAAATATGGGCCCGTTACCTGGTAGCTCGGCGGGTAAACCATCTGTAGTAGCAGTCAAAACTCTGCCTTTATCGTCTGTAACATCTAGAAAACTATATAAAAATCTCACAGATTCATCAGACTGATTGTGCATTTTGACCTTGAGTATGAGTTGACCACCGGAATAACTAGCTGACCGTACGGACATGTTTACACCCTCACTTTCAGCCACCACGGGAAATCCTGGCTGTGGGGGTTCTTCTGGAAGTTCTTGTGCTTTTTGTTGAGATTTATCTTTTGTGGATACGGTTTCTTCCTCTTCTTCGACCTTCCTTGTTCGATTATTGTTAGTCTTGTTTTTTTCTATTCGTTTTTTCACCTGATTAATTATATCCTCTTCTTTTAAGAAAGATATAGGGACAGATTGCAAATCATTATTCTTACTACTAATTAACTTAGATGTGGGACGACCATCCGGTGATGTTACCCCCTTGAGAGCAGAGCTTCCCATAGAAAAACCCAAAAAAGCACTAACTGAACCTGTCATCAGCATCAGGGCTACCAAAATTAAAGTTAGAACCGCAGTGGAATTTGTTGTTATCATTGTCAGACCTTGTTTAATAGCGATTTCCAGCCTAAACTAAAAAATTTTTTTTGGGTTGGCGTAAAATTATAAAAACTATGCTATGTTAGTTTGAGTTGGTTTGAACTTCAAGCAACTAGCGCCTTTGGCCGATTGGGGAGGCAACGAACTCAGTGCGACAGTCTCAACTCCATCCATGAGGGTGAAAGTCCCTCCATCAAGTCAGATGGTGACTCCAGTGTACACCTCTTTATTCTGACCCAATAGAGGGGGGAAGCAAGTACACAAATCCAACGCTAAGAAAGTCCGATCAAAGCAGAGGAGAGGGAGTTCATATGGCTAACGAAAGTGAACCTGCGTCAGAACTACGGCTAAATAAAGCAGTGAAATGGACTGACACACTGCGAACAAAAGTTCAATGTGGCAAAGTAACCCCTATGTTGAGTGATAGGAACTCTGACCTTACAGACCACACCGTAGAAAGTAGGAGCCTAAGTGAACATAACAATGGTTGGCGAATAAAGACTGGGAACTAACTGTCTTGTAAACCTTTATAAGGAGGCTAAGTCAAAGCCTAAGATAGTTGGGAAGGAACTTACCTCAAGCCAAAGTCTACCTGTAATGGGTAGAATATGCCAAAAGGTAAGTGGCTACATTTCAGGTGAATCAAAGATGAAAGCCGATGACTAAAGCTCAAGAAGCAGTATGGACACGTTTGGATTGGAATAACATCCAGTACAAGGTGTCGCGGTTACAATCCAAGATTTATCAAGCATCTCTGACTGGTGATAAAAGTTCTGTTGTTAAATATCAGAAAATCCTAATAAATTCCTACAGCGCCAAACTATTGGCAATCAAAAAGGTCACACAGGATAACAAGGGTAAAAAAACAGCAGATGGCGACCAGATAATCGACCTAGCCAAAAACCTGGAACTAGACGGAAAGGCAATTCCATTAACGAGGATGGAAATCCCCAAATCCAATGGAGAATCCAGAAATCTAGGAATTTCAAAGATGGAAGATAGAGCCAAACAAGCCTTGGCAAAAATGGCTCTAGAACCGGAATGGGAAGCAAAATTTGAACCCAATAACTATGGGTTTAGACCAGGGAGAAGCTGTCACGATGCGATCAGCGCCATTGAGAGCCAAGTCCGTAGAAGAACTAGCTATGTCCTAAGTGTGGATATTAGTGGTTGCTTTGACAAGGTAAAACATGAGGCAATAGTAGAAAAGTGTAACACCTTCCCCATAATGGAACGCCAAATCAGGGCTTGGCTGAAAAGCGGAGTAATGATAGGCGAGGTATTCCATCCAATGGAAAAAGGTGTGCCAGTGGGAGGGGTCATTTCGCCTCTTTTGGCAAATATTGCACTACACGGACTAGAAACTCACATTTCCCAGAAATTTCCATATCTAAGTGCCAATCAGGCTCAAGGTAGGGTCGAGGAGATAGGGGAAGCTAGACTCATAAAATACGCCCATGACTTCCTGGTACTACACTGGGAAGAAGAAACCATCAAAGCAGTAAAGACTGAAGTAGAGACCTGGTTAGGAGAAATAGGGTTAAACCTAAATCAACAAAAGATCAGGATGTGTCACACCATGGAGGAATACAACGGGGAAAAACCAGGACTAGACTTTCTTGGATTTAACATCAGAACCTATAAAATAGGCAAGTACAAATCCAATGAAAAAGTCAATGGCGAATTTCCGGGAATGTTAACTAAAATCAAACCATCGGAGAAGTCCGTGGAAAGATTTGTGAATGACATCAAAGAAACTCTAAATCAGGGACACGACAAAAACCCCCCGATGATGATCAAGCGGTTGAGCTGGATAATCAGAAGCTGGGCAAACTACTTCAAGTCAGGTAGCCACTCCTGGGAAACCTTTGGGGAATTGGAAAACCACAGGCTAGATAAAGTGTATCTAAACTGGGGAAGAAAAAGATTTGCCAAAGACGGTCTCGGGTACATACGCAAGAAGATATTCCATAAAACACCAAGAAAGACTAGTACTTTCGGGTGGAAGGAAGGAAACACTCTCTTCACAGTACCCACATTATACGAGTTCCCATACGCCCAACACATTAAAGTAGAGGGAATAAAAAGCCCCTATGACAGAGATTGGGTCTATTGGACGAAAAGAATGGCTGACCACCCGGAAACACCTCAAAACATCAAGTTCGGAATAACACAACAAGAGGGTAAATGCTACTTATGTGGTCAAAACCTAACAGTTGAGGACTACCTTAAAATCCACTATATAGACGGAAATAAGAACAACAACAGAAAGGAAAACAAGGCAGTAGTACATAATCACTGTCATGAAAGTCACCAAGAGATGACGGTATCTCAAAAAGAGATATTGGGTGTAGCTTGAAGCCGTGTGCGGTGAAAGTCGCAAGCACGGTTTTGCAGCCGAGTTATCCGAGTAATTGGGTAATTTAGGTAACTAATTCGTCTTCAGGCTGGTTCGATTCCAGCAGGGCGCACTTAATTACAACAAAATTAACTACACACCTGGGTCCTTTAGACCCAATTCATGGAAAGCTGCCCAACGTAACTGACAGGAGTCACAGACACCACAGGGGTGTTCCCCACCACTATAACAAGACCAAGTTAATTCCCAGGGTACACCTAAGCGGTTACCCAACTGGATAATTTGGGTCTTAGTCAGATTGATCAGGGGTGCGATAATATCAATAGGTTTTCCTTCCCGACCCTGTTTAGTTCCAAGACGGAACACCTCCTGCATGGCGTGGATATAATCAGGACGACAGTCAGGATAGCCAGAATAATCTAAAGCGTTAACACCTATATATACCCGTTCAGCCCTAATTGCTTCAGCATAGGCGAGACCAAAGCTCAAAAAAATGGTATTCCGAGCGGGGACATAGGTTATGGGAATAGACTCCGACATTTGGTCTAGGGGACGATTATGAGGAACAGGGATGGAATTATCAGTTAAAGCTGATCCCCCCCAAGAACGTAAATCAAAAGTGACCAGTTGATGTTCAACCACTCCTAGGGATTGGGCGATAGACATAGCTGATTGTAACTCGCGCCGATGTCGCTGGTGATAATCAAAAGAAATAGCATAGCATTCATAACCATCTGCACGAGCCTGATATAAGACCGTAGAGGAATCCAAACCTCCGGACAAAAGAATTACAGCCTTCATAATTGATTTTTGGTAAACTTCAAGGTAAATTGGGAATTGAACATAAAAAACATAAATTTAAAAAATTTTAAAATTCTTCACAAACTGGGCTACTATGTTACCATTTGGATGGTTTTGCACGGATAATGTTTGACAGTTTAGTATAATTGCCAACAGCCGTAGCATTTTTTAATTTGGTGGTTGAGGAGAAAAAATAGTGCACAACAATAGTATATCAGTTGCGGAACCGAACCTATACTCACAACGCACCCAACCGCGTGCAATTCGCATGGGGGTGATTGGGGTGGGTAACATGGGTCAACATCATGCCCGGTTGCTCAGTTCTATGAAAGATGTGGAGCTAGTGGGGGTTTCTGATATTAACGTGGAGAGAGGAATAGAAACTGCCAGTAGATATAAAGTTAGATTTTTTGAAGAATACTGTGATTTATTACCCCATGTAGATGCTGTTTGTATTGTGGTTCCAACGAGACTCCATTATGCCGTAGGCATTAACTGCTTGCTTGCTGGAATACACGTACTAATTGAAAAACCTATTGCCGCGAGCATTCCTGAAGCAGAATCTCTAGTAAATGCTGCCGCCCAGTCCCAATGTATTTTACAGGTAGGACACATTGAGCGATTTAACCCAGCTTTTAGAGAACTAAGCCAGGTGTTGAAGACCGAAGAGGTTTTAGCACTAGAGTCCCATAGGATGAGCCCCTATTCAAGTCGGGCTAATGATGTATCAGTGGTACTAGACCTAATGATACATGACATAGACTTGCTGTTGGAGTTAGCTGGTTCATCAGTGGTCAAATTAACAGCTAATGGCACACGTTCCCTAGATTCAGGATATTTAGATTACGTCACTGCTACCCTAGGGTTTGCCAATGGCATTGTGGCCACTCTCACAGCTAGTAAGGTCACCCACCGAAAAATTCGCCACATCGTCGCTCATTGCAAAAATTCATTTACAGAAGCTGATTTTCTCAACAATGAAATTTTTATTCATCGACAAAATACCAATCCCCAGAACGACCGTCAGACTCTTTATAGACAAGATGGCATCATAGAAAAAGTCTATACTAGTAACATTCAACCCTTAAGTGCCGAGTTGGAACATTTTGTCAACTGTGTACGTGGAGGTAATCAGCCCTCCGTGGGTGGTGAACAAGCTCTAAAAGCTTTGAGACTGGCCAGCTTAATTGAGCAAATGGCCCTGGAAGAAAGAGTTTGGAATCCGTTAGAATGGCAGACTGAATCTGTGTCCCAATCCCTAACCTCTAGCGTTTAGGAATGGCCATGGACTAAACTGTGGGGAATAGGAGACATATTAACCTAATTCCCCATCAACCACCAAGAACACACTTACAAACAATTCAGTATGCTCGAATGGATTACTAACACAATTAACTCTCTAGGATATATAGGCGTTGCTATGCTGATGTTCCTAGAAAATCTGTTTCCTCCCATCCCCTCGGAACTGATTATGCCATTGGCCGGATTTACAGCCAGTCCCTATCAACCAGGAGGAGCAAAACTGAATATAATTGGTGTGTTTTTTTCAGGACTAGTGGGTTCAGCACTTGGTGCTCTAATCTGGTATTATCCAGGTAGGTTGTTACAAGAACAACAGTTGAAAAAACTGGCTAAAAAATATGGTAAGTGGTTGGCTATATCTAGCGATGATATTGACAAGGCTAAAACCTGGTTTAATAGACAGGGTAGCAAAGCAGTTCTTATAGGTCGTTTAGTACCAGGAATTCGCACCTTGATTTCCATCCCTGCTGGAATGGCCAACATGCCCATGTTACCCTTTTTGCTATATACTACCCTTGGTAGTGCACTGTGGGTTGGCTTTTTGACATATTCTGGATACCTCTTGGGAACCCAGTATAAACTTGTGGAAAAATACATAGACCCCATATCAAAAATTGTTTTGGTTGGTATATTGGTATTATTTTTCCTTTGGGTATTTAAGCGCAAAGGTCAACATACTCGATAATTATGTGAATATGCTATAGTCGTAGCCACCTGTAAGAGGGTGGAGGTGAGCCAGAACCTTTCTCTGGATCTCACTTTTATCCATCAACTCATGTCCTAAACTTTCTAGCTAAAGCTATAACCTCTTAAAATCAAGACAACTAAGTTAACAAACAGGAGCCTTCATGACAGAACCAACCCCCGCAGCTAATCCAATTAATTTGGCCGCTGTGCCTATGAATAGTGGTATCAGCAAACAAACTGTATCCAGCATCGGCCTTACTCACAAGCCAACCAGTAGTTCTGGGAAAAATATCCTCAGTGTTGATTTGGGTAGAACCTCTACTAAAACCTGTGTCAGTCGCGAACCTGGAACTGTAGCTTTTATTCCCGCCAATGTTAAGCACATGTCCACTGAAGAGATACGCAGTGGTGTATTTGAAGGTAAAACTGCCGATCCCATAATAGATTTGTGGTTGGAATATCAAGGAAGTGGTTATGCAGTCGGTCAATTGGCAGCAGACTTTGGTGCCAATCTAGGGGTTGGCAAATCCAAGGTGGAAGATGCTCTGGTAAAAGTGTTAGCTGCTGTTGGTTACTTCAAATTACAAGGCGAAATTTCCGTGGTTTTGGGTCTACCCTTCCTCTCCTTAGAACAATTTGAAAAAGAAAAAGCACAGTTAGTTAGCTTATTGACTGGTCCGCATACTGTTAAGTTTCGGGGTGAATCCTTACTTATTAGTATCACTAAGGTCTGGGTAATGCCAGAGGGTTATGGTAGTCTCCTGTGGACAGAATCTCAACCAAATAAGAGTCCATTAGTTCCAGATTTAACTACAATTTCCGTGGGAATTGTGGATATTGGTCATCAAACCATTGACCTAATCATGGTTGATAACTTCCGTTTTGCCCGAGGTCTTTCCCAAAGTGAAGATTTTGCCATGAGTGAGTTCTATCAGAGAGTTGCAGGTGAAATCGAGGGTGCTGATAGTCAGTCCTTAGCACTTATTTCTGCTGTGAACAAACCAAAAGGTGAACGTTTCTATCGTCCTAAAGGTGCTACTAAGCCAACTAACCTGGATGATTTCCTCCCCAACTTGACAGAGCAGTTTTCTAGAGAAATTTGCTCTCGTGTGTTAGCTTGGTTACCAGACCGGGTGACCGATGTAATTATCACCGGTGGTGGCGGCGAGTTCTTCTGGGCGGATATCCAAAGATTGCTCAAAGAGGCTAGAATTAATGCTTATTTAGCCGCTCCCTCTCGTGAAGCTAATGCTTTGGGACAATATCTTTATGGTGAAGCCCAATTATCTACTAGTCGGGTTGCTAACCAATAAAAACAATGTTCCAGTGGTCAAAAAAAACAGTTAAATCTGTAACTTTTAATCCTGGGATTAGCGATGAGAGTCTACTAGCACAGGTGGAAAGTTATTTGCAGGCAAACCCTAGCAAGACTTTTAGTGACCTCTGCAAGGAAACTCTTTGGCAGTACCTATGTGGGTTGGAATCTTCTCCACCCACCCGTGGTACAATCCCCGTGTCTCCAGATCAAAAAATCAGTGAGTTACAACGTCAAGTCGCAGAGCTTGAACGGCGTTTTTTGTCCAGGGAATCTCATATTCTGCAACTTAGTCAACAGGTAGCCCAACTGGCTAACATGGTCAATCAGGGCCAATCTGTGGTTTCATCAGTAAGCTTGGGCGTTTTTAACCCATCTGTTTCCCAACCTGTTCCAGTGGAAAAAACTGATCCTGTAATTGATAGGTTAAGCAGTTTAATAGATGATTTTTAGCTGAATTCGCCGTTAGTACTCCCTTTGTGCTTTTCGGCGATTCCCTTCTACTACTATGTTGCCATTTGCCATCTTTTCCACAAATAACTAGCCAACCAATTTGTGGAAGTGTGCGCCACAATGGGTAATAGTAAGTTACCACTCCATAGGGCACCATAGGATAAAACTATGCCGATAATTGTGGCCCACACCACGTAGGGCCACTGTTTGGCACCAGTGAGGTGCAGAACTCCAAAACAAAGACTGGAAATTATCACGGCTACATTATCTGCTCCTAAAGCGGGTAGCATTACACCACGAAATAACAATTCTTCGCTTAAACCGGGCAGCAGTCCTAACCATATTAAGTCAGGTAAAACTAAGGGTTTAAGTACCATACGAAGGTAATAATCAGCACTTTCACGATAATCGGAAGAAATTCGATAGGCTACACTACTGAAAATGGTGATGCTCAAACCCAATCCTAAACCCCAAACTAAGTGTGTAGGTTGCCAGTACAACCTAAACAGAATAACGTCTCCAAACCCTAACCACAGTTTGGCAACTGTCCATAGGATAATGGCTGTTATTCCCATTGCTATTAGAACTTGGGTGCGTGAAAGCTCTGGAATATCTGGTTCTTGTTTTTGTTGCTCTACCACGGGTATTAATGGATGTTAATTAGTTATCGCAAACGGCTGGGAAAAATAAAAAAATGGGCGATATTTATTCTCTTAATAATGCTTGAGGATCTACTCCCGCTTTATGAGCCGCCAATACACCTATTGCCTCTAAGTAAGAGGATACTTGTGTAGATTTGATTCCTAAAGATGCAGCCGGTACGGTGATCAGTGTCTCATTGCCTGTAACCGTGACTATTTGACACTGTATTTGACTTAAGCTCATGAGCAGACTACTACCACAAGCACCCGCAGGTGATATGACAGCGTCAATCTCCTCTACCCAAATATCCCCAGGTAAACTTTTGTTTTTTTCACTGGTAATAAATTGGGGTGCACGACTCAGACCCACTAAAACAGATGGCATATAAGTATAACCTATTTCTTCAGCAGCTGCAAGAGGTGATAAATCCAATTCGGGTGGGGATGTTGCTAAAGCTGGAGCATGGGCGCAAGGAATTTTAAAGGTTCGCACCAATAAATGGCTAATTACAGCTTCAGCACCTGCTATTGGGTCTACCCCCTTTCCCTGACGATATTTTTCTTCCCCTTCCATAGTATCAGGAAATCTCCCCACTACTGCTATGGCTTCTACTTTTTCTGTGGTTACCAATTTTGCCGCCGCCCGCAACAAACTATCTGGGTTAGATATAGTTCCCCAACTTATTCCAGAGGTTGATATACCTATTTCTACCCCTAGTGAAGTATCCGTAACTATACTGTCTACAATGTTTAAACCTAGGGTTGCTCTGGCCCCATCCACCGTTTGTAAGTGCCGCAGCATCAAATCCGGCTCTATGGCTTTGTCTAAAATTACCCCTATTCTATTACTACGCACTGGGCGCAGTCCCCACTCTCCAGAGGCAAACTTATCTAAACCGTATCCCTCTACATAGTAGGAATTAGATATATTCCAGTATAGACTTGCACCATTTAGTACGTTGGGATGGGTGATCAGGCGATCGCATACCTGTGACATGACCCTAGCTAAGGGTATGGCATCACCTGCATAACCACCAATAGTAGCGCCTATACCGGTTGGTATAATAAGAATTGCGGTGTATGGGCGTTGCATCAGACTAAGCCTATAGGTTAACGGGTGACCACCGCTTCCACAGTCGCCTTTTCTCTGGTAGTATCTACAGAGGTTACGGCCCAGCGGAGGGGTTGACCTTGTTTTTTGATTTCTGCTTCAATAGTTTGCTGTAATTCTGCGGGAGTTTCTTGCAGATCTATTTCAGCGGTAATAAAATGGGTAGTCATGTTGGTAAAGGTATTGTAATTATTAATATTAATTATCCGTTGTTAGTTGGCTGTACCAAATTGCTTTTGATAGACCACATCTTCCTTTTCGGTTTCAATTTTTAGGTTTGAAAGAGGTTTAGCGACACAAAGCAAAGCATAACCTTGTGCTTGAAGTTCCATTCCCACACCCATACCATCTGATTGATCAACAGTCCCTTCTGTAATTAAAGCCGCACAAGTGGTACATACTCCTGCGTGGCAGGAAGAAGGTAGGTCTAGTCTTGCTTGTTCAGCAGCAGATAGTATAGTTTCATCGCTAGGAACTTCTAAATTATACTTTTTCCCTTGATGGTTGATTTCTACGTGGAAGGTTTGGGTCATAAATTACCAATGCGTAAAAATATGGTCTTTAAAAAAAATGCGAGAAAACAAGAATCCGTAAACCATTATATCCTATGAAGTGGGAAATTGGAAGAAGAGCATTTTTGTCCCAATTACCGGACTTCTGGCAATTACTTGATTTCGAGCATTAACAAGTTTTACATGAATCAGGTCCATTTCTTGACAGCTCTTTAATATTTTTGCTGCCAACTTTTCCTGTTGTGAAGATTCTAATTTATACCAATCCTCATTTATTTTGATCACTATCTCACTTATACGGAAATTAGTTTTAATTGATTGAACAAGTTCCAGCTCTATTCTTTGTTTATCTTTGGTTATTATACTTATTGCGGTGATTTCTTTTAGCTGCTTTTCTATAAATACAGTTACTTCCGGTTGTGGTATTAATTCCACTGGTTCTATTTCAGATTGTGATCGGAGGATAAAATCAGTTGCTGGTTGACTTAATTCAGGTTTAGACTTGCCCTCAACAATAGAATCAGCTGTTGGTTCACCTAATTGAGGTTCAGATTTGTCCTCAACAGTAGAATCAGATGTTGATTCGTCTAATTGAAGTTCAGACTTATCCTCGACAATAGAATCAGCTATTGATTCACCTAATTGGGGTTGAGATTTGTCCTCAACAATAGAATCAGCTATTGATTCACCTAATTGGGGAACTGGTTGAGAATGGATTTGGGAAATCAAAGAAATTGCTGTAACACCAATTGCCAATAGTGCAGGAAAGACAAAAATCAGGGTTAAGAAACTATCGGATACATTATTAGCCACCTTAGAAGGTAAAAACAGACGAAAACCCCGTAAAAACCCATCCCATTTGCGAACAACCCATAGTAGGAGACCTCCTTTTTCTGAAGTCGTAGAAGAAGAAGTCTCCAACCTAGTTACCATTCTCTCGAGAATTCCTATTGTCCCACGCAGCACCTGAATAATTAAAATTTTCCAAAATAGCGGTTTCTTATGGTATCCTCCTAAGGGGGGTGTGTCTGGCAATTGTGGTTTAGACCTAGGCTTTTTATCTTGGGACATAATTAAATGTGTGAACACTAACTAACATATACCGATATTATGACTATGAAAAGACGAGAATTTTTTCTCCTATGCGGTTTAGGTACACTAGGACTAACTGTTGTAAGCAAAAACCTGATTAACAAAAACAGTCAAAATGCTACCTCCAAGACTGCTATAGCGGGGAATGTCCAACCCCAGGAACCATTACTGCGATTTGTTTCCGTAGCAGACACGGGGACAGGAGATAAAGGACAGTATGCAGTAGCAAAAGCGATGAATGAATATCATCGCAAAAAACCCTACAACCTGGTTATTTTGGCTGGAGACAACATTTATAACAATGGGGAAATTGAGAAAGTAGAAGCAGTTTTTGAACGTCCCTATCAACCCTTACTGGAAAAAGGCGTGAAATTTCATGCTTGCTTGGGCAATCACGACATTAGAACCGATAATGGTGTGCCTCAAGTGAATTATCCCAAATTTAACATGTTAGGGAGATACTATACCTTCACCCGAGAAAACGTTCAGTTTTTCGCTTTAGATACCAATGGCAATGCGGACTGGAAAAATCAACTAATTTGGTTAGATAAAGAACTAAACTCCAGCAAAGCTGTTTGGAAGATTGTATTTGGTCATCACCCAATTTATGCTTCTGGTGTTTATGGGAGCAATGCCAATTTCATCAAAACCTTCACCCCCATATTTCAAAAGTATGGAGTTCAACTTTACATTAACGGTCACGAACATCATTATGAGCGAACTAAACCCATTAATGGCACAACCTATCTGATTTGCGGTGCAGGTGCGGGAAGTCGTCCCGTTGGTCGCTCCCCATGGACAGAATACTCTACTAGGGATTTGAGTTTTGCTGCTTATGATGTTTATGCAGATAGGATGGAAATTAACGCTATTGATACAAGTAACCGTGTTTTTGATAGAGCTGTTATTCAAAGTAACTAGGCAATCACTGATTGAAAAACAGTGCTGTTATCCACTCTGTACATAAACTCTTTAGCTAGCGCTATCATTGTTTCATGGACATCACCATATTTTTGTTTATAGGTTAACTGCTGGTCAAAATCCAATCCTTCAGCTATTTTCGATCTTTCTGGAATTTTGATCGTAAAAGTGGGAGGTAATAGAGGATTAACAGTAATAAAATTCAAATTGTGTGTTTGAGAATTAGTACCATTATAGCGGGAGATGATGGTACCCATAGGAGTGATATGATGGTCATATTCTTTTTTAAATAGTCTGAGTTTTTCCAGGAGTAATTCCAGACCATGAATTGACATGCGACTGGGTACACAGGGGATTAAACAAAAATCGCTAGCGTAGAAGGCACTTTTGATCACATTGTTGATGCTAGGTGGACAATCAATGAGAACATAGTCATATTGTTCTTTTAAGGGTGTAAGAATGTTATGTAAAATAGCTACAGCATTAGCTGGTAAGTACTCTTGAACATCAAATAGTCTGGGACTACTAGGAATTAAATGCAGACAGTTAAAAGAGTTTTTATTTCTGACATTAGAAACCTGGTCTTGAACAATGAACCTTGTACTATGGGGTTTCTCCAGGAAGTAATCGACATTTTTCAGTAAAAAAGGTAGAGTTAAACCCTTTTGGTCATATTCCCACTCCCATACATCTTCCGACATCATAGCACTAGTGAGATTAGTTTGAGGATCCAAGTCGATCAGAAGCACCCGTTTGTCATATATGGTGTCACCTGCTAAATATTCTGCTAAGGTCATTACTAGAGTGGTTTTACCCACCCCACCTTTGAGGTTACAGATACTAATTACTTTGGCAGTCATAGTTTTTGGTAGATGGCTAGGTAGTCAATTATAGCGTTTCCTTACTTATGGACAACCAGGAAAATAGTTGGCATGGAAAACTCGAGTTAGTCTATGCTCAACGTCAAAACTCCACCCAATTAATGTTCAGTCACAATCAAGCACCCTTAAAAGTACAACGCCCTTTTTACCCAGAAGGTGAAAAAATATGTCACAGTGTGATTTTACATACCGCTGGAGGTGTAGTAGCAGGCGATCGCCTGAGTTCAAAAATTCACTTACAATCGGAGACGGACGTACTAATAACCACAGCAGCTGCCAATAAAATCTATCGGAGCAATGGGTTGTATGCGAAACAAAAAGTAAGCATCCAAATAGATAGAGGATCATGTTTAGAATACCTACCTCAAGAGACAATAGTATTTAATGGTGGGAGATATAGACAAGACGTGCGCATAGAATTAGGAGAAGGGAGTAGTTTTATAGGGTGGGAAATCAGTAGACTGGGGAGAACAGCAAGAGGGGAAAAATTCCTGGAAGGAGAAATCCTATCCCACACAGAAATATGGCAAGGGGAAGTACCACTATGGATAGACAGACAACATATACCCGGTGGTGTAGAAGCATTTTACAACCCTCATAGTTTAAAAGGGAACCCGGTAATTGGCAGTTTTGTCTGTGTTGGTTTACCCATATCTGAGGAAAGGATAGAAAAGTCCCGTTCTGGGATTGCTAATGGGTGGGATGCTGGTGTAACCAGGTTAGAACAGGGAATGTTGTGTAGATATCGTGGTAATTCTACATCCTGGGCAAAAAATTGGTTTACAAATGTTTGGCAAGATTTGCGACAATCTTTGTTAAACCGTGGTAATTGTATTCCTAGAGTCTGGCAAATTACCAGGAACTAACCAGGAGGTAAAAATGCAACTGACACCCCAGGAAAAAGACAAGTTATTAATATTCACAGCTGCTTTAGTAGCTGAAAGAAGAAAAAATCGAGGATTGAAGTTAAATTATCCCGAGTCCATAGCCCTGATTTCCGCTTCCATTCTTGAAGGAGCAAGGGATGGACAAACAGTAGCACAACTAATGAGTTATGGAACAACTCTACTAACCCGAGAGGACGTAATGGAGGGTGTAGCAGAAATGATTCACGAAGTGCAAGTAGAAGCTACATTTCCCGATGGCACAAAATTAGTAACCGTTCACAATCCCATTCGATAGAGGAACCAGCATGATTCCAGGAGAAATCATCACCTTACCAGGTGACATAGAACTAAACGCCAGTCGCAGCACCACTAACCTTATAGTAGCCAATACAGGAGATAGACCTATCCAAATTGGTTCACACTTTCACTTTTATGAAGTTAATAGCTCCCTGAAATTTGACAGGGAAAAAGCACGGGGAATGAGACTAGATATCCCCGCAGGAACAGCAGTCAGATTTGAACCTGGAGATGAGAAAGAAATTACCCTAGTTCCCCTAGTAGGGAGAAGAGAAATCTATGGGTTCAACGGTAAAATCAACGGTAAGTTATAAGAACAAGCGCATAAACAAAACAAAGAAAATAATTAAACTAGTCAAAATAATAAATAGGAGAAATAATGCCTTATAAAATGAATCGCCGGGCTTACGCTGAAACATACGGACCCACCGTAGGAGACAAAATTAGATTGGCAGACACTGAGTTATTTATAGAAGTAGAGAGAGACTTCACCACCTATGGAGACGAGGTCAAATTTGGTGGAGGAAAAGTGATTCGGGATGGTATGGGACAATCCCCAATTGCCAATAGGGATGGTGCTGTAGATTTAGTCATTACTAACGCCCTAATTTTGGATTGGTGGGGTGTGGTTAAAGCAGACGTTGGTATTAAAGATGGGAAAATTCATAAGATTGGTAAAGCTGGAAATCCCTACATTCAAGACAACATAGACATCATTATTGGACCTGGAACTGAAGCTCTAGCTGGTGAAGGTATGATTCTCACTGCTGGTGGAATAGACACCCACATACACTTTATTTGTCCCCAACAGATTGAGGTAGCTATTGCTTCCGGGATTACGACCATGATTGGTGGAGGAACGGGACCTGCTACGGGAACAAATGCCACAACTTGTACCCCAGGACCATGGAATATTTACCGAATGCTACAAGCAGCAGATGCTTTCCCTGTGAATTTAGGGTTTTCTGGTAAGGGTAATACCAGTCAACCTCAAGGACTAATAGAACAAATAGAAGCTGGAGTAATAGGCTTAAAACTCCATGAGGACTGGGGCACTACACCCGCAACAATTGACACCTGTTTAACCATTGCCGATGAATATGATATTCAGGTAGCCATTCACACTGATACCTTAAACGAAGCTGGTTTTGTGGAGGATACCATTGCAGCATTTAAACATCGGGCCATTCATACCTACCACACAGAGGGAGCAGGAGGAGGTCACGCACCTGATATTATTAAAGTGTGTGGACAAGCCAATGTGTTACCATCATCCACCAATCCCACTCGTCCTTATACTCTCAATACACTAGATGAACATTTGGACATGCTAATGGTATGTCATCATCTAGATCCTAGCATTCCTGAAGATGTGGCCTTTGCCGAATCTCGTATTAGAAGAGAGACGATCGCAGCTGAAGATATTCTCCACGATTTGGGTGGTTTTAGTATGATTTCTTCCGATTCTCAAGCTATGGGAAGGGTAGGGGAAGTAATTATTAGAACCTGGCAAACTGCCCATAAAATGAAAGTACAGCGGGGTGAACTCTCCACCCCAGGAAAAGGAGCAGATAATTTTCGCGCCCAAAGATATATAGCAAAATACACCATTAATCCTGCTATTACCCATGGGATTGCTGATTATGTTGGTTCGGTGGAAGAGGGAAAAATGGCGGATCTATGTTTATGGAACCCAGCTTTTTTCGGTGTGAAACCGGAAATAGTAATTAAGGGGGGAATGATTGCTTGGGCCCAAATGGGTGATGCTAATGCCAGTATTCCCACACCTCAACCTGTCCATAGCCGCCCTATGTTTGGTAATTTTGCTGGTGCTCGTCACACTACATCATTAACCTTTATGTCCCAAATAGGTTTAGTCAGAGAAGTTCCTCAAATGTTAGGATTAAAGAAATCAGTGGTTGCTGTTGGCAAAACTAGAACAATTACTAAACAGGATATGAAACTGAATGATTGGTTACCGCGCATTGAGGTTGACCCAGAAACCTACGAGGTCAGAGCCAATGGGGAATTATTAACTTGTAAACCCGCCACAATTTTACCAATGGCACAAAGATATTTTTTGTTTTAAGTTATTTTGAGCTATTTTGAGTTGAGAAGCTGTTAACCTAGAGGAATATTACATGATTTCCATTGCTAGTGTAGACCCAAATACCATAACCACCCATCTCCAAACACAAAGAGAATTCTTTGCCACAGGTAAAACTAAAGATGTTAATTTTCGCCTGGCACAACTGCAAAAATTGAGAACCCTGGTGACTGATAATAAAGAGTCTATTATTACAGCTCTAAAGGGTGATTTAAATAAACCAGAATTTGAAAGTTATGCCATGGAGATCGGAGCTATTAAAGAAATAGATTATGCCATTAAGCATATAAAAATATGGACTAAACCTAAAAAAACTGGAGTTCCCCTAGAGTTCTTTAACTATTCAGCTAAAATATTGCCCGAACCCTTGGGAATGGTTTTAATTGTTTCCCCTTGGAATTATCCATTTCAGTTGGTTATTTCGCCTTTGGTGGGATCTATCGCTGCGGGTAATTGCACCATCATTAAACCCTCTGAACTAGCACCCCATACAGCCAAATTGCTAGCAAAATTGATCGGCGAATATTTTCCACCAGAATACATTAGGGTGGTAGAAGGTGGGGTGGAAACTAGTAAGCAACTACTAGAACAAAAATTTGATCACATTTTCTTTACAGGTAGTACTAGTATTGGTAAGATAGTTATGACAGCAGCAGCTAAACATCTTACACCAGTCACCCTAGAATTAGGTGGCAAAAGTCCTTGTATTGTTGACAAAGAAATTAATCTAGAACACACCAGTAAACGTATTATTTGGGGCAAGTTTATTAATGCTGGTCAAACTTGTATTGCACCCGACTATCTGTTGGTAAACAAAAAAATTAAATCAGCTTTAATCAATTCTCTCCAGCAAGTTCTTCAAGAATTCTATGGAGATAACCCAGAAGTTAGTCCAGATTTTGCCCGAATTATCAATAAACATCATTTCCATAGATTAACCGAACTACTTAAAGCTGGTAGAATCATTGTGGGAGGAAAAATAAACCCAGAACGGTTATATATAGCACCAACACTAATAGATGATATTTCCCTAACTGATAAAATTATGGAAGAGGAAATATTCGGACGCATTTTACCCATAATTGAATATACAGATATTCAAGAAGTAATAGAAATCATTAACTCTAAACCCAAACCTTTAGCTCTGTATCTATTCTCTGAAAATAAAAAGCTGCAAGAACAGGTTTTGACTAATACTTCGTCGGGTGGCGTATGTATCAATGACACGATTATTCAAGTAGCGGTTTCTTCCTTACCATTTGGTGGAGTTGGTGATAGCGGTATGGGTAGCTATCACGGTAAAGCAGGATTTGACACTTTTTCTCACTATAAAAGTGTTCTGTATAATGGTTTCCGATTGGATCTAAACTGGCGTTATGCACCATATTTAAGTAAGATGTCCACCTTGAAAAAGAGGCGTTGCATATTTGCGGGATGAATCAACTAAACGCGGGTATTACTTCATACTTTAAATAGTGAAGTAATAATTTAATTGAATACCTAAGCATATCTACAGATTTTGAATAGCATAGCGTTTTTCTATGTAGTCGCGCTAAGTAGTGACGTAAACGTGTATTTTCACCCTCTACCCTAGTCATATATGTTTTGCTCACAATATGATCCTCTGGCTGAATAAAACTCGGATAAACCCTCCACCCATCAGTAACATAAAAAAAGCATTGCCAGAGTTTAACGATGTCCCACAAAGGTTGAAATGCTTGTGAGCTGTGGTCTCCCACAACCCAAGCCAGGATATTTTTACGGAAGTGATTTACTGCTGTCCACAACCATATTTTGTTTTTTTTTGATCCCACAAAGGTCTCCAACTCATCAAGCTCACCTACCAAGGGTGTTTCCTGGTGGAGCATCTGGAAGTATGGAACCAATTTGTTTTAGCCAGTAAATAATAGTTGTATGATGAACGCCTTTATCGCGTTCAATTGCTCTAAATCCCATACCGTTAACATAAGAGCGCAGGCAACTTTGTTTAACTTCTTCTGAATAGCCTTTAGGTGGACTATAGACATCGATAAATTGACGACCACAATCAACACAAATGTGATTTTGTTTACCTCGACGTTTGCCATTCTTTCTGATTTTGGAAGACCCGCAGTTTGGACAATGCACAGTAGATTACCTCAATTCATACCTCTATTATGCAACGCCGAAAAAGATTATTGGAGCCTAGGTTTTCACAATCTCCTCCAGAAAAAGCACTCACCAACTGGTTAGGGTGTTGTTTCTGGAGCAAGTAGGGAGGCACAATTATTTGTAGGATGGGTGGTAGCGTAACCCGTGGTGTTGGGTTTCATACTTCAACCCAACCTACGTTCATCTTATATTTGATTCCAATTCCACCCACCCACTTATCTAGGATTCTTCGTCTTCGTCGGTGGGATAAACAAAAGTAGAACGTCCAGACAAAATTGACTTACCCAGAGAAAGAGCTTTTTTAGCCTCAACAGCAGCTTTATGTCTCCAAGTAGCTCGACGCTTGTCTCGTTTTGATTTAGAGGTTTTCTTCTTAGGAACGGCCATAAGAACCAATATGGTGATTTTTGACAACCTCCCTATTTTAGTCCATCAACTGGGAATTTATCATCAATTTTTGAGCGATTGCCATTAATCTAATAAAACATTATAAATACAATATAAGTGGGTTTCGTTCCTCAACCTAACAGCTCTATTAATTTCAATACTAAAAAAACCGCTAAGTATTGGAAATCTGCCAAATTGGCTAATAAATAAGCAAGGTATGGTTTATAATAGCCAGTAATTGTAACTTGTTTATACCACACTTCATGACACTCTCTTTCAAGCACCTAAGAACCGACTAAGGGCGGGATGGCAAATTACTGGGCAATTACTATTGGCATCAATCAGTATGAGTTATTTCAACCTTTAGGTTGGGCTCAAAACGATGCAGAAGCATTAAACGATTTATTAGTGACCGAATTGGGGTTCTTAGAGGAGAATTGTCTGTTAATGACAAATTCTTCCCCAGCAAGAGGAGAAAGGTCTTCTCACCCCAACCGAGAAAATATATTATATTTCTTGCACGAACTGGAGGCAAAATTTTGGCAACCAGGAGATTATCTCTGGTTTTTCTTGAGTGGTTATGGTGTTAATTATAACAACAAAGACTATTTATTGCCCCAGGATGCCAATCCAGACAGGATTGGGGAAACTGCTATACCAGTTGGGGAAATCATGCAAGGTTTCCAAACTGCTGGGTTAAATGTCCTACTGATATTTGATATTAATCGTGCTTTTGGAACCCAAGCAGATGCTCCTGTGGGTCAGGAAATGCTCGATCTGGCTCGGGAATTAAATATGGCCATTATGCTGTCTTGCAGTCCAGAACAATTCTCCCATGAAAGCAGTGAATTAGGTCATGGTTTTTTTACTGCAGCATTATTAGAAGCTTTATCTTCTGCCCAATGTCGTAGTTTAAAAGATTTAGACTCTTATTTAAGTTATCTTGCTCCACAACTATGTCAACATCATTGGCGACCTATTCAAAACCCTGTAATTGCTATTCCTGATCGTCTTAATTCCATGTTCCCAGCTTCAGAGTTAGAAGAAGCGTGGAAGCACGATTCTAATGAACAGTTAATTTTTCCCCAGGAAAGTTTCGCCCAGATTTTACCCTTAGCTCAGGAGATCCAGTCCCAAAAGTCTCCTGATTTGAATTCCTTTTTACCGGAAAATCAAATAGCAGAAAATAAAAATCAATCTACAGTTACCTCTTTACAGTCCCATGGGGGGGGTAACAGGGGGGGTAGTAGATTTATCCCTATTCTTCCCTTTGCTAAGGATTATGCTCAACTTTCCACTCCACAATCAGCTCCCCTTTGGCAACAATTTATTTGGTGGGGGGGTGGTACTATTGTTGGGGTAATTGTGATGGCAACGATAATTCTACAAAATCATGCCAGTTTCCGACTGCATAAATTCTCCACGCCCCATGATACCAGCAGCAATTCGGAATTTTCCCAAAATTTAACTTCTCCTCTCTTGGACACGGCCAAGTCCCTCATTCGACCAGACCAAGCATCTAGTTATGGTGATGCCATTAAAATGGCTAAAAAAATACCACCGGGACAACCGGAGTTTGATCTGGCCCAAGCTGCTATTAATGACTGGAGCGACCAAATTTTACAACTGGCTAAAAATCATGCCGATCAGGGAGAACTTAGCCAAGCTATAGAAACTGCTGGTTTAGTACCCCCCCAAACTTCTGCTTTTGAGGATGCTCAAGATGCCATTCAAAAATGGCGTAGACAAAAAGACCGGGGGGATAGAAATCTCTAAGCTTCACCACATTCGTCTGCTAAATAACATAGCGCCCGAAATCTTAGATAGGTCAGCTGGTCATAAAAGGGATTGAGCTTACACAAGGGGGGAATGTGAAACAGGACTTTTCCCAGTAGTTTTACATCCCGCTCAAAAGGACACTGGGCGGGAATTAGTTTACATAGTATGTGGGCAAAGTCTCGATCCTGTACTTTGATGTTATCTAACCAGTTACGCACAGGCCCCAGCATGTCCCATCCAGTCTGGGAATGCTGTTCTTCGTTGACCACACTACCGGGATTTGCTTCCATTTGGTGTGGCGATACCCAACTGGTCAAAAAAATCTTTTTGGTTGTATTCTCAAATACTTTCATGTTTACTCCTCTTTTATGATGAGGGTTGTTTGTGACTGATGAATATACAATTTGACAATTACTTCTACCGGAAGAATAGTTTGTTGCCCACAGTTTTTGATAACTTGGCACCTCTCCAATTCTAGTTCACACCTGAACCTTTACATGAGTTTGGTGACTAACGTAATGAATCTTAACATATCTGGGGAAAGGTGGCAACATGTTGATTTCCACCTCTCCCAGTTCCTATGAAGCCACAGCGGTAGAACGGGGCCTTCTTCTTCTACCATCAGAAGCTTTAACTGTGGTTTCGGGTAATTGTTCGGGAACTTGTAGTAACAATGTTACGGAAGCCTGACATTGTAATTCCCGCCGCAGTGAACGACCTAACTCTTTCTCTAGGGTGTCTTGCAGTCCACCCCAGTCTACATCATTACTACCTGCGGTGCAAAAATCAGACCAACGAACACTCAGAATTTCTTCAATCCGCTGCTGTACCCACTTCAATAGTAGCGATCGCTCGATGCTGGTGACTACACCTCGGAGGTAGATTTCTGGTTTAGCCAGCAGTTTGCCATTCCAATCAATAGCTGCTGCTACTGTTGCTAGTCCTTCTGCTGCCATAGTTTGTCTTTCTTGTAGGACTTTGGCGCTCACCATTCCTGAACTGGTGGTATCTACTAGCTCGATACCGGAGGGGACTTGAGCTGCAATGCGGATGGAGTTTTCTGTTAGTTCTATCACATCTCCATTGCGGATGATTACCATATTTTCTCGGGGAATTCCCATACTTTGGGCGGTTTCCGAGTGTTTAACCAACATCCGATGTTCCCCATGGACAGGTACAAAAAATTTAGGACGGGTTAGAGCTATCATCAGTTTCTGCTCTTCCTGACAACCATGACCAGAAACGTGTACTCCTTTCTCCCTACCGTAGACTACTTTGGCTCCCTGGATCATTAGTTTGTCAATGGTGTTGACCACGGCAATAGTATTACCAGGAATGGGGTTGGCAGAGAAAACTACTGTGTCTCCCTCTCGAATTTTGATATGGGGGTGTTCTTTATTGGCAATGCGGGTCATGGCGGCCATGGTTTCCCCTTGGGAACCAGTGGTCAGAATCACTACGTTCTCATCCGGTAAGTTGCGAATGGTATGTAAGGGCTGAAATAGACTATCTTCACACTTGATGTAACCCAGGTTACGGGCATGGGCAATGAAGTTCAACATTGAACGCCCTATGACTGTTACCACCCGATTATGCTCCTTGGCCAGCTGTAACACTATGTTGATCCTATGAACGCTGGAAGCAAATGTGGTGACAAATAGTCTTCCCCTCGCTTGGGAGAATACCCGATCCAGATTAGGATAAACCGCACGCTCTGAAGGAGTGAAACCTGGCACCTCCGCATTGGTTGAGTCGCTCAGGAGACATAATACTCCCTTTTCTCCATGTTCTGCTAGACGCTGTAAATCAAAGGTTTCTCCGTCTATGGGCGTGTGGTCAATTTTGAAATCCCCTGTGTGAATTACCACGCCTATGGGAGTATGAATGGCAACCGTAAAACTGTCCGCTATGGAATGGGTATTGCGAATATATTCCACAAAAAAGGATTTGCCAATGCGCACCACGTCACGAGGCATTACTTTTCTTAATTGGGTGCGATCGCTCACTCCTGCTTCTTCTAGTTTTCCTTCCAGTACAGCTAGTGCCAATCTGGGACCGTAAATAACTGGGATATCAAACTGTTTCAGGTGAAATGCTATGCCACCTATGTGGTCTTCGTGACCATGGGTAACAATCATTCCCCGAATCTTATGCTTATTTTCTCTCAAGTATGTGGTGTCAGGTAACACTATATTCACACCGTGCATAGCTCCTGTAGGGAAAGCCAGACCAGCATCCAAGAGGATAATTTCATCCTCGTACTCGAAAACACATGTGTTTTTCCCTATTTCGTGCAGTCCCCCCAAGGGAATAATTTTGAGGGTAGAATTAACTTCGTTTCTAGCCATTGTCTCCTAGATATTGTGTCAGTGATCCGTCAGTTGAAAGTTAGATTTATCGTATAAAATAGAACTCTTGTATATCATCTCCCCCAATATGGTCAACCACTAAACCCTGGGGGAAAGATACTCGGTGTGTATTTTGTCAAGGTACTTTGTTTATATACATTTTCACATTCTTATTAAAGTTTTAACAATTGTTACTTAGAGATGAAAACTCTTCACTGCGTAGGTAATCCTTATCATTCTGCTTATAAAAGTACCAATGAAGATATTTTAAAATGGTGATTCAGACCAATTTCATTTCGCACAACACCGTTTTTAATTTCTGACATACTTCCATATCAGCTTCTAATAGTGGCAGACGCAGGGATCCCACATCCCAACCAGTTATTTTTAGGGCTTGTTTAACGGGAATAGGGTTGGCAGTTAAAAACAAAGCCTTAAACAGGGGAAAGAGTTGTAGATGAATCTCGGTAGCAGTTTTAACTTGCCCAAGACTAAAGGACTCAATCATTTGTTTAATTTGATTACCTACTAAATGGGAAGCCACGCTAACCACTCCTTTGGCCCCAATTGCCAGTAGGGGTAGAGTCAGGGAATCATCTCCAGAGTAGATCTGAAACTCCTGTGGTGTCAAGCGGCGAATTTCGCTGGTTTGATCCAAATTACCACTAGCTTCTTTAATTCCCACAATGTTATCAATTTCTGCCAGTCCCATAACTGTTTCTGGAATTAAATTTTGACCTGTTCTGCTAGGAACATTATATAACAGAACTGGCATATCCGGACAGGATTTGGCGATCGCCTGGAAATGGTTATATAGTCCTGATTGGGGAGGTTTATTGTAGTAGGGTACCACTTGTAAAGAACCATGTACACCCAATTTGGCTGCTTTTTGGGTAGCTGCGATCGCCTCTGTAGTGGAATTGGAACCACAACCTGCAATCACCTGAGCTTTTCCCGACACAGCTTGTAGTACCTCAACAAACAGCTGGTATTCTTCATCCCAGCTGAGGGTAGGGGACTCACCAGTTGTACCACATACTAACACAGTATCTGTGCCATTATCAACCAGATGGGAGGCCAATTTTCCTGCCAGATCGTAGTTAACGTTTCCCTCCGGTGTAAACGGCGTAATCATTGCCGTTATGACTGTGCCAAAATCTCCCACCCGTTTTTCACTCCTTACAATAAATTATTAAAAATGACTGACAATCCAGGCATACCGTAGTTTAACCCAGAAGATTTTCTTTGACTAATAATTCAGCGATTTGTACAGCATTTAAAGCTGCTCCCTTGCGAATCTGATCGCCACATAGCCACAGTTCCAGTCCACAGGGGTGGGAAATATCCTGTCTAATTCTACCCACCAAAACCTCATCCTTACCACTAGCCTCCATGGGCATGGGGAAATAATTCTTGTGCCAATCTTCCAGCAATTGAACACCGGGGGAACCACTTAAAATTTGCCTAGCAGTATCTGGAGCAAAGGGGGTGTCAAACTCCAGATTAATAGCTTCCGAATGGGCTCGCAGTACGGGAACCCGCACACAAGTAGCAGTAATTCTAATATCTTGATTCCCGAATATTTTCCGGGTTTCATTGACCATTTTTAATTCCTCCTCACAATATCCCATACTAGTCATAGGAGAGTTGTGGGGGAATAAATTGAAAGCCAGGGGATAGGGAAGAACCTGGGCCACGGGTTGTTTACCTTCCAATATAAACTGGGACTGGACTTTCACCTCTTCCATGGCTTTAGCTCCAGCACCACTGGCTGATTGATAGGTAGCAGCTACAATTCGTTTAACTGGTTTGACCTGATGTAATGGCCAAACAACCAATGCCATAAGTATTGTTGTACAGTTAGGATTAGCAATAATGCCTTTATGATTTGCCGCCTCTTGAGGGTTCACCTCTGGGACAATCAAAGGCACATCCGGGTGCATGCGGAAAGTGCTAGAATTATCTATAACTACCGCTCCCCTATCCACGGCCTTTGGGGCCCAAATTTTGGAGGTTCCACCCCCAGCACTAGCCAACACAATATCAATCTGGTCAAAGGATCGGTCATTCACTGACTCTATTACCAGATTTTCTCCCTGAAATTGGATAACCTTACCAGCACTGCGTTCTGATGCCAATAATTTTAAATTATCGACCGGGAATTTACGACTTTCCAGTAGTTCCAGTAGTTCTGTACCAACAGCACCGGTAGCACCTAAAATAGCTACAGAATAGGATTTAGACAAATGGGACTCCTTAAACTAATCATCCCTATTGTAGCAGAAAATCACCATGAGTAGAATGGATATGAGGTTGGCTAAAAACAACTTTTAGATAAAATAGGGAATGGACAATGGGGGCTGAGTTCCCAACACACACTATCTATTGCCCAAACTGCACAAAACTGATTTATAATTTCTAACGATTGCTGTTGATTATCAGCGACTACTACAACATCTGTACCCTAGCAAGTTAGTTAAATCAGATTACTACAGCTGTCAAGATAAAAATACCACAAGAGACCAAGCATGAAAATTACCCAGGAAAAACTAGAAAAAAGCCAAATTGGACTAGAAATAGAAATTACACAGGAATCCACCAGAGAAAAGTACGAGCAAGTAATTAAAGACTTAATGCGTAATGTAAACATTCCTGGGTTTCGTAAAGGCAAAGTAAACCGACAAATATTATTGCAACGTATTGGCGCAAATCGTGTTAAAGCATCCGTATTAGAGGAATTAATTCCAGAAGCTATTGAACAAGCAGTTAAACAAGAGAATATAAAAGCCATTGGTCAGCCAAAACTGGTTTCATCTTTCGATGATCTTATAGGTAAATACCAGCCAGGAGAAACCTTGACATTTTCTGCTGCAGTGGATGTGGAACCTGAAGTAAACATTAAACAATACACAGGAATGCAAATTAAAGCGGAGGAAGCCAAGTACGATTCCACCAAAGTAGATCGGGCCATTGAGGAAGAACGGGAGAAAATAGCGACCTTAGTCCCAGTAGAGGGAAGGGCGGCCCAATTAGGAGATGTAGTGCTAGTGGATTTTAGTGGATCACTTGCGGAAACCCCAGAACAGGAACCCGCACTAATTCCTGGTGCCCAGGGAGAAGATTTTTCAGTGGACTTAAATGAGGATCGGTTTATTCCTGGATTTGTCACTGGTATAGTGGGCATGATTCCGGGAGAAACTAGGGAAATTCCAGCTCAGTTTCCCCATAATTACCCCGATGAGAACCTGTCCAATAAAGCAGCATTATTTACAGTAACACTCAAGGAAATTAAGGAAAAAGAACTGCCAGAATTGGACGACAATTTTGCCCAAGATGTCAGTGATTTTAAAACCTTAGCAGAATTAAGAGCATCCTTGGAAAAACAATTTCAACAGAAGGTAGAAGAAAAAAATACTGAAAATAAGCACGAGGCTTTGTTGCAAGAGTTGTTGCAGCATGTAGAAATTGATTTGCCAGAAACCATGATTGAACAGCAGGTAGATCACAGACTAGAAAAAACTGCTTTTAACTTGGCACAGCAGGGTTTAGACGTGAAAAGACTGTTTACCAAAGAAACTGTTGTTCAATTACGAGAAAATATACGGCCCTCTGCAATTGAGGATCTCAAACGCGACTTAGCCATAAGAGAAATTGCTAAACGGGAATCAATCACAGTAGATAAGGAAGAAGTTAAGAAAAAAGCCGACGAGGTGTTACAACAATACTCTGGTGAAGACATAGATGTAAAGAATTTAAAGTTAGTATTAGGGATAGAGTTAGAAAGAGAGAAAGTTCTGGAGTGGCTAATTGCCAACTCATCCCTAGAACTAGTACCCGAAGGTTCCTTGAGTGGTGGAGACCAAGAACCAGAAACCGTCACACCTGAGTAAGAAGAATGGGAAGACATTGTTTGTAAAGTCTTCCCGTGAATAAATACCTAATTTTTCCCAAGAAACCACAAGAAAAGTAAATATAGGGCATAATGGTTAGCACAAACCCCAAAAACCTCGATATTTAAAAACCATACCCTCGCCTTCATTCTGTCCAAATTAGTCTAACTGAAGTTTTAAATATTTTTGTATGCTTATATCACAGTCGGAAAATCCCCCAATCACTAGTCTGAGCACCATGAATATCCAATGTGGTTATAATAACCTAAATCCTATTAGCCCTAGCAGTATTGTCCCCATGGTGGTGGAACAGTCTGGTATGGGGGAGAGAGCATTTGACATATACTCCCGATTACTGCGGGAGCGGATTATTTTTTTAGGAACGGCCATAGATGACAATGTAGCCAACTCTATAGTTGCCCAATTATTATTTCTGGATGCAGAAGACCCAGAAAAGGACGTTCAACTGTACATCAACTCCCCGGGAGGGTCTGTTTATGCAGGAATGGCGATCTATGATACTATCCAACAAATACGTCCTGATGTAGTAACTATTTGTTTTGGACTAGCAGCTAGTATGGGAGCATTTTTGTTAACCGCAGGGACTGCGGGTAAACGCATGTCTTTACCAGATTCACGGATCATGATTCATCAGCCACTGGGTGGTGCCCAGGGACAAGCGATTGATATTGAGATCCAAGCACGCGAGATTCTTTATATTAAGGCTAACTTAAATCAACTAATGTCAAAACATACTGGACAACCTTTAGAAAGAATTGAAGCTGATACCGAGCGTGACTTTTTTATGTCACCACAGGAAGCCAAAGATTATGGCTTAATTGACCAGGTTATTTCCAGACAAAATCTCCCCTCATCCGGGGCACCAGTCACTATCGTTAAATAAGAGGCTTGATATGTCTAAATACGATTCACACTTAAAATGTTCGTTTTGCGGCAAGTCTCAGGAGCAAGTGCGGAAGTTAATAGCAGGTCCGGGAGTATACATCTGTGACGAATGTGTTGAGCTGTGCAACGAAATTTTGGACGAAGAACTGTTAGATGCTAATAATGCGGCCAATTCTTCACCACCCAAACCAGAACAAACTCCAAAACGTCGCACTAATTCTGCTAATATCTCCCTGAATCAAATTCCTAAACCCAGGGAAATTAAAAACTACTTAGATGAGCACGTTATTGGGCAGGACGAGGCAAAAAAAGTGCTTTCTGTTGCTGTTTACAATCACTACAAACGGTTAGCAGTAGCTCAAGGTAAGGCAAATGACAAGTCCCCAGGAGAGGACAGTGTGGAGTTACAAAAATCCAACATTCTCTTAATTGGTCCTACTGGTTGTGGTAAAACCCTATTAGCTCAAAGCTTAGCCAAAATCCTAGATGTTCCCTTTGCTGTAGCAGATGCCACAACCTTAACAGAAGCAGGATATGTGGGAGAAGATGTAGAGAATATTCTCCTGAGACTATTACAAGTTGCCAACTTAGATGTGGAAGAAGCACAAAGAGGAATAATCTACATTGACGAAATAGATAAGATTGCTCGTAAGAGTGAAAACACTTCCATTACCAGAGATGTATCTGGTGAAGGGGTACAACAAGCCCTTTTAAAAATGTTAGAAGGTACTATTGCCAATGTACCACCACAGGGGGGACGTAAACACCCCTATCAAGACTGCATTCAGATTGACACCAGCAACATCTTATTTATTTGCGGCGGAGCTTTTGTCGGTTTAGAAAAAGTAGTAGATCACAGAGTGGGGAAAAAGTCAATGGGCTTTGTCCAATCTGGAGAAGGGCAATCTAGAGAAAAACGGGTAGCAACCACCCTTAAACAATTAGAACCCGATGATTTAGTTAAATTTGGCATGATCCCAGAATTTATCGGACGTATGCCAATGGTAGCAGTGGTGGAACCCTTGGATGAGGATGCTCTCATGGCTATTCTCACCCAGCCACGTAGCGCTTTAGTCAAGCAATATCAAAAACTGCTTAAAATGGATAATGTAAACCTGGAGTTTAAAGAGGAAGCATTAAGTGCGATCGCCCAGGAGGCGTACCGGAGAAAAACAGGAGCCAGGGCGCTACGAGGGATTGTAGAGGAACTAATGTTAGACGTAATGTATGAGTTGCCATCTCGTAAAGATGTAACCACCTGCACAGTGACAAGAGAGATGGTAGAGAAGCGTTCTACAGCCGAATTGTTAGTTCATCCTTCTTCTTTGCCCAAGCCAGAATCTGCTTAGACTAAATAGATAAAAGAGTTTGGGGATGAGATACAGCAAAAATTGTCCCCCTATTCTTTATCAATCCTGTGGGAGGTATTCGGGAAAAAGCTATATATTATATGGATTATAATTAGCGGTTTATGGCTTATATAGAAGTTCGCGGTGTGAATCACTACTATGAATGGATAAGAAAACCATCGGAAATAGCAAAACCGGTGATAGTGTTTTTGCATGGTTGGGCAGGTTCTTGTAGATATTGGCGTAGTACAGCCGAAGTATTATCGGAGAGATTTGATTGTTTTTTGTATGATTTAAGAGGTTTTGGCAGTTCCGAATGTCAGCCTAAGAATAATCAAGAAAATATTAAATTAAGCTATGAACTAACAGAATACGCGGAAGATCTAGCAGTTTTATTAAACCAATTGAACCTAGAGCGAGTGTATATTAACGCTCATTCCATGGGAGCTTCAATTGCCACCTTATTTTTCAATCGTTATCCCCAAAGAGTGGTGAAAGGAATTTTGACTTGTAGTGGAATCTTTGAATATGATGAAAAAGCCTTTGCTGCATTTTATCAATTCGGTGGTTATGTAGTTAAATTTCGCCCCCAATGGTTAACCAAAATACCCTTAGCTGACAGAATGTTCATGGCGAGATTTTTGCATCGTCCAATTCCTGATAGTGAAAGAATAGCCTTTTTAGAAGATTTTGTAGCTGCGAATTACGATGCAGCTTTAGGGACAATTTTCACATCTGTAAGCAAAGAACAAGCAGAAACCATGCCTGATGAATTTGCCAAATTAACAGTACCCACATTATTAATTGCTGGAGAACATGATATCATTATTCCTGCTGATCTTGGGAAAAAAGCAGCCAATTTGAATGATAAAATTCAGTTGGAAATAATCCCTGATACAGCTCATTTTCCCATGTTAGAGGATCCGGAGACTTATTTAGAGAAAGTACAAGGTTTTCTAGTCAGTAGCTAATATTTAGGGAGGGAAAGTATGAGTGTTGGCAATTTAGAAGACTTAGGGTTAGGAGATTTACAGCAACTGCACGAAACAGATGATTACCAGTGGTTGTTGACCAACATTAAATTATTGAGGAATAAGCAGTTTGACCAGCTGGATTTAGAAAATTTAATTGAGGAATTAACTGACCTGGGTAACGAGAAAAAAAATGCAGTAGAAAGTTGGTTGCAACAGGTTATTAGACACTTATTACTCTATCAGTATTGGCATGTGGAAATTGAGAGAAGTTCCGGACATTGGCAAGCGGAAATTTACAACTTTCGAGATCAGGTAAATAGTAAATTAACCAGTAAACTACGTAGCCATCTAGTTGCAGAAATGCCAAAGATTTATCAAAGAGCTTTAGGTTACGTACAACGAAAAACAAACCATCAAATTGATTTTCCTAGAGAATCTCCCTATAGTCTAGAACAATTGCTAGATATTAATTATCTTGGTTAACTAAGTGGGTGGAATTAAACACAAGATCAACGTAGGTTGGGTTAAGGAACGAAACCCAACGCCCCCATGGGTTACCTTACCGCTACTTAACCATCAGTAAATGAACAGCTTAGAGGTAAATTATGAGTATTGGCAATTCAGAAGACCTAGGATTAGCAGATTTACAACAACTGCACCAAACAGATGATTACCAGTGGTTATTGACCAACATTAAACTGTTGAAGAATGGGCAGTTTGACCAGCTGGATTTAGAAAATTTAATTGAGGAATTAACTGACTTGGGTAATGAGAAAAAAAATGCAGTTAGGAGTTTATTAGAGTAGATTATCAGACACTTATTATTGATACAATATTGGCGGGAAGAACACGAAATAAATAGTCATCATTGGCAATCAGAATTGCTGGGATTTCGTTATCAAATGCAAGATAGATTAACAACCAACTTGCAATTGTTTCTAGCGCAGGAGATGGAAAATATTTATCAAAGAGCATTAAAATTTGTCCAGATCAAGACAAAATTTAAACTACAGTTTCCCACTAAGTGCCCTTACACCCTAGAACAATTATTAAACATTGATTATCCCTGTTGACAAAAATAAAAAGTTGTGGAACAATCATTTTGGCTAAATAAAGCAGCGCAAATAACAATTTAATCTTTGATTAATCTTTAAAAGTCATGCACGGACAACTTACGTGTGACTATGCTGACTTTAGGTTCTAAGGGTATTGGAAGGAGTGAAAGGAAACAGATGTTAAAACGTAACGTTTCTCTAGTGTTAAGTGTAACATTGGTAACTAGTGCCTGTCTTTTGAGTGGTTGTGAAAATACAACTCAAAATACAACCGAAAATACAAGTAATACCACCTCACCTGCAAACGCAGGAACTGGTAAAGGTCTAAAAATTGGTAGTTTATTGCCAACCACTGGGGATCTAGCTTCCATTGGTCAACAAATGGCGGGTTCAGTCCCCCTACTGGTAGAAACCGTCAATGCTTGTGGTGGTGTGAATGGTGAACCAGTACAACTAGTGGAAGTAGATGACCAAACCAAACCAGAAAGTGGTGCAGCTGGTATGACTAAACTAGCTACAGTAGATAAAGTAGCTGGTGTAGTTGGTTCCTTTGCTAGTAGTGTTTCCACCGCAGCTGTTTCAGTAGCTACACCCAATAAGGTTATGCTCATATCACCAGGAAGCACCAGTCCCGTATTTACCGAAAAAGCTCAAAAAGGTGACTTTAAAGGTTTTTGGGCACGGACTGCACCACCAGATACCTATCAAGCATTGGCTTTAGCTCAACTGGCCAAGAAAAAGGGTTTTAAGAGAGTTTCCACAGTTGTGATTAATAACGACTATGGTGTAGGCTTTGAAAAAGCATTCGTACAAACATTTGAGAAATTAGGTGGAACAGTAGTTAATAAGAACAAACCTGTGCGCTATGACCCCAAAGCCCAAACTTTTGAAACTGAAGCTGGTGCCGCTTTTGCAGGTAAGCCCGATGCGGTTTTAGGTGTAATGTATGCAGAAACAGGTAGTTTATTTCTCAAAGCTGCTTATCAACAAGGAGTAGCTAAAGGAGTACAAATCCTATTGACTGATGGAGTGAAATCAGATAGCTTCCCAGAACAGGTGGGTAAGGGAGCAGATGGTAAATATTTATTATCTGGAGCAATAGGAACAACCCCCGGTTCCAACGGTAAAGCCCTAGAGTCCTTCAAAAAATTGTGGCAACAAAAGAAAGGTGGCACTCCGGGAGAATACGCACCCCAAGCCTGGGATGCTGCAGCTTTGTTGGTGTTAGCAGCTCAATCGGCTAAAGAAAATACCGGTGTGGGAATTGCCAGCAAAATCCGGGAAGTTGCTGAAGGTAGTGGTAAAGAAGTTTCTGATGTGTGTGAAGGACTCAAACTAATAAAAGCAGGCACAAAGATTAATTACCAAGGCGCCAGCGGGGATGTGGATGTGGATGCTAATGGCGATGTACTTGGTGTGTATGATGTTTGGACCGTGGGTGATAATGGTAAAATTACGGTTATTGACCAAGTAAGTCCCAAATAGGGTTATGGGGGAGGTATCTCCCCCTGGTGACTAAATTCCGCTGAATCTATAACCCACACCAAATAACAAACCAATATCAACGGAGCGGAAAAACCCCGCATTGATAGATGCTGTAGCGGTAAATCTATCACTTAATGGCATATCCACACCACCGGATAATAACAGAGCAATTTTAGGATATTTATCATTTTGAACTCGCACATTAGTATCCTTACTGTCTTTAATTGCCACACCAATTCCCGCATAGGGAGCAATGGGTAGGGCGGAACCATTTAATACTTGTTTTATTTGTGGGTAGGCAAAATCATAAGTGATGGGAACTAGAAATGTGGTATCACTACCTAAAACCGCTCCTGGTCTGATGGAGAAGGAATTGAAAACGGAGAGCTTGCTGACAATTCCAAAATTACCATCAGCTAATGGCGAACTACCACCACTTATACCAATATTTCCTCCCACCCCAATATAACTTCCCCCTTCTTGAATAGGTCTTGTTAAAGCAGCATCCATTTGAGATTGGGCAGATTGACCAGGAGGAGCAGCATTATCTGATGGAATAACCTGTGCTGTTGCAGAAGAACCACTACCTAAAACCACTAGGGTTAGTAGACTAGATAGGCAAAAAAGATGTTTGGCAAAGAACATAGTATTCATATTATTGGGTAGTATTGTGGTATGGTAACATCTTTAGTTGTTAGTATTTTTTGGGAAAAAATCCGTGGCCAATGTCAAGAATTTCCTCACTCTTTAACATTCAACACTAAAAAATCGTTTTTTGCATCCCTAATTTGAAATAAACTATTAGGATAGAAGTATTTGCTACCTTGTGTATATATCTCACCAGAGTTAATAATGATTCCAGTTCGACTGATTCTAAAAAACTTTTTGAGTTACCGTGATGCAACTTTAGATTTTATGGGATTGCACACGGCCTGCATTTGTGGTCCTAATGGAGCAGGTAAATCTTCTTTGTTGGAGTCTATAACTTGGGCAATCTGGGGTCAAAGTCGTGCCAACATTGAGGATGATGTTATCTATGCTGGATCACAAGAGGTTAGGGTTGATTTTACTTTCTACAACAATTTACAAAAATATCGGGTAATTCGTACTCGTGCCCGAGGTGCTACAGGTATTTTGGAATTTCAATTGGAAACTCCTGCTGGTTTTCGTCCTCTTACGGGTAAGGGTATCCGTGCTACCCAGGACCTGATTCTCCAACATATTAAGTTGGATTATGAAACTTTTATTAATTCGGCTTACCTCCGCCAAGGACGCGCTGATGAATTTATGCTAAAAGGACCTGCTCAACGTAAGGAGATTTTGGCGGAGTTGTTAAAGCTCAATCAGTATGATTTGTTGGAGGACAGAGCTAAGGATAATTCTAAGCAGTGTAAGGGAAGGGTGGAAGAGTTGGAACGTTCTATCCACAACATTCAATTACAATTGACTGATAAGGAGACAATTCAAACCCAAAGAGCAACTTTGGAAACCAGATTACATCATTTGCAACAACAACAGACTTCTGATTATCAACAGTTGCAAGATCTACAGGTGGTTGAACGTCAACGTCACGATTGGGAAACTAAGTTGGGGGTAGTTCAACAACAGTGTCAGAATCTCGTTCCAGAATGCGATCGCCTGTATCAAGATGGTTCAGTTGTCAAGTCTCAATTGCAGGAGTTAGATTCTATTTTAGGTCAGTCTGAAGAAATTCAAGCTGGTTATAGTGGTTTTCAAGCTCTACAATCTCAGGAAGAGTCTTTTACTAGGAAATTTGAGCAACATAATCTTGCTATTAGTTTTAAACAAGCACGAGAACAGGAACTAGGGACACGAGTTCAAACCATTCAACTGCAAATACAACAGGAGTCGGTAGAATTAAAGGCCTCGGAAAAACAGGAGCAGGAATTACAAGGGTGCTTACACAAGTCTAAAGAAGTAGAATCTGCATTGAGCAGTTTATCTGCTGCTCGTGAACATCTTAACCAGATGGAACAGTTACAAATCCAAGTGACTCCCCTCCTACAACAACGAGCAAGTTTACAAAGTCGGATAGACCGGGTTTATGCTACTTTGTCAGCTAAATTGGAGGGGTTGGAAAATACTCGACAACAACTACAATCGAAAGATTCTGACTTTTCTCGGTTACAGGAGTCCGCTACACAACTGGATAAGCAAATTGAGGAGTTGGAAAAGAAACGTGTCTATCTTCAAAGGGTACATGAAAAAGGAAATGATCGTCGCCATGTAATTGAACGTTTGCAAACTCATCAAACTGAATACGAGAAATCTTTGGGTAAGCTGGAACAAAAGATACAGCTACTTCAGGAGCCTAATGCTCTATGTCCCCTCTGTGAACGTCCTTTAGATGAGCATAATTGGAGTCGGGTTGTAGAGAAAACTCAGGGAGAATACAAGGATACTCAGGAACAATTTTGGCAAACACGAGAATTATTGGCAGTGTCTGACCAAGAAATTCAAGCATTAAGGACGGAATATCAGACAATCTCCCGACAGGTGGCAGAATATGAGTCTTTAAGGCAAAAAAAAGGAGAATTAGGTGCTCATCTGCAAGCTATGATCGATGACCGGGAAAGGTTGAAGCAACTTGCTTTAGAGAAGGAAAGTTTACAGGCTCAATTACAAGGGGATTATGCTCCCGAACTACAACAGGAACTCCAAGAAGTAGATCAGCATTTACAACAACTAAATTATCAGGAAGAAAATCACGCTTTAGCTAGAAGTGAGATAGAGCGTTGGCGATGGGCAGAAATTAAACAGGCTCAGATTAAAGATGCTCAAAAGAAAATAGCTCAACTAGCACAGATTAAGCCTAAACTAGTAGCCAAGATTGAGGAGTTACAAGCACAAGTGCTATGGGAACAGACTAATTCACCAATAGCTGAGGAAATTGGGAGATTAGCAGTGCATATTGCTGCTATTGATTATAGTCATGAAGCACATCAGGAAATTCATAAAAAAGTTCAAGGGAGTCAACATTGGCAATTGAAACATCAGCAGTTGTTATCTGCTCAACAACAATATCCTTATCTGGAAAAAAGACTGGCAGATTTGAGTAGTGATTTGCAGCAAAGAGAGGCGCTAAAACAAAAACTTGCCATGGAAATGGGCGAAATAGAGAAGCAATTAGCATCTATGGTCAATCCAGCAGAGAAAATTGCTGATTTAGACCAGAAGATGGTAGTTCGTCGTCGAGAAATGGATGAAACTATTACTCATTTAGGCAGGTTGGAACAAAAGATACATCAGTTAGAACTGCTGCAAAATCAATATGAGCAAGAAAAGGACCAATTAGCAGTTTGTAAGAAAAAACAGCGCGTTTATCAGGAATTGGCACAGGCATTTGGTAAAAATGGTATCCAAGCACTGATGATTGAAAATGTGTTACCACAACTGGAAGCAGAGACTAACAAGTTACTTTCTCGGTTGAGTGGTAGTCAGTTACATGTACAGTTTATTACCCAGAAGTTGGGGAGTAAATCAGCTAAGAAAGGCGCTAAGTTGGTGGACACTTTAGAAATTTTAATTGCTGACACAAGAGGTACAAGAGCTTATGAAACTTACTCTGGAGGGGAGGCGTTTAGAATTAATTTTGCTATTCGGTTAGCATTGGCTAAATTGCTGGCCCAGCGTGCTGGCGCTGCACTACAGTTGTTAATTATAGATGAGGGATTTGGCACCCAAGATACGGAAGGATGCGATCGCCTGATTGCTTCTATTAACGCAATAGCGAGCGATTTTGCCTGTATTTTGACTGTGACCCATATTCCCCATCTCAAGGAAGCATTTCAGGCGCGAATAGAAGTAAATAAGAACCAACAGGGTTCCCATTTATCCCTTTCAATTTGATTTTTCCGTATTACCAGCTTTAACCCAACCTTCTTGATCAGTATCTGGAATCCTAATTTTTTGCCACTTACCATCCTGACTGGTTTCTAAAATAATCACTTTTTGATTACCAGCAACCCCACCAATAGCTTGACCCTCAAAAGCGGGTTTATCTCGCACACTCAAACCTTGTGACCAGGTAACCACAGCAGTATAGGATCCTGGTGGTAAAGCAGTAGGTGATTCCCGATTGAGTTCTGGTGTTGCAGTAGGTTTTGGTTTTACCTTCACCACCTGTTTGGGGGTAACCTTGGGTAAATTAGGTTTTGGATCGGGATTGTCATTAGCAAACATGGGTTTTTCAGGAGCGATGGCAGTGCGATTGATAAAGTATATAGCTATTGTCATACCACTACCCAACAAAACGGCGATCGCCAACAAAAATCCAAGCACAAATTTAAGCAAACCAGATAGCATAGTTATTCCTTATTTTATCAAGAGGATACATCCCACCACCTACTATAATTGACGTTGTATACGTTCAGTTAAAGAACTATGCTTAGAAGCTAGACGGGCCCGACCAGAAGCTGCCCATTCTTGAAGTTGTTGAATTTGTTCCACAGCTGTTCTAGCTAGAGGAATGATTTGACTAGCAGCTTCTAAAACATCATCAGTGATAAAATCACGGTTTTGACTAAACGCAATATGCATAGCCTCAATTAAAGTCTGCTCAATTTCTGCTCCAGAGAAATCAGGAGTTTCGTAGGCCAATCTATCAATGTCATAACCCTTGACATTGTGGGGACGTAACCTAGATAGGTGAACATGAAAAATAGCCTTTCTTTCTTCCTGGGTGGGTAAACCCACAAAGAAAATTTCATCAAATCGCCCCTTACGCAACATTTCCGGAGGTAAAGACTGAATATCATTAGCAGTAGAAACCACAAATACCGGAGAAGTCTTTTCTGCTAACCAGGTAATAAAAGTGCCAAATACCCGACTGGTTGTTCCCGCATCACCCCTACTACCCAAACCAGAAAAAGCCTTATCAATTTCATCAATCCACAATACACAGGGAGCTAGAGCTTCAGCAACTTGAATCATTTGTCTAGTGCGGGATTCCGACTCACCAACTAAACCCCCAAATAAACGACCCACATCTAAGCGTAACAGAGGTAAATGCCAATAGTGAGCGATCGCCTTAGCAGTGAGGGACTTACCAGTTCCCTGAATTCCCACCAACATTAAACCACGGGGGTGTGGCAATCCGTACTGTCGAGCCCGTTGTGTAAATGAGCCACCACGGCGAATTAACCAGTCTTTGAGATTATCCAACCCGCCAATATCAGAGATTTGCTCGGTAGCAGGGTAGAAGTCAAGAATTTGGGTTTGGCGAATAGTTTGGCGTTTTTCTTCCAGAACCAGGTCTACATCTTCTGGCAATAGCTCTCCATGAGATGCTAAAGCCCGTGACAGAACCCGGCGAATTCTTTCCATTGATAGACCCTGACAGGAACGTACCAAATCATCAACAAACTTACCAGACAGAGAGTTACCCGTGACCTGTAACAATTTTTCCACTTCAGTTTTAATTTCCGGGACAGTGGGTAAGGGGAATTCCACCACAGTCATAACTTCCGTTAAATCATCGGGGATCAGAACACGTGGGGATAATAAAACAATGTTTTTCGGTTGAGATTTCAGGAGTCGGGATAAATTGCGAAGTTTGCGAGCAATAGCCACATCGTCTAAAAAGCGATGATAATCTCTTAAAATTATAACCGCACAGACAGACGATGGTATTTTTTCAACAAATTCTAAAGCTTGCAGAGGATTGCGTTTACCAAAACCCTGATCATTAGGGTTTCCCTGATAACCATCAACAAAGTCCCAGGTATAAACCGGGCGATTTCCTTGATTTGTTGCTTCTTCTCTAATAGTAGCTTCCACCCTTTCCTCTTCCTGGGTAGGAATGTAAATTAGGGGATAGCGGGCACGGAGTAATAGTTTAAATTCTTCGCGGAAGTTCATAGTGATAGAATAGAGTTGTTATAATGACATAGGTAATTGCTATTTGTAAATTCGGCTGTAAACTTGTAGTATGAGCAACACTAGTAATTTTCGTCAAGCTTTTCGTGAGGCACAAAACCGCAGTCTCGTCGGTTCCAACGTTATTGCCAAAGCTTTGCCCTATGTTGGTGGTGGTCTTGTTCTCACCGCTGTGGGCACCTATGGTGGTCTAGGTATTATTAATTCCTACCCAGAACTATTCTTTTCTAGTTTTTTGGGTGCGGTAGTAGTGGAACTGATTTTGTTCTTTGTTGCCCAAAATGTGGCCAAGAAGGGTCAAAATGCCATTGCTTTGCCACTCCTAGCCATTTATAGTCTGTTGTCAGGATACACCCTCAGCGGCTTAGTATTCGTAGCTCTAGGCACCCAAGGAGTGGGTATTCAGGGTATTGGCATAGCAGCCTTATCATGTGGTATCACCTTCATTGTAGCCCGTCAAATCGGTAGTAATCTTTCAGAATCCGATGGCATGGCCCTGACGAAAACCATTTCTCTGGGAATACTAGCTTTAGTTGTTGTATGCCTAACTCAATTTGTTTTTGCTCTGTTCGGCGTTTATACACCCAGCTGGTTAGAAATTGGTATTTCTGGTCTAGGAGTATTTCTCTTTGCTGGAGCATCTGTAGTAGATTTTTACATACTACCCCGCACTTACACCAATGAAGAATACTTGCCCGCAGCTTTGTCAATGTATTTAACATACATTAACCTTTTTGTGTTTATTTTGAGACTGTTAATTGCCATTAATAGTCGGGACTAATCAACTTTAATCAATTAAAGTAGGAGCAGTTAACTGCTCCTACAACACTCTTGTTCTTATGGATAGGATAAACTATGGAAGTTCTAGAACTAAAACGGGAAATAGAAGTATTGTGTAATCGCCTGGGTAAAACCCAGGACTATCTTTGACGTACCCGCAGTCAAAGCCAAAATTCAAGACCTGGAACAGATCTCAGCCCAACCAGAATTTTGGGAAGACCAAAACCAGGCACAACAAACGCTTCAGGAACTAAACGACCTCAAATCTCACCTAGATCAGTATTACCACTGGCAGACTGACTTAGAAGATACTAAAGCAGTGGTGGAACTATTGGAACTAGAAGCAGATGAAGGACTCTTACAGGAAGCTGAAACTACCATTAACCAAATGCACCGCGATCTGGATCAGTGGGAGTTACAACAACTACTTTCTGGACCCTACGATAGCCAGGGCGCAGTCCTAACAATCAATGCAGGTGCAGGAGGAACAGATGCCCAAGACTGGGCATTTATGCTAATGCGAATGTACACCCGTTGGGCAGAAGCCCATGGTTATAAAGTGACACTAGCTGAAGAATCTGAAGGTGATGAAGCGGGGATAAAATCAGCTACCCTGGAAATTACAGGTCGTTATGCCTATGGTTATCTACGCGCAGAAATGGGAACCCATCGGTTAGTGAGAATTTCTCCTTTTAATGCCAATGGTAAACGCCAAACTAGTTTTGCTGGAGTGGAAGTTATGCCACAAATAGATAACTCCGTTACCCTAGAAATACCAGAAAAAGATTTAGAAATCACTACCTCCAGAGCAGGGGGTAAGGGTGGACAAAACGTCAACAAGGTGGAAACAGCAGTGCGCATAGTTCATATTCCTACGGGAGTAGCAGTGCGTTGTACAGAAGAGCGATCGCAATTACAAAATAAAGAAAAAGCTTTAGCTCGTCTAAAGGCTAAGCTTTTAGTTATTGCCAGAGAGCAACGTGCCCAAGAGATAGCTGAAATTCGTGGTGACATGGTAGAAGCATCCTGGGGTAATCAAATACGTAACTATGTTTTTCATCCTTACCAAATAGTCAAAGACTTGCGTACAAACCTTGAAACAACAGCTATTGGTGATGTGATGAATGGTGATCTGGATAATTTTATCCAAGCATATCTGAGGCAAGAAAATCAATTGGTAACCAGTGGTGAGTAGAAAATTGCCTTTTTTAGTGGTAGTACTGGTGGGACTAATGATTTTATTGGCCCAAAATCTTGCTCCTACCTTACCCCTAATGTTCTTGGGAATGCGGAGTCGTCCCCTACCCCTAGCTTTGTGGATTTTATTTAGCATTACTGCTGGTGGTTTAACATCTTTACTTATTAACACCTTTGTTAGCACCCTGTGGAAAATCACTGGGTATTCCACCACTGGTTCATCTGCTCCCCCAAGCGGATCAAAATCTTTTGATAATTATAATCAAGAGAATATACATTCGGTGAAGAATCCACCCAAGTCAAGAAATGGCAATGATGAGAGCAGCGATGAACTTGATGATTGGCTTAGGGGTTCCCAGGAAGGTGATGACTGGGATTTGACCCAACCACCAAAATCACCAACCCAAGGGAATGTTTCTCCTTCCGACTCCGTTTATTCCTACAGTTCCCAGTCACCCAAAAATACTGGGGTGGGGAAAACTGAATCTATTTATGATGCGGACTATCGAGTCATTATTCCCCCCTATCAACCCCCAAGCACCAACCCAAGGGATAATGATACTGATGATGATTGGGATTTTTTGACAGATGAGGAATAGATCATGGATGGTTCAATCAAGCAATTATTAAAAGGAGTAAACCTATATTTAATTGGCATGATGGGAAGTGGTAAAACTACCATTGGTAATTTATTAGCACAAGCAGTCAACTATAGTTTTATAGATACTGATGAAGTTATAGTCAAAGCTGCGGGTAAACCCATCAGCGACATTTTCATCACCGAGGGAGAACCAGCATTTCGTCAACTGGAAAGTAATGTTTTAGCTCAAGTCTGTGCCTATACTAAATTAACCATTGCTACAGGTGGAGGCATTGTTCTGCGCCGAGAAAATTGGAGTTATCTCCATCATGGGTTAATAATTTGGCTTGATGTACCAGTGGAAATACTACTAGAACGATTAAAAGAAGATCAAACAAGACCCCTTTTACAAGACCCAGACACCCAGAATAAATTGCGATCGCTTTTAGATAAGCGTTATAGTTTATACTCACAAGCTGATTTACATATTGAGATTACCCAACAGGAAACACCAGAACAAACGGTGACCAATATTCTGCAGGCAATTCCCGGAGTTTTGAAAACACCAGAAATTCCAAAATTAACTGGCTAAAGCTATATTTAGTTTCATAGCAAATTCAGCATCAAACTTGGAATATTTACATAATGGTTAACGATATTGAGTATATCAGGCAAGCAGAAGCTACCCGCGTTAAAATTCTCAGCGAAGCTCTACCATATATCCAGCAGTTTTCAGGTCGTACCGTAGTAGTCAAATACGGAGGTGCGGCGATGAAAGACAGTAATCTTAAAGACAAAGTTATTCGTGACATTGTATTTTTATCTTGTGTTGGTCTAAGACCGATTTTGGTTCATGGTGGAGGTCCTGAGATTAATAGCTGGTTGGATAAACTAGGGATAGAACCACAATTTAAAAATGGCCTGCGAGTAACCGATGCACCAACCATGGATGTGGTAGAAATGGTGCTAGTAGGTAGAGTCAATAAAGAAATAGTCTCTCTGATTAACCAATCTGGTGGTATGGGAGTGGGACTGTGTGGTAAAGATGGTAATTTGATTACCGCTCGTCCCCAGGGAGATGAAAGTATTGGTTTTGTGGGGGAAGTCAGCAGCATTAATATCAAAATTCTAGAAACCCTTTCTAAAAGTGGTTATATTCCAGTAGTGTCTAGCGTAGCAGCTGACGATAGCGGACAAGCTTATAACATTAACGCTGATACAGTAGCAGGAGAGATAGCAGCTGCTTTAGGGGCGGAAAAGTTAATTTTATTAACGGATACTAGGGGGATTTTAACAAACTACAAGGATCCATCTACTTTAATTCCTAAAGTAGATATTAGAGAAGCAAGAGAATTGATTAATGATGGTATAGTGAGTGGGGGTATGATCCCTAAGGTTAACTGTTGTGTGCGCTCTCTTGCGCAGGGGGTAAAGGCCGCCCATATAATTGATGGTCGTATTCCCCATGCTCTATTGTTAGAAATATTTACGGATGTGGGGATTGGAACTATGATTTTAGGATCTCAGTTTCAGTAAACACTAATAGGGCTTGTATCCAAAAGTTTCTCAATGGAGCTAGAAATTTAGGCCCTAAGTAACTATCAATGAACTAATCACCAATGGGCACAGAAAACCTAGAAACTGCGAAAAATCTTTACTCCCAAGGCAAAATCGCCTTTGAGAACGGAGAATATCAACAATCTGTAGATAATTTGGAAAAAGCTACCAGTCTACTGTTCCAAAATTCTCGCTTTGCTGGAGAAGTAAATATCTGGTTAGTTAACGCTTACGAAGCTACGGGAAGATCCCAAGAGGCGATCGCCCTTTGTCAAGAGCTTTCCCATCATCCCCATTATGAAGTTAAATCCCAGGCCAAGCGCTTAGTCTACATATTAAAAGCTCCCAAACTCAAACGACCAAAAGAATGGATGACAGAGATACCTGATTTTGCTACAATTTCTGAGCGTCAAACCAAAACCCTAATTGCTCCGCAAAAATCAACTTCACCCCAGAAATCCCCGGATTCAGAATATGTGGATCTTAGTCAGGTAAATACACAGGATAATCTTTTTATTTGGGTGGCTTTAATTATTGCTGCTTGTACTATTTCCTATTTAGTTTGGTTGAGTTTCTGAATGGGTTGTTAGCAGTTAGATGGAGTTTACCTTGTTCTAAAGGAGAAAATATATGGCCACATACAAAACCACAAGGTTGGTTTTTAAAAACAGTATCCATAGCAGAAGCTTAATAAAGCTGGCAAAAAACTCCAAAAAGGTGATGATGATTTTAATCATCTTTATGTCCTTAATCTTATCCGGTTGTGTAGAATACAATCTGGGTATTAATTTCCATGACAGTAATAATGCTGAATGGGTACAACACATTCGGATTGCTGAAAACTTGACCAGTTTCAGCAGTGATTATTTACAGGAGTGGTTTAATGTTTTATCTCGTCGCGTCAGCAACATAGGGGGTTCCACCAAATATATTTCTCCAGGTGAACTGGTGGTGAAAATACCTTTTACTCATGGTCAAGAACTAGAGGAGAAATTAGCCACTTTTTACCCACACTCCCTACAAACCTCTCTCCATGAACCAATCAATATTACTTCCAACATAACCCTAAAAGAAAATAACTTTTTGTTCCTATCCAGAAATAATTTAATTTATCAATTAGATTTGCGCTCTTTAGCAGGAGTAGTTGCACAAAAAAACAGTTCGGATAAAACTCAAATTTCCCTGTTCAACATAGACTTTACCCTCAAAACACCCTGGGGGAATATTAAGAATATTAATTCCACTGTAAAACCTCTCCCACCAGAAACAAATAACCAACAAATAACATGGCAAATGCAACTGGGAGAGTTAAATCAAATAGAGGTAGTGTTTTGGCTCCCCAATATGCTCAGTATTGGAACCTTAATAATTATTATTATAGTTTTGTTTGGTTACTACTTGAAATATTCCAGTTTAAATATACCCAATCAAAACTGATAATAAATAATATATTTAAACATATTTAAGGGGATAACCGCTCTATCCTCCACTCATGATTATGCAAACGGGTATACAGTAATCTATCGTGTAACCGACTAGAACGCCCCTGCCAAAATTCAATTTCCTGGGGAATCACTCGAAACCCTCCCCAGTCAGGAGGTCGGGGTATTGATTGATTTTCATATTTCTGCTCAAGTTCTGCCAATTTTAATTGCAAAAACTCCCGATGGGGAATGACTTCACTTTGATTAGATGCCCAAGCACCCAAGCGACTACCATGGGGACGCACTTCAAAATACCCATCAGACTCCTGGGGGGAAATTTTTTCCACCCCACCAACGATTCTCACCTGACGCTCCAATTGTGCCCACCAAAAAACTAATGCTGCATGGGGATTTATCCCTAACTCTTGTCCCTTATGACTATTATAATTAGTAAACAACACAAAACCCCTCTCGTCAAAGTCTTTTAACAAGACCATTCTGGCTGAAGGTTTGCCATCACAGGTGCAAGTTGCCAGGGTCATGGCATTAGGTTCGGGTAATTCCGCTGCTATAGCTTGATCAAACCATATTCTAAATTGTACAAGGGGATTCCCATTAATACTTTTCTCATCCAGTTCTTGTAAAGAGTAGTCCTGTCGAAGATCCGCTATAGTTCTATCCATTGTTGTGTTCCTGATTACTAAACATGCGACTTTCAGCTTCCCTGCAGACTATATTAACATACGGACTGGCCTGTCCACTTATCGCTGTGAATGTTTGGCTACTCTCTTTGTTGTTCCACTACTTCCAGCACCCAATCACTATTCTCAGCATCGCAGCTATTTTAGCTTTTTTGCTCAATTACCCTGTCCAGTTACTAGAAAAGGCCAGGATTACTAGAACTTACTCAGTCATAATAGTTTTAGTGATTACTTTAACCCTATTGGTGATTCTGGGTTTTACCCTAGTCCCCATGCTAGTGGAACAAACAACCCAGCTCCTCAAAAATATCCCCGATTGGGTGACTTCCAGTCAAGAAAATTTAAGTAGGTTACAGGTCTTAGCTCGTCAAAAGCGTTTGCATATTGATTTCAGTGTGGTTAGCAGTCAAATTAATGCCAGCGTGCAAAATATTCTACAACAAATTGCCTCCGGTGCAGTGGGTTTTGCTGGAACTTTATTGTCCGGACTTTTAAATATAGTCCTAGTCGTCGTATTGGCATTTTATATGCTGATATATGGCGATCGCTTGTGGTCTGGCTTAATTAATCAACTACCATCCTATATTGGATTACCCCTGAGCAAATCCTTACAATTGAATTTTCATAACTTTTTTTTGAGTCAACTGTTGTTAGCATTATTCATGGTAATCGCTTTAACACCAATTTTTTTATTTTTAAGAGTTCCCTTTGCTCTATTATTTGCGATTATTATAGGAATCTCCGAACTAGTTCCTGTAATTGGTGCTACTTTGGGTATAGGGTTAGTGACCTTACTAGTATCCTTACAGACTTGGTGGTTAGCATTTCCAGTAGCAATGGTGGCAATTATCATACAACAGATCAGAGATAATATCCTAGCACCCAAATTACTTGGTAATTTTACCGGACTCAATCCCCTATGGATTTTCATTGCCATTTTGATGGGATTTGAAATTGGAGGTTTGCTGGGGACTTTAGTAGCAGTACCAATTGCGGGTACTATCAAGAGTACAGTTGACACTATTAGAAACAACGGAATAACTTAGAAAAAATGGTTTTTAATTATACATTTCCATGGATGCCAAAGATCTGTTAGCAACAATTAACAACCTGATTGAACAGGCCAAAAGGGGAGAGATAGATCCCTGGAATGTGGAAGTAGTTGAGGTAATTGACCGGTATTTAGAATTCATGTCACCCCAAGGTACCACTCAAGGTTATGAATCAGATTTGCACCAGTCCGGTCAGGCTTTTCTATCCGCATCTATGCTTGTTCTTTTTAAAGCAAATACCTTAATGGAGTTGTCAAGAATAGATAGTGAAATAGATAATAGTTCTGAAGATGTAGTTACAGATGATAACAATACAGAGTCACATAGTATAGAGAGGTTGCAGTTAGAGAGGCAATTAAGAAGGCGGACCGCTGCCATGCCCCCACCTAAGCGTCGCGTTACTCTGGTAGAATTAATCGAGCAGTTACAGATTATGGCTAGTCAGCTAAAGGAGGTAGAAAAGCCAAACAAATCGGAGCGACCTAGGCGTCAGCCAACTATGAAAACCATGAAAGCGGCCTTAGAATTAGCCCACCAGGAAAATCTCACCCAGGTTGCTGTGGAGGTGGAACAGGTGTTGCTTCTAGCAGCAAAAGAAGAAAATTCATCAGAACCATCCTGGGGATTAGAAGAACTGGTAGAGTTGTGGAGTGGTACACAACAAGCAAATCAGGTGGACAAAAAATCTAGCAGTGAGCACAATTCCGAGCATGGTAACCTAGTCAGTGTGTTTTGGGCACTATTGCTCCTTTGTGCCCAGTCTAAAGTAGAGCTATTCCAGGAAGAATTTTATCAGGAAGTCAAAGTGCGGTTATTAAGACAGAAGTAGTTGCTAGTACCCTAAATTCTTAGATCAAATTTGATAAATATATGGTAATGGTAAATTATTGATTGGTGGGCCAGCTATAACTAAAAATCCGTGGTTGCCAAAAAGTATTGGATAATCAAACTATAATTGGGTATTTTAATGATAATAAACTGGCTTGTGGTTGAGGAACAGGAGTAACATTTTATGAAAGCAATGATTCTAGCAGCGGGTAAAGGCACTCGTGTACGCCCTATTACATATACCATTCCTAAACCAATGATTCCCATTCTGCAAAAGCCAGTAATGGAGTTTTTGCTAGAGTTATTGCGTAAACATGGGTTTGACCAGATCATGGTTAATGTGAGCCATTTAGCTGAGGAGATAGAAAATTATTTCCGTGATGGTCAAAGGTTCGGAGTGCAGATTGGTTATTCTTTTGAGGGTAAAATAGACGATCAAGGGAAATTAGTGGGGGAAGCTATCGGTTCAGCTGGGGGAATGCGTCGTATCCAAGATTTCTCACCTTTTTTTGATGAAACATTTGTAGTTTTGTGTGGTGATGCTTTAATTGATTTAGACCTCACCGCAGCAGTTAAGTGGCACAGGTCTAAGGGTGCAATGGCTACTATTATTACCAAGTCTGTCCCCCAAGAGGAAGTTTCTAGTTATGGTGTGGTTGTCACAGATCATGATAACCGAGTGCGAGCTTTTCAGGAAAAACCATCCGTTGAAGAAGCTCTCAGCACCAATATTAACACCGGTATTTATATCTTTGAGCCAGAAGTGTTTAAGTATATCCCATCCGGTGTTGAATATGACATTGGTAGTCAGTTGTTCCCCCACCTGGTGGAAATTAATGCTCCCTTTTATGCTATCCCCATGGATTTTGAATGGGTAGATATTGGTAAAGTACCTGATTATTGGCGGGCAATTCGCGGTGTTTTACTGGGAGAGATTAAAAATGTACAAATACCCGGTTATGAAGTTGCTCCAAATATATATACTGGTTTAAATGTAGCCGTAAATTGGGATCGGGTAGATATTACTGGACCTGTTTACATTGGTGCTATGACTCGAATTGAGGATGGGGCCAAAATTGTCGGACCATCCATGATTGGACCAAATTGCTGGATTTGTGGGGGTGCGACTGTGGATAATAGTGTGATTTTTGAATGGTCTCGCTTAGGTCCAGGAGTTCGCTTGGTAGATAAGTTGGTATTTGGACGGTATTGTGTAGATAAAATGGGCGCTGCTATTGACGTACAAGCAGCAGCTTTAGACTGGCTAATTACTGATGCACGTCAAACCCTACCCGCTGAAATTCCTCCAGAACACCAAGCGATCGCCGAGTTGTTAGGAGCAATTACAGTTTAGGAAATGGTAGGGGAATGGGGATTGATAACTTTGATTAACTGTTATTTAGATACGTATATCTTCTCAGACTTTGTTCGTAGGTTTGCAGCAATCTTTGGGATTCGGATAAGGTGATACGGTCTTCTAATAGAGCTTGTTCACAACGCTGGCGAATATTTTCTACCATGTCTTCTGAATCATACTGGACATAACTGACTACTTCGCTCATGGTATCCCCTTTGACAACGTGCTCAATTTGGTAACCTTTGGGCGTAAGTTGAATGTGAACAGCATTGGTATCACCAAACAAGTTATGTAGGTTGCCCATGATTTCTTGGTAAGCACCGTTGAGGAACATCCCTAAATAATAGGGTTTATCAGGGTTGAATTTATGCAGCTCTAAAACCGATTTAACATCTCTTAGATCGATAAATCGGTCGATTTTGCCATCGCTATCACAAGTTAGGTCTGCTAAAATGCCCCTTTGAGTCGGTTCTTCATCTAAACGGTGAATGGGCATGATAGGAAATAATTGGTCTATGGCCCAACAGTCTGGTGCTGATTGAAATACGGAGAGATTAATGTAATAGATAGAAGCCATGATTTTTTCCAGATCTTCCAATTCATCTGGTACATATTCTTGTTGCCTAGTAATTTCCAGGATTTTTTGACAACAAGCCCAGTATAAACGCTCAGCCTTGGCTCGCTCCTGTAGACGTAATATGCCTAAGTTAAATCGACTAATCGCTTCTTCCTTGAACTGGGCAGCGTCATGATAGAACTCTTGATAGTTTTCTTTGTTGATACACTGATATGTCTCCCACAAGTATTTTATAATTGGGGATTCTCCTTCCTGGAGCTCCTCCGGTGGATTCAGTGGAACATCACTGGTACTTAAAACATCAAAGATAAGCACGGACTGGTGCGATGCGATCGCTCTTCCACTTTCACTAATTAGGGTAGGTACAGGAATTTTACTTTCCGAGCATGTATCTTTCAACTCTGCTACAATATCATTGGCATAGTTTTGCATATTGTAGTTTTTAGAGGCATAGAAATTTGTTTGGGAACCATCATAATCTACTCCTAACCCGCCACCCACATCCAAGAACTTCATGTCAGCACCTAACATTGCCAGTTCCACATAGATCCGACTAGCTTCTTGAATGGCATCTTTAATCACATTAATCGCAGAAATTTGTGAGCCAATATGAAAGTGAAGTAGTTGTAAACAATCCAGTAAATTGGCAGATCTTAACCTATCCACAGCTTCCATGATTTCTGGAATAGTCAAGCCAAATTTAGCACGGTCTCCCGTGGAAGTTCCCCATCTACCCATGCCTTGAGTGCTTAATTTTGCCCGTACTCCTAAAATTGGTTTAATCCCTAACTGAGCACTAGCTGCGATCGCTAGATCGACCTCTTCAATTTGTTCCAGGACAATAATTGGAGTTTGTCCTAGTTTTTGAGCCAACATTGCCGTTTCTATATATTCTCGGTCTTTATAGCCATTACAAACTAATAAAGCTCCTGGTGTGTCTAATAAAGCCAGAGCAATCATTAATTCTGGCTTAGAACCTGCTTCCAGTCCAAACTGATGAGGCTTGCCAAAACGCACCAAATCTTCAATTAAGTGCCGTTCTTGGTTGCATTTGACCGGAAAAACCCCCCTATACACTCCAGAATAATTATAGCGAGCGATCGCCTTGGCAAAGCAAGAGTTTAAGCGCTCTATACGATCCTCTAAAATATCAGAGAAACGAATTAACAAAGGTAGTCCCAGATTTCGTTGTTTTAGAGCATTGACCAACTCAAACAAGTCCAGAGATCCACCCCGATCTCCCTTGGGAGAGACTGTAACATGTCCTGCTGCATTAATGGAAAAATAAGGTCTACCCCAACCTTCAATGCGATATAGATCTTCACTATCCTCTATTTTCCAACTGCGGGATAAATCACCCGATTTAGTGCTGGGGGGTAGTAGTTTTTTATGTTTTTGGTTTTTCAATTCTGATTTATGTCCATTAGTATGAACTTTGACGATTTCATCGGTAATTGACTCGACACCCATTTCTTCCTCACCTTGTGTTGTGTTTACCCACAGAGTAATAATTTAACAAATTAAATCCCCAACTGTAATTAATCCACATTCCTAGGATTTTCAATTTTCGTTTGATATTTGATATTAGTATGAGAAATATGTTAAATTTAATTAAGATTGCGGGGAAACCTCCCAGATCTAGCTTAGGCAAACTGTGTTGCCATGTCAAATTACAAAATGGATTTATAAGCATCCGTTACAAAATTAGTCATATTAGTACTAGAGGCAAATTAACAGATGAAATTTTCCTGGAGAGTTGTAGCACTTTGGTCAGTATTGGCCCTGGTAATAGGCTTTTTTCTCTGGCAAGGTACATTTGCTGGATCCCCAGGGGATCAAAGCAAAAATGCTGCCAATACCAGAATGACCTACGGACGATTTTTAGAATACCTGGATGCTGATCGTGTAACCAGTGTAGACCTATACGACGGGGGTAGAACAGCTATTATTGAAGCCCTGGATCAGGATATTGAGAACCATGTTCAACGTTGGCGTGTAGATCTCCCCTTCAATGCGCCCGAACTAGTGAACAAACTAAAAGAACATCAAGTCAGTTTTGATGCTCACCCAGTTCGTAACGACGGTGCCATCTGGGGTCTATTAGGCAATTTAGTCTTCCCCGTGTTATTGATTGGCGGTTTATTCTTTTTGTTCCGTCGTTCTAACAACCTTCCTGGGGGACCAGGTCAAGCCATGAGCTTTGGTAAATCTCGTGCTCGTTTCCAAATGGAGGCTAAAACCGGAGTAAAATTTGATGACGTAGCTGGTATTGAAGAAGCTAAAGAAGAATTACAAGAAGTTGTTACCTTCTTAAAGCAACCAGAGAAATTTACTGCAGTAGGGGCGAAAATTCCCAAAGGTGTGTTGCTAGTAGGACCACCGGGAACAGGTAAAACCCTATTAGCAAAAGCAATTGCTGGTGAAGCAGGCGTACCATTCTTTTCTATTTCCGGTTCGGAATTCGTAGAAATGTTTGTGGGTGTGGGAGCTTCCCGAGTTCGTGACCTGTTTAAAAAAGCCAAAGATAACGCCCCTTGTATTATCTTTATAGATGAAATTGATGCTGTAGGTCGTCAACGGGGTGCGGGTATAGGTGGTGGAAATGATGAGCGGGAGCAGACCCTGAACCAATTGTTAACGGAAATGGATGGTTTTGAAGGTAACACTGGCATCATTATTATTGCTGCTACCAACCGTCCTGATGTCCTTGACTCAGCTCTTTTACGTCCTGGACGTTTTGACAGACAGGTGACGGTAGATACACCTGACATTAAAGGGCGGTTAGAAATCTTAGAGGTTCATGCCCGCAACAAGAAACTAGATCAAAGCGTGTCCTTAGAGGCAATTGCCCGTCGAACTCCTGGATTTAGCGGTGCTGACCTAGCCAACTTATTGAATGAAGCGGCCATTTTGACCGCCAGAAGACGCAAAGAAGCAATTACCCTATTAGAAATTGATGATGCGGTTGACCGGGTAGTAGCAGGGATGGAAGGCACTCCTTTAGTAGACAGCAAGAGTAAGCGATTAATTGCCTACCATGAAATAGGACATGCCTTAATAGGTACTTTGTTAAAAGATCATGATCCAGTCCAAAAAGTCACCCTAATTCCCAGAGGACAAGCACAGGGTTTAACCTGGTTTATGCCTAATGAAGAACAAGGATTAATTACCCGTTCTCAACTCAAGGCGAGAATTACAGGTGCTTTAGGAGGGCGTGCAGCTGAGGATGTAATTTTTGGTGCAGCAGAAGTTACTACCGGTGCAGGAAATGATTTACAACAGGTAACTGGTATGGCGCGCCAAATGGTAACACGTTTCGGTATGTCCGAACTTGGTCCCCTATCCCTAGAAAGTCAACAAGGGGAAGTCTTTTTAGGACGTGATTGGACAACCAGATCGGAGTATTCTGAATCTATTGCCGCTCGTATTGACGCACAAGTGAGAACAATTGTAGAAGAGTGTTATGATTTGGCAAAAAACATCATGAAGCAAAATCGTACTCTTACTGATCGTCTAGTAGATCTTTTGATTGAAAAAGAGACTATAGACGGTAATGAGTTCCAGCAAATCGTAGCTGAGTATACTGTTGTTCCCGATAAAACCCAGTTTGTTCCCCAGCTATAAGTAGGGAATTATTTGTAGGATGGGTGGATGTAACCCATCCTAAGATTTTCCTGGGTTGAGTTTAATAACTCAGATTCAATCCCAACTTACCTGACGGAAAAAGCCTCATTGAACCTTCTAGTAATTGGTTCCACAATAAAAGTCAGAATTGATTTTTTGCGAGTCACTATTTCCGCATTTGCCATCATCCCTGGAGTAAACTCCACCTCCTGACCATCCATAGTAATTGAATGCTTATTTAACCTAATCCTAGTGGGAAAAACCAAACCTAATTTTTCATCAACCACCGCATTAGGACTAATTTGTAAAACCTCAGCATCCACCACACCGAATTCTTGAAAAGGGAAAGTTGCCAACTTCACCTTTGCTGACATACCTTGACGAATAAAACCAATATCCCGATTGAGAACTTTTACTTCTAGTAGAATATCTTCTCCTTCGGGTAAAATAGAGAGTAATTCTTCACCGGATTGAACTGGACCCTTAGTGGCTTTGATTTTATAAATTATTCCCGATACTGGGGCCTTAATTATTTCTTTCTCCCTTTGTTTTTTTGCCTGGTCTAATTGTCCAACAATATTGGTCATTTCTTCTCTACGTTTATTTATCTGGGTTAAAATTTCGCTTTGTCTCTCTGATGTTAATCTTAAACTTTGACTTTTAGCGGATTGATAAGTCTGTTGTGCTTGATTAATTTCCTGTTTTTGAGCAGCAATATCTTTTTCTAAAGAGGTCACCCTATCCTGAGCTTCCAGTAATCTGTTTTTAGCATTATTTACCTCATTAACAGCTCTGATAATATCCGTATTTGCCCTATTTACCCTCTCCAAAGCTTCCAGATAATCAACCCTAGGAACTGCACCAGGAGTGAGTAGAGTCCTGAGATTTTCTTCTCTAGTGGTAGCAATTTTCAAATTGCTTTGTATTTGATTACGAATATTTTCTGCATTGACCAAATTGTTTTGGGAATTAACTACACCAGGTTTACTGTTAGCCAGATTTTCTTGTAAGCGACTCAATCTGATTTTTGCTTGCTGAATATTGGCAAGTTGCCGTTTCGCTTCTGCTTCTGCAGACATTTGTTTAGCCTTGTAGTCTGATAACCGAGAATTTAACAACTCGTCTTGTAATTTGGTTCCCGTAGTTTTTGCTCCAGTTCTTTCAGTTTCTAAACGTTGTAAATCTTCCTCAATTAATTTACTGGCCTTTGTTAAACGGTTAATATCAGTTTGTTGAAAATCAGGATTCCTTTCAATTAACACTTGATCCTTATTAACCCGATCTCCTTCCTTGACCTTTACTGCTAAAATAGAACCATTACCCAAGGATGTGACTGGTCTAATTTGAGTAGAAGCGATTAACTCACCCGTTGCAGTTGCGACTTCATCAACTTGAGAAAGGTGAGCCCATAAAATACTGCTAAATACAATTGCACTAATAGTTCCAGCTAATAGTCGGGTATAAATAGGAGGGAGTTCTTGTACTGCTTTACCCAATTCATAAGATAATTTTTCCTCTGGTTTGGCAAAGTTTTCCTTAGTTTGACGAACTTGAACCGCATTGGCCCATGGGGAATATTTCATATATACCAAAAGGGAGAGATAGGACTATAGTTTTTAAAAACAGTTGGTTGATTAACAAAAATCGTCAATTGTTAACATATTCGATGCTAATACAAGTAATGATAAAATGGTGTAGTCTGAACAACAACTTGCCAATGGATTTTACATTTCCATAAAATAGGTTAATCGTTAAAATTCATAGCTGGGTGGTTGACTCCTTGGTCATGGTATTATATAGACAGGAAAATGAGGAAATAAACGGTGTTAAAATTCTTTGCAGACAGAGGTGGAACATTTACAGATATTGTAGCGTTAACCGATAATCAGGACATAATCAATAGATTATTAAACTACCCCCAGAGATTTTTAATTGTTCCCTTACCCGATCAACAATGGGTAATAGTTTATAAATTATTGTCAGAGAATCCCGATCAGTATACAGATGCGGTAATTCAAGGAATTCGTCATATTATGGGAGTTCCCCTCCAACAGAGTATTCCTGGTCAAACTATAGAAGTGATTAAAATGGGAACAACAGTGGCAACAAATGCACTGCTAGAAAGACATGGAGACCGGGTTGTTTTAGTCATTAATAAAGGCTTTAAAGATGCTTTAAGAATTGGTTATCAAAACCGTCCTAACATTTTCGCTCGACAGATAATTTTACCCACCATGCTGTATGAAGCAGTAATTGAAGTAGATGCTAGATATGATGCTCAAGGTAAGGAGTTATTTCCCGTAAATTATCACCAAATTAAATACGACCTACAAACAATTCATCAAACAGGAATTGACAGTTGCGCCATCGTTCTTATGCATGGCGATCGCTATCCCAAACATGAACAAGAAATAGGAAAAATTGCCGAAGAAATTGGATTTACCCAAATTTCCATTTCCCATCAAGTTAGTCCCCTAATGAAACTTGTGAGTCGGGGAGATACAACAGTTGTGGATGCTTATTTAACACCCATATTACGTCGTTATGTCAATCAAGTTTCCAGTCAGGTTCCTGAGGTAAAATTAATGTTTATGAAATCTGATGGTGGGTTAACTGATGCAGAGAAATTTCAAGGTAAAGATAGCATTTTAAGTGGACCTGCTGGTGGTATTGTTGGTGCAGTACAAACTAGTAAAAGAGCGGGATTTAATTTAATCATCACCTTTGATATGGGAGGAACAAGCACAGATGTGGCCCATTTTAAAGGGGAATATGAAAGACAATTAGATTCGGAAATAGCAGGTGCGCGGATGCGAGTTCCCGTCCTAGCGATTAATACCATTGCTGCAGGTGGAGGTTCAATTTTATCTTTTGATGGATCCACCTATCGTGTAGGTCCAGAATCTGCAGGTTCAAATCCCGGACCTGCATCCTACAGACGGGGGGGACCATTAACAGTCACAGACGCTAATATTATGTTGGGGAAGATTCAACCCCAATACTTTCCAGCAGTTTTTGGAAATGATGGTCAATTACCTTTGGATAGGGAAATAGTGCTGGAGAAGTTTACAAACTTGACCCAGAATATGACATTAACTACAGGAAAATCCTTTTCTCCTCCACAGGTAGCATCAGGATTTATTGCTATTGCTGTGGAAAATATGGCTAATGCCATTAAAAAAATTAGTCTACAACGGGGTTATGATATTAGCGAATATGTATTATGTTGTTTTGGAGGTGCAGGTGGACAGGTAGCTTGTTTAATTGCGGATACTTTAGGAATGAAAAAGATATTTTTGCATCCCTTTGCTGGTGTATTGTCAGCTTATGGAATGGGTTTAGCTGATGTGAGAGCTACCAGAGTCACCGGAGTAGAAAAACCCTTGAATCAGTCCTTAATTCCCCAATTACAGGAATTAGTTACCCGTTTAGAAATTTCCGCCAATCAAGAATTAAATCCAGCAGAAAATCAGGTAAATCATTTGTCAGTCAGGGTGATTAAAAACCTTAACCTCAAGTATGAGGGAACTAATTCTACCTTATCCGTCGATTTTAGAAACGATATAGAATTAATACAGCAGCAATTTGCCAGGGAACACAAATCAAGATATGGGTTTATTCAGCCAGAAAAAACCTTAATTGTGGAATCTATTTTTGTCGAGGTGATTCAACAGATGGACACACCAGAAGAACCCATCATTTCCCGTCAACTTCCCCAGGGGCAAATTCCCCAACCTTTAGAAGTAGTTGAGCTATTTACCGCCAATAGATGGTGGTATACTCCAGTTTATAGAAGAGAAGATTTACAACCGGGAGATATTATCCCAGGTACTGCTATTATTGTGGAGAAAATCAGCACCATTGTGGTTGAACCCAATTGGCAAGTAAAATTAACCGAACGTAATCATTTAATCTTGGAAAGAGCAGAAAGATGAAAAAACTATATGATCATATTCAGCCAGATCCAGTTCGCTTAGAAATTTTTAAAAATCTCTATCAATTCATTGCCGAACAAATGGGAATAGTCCTGCAAAACACAGCTGTATCAGTTAATATTAAGGAACGTCTGGATTTTTCCTGCGCTATTTTTGACAGTTCTGGTTTATTAGTTGCTAACGCTCCTCATATTCCTGTGCATTTAGGTTCCATGAGTGAAAGCGTGCGCTGTTTAATTAATGATTTGGGAACTACAATTAAACCAGGCAATGTTTATCTATCCAATAATCCCTACAATGGGGGAACCCATTTACCTGATGTTACTGCTATCACGCCCATATTTTTACCCCCATTTTCAAATATGTTTTTAAAAACTGGGCAAGACTCTCCCCTATTTTTTGTTGCATCCCGAGGACACCAATCAGATATCGGTGGTATTACCCCCGGATCCATGCCTCCCCATAGTACGGATATTACCCAAGAAGGGATTATTTTTGATAATTTTCTCCTGGTTCAGGAAGGAGAGCTACAAGAAACCTCTGTGAGAAATTATCTGTTAAATCATCCCTATCCCAGTCGCAATCCTGAGCAAAATATAGCAGATTTTAAAGCTCAAATTGCCGCTAACGCCAGGGGAAGCCAAGAATTAATAAAAATGGTTGATCACTATGGGCTGGAAACTGTAAAAGTTTATATGCAGTTTGTACAAGATAATGCGGAAGAATCAGTAAGAAGAACTATCAATGTTTTAAAAAATGGATCCTTTACATATGTCATGGATAGTGGGGCAAAAATTCAAGTTCAAGTCACTATTAATCGGGAAAATCGCACAGCTAAAATTGATTTTACGGGCACATCACCACAATTAAAGAGTAATTTTAATGCACCTAAAGCTGTAACCCAAGCAGCAGTATTATATGTCTTTAGAACTCTGGTAGATGACAATATTCCTCTTAATGCTGGCTGTCTCAAACCTTTAGAAATTATTATTCCTCAAGGTTGTATGCTAAATCCCACCTATCCTGCAGCAGTAGTAGCAGGAAATGTGGAAACATCACAAACTATTGTTGATGCTTTATATGGTGCCCTAGGTGTAATGGCTGCTTCCCAAGGAACTATGAATAATTTCACTTTTGGCAATGAAAAATATCAATATTATGAAACTATTTGTGGTGGTTCCGGAGCAGGTATGGACTTTGATGGCACAGATGCAGTTCACACTCACATGACTAATTCCCTACTTACCGATCCAGAAGTGCTAGAAACCCGTTATCCGGTAATAGTGGAAAGTTTTACTATCCGTGAGAATAGTGGGGGTAAAGGAAAATATTCCGGGGGTAATGGGGTGGTCAGAAAAATCAAATTTCTGGAATCCATGACGGCAAATATTCTTTCTGGTCATCGTTTAGTCCCCCCCTTTGGATTAAATGGTGGAGCACCAGGAAAGGTGGGAAACAACTGGATACAACGTGAAAATGGCATCCAAGAGGTTTTAGATAGCACTGCTACCGCAGAAATGCAACCAGGAGATATTTTTGTCATAGAAACTCCTGGTGGTGGTGGATTTCAGGAGCAATAAACCCACTAAACTTCCACTATCACGGGTGCATGATCACTAGGCTGTTCTAGCTTTCTAGGACTAATATCAATAAAGCAACTTTTAGCTTGTTTATAAAGTACATCTGTTAAGTAGTGATGGTCTATTCTCCACCCCGAGTTTCTTTTAAAAGCTCCAGTACGATAGTCCCACCAACTATAATTACCCCCCTGGGAATTAAACTTGCGAAACCCATCCCCAAAACCCAGTTTCAAAATCTCTCTTAAAGCTTGTCTCTCTGGTAAGGATGCCATAATCTGATTTTCTGTATCTACCTGTTTATAAATGTCTATATCTTCTAGTGCAATGTTAAAATCACCACACATAATAATATCAGAATTACACTTCAGCAAAACCTCCAGGTATGTTTTTAATACTGCTAACCACTGCAATTTATATTGATATTTCTCACTTCCCACTGCTGAACCATTAGGAACATACAGATTAATAATCCTTACTTCATCTACAATACCCGTGATTACTCTTTTCTGGTCATCCCACTTAGGTTCCAGATTTTCCAGGACTTGACAAAACCCTGTACTTACACTTTTCATTGGCTGGCGACTAATTAATGCTACACCATTGTAAGCCTTCTGTCCATAAATATAAGTGTTATAGCCCATGTCATGAAATACAGTTAGGGGAAAATCCGTGTCTATGACTTTGGTTTCCTGTAGACACAGAACATCAACGTTATTTTCCCCTAACCAGCTAATAACCTGTCCTAGACGAGTACGAATTGAATTGACATTCCAAGTGGCAATTTTCATGAGCAGATTTAGCAATAGTTATACAAACAGAGAATTTGAGAATATTGAATATTAATTTAATTATTATAGTATGGGGAGTTACAAAATCTGAAAATTGTCAATTGCAACAAATATACTCCTACACTTATGATCCCCAAGACAGATGAAACGACTATATACTAGTCTATAATAACAATGGTTATATTTATTGTCTATATACTGTTATTTCAACCCAACTTGTTTGTGGAAATTAGAAAAGTTAATTTAAATTGAAAAAAACTCAGTAGAAATTTCTTTCCTCTTAAAATTCCTCTAAGTGAGGTTGGAACTGCTAACAGGATATGTCAAATCAAATTACCACTATATACAAAAGCAGTTGTGACTAACCAACTAATTGCTCGGGCAAGTTAGTGAACACTAAATTAACAAAGGATCCATTTAACTTGACTAAGTTTTTCTCTAAGCATAAAAATTTTAGGAGGATATTGACATGAGTAATAGAGCCAATACATGCCCCTGCTGTGGCGGGTCCGTTTTGCGGCATATTCGTCACAGCGAACTGTACTGGTTTTGCCCATCCTGTCGTCAAGAAGTACCGCTACTAACCATAAGTCGCATATCAGGTCAATTGGAAAATGCCCACACTACCTCTATCAAATCCTCCACTGTTACATCGTTGGAGTAATAGCTGGCTAAAACCCTGTAGATATGATGGCTAAGGCTATATTCTTGTTGCCAAAAAGGCAAATCGGGATACAGAAGGTATCATATAATGAGGAAATGGATCTAAATTTTTACAAAACTTAACACTATCTGATCACATGCTGATTAACTCTTCTGGCCTTTCCAAGCTTAAAGAATCAATTGATAATTCAATCACCGAGAAGATTTTTTTAGGACATAAACCCGGGCCAGAACTAATTGCTATTCTAGCAGTCTATCTTGTCCAGGGCGCCTTGGGATTGTCTCGTCTTTCAGTGAGTTTTTTCCTCAAAGATGAATTACAGCTAAGTCCGGTAGAAGTTTCAGCCATTCTAGGTATAGTTACTCTACCTTGGATGATTAAACCATTATTTGGCTTTGTTTCTGATACTTTTCCCATATTTGGCTACCGTCGTCGTCCCTATCTAGTCCTATCTGGGATTCTAGGTGCTGCTAGTTGGTTAGCCTTAGCAACATTAGTAGATAGCAGCTGGAAAGCAACAATAACAGTCACCTTATCTTCTTTAGCTATTGCTGTCAGCGATGTGATAGTTGATTCCTTGGTTGTTGAACGTGCCAGGTTAGAATCTCAGGCCAAGGCTGGTTCTCTCCAATCCCTGTGTTGGGGAGCCAATGCCTTGGGCAGTTTTTTAACAGCCTATTTCAGCGGACTAGTATTAGAGTATTTTACTACAAAGACAGTGTTTTTAATTACTGCGTTATTCCCCTTGCTTATCTCCCTAGTTGCCTGGTTTATTGCCGAAACATCGGTTTATCAAGAAGACTCACAGCAAGATAGGAGCAAGTCAGTGAGTATTAGAACTCAGACTAATCAACTTCTACAAGCTTTTCGCACTAGGGCAGTTTTACTACCAACCCTATTTATTTTTATCTGGCAATGTACTCCCAGTGGAGAATCAGCTTATTTCTACTTCTTTACCAACGAGCTGCATTTCCAACCGGAGTTTTTAGGTAGGATACATCTGTTTACTAGTTTAGCTTCTTTAGTTGGTATTTGGATTTTCCAACGATTTCTTAAAAACGTTCCATTTCAGAGTATTTTTACCTGGAGCATTATTATATCCGTATTATTAAGAATGACTATGTTAATGCTAATTACACATACCAATAGAGCTTTAGGGATAAATGATAGATGGTTTAGTTTGGGAGATAGCTTAATTATTGCAGCCATGGGACAAATTGCATTTATGCCTACCATGATATTAGCAGCTAGAATTTGTCCCCTGGGAATAGAAGCAACACTCTTTGCAGTATTGATGTCAGTATTTAACCTAGGTGGATTGGTTTCCAGAGAATCCGGAGCTTTAATTATGTACTGGTTAGGAATAACAGAGAGCAATTTTGACAGTTTGTGGTTGCTACTAGTAATAACTAACTTGATTGCCTTACTACCAATGTTATTTGTCAAACTTTTGCCCGGTAAGGAGGAAATGGAATATGGAGTGGTGGTCAAATAGGTTTCCCCCAAATTAGTCCTACCAGTGTTACAATAGTAGATGAAACTTAATATCAATTGATAAAAACATGCAATCCATAGATATACCTACTCAGCAAAATTTAGAAAAATCCTATACTCGCGAAGATTGGCAACAGGGATATGAGTCCCTGAAAGAAGAGTATGACTATTGGATTGACGAGGTAGAAGGTGAAATACCCAAGGAGCTGGAAGGGACAGTTTTTAAAAATGGTCCTGGGTTATTAGATATCAACGGACAAAGAATACATCATCCCTTTGATGGTGATGGAATGATTAGTCAAATTATATTTAGTGAAGGTCGAGCCCACTTCCGAAATCGATTTGTACAGACTGAGGGTTATTTAGCGGAAAAGAAAGCGGGTAGAATTCTTTATCGCGGAGTATTTGGGACTCAAAAACCTGGTGGTTGGTTAGCTAATATACTGGACTTTAAAACCAAGAATATTGCTAATACAAATGTTATTTACTGGGGTAAAAAACTACTGGCATTGTGGGAAGCAGCGGAACCTTATTCATTAAATCCTTACACCTTAGAAACCTTGGGCAAAGAATATTTTAATCATGGTTTATCATCAGGAGAAGCTTTCAGTGCCCATCCCCGGGTAGATCCCCAGGGCAAACTAGTTAACTTTGCCATTGAACCAGGAATAAAAACAAAGATTACAATTTTTGAACTCAATCAAGATGCTGAAGTGGTAAGTAAGCAAAATCATAAAATTGATGGTTTTTGCTTTATTCATGATTTTGTTATCACCGAAAATTATTGTATTTTCTTCCAAAACCCCCTCAGTTTTAACCCCATTCCTTTTGCCTTAGGAAAAGTTGGTGCAGCACAATGTATTAAACCGGAAAAAAATCTCCCCACCAAAATTATTCTCATTCCCCGTCAGCATAGTCCCATGGTATGTTCGGGAGTAAAGGTTTTAGAAACCACAGCTGGGTTTATTTTTCACCATGCTAATGGTTTTGAAATAGACAATAAAGTTATTGTTGATTCTATCTGTTATGATTCCTTAGCCTTAACAGACATTGAAACCAATCAAGATTATCGACAAACAAACTTTGATGCGATCGCCCCTGGAAAGTTATGGAGATTTGAGCTAGATTTATTGTCAGAAACAGTGACAGCCAAATTAATAAATGACCGCGCCTGTGAATTTCCTGCTATTCATCCGGATCACGTAAGCAGACCCTACCGTTATTTATACATGAGCGCTGCTCATAATCCCCGGGGAAATGCTCCTTTACAAGCCATTTTAAAAATTGATTTAGAGTTGGGGAAACAAGAGATTTGGAGTGCTGCACCCAGGGGTTTTATGGGTGAGCCAATCTTTATTCCCCATCCCCATGGTCAACAAGAAGATGCAGGATGGATTGTAGGCTTGGTTTATAATGCAGAACATCACCGTTCATATATGGTAATTTTAGATGCTAGTGACCTAAAAAAGGGAACAATAGCTAAATTACATTTAAAGCATCATATTCCCCATGCACTACATGGTAGTTTCACAAGGGATGTGTTAGTGAACCGATAATCATCCTATCTAACACCTGAGTATAAACTGTGTTTAGTTGACTGGCCACACCCTCCCAACTAAACTTTTCTACAACTCTCTTACTACCAGCTAAACCTAATTTATCTCGCCATTGAGGATTACCAATAATCCTATCAATAGCATAGCTAAAAGCTGTTACGTCTTGAACGGGAGCCAGTAAACCTGTGTTCTCACTTACTACGGTAAATTGCAGCCCTCCCACGTCACTAGCTATCACTGGTGTACCACATGCCATGGATTCCAAGGCTACTAGACCAAAGGGTTCATAATGACTCGGTATGACACAAACATCAGCCGCAGAATAGTAGTAAGGTAGTATGTCCCTTTTTAACAAACCGGGAAAAAGTGTATATTCCACCATTCCTAGTTCCCGGACAATTCCCTCAATGCGATCGCGTTCCTTCCCGTCGCTATTACCTGGTGTACTCCCACCACCAATAATCAGTTTCAGGTTTTGGTCTCCAAAAAACCTTGACTCTCGCACTGCGCGAACCAGAGTTTCTATTCCTTTACGAGGGTCAAATCTCCCCACATAGAGCACAACCTTGGCCTTCTTGTCAATGCCTAATGTATCTCTAGCCACCCCTCTATCCACACAATTAAACCGGCGAACATTTGTACCACAGGGAATAACTGTAATGTTACCTTTCCTACTGATCAAAGTTCTCATTTGTTCTTCTTCTTGGGGACTCGTGGCTATAATCACTTCCGCTTTTTCCAACACCTCTTTTTCCACTGCCAACCTTTGATTGGCAATGGGTGGAATGTTTTCTATAGTGTTATATTTGACTACTCCTAGGGAATGATATGTGTGAATCTGTTTAGTTCCTTGAATCTGTCTCAATTGGAGTCCCACCCAGCTGGATAGCCAGTAGTTGGTGTGAACTAGTTCATATTTAAAACCGCTTTCTTTCTGAAATTTTAATAGCTGTTCTACAAATTCTCGTAAATATTGAAAACCATGGTCTCTGGAAACAAATTCCACTGGTCCTGCTGTCAATCTAATTGTTCGACAATGGGAATTATGTTGTACAATATTCTCCTGGTCAGGACTGACTTTACGACTGAACATATCAACTTGCCATCCTAGCTGGGATAGTGCTTCACCTACCTGGCGAACATAAACATTTTGTCCCCCGGCCTCTTCTTTGCCAATTTCTATCGCCGGATCACCATGGACGGAAATCAGGGCAATCCTTTTATTAGTTGTAGAGTTCATAGATACTTGGTGTATGTTATCACAGGGTAGTATGGTATGCCATCCAGGCTGACCTGAATTTTAAAACTTGGTCTTCTTTGTTGATTTTAATACAAAAATCACATTCTGACCGGTTATTATCTTTCTATGATGATTGATCTTATATATCATCAGCAGTTTTTTTACTTATGGTAAAAACCTCCTGTGACTCCGATTAAATCATTTATTCGGCTTATGTTACAACTCCCTTTTGGTTAAGCAAAAGTTAAGTTGAGGTTAAACAGTAAAACCTAAACAGTTTTATTTTTTGGTTTGGCAATTTTTAGTTTTTTAAAAATGAACCTAACTTCCGATCCTATAAAAAAAAATAGCAAAATTCTGTTACATACAATACTAATTTAGTAAATCTTACCAGCAAGTAATCCGGATTCCGCGTAATTTCGGTTTTTTGAATAATTTTGATGATAATTTCGATACAAAGTAGTCTAAATCTTAGGTCGCGATTATGATTATGAATAGCTGGACAAACCAAAAACTTATCCCTAGCTACTGTACAATACAAGAAAATATTTAAATTATCAAAGCTGATTCCGATGACCAACTCAGAAGTTAACACAAAATCCAGTGATAAGAGCTTAGAAGCAATGCGGCACTTTTCAGAACAGTACGCCAAACGGACTGGAACATACTTTTGTTCAGAACCATCCGTGACAGCAGTGGTCATTGAAGGTTTAGCCAAGCACAAAGATGATTTAGGTGCACCATTGTGTCCCTGTCGTCATTATGAAGACAAAGAAGCGGAAGTTAGCGCCGCCTATTGGAATTGTCCTTGTGTACCAATGCGGGAGCGCAAAGAATGCCACTGTATGCTTTTCCTTACTTCTGACAACGAATTTGCCGGGAAAAACTTACAAGAAATTTCCATGGCAACCATTAAAGAAGTACGAGACAGTATGGGATAGTTCCCGATGAATGGAAATCAACCAGAAGAATTTTGGTTAGGTGTAGAACAGTTCAATGCTGGACAGTTCTACGCTTGTCATGATACCCTAGAAGCACTGTGGATAGAAGCAACAGAACCAGAAAAAACCCTCTATCAGGGAATTTTGCAAATTGCCGTGGCCTTATATCATCTGGAAAATAGCAACTTGCGAGGAGCAATGATCCTATTGGGTGAGGGTACGAATCGTTTGCGTCGTTTGGCTGATGATAACAATTATGGGATTAATTTGTGGCAACTTTTAATTGATAGTGTGAACTTTTTAAAAGTCATTCAGCAGGAAAAACCAGAAGAGGTTTCAACCATGACCTTGCCTAAGATTGTCAGGTCAAATCCCCTAGGCACCGATTTCAAAGTTAGCAAAACTCCATAGTTGAGAAACTTTAATCAGCGGAAAACGTCGAATGTTTCGTTGCACTTACAATCAACTTTTATCATGTCCACCTATGCTCAAATCACAAATGCACCGTCTGGGACTGGCTATAATGCTCCCTGTAACTATCATTACGGTTACCCTAACTGGTAAGCTATCCACCGCCCAATCTTCCGGGGGAAATCGCCCATTGACCATCCGTGCTGACATTCAAGAGTATGATGCTAAAACTCAGGTGATTACTGCCCGTGGTAATGTGCAGATGCTCTATCCTGCTCGTCAAATTCAAGCAACTGCTGCCCAAGCCCAATATTTTAGTAAGGAACGCCGGATAGACTTTAGCGGTAATGTATATATTTTACAGCAAGGTAATAATAGTATAAGAGCTGAAAAGGTTACCTATCTCATTGATGAGGGACGATTTATCGCCCTACCCCAATCTAACCGTCAGGTGGAATCAATTTATATGATAGAGGATGATGATTTGAGTCAACCAACTAGTAGACCAACAACCAAACCAACTCCTAAGCAAGGTTCTAAAACTCGGTCTCCCCTCTAATTACTATTAATCATTGCAAGAGCAGCGATAGTGAAAATCTTTCTGGAAAATATTCACAAGTCTTACAGTAAAAGAGTTATTGTCAATCGTGTTAGTCTTTCTGTATCTCAAGGTGAAATAGTTGGTTTGTTAGGACCCAATGGTGCTGGTAAAACCACAACATTTTACATTGCTACGGGTTTAGAAAAACCAGATCAGGGCAAGGTATGGTTAGATGAACTAGATATTACTTCCATGGCCATGCACAAAAGAGCTAGATTGGGTCTTGGCTATCTTGCACAGGAAGCGAGCATTTTTCGTCAACTATCTGTCAAAGAAAATATACTTTTAGTTCTAGAGCAAACTAATGTGCCAAGGCGAGAATGGTCTAGTAGACTACGAGAACTATTAACAGAATTTCGCCTGCAAAAAGTTGTTAATAGTAAGGGTATTCAACTTTCTGGGGGTGAAAGACGACGTACAGAGTTAGCTAGAGCTTTAGCAGCGGGTAGGGAGGGTCCGAAATTTCTGTTTTTGGACGAACCCTTTGCTGGGGTTGACCCCATCGCAGTGGCAGAAATTCAGCAAATTGTTGCCCGATTGAGAGAGCGTGGTATGGGTATTTTAATCACTGACCACAATGTTAGAGAAACCCTGGCCATTACTGACAGAGCTTATATCATGCGGGAAGGACAAATCTTAGCCTTTGGCATTGCTGATGAACTATACAATAATCCTCTTGTGCGTCAATACTATTTAGGAAATCACTTTCTCCTTTAGAAACAATTAAGTAGGGAGGCACAATTATTTGTAGGTTGAGTTTAATACGAAACCCAACAAATATGATAATAATTTATTGACTTTTCATATCTGCGCCCAATTTTGTCGGTTAGGTTGAGGAACGAACCATCATATGCAGACCAAACCATTTTACACGATTAACTCCCTGATGCCATTTTCTATTATGGATCGCTACTTGGCGATGCAGCTACTACCCATCTTTCTATTTGGTGTTGGTGCTTTTACTTCCGTAGTCTTAGCCATTGACAGTTTATTTGAGTTGTTGCGCAAAGTAGTAGAATCCGGACTACCAATTAACATTGCATTAAAAGTGTTTGTGCTGAAATTGCCCTACGTCATGGTTTATTCCTTTCCCATGTCTACTTTACTAGCAACTTTAATGACTTATAGCAAGTTATCCAGTGACAGTGAACTGATAGCTTTAAGAGGATGTGGTGTGAGCGTGTATCGAATAGTCCTAACAGCAGTTTTGCTGAGTGGTTTAGTTACTGGAATGACCTATATATTTAATGAATATATTTCCCCCGCAGCCAATTATGAAGCTAGTGTTACTCTAGAAAGGGCCTTAAAATCAGATCAACCATCATTTAAACAACAGAATATTTATTATCCAGAATATCGAGAAGAAAAAACAAAAGATGGCGGTAGTAGTAGACTATTGGCGCGCTTATTTTATGCTGATGAATTTGATGGCAAAAAAATGAAAGGACTGACAATTATTGATCGTTCTCAAGCGGGAGTAAATCAAATTGTTGTATCTGAATCTGCCCAATGGAATGCATATAAACAAGTTTGGGACTTTTATAATGGCACTATTTATTTAGTTGCTCCTGATCGTTCTTATCGAAATATTTTGCGTTTTGAACATCAGCAATTACAATTGCCTAGCACACCCTTAATTGTGGCTAAAAATAGTCGAGACTATGAAGAAATGAACATTGCCCAATCATTACAACAACTAGAAATAGAAAAGTTAGCAGGTAATCCCCAAAGAATTAAAAAATTGGAGGTCAGAATCCAACAAAAAATAGCCTTCCCCTTCATTTGTATAATTTTTGGTTTAGTTGGTTCAGCTATGGGAACCATCCCCCAACGCACTGGTAGAGGAAGGAGTTTTGGTGTCAGCATTATAGTCATTTTTATTTATTATTTATTACTATCTGTTTGTGGAGCTTTAGCACAAGCAGAAATTTTGTCTCCCTTTGTAGGTGCATGGTTACCCAATCTGTGTGGGTTAGGGATGGGAATTTTAATTCTTATGCAATTTTCCCAAAAGTAGATGGGGATGTTTAACGATTGGGGTTTGAGCAAACAACCCGGAAACCCAAATTGTTCTTGTCAGAGAGATGACGATTACGGGAACCAGAACGACAGTGTTTAGCAGAATCACACCAAGAACCACCACGTAACAGATGGCCGCGAAAAACACCAAAAATTCCCTTCTCAACCCATGGACTACCATCCTTTGGTATATCTTGGTAGTGATCACGCCAATGATCTAAACACCATTCCCAAACGTTCCCGTGCATATCGTATAATCCAAATGGGTTGGGAGGGAAACTTCCCACCTCCGTAGTTTGTTTGCGATATTGTCCTTGAGGTGCTAAACTATCCCCATGGTCTCCATGATAGTTGACCAGATCTGTTGTAATGGTGTCACCAAAATGAAATTCTGTGCTGGTTCCCCCCCTACAAGCATATTCCCACTGTGCTTCACTAGGTAAGGTGTATATCCTTCCAGTAATCTGACTGAGTTCTTCGCAGAAATCAAGTGCTTGACTCCACTTTACCCTTTCTACTGGGCGTTTGTCACCCTTGAAATAAGAAGGGTTATCTCCCGTAACAGCTTGATATTGTTCCTGTGTTATCTCGTATTTTCCCATGAAAAAACTGGGTATTGTGACTAAATGTTCAGCAATCCCCTCCGCATTTCCCCGATTTTCAGCTGACTTGATGGTAAATGTCCCTCCTGGAATTTCTACCATTTCTAAGGTGATATCATCACCTAAATCCTCCACAAAGTATATCGCACTAGCGTCACGTTTGATTATCTCTCCGGAATTTTTCTTACTAACTACTTCAAAGCTTAGGATCTTTAAGTTAAGGTAATTACGGAGTTTAATGGTCAGTGTTAATCCTCCCTTCTCCCAAAACTTGAGGTTTTCCTTTAGGTCTAAACTACCAAGACTTAAAGCTCGGTTAAAATCCTCTATTGCTCCCTGTCTGTCTCCCAATTCGTAGCGAATGTTCCCTCGTATGTTATACGCTTCAACATAATTGGAGTTAATCTTCAAAGCTTGATTAAAATCCTCTATTGCTCCCTGTCTATCCCCTAATTTATAGCAAACAATTGCTCGATTGTTGTATGCTTCTGCATAATAAGGATTTATTTGGAGAGCTTGACTAAAATCATCTTTAGCCCATTCCCTATCTCCCAAATCTGTGTATGCAACTCCCCGATTGTTGTATGCTTGAGCGTAATTGGGATTAATGTTTAAAGCCTGATTAAAATCTTCTATGGCTTTTTGTCTATTTCCCAATTCATAGCGTGCATATCCTCTATTAATATATGATTCTGTATAATTAGAGGCAATTATAGTAGCTTGAGTAAAATCTTCTATAGCCAATTGCCTCTCGCCCAAACAAATACGCACAATTCCCCTATTGTTATAGGCTTGGGCATAGTTGGAGTTAATATTAAGAGCGTGATTGAAATCCTCTATTGCTCCCCGATTATCCCTCAACTCATAGCGAACAATTCCCCTATTGTTATAAGCTTGGGCATAGTTGGAATTAATATTAAGAGCATGATTGAAATCCCCTATTGCTCCCTGGTGATCTCCCAGCTCATAGCGAACAATTCCCCGATTGTTATAAGCATCAGCATAACTAGGGTCAATATCCAGACCATGATTGAAATCATTTATCGCCCCTTGGCTATCTCCTAACTTATAAAGAGCAGTTCCTCTACCAATATAGGCATCAGCACAATTAGACTTAATTTCTAGAGCTTGAGTGTAATCATCTATTGCTCTCTGGTAGTTTGCTAAATCATAGTAAGCAATCCCCCGATTATAGTAGGCATCAGCATAATCAGGACTAATATTAATGGCTTCCGTATAATCATCTATTGCCGTTTGATAGTCTGCCATATGACTACGAACAATTCCTCGATTGTTATATACGTAAGCATAATCAGGATTAAGATTCAGGGCCTGGGTATAATCATCTATTGCTCCCTGGTTGTCTCCCAACTCACTTCGGGTCAGTCCCCGTGCAATGTAGGTTTCAGTATCATCAGGGTTAATATTGAGTGCTTGAGTATAATCATTTATCGCCCCTTGTTTATCTCCCAGTTCGCTACGAAGCATTCCCCAAGCGTAGTAGGCTTGAGCATAATTAGGATTAATATTAATAGCTTGAGTATAATCATCTACCGCTCCTTGTTTATCTCCTAAGCTAGTGCGAGCAATTCCTCGGTTGTAGTAGGCTTGAGCATAGTTAGGATTAAGACTCAAGCTCTGGGTATAATCATCTATTGCTCCTTGTTTATCTCCTAGGTTAAAACGAGCAATTCCCCGACCGTAGTAGGCTTGAGCATAATTAGGATTAATATTAATGGCTTGGGTATAATCATCTATTGCTCCCTGGTTGTCTTCTAAATTAATGCGGGTAGTTCCCCAATTATAATAGGCTTCAGTATAGTTATAATCAACTCTGAGAGCTTGAATGTAATCATCTATTGCTCCTTGATAATCTCCCAAGTAAGTACGAATAGCTCCCCGATTATTATATGCTTCGGCATAATTAGGATTAATTCTGATAGCTTGGGTGTAATCATCCATGGCCGCCTTGTTAGAACCCAGGTCACTACGAATTATGCCCCGGTTGTAATAGGCACTAGCAAACTTAGGATTAAGATTCAAGCTCTGGGTATAGTCGTCTATTGCTCCCTGCTTATCTCCTAATTGACTGCGAGCAACACCTCGATTATGGTACGCTTGGGCATAATTAGGATTAATTCTAATTGCCTGGCTAAAATCATTGATAGCTTCTTGATGGTTTCCTAAGTCACAGTAAACAAGTCCTCTAGCAGCATAACCATCAGCAAAGTGGGAATTAATCCTGATAACCTGATTAAAATCATCTATTGCTCCCTGCTTATCCCCTAAATCATATCGAGCAAGTCCCCGTCTAGTATAAGCATCAAAAAAAGCAGAATTAAGGTGAAGAGCTTGGTTGAAATCATCTATTGCTTTTTCAAGATACCCCATATCACTATGAGTGACTCCGCGACTATAAGCAGCTAAAGCCAGATTAGGGTTAATATCAAGAGCTTGGTTAAAATCCTCTATTGCTCCTTGCCCATCCCCCAAATTGCTGCGGGCAATTCCCCGCTCCATATATGCCTGAGCTAGGTTAGAATTAATACTTATGGACTGGGTAAAATCATTTATTGCCCCCCGATGGTCTCCTAAGTCGCTGCGGGCAATTCCTCGACAAAGGTAGGTATGGGCATCCTCTTCCAGGTCAATTTCTAAAACCGCCTGATTGCCTAGGGAAATAATAGTGTCAGTCTGTCTTGGTGATAGGGTACTACAGACAGCCTGCATTTGCGCTAAATGAACTGAAAATTTAGGTAATGCCTGTTCAAATTCAGTTTCTATATGTTGCAATATTTCTAACTCTGCCCCATAATCAACTGAACTAGAAGGAGATATAAAAGGATTGGGGGTAAAAGTAGTGTTTCCACCAAATGTGCGATGAAACCAGATAGCTAACTCCCTAGCTATCTTTAATATAGTCAAAGCCTGACTAGAATCACTAGTATACTCATAGGCTGCTCTATCACTAACAACCCTAACTTGATGGAATAGAAGGGCTACCTTTTGTGGTAGAATTCCCTTTAGCTCTAATTGGTTCAATAGGTCTGCTTGGTTTTCAACAGTGGAATGGAAATTTCCCGTTCTAGCAGCAATTAATTGAGCCAAGAGTTGGCCAAAGTAGCACAATTTAACCAGACAAGTGTTGGGTTGATTCCACACATAGCCCTCAGCCAAAATACCAAGACGTACTAACTGTTGTAAATCCTGCGGTTGTAAAAACTGGAAGTTGACTGATTCTTTTGTCATAACTCAATTTGACCACTGTGACACAAAATTAATGGTAGTGTGGGACAGACTCCAATATTACTACACACTACTCATGAGTGTCAATCTCAATCAAGACCACGCTGGTACGAAAAATTACCTAAAACTTTTCTAGGAGGTGGACATCATGGCTGCTAAGAGTTTTCCTATAAGTAGCCTCTCTATAAAAGGATACAAGTCTATCAAAAACCTTCAAGACTTCCCCATGCGATCGCTCAATATTCTTATCGGTGCCAATGGCGCAGGAAAGAGTAATTTTGTCACATTTTTCGCAATGCTCAGTGAACTGGTAGAGCAGCGATTACAAGTTTGGGTACAAAAGCAGGGCGGTGCGGAGCGAGTTCTGAGCTTTGGAATCAGAGAGACTCCTGAGTTGTATTCTAGAATTTATTTTGCGCGGAATCAATATAGCTTTACTCTAGGACCGACAGCATCTTCTGGTTTTGTTTTCTTGGAGGAGGAAGAGTATTTCGATGGCCCACGCTTCGATCCAAAAAAGAAAACTAAATCAGGTCAAACAGAGTCATGTTTGAGAGATTGGAAAGCAGCTGCAAAGCAAGACAGTATGGAGGATTACATTTATTCCTCAATGTCAAGCTGGAAGGTCTTTCACTTTCACGATACTAGTGACATGGCTGGCGTAAAACGCCCTTGTTCAGTTCACGACAATAAGCATCTCAGACCCGAAGCGTCTAACCTTGCTGCTTACCTATACCTTCTGCAACAAAAGGAGACAGCCATATATAATCAGATTCGTAAGACCGTGGCGTTGGCGATCCCATTCTTTGATGATTTTGTTCTTGAACCTACCACTCTACCAACAGAAGAACAGCAAATTCGGTTGCTATGGAAACAGAAAGACAGCGATTATGCTTTTTGGCCCAGTCAGCTTTCTGATGGTTCACTCCGATTCATCTGTTTAGTTACGGTTCTTATGCAACCCAATCCTCCTTCCACTATCATCATCGACGAACCAGAGTTAGGACTACATCCCCATGCCATTGTTTTGCTTGGTTCTCTCATTCGAGCAAACTCCAACCGAACCCAGGTTATCGTTTCCACTCAATCTGTCCCATTACTTAACGAGTTTAGCATAGACGACTTGATTGTAGTTGAACGGGAGGAAGGAGCTTCCGTGTTCAAACGCTACAATGGCGAGGATTTCTCCTCTTGGCTAGAAAATTATAGCATTGGTGAACTGTGGGAGAAGAATATTCTTGGAGGGAGGCCTAGAAAATGATTCGCGTTCACATCATTTGTGAAGGACAGACAGAAGAAGATTTTATCAAAGAGGTATTGCGTCCCCATTTTTCCCAAAAGGGAATAGCAGTCTACCCCTCCCTCATTGGTAAGCCAGGTCACAAGGGAGGTAATTTCAAGATTGAACGCCTACTGAATGATGTGCGTAACCGCATCAAAGGGGACACAGAGGCTTTCTGTACTACTATGTTTGACTACTATGGTCTTCCCACCTCATTTCCTGGGAAGACTACAAGCACTGCGGGGATGACCTCAGAAGAAAAATCAAATATCCTGTGTCGGGAGCTAGCACAGGTGATTGAGAGTCAGCGATGTTACCCTGGGATAAGAAACTTCGCTGCTGTCTGTACATCTTTATCACCCCTACCAGAACAATTAATCACAATTCGTGGACTACCTACTAACTGGGGACATAAAGTTTCTAAATAAGCGATCGCATGGGATGTTTCCAAAGCTGGTATAATCCCCTCCAATTGGGAAAGTCTTTGAAAAGCCTCTAAAGCTTCCCTATCTGTTACACTATAATATTCAGCTCTACCGGTATCCTTCATATAACTGTGTTCTGGTCCAACACCAGGATAATCAAGTCCTGCACTAATAGAGTGTGGCTCAATAACCTGCCCCTCCCCGTCTTGTAGCAAATAACTCATAGCACCATGCAATACACCCACTTGTCCTTTGGTCAAAGTAGCAGCATGTTTACCAGTATCCACCCCTTCACCAGCTGCTTCCACACCAATTAATCGTACAGAAGGTTCTTTAACAAACTCATGGAAAAGTCCCATAGCATTAGAACCCCCTCCCACACAAGCCAAAAGAATATCTGGTAAACCGCCCCATTTTTCCATAGCTTGCTCCCGGGTTTCCCGACCAATCACAGCATGAAAGTCTCGCACCATCATGGGGTAAGGATGGGGACCAGCAACTGATCCTAGAATATAGTGAGTTGTTTCCACATTAGTCACCCAATCCCGAATGGCTTCAGATGTGGCATCTTTAAGAGTACCTGTTCCCGCAGCTACCCCCCTCACTTCCGCACCCATTAATCGCATTCTAAATACATTTAAAGATTGGCGTTCCATGTCATGAACGCCCATATAAATAACACATTTTAAACCAAACCGGGCGCATACCGTTGCTGTAGCTACCCCATGCTGTCCTGCTCCGGTTTCAGCAATAATTCGCTCTTTACCCATGCGTTTGGCTAAAAGTACCTGACCAAGAGCATTATTAATTTTATGAGCACCTGTATGATTTAAATCCTCACGCTTTAAATAAATTTGCGCCCCAGTACCATCAGGAAGAGCATAATGAGCAGTAAGTCTTTGGGCAAAGTATAAAGGTGTGGAGCGTCCTACATAGTCTTTTAGTAAAGCCTGTAATTCCGTTTGAAAATCCGACTCCTGACGATAACGCTGATAAGCCGCTTCCAATTCAAACAAAGCTGGCATTAAAGTTTCTGGAACATATTTGCCCCCAAAGCGACCAAAACGTCCCAGACTATCGGGGACAGAACTAGCTTGGGACAGGTTAGGAGAAAGGGGAGTAGTAATCACAGATTCATTAAAAAGAGACAACAGGGTTAATTTTAAGAGTTAATTCTAATTCTATATTCTATCTGCAATTATCTTGCAGATAGATATTAATCTGGACAAGAGCATGAAAAATGCTACTTAATAAGCATCTTGCAACTCGTAGAAATCCGGCGAAATGTAGTCCTTACGCAAAGGCCAACCCACCCAATCTTCAGGCATCAGGATTCGTTTCAAATTGGGATGACCCTCATAAATAATACCAAACATGTCATAGGATTCCCGTTCTTGCCAGTCAGCAGTCCGCCAAATCCAGTACACAGATGGTACAACGGGATTCTCTCTGGGTAAGAATACCTTAAGTCTTACCTCAGCTGGTTTATCAGCATCACTACTGACCTTAATCAAATGGTAAACACTAACCAAATCCTGCCCAGGACCTAAATCAATACCTCCTTGAAACTGGAGATAATTAAACCCATAAGCATATAAAGCCGTTGCAGTGGGTAGTAAAAAATCCGGTGCCACCTTAATAATTTCTACCCCATTGACATCAGGACTTAAAGACTCATGGTCAAAGCCATTTTCCGTTAACCAGGTAGAAACCTGACCTGCAGGAACCAGTTTAGATTCCGCTTGAGACTCCACATCAGCCACGCTTTTGTTCCTCCTTTGTCCTAGATGTCAACAGTGCGGGTGGTACAGGCATACCAATTGCCTGAGTTAATTCCTTGGGTGGATTATAGCGAGTTTCTGATTGTAAATACCTACCAGTTAAAATCTCTGGAACTGGTTTCATACTGTGGGTAGTACTGTAATAGCGATGGGTTTGCTTAATTTGATCCCGTTCCTGCATAGAATCATTAGCAATTTTTTTGCGCAACTTAATAATTGCATCAATAATTGCTTCCGGACGAGGAGGACAACCGGGTAAATACACATCTACAGGAATTAACTTATCTACCCCGCGCACCGCACTAGGAGAGTCCACGCTAAACATCCCACCAGTAATAGTACAAGCTCCCATGGCGATCACATACTTAGGTTCAGGCATTTGTTCATAAAGACGTACCAATTGAGGACCCATCTTCATGGTAATTGTGCCAGCAGTAATCAATAAATCAGCTTGACGGGGGCTAGAACGGGGAATTAACCCAAAACGGTCGAAGTCGAAACGAGAGCCAATTAAAGCGGCAAATTCAATGAAACAGCAAGCTGTACCAAATAACAAAGGCCACAAACTAGAAAGCCTAGCCCAGTTATAGAGGTCATCTACCGTGGTTAAAATGACGTTTTCTGACAGTTCCTGAGTAACTGTGGTGGGCCGCTCAATAGGATTAATAATTCTTTCTTTGTCTTGGGTGGTTAAATTAGAACCTACGACCATTCTAATGCTCCTTTACGCCATGCGTAAACTAGTGCGACTACAAGAATCGCAATAAAAATCAATGCCTCTATAAATGCCAATAGCCCTAAACGGTGGAAAGCCACTGCCCAAGGGTAAAGAAAAACCGTCTCCACGTCAAAGACAACAAAGACTAGAGCAAACATATAGTAGCGAATGTTAAATTGAATCCAGGCACCACCAAAAGGTTCCATACCGGACTCATAAGTAGTGCGTCGTTCAGGACTGTAGCTACTAGGTCTCAGGATTTTAGATGCTGACAGCGCCAGGGCTGGAACTAGGCTACAAAGGATTAAGAAGCCTAGAAGATATTCGTAACCGCTAAGGACAAACACAATGGATATCTACCAAACTATGAGGAAAATAAGGCTGTGAGCTTCTTTTACATTATATCTTTTCGGCCTGTCTGAAATCTAGGAAACAGACAGACTAAACTATTGGATTAGGTTTTGACAATTATCGAAAAGTTTTACAAATATAATGTCATAATTTTTAACGTATATTTAAGATTTCCTCTCTAGGAGAATCCGACCATGAGTGAACAAGCTCAAGAAGCTCTGGAGACTCAGGCGCCAGACCGTTATGAGTGTCGCGCCTGCGGTTATGTTTATGAACCAGAGAAGGGAGATGATAAATATAATATCCCAGCGGGCACAGCTTTTGCCGACTTACCGACAAATTGGAAATGTCCAGTATGTAGTGCTAAGAAAGTGGCTTTTGCCAATATTGGTCCTACGGGCACGGCTTCTGGTTTCAAAGAGAACTTAGGTTACGGATTTGGTGTTAATCAACTCACACCAACGCAAAAAAACATCTTGATTTTTGGTGCCTTAGCCTTGGGATTCTTGTTTTTTATTAGTCTCTACGGCTTACAATAACAGCCCTCTAGGGCTAAAACCTGTAAAAATTCAACTCTTGATAAAGACTAAAACATACTGATGAGTTCAATAACAAAAAAGTGGCAAGGATTATTTGCCGTGTTACTAGTGGTGCTGACCTGTATTGCTTGTAGTAAGGTTCCATCTACCAGTTTTAACCCTTGGGAAATAATTAGTGTACCAACAGAGGAAAAACTGTTTGATATTGCCTTTACAGATGAGCCCAATCATGGTTATTTAGTAGGTAGCAATGCTACCTTATTAGAAACTAAAGATGGTGGAAAGACTTGGCAGCGTTTAGAATTAGCAGTGGAAGAGCCAAGGTCTCGTTTTGACTCTATTAGTTTCGCTGGTCAAGAAGGTTGGATTGTGGGTGAACCCTCCGTACTACTACATACCACCGATGGTGGTAAATCTTGGTCTAGCTTACCCCTGAGTCAGAAATTACCCGGTAGCCCTATTTTAGTAAAAGCTCTGGGTGAAAATGCAGCAGAAATGGCCACGGATGTGGGAGCAATATATGGGACTACAGATGGTGGTTTAAACTGGAAGGCTCAAGTAGAAACTGCTGTAGGTGTGGTGCGCAATTTAGAGCGTTCTAGTGACGGTAAATATATCGCCGTTTCTGCTAAGGGTAGTTTTTATTCTGTTTGGGAACCGGGGATGACCGCTTGGGAACCTCATAATCGCAATAGTTCCCGACGTTTGGAAAATATGGGTTTTGCTGATAACGGTCAACTGTGGTTATTAGCAAGAGGTGGTCAAGTGCAATTTAGTGACCCAGCTAAATCGGATGAGTGGTTAGAAGCTAGATATCCAGAGTTGTCTACCAGTTGGGGGTTATTAGATTTAGCTTATCGCACACCCCAGGAAATCTGGATTGGTGGCGGTAGTGGTAATTTATTACGCAGCACAGATGGTGGTCAAACCTGGGAAAAAGACCGAGAGGTGGAAGAAGTTGCTGCTAACTTATATAAGGTTGTATTTTTCAACCCTGATCAAGGTTTTATTATTGCCGATCATGGTGTGTTGCTTAAATATAATCCCCACAAAGAAAATACCACCCCAGCTGATGTGATTTAGTTGATGGTTTAGTAGCCAGAACGTCATCAACTCTTTATATAGCGTTCTGGCACAAGCCATGATTCATAAAAATGAACCAAAACAAGGAAAGACAAAAAAGAAGACCAATTGCCATTGATTTATTTTCTGGAGCGGGTGGACTTTCTCTAGGAATAGAATCTGCTGGTTTTGAGGTAGTGATATCTATTGAAATTGATCCCGTTCACAGTGCCATTCACAACTATAATTTCCCCAACTGTGCAAATATTTGTCGAGACATATCAAATGTGTCTAGCGAAGAGTTATGGAATATTTTAAATGATAAGGATATAAATGAAGTTGATTTATTAGCTGGGGGACCGCCCTGTCAAGGATTTTCCCAAATGGGATATAGACACATAGAAGATCCCAGAAACAAATTAGTGTTTGAATATGTAAGAGTTGTCAGAGACATCAAACCAAGGTACTTTATTTTTGAAAATGTTCCTGGTATAGTGTCTGGCAAGCATAAGGGATTTATAGAGGATCTTTGTCATGAATTTATCCAGATAGGCTATAATACCATTGTTCCGGTTTTAATTTTGAATGCAGCGGACTTTGGTGTGGCACAAAACAGATCTCGTTTAATTTTGCTGGGTTGGCGCAAGGACATGCCAAAACCAGTATATCCCGGAGTTCTGTTTGAAAAACCCACAGCAAATAGTAAAAGTAGGGAGCTATCTTCTCTACCACCATGGTTAGGAGCATCAGACGTTTTGAGTGATTTAGAGGGTGTTTCAGTTTTTATTGGGAAAGATGAAGGGCTCAGTCCTGATAAATTGGAATATTGTGGACCCCGATCTAACTTTTCCTTTGATCCCAATGGTGTATTTGACCTATGTCACAGAAGAACCTTTACCCAAAAATTAATTTACGGTCATTTGTCCTCTACCCACACAGAACAATCAATCGTCAGATTTAAAAATGTTCCCCAAGGAGTAGTAGAACCAACAACTAGGCTCTTCAAATTACATCCTTATAGACCCTCTAACACCCTCAGAGCGGGTACAGATAGTAAACGAGGTGCACATACTGCGCCCCGACCCATACATTACTCTCATCCACGTTGTATTTCCATCCGTGAAGCTGCAAGATTACATTCCTTTCCAGACTGGTTTCAGTTTCATAGAACTATTTGGCATGGACATAGACAGATTGGCAATTCCGTACCTCCCCTATTAGCAAAGGAGATTGCCCAAAGCCTAATTGGGCTTTTAGGTTATGACCTGAGCAAGATTCCCGTGGACAATTTACCGCCATCAGATCCGGGACTTCTTTCTTTAACTATGCACCAGGCTTGTAATTTACTTGGCGTGTGTAAGAATGTTATAGGAAAGCGGAACCGTAACAAATTAAACACATAGTTCATTAACAATATTAATTAAACAATATATGTCCCATTCTATCCTTCAACAAAACCTAACACAAAAGAAAATTAGTCCAGTCAGCTTTTTTGCGGACATTCTCTTAGCAGGAATGGTATTGGGTCCATCCTTAGCTCCCTTCTTGGCCGCATCTAATGTGTTTGTACTACAAATTATCAGTAATATAATTTATTTCATAGGTGATCATGTTTGTCCTCAACCTGAAACCGGTTTAGAATTAGCGCCCCCTTACATTATGACAGTTTGTATGCGGTGTTATGGAACAGTTACGGGATTATTAATAACACGTGTTTTGTATGGTCTAACCCAGGGGAAAGGAGTTTTTTGGTTACACCAATATGGTTGGATGGGTGCATCCGTGGCTACAATTTTGATGACAGCTTATCCTTGGGAGTTAGCTGCTGAGGTTTTTGGTTTGTGGGAGTTTAATAATTATGTTGTTACTCCCTTTGGTTTAGTTACCGGTTTGGCTTGGGGGTTGTTTGCTATGCCACTTTTACATTCTAGTAAGAGAACTTTGTTACGGAGACTTGCTATTTATTACAAAAAAGAGTAGGAGTGGATGCTCCAAAAATCTTTATTAATAAAATTTCCACAGGAAAACTACAAATCTTTGATCTGAAACAAAATCATTGCCATTGATTCCCGGTCTCCCCCACAGACAGTCTCCAGGTAGGGAGTGTAATATTACAGCGGTTTTCATGTAAATAAACCACAATGATTGAACCAATTAAGCGCATCCTCTCCTGTAATATAATTTACTGGACTTGTCATGCACTCATTTAGGGCTTCTAATGTTCGTGCCTCACGACTACGGAGAAATTGCTTTAATTTTGATCAACATAATTCTATCGGAGAGTGGAGTCTCCTGTTCACTGGCATTTAGACTTTTTTTATGACGTAGACCCAACTTTTCTAAGGCTCTATGCATGGTTGTGATACTAACACTAGTGCCCGTCGTTTCTCTCAGGCGATCGCATAATTCTGAAAGTAGTAAATCATTTTTCTCATCCAGCCAAGACTTGATCATGTTTAAATATTGGCCTGCAATTATCTGGGAACAAAATACAGATAAATTTTCCATTCCCACAAGCTTTGATAGAATAAAAATAAATCGAGCAAAGGTAACTTTTATGGCAACCCTACTCAGTGAAAGTAAATCACAGACGGGACTGGTTATCTCATGGGAAGCGTTACCCGATGATTTTCAACTAGAGGATGAACCAGTGGACAATATAGGACAACCACTTTTAGCAGGTGCTTTATGTGAAAGTTTAGAAATCAGTGGTTTTATTCAACCACAGATGTTAATTGCTGCTAATTTTGCTTTATGTGCCACATTAAATGCTCAATTTATCGCTAAAGCACCAGATTGGCTATATATACCTTCAGTTAAAGAAATATTGCCAGGACGCAAAAGCTATACACCCCATTTAGAAGGGGATATACCGGCTTTGGTTATGGAATTTTTGTCAGATAAAGAAGGCGGAGAATACTCATTTAAACGTACCTATCCGCCAGGAAAATGGTTTTTTTATGAACAGATTTTGCAAGTTCCTATTTATATCATTTTTGATCCAGATGGAGGATTATTAGAATATTATCAACTGGAAGATGAACGTTATGAATTAAAGCAACCAGACGAAAATGGTCGTCATTGGATTAAGTCAATGGGACTATTTTTAGGAACTTGGCAAGGTACAAAAGAAGGACGTACTGGCTATTGGTTGCGATGGTGGGATAAAACAGGTAATTTGTTACCTTGGGCTTTAGAACTGATTGAACAGGAACGTCAACTAGCAGAGCAGGAACGCCAACGAGCAGAGCAGGAACGCCAACGAGCAGAACAGGAACGTCAGGAAAAAGAAAGGTTAATAGCTTACTTGCGATCGCAAGGAGTTGACCCTAATAGTTTACCTAATCATGCCAAGTAAATTGGCTATGTAAATGTAGACGGAACTTATCTAACATTTTGTCATCCCATTCATTAGGAACAGATACAAGAGAGTTGTTGAAAAATAAGGGATAATAATCAAGCAGACAGGTGATATTAATGAAGTTGCGGGGAATTATTAAATGCAATCTCCCAAAGGGAGTGCTTCCCAATCCCCCGCAGGGAGTGCTTCGCGATCGCCCGTAGGGAGTGCTTCGCAATCGCCTTCCTGCAGATAAATCACTGTACTGAGATGAATGTTAGAATGGTAATCTGTATGGTGCGATCGCTTGTGGAATAACAGCGGAAAGCATAGTTTTATCTGTTTTACATCTATCTCCGGGTAGATTTTAGAAGGAAGTGCAAAGTCTAGAGAACAGATCGCCCTGATATAGATCCAACTCATGGGTCTCCCCATGAGTTAGCAAAGAAACTAATTAATCACAATGTGTCTTACCAGAATACTCATAACCTCCCCTGAATTACCAGTTGGCGTGAGATCGCTCCAATCCGTTGCATTAGCATAACCAAGCACATGAAGATAGTGAACCGTACTAATCACTGTCTTTTTAGTCCCAATTAACAAGTGTTTTAGTGGCTCCCGGTGACTAGCTTGTGAAACCACCCTAGAGTCAACCACTCCAGAATCATCAATGCTGCTGATGAAATTTCTAATTTGTGCCATAATTTATTTGCCTCTTTTTGGGGTGTAAGGTGATCGAGACTTCCTATCAAGAAATAGAGATCACCTTACTTTTTTCTAATTATAAAACTACTTGAACAGATATGCAATAGGTTTACAGAAAATAATTAATAATTTTTGTAAACTCTTGCGACTTGTCAAGCATAAATGAAAAATACAAAAATCTCCCACTCATTTGGTTAGAGTCAAAGTAATATCTCACATGTCTTGTCTGTTCTCGCAATACTTTGCTCAACCCAGTCACCTCTGAACAAGGTGTTATGGGTCATTGCTGGTATCTGTTTCCTTCTGTTCCCCTTCATTATTTTTAGCTTGCGATCGCTTTGCGACAGCAGAAACCAACTATATGCAAAACCTATCCGAACTACTGTGTCCGTATCAAGCTACAAGTAAAATCTGTTAAGTGCGATCTCCCGTAGGGAGTGCTTCGCAATCGCCCACCTGAACCATTTAGATCTTTCCATTAATTAGTTCTACTTCCTTTGAGGGAAGTAGTTTCAGACAATAGAGAATGCAGTAGATCTAGTATTAGGGATGTTTCCATCAATTCCACTTCGCAGAGGGAAGCGGGTACCAGCGTTTAAGCTACGTATAAATAAAGCATTAGATATAATAAGAGTTTCCATTGATTCCACTTCCCAGAGGGAAGCGGGTCTCAAATCTCTACCGCTCAGCTCTAAAAGAGTTGGGTAGGTTTCCATTGATTCCACTTCCCAGAGGGAAGCGGGTGTGTTTCCCTTATTGGTTGTAACGGAACTATTATCGCGTTTCCATTGATTCCACTTCCCAGAGGGAAGCGGGTTGGTGTTAGAGAGTCTTGGATAGATGTATATGATAGGGTTTCCATTGATTCCACTTCCCAGAGGGAAGCGGGTAAGCATTGGAGTGGACAAAACAAAAGACGGGTTATGTGGTTTCCATTGATTCCACTTCCCAGAGGGAAGCGGGTTATTCGACAGATTTTAACTACTTTCAAATTACTGGGAAGTTTCCATTGATTCCACTTCCCAGAGGGAAGCGGGTAGATTCATTTTTCGACGAACCGGTAACCCCGGTAACCCCGTTTCCATTGATTCCACTTCCCAGAGGGAAGCGGGTGACATCTGCATCTACGCAGAAGCCGACTGCTCACTGGACGTTTCCATTGATTCCACTTCCCAGAGGGAAGCGGGTATTAAACCCCACGGGGAAAATACAGATTATTTAGAGGTTGTTTCCATTGATTCCACTTCCCAGAGGGAAGCGGGTAGCTATGAAGAAATTAATTTCTTTTTTTGTGGCGGAAGGTTTCCATTGATTCCACTTCCCAGAGGGAAGCGGGTCCTTTATGAATTACAGCAATTTTCATGTAGTTAAACTACAAAATAAGATAAGCTATAATAAGGGTAATAAACTAAAATAGAGTAGAAGTACTGTCAAATTATATGCCAAAACCTTATTCAATAGATTTGCGTAATCGCGTGATTGTAGCATGGGTTGCTCAAGAGGGATCTCAACGCCAGTTGGCAGAAAGATTCAAGGTCAGCTTATCATTTGTGAGAAATTTAGTACGTCGTTATCGTGAAACTGGGCAAGTTGAGCCAAAGCAATGTGGAGGATATGAAAAGCCTGTAATTGCAGGCCAATATTTAAACATGATCAAGTCTTGGCTGGATGAGAAAAATGATTTACTACTTTCAGAATTGTGCGATCGCCTGAGAGAAACGACGGGCACTAGTGTTAGTATCACAACCATGCATCGAGCCTTAGAAAAGTTGGGTCTACGTCATAAAAAAAAGTCTAAATGCCAGTGAACAGGAGACTCCACGTGTTCAAGAATTAAGGCATGATTATCGTCGTTGGGTAGATACAGTTGATATTAGAAATTTAGTGTTTTTAGATGAATCGGGGATAAATTTAGGGATGTCAAGGTTGTTTGCCAGAAGCCAAGATGGACAAAGAGCAATTGGTAGCGTACCAGGAAACAAGGGCAAAAATATTTCTCTGATTGGGGCTTTAAATATGGATGGAATTCTGGCAGCAATGACTGTAGAGGGAAGCACAAATACAGAAGTATTTCTCACTTATGTAAATCAGGTTTTAGTACCTCAATTATGGAAAGGGGCTATTGTTGTTATGGATAATTTAAAGGTTCATTATGCCGAGCGCGTGAGATTGTCAATTGAATCAGTCGGTGCAAAAGTTAAGTTTTTACCCCCCTATTCTCCAGACTTATCTCCGATAGAATTGTGTTGGTCAAAATTAAAGCAATTTCTCCGTAGTCGGGAGGCACGAACATTAGAAGCCCTAAATGAGGCCATGACAAGTGCAGTAAATTATATTACAGCAGAGGATGCGCTTAATTGGTTCAATCATTGTGGTTTATTTACATGAAAACTGCTGTAATAGGGGCTTTAAGCCTCTATTAAGTTTCCATTGATTCCACTTCCCAGAGGGAAGCGGGTGAGCAAACTTAACAAACAAGGAGGTTGGTACGAAGTTTCCATTGATTCCACTTCCCAGAGGGAAGCGGGTTTATGAAGAATTAGAGTCTTCTAAAGTCTTATTGCGGGTTTCCATTGATTCCACTTCCCAGAGGGAAGCGGGTTCCATAATTTGTTTAGCATAATCTAGAGCTCCTTGTATGTTTCCATTGATTCCACTTCCCAGAGGGAAGCGGGTTTAAAGGCTAGATACCCCTAACCAAATGAACAGTTTTTCGTTTCCATTGATTCCACTTCCCAGAGGGAAGCGGGTTAACTGTCCACCTGTTTTTTAGTCTCACTGAATAATTGTTTCCATTGATTCCACTTCCCAGAGGGAAGCGGGTCAGATGGGCATCGATTGGCTGTCATTGAAGTACCAGTTTCCATTGATTCCACTTCCCAGAGGGAAGCGGGTTGCCCAACTTCGGCGTTCTGGGAGCTAATGGTCAGTTCAGTTTCCATTGATTCCACTTCCCAGAGGGAAGCGGGTGTAAGTACGAGATGACAAACTTCTGGTCATCCAAATATGTTTCCATTGATTCCACTTCCCAGAGGGAAGCGGGTTCAAGAGATATGAGGAGCTGTCAGGGACGACCTACCCGTTTCCATTGATTCCACTTCCCAGAGGGAAGCGGGTAAGAGACTGTAATCCTGGTAATCGCAGCGGTTGTTTCAGTTTCCATTGATTCCACTTCCCAGAGGGAAGCGGGTTTTACGCAGCAAAAGGCTTTGATTTTGCCTCGCTCAAAGAGTTTCCATTGATTCCACTTCCCAGAGGGAAGCGGGTGAGATAAGGTTATGGAGATTGTTACTTTGATGAATGTTTCCATTGATTCCACTTCCCAGAGGGAAGCGGGTAGGATTTGTGGGAAGATTACCAATCCGACCAAACACCAAGTTTCCATTGATTCCACTTCCCAGAGGGAAGCGGGTACTTCTGGAATAAAGTCGATCATCTGATCGACGAGTTAGGTTTCCATTGATTCCACTTCCCAGAGGGAAGCGGGTTGATGTTCAAACAGGTAGCCCACAGGAATATGACCTAGTTTCCATTGATTCCACTTCCCAGAGGGAAGCGGGTAATCTGCAACGCCCTATCAGAGCTACAAGATCAGCTAGATGTTTCCATTGATTCCACTTCCCAGAGGGAAGCGGGTCAAATATCTCGCTATCCCCCACTGCTCAGCCGCATTCTTGAGTTTCCATTGATTCCACTTCCCAGAGGGAAGCGGGTTATCTGCATTACGCAGAGACCCCAACGGCATACATTGGGAGTTTCCATTGATTCCACTTCCCAGAGGGAAGCGGGTAGGTAGACGAGGTGAGACAATGCTTACGATAAACGTGTTTCCATTGATTCCACTTCCCAGAGGGAAGCGGGTCCCTCCATTTTAAGCCCTTGCCCTGACTGGTGTCTAGACCCACTTTGCGAAGGTCAGCAAAATTTCTCTCTTTTTCACCTCCACTACCCTCAAAATAATGGCTGAAACCCTTACCCCACAAGGCTGCGAGGTTCCCGACGAAATAATAGGCATTCCAGCGTTTTTTCTTGACCTTCGCAGTTCCTTCGTTAATTACTAGTTTTAGTGTCATTTGTATTACTTTACTTTTTAAATATACTTGGTTAATAAAATTTAAAATAAATCCTGGAATCCCCCTATTATAGAGAATTTATAGAATAATAGTCAATATTGTAGAACCAACAACATAATGTAACATTTAAATTTTCTAATGTCAGTCGTTTATTGGAGATTTTAGAGAACAAATCCAGCCAGGTTCTAGATGAGATGAAAAAACTATCCGAACCACTGTTTTTATTAACACTACTACTGGCGATCGCATGAGATTCAAAATACCCAATAGGCATCAAGTATAAAGTTTATAGTGGATTACTAGCACACCAGTATACCACAAAATCTATATATAAATATAGCAACTTAAAACATTAGCAAAATGGTAAAGTCTAGAAAACAGACTGTGTAAGAGCGATCGCCTATGAGGAGTGCTTCGCAATCGCCCATCTGCAAAAAAACACTGTACTAGGACAAATGTTACAATAGTAACCTGTAAGATGCAATCGCTTTGCGACAGCATAAAGCTATAAGTAAAATCTGTTAAGTGCAATCTCCCGTAGGGAGTGCTTCGCAATCGCTATTTTGTAGCATTATTTCCCCAGACTATTAGTTTGCTTTTACACATTTATATATAAAATCCCTTGTCAATAAAAAGTACAAGGGTTTATAATTATTACCATATAATCTAGACCAAAACTGATTAGTGAGATCGCCCCTTTTAAGAAGTGTATCTGAACTAGTGTAATGTTTATTATAACATGGTAAAATTGTATTTACCAAAATATATACTTAGATAAAATATGATACCATCAGTACTAGCAAACCAAATTCGCAACTATGTAGAAGACTTTATTTCTACTACTTTTCATCCGACTAATAGTCCTTTTAAAAATTTAATTGGTGATTTTTTACATCCACCTATAATAAGAGAAAGAGAGGGAGAATCAGGAGAAGAATCAGGGGTTTATCAGCCTGGAAATAATGTGTGTAAGGGACCCTATGTTTCATTGGGTATGCCTTTTAAAACTGGCTCTATTGGTAGGGACTTTTTCCCCCATATTCCCCTAGATTTTATCCCCTATTTACATCAACAAGAGGCTTTTACTCGCTTGATGCCTCCCCATTATCATTCTACTTTAATTGCAACGGGGACTGGGTCAGGAAAAACAGAGTGTTTTTTAATTCCCGTTTTAGAACATTGCCGAATTTATTCTCAAGAAGGGGGAATCAAGGCAATTCTCATCTATCCGATGAATGCCTTGGCAACGGATCAGGCTAAACGAATAGCTAAGTTTATTAATTCTATTCCTTCACTAAAGGGGAAGGTTACGGCGGGGTTATATGTGGGTGAGGAAGATGAAAATCCCACTAAGGTGATGACTAAAGAAAAGGTTATTACTGATAAACAAATACTCTTGGCATCTCCCCCGGATATTCTGCTGACCAATTATAAAATGTTAGATTATCTGTTAATTCAACCCAATTCTCAATCTCTATGGCAAAATAATCAACCAAACACTCTCCGCTATCTGGTGGTAGATGAGTTCCATACTTTTGATGGTGCCCAAGGGACTGATTTAGCTTGTTTATTACGTAGGCTGAAATATCGCTTGCAGGTGCCTGAAAATTTTTTAACCTGTGTGGGAACTTCTGCTACCCTGGGAGTGGGGTCTAATGCCAAAGGGTCAGGGAATATTTTACGCTATGCTGAAACTATATTTCAAGAGTGTTTTGAAGACCAGGCCTTAATAGAAGAAAAACGCATTCCTGATATGGAGTTTTTAGCGGGAAGTCTACTGAATGTAATTCCCATACCTACTCAAGATTATAAAGAGGTTCTGAGTGCCGAAAATTATCTGTTTCCAGCAGATTATATTCGCGCCCAAGCTGAACTTTGGTTACAAAGGTCTGGGGGATATGGCATATCAGAACCTGGTGCAGATTTAGGAGAAGAATGGTGTCTAGAATTGGGTAGAGATTTGAAAACCTTGCCTATTGTTCATAATCTGGTGCGAATTCTGTCTAAAAAGAGCTATACTTATGATGAAATTATAGAGCAGATTGGTCGTCGTCTTCATTTCCCTAATAATAATAGTCCGGAGAATAGGTATTTTAATTTTTTGTTGTTGGATAGTATATTTTCTTTAATGGCTGTAGCTCGCTCTCAAGATGTGGCTAATAGTTCTGTGGTAAGACCTTGGGCTAATTTAAGGGTACATGTATGGTTCCGGGAACTAAAACGAATGGTGGCTACCGTGGAACCAACACCACGGCTTTTATTTTCCGATGATTTAACAGCAGAAATTAAAGAAAAAACTAAAACTATGCCTGTTATTCACTGTCGTAGTTGTGGTATGACGGGATGGGGTGCAATAAAAAGATCCCAAAATGATGATAAATTAATTCTAAATTTACAAGATTTCTATCAGGCATTTTTTAGTTATAATCCTCTGACTTGTTTTATTTTTCCTAAAAATAATCCCAAAAATAATCCCAAAAATAATCTAGATCCTGCTTTTGCTGCTCGTCTTTGTTCCAAGTGTTTAAAAATTAATTTGCCTGATGCAGTTACTTGCCATAGTTGTAATTCCCAAGAATTAATAGATGTAGAAATTCCAGATATACTGAAAGTAAAAAAAGCAAATAAGCAGTCTAAGTCTGTTTCTACTCATGACTGTCCTTACTGTCAAGCTACTAATAGTTTATCTATTTTAGGTTCTCAAGCTGCTAGTTTGACCAGCACTATTGTGAGTACCCTTTATACTACTCAGTTTAATCAAGATAAGAAACTGTTGGCTTTTTCTGATTCAGTTCAAGATGCAGCCCATCGCGCAGGATTTTATAATTCTCGAACCTATCGCACTACCCTTAGAACAGCTATTTTTCAAGCAGTGCAGAATTTAAGCGCGGGAGAGGGAAAGATAAGTTTGAAACAACTAGTAGAGGGTTTTTCAGACTATTGGTTGACTACCTTAACCAAAGAGGGTGATAAGGATTACACTAAATATGTGGCCACCTTTCTTCCCAGTGATTTACATTGGTTGCAAGAATGGGAAAAACTGATAGAGAATCCCGACTCTTTAAGCAAAGAGGAACTTACTCGTTTGCTGAGTTTTTTAAAAAAACGTCTGGAATGGGAAGTTGTAGCTCAGTTTAGTCATCGCGCTACCATTGGTACCACCCTCGAGTCTAGTGGGTTATGTAGTGTGGGTTTTAATCAATCTATTATTGAGCAGTCTGTACAAGAATTAATTATTTATTTAAATAATGAGATAGAGCTATTGCATGGTGTGTCATACCCCAAAGTGCATGAATTTATATTTGGTATACTTAATCATCTACGCCTTTTAGGGGGCATATACCAACCTGTAGTGGCTAATCATGGGTATATTGAAACAGGGGGTAACCATTTTGTATGGAGTAAGTTATGGTTTATGCCTAAATTTAGTTATTCAGCTACTATTCCTAGATTTTTGACTACCAACAATGGAGAAAATAGCTGGGAGGCAGTTTTTTCTAATTCTCCTAGGGGAAGTTGGTGTGAAAATTGGACAGAGCGGGTGTTTAGTTCTTTTGGTTTATTGATGAGAGAACAGTGCAAACAAATTCTCTACCAGACCCTGGATATACTGACTAAAACGAAGATTTTAGAAAGGAGAAAATCGGAAAAAGGGGATGTTTGGGGAATTCCTATGAATGTGATGGAGATTTTTCCCCAGGGTGATGTTTTTTTATGTGATAGCTGTAATCACTCAGTCACTCTCTCCCCCCATGCTGGGGTAGGAGGTGCTTGTTATAACAGTAAATGTAACGGAAAATACCAGATTCCCAGTTCAGGTCTAGTTTATTATTCCCAACTTTATCAAAGGGGTCAGGTTCACCGGGTGTTTGCTCAAGAACATACAAGTATGCTTAGTCGTCCACACCGGGAGAACTTAGAAAGATTGTTTATTACTAGTGCCCGTGCTTGTGACCCTAATTTGATTTCTGCTACCTCTACTCTAGAAATGGGTATTAATATTGGTGACTTATCTAGTATAGTTCTTTGTTCCATTCCCCCCAATAGTGCTAACTTTCAACAACGGGTAGGAAGAGCAGGGCGAAAACAGGGTAATGCACTCATCAGTGCGATCGCTACTGGAAAAGCCCATGATTTATTTTTCTATGCAGATCCTGGGGAATTGATAGATGGGAGGGTAGAACCAGCGGGGTGTTATTTAAACGCAGCAGCTATCTTAAAAAGACAGTTAACAGCTTTTTGTTTAGACTGTTGGGTGACCCAGGGGGTAAGTAAGGAGGAGTTACCGATTCAATTGCAAAAGAGTTTAGATGCGGTAGATAAGTGTGATGAAGGACGTTTTCCTTACACCTGGCTGAAGTTTATTGAGCGTCATAAGAAAAAGTTGCTAGATGATTTTTTGTCTTTGTTTACAAATCTAAGGGAAGGAAGGGAGAAAACCAGGGATAACACTCAATATGAAGACTATAATCGTGTGGATGGGGAATATTTAAGGAAAGAATTAGGTGCTTTTATAGGGATAACTCCAGGAGATGGAATACACCTGGATATATTAGAAAGGTTGAAGGAAATAAATAAAGAGCGTAAGCGTATAAAAAATCTAATAGATTCTATTGGAAGAACCATAAAGAAAATGGGTGAAAAACCGGATACGATTCAAAATTTACCGAACAACCAGGATCTAAAACAGGAACTAGAAGAGGAAAAACTAGCCTTTCAACAACTAATTAAAGAAATTAATCAGAAAAATTTGTTTAACTTTCTCACAGATGAGGGGATGTTACCCAACTACTCTTTTCCGCAAGCGGGGGTAACCCTGCGCTCTGTCATTCTCCGAAGGGAGAAACCAGATGAGGATAGCTCCAATAGAGAAACTACTTACAAAAACCTAACTCCCTTTGCTTATACTTATGAGAGACCGAGCCAAATTGCTATTAGAGAACTTGTACCTGGTTGTGTGTTTTATGCAGAGGGTAGATCTATAACCATAGACCAAATAGATTTAAAACTATCTGAACCAGAAAAATGGCGCATCTGTCGCAACTGTCATTATGCTGCACCTGATTTTTCTAATAGCCAAAAAACTTGTCCTCGCTGTGGAGACACCATGTGGGGAGACCAAGGTAGATTACATGATGTGTTGTCTCAAACAAGTAATAGCCACCACCTCAGATAGGGAAAGTCGGTTTGGGGATGAGAATGAAGACAGGGACTCTAGTTTTTTTAAAAACCATTTGTTAGTAGATTTTGACCCATCCTTTAAGGAATACACTTATCTGGTAAAGAGTACAGAATTTCCCTTTGGATTTGAGTATATATCCCGAACCAAATTCCGAGAAATAAATTTGGGGAAGACCCTCCCCCACGGGAAAAATGTAGAAATAGCAGGAGAGAACTTTTTTACAGAAGGATTTCGTATTTGTAAGGGGTGTGGGAAGATTTTAAGAAAAAATAACACTCAATCAAGTCAAGAACGAGACCATGCTCTAACTTGTAAATGGCGAGAACGACCAGAAGCAGCGGAGACCATAGAGACCCTTTATTTATACCGAGAATTTGAGTCCGAATCCATTAGATTTTTAATGCCAGATCAAAGATTTTGGAGCGAACAGGGGTTACATTCCTTTATTGCTGCATTGCAATTAGGCTTGAAACAAAAATTTGGAGGAAGGGTAGACCACCTGCAAATTACCCAAGTGCAAGAACCCCAACCAGATAATAAACTGCGTAAATCCTTTCTTTACCTATATGACACAGTGCCCGGAGGGACTGGTTATTTGCGACAGTTGTGTGAGAACAGGGTAGATAGTAGACCAGAGGATCTGCGCCAGGTGTTTCAACAGGCTTTAAATGTATTAATTAATTGCAGTTGTCAAGAAAGGGGAGAAGATGGTTGTTATAAATGTTTATTTGCCTATCGTAATAGCTTTCACCAAGACTTTACTAGTAGTAAAGCAGCCCAATCCCTACTGAGTGAAATTTTGAACCACTGGTCAGATTTAGGAGAAGAGAAGAGCCAAAATCTTTCTGGTCTGTCCATTAACTCCGACCTAGAAAGTGAACTAGAGTCTAAATTCATTCAAGCTTTGACAAGCTATACAAGAAATGGAGAAGAAACCAAATTACAACCATTGTTACTCCATGGCAAAAAAGCCTACTACCTAAAAATAGGGGAAATGGCTTGGAACATAGAGCTACAAGTTCCTTTAGGTAAAGAAGAAGGACTACCTCTAAATTGCAGAGCAGATTTTGTGTTTTATCCCGCCCATAGTCGGGTTAACAGTTTACCCATAGTAGTATTTACTGATGGATGGGAGTATCACCAAGAAAGAATAGACCAGGATTTAGAGCAACGTCTAGGGATTATAAAAACCGGAGATTATTGGTGTTGGTCACTGACCTGGGCGGATATAGATAAACAATTAAACCAGAAAACCACCTTTTATAACTCCACCACTGATTATGGGGGGACTAAATCTGGAATGGATTCCTCATTGAACAATCCACAGATTAATCAGAGAAGGAAAGAACTATATGAACACTACCAATGTAGTCAACTTGCCCATTTAGAAGATAAAAGTAGCTGGGAATGGTTAATGGATTATCTTTATTCTCCCATAGATAGTTTGTGGCAAAACTGGGCACTGCTGCGTACTATCCTACAGGCACAGAAGAAAAACCAGACCCCCCCTGCTATAGAAGATTTTTTAGCACCCCAACTAGAAATGTGGAATCGACCTCAAAACTATCATAGTGGAGTAATAGAATTATCAAAGAATCTAGAGATCTTTACCCTAGTTGACCACAAGCGAAATAAGGAATTGAACAAAAATGGCAGTTTAGTTTTAATTCGGTTGCAAGAAATTTACCAATCGGACTGGCAAGAAATGCTACGCATGTTAAACCTCTATCAATTTTTACCCTATACTTATGCCATGACCACAACCAGTGACAGGGACAACCTTAGCACCATGGTTCCCACCTGGGAAACCAGGTTAGATACAAATATACATAATAATATTAGTAGAGGTGTAAATAAAGAATGGCAGAGTATAAAGGAGTTAATCATAGAAGAGGATCTAGTACCTTGGATTGACCAGATGATAGAGAACCAGTGGAATTTACCAGTAGTGGGCTATGAATTAGAGAACAAAAAGGGAGCAGTGATAGCCAGTGCGGAACTAAGCTGGGTAGAAGAGAAAGTAAGTATTGTCACCACAGTAGAAGACAAACATATATTTGAGCAAACTGGGTGGCATAGCTTATTAGTAGAAGAAGTATCCTCCCAGATAGAGAACCTAAACCAGTTTTTAAAAACAACTATTAAGGAGAGAAGATAATGGTCGAATTAAAACATCCCGTCAAATTAGCCATTGCAGACAGTTTTTTAGACCAGTTTGGGCGATTACCCAAAAACATTCAGAGTAAAGTTACCTCCTTTCTCAATCGGTTCAAACAAAACCCCACCAGTAGTGGAATTAACTATGAGACCATAAAAGACTGTAAAGATAACCGCATGAGGTCAGTGAGAATAGATTTAGAATACCGGGCAATTATTCTCAAACCAGAAACCGGGAACTTGTATCCTTTATTATGGGTAGGTAAACACGATTTAGCCTATTTTTGGGCCCAAAAAAGAGTTTGTCAAATCAATCAGATATCTGGAGCTTTACAAATTATTGATACAGAAGAAATACAAAATACAACAGAAAGACTCACCACACAAAAACAGGAACAACCCGGGCGATTTGACCATATCAAAGACGAAGATTTAATGAGATTGGGCGTACCACAAATGTTAATTCCTGCCCTGCGAAAACTAGTTACAGATGCAGACGTAGATAACATACTATCACATCTTCCCCAGGAATGTACAGACCGTATAATTATGTTAGCAGCTGGCTATAAACTTCCAGAAATCTACCAATTAATAGAGACCCCCAAAACAACTATTGATGTAGAGAATATAGAAACAGCGCTAGAAAATCAGGACACCCTGAGTCGGTTTGTAGTTATTACTGAAGACATAGAACTAGAAGAGATGTTAGCAGCACCCCTAGAAAAGTGGCGTGTATTTTTACATCCTAGCCAGCGTAAACTAGTAGAACGAGACTGGAATGGTCCCGTTAGAGTTTTAGGAGGTGCAGGGACTGGCAAAACCGTAGTCGCCCTACACCGAGCTAAATGGTTAGTGCACCATCGTTTTAATATGCCAGGCGATCGCATATTATTTACGACCTACACCAGGAATTTAAGCATAGACATAGCATCAAGTTTAAAGACAATAGTTACACCAGAAGAGATGGAGCGGATAAAAGTAGTAAACCTAGATAAATCCCACATTCCGCACCCTCAACTATCGGGGAGGGAAATTACTGAGATAAAAATCAAAGTTAGCATAAAAATAAACATAGAGAGTGAAAAAAGCATTCGAGAAACAGTAAATCAGCAAAAATGTCATCAAAATCTATTCTCAATAAGCAGCAATAAGAATTCACATTACCCAGAGAGGTGAACAAATAAATAAAATTAAGATATTCAAGGTAAAATCATAAAATAGACTAATTTTTCCAGGGTAAAAACAAGATTATAGACATAGCAAAATGGAGCTGTAAATCAAATAGCTCATTTAAACATGATAAATTAAATTGATAGAGACAATAATTAAGTTACTAATCGATAGTAACGTAAACAATCATTTGGCAAAAGATTCAAGATAAAATCTCTATCTTTAGTCCAATTAGAGACTTGTTTTTCATTGTTATATTCAACTAAATGAATACCCTGAAAGCATTGAAAAATCCAGCGTAAAGTAGGGCGGTTAGTTAGTTTACCTAATTGGTCTTTAATTGTTGATTTAGACTCTCTGAGTGCGGCTCTAATTTCACGTTGAGCCAAAGTATAAACCAGTAAACATAAACCCATAATCATCCCCATTGACTCTATTCTTTTAGGACTTTTGAGGAAAATACTGTCTGCAAAAAATAATGGGTCTTTGAGAAAACGAAACCCTCTTTCACAACACTGCTGGGCTTTATATTCACTGAGCATGGAATCATTGCTCAGTTCCTTTGAATCCAAAACATTAGTAGCAATAATAAAACGTCCCGCACTCAGGGATTCTCTATTAATTTTACGTTCATCTTCCGAGACTTTTGCTAATATTTGATAGGATGTTTCTCCTGAACTATCTTTTTTATTAGATTTGACTTGAGTAACTGTACTCTCGTTAATTTTATGATATTTGAACTGTTTTGATAATTTTGATAATGCCTTGATAGCATCTGCTTCACAAGCAAATTCTTCTTGTGATAATTTTCTCAAATCTTGCACGGCTTTTGATTCTGATTTGATAATTTTTTGGGTGAGCTTACGCAAGTCTGATTCTCTCCTCTCTTGACTTTGCACTACTAACCATCTTTGTTCTATTCCGGCATAATTTTCTATTTTTGATGCTAGTTTATATCCTGGTATTGTACTATCAATAAATTCTGATTCTGGTATTGTTAAGATTAATGATTTTGCCGCTTTTATACTTACTGGTACTCGACACAGCCAAGATAATTCTGACATCATTTTCAGGTTTGATTCTGTATATAAAGCCGAATCAGCCACCATAAGACTATTAACTTCTAATTGTTTTTGATATTCTACTGCTATTTGACCAAAACATGATGAATCTACTTGGTTGCCCGATGCTAGTTTTAAAAATATTGGCATGTCTCCATCTCCCGAACATATCATTTCTATAATGAATTGTTTTAAGTCTGGACGATGGTCACGAGAATAACCATAACTAATAGTTATTTCTTTTGGTAATTTCGCTGTCATTTCCTCTAATTCTTGGTTATCTCCTATTTTTTGACTCTCAAATATTACTTCTTGTAAGCTAGTGTTATACTTCCCATGTACGTGCATTGATGATGAGTCTAGATGTGATGTTGATAGTGATACTCCAAATTTTTGGGCAGCTTTTACTGCGATGATAAAAAAGATTGTACTCAATCCTTTTTCAAACATCTTATCCATGACTCTCCCCAGTTTATCATCGTTGAGATATTCTGGTTTTACTCCTGCTCCTATTAGATGTTCACAGGCTATTGTTTCAAAATATTCAGGAAACATATATAACGGTTTTGAGACAAATCCTAACCCGTTTATTATCATGGCTTTTACTACTTGACCTGCATTTACTTTTTCGTCTTTTTCGACTCCTATCAATTCATTTATTATTTCCACTATTCCGATTGAATCTATTATTCCTGCTACTATCCCTAGATGGTCTATATTCTGAATTTCTATTTCTTCACTTTTTAATTTCACAACAGTTTCCTCTACTATTTCTGTTGCAATCAATTATTTCTTATTTGGTTATCAATTCTCTTTTTTGTTACCAAACTTTACTTTCTCACACCATGTCTCTATTAATGCTATTTATTCTCATTAAGCCCTTTAATCCCTGAATTAATTTTAGTTATTATGTACTACATTAGGATCCTCTTTGATCTGTCACAGCTTAGGGTGCGGAATGTGGGATAAATGGCTACTAGAGTTTTTTAAACAACAGAACATAAACATTAAAATTGCCTATGATAAAGAAACCAGACCATTATGGGAAAAAGCATATAATAAAAGAGAAGAAGCAAATTTAAGCCTAGACTTTTATAAACAAGAATGGGAAGAAATAATACAGACAAACGAATGTAAGAACTTGAGAGACTACCTAAAAGTAGTAAGGACAGGGAGAGGGACAAGATTAAATAGAGAGCAGAGACAGAAAGTGTGGAAAGTGATAGAGGAATATATGAACCTGCTGAGTGAAGAGGGGTTAAGGGAACCAAAAGACGCCATGAGAGATGGCATAGAGATATTAAAACAGAACCCCAGGGGGATAAAATATCAGAGCGTCATAGTAGACGAAGCCCAGGACATGAGCAAAATAGCATTTGAGCTAATTAGAGCCATAGTAGGGCCTGCAAAACCCAACGACATATTTATAGTAGGGGATGGGCACCAAAGGATTTATGGGAGTGCGGTGAAATTGAGCCAGTGCGACATAGATATTAGAGGGAGGTCAAAAAAACTGATTTTAAACTATCGTACCACAGACGAGAACCGCAAATGGGCCACAGACATATTATCACCCCTTACCATAGACGACCTAGATGGTGGTATAGACAACCTAAAAGAATATCGTTCCTTATTGCATGGAGAGAAACCCATAGTAAAAGGATTTAACAGCATAGAAGAAGAAATAGAATACATTCTAAATTTTTTAAGAGAGATAAACAAAACAGAGAAAGAGAGCGTAACCTGTATAGCATTAAGAACCAAAGAACTGATAGAGAGATACAAAGAGGGGCTAAAAGAACTAGAGATACAAGAAATAATTGGAGAGCAAGAAGAGAGAGGAGAGAGGATAAGAATAGCCACCATGCACCGAGTAAAAGGATTACAATTTGACCATATAATTTTACCCAGTGTAAACGCCGATATTATTCCTTTCAAGAGCGCCCTAGAGAGGTCAGCGGATTTAACAGCTAAAGAGCAGTTTTTAACCAGAGAGAGATGCTTAGTGCATGTAGCTGCGACCAGAGCCAAGAAACAGATTTTAGTTACCTATTATGGTAAACCCAGTCCCTTTTTAAACTTATCCTGATTTTTTCCAATACTCTGGCAATCGCCCACGGGGAGTGCTTCCTAATCGCATTTATATCCCGTAGGGGTGTTGAGCTCCCCCAACCCAACCTACGATTATCCACGACAAAATATCTATCCAAAGATAGATGAAAAATCGTGGCAAAAGGATTCTGCTACAATAATGCAAAAGTAAAAAAAAGCATGGAACTAGCACCGGGCGCACGCATCTTATGTAGAGATGCAGAATGGTTAGTAAAAGATGTATCCCTCTCCTCCGATGGAGATAAAATAATTCAGGTCGTAGGGGTGTCAGAGTTTATTCGTGGCACCAGATCCCTATTTCTAGAAGAATTAGAATCTAAAAAAGGTCCCTTTGAAGTGCTAAAAGCAGAGAAAACTGGACTGGTTACAGATACCTCACCCGAATATAGAAATAGTCGTCTCTTTATAGAAGCAAATCTAAAACAAATAGCCCCCCCCGACTCAAAAATATATGTGGGACACAGAGCAGCAATGGATACTCTTAAATATCAGCTCTCTCCTACAAGTATGGCTCTGAAAATGCTACGCCAAAGAATGCTCATAGCAGATGGAGTAGGTCTAGGTAAAACTCTCGAATGTGGTATTCTCGTAGCAGAATTAATTGCACGACACCGGGGAAGAAGAATTTTGGTGGTAACCAGTAAGTCCATGATGGCTCAGTTCCAAAAAGAATTCTGGTTCCGTTTTACTATCCCCTTGGTAAGGTTGGATTCTACAGAGGTTCAACGCATAAAATCTATTATACCTACTAACCATAATCCCTTCTATTATTATGACCGCACTATTATATCTATAGATACCCTAAAACAAGACAGAGAATATCGTAATTATTTGGAGAAGGCAAATTGGGATATTATTATTATTGATGAAGCTCATAATGTAGCGAAAAGAAGAAGAGCAGAAGATAATTCTCTACGCTCTAAATTGGCTCAGCGTCTCTCAAAACGCTCCGATACCTTAATCCTCCTTTCTGCTACTCCCCATGATGGAAAACCACAAAGTTTCGCCAGTTTGATGAATATGCTGGATCCTACTGCCATTGCAGATGAGTCTGATTATACCAAAGATGACATCCGAAATTTGTATATCAGACGGTTTAAAAAGGATGTTTTGGCAGATTTACGGGATAATGTCCCAGAACGTCATTCTCAATCTATTGATACCCCAGCTTCCGAAAGTGAAGAAAGGGTATTTGATTTGTTGGATAACTTAAACCTGTCCGGTGATAAGCAATTACGGGGTGGACAGTTATTTAAAACCACCCTGCTAAAGTCTATTCTTTCTAGTCATAAGGCTTGTTTGGCAACGGTAAATAACAGGTTGAAAAAGCTAAAAGAAGGGAATAAAAAAAATCCGGTGGGTGGGGAAAATCATCGAGCAGATATAGAGGCTTTACAAGAGTTACAACAGTCTTTAGGTGAAGTAGGTAAGGAAGATTTTTCTAAATATCAAAGACTTTTAAAATTGATAAAGCAAGATTTAAGCTGGAATGGGGAAGATAGTGGGGATAGGTTAGTAATTTTTACAGGTAGGTTAGAAACCTTAGATTTTCTGTTTACAGAATTGCAGAAAGATTTAAAGTTGAAATCAGGAAGTATTTTAAAATTAAAAGGAGATATGTCTGATACCCAGCAGTTAGAGGTAGTAGAACAGTTCTCTAAAGAAAAGGATCCAGTGAGAATTCTGTTAGCAACAGAAGTAGCTTCCGAAGGAATTAATTTACATTATTTAAGTCATAGATTAATTCATTTTGACATACCATGGTCTTTTATGACATTGCAACAAAGAAACGGTAGAATAGACCGTTATGGACAAAGTAAAAAGCCCGAGATTAGGTATCTCTTGACTAGATCCCGTAGAAATAGAATGGATGAGGTACATCGTATTATTAAGGTACTCTTGGCCAAAGAGGAACAGGCTACTAAAAATATAGGAGATCCCGCAATTTTAATTGGGGTGTTTGATGCTCAGGAGGAGGAGAACTATATTTCTGACGTGATAGAGCAGGGAAAGACTGCTGAAGAGTTTAATAGTATGTTAGAAAACAACAATAAAAAGGAGGAGGGAGGGCTTTTTGACTGGTTTGAAAATGACCAGGAGGATGATTATTCAAGTTCTCCACAACCAGAAGAGCTATGCGAAACAGGAAGTTTATTGAGTCTGTTTGATTCGACCTTTGATTTTGTCTCTACCGCCCTAAGTTCTGATATAGTAAATGTCACAAATTTAAATATAAATCAGCAAGTCAGGTTTATTGAATTGCAGTTGCCAGATGAATTACGGTCTCGCTATAAAAGATTGCCTAGAGAAATTATTCCAGAACCAAAAGATTTATTATATCTCACCGATTCACCCCAAGTGATAAAAAAGGAAATTGCTGATGCGCGTCAACAAGAAAAACAATGGTCAATGAAACAATATCTGTGGGAATTACATCCCCTAGTAGAATGGTTAACCGACAGATGTTTATTCCACATTCCTCGACATCAAGCACCAGTAATTCAACTACCTAGCGACAAAAAAACCTTAACTTTTATCTGTTTTGGCAGTTTCTCTAATCGCCAAGGTTCACCAATTATTAGTCGTCAATTTTCAGTTATTGTGGATCATAATAACCCTTATAGAATAGAAGATTTTGCTGAAACTATAAAAAAAGTAGGCTTAAATAAGCCCATACCTAATCCTGGGAATATAGACATTAGTGAAGTGAGTAGTTTTTTAAAGGAGGTAGTAAAAAAAGGGCAGGAATATTTAGAAAAAGAAAGAAAGACAGTACAACAAGAGCTGAATGAGAGAATAGCCAAAGAAAAAGGTCGTTTAAAGGACCTACGGCAGTATCATCTTCAAAAATGGAATCATTTCTACCTAGACAGTGGAATAAATCAAAAAATGACACAAGAAAAGGTAGAAAAAAAACAACAAGAAATTGATAAAATGTTTCAAGAGCATGAGCAGTGGGTAGAACGCTATATGAGCACTAGTAGCGCCAAAGCTCTTAATTCCCCCACTCCCTATATTAAGTTAATTGCTGTGTTGAGAGGTTAGATATGGCACTAGTAGGAATTTCAATTGAAAATGAGTTTTATGCGCCTTATTATGTAGATACCTTGCTGAGTAAAGATGTAGATGTAAAAAGCAAAGAAACTGAAGAGAAACCAGCTTATGAGCTTTTGGAAAAAATACAACAAGAGTATTTTCAGGTTCGGAATAGGGTAGAAAGAACTACAAACCAACAAGAGAAGTATGAATTACAAAGTGATTTAATAAGAAAGCTATTATCTATTTTAGGCTATGAATATAAAATAGATTTTAAGTTATTAGATGACGATAGAATATTACCTATTGTGGCGGAGGTCAAGAAAAACTCTGGCGAACCCTACGTGTGGATATTATCTGCTTTTAATCTGGGTATAGAAACCAGTGATATTCTCTCTTTAGAAATAAATCAAGAGCAGATTAATGAAATTAATTCCACCTACCTACTTAACAGTAAAGTTCAAAAGGGGAAAAAATCCTCCCGGGAACCACAAGTAGTACAAGGAAATTTAGAAGAGCTTTTAAACGACGCTATTTTTGCCCAGAATGCACCCCCAAAATGGGTAATATTGATAAATATGGAGCAAATAGTATTAATAGACCGTTATAAGTGGAATGCTTCTCGATTAATTAGATTTGATTTAGCAAAGTTATTAGAAGAAAGAGATAAGAAATCTCTCATGGTAACTGCTAACCTATTACATCGGGAATCTATTGTCCTAAAAGACGGTACTTGCTTATTAGATATAATAGAAGAAAAGAGCTACCGACATAGTTATAGTATTTCCGAAAACTTAAAGTTTGCCCTAAGAGAAGCCATTGAAATACTAGGGAATGAGGCCATTTATTACTGGCAAAAGTCAGGAAAGAGAGTATTCGATAATCAAAAACAAAAAGAACAGGGTGTAGTAGAAATAGACCCTCAGCAATTAAAAAAAGAATGTTTAAGATGGATATATAGATTGCTATTTTTATTTTATATAGAAGCCAGACCAGACCTAGGATATATACCCATGGGATCTGATGTTTACCGTCAAGGATATAGCCTAGAAGCATTGCGAGATGTAGAACTGGCTAAATTAACAGAAGAAGATGAAGAGAATTATTACCTAGATTGGTCAATTAGGTTACTCTTTGAATTGCTGTGGTCAGGCTATCCATTAGATAAACAAAAACAACTAACCACTGAAAACCCCTCTTTAGCTGATACACCCATTCATAAGACCTTTCGTCTCCCCTCCTTGCAAAGTCATCTGTTTGATCCCAAAAACACAGAAATGCTAAACGAAGTTAAATTTCGTAATGTAGCCCTCCAAAAAATAATCCGGTTAATGTCCCTATCAACACAAGAGGGGAAAAGGGGGAGAATTAGCTACGCCCAACTAGGTGTAAACCAGTTAGGGGAAGTATATGAAGGTCTTTTAAGTCTTTCTGCCTTTTTGGCCCAAGAGGATTTATATGAAGTGCAACCGTGGAATAAAAAGGAATCTGGAGATGAGTCAGAAGAACAGGAAGAGGAAGACCTAGAAACTAATGAGAGGGGGAATGTAACCCGGGGGAAAACAGTAAAGGCCAAAGAGAATTTAAAACAAGATCTGGAAAAAGAGAATTTAAAACAAGATCTGGAAGTAGCATATTTTATTCCAGAACATCGGATGGATGAATTTAAGCAAGAGGAGTTGGTAATAGATTGGGAGAAAGGGGAATTTCGTAAACATCCCAAAGGGAAATTTTTGTTTCGGTTAGCTGGGAGAGATAGAGAAAAGAGTGCTAGTTACTATACTCCACAAAGTTTAACCAAATGTTTAGTTAAATATGCTTTAAAAGAACTATTAGAGGGTAAGCAAGCAGACGATATATTAGAGCTAACTATATGTGAACCTGCCATGGGGAGTGCAGCTTTTTTAAATGAGGTAATAGACCAGTTAGCAGAAACGTATTTGGAAAGGAAACAAAAAGAAAAAGGAGAGTTAATAAGTCATGAACAAGCCATGCGAGAGCAACAAAAGATTAAGATGCTCCTAGCCGATAGAAATGTATTTGGGATTGATAAAAATCCTATAGCCATGGAACTAGCAGAAGTATCCCTATGGTTAAATTGTATTTATGCGTCAGAAGCTGATAAAGATAACATATTTATTCCTTGGTTTGGCTTCCAGTTGCAGTGCGGAAACTCCTTAATAGGAGCCAGGAGACAAATCTACTACTTAAACAATATTACGGAAAAGAAAAAGAGCAAGAGTAGTAAAAATACCAAGTGGTATGAACAAGAACCAGAACAACTATCCTTGGGGAAAAATTTACCCAAAGGGGGAATTTTTCATTTTCTGTTGGGAGATCCGGGTATGGGGAACTATACAGATAAAATCATAAAAAAGATGACTGGGGAGAACCTCAAGAAAATAGATAATTGGCGAAAAGAGTTTTGTCAAGAATTAACAGACGAGCAAGGGAGCTATGCCCATACATTAAGTGAGAGAATTGATAAACTGTGGCATCATTATGCCCAAGAGTTAAAAAGAATTAGAAAAAGAACCACAGACAGTCTAAATATATGGGGACAGGAGGAAGAAAAAAAGCAAGAAATAGCCCTGGAGAAGAAAGATAAGATTCATGACCAGGAGAAACTTGCAGAAGGGATAGAGAACGCCACATCCTATAGGAGATTAAAGCTAGTCATGGACTACTGGTGCGCCCTTTGGTTTTGGCCCATAGAAAAAGCAGAGGAATTACCAGACAGAGAGCAGTTTTTTTGTGACCTAGCTATTATTTTAGGCGAAACAGAAATGTTGCTGGATAGTAACAGACAGCTATCTCTATTTCCTGAGACCCAAACCCCACAAGAGGGGGAAGAGTTTATTAATCAATGGGGATTTGTTAACTTAAACAAATTAAAGCAGAAGAATATTCGGTTACAGATAGTAGATGAAGTTGTTAACAACCAGCGATTTTTCCATTGGGAACTAGAATTTGCAGATATATTTTGGGAGAGAGGAGGTTTTGACCTCATATTAGGAAATCCCCCCTGGATAAAGATGGAATGGAAAGAAGGGGGAATTTTAGGGGATTATGACCCCAGGATAGCCATCCGCAACCTATCAGCGAGTGAATTAGCGAAAAAGCGGGAGGAGCTTTTTGATAGACATCCTGGATTGAGGGCTGCATATATACAAGAGTATGAAGAGATAAGCGGAACCAAGAATTTTCTCAATGCGGAACAGAATTATCCATTGCTAAAAGGGTCACAAACTAATTTATTTAAGTGTTTTTTACCCCAGGGGTGGAGATACACCAGAGAAGGAGGAGTGTCAGCTTTTTTACATCCTGAGGGGGTTTATGATGACCCCAAGGGGGGAAGGTTACGTAGGGCAATTTATCAGCGATTGCGTTATCATTTTCAGTTTCAAAATCAATATATTCTGTTTCCTATAGGACATAGGGTTAAATACAGTTTAAATGTCTATGGTTCAGAGAAATTACCTGAATTTACAACCATAGCTAACCTGTTTACCAGTAAAACCGTGGATGAGTGTTTAGAGCATGATGGTAAGGGGGAGGTGAAAGGAATTAAAGATGAATCAAATAAGTGGAATGTACAGGGACACAAAGAGAGAATTATCACTGTAAATAGGGAGAGACTAAATCTATTTTCCCAACTCTATGATGATGAGGGAACCCCAGGGGAAGAAGCGCGACTGCCAACCTTACATTCCCAGCAGTTAATGGGGGTACTGGAGAAATTTGCAGCCCAAGAAAGGCGCTTAGGTGATTTACAGGGTGAGTATTTTGCTACAGAAATGTGGCATGAAACCAATTCGCAAAAAGACCAAACTATTAAGCGTAACACCCAATTTGCCCAGGGTGCAGAACAGTTGATATTATCTGGCCCCCATTTCTTTGTGGGTAATCCTTTAAATAAAACCCCCAGAAAGGTTTGTAAGACCAAAAGTGATTATGATGTTATTGACCTGACCCAAATTCCCCCAGATTATCTCCCCCGCACCAATTACGTCCCAGACTGCACTCCCAGAGATTATCTTGACCGCACCCCCCGTGTTCCCTGGGGTGAGCAAAAACCCGTCACTGATTTTTATCGGGTTGCTTATAGAAGAAGGTTAAGTCAATCGGGTGAAAGAACCTTAATCCCAGCAATTATCCCTAAACAAGTTGGACATGTTCATACTTGTATTTCTTTCACATTTGAAAATACCAAACATCTCATATCAGTTACTGGACTATCATCCTCCTTACCCTATGATTTTTTTATCAAAACAACAGGAAAAGGTGATTTTTATAATAGACATCTCCGAAAAAGAATCAAAGTGTGATAAAATAATATGAAATGGTATTTTTGGCAACTTATTATGAGCAACATATCTGAATATATCCAGAATAATCCTCACGAATCACACCGTTTATTGGGTCTGAAGTATGAGCAGTTACAGCAACTTTTGGAAAAAGCCATAAAACTGCATCATCAGAAACAACAATTGGTTGAATCAAAAAAAACCCGAATTATTCAAGGCGGTGGAGGGCGCAAACCCAAATTATCACCGTCGGAGCAAATAATCTTAACATTAACATATTTACGGCAGTTAACAACATTTCAGCTACTAGGTATTCAATTTGGAGTAAGTGAAACAACTGCAAATGATATCTTTAACTATTGGTTGCCAATAATAGGAGAATTATTGCCACCAAGTTTGCTAGAACAGGTAAAAAAAAACTCCAGTGATTACGAAGTCGTTAAAGAAATATTAACAGAATTTGAGTTAATAGTGGATAGCTATGAACAGCCTATAGACAGACCTGGAGAGTACCAAGAACAAAAAAAATATTATTCAGGTAAAAAAGCCTGTCATACTAGAAAAAGTCAACTAATCGTTTTACCAAATGGTAAAGATATTGTTGATGTAGTAGCGGGTAAACCTGGTCCAAAAAGTGATGTAAATTTATTCCGTGAAACCAGAAATATATTTGATAAAAAACAAAAATTTAGTGGTGATAAAGCTTATCAAGGAGAGGAGTTAATGAAAACTCCGACAAAAAAACCTAAAAACCAAGAATTAACGTCTGAACAAAAAGAAAAAAATAAAGAGTTAGCTTCCGAACGAATTTTTGTTGAACATTTAATTCGTGTAGTGAAAATATTCAGAGTGGCACAAGAAAGATTTCGATTAAATTCAAGTAAGTATGAACAGGTAATCATGACTATTTGTGGACTTGTTCGTTTCCGAATGGGAACCTACTTATTTTAGTTATCAAGATTTGGACTTGGCTAAAAATAAATTATCTCACATAGGTGTTATCTTTTGGTTAATTCCCAACAAGAGGCATCTCTAACGCTTATTTTAGCATACCAGTCAGCTACTTTTGTATTGGGGTGTCTCACCTTAAAAAGTAGTATTGGTAACGCTTTGGCTATTTCCGGAGATGTCTAATGAATCATTCTCCCAATTTCCCTATCCTAATGTTATATCCTCATTACACATACGTACCCTAGCACTAAACTGCCTAACACAATACTACGGGGATTTATGGGAGGAAAACTGGCATAATGAATACACCCAAGAGAGTTGGAGTAAAAGAGAGGATCCGCGATTAAACGGTCAGTTCTTTAGTCAACTTACACCCTTTTGGCAAAGGAATAATGCCTTACGTACGGATTATGACCGCAGACAGGCTTTATTAGAAATAGATGTATTAGCTGCTATGAGCTTAGGTATGACCCTAGATGAATTGAATACCATCTATCGAGTCCAGTTTCCTGTCATGCAACAGTACGAAAAAGACACCTATTATGACATGAATGGTAGAATAGTGTTTACGACTAATAAAGGATTAGTGGGGGTAGGTTTACCCCGCAAAGGTAACCCTAAAACTAAATCCCCGGGATGGGAAGATATATGGGAAGATATAAAAGATATGACTACTGGTACAGTTGAAGTACCTATTGTCAATCAGACCTTATCTAATAATCCTGCGAACCAAAGTATCATCTATCAAGCACCCTTTGAGAAATGTGATAGGATAGAGGACTATAGAAAAGCGTGGGATTACTTCCGGTGTTTAGATTAAAAAGAAGAGCGCCAGTTTTCCTCCCAGGAGAATACACATCCTGCGAGGGTTTTCCGTGCGATCGCATAACTACACAAGTTTAATAGGATGGGTTAGCAGTAGTGTAACCCATGGGGGTGTTGGGTTTCATGCTTCAACCCAACCTACGTTTATCTTCCGGTGTTTAGATTAAAAAGAAGAGCGCCAGTTTTCCTCCTAGGAGAATACACATCCTGCGGGGGGTTTCCGTGCGATCGCATGACTACACAAGTTTAATAGGATGGGTTAGCAGTAATGTAACCCATGGGAGTGTTGGGTTTCATGCTTCAACCCAACCTACGTTTATCTTCCGGTGTTTAGATTAAAAAGAAGAGCGCCAGTTTTCCTCCTAGGAGAATACACATCCTGCGAGGGTTTTCCGTGCGATCGCATGACTACACAAGTTTAATAGGATGGGTTAGCAGTAGTGTAACCCATGGGGGTGTTGGGTTTCATGCTTCAACCCAACCTACGTTTATCTTCCGGTGTTTAGATTAAAAAGAAGAGCGCCAGTTTTCCTCCTAGGAGAATACACATCCTGTGGGGGTTTCCGTGCGATCGCATGACTACACAAGTTTAATAGGATGGGTTAGCAGTAGTGTAACCCATGGGGGTGTTGGGTTTCATGCTTCAACCCAACCTACGTTTATCTTCCGGTGTTTAGATTAAAAAGAAGAGCGCCAGTTTTCCTCCCAGGAGAATACATATCCTGTGGGGGTTTCCGTGCGATCGCATGACTACACAAGTTTAATAGGATGGGTTAGCAGTAGTGTAACCCATGGGGGTGTTGGGTTTCATGCTTCAACCCAACCTACGTTTATCTTCCGGTGTTTAGATTAAAAAGAAGAGCGCCAGTTTTCCTCCTAGGAGAATACACATCCTGCGGGGGGTTTCCGTGCGATCGCATGACTACACAAGTTTAATAGGATGGGTTAGCAGTAGTGTAACCCATGGGGGTGTTGGGTTTCATGCTTCAACCCAACCTACGTTTATCTTCCGGTGTTTAGATTAAAAAGAAGAGCGCCAGTTTTCCTCCTAGGAGAATACACATCCTGCGAGGGTTTTCCGTGCGATCGCATGACTACACAAGTTTAATAGGATGGGTTAGCAGTAGTGTAACCCATGGGGGTGTTGGGTTTCATGCTTCAACCCAACCTACGTTTATCTTCCGGTGTTTAGATTAAAAAGAAGAGCGCCAGTTTTCCTCCCAGGAGAATACACATCCTGCGAGGGGTTTACGTGCGATCGCATAACTACACAAGTTTAATAGGATGGGTTAGCAGTAGTGTAACCCATGGGGGTGTTGGGTTTCATGCTTCAACCCAACCTACGTTTATCTTCCGGTGTTTAGATTAAAAAGAAGAGCGCCAGTTTTCCTCCCGGGAGAATACATATCCTGTGGGGGTTTACGTGCGATCGCGTGACTACACAAGTTTAATAGGATGGGTTAGCAGTAGTGTAACCCATGGGGGTGTTGGGTTTCATGCTTCAACCCAACCTACGTTTATCTTCCGGTGTTTAGATTAAAAAGAAGAGCGCCAGTTTTCCTCCTAGGAGAATACACATCCTGCGAGGGTTTTCCGTGCGATCGCATGACTACACAAGTTTAATAGGATGGGTTAGCAGTAGTGTAACCCATGGGGGTGTTGGGTTTCATGCTTCAACCCAACCTACGTTTATCTTCCGGTGTTTAGATTAAAAAGAAGAGCGCCAGTTTTCCTCCCGGGAGAATACATATCCTGTGGGGGTTTACGTGCGATCGCATGACTACACAAGTTTAATAGGATGGGTTAGCAGTAATGTAACCCATGGGAGTGTTGGGTTTCATGCTTCAACCCAACCTACGTTTATCTTCCGGTGTTTAGATTAAAAAGAAGAGCGCCAGTTTTCCTCCTAGGAGAATACACATCCTGCGAGGGTTTTCCGTGCGATCGCATGACTACACAAGTTTAATAGGATGGGTTAGCAGTAGTGTAACCCATGGGGGTGTTGGGTTTCATGCTTCAACCCAACCTACGTTTATCTTCCGGTGTTTAGATTAAAAAGAAGAGCGCCAGTTTTCCTCCCGGGAGAATACATATCCTGTGGGGGTTTACGTGCGATCGCATGACTACACAAGTTTAATAGGATGGGTTAGCAGTAATGTAACCCATGGGAGTGTTGGGTTTCATGCTTCAACCCAACCTACGTTTATCTTCCGGTGTTTAGATTAAAAAGAAGAGCGCCAGTTTTCCTCCTAGGAGAATACACATCCTGCGAGGGTTTTCCGTGCGATCGCATGACTACACAAGTTTAATAGGATGGGTTAGCAGTAGTGTAACCCATGGGGGTGTTGGGTTTCATGCTTCAACCCAACCTAAGTTTATCTTCCGGTGTTTAGATTAAAAAGAAGAGCGCCAGTTTTCCTCAGGGAAAATTCTGAAGATTTTGAGGGGCGTGCATTTAGAAAATGCCCCTCCAAATATCCCAAAACCCTTGAAATAACTGATTCATCCTTTGACGGAAAACGTTTACCGTCAACCTTTTACGAACCGGGAACCGAACATGAAACGTGCCTAGATGAGAGCGTGCCTTGCGATCTCGCGTAGCGAGTGCTGCGCAATCGCCCACCATTCTGAACCATGCGGTTATTTCTATTAGTTGGTCTTTTGTAGAGAAGAAAAGTCAGGTATAATTTCTCTTGATAATTTGGTTACAGATTTAAAACAATGAAAAGATTTCTCACCTTAGCTCTGATATTGACCTTGTTTCTTGTTTCCTCTTTTAGCTTTAGCACTAGTCCTAGTTATGCCTATAGCCAGTCTGATTTGGAAAAACTTTTAGAAACTAATATATGTATAAAATGTGACTTGTCACATGCTAACCTTGAACGCGCTGACCTCAAATATGCTTATCTGAACGGTGCTAACCTGTCAGGTGCTAACCTCAAATATGCTGACCTCGAAGGTGCTAACCTTAAATATGCTGATCTGTCAGGTGCTAACCTTGAAGATACTAACCTTGAAGGTGCTGACCTCGAAGGTGCTAACCTTAAAGATGCTGATCTGTTAGGTGCTAACCTTGAAGATGCTAACCTTGAACGTGCTGACCTCAAAGGTGCTTACATAAGAAGTGCTAATATAGAAAATACTCACACATTAGACGCTAAATAGTACGATTACTCATAAGGAGTGCTTCGCAATCGCCCATTCCCACTTCCATTCCCACAAGCTTTGATAGAATAAAAATAAATCGAGCAAAGGTAACTTTTATGGCAACCCTACTCAGTGAAAGTAAATCACAGACGGGACTGGTTATCTCATGGGAAGCGTTACCCAATGATTTTCAACGAGAGGATGAACCAGTGGACAATATAGGACAACCACTTTTAGCAGGTGCTTTATGTGAAAGTTTAGAAATCAGTGGTTTTATTCAACCACAGATGTTAATTGCTGCTAATTTTGCCTTATGTGCCACATTAAATGCTCAATTTATCGCTAAAGCACCAGATTGGCTATATATACCTTCAGTTAAAGAAATATTGCCAGGACGCAAAAGCTATACACCCCATTTAGAAGGGGATATACCGGCTTTGGTTATGGAATTTTTGTCAGATAAAGAAGGCGGAGAATACTCATTTAAACGTACCTATCCGCCAGGAAAATGGTTTTTTTATGAACAGATTTTGCAAGTTCCTATTTATATCATTTTTGATCCAGATGGAGGATTATTAGAATATTATCAACTGGAAGATGAACGTTATGAATTAAAGCAACCAGACGAAAATGGTCGTCATTGGATTAAGTCAATGGGACTATTTTTAGGAACTTGGCAAGGTACAAAAGAAGGACGTACTGGCTATTGGTTGCGATGGTGGGATAAAACAGGTAATTTGTTACCTTGGGCTTTAGAACTGATTGAACAGGAACGTCAGGAAAAAGAAAGGTTAATAGCTTATTTGCGATCGCAAGGAATTGATCCTCATAATTTACCTAATCATGCTGGGTAAATTAGCTATGTAAATGTAGCTCCTGTAGCATTGACTGCTCCCGCAATCAACGGTTATTTAATAACCAATAAGTAAGTTGGCGTTAAAAGACCAAACTATGTAAAGATGAATAGGATAAGTGGGTGAGTGGAATTAAACACAAGATGAACGTAGGTTGGGTTGAGGAACGAAACCCAACGCCCCCATGGGCATCCTACAAATAATTGTGCCTCCCTACTTACTGGTAAATGAAAAGCTCCTCACCTGGTGCGGGGCTTTTTTTATGGCGTATTATTTGAGTAATGCCATGAGTTGAGGGTGTTGGGTGCTGGATCCCTTATGAGTTCACCTATAGAGATTCTAGAATAAAATCGGTAAGGTTATTTTTTAAAAACTCCTTCTCACCATGCCCAAACACTTTAACACTGCTGGACCATGTAAAGCTAATATCCACTATATGCTCTCCCCCACTGCTCGCCTACCGGATTTGAAAGCGCTAATTGATGGAGAAAATTACTTTATCATTCATGCACCGCGACAAGTAGGCAAAACCACGGCTATGATAGCTCTAGCTCAAGAATTGACTGATAGTGGGGAATACACCGCCATCATGCTCTCTGTGGAAGTAGGAGCAGGGTTTTCCCATAATCCCCAGCAAGCGGAGCAGGTTATTTTGGAAGAATGGAAACAGGCGATCAAATTTTACTTACCCAAAGAACTGCAACCATCCTATTGGCCAGAGCGTGGAGCAGACTCAGGAATAGGCAAAACTTTAAGTGAGTGGTCTGGCCAATCTCCAAGACCTCTTGTAATCTTTTTAGATGAAATAGATTCCCTAACAGATGAAGCTTTAATCTTTATTTTAAGACAATTACGTTCCGGTTTTCCCCGTCGTCCCCAGGGGTTTCCCCATTCGGTGGGGTTAATTGGCATGCGGGATGTGCGGGACTATAAGGTTAAATCCGGTGGAAGTGAAAGACTTAATACCTCCAGTCCCTTCAATATCAAGGCTGAATCCTTAACTTTAAATAATTTTACCTTACGTGAAGTAGAAGAACTTTACTTACAACATACACAAGCTACGGGACAGGTATTTACCCCAGAAGCAATTCAACAGGCATTTTATTTAACCGATGGACAACCGTGGTTAGTTAACGCCCTAGCTCGTCAAGCTACCCAGGTTTTAGTGAAAGATATAACCCAACCCATTACCGCTGAGGTGATTAACCAGGCTAAGGAAAATCTCATTCAGCGCCAGGATACCCATTTAGATAGTTTGGCAGAAAGATTACGGGAAGAGCGAGTCAAAACCATTATTGAACCAATTTTAGCAGGTGAAGATTTACCTGATGTACCACAGGATGATATTCGTTATGTCCTGGATTTAGGACTGTGTCGAGACCGGGGACATGGCTTAGAAATTGCCAATCCAATTTATCAGGAAGTTCTACCTTTGGTGTTGAGTTACACAACCAGGGTTTCCATTGGAGTTATTGAACCTCGTTGGCTAAATGAACAGGGGGAACTATTACCCGATGAATTATTGGAAGCATTTCTGGAGTTTTGGCGACAACATGGGGAACCACTACTCAAAAGTGCGCCCTATCATGAGATTGCTCCCCATTTAGTGTTAATGGCATTTTTACATCGGGTGGTAAATGGTGGTGGTACGTTAGAACGAGAATATGCCATTGGTTCTGGAAGGATGGATATTTGTTTACGCTATGGCAAAGTGGTGATGGGCATAGAGTTAAAGGTGCGGAAAGAAAAGTTAGACCCGCTAACCCAGGGTTTGATCCAATTGGATAAATATCTGGATGGGTTAGGATTAGATACAGGTTGGTTAGTGATTTTCGATCGCCGTGCGGGGTTACCACCCATGGGAGAGAGAATTAGTACGGAGGAAGCTATTAGTCCGGGGGGACGCACTATTACCGTTATTCGTAGTTAAAGGACGGGTAATCGGTACATGGGCTGACGTAATCAACCGCGCTAACCTAGGTATGGAAGTAATGCACGAGCGTAATGCGCACAACTTCCCCTTAGACCTAGCTGCTTAGGATAAGTGGGTGAGTGGAATTAAACGCAAGATGAACGTAGGTTGGGTTGAGGAACGAAACCCAACAAACCAACAGGATATATATAAATGCGATTTCGAAGCACACCCTTGTCATTATATACTACTAAATAAGACCACAGTGATTGTAGCATGGGTTGCTCGAGAGGGATCTCAACGCCAGTTGGCAGAAAGATTCAAGGTCAGCTTATCATTTGTGAAAAATTTAGTACGTCGTTATAGCGATCGTTAGTAAAGGAGTAATCGTAGGTTGGGTTGAGGCACGAAACCCAACAAACCAACAGGATATATATAAATGCGATTTCGAAGCACACCCTTGTCATTATATACTACTAAATAAGACCACAGATACTTTTAAAAACCAACACAAAACCAAAAACAAATGCTAAAATTAGTCAGATGAGACTACTTTCCAACCCTGCACCCCCTCTTATCAACTGTGCGCCAACCTTTAACCACTCCCCTTGCGGGAAGCTAAAGAGCAAGCAGAAGCTATCGCTACTCGGGAACGCCAACAAAAAGAAAAACTAGTTGCCTATCTACGTTCCCTTGGTATTGACCCAGAGAAAATATAAAATAAATTCCTATTCCTGGGTAAGACCTGAAAAAGGTCTTTCTGTTACGGCCAGCTTACTCCCCCAAGAGATTCACATAATTACGTCTATCCCTGCAAAATCTTTTTCATTACGAGTAACTAGGGTTAAGGAATTCTGAAGAGCGATCGCGGCAATGATAGAGTCCATCATTGGCAGTGGTCGTCCTTTTCATAGAAAGACCCATCTTGCTTTTGTTTTGCATAGGCTCATCTCTTTCTTGATTTCAAAGTTTCTCTGAATAAATACTGGATCTAACTATTCAAATCTGCTCCAAACTTATATTAGTCAATTACAGTCTCTTTTACAAAAATCAGAGTTATTTGAACTAAATCAGAAGTCGTTAGTTCTAAATAGCGATGAAATGGGTTTGATTCTTCAGGCCAGTGAGGTAAGGTATAATCTCCTAGACCCATATCTTTAGCCAATTCTATGAGGTCATAGTAATCTGTATACCAAATATCATCATAGTCCATATCGGGAAATATCCTGGCGTTATCACCAAGATGTGTTATCACTTTCATAAGACTATCAAGAAATTTGGCTTGTTCTAAGTAAGAGTAATGTTCCTGTACAGCGGAATATAAAAGCTGTCCCAATCGGTAACTTTTCTCATAACTTTTCTTTTTATCTTGCTCCAGCTTTTCTTTTGACAATCTCTTACCTTTACCATATTCAGTTTTGGGTAAGCTATCATGCTGTATTCGTGCAGCATCTAGTTCAGGATTATGACTTTTGGAAAACTTGAAATTTGACATAGAAAAATACCTTTGTATCAAAAACTTTATGTAGAACAATACTAACTTATATAAGATTATAACCACTATAGTAGTTATACTTAATTATGAACTGTTTGTGGAAAAATAAATAACATATTGATTTACCTCAAAAAATCTATAAATGCAAATCAAATATATACCACAATGGTATGCTATGGGCGATTGCGAAGCACTCCCTGCGGGAGATTGCACTTAATAGATTTTACTTATAGCTTTATACCGACACAGTAGTTCGGATAGGTTTTGCATATAGTTGGTTTCTGCTGTCGCAAAGCGATCGCAAGCTAAAAATAATGAAGGGGAACAGAAGGAAACAGATACCAGCAATGACCCATAACAGCTTGTTCACAAGGGATTAATGCAATTGTGTAACCATTTTAAGTTATACAACCCCACATAATTTGGTCATATTTGGTAAATTTCCTGTTGGGTGGAGAAAACCCAACAATAATGGAAATCTGGTATTTCAAAACTACTAACAGTCAAATTAGCATTCCTACCAAGTGGGATCGGTAAAAAGATGTATGGTTAGTTCCTTTGTTACTGCAGGAACAGGTGTGATGCAGGCCCGGATAACTTCACCATCATCTAATTCTACAGTACAAGCATGACAAGTCCCCATTAAACAGCCAGTGGGGATGGACACTCCTGCTCTTTGTGCCACATCTAATAGAGATTCTCCTATTGTGGCTGTGACGGTAACATTATCTGGTAAAAAGCGAATATTAATCGTCATGATAAATGGGAATATGAGATCAAGGGTTTTTACAATCTGGTGGTGTCAATGTTAGTTAGAGGACTCAAATTCAAATGGCTTTCAATTTCAGCAGCTAGGGAATCTAAAATCTTTTCTCTGTGTTCTCCGTAATTGGCAACACCAGTGGGCAAAGACTTAAGACCGCGCTGTTGACGAAGACGATTTAGCCAACTGCGTCTCCAAGCTCCGTTATCAAAAATTCCGTGTAAATAAGTACCCCAAATTGATTGACAATTATCTACTAGACCTAAATTAGCATCATCAAATAGAGGATGACAGGGGGATTCATGACTGGATTTATCCGTGGGTTCTTCCATGCGAGAACGTCCTTGGTGAATTTCAAATCCCTGTATGGGTAGACCCATCTGGGGATAATTGGAAATTACCTGACGTTGACGAGCGGTTTTTTGCCCTGTAATTATGGTTTTAATTGGCAATAGGTTTAGTCCCTGATATTTACCAGGTGGACCCTCAATTCCTTCTGGATCTGCTACTACTTGACCTAACATTTGAAACCCACCACAGATACCTAAAACTGTACCTCCACTGGCCGCATATTGTTGAATTGCTTCCGCCATGCCACTTTTTTGTAGCACAATTAGATCGGCTATGGTGGTTTTTGTCCCTGGAATAATCACCGCATCAGGATATCCTAACTCCTGTTTAGGACTTATATATTTCACTGATATTGTTGGTTCCGATTCCAATGGATCAAAGTCGGTGAAATTAGCAATTCTGGGTAATCGGATAACTGCTATATTCAGATCAGATTGAAATTTAGTGGATTTGCGATCCAATAAGTCTAGGGAATCTTCTGCGGGGAATATTTCTGAAATGTATGGTATCACCCCAATTACTGGAATTCCCGTCCTTTCTTCTAACCATGTAATTCCCGGATCTAGCAGAGAACGCATTCCTCGGAACTTATTGATGATTATCCCCTTGATTAGAGCTCGTTCCTCTGGTTCTAACAATTCCAGGGTACCAACCACATGAGCAAAAGCTCCACCTCTATCAATATCAACTACGAGAATCGTGGATGCTCCTAGATATTTGGCCACCCGCATGTTAGTTAGATCTCGATGCTTGAGATTAATTTCCGCAGGACTTCCAGCACCTTCACAAACAATCAAATCAAATTCCGAGCTTAACTGTTTCAGACACTCTTGGATCGTTTGCCAACCTATTTCAAAATACTGTTCATAATAATCCGTAGCACTAACCTTACCTACAACTTTTCCCTTAATAATGACCTGAGAAGTCATATCTCCCTGGGGCTTGAGTAAAATTGGATTCATCTCTACTGTTGGAGGTATTTTAGCTGCCCAAGCTTGTACAGCTTGAGCGTAACCTATTTCTCCACCATTGGCAGTGACATAGGCGTTTAAAGCCATATTTTGACCTTTAAAGGGGGCCACTCGCCATCCATTTTGAGAAAAGATACGACACAAAGCTGTTGTGATTAGGGATTTACCCGCGTGGGATGTTGTTCCCACCACCATAATTGATTTCATACTTCCATCCGAAATTTAGATTGACGGTAGACGCAACCAACGAGTTATAGCATCCTGCAGGCGATCGCCCCATGAAGCTCTAGTCCAGGGTTGGTGGGCAAATTTTTCCACCAATTGATGACCAAGGGGTGTGAGACGAAATCGATCGGTGATTCCCTGTCCATCAACTTCTCGACGTAATACCCCGACTTCAATCAACCAACTTAAAGCATTATCACATCTTAACCCTGAGAGACTAACTTGGGTATAACCCTGTTGGACACCATTTACTGTGGCGATCGCTCCTTGGGGAATACTTTGACTTTGCATGTCTCGAAAGAGTTTGAGGCGAAAGGGTGAACAGATGAGGGCTCGCTCTGCTCTAGATAGTGTTTTTCGAGTATACACAAAAGATTTAGGATTTGGCGAATTTACCATATTCATAAGTTTACATATTTAGAGTTGAGTTATAGTATCATGTAAGTCCTACAACAGATGCAATTTCAGCTATTATTTATTTTCATTTGGTGGGGTTGACTATTGACCTTTGGATGTGATACCCTAACAATGGAAGTCTTTGCACTTTTCCACAGATGCTCACACTCCATTATACTTAACCCTCATATTGCCACATTTTTATCCCCTCGACCATAAAAAAAGTTATCTCATCCCCCTAATTTTTTTTATCCCTATATAAATAAATGTAGATAGATAAATTTGATTATGCACTTATATCCGGTTGGTTTGTTGGGTTTCGTTCCTCAACCCAACCTACAATGAATGTAGGTAGATAAATTTGATTATGCACTTATATCCGGTTGGTTTGTTGGGTTTCGTTCCTCAACCCAACCTACAATGAATGTAGGTAGATAAATTTGATTATGCACTTATATCCGGTTGGTTTGTTGGGTTTCGTTCCTCAACCCAACCTACAATGAATGTAGGTAGATAAATTTGATCATGCACTTATATCCGGTTGGTTTGTTGGGTTTCGTTCCTCAACCCAACCTACAATGAATGTAGGTAGATAAATTTGATTATGCACTTATATCCGGTTGGTTTGTTGGGTTTCGTTCCTCAACCCAACCTACAATGAATGTAGGTAGATAAATTTGATCATGCACTTATATCCGGTTGGTTTGTTGGGTTTCGTTCCTCAACCCAACCTACAATGAATGTAGGTAGATAAATTTGATCATGCACTTATATCCGGTTGGTTTGTTGGGTTTCGTTCCTCAACCCAACCTACAATGAATGTAGGTAGATAAATTTGATCATGCACTTATATCCGGTTGGTTTGTTGGGTTTCGTTCCTCAACCCAACCTACGTTGATCTTATATTTAATTCCACCCACCCACTTATTCCTAACTTTTTTAAATCCTCCAAATTTTGTAATGATCTTTTTTGATGTTAAACCCATTTCCTTGAATCAAACTATTAACTCCAACCTCTGGTGTTTTTTATAATAGTCGGTTAGAAACCGACTTAATGTACCCTACAATAAATCAGCGAGTCTCTCCCTGAGAATCTGAGCTTGTTTTTCTGCTTCTGCTAGAGTATCTCTAGCGGTTTGCACCACAGCTGGGGGAGCTTTGTCAACAAAGTTAGGATTATTCAACCTTCCAGTTAAAGCATCTATTTCTGCTTGCACTTTACCTAGGCTTTTTTCCAATTTGGCTCGCAACACCTCCACATCAACCACCCCAGTTAGGGGAATTACTATCTGTACTGTACCTACCACACCTGAAATCGAATTTTCCTTCACACTGACGCTAGGTTCTGTGGATTCTGTAGATTTGGTTTCCGATGCTGGTGTTTGTGAGGGAGCTGGAAGGTATTTGTGCAAAAATTCCCGTCTGGCTTTCCAATTGACCAAATGACGCAAAACAAACCAAACTACATAAAACAAACCCACAGCTTCAAATAAAGCTCCAAAAAGTGGTACACTCAATAGTGTATTGCCCACAAAAAAGGCAACTTTGAGTATCACCAACACACCCAAAATTATGGCTAGGGTTCTGAAATTATCCCAATAGGGACTGCTGAAAATCTCGCTATTCTTGAAGATATTCCCGAGATTATTCGCGATATTAGTCCCTACATCAGTTCCTACATTAACTTCTGGTTCTTCCTCAATCCCCTTAGTCCCTTGAGGAATATTAATAGTTAAAGTTTCCACCTTAGCTAGGTCTTTGATATAATCTTGCCCAACAACTAAAATTGCTCTTTCCTTTTCGCTATCACTTTCTAAATTAGCAGTTATTTTTGCCCCAGGTTTAACATCAGCTTCCGCACGCAAATTGCGAATATTACGAATGGTAGCAATCAATAAATCAAACTGCTCTTCTAACTCAGAATCAATTAATTTATCATCCGCTTCTGGATAACTTTGCAAGGCTAAAAATTGCCGGTTGTCTATTGGTTGTTGGGTGAGGGTTTGCCAAATTTCTTCCGTAATATGGGGCATGAAAGGATGTAATAACTTTAACACTCCCGATAAAACTAAGGCCAGTATTTGCTGGGCAGTTTTCCGAGATACGGGATCTGCATCCTTTTGTAATCTGGATTTTACCAGTTCAATATACCAATCACAAAAGTCTCCCCAAATAAATTCATACAACCCTTTAGCTGCTTCCCCTAACCCATAATTATCAATATGGTTATTGGTTTGTTTTACCACTTGATGATAACGGGAAAGAATCCATCTATCACTTAGTTCTATCCCTTGGGGTTCCCCCAACTGCTCCGGTGTTTGTCCATCCAAATTCATCATCACAAATCTGGCCGCATTCCATAATTTATTAGCAAAATTACGAGATGCTTCTACTGAAACTGACTCATCCTTTTTACGGTCATATTCTAAACGAATATCTTGACCTGCACCAACCACTTCTTTTACTAGGGTGTAACGTAAAGCGTCCGTACCATATTTGTCAATCAACAATAATGGATCAATCCCATTATTAGCTGACTTGGACATTTTCTTGTTGTTCTCATCTCGGACAAGACCATGGATATACACAGTTTGGAAAGGCATTTTTCCGGTGAAATGTCCAGCCATCATGGTCATTCTTGCTACCCAGAAAAATATAATGTCAAAGCCCGTAACTAGAGTAGTTGTGGGGTAATATGTGTCAAGATCCTGGGTTTTTTCTGGCCATCCCAGGGTAGAAAATGGCCATAACCCAGAGGAGAACCATGTGTCTAATACATCCGGATCTTGAATTAGTTGCACATTTTCACACCCTAAAGCTCGGGCCTTTTCTAATGCTTCCATTTCGTTGTGAGCCACAAAATAGGGTGTGCTGTCGGTAATTTCTCCCCCAGTTTCACTCACAGCATACCAAGCGGGAATTTGATGACCCCACCACAACTGACGGGAAATACACCAGTCCCTTAGATTAACTAACCAGTCACGATATACTTTTCCCCACCTCTGGGGGACAAATTCCGGTGAGTTCTCTTGGTCTAGGAACTCTAGGGTTTTGTCCGCTAAAGGACGAATTTTCACAAACCACTGGGTAGAAAGTAGGGGCTCAACAGGAACTTTACCGCGATCGCTATAAGGTACTGTGTGTTTATATTCTTCTACTTTTATTAGTAGATTTTCCGATTCCAAACGACTAATTACATTCTTTCTAGCAACAAATCGGTCTTGTCCTTGAAACTCCCCCGCATTGTCGTTAAGAGTACCGTCTTTATTCATAATATTAATAAACGGCAAGTTGTGGCGCTTACCCATTTCAAAATCGTTAGGGTCATGGGCGGGGGTAACTTTCACACATCCCGTACCAAAAGCAGGATCAACCAACTCATCAGCAATAATCGGGATTTGTCGGTTCATAATCGGCAAATTTAGGGTTTTTCCGATTAGATCCTTATACCTTGAGTCTTCTGGGTTGACTGCAACTGCTGTGTCTCCTAACATGGTTTCTGGTCTAGTGGTAGCTACCTCCACATATCCAGTACCATCAGTAAGGTAATAGCGAAAATGCCACAAATTACCATTTACTTCCTTGGGTTCTACCTCTAGATCCGATACAGCAGACTGGGAAGCTGGACACCAGTTGACTAAATAATTACTACGGTAAATTAACCCCTCTTCATAAAGTTTAATAAATGCTTCTAAAACAGCTTTTGATAACCCTTCGTCTAAGGTAAAGCGTTCCCGTGACCAATCCACTGAAACACCCAAACGTCGTAACTGATTAATAATCGTACCACCAGACTCAGCTTTCCATTGCCAAGCCCTTTCTAAGAATTTCTCTCTACCTAATTCGTAGCGGTTTTTACCTTCTGATTTAAGTTTTTTTTCTAAAATAGTTTGTACTGCTATACTTGCGTGGTCAGTACCAGGTAGCCATAGTGTATTCCTTCCTTTCATTCGATGATATCTCACCAGGGCATCAATTAGCGCACTTTCAAAGGCATGACCCATGTGCAAACTACCAGTGACATTTGGAGGCGGAATAACAACACAGTATGGCACACCGGGGTGGTTAGGATTTGCTTTGTAAATTTGATTTTCTTCCCAGGATGTTTGCCATTTTGCTTCTGTGGAGAAGGGTTCGTAAAGACTAGGAAGATTGGTGATTGCAGTCATGCTAGAAATAATCTGTTTAGGGACTAGTTTTTGAGAACTCGGATCCATTGTGCCATAAGGTTGAAGACTATGCGAAAAATCAATGGGGAGAAGGATTGAAAAAACGCGTCTAACCACCGAATTAGACCCCCCTGAATTAGACCAGCTAAATTAGTCCTGCTGACTCATATAGTCTTTTGAACAAGGCTTTAATTTTTGTTCCATAGTCTAAATCCGCTGACCATCTCCCAGAAAGTTGATCCACTGAGGGTGCTACTCCCCTGGTCACAAACCTAAAACGCGGATCTACTTCTTCTTGCACTAATGGTTCCAAACTTGCGTATGCTTTTAAGTGTTGAATATGGGCTCTAACACCAATTCTGGCACTACTAAAAGAAGCTGCTTTTGCACCACCACTAATTCCTCCTAAACCGGCAAAATTGTTTTGTTGTGGTTTAATATCACCGCCAAATCTTAAAAATCCGGTTTCTAAACACATCTGACAAAAGGCAATGTCATGATTTACACCCTCTAATGTAGCTTCTTCTCGATAGAGTTTTGGTATATCTCCAAACTGATTTAAGGCATTTTCGTTGTTGTTGCGCAAAAACAGTTGTAGTTGCACTTCTGTCGTACTACCATTGGAAATTATTTGATCAATATGTCCAGCACAAATGGCCAAAACTGACCGCAGTTTTACAGTTTTGGTGCTGCTATCCCAAGCAATAGAAATGTTAAACTCCCGCAGTTCGATGGCTTTAACATAAACAATACGACGATAAGTTACACGATTAATATTAGATCCCCGTGATAAATCAATGCGCAGTCTATCTACTAGGTCTACGGGGATATAGGAATTACCATTAATTAATATTCCTTGTTCACCATAGTTTTGCCCATTAATATTAATGTTAATTGCCAGATAATTGGCATCTACAGGAGTCTCAGGTTGAGGAGCAATGATTTTACTCCAACCAACTAATCCATCAACAATTCCTAGGGCAAAATCTCGACGACGAGTCTGTAATAAATTCCGGTCTTCTGGACTGGTGATAAACCCCACCTGCATCAGTAATGCAGGAAGATTGGTTTGACGACAAAATTGTAACCTCCCCAAACCACTATCCGTGTCTGGTCTCACTCCTCGACTGGGCAATTGATTGACGCGACGCAACAAACCTGTTAACAGTATTTCTGCATTTTGTTTCCGCTCGGTGTTGTTAGCAATATAAAACACTCCCGCACCTCTGACTGTGGGGTTATTAGCACCATCAGTGTGAATTTCTAGCGCCACATCACCAGCGCGACTACGAGAATTAATCCAAGAGATGGTTTGGACAGCACTTAAATCATCGGGAACAGATAAAACTTCTAGGTTACGACCTCGCAGTTCTGTAACAATTAGGTCTCGTAACAAAATCATTTCCCTGGATTCTGTCGTACCCCCAGCTATAGTTCCCGGGTCAATTTTGCCATCTTCTTTACCCCCATGTGCAGCAGAAATGAAAATACGTCCCATTGTGATGAATTCCTATGGTTAAGCTGATACATTCACACAGCATCCTTCCGGGTGTTCCCGGACAATGCAGCTGTGTCCGGGATTGTCAAGGAAATTCTGACTTACTCCAGCAATCCCATTTTACTAATTTTAATGGTACTATGAACTTGTGCGATAAATAGTTCCTGAAGAAATGCAAATCCCCCGTTTACACCCAGATACCGTGGAAGAGGTTAAACATCGTGCGGACATTGTGGATGTTATCTCAGATTATGTAGTTTTACGCAGACGAGGTAAGGATTTTGTCGGTTTATGTCCTTTTCATGAGGAGAAAACCCCCAGTTTTACTGTTAGTCCTACTAAGCAAATATACTATTGCTTCGGTTGTCAGGCTTCCGGAAATGCTATTAAGTTTATGATGGACTTGAATAAGAGGCAGTTTGCAGAAGTGGTTCTGGATCTAGCTAAACGCTATCAAGTTCCTGTGAAAACTTTAGCACCAGAACAAAGACAGGAATTACAACGTCAGTTATCTTTGCGGGAGCAATTATTTGAGGTTTTAGCATCTACGAGTCAATTTTATCAACATGTTCTAAGACAGGATATAGGTCAACAAGCACTACAATATTTACAAAAAAAACGGTTTTTAAAAACAGAGACTGTGGAAAAGTTTGCCTTGGGTTATGCTCCTCCAGGTTGGGAAACTTTATATCATTATCTGGTGGAAAATAAAAATTACCCCGCCCAGCTGGTAGAAAAAGCTGGTTTGATTAAACCAAGAAAGGAAGGTGGTGGTTATTATGATGTATTTCGTAATAGGTTGATGATTCCCATCCGTGATGTTCAAGGTAGGGTGATTGCTTTTGGTGGTAGAACTTTGACTGATGAACAACCAAAATATTTGAATTCTCCCGAAACAGAATTATTTGATAAGAGTAAAACCCTATTCGCTCTGGATGTGTCTAAAGATGCTATTTCTAAATTGGATCAGGCGGTGGTTGTAGAGGGATATTTTGATGCGATCGCACTCCATGCCAATGGAATTAATAATGTGGTAGCTTCTTTGGGTACGGCGTTGAGTTTGGAACAGGTAAGATTATTATTGCGATATAGTGAATCAAAACAATTAGTGCTAAATTTTGATGGAGATAAGGCGGGGATTAATGCCACAGAACGAGCAATTGGGGAAATCAGCAACTTGGCATATAAGGGTGAGGTACAGTTAAAAATCTTGCATATTCCTGATGGTAAGGATGCGGATGAATACTTAAAAAATCACTCGGTAACAGACTATGGGCAATTATTAGTTGACGCTCCCCTGTGGTTGGACTGGCAAATTGCACAAGTTATTCAAGGTCGAGATTTAAGACAACCTACGGATTTTCAATTGGTGAGTAGGGAGTTTGTTAAGCTATTGCAAAAAATTTTAAATAGTGACACCTTGAATTACTATATCTCTCACTGTGCGGAAATCCTCAGTTTAGGGGATACTAGATTAATACCCCTGAGAGTGGAAAATCTCATCACTCAGGTTGCACCTCGTCGCACACCAACTCCACGCCCTCCTCAACCAGATTCCACCACATCCCCAAACACACACCAAATATCCCATCCTCAACCCAGTCTGTTGGAGCAAGCTGAAGGATTATTATTAAGAATTTTTCTCCATTGTCCTCAAGAGCGTCAAGTAATCATCGAAACCTTGGGATTCAGTAATTTGGAATTTAGTGTTTCCCATCATCGTTTTTTATGGGAAAAAAGTTTGCAGTTCCCTTCACAAACCCTAGATTTAATTTCTCAATTACAGAACCTCTATTTGGAAACACAAAATGATCTAGGTCCGGTTCAGCATATATTTCAACTGAATGAGAAGAATAAACAAGAAATCTTACTACGCACAAGTCAACTAGTTCAAGCTGCGATCGCCTGTATGGAAAAAGTATTTAGGGAAAATCGCTATCGTCACTTTTTAGAACTTTGGCAGAAAACAGATCCCAGCACGGATCCAGATCAGTATAGTCTTTATGCCCAAACTATATATGCTGACAAGATGCGAATACAGGAACTAAGCAAGCAACGTCAATTATCCATAGCAGACCTAATTAATTAATAGGTTCAACTCTTCACAACCTAGCAGATCCTTGATATTATAAAATCAATCACATCTGCTAACCCTGCTTGAACTTTTAGGTTAGTAAAGATAAATGGTTGTTCCCCACGCATTCTCTTGGTGTCTCGTTCCATAACATTTAGATCTGCACCCACGTAGGGAGCGAGATCGGTTTTATTAATAACTAGTAAATCTGACTTAGTAATTCCTGGTCCACCCTTGCGGGGAATTTTATCCCCCGCAGCAACGTCTATAACATAGATGGTTAAATCCACTAATTCCGGACTAAATGTAGCAGCTAGATTATCTCCCCCACTTTCTAAAAAGACCACATCTAAATCGGTGAATTTTTCTTCTAACTGTTCAATAGCTGCCAAATTCATAGAAGCATCTTCTCGAATCGCTGTGTGAGGACATCCCCCCGTCTCTACCCCTAAAATACGCTCCCTCTCTAATGCTTGAGAGCGAACCAAAAATTGTGCATCCTCTTGAGTATAAATATCGTTGGTAACAACCGCTAATTTATAACTCTCCCGCAATGATTTACATAGTGCATCCACTAAAGCTGTCTTGCCAGAACCCACGGGTCCTGCTACTCCTACACGATAGGCACTCATAAGCAATAATTAGTTATTATTAGTGTTAATATTTATCAACTATTCTAACTCCTGAATAGTCTTGTATACTGGGTTTCGTGTTGCATACTAGCTAAAGATAAACCCCAACTACAGCAACTGAGATGATCATCTTCCAGGGAAAGAATTTCCTCCACCGTTATATCTAATAGTCCCTGTAACTCCCACAACAATTCTTGACCACTGGTTTGACCTAGGGGAATGAGTTTTATGCCCGCTGTAATTAAATTACTCGCCCAGCTATGTAAATATGCCAACAACCCTACCCGAGCATCAATTTGCCAATGACCACAGCCAATACCAAAGGCGATCGCATAGTTACAAGGATAACCAACCGTATTGGATATAGATGTAATTGGGGGTGATAACTTACCCAATAATTGTAAGAGAGATCTTCCCATTTGCCAACTAGCAGCGCGCAGTTCTTGTGTATCTCTAAAAGCAGACAACCAATAGTTCCATTTTTTCAACCCTTCTAGATCTGCCAAATTAGTGGATTGTATGGCTCTAATCATAACTGCACCATCAATACGAATCGAACCGTAGCGCAATTCGGAATCTAACCAATTTTTCAATCCAACCCTGTCGTGAATAGTCCTATTTTCCACCAGCACTTCTAACCCCTCAGAATAGCTATAAGCACCCACAGGTAAAGAGGGACTGGCTAGTTGTAAAATAGACAAAAAACGACTATTCGTGAGAGTGATGGTCTCCATAAGCTCCTAGTTCGGGGTAAAAAGGTGCTACTTCTTCTGTCACCTCCAACTGCAATTTTTGCAGCATCGATTGTAGCACTGAATCGGGAGACAGTCGCAAATAATCAGTAGTAAGTTCCACTGGTATATGACGATTGCCCAGGTGATAAGCTGCTCGTAGTAATTGTATAGGGGTTGTGCCAACCACTGTCAAAACAGGTTCAGGTTTGGCAACAATTTTTATCCAAGTTGTTTCACTTTCATCTGCGAGCATATCTCCATGATGAATAACCCTCCCGCGAGATAAACGCCAACATATTTCCTGTCCGTTTTCTAATATCAAGCGATAACGACTGCGCCTGCGTTCCTCAGCAGTAAGGGGTAACACTAAGTCAAAAGCAGTGTGACCGTGGTCACTTTTCAGTTTTGTTAATATCAACATGGCACCCACTTACATCCATTAAAACCAAGAGACGGAGAGGGAGGGATTCGAACCCTCGTTGAAGTTTCCTCCAAACAGCATTTCCAGTGCTGCGCCTTCAACCACTCGGCCACCTCTCCAGTAGGTCATGAGTTATAACTATAAACTAAGATCTTAAAAAATGCAATGGTTAAATCAAAAAATTTTTGCCATTTTTGCCAGATATGTTTTTTACAATAGAGTGGTAAGCTACATATTTTTCCAACTCCGACGAAACATGGCTCAAACCCACACAATTACAGTTCATAATCGCCAAACTGGTCTATCCCATAGGGTGCAAGTTCCCGATGATCGGTACATTCTCCACTCCGCAGAAAACAATGGTGTGGAATTGCCCTTTTCTTGTCGCAATGGGGCTTGTACCACCTGTGCTGTGAGAGTTTTATCCGGGGAAATTTACCAACCCGAAGCTATTGGTTTATCTCCAGAATTACGTCGTCAAGGTTATGCTTTGTTGTGTGTAAGTTATGCTTGTTCCAACCTAGAGGTAGAAACCCAAGATGAGGATGAAGTTTATGAACTTCAATTCGGGCGATTTTTTGGCAAAGGTAAAGTAAGGGCTGGGTTTCCCTTAGAAGAGGACTAGAGGCAAATTAATGAGGATTATAGAACTTTTAGTACCCAGGATGGCAATTAGGGGCAATTCCTGGAATTATCTAAGTTTGCTGCCAATTGTACTTTGTTGTTCACTAATGTTGCTCTTAGTAGGTTGTCAAAGCAAGGACAGAACCAAAGATAGTATAGTTCAAGCGAGAGTGGTAAGAGTAGTAAGCGGGCAAACCCTAGAAGTGGCAAAAATAGGAGATCCGACAAATTCCGTATCCTCCGTGCGATTAATTGGTTTAGACGCCCCCGACCTGCGTCAGTACCCTTGGGGAGAAGATGCCAGAAAATTATTAGAAAAGTTGATTCAAGATGCCAATAGTGATAATACTACCAATAATAATACCAATAGCGCCCAAATCAAACTAGCCCAAATCAAACTAGCCCAAATCAAACTAGAATTTGATTTACAAACCCAGGATAAATTTGGACGCAATCTAGCTTATGTTTGGAAGGATCAAGTGCTAGTGAACGAGCAAATCATCAAACAGGGGTATGCTCTATTTGCAGGAAGATCCCCCAATCACAAGTACGATTTACGCCTGGAAAATGCCCAACACTGGGCTAGACTCATGGGGGAAGGGATTTGGAATCCAGAAAACCCCTTACGTCTGACTCCCGGTCAATTTCGTCGGATCAACGGTTGAGTTCTTGCTTTTTTATTTGCCATGGAGATGACGAATTTACAAGTTTTTCTAGATATTGCTACAGAAGCAGCCCTAGCTGCTGGTGTGATTTTACAAGACTATTTAGGAAAGGTAGAAGATGCAGTTACTGAAAAAGGCAGACCCGGTGATTTAGTCACTGCTGCTGATCAAACCGCTGAAAAAGCAATTTTGGCAGTAATTAACCGTCACTTTCCCGAACACCCCATTCTAGCTGAAGAATCAGGAAAAGTGGGAAATCAGACCAGTCAGTACCTGTGGGTAATTGATCCCCTCGATGGCACAACTAACTATACCCATCAATATCCCTGTTTTTGCACTTCCATTGGCTTACTAGTGGAGGGGGAGCCAAAAGTGGGTGTGATTTACGATCCTCTCCGGGGTGAACTATTTCAAGCTGCTGCTGGTCTGGGTGCAACACGTAACCGTCGTCCCATTCGAGTCTCCTCTACCACACAATTGAGCAAAAGTCTCCTAACTACGGGTTTTGCCTATGATAGAAGAGAAACAAGCGATACTAACTATCCAGAATTTTGCCACTTTACCCACCTGACCCAAGGTGTGAGACGGGGAGGATCCGCAGCCTTAGATTTAGCCTACATCAGCTGTGGAAGGGTGGATGGTTATTGGGAAAGGGGTCTTGCTCCTTGGGATATGGTTGCTGGTATAATTTTAGTGCGGGAAGCAGGAGGTAAGGTTACCGCCTATAATGGTAGTGATTTAGAAATTGATTCTGGGAGGATCCTAGCTACTAATAGTTATCTTCACCAGGTCATTAGTGATGAACTAATGCAGGTTAACCGCTAATTTGGATTTGGTTTAGTTATTTGTTTGGTGGGAAGAAAAAATCATGGTGTATCAACCAGCAGCGGGAGCTAGAGATTTATTACCCTTAGATGTGGCTCAAAAACGCTGGATTGAAGATAGGTTACAACAGGTTTTTCATCGTTGGGGATATCACAGGATTATCACCTCAACTTTGGAGCGTATGGATACTATTATGGCTGGAGAAGCTATTGATCGCCATAAAGTTATACAGTTACAAACCGGTCAAGATGAAGAATTGGGTTTACGTCCCGAATTGACTGCTTCTATTGCTCGGACTGTGGTTACCCGTATGGCCATGGCTCATTATCCCCAGCGATTATATTACAACGCCAATGTGTTTCGTCGTAATTGGGAAAAACGACACAATCATCAGCAAGAATATTATCAAGCAGGTGTGGAACTGTTAGGTGCTGAGGGTTTATTGGCTAATGCAGAAGTGTTACTTTTGACCTCTAACTGTTTGACAGCTCTAGGGTTAAACCAATGGCATTTAATTTTGGGTGAAGCAGGAATTACTAAGTCCCTACTCAATGCTTTCCCCCCGGAAATTAGAACTCAGGTGAGAATGGCGATCGCCAATTTAGATAGGGTAGCCATAGATACTTTACCCCTGGGTGAGGATCTACATAAACAGGCGAAAATCATGATGGATTTACGGGGAAAAAGTGGGGAGGTGTTGCAAAAAGTCAGTAATTTCCCTTTAGATTCCAGTCAGCAAGCAGCGGTCAACCATCTGAAATCCCTGGTGGAATTATTAGAAGCGGAAGGGAAATTTTCTCTCATTCTTGATCTGAGTCTCATTCAAACCATTGATTATTACACGGGAATTGTGTTTGAAGTGGTGGGTGACCTGAATGGTCAGGCCCAGGTTTTAGGACGGGGAGGTCGCTATGACCAACTGTTGGGTTTATATAATCCTCGAGGAGAAAATATTCCTGGTATTGGGTTTGAATTGAGTATTGATGATTTATATCAAGTTTTATCCAGTACCCAACAATTACCCCAAACTATTCCTTCCAGTAATTGGTTAGTAGTACCAGAAGGGGACAATGCTCAAGTTGCCACTTTTGCTTATGCACAAAAGTTACGAGATTCAGCCGATTTAATTAGGGTGGAAATGGAATTAGGAGGCAAAGATCCTCAAGGGGTTCGTGAATATGCCAAAGAACGCTCCATAGCCCAAATTGCCTGGATTAAATCCGATGGCACAGGCAGAATTGAAACCGTTAGTTGATGGAAAAATAATTAAGAGAGGAGAATCTATGCCACATACAATAGTTACAGAAACTTGCGAAGGAGTTGCAGACTGTGTTACTGCTTGTCCAGTAGCGTGCATTCATGAAGGTCTAGGTAAGAATATGAAAGGTACAGATTGGTACTGGATAGACTTTACCACTTGTATTGATTGTGGTATATGTTTACAAGTTTGCCCAGTAGAAGGAGCAATAGTTCCCCAGGAACGACCTGAATTACAAAAAATACCACAATAATAGGTGATAATGATGATAAACAACCCGGAAAATAGTCCTAAAAACAACTCCAGAAATAATTACCTACTAGAAGTAGAAAACGTCCACGCGGGGTACATTAAGGATGTGGATATTTTGCAAGGGATTAATTTTCGGGTTGGTTATGGAGAGTTGGTCACTGTCATTGGTCCTAATGGTGCAGGGAAATCTACCTTGGCTAAAACCATTTTTGGACTCTTGACACCTCACACGGGTACCATCACCTTTGGGGGAGAAAAAATCAACGGGTTAAAATGTGATCAAATCGTTAAGAAGGGTATGTGTTATGTACCCCAAATAGCCAACGTTTTCCCCTCATTAACCATAGAAGAAAATTTGGAAATGGGCGCTTTTGTCAGAAATATCCCCCTAAAACCCTTGAAAGATAAAATCTTCACCATGTTTCCCAGATTAGGCGATCGCCGTTTGCAACGTGCTGGAACTCTATCTGGTGGAGAAAGGCAAATGTTAGCTATGGGTAAAGCTTTAATGTTAGAACCGAGACTATTATTATTAGATGAACCTTCAGCAGCTTTATCTCCTATTTTAGTGACCCAGGTCTTTGAGCAGATTAAACAAATTAACCAGGGGGGAACAGCTATAGTCTTGGTAGAGCAAAATGCTCGGAAAGCACTAGAACTAGCTCATACAGGATATGTATTAGTCTCTGGAAAAGATGAGATTTCCGGATCAGGTCAGGAATTACTCCAAGATCCCAAAGTGGGAGAATTATACCTGGGTGCAGGAGAGACGAGGAGATAGTAGATGCGGAAATGTTGGGTTGCGTTCTACCCAACCTACAATCTACCTACCATATTTACACTACCACCAGCAGTTAAAAGTTGTTTTGCAGTTAATTGTAAACTGGGCAAAATAGCAGAAACAAGAAGATCATCATGTTGAAACAACTGCTTTTGATACTCATCTTCAATTAACTTACAAATAGTAATAGTTGGCTGCTTAACTTTACCAATATATTCCCTACCACCTAAACCCAAATAATCTATAATCCAATATTCAGGTACACCTAATAAAGCATAATCTTCCACCTTACGAGCATAATCATTTTGCCAGTTTGTACTCACAACTTCTGCAATTAATTTAATTAATTTTCCTGATGTAATTACAGGTTCTTGTTGCCATAAAGGCTCATTAATTAATTGAGTTTGATCCAGTACAATCACATCAGGACGAAAAGCCGTATTAGTTCCCAAAAGTTTCACCAAGCAGCGAGAAGGTGTAAAATATGGTAAATCTTGATGATCAATTTCTACATTGAGTTTACGACTGGTAAAAGCTGATATTTGTTCATGTGGTCCAGTGGGTTCCATCTCGATTAATTCCCCATCAATTAATTCATAATGATTATTGTCACCATATTGAGTAATAAACTCATTGACAGTGATTAGTTTTGGTGCTACTTGTACCATGATGATTTTTCCTCATAATTTAGTTCAATATAATTCAACTATACTTTAGCTAAAGTTACTCTTTCAGGCTGATTTTGATATTTACCTACTCTATCTGCATAAGTAGTTTGACATGGTTCTCCTTCTAAAAACAATAATTGCACAACTCCTTCATTGGCATAAATTCTACAATCAGCACTTGATGAATTACTAAATTCCAGGGTAAGTGCGCCATTCCACGAAGCCTCCGCAGGTGTAATATTTGCTATCAAACCCACACGGGCATAAGTGCTTTTTCCCAAACAAATTGCAGTTACATTAGGAGGTATTTGTAATTTTTCTAATGCTACTCCTAGTCCATAAGAATGTGCAGGAATAATAAAAAAATCTCCATCTTCATCATGTTGTAAATCTACAGATTCTAAATTTTTGGGATTAAATTTTTTAGGATTAACAACTGTTCCAGGAATATGTTTAAATACTAAAAATTCTTTAGGTGATAAACGTATATCATAACCATAGGAAGATAAACCATAACTCAATGCAGGTACTTCTGCGCCAGATTCTAACTTGATAGTGCGAAGTAAACTAGGTTCAAATGGTTCAATCATTCCTTTCTTTGCTTGTTCAATTATCCACTTGTCATTCTTCAGCATTTGATAGTTACCTAAATTCCCAATCCCGCTATTCTAGCATGATTAAGGATACCAATACAGTAACTCCCGAAGAAATTGCTCAGTTTTGTACCCAATTAGCGGATTATCCCAGTGCGATCGCGGCTTTGGATGCAATTGAGGAGTATGAGGGCTATTTGGAGGATGCTATACCATTTAAGGTACCCACCAAAGCGGGTACAGAATGAGATAAAAAGCGAGCGCGGCAGGGTTCGAACCTGCGACCAATTGCTTAGAAGGCAATTGCTCTATCCACTGAGCTACGCGCCCAATTTCAGCACTTGTAAATTCTCAAAACATCCCTCACTATTCCCAGACTCAACGATCGGGGAAGATTTTTTAGGCTTTTGTGTTTGGTGGAGTCCCAAATGCCATACAATTCTACAATAGACAGGAATTGTCGGAATGTCAACCTTTTGCCCAAAAATTAAACTGTGTCTTTATGTTTGTATAAGGTTCTGAGCCATAAATCAAAATCTGACGATAGCTTGTCAATGGTTCCTCAATCTCGATATACTGGACAAATGGCGAGCTAGTTATTATAAGTTAGTGGTTAAATGTGATGAATCCCGTGCTTCCAAAGCTCCTACTAATTCTAGTTAATTTAGTAACAGACTAAGTGAGAATAAGAAGTTTAAATTTCCTGATAATTGCTGATAGGGATGTAAATGGTGCATAAAAGTTCGATTAGTGCCTTACAGACAAATAAAGTTAACAAATTTTGGTGTCTACCGTGAGAAAACTAACAGATTCAGACAAGACTGAAATTCTCAAACTCTATAGAGAAACCGCCGAAACTACCTCAACTTTGGCAGAACGCTATGGAGTGAGTAACTCCACCATTAGCCGTCTGCTTAAAGGTATTTTACCGGAAGAAGACTATGAGTATCTAGTTTCCCTCAAACGCGCTGCTAGAACTCCGGAAGGTAGGGCCCTGGTAAGCTATGAACAACTACCCCTGCTGGGTCAATCCCAGGAGGATGAGATTGCAGCTACCCAAACTCCCGTGGAGGAATTAGAACCTCCCAAGGTTGAGGTAACCAGAGTTGATACACCTCAGATGGAAGTGTCTAAAGCTGTAATAAAGGAAATTGCAGGTGTTGTAGATATTCAAGCTATACCCATTCCTGCTCCCATCATTAGAAGAGTGAAAACACGCTCCTCTGCAACGGACAAGCCTCCTTTTCCAGTCTCTTTAGATCTGGAACCAGTTAAAAACCAAGTTACAATCCTGGAAGAGACCGATTCTCAAGCTAGTATCATTGCTAATATGTTTGGTGATGATTTGCTGGAAGATTCAGAAGATTTGGATGATTTAGATGATGATTTATATGAAGATGAGGAGGATTTTGAAGAAGAGGAGTTTGAAAGACCCACACCTTTTGTAACCCGACCTAGGGCTGGGGATAGCTCTGTGCAAATTTTGCCACTTTCAGTTGCGCCCCTACCAAAAACATGTTATTTAGTCATTGACCGCTGTGCAGAATTAATTACCAGACCCCTAAAAGACTTTGGTGATTTAGGCGCTATACCCATTGTGGAAACCCAACAAAAAACCCTGCCAGTGTTTGATAATCATCGAGTGGCTAAACGGTTTTCTACCAAACGCGATCGAGTGATTAGAATACCTGACAGTAAGGTGCTGCACAAGACTAGTAACCATTTGCAAGCCAAGGGTATTACCCGACTATTAATTGATGGTCAGGTTTACTCTTTGACCTAATGTGTACTTAAAAACACAGGTCCTGGTGGTCTTTCTCTCTCCATTAGGTAACATGGCTTTTTCTCCCGAAAGTACTTGCCATGTTCACCAGAGAAATGTACAATACCTTAAATGATAAATTTTGCCCTCAACAGTCAACCGAAGAGAGCGGGAGTCTCCATGAGGGGAAATAATGAAGGTTAAATGTCAAAACTTGCATGAAAATAAATAAACATTCAGTTACATTTATTGACTAAATATATGTACTTGGGGTATTAACAATCAGGAGCAATTCTGAATAATCATAACTCAATATAACTCATACCTAATTACCTTACTACCAACACCTGTGTCACTGTAATGATTAACTCTGCATCTTCCTCGATTAGCGATCGCAAGCCTTCTAAAGTGGAAGGGATCAAAGAGAAAAGTAACTTTCTCAGAGAACCCCTAGCCACGGAAATCCTTGAGGATACGACCCATTTCACCGAGGACGCCATACAAATTCTCAAGTTTCACGGTTCCTACCAACAGGATAATAGGGATAACCGCGTCAAAGGACAGGAGAAAGACTATCAGATGATGCTGCGGACAAAAAATCCTGGTGGTTTAGTTCCGCCCCAGCTATACCTAGCCTTAGATAAATTAGCTGATGAATATGGTAACCATACACTAAGAGCCACTACCCGTCAAGGTTTTCAAATTCATGGTGTGTTAAAAAAGAACTTGAAAACCGTAATTGGGACTATCATCGAAAATCTTGGGTCCACCTTGGGAGCTTGTGGGGATATTAACCGCAATGTGATGGCACCCCCCGCACCTTGGAAAAACCGTCCAGAATATCAATATGCTTGGGAATATGCCCAAAATGTTGCTGATTTACTGTCTCCTCAAACGGGAGCTTATTATGAAATTTGGTTAGATGGGGAAAAAGCCATCACAGCCCAGGAACACCCAGAAGTAAAAGCAGCAAGGCAAAAAAATGGCACTGGGACTATTTTTCATGACTCGGTAGAGCCCATTTATGGCACTTATTATATGCCACGTAAATTCAAAGTTTGCGTGACCGTACCCGGTGATAATTCCGTAGATTTGTATTCCCAGGATTTAACCCTGGTAGTCATTACTAATGAGCAAGGAGAACTGGAGGGTTTTAACGTCTTTGCTGGTGGTGGTTTAGGAAGAACCCATAACAAGGAAGAAACTTTTGCTCGGTTAGCAGATGCTATTTGCTATGTAGATAAAAAAGATGTCTATGAGCTTGTGAAAGCAATTGTTGCCACCCAAAGAGATTATGGCGATCGCACGGACAGAAGACATGCCAGGTTAAAATATCTAATACAAGACTGGGGAGTAGATAAATTCCGGGCTAAAGTAGAAGAGTATTTTGGCAACAAGGTTAAACCTTTCCAAGAGCTACCACCATTCAAATATCAAGATTTTCTGGGATGGAATGAGCAAGGGGATGGTAATCTGTTTCTAGGGATTTCCATAGACAATGGTCGAGTGAAAGATGAGGGGAAATTTCAACTAAAAACTGCCTTACGGACCATAGTTGAACAGTTTGACCTACCCATGCGTCTTACCCCCAACCAGAACCTAATTTTCTATGATATTGTCCCCAAAGATCGGCAAACCATTCAAGCCATTTTAGAAAGATCCGGGGTAATTACTAATCCCCAGACCATTTCTGCCCTAACCCGCTATGCTATGGCTTGTCCAGCCTTACCCACCTGCGGTTTAGCTATTACCGAATCAGAAAGAGCAATACCTGGAATATTAGAGCGGATTCGCACCTTACTGGATAAGGTAGGTCTGCAAAAAGAACATTTTGTGGTGAGGATGACCGGTTGTCCCAATGGGTGCGCTCGTCCCTACATGGCTGAATTAGGGTTTGTAGGGAGTGCGCCAGAATCCTATCAGGTATGGTTAGGTGGTTCCCCGGATCAAACCAGATTAGCACAACCAATAATTGAGAAATTGCACCACAATAGTATTGAGAGCTTTTTAGAACCCATCTTTGTCTTTTTCAAGAAGTCCCGTCAAGCGAAAGAGAGTTTTGGTGATTTTTGTGATAGGGTTGGTTTGGATGCCATTCGGGAATTTTCAGCTAGTTACAAGCCAGAAGAGGTAGTTAGCACTAGTAAATACCGACATCGGGTAAGTTTGCAAGATGACATTTACTTACAGCTCAAGCAAACCTCAGAGAGAGTAAATAAACCCATGACTCAGCTGGTCAATGAAGCGTTGGCTACCTATTTGGCACAGTTGGACTAAACACACCTGACTAGAGCTTTAATCCAGGGAATTCAATTCCCTGGATCCCCCTATGATTGGTTAGAAACTAAAGGTAGTTCTCAACGCGCCAATAATAACACTGTCATTTTGCTTGTTGTGATTTGGTGCAGTTAGCCAAATCAGACCGGGAGTGACGGTGATATTGTCATTGACTTTAAACTGATAAAAACCTTCCAAATGATAGGAAGTATCTTTGTCTTTAAGTCCGGACAAAGTGGTGCTTGCATTGGTCACTTTTGGCTGCATACCGACTATTAAACCACCCAAGTTGCCTTTTTTCCACAAATCTGGAAAGGCCAGGTTAACAGCATAGTTCCAAATATCCACATCTCCTTTTATACCCGTTAACAACTGGCTCTTGGTATATCCCGCCCAACCTTCTAAACGCAGTTTGGGGGTAACACCCAGGGATGCTTGTACTCCGTAGGAATTGCTGGAGAAATTGCCCAAGAAATTGGTTGTAGCATTATTGCTACCCGCAGCAAGTGGCAAATTGTAGGAGTTGATGTAGGTCAGTCCCAGAGTAAGACGGTCACTTGGTTTAACAGTTAGCTGAGCTAAAGCTCCGTAGGGTCCCTCAAACAAACCCTTACCAGAAGCGGGACTAGCAGCGCTACTGCTGGGATCCATCGCTCCCCCCAAGTACCCTAGGCTCAATGTTAAATTTTTATTGAACTCGTGGTTTATTCCCAAACCGCTAGCACCCAATTGGGAGTAAATAGGGTTACGCGTACCAAAGGTAGATAAAGCACCAAAAGCACCATCACCATTAAAGCTGGTAATAGTGGTAGTTAGGTCCTCCGCTGCACCATCGTTAGCAACAGCTATGACCTGGGTTTTATCACCTATGGGAAATTTATATGACAATGCAGTCACGGAAAGAGCTGTACTATCTACACCACCCCCAAAGTAGAAACCTGCTTCTGTAGTTCCCACATCAGGGGTTCTAATGTTATTACTTTGAAGTCTGGTAAATAGGGTATCTTTACCTGTAAAACTGGTAACCAGCTCCAATCTTGTCCGCGCTCCCAAGGTGGCACTCCTACCCGCTCCCGGATTTCCGTCAACCTTCCTAGCAGAAATGTCACTAACAACAGCTACTACCTGACCTTGCAATTTTGTGGTTGTGGAAAATTGGGTTGCTTCCAATCGGGTGGTTTTAGCCTCTAATGTATCTACACGACGCTTGAAAGTTTCCAGTTCCGGACCAAACTGTTTTTGCAGTCTCTCTATATTGGCAATGTCCTGTTTAGTTACCTGATCAGCAGTAGCACTACTAATTAGCTCATTAACACGGTCTAAACAAGCACTTAGTGCGGCGGCAAATTCAAATCTGGTCAGTGTTCGATTACCACGAAACTTGCCATCGGGATAACCACCCACACAACCATAACGCTCAATTAATGACTGTATTGCTTGAAATGCCCAATCCCCCGGTTGCACGTCTGATAGCTGGGACACGGATGTCATCTGGGATATGTAGTTTGGCTCAGATACCTGTACAGATGATTCTGTTTTTGACACATCCTCGGCTAAAGCACTGCCACTCATAGAAATGGCATAGCCAAGTACAGAACTTGTTAGCAGATACAACAGAAATTTTTGCATGGTTCCCTCACACCTCTTTATAACTAGGACTTTTACCCACTACCGGATAAATGCAAACACTTAGGAAAAATCCTTTCTTTCTTACCTTAACACCAAGCAAACATTTTTTTAACCTCAAGTTAACAAACCCTGATTTATTTCCCACTTAATCGTGGTTGTATTCGTATTTCGCATAGCTACCATGAAAATCTCGTCCATGCTTATGATTTCTCATTGCCTATTGACATGATAATGATAATCACTATAATATTTTTCTGGTGATGTTTTTTAGTATGGTTGGAGGAGAGAACATGAAAAATTTTGGCAAAACTACCAAAACTACTAAGATTACTAGAAGGATTTTAGGTTGGTCATCTTCTATCCTATTTCTTTCTTTAATATATGGTTGTGAGCGATCGCAGGTTAATGTACCAACAGAAAAATCAACATCAACCGAATCTAGTCCAGCTACTCAAACTAAAATAGTGGCAACATTTTTACCGGTCTACCTATTCACTAAAGCTATAGTAGGGGATGTAGCCAAGGTAGACGTGTTAGTAAAGCCTGGTACTGATATTCATGAATATCAATCTACTCCAGATAATGTCAAGGCGATCGCCACTGGGAGTATTTTGGTAAAAAACGGTCTAGGGTTGGAAGAGTTTTTAGAGGGTACAGTGAAAAATGCTAAAAACCCTAAATTAGTAGAAATTGATGCTAGTAAAGGGATTAAGGTGATGGATGATGGTTCACCGGTGGAGAAAATAAAAGGGGAGAAACATGACCACAAACATGATCACGCCCTGGGGAATCCCCATGTATGGTTGGATCCGGTATTAGCCAAACAGCAAGTCATTAATATTAGAGATGGTTTAATTGCAGCTGATGCGCAAAATAAACAGACCTATCAAACTAATGCAGCAGCTTATATTCAGGAACTGGATAATCTAAATAGGGAATTTGAGCAAACTCTTGGTAAAATACCTAACTGTACTTTCATTACTTTTCACGATGCTTTTCCTTATATGGCTAAACGTTATAATCTGAAACAGGTTGCAGTAGTAGAGTTACCAGAGGACAAACTTGCACCAGGAGATATACAAGCGGTAATTAATACGGTGAGAAAGTACAAAGTTAAAGTTTTATTTAGCGAACCAGGAATAGATAATAAACTACTTACCAGTCTTGCTCAAGATTTGAATCTGACTTTATATTCCCTCAATTCGTTAGAAACAGGAGAGAGAAATCCCCAGTATTATTTTCAAGCCATGAGAGACAACTTAAAAAGTTTAGCAACAGGATGTCAAAAATAATAATGACTCAAAATCCGTCAAATCAGTCAAAAATTACATTACCAATATTAAAGGTAGAGGGGTTGAACATCTACCAGGGGAAATATTTGGCCATTAGGGATGTTTCCTTTGAATTGTTTCCGGGGACGGATACAGCTATAGTTGGACCTAACGGTGCTGGTAAAAGTACCCTGGTAAAGGGTATATTAGATTTGATTCCCCACACTGCTGGGAAAATTGAGGTTTTTGGTTTCCCCCTTTCTAGATTGGGGAATTTACGTCAATTACTGGGCTATGTACCACAAAACTTTATCTTTGACCGTAGTTTTCCTATTTCCACAAGTGAGTTAGTAGGACTAGGTATTGGTCAATATGAATCAGTCAGTGGGAGAAATAGCTCGTCTATTAATTCATGGTTATGTAAATTTCGACAAATCCGACAACAACAATCCACAGCTATTAAGGTAGCATTACAGCGTACAAATTCCTACCATTTAAGAAATAAGACCATTGGCACACTCAGTGGTGGTGAATTAAAAAGGGTTTTGTTGGCCTATTGTTTAGTAACTCCCCGAAAACTGCTAATTTTAGACGAAGCTTTCGCTGGGGTGGATATTCAGGGAGCAGCAGATTTTTATGCTTTGCTCAATCAGTTAAAATTAGAAGAAGGGTGGACCGTATTACAGGTTTCCCACGATATTGACATGGTGAATCGCCATTGTGACCGCGTGCTTTGCTTAAATCAAACCTTGGTCTGTTCTGGTAAACCGGAAATTGCTCTTTCACCACAAAATCTGTTAGCAACCTATGGCCCAGGTTTCAGTCGTTATCAACATCATCATTAAATAATGACTAGTCTTATTACTAATATTCACGACTTGTTTAATCTTTTGCAATTCCCATTTATGCAACGTGCCATGATAGGCGCAGTATTAATGGGAACATTGGGGGGGTTATTGGGCAGTTTTGCCACTCTACGCCAACTATCCTTTTTTAGTCATGCGGTGGGTCATGCAGCACTGGTGGGAGTTGCTTTGGGAGTGTTATTAAATACTAATCCCCATTGGATGTTATTGCCATTTACCCTAATTTTTGGTGTCATTGTCCTCTACATAATCGACCAAACTGATTTAGCTAGTGATAGTGTGCTTAGTATAGTCTTATCAGGATCCTTAGCCATCGGTGTGATCCTCACCACCATGATTCAGGGATATCGTGGTAACCTAATGGCGGTTCTCTTTGGGGATATTCTGGCCATTGACCATACGGATTTAATTTTAACCCTGATCATCTTATTAATAAGTAGTATTTTTATATTATCAACTATGCGATCGCAAATTTTGTTAACACTCAATCCGGATGTGGCTAAAGTTCAAGGTGTACCGGTTGAAGTATATCGCTATAGTTTTGTGATTTTACTATCTTTAGCAGTTGCAGTAGCAATTAAAGCAGTAGGAGTATTACTAGTGAACGCGTTTTTAGTGATTCCCTCAGCGACAGCCAAATTAATGAGTGAGCATTTCAGTAGATTTTTAATCTTATCAGTGGTAATAGGTTGTATGAGTAGTATTATTGGCATGACAGCTTCTGGTCTATTTAACCAAGCTTCTGGTCCAACCATAGTAATTGTGCAGTTTCTTTTGTTTGTGTTTACTTTTAGCTGGGTCAGATTGAGGAGGATATAAAGACAATAGTCAACCCCCTCATGAAATTAATTGCGATCGCTATTTTATGGGATTTTCGGTGCAATTACCAAAGATGGGAAAAATCCTACAGGAGATAGAAGGAAGAGCGATCGCTCTTTAGCGAGGGGAATATCAAATATTAGTAGTGTTAGAAAGACCAGCGGGATGGTAAACTATGTGGTGTTGAAGGAAGATCGCTCGCGAATATCAAATACTAGTGAGTGGAATTAAATATAAGACAATGTAGGTTGGGTTGAAGTATGAAACCCAACACCCCCAACCCATCCTACAAATAATTGTGCCTCCCCACAAGGAGTAGCGATCGCTCTTTCGCGAAGGGGGGTAATATCAAATACTAGTAGTGTTGAAACACCAGCGGGATATAGAGTTCCATTATTATTAGGTGGAGAAAACTCAACAAGCAATTTACCAAACGTGACCAAACTATATGGGGTTGTAAACTCATTTTTAATAACGCTAAAAAACGGTTACACAATTGTATTAACACCTAAATTCATATATATAAAGATAAACAATAAGAAAAAATTATATTTATAGGGGGTTAAGATAAGTTTTTTTATGGTTGAAGGGATAAAAATGTGGTATTATGAGGGTTGAGTATAATGGAGTGTGAGCATTCGCGAAAAAAGTGCACAGATTCCCATTATCAGAGTATCACGTCCAAGAGACAATAGTCAACCCCCTCATGGAGAAAAAAATCGGCGCCTAGATTCCTCACTTGAAATTAATTGTGATCGCTCCCGAATATCAAATACTAGTGAGTGGAATTAAATATAAGATCAACGTAGGTTGGGTTGAGGAACGAAACCCAACAAACCCACAGGATATATATAAACACGATTGCGAAGTAAGCTTATTGTTAATAACGCTAAAAAACGGTTGCACAATTGTATTAACACCTAAATTCATATATATGAGATAAGTTTTTTTATGGTCGAAGGGGTAGAAATGTGGTATTATGAGGGTTGAGTATAATGGAGTGTAAGCATTCGCGAAAAAAGTGCACGGATTTCCATTATCAGAGTATCAGGTTCAAGGGTCAATAGTCAACTCCCCCCATGGAGAAAAAAATCGGCGCCTAGATTCCTAACTTGAAATTAATTGCGATCGCTATTTTATGGGACTACCAAAGATGGGGAAAATCCTGTAAGTGGGTGAGTGGAATTAAATATAAGATCAACGTAGGTTGGGTTGAAGTATGAAACCCAACACCCCCAGCCCATTTCTACAAATAATTGTGCCTCCCTGCAAGGAATAGCGATCGCTTTTTCGTGAAGGGGAGATATCAAATATTAGTAGTGTTGAAACACCAGCGGGATATAGAGTTCCATTATTGTTGAGTGGAGAAAACACAACAGGAAATTTACCAAACGTGACCAAACTATATGGGATTGTAAGCTCATTGTTAATAACGCTAAAAGACGGTTGCATAATTGTATTAACACCTAAATTCATATATATAAAGATAAACAATAAGAAAAAATTATATTTATAGGGGGTTGAGATAAGTTTTTTTGTGGTCGAAGGGATAAAAATGTGGTATTATGAAGGTTGAGTATAATGGAGTGTAAGCATCTGAAAAAAAAGTGCACAGATTTCCATTATTAGAGTATCAGGTTCAAGAGACAATAGTCAACCCCCCCCATAGAGAAAAAAATCGGCGCCTAGATTCCTCACTTGAAATTAATGGCGATCGCTATTTTATGAGATTTTCGGTGTAATTACTAAAGATGGGAAAAATTCTGCTACGAGATAGAAGGAATAGCGATCGCTCGCGGGAGATATGAAATATTAGTAGTGTTGAAACACCAGCGGGATGTGGAATTAAATATAAGATTCACGTAGGTTGGGTTGAGGAACGAAACCCAACAAACCCACAGGATATATGTAAACGCGATTGCGAAGTGATCTCTACGGGATTAACCATAATTGGTTGAATTAACCCTTACCTGGAGACTGTCTGTGGGGGAGACAGGGAATTCATTGTCTCAAAGCCTAAGTCGGTTGAAAACCGACTGGTTTTGTAGTGAGTCATTATGGGTAACCCATTCTACAAATAATTTCCCTACAAGGAAGAGCGATCGCTCCCGAATATCAAATACTAGTGAGTGGAATAGCGATCGCTCTTTCCCGAAGGGGGGTAATATCAAATATTAGTAGTGTTACAAATACCAGCAGGATATAGATTTCCATAAATAATTTCCCTACAAGGAAGAGCGATCGCTCGCGGGAGATATGAAATATTAGTAGTGTTGAAACACCAGCGGGATGTGGAATTAAATATAAGATTCACGTAGGTTGGGTTGAGGAACGAAACCCAACAAACCCACAGGATATATGTAAACGCGATTGCGAAGTGATCTCTACGGGATTAACCATAATTGGTTGAATTAACCCTTACCTGGAGACTGTCTGTGGGGGAGACAGGGAATTCATTGTCTCAAAGCCTAAGTCGGTTGAAAACCGACTGGTTTTGTAGTGAGTCATTATGGGTAACCCATTCTACAAATAATTTCCCTACAAGGAAGAGCGATCGCTCGTGAATATCAAATACTAGTGAGTGGAATTAAATATAAGACACAAATTTCCATTGTCAGAGTATTATGTCCAAGAGACAATAGTCAACTCCCCCTGAAAAAAATTCCGTGGGGATGTAATAGGAGATAGATGGCGATCGCTATTTTATGGGTATTATACAACAATTTTCTTATGAAAAAATTTCTTTGAAACCCCCTTGACAAATAACTATAACTTTGTTATGGTTATCTAATGTGAGCAATAAACAAACCTAGCCGGGATAGCTCAGTCGGTAGAGCAGAGGACTGAAAATCCTCGTGTCACCAGTTCAAGTCTGGTTCCTGGCATTTTCAAATCCCCTATCTCCCCGAGTTTCAACTTAGTGGTGATGGTGATGATGGGTGGACAATTGAAGATTTACTTCCTGTCCTGCTTCCTTCATCAACTCGCTAATCTGGGTGTTAGCCCAACCGGCAGCCATTTTTAAGAATTGTGGGTGGTCATTAACACAAGGCATTTGCACATAGTCTAGACCAGAATACTGTTTCTCCAAATCATGAATTATATGGTGTACATCCAACAGAGTTTCATGATTTTCTGTGGCAAAACCAATGGGCATAAATATGATCACTTTAGCACCCAATTGAATTAAATTTTTGGCAGCTTGAGTAGCATTGGGTTGAGTCCATTCAATTAGAGGTGTGTCGTGGTTTAACCAACCCACAGAAATTAAGGGATAACGGTGAATTAATTTCTCCCTGACTAACTCATAGAGAATTTGACTTTCATCAATTCCTGATGTGAATCCTTTGGCTTTGTGTGGACAACCATGATTGAGCAGTACAATGCCAATTTGGGAAGGTAAATAATTAGTCGCCAAATCACTACTAACTTTTTCCTCTACTAGTCTTGCCATTAAACTTATATATTCTGGCTCATTGTAAAATGACGGAATATAACGCGTTCCCTTGAGCCAATGTTGTTCTCCATCCGATAATTCTGCTAAAGCGTTATTAACTTGTTCAATGGCTATACCACTGGTAAAAATAGAGTCTACTACCAATAAGGGATAGATTAAGATTTTTTCAAAGCCTTGATTTTTAATCTCAGCTAAAACTTGTCCAGGCAAAAAGGGAGCGCAAAAGTTAAAAGCTTTGAAAACTTGAACCTTATTACCCCACTTATGTTGTAATTCGTGTTCAATCCCTGCTCGCTGCTTTTCAAAAATAGCGTTGTGAGGAGAAATAAAATCATGATGGGTATGTCCCCATTCATGACGGTCAAATAATGCCAAAAGTTTAGCTAGGGGAGGATAGATCCAAGTGGGGACGGGTGCAAATTTGGCAGTGAGCAGATTTAAAGCCTGTTCATTATAATTAGCAAAATCCTCATAACTCTCCACTTCACCATAACCCATTAGTAATACCGCTATGGAGTCATGGTTTGGTAGATGGTCGTGAGTATGTTGTAGTTTTTCTGGTGTTACAACCACAATAATTACCTCAATATTTTAGTGGAATCATCTTGGGACTTTTGATGTCAATTTTAAAAATCATCAAAGCCAAAGATCACAATCTATACTTATATCCCCAACCATTATTATCCTATCCCAGGGGATAGGATACTGTTGCACATAAAAATATACATACTCTCAAAAAACTGGAGACGAGGGGTGAAGTTATGCAAATTGTAATCTGTCCTGGAATTCATCAGCGGGAATTAACTCAAAGATTCATCGAGGATTTATGGTCTGTAGGGGAAAATAATCTCAACAATCTACAGATGGATAACATGTTAGTATTTCCCGAGGAGGGAATTTTAACCTTATCAACATTTCATATTTTACTGTTTCTGGGCGATCGCCTGGGGAATAGGTTAGAATTACCGGTGATATTCATTGGGTTTAGTGCGGGTGTGGTGGGAGCGATGGGTGCTGCTATCAAATGGCAAATGCGGGGTGGAAATGTAAAAGCGTTGATAGCTATAGATGGGTGGGGGGTTCCGGTAGGTGGTAATTTCCCCATTCATCGTCTGAGTCATGATTATTTTACCCATTGGAGTTCTGCTATTCTGGGTAGTAAGCAAGATAATTTCTATGCAGATCCACCAGTGGAACACTTGTCAATGTGGGGATCACCGGGAAAAGTGCAAGGTTATTGGCAAAACCTATCCACAGGGTTTTTCGGGTGTCCAACCTACCTGAGTGCAACGGAATTTTTACATTTGCTGCTAAAAAGTTATGATAGTGAGTTATGAGTAAACCGACCATGGAGGTTAAACCTTGGGTCTTGATTTTCGCCAATCACCAATCAAACAATTCTCATGTTTCCCACGGAACCTACTGCAATTAATCAAGGCTTTAGTGCCCTGGTCAAAAACCGCAATTTTATGCTGCTGTGGATTGGTCAACTAATATCCCAGTTAGCTGATAAGGTATTATTAATACTAATGATTGATTTATTGGAGAAAAAATACTTACCTCCCCATTTATCATCGGGGACTGGAAGGTTTTATCTGTATATGGCATTTACCCTACCAGCAATATTCTTTGGTTCGGTTGGTGGTGTAATTGTTGACAGAATGCCCAAGAAGTTAATTATGATTGGTTCCGATGTCATTCGCGGTGTATTAACACTGAGTATAGCGTTCTTACCTCGACAGCTGGGGATTCTATTAGCACTGAATTTTGGTATTTCCTCGGTTACTCAATTTTTTGCCCCAGCGGAACAAGCTACCATACCTCTTATGGTCAAAAAAGAGAACTTGATGGCAGCTAATGCTCTATTTAGTAGTACCATGATGGGTGCACTAATAGTGGGTTACGCCTTAGGCTCTACTATTTTAAATGAGGCGGAACATATTGGTATTGATTTTGGTAAAGAACTACTGGTGGGTTTATTATACTTGCTATCTGCTGCTATTATGCTACCCATCCAGTTTCGAGAACAGCGTCACACTTCTGTAGTCAACCCGGTGGCAGAATTTTTACAGGGTTGGCAATATCTCAGGACAAACCGCTTGGTATGGAATGCTATGATTCAAATTGTAGCTCTATACTGCGTTTTTGCATCTTTACTGGAATTATCCATTAGACTAGCAAACAGACTAAAATTAGAACAAACAGATTTTAGCTTTTTCGTAGCTGCAGCTGGTGTAGGTATGGTTCTGGGCGCAGCAATAATTGGGCATTTTAGTCAACAGCTAGATCGTCAACCCTTACCCCTAATTGGGTTTATATTTATGGCATTGGCACTGGGAATGTTTATTTTCACCTATAACCTTCCCTGGGGTTTATTTCTATGTGTTTTCCTGGGTCTAGGAGCATCCCTGGTTAACGTGCCCATGCAAACCCTAATTCAACAATATACTCCCCCATCCATGCACGGGAAGGTATTTGGCTTTCAAAATCACGCCGTGAATATTGCCCTTTCCTTCCCCCTACTAATTACTACTAAACTGGTGAATGCTCTGGGTTTATCTTTATTTCTGTTTGGCATGAGTCTCACTGTGGCTATAATTGGCCTGTGGACCTGGCAAAATACTAGAGAATAAATAAAGTGTCGGTTTTTCAATTAAAATGGTATCCTAAATACAAAATCCAGGCTTAATTTTAGTTATATTTTGAGGTTAATCGTGCGATCGCCTTCTCAAATCAATTCCTCACAGTCTGAAAAACGCAAGTCTGCTCCTATCTCCCACTCCTGGACCCAACCCATAAGAGCAACCGGTGGTTTTGCTCTGTTGGATAGTCTACTCCGTCATGGAGTGGAGTATATTTTTGGTTATCCCGGAGGAGCTATACTTCCTATTTATGATGACCTGTATAAAGTAGAAGAAACAGGTAGTATTAAACACATTCTAGTTCGTCATGAACAAGGTGCTTCCCATGCTGCGGATGGTTATGCCCGTGCAACGGGCAAGGTGGGGGTATGTTTTGGTACTTCCGGACCGGGAGCTACCAACTTAGTAACAGGTATTGCCACCGCCTACATGGACTCCATACCCATGATAATTGTCACTGGACAAGTACCCAGACCCGCTATTGGTACTGATGCTTTCCAAGAGACAGATATTTATGGTATTACCTTGCCCATAGTCAAACACTCTTACGTGGTGCGGGATCCCAAGGACATGGCCAGAATTGTGGCTGAAGCCTTTCATCTAGCTAGTACGGGTAGACCTGGACCAGTTCTCATAGACGTTCCCAAGGATGTAGCCCTGGAAAAATTTGACTATACCCCAGTGGAACCAGGTTCGGTTAAATTACCGGGATATCGCCCCACAGTTAAGGGCAATCCTAGACAAATTAATGCCGCTATTCAACTAATCACAGAAAGTCGCAAACCACTCTTGTATGTCGGTGGAGGAGCGATCGCCTCTGGATCCCATAAAGAAATCAAAGAACTGGCGGAATTATTCAATATCCCAGTCACCACCACCCTGATGGGAATTGGTGCATTTGACGAACATCATCCCCTGTCCTTGGGAATGTTAGGTATGCACGGAACTGCATACGCTAATTTTGCCGTAACAGACTGTGACCTACTAATTTGTGTAGGGGCAAGATTTGATGATAGAGTAACAGGAAAACTAGATGAATTTGCTTCCCATGCGAAAGTAATTCACATTGATATTGACCCAGCGGAAGTGGGCAAAAACCGAGTTCCGGAAGTTCCCATAGTTGGGGATGTGAAAAACGTCTTAGAAGACCTATTGAGGCGATGTCATAACAATCATCACAATCACCATAATCGCAATCAGGAATGGCTAAACCTAATTGGTCGTTGGAAACAAGATTACCCTCTCATTGTTCCCCACTACCCTGATAGCATTTCCCCCCAAGAAGTAATAGTGGAAATTGGCAAACAAGCTCCCAACGCCATTTACACCACCGATGTGGGACAACATCAAATGTGGGCTGCCCAATTCCTCAAAAATGGACCAAGACGGTGGATTTCTAGTGCGGGTTTAGGCACCATGGGTTTTGGCGTACCCGCAGCTATGGGAGCCAAAGTAGCCTTTCCTGAAGAAGAGGTCATTTGTATTAGTGGTGATGCCAGTTTCCAAATGTGTTTACAAGAACTGGGAACCTTAGCACAATATGGCATAAATGTCAAGACCGTAATTTTAAATAACGGTTGGCAAGGAATGGTAAGACAATGGCAAGAGGCCTTCTATGGTGAGAGGTACTCCTGTTCTAATATGGAAGTAGGAATGCCTGATATTGAGCTTTTAGCGCAAGCTTATGGCATTAAGGGCATGGTGATTACTAAACAAGAAGAGTTATCACAAAAAGTAGCAGAAATGTTAGAGCATAAGGGTCCAGTAGTGGTTAACGTTCATGTCACTAAAGACGAAAACTGCTATCCCATGGTAGCACCTGGTAAGAGCAATGCCCAAATGTTCGGGTTACCCAAACCAGGACCAACCACAGTAGTAGAATCAACGTATTGTAACCATTGTGGGACCAAAAACTCTTCCACTCATAATTTTTGTTCCCAGTGTGGGTCTAAATTGTAATTGTGATCAGTCACGGGGGAGAATTACTTCCCCGGATTTGGTAACTAGAACAGGTTCCAGACCAAAATGCCAGTGAAATATAAAATAGCCACCACGCCAAAGGTCATCTGTAAGCGTCCCAAAATGGGTTTAATTTCATAAGCCACAATTAAACGATCTCGATCAATAATTTCCCGTGGCTTATGCCATATTTGTCCATCATACCAGCCAGATTCCTCATATAAGACCGTGGCACTGTAAAGGCGGTCTTTTATATAGAACCAACCTAGATACAACCTGATTAGTACCAGAACCACCACTAGACTAGCAATAGCAGTACCACAAAGGATAAAATGAAATATATGCTTTTCTACAGGGAAACTAGAAGCTGAAACCGGACCAGCTATCAACCAAGACCAACCCCAAATCCATAAAATTCTGGTCAGGTAACCACGCGAACCTAGGGTACTCTCCCCAAAAAACCAGGAATTTTTTAATTCCTCGTACTCGTGGAGCGGTTGCTGTTCAATGGGAACTGGACAATTATCAACCGAAGATCTTATCATTTGGATCATCCTCAAGGTCTTTAGGGTTTTCTAAAGGAATATGCTCTGCATGACTCCAGAACGCTTCCAAATTATAAAATTCTCGTTCCTTGGGCATCATAATGTGAACAATCACATCCCCATAGTCTTGTAACACCCAACTACCTTCCCCTTTTCCTTCTGTGCGCAAAGGACGACGTTGTAATTCCGTTTGCACCTTTTCTTCTATAGCAGAGGAGATGGCCCTAACCTGGACCCTGGAATAACCAGTCATCACCAGAAAATAATCGGACAGGTAGGAGACATCTGTTACTTTGAGCAGTAAAATTTCGCCTGCTTTACGTTCTGATGCTGCTTGTGCTATGGTGAAGGCTAATTTTCCACTGCTATCTCCAGTTTCCACCATTGGGGTGTTTACTGTCTTTTTGCTGTGTGGAATTGATTTTAACGGTAAATTGCTTGGGAAATAATCAGTCATTAAACCTCAACTGTTACACGCCATAAAATAGATGATAACAGAAAACCTCATCCTTACGCAATGCGGAGTTTATTGTGGGAGCGTCAATCCACCAGTAATTCTATAACCAACCACGCAGAGCATAGACTAAGTAACCAATATATTCTTTTAAAGCGTTGGTAAAATCATTTAAATTGTCAGCACTGGGGAACAAATTTAATATGGTGGACTTAGGAGTAGCAATTAGTTCTTCTAGGTCACTCCGACTGACAATAAAATCCGTGGGAGCGGGAATTACTTCCACACCCTGACGTTGAAAAATTTTCAGAGACCGGGGTGTGTGCATGGCTGAGGTTACCAATAACACTTTTTTGATTCCCCGACTTTCCAGGATTTTCTTGACATTGACGGCGTTTTCGTAAGTATTCAAGGAATTTGGTTCCTCAATAATTACTTCTGGAGGAATACCTAGAGATATGAGAATAGTAGCCATATCCGCTGATTCTGGTGTTCCACCACCACGCCAATCAATACGTCCACCACTTAAAATAATCAAAGGTGCTTTTTTTTGTCCATAGAGTTGAGCAGCATAGATTACCCTGTCTCCGGACTCGTTCAAGTCTACTGTGGAACGAGGCCAAGCAGCTGGTTTGGTAGCACCACCCAGAACCACAATCGCTTCAGCTTGGGGTATTTTTTCCAGGGGGATGTTTTGCCATTCCAGGGATGCAACCAAACTTTTAGATACCCACCCATTACCAGATATGATTAGTATAGCTAAGGATATCCCAATCCAACCCGCTGCAATTTTAGGACGTTTCCATAGGGTGATCAGGGCAATAACTAAACTTATACTAGCTAACCCCAAAGGATAAAAAAACAGCGGTAGTAGTTTAGAAAGATATAAAAACATAGTTGGCATATTGTGGTTTAACAAAGGTTGGGCAAAAAGTTACCTATTTTTCCCAAAATCGAAAATTGAAACTTCCGGGAGGACGACGTAACCGACGAACAGGTAATCTTTTTTTCCGCTTAGTAACTCTAGTATCTGATTGTTCAAGATCATCATCCTCTACTAAATCATCTTGAATTTGAGTGACGGTTAATTCCTTGCTTCTCCACCAAGCAATAATCCAACCTCCACCTAAACCAGCTAGACAACCAAACAAAATACTAATAGGAGCAGAATAACCTATAAACAAAAAACTAAACATGAAAACTAAACAGTATTTCAGCGCAGCATCAATACCATCATTAGCAGCAACATTGGGAATTGTTTCGTTATTCTCGTTAGCAATAGTGAACCAACCTAAAGCTAAACCACCCACAATTCCCAAAAATACGCATAGAATTAAAGAAGCTCCCGCAAACCTGGAAATCGCAGCTAATAAAAACCCAAACACGAATTGAGAAAAAAAGTTGGGTGATGTGGATAGTATTTCGCTGAGGATATTTTTGTTGGATGCCATAATTTCATCACTCTCATCTAGCTTTAACTTATCTAAATTTACCACTAATCTGTTGAGCCAAAGGTTGAGTAGTATCTACTACCATAATGTATGGTAGTTCCTCCTCCGTAAATACTTCGTATTGCTCAACTTGACTTGCTAATAATTCGGGAGTAGCATCAGTAATATCATTACTACGGTGTAGTATACGTTCCTCTAACACCTCTAATGGTGCAGTACAGTAAACAATTTTTGCAGGTAGTTGATGTTTATTTGCTTGATCAATTACCTGTTGACGTAAATACCTACGATCATATTTAGCATCCAGAATCACAGACCAACCTTGATTAGCCAGTGTAATTCCCCATACTAACAACCGATTGTAGGTCTTTTGAGTCATTTCTGGAGTGTATATTTCATTGCTACCCCGCTCCCTAAGAGAAATACCCGCCAGATGTTTTCGCACCGCGTCAGAACGTAAATGAACCGCCCCCAGTTTAGCAGCTAAATACCTCCCAGTAGTACTTTTACCAGAACCAGATAACCCACACATCAATATTAATTCTCCCTGTCTGGGTTGGGTGTATTTCCACGCCTGTTGATAATATTTTTCAGCTGTTTGGGATGCGATCGCTCTAGTTTCTGACCCTATAGCTTTATCGTCTAATAGAAATGAATTTACTTTAGCTCTGACATAAGCTTGACGAGTTAAATATAAAGGTAGTATTTGTAAACCCTCCCAGTCTCCGGTTTCCTCAACATAAGTATTTAAAAAGGTATTTGCTAAATCTTCTCGACCTTTTGTCTCCAGATCCATGACTGTAAATGCCACATCATACATAACATCCACGAAGCGAAAGGTCTCATTAAATTCAATACAGTCAAAAAGGATAATTTCTTCATTCCACAGAGCAATATTTGCTAAGTGTAAATCTCCATGACATTCACGGATGCGTTGGTGGGCGATTCTGCTGGCAAATAATTCCGAATACTGCTGACAAAACTTATCTGTATAGGCTTTTGTTTCTTCAAATCTGGACTGAGTTTGGGGTCCACCACTATATTTTTGAATATATTTTAATGTTTGAATATAATTCTCATCAATAGCTGACCGCACTAACCCTACTTGACCAAAACCACTGATATAATCATTGGTAAGACATTTAGTGTGATAGTCAGCCAGCACCCTTCCTAGTTCTTGTAGATGGAGCTGATTTAACTTACCTTGGGAGAGTAGCTGACTAAATAAAGCATCTTCAGGAAATTGACGCATTTTCACCGCATACTCCACAATTTCACCCTTTCCCCCCAAATGGTATTTTCCACCACTCCAGGTAATGGGTACAACTTGTAGATATAACTTACTGGCACCACGTTGATTTAAGCGTAATTCTTCCTGACAAAAATGTAAGCGCCTATCCAGAGTTGAGTAATCTAAAAAACCAAAGTTAACAGACTTCTTCAGCTTATAGACATAATTGCCTGTCAAAACTACCCAAGAGATATGAGTTTGAATGACTTGAATAGGTTGGGTTACAGGGTGAGGATAAAATTCCGCATGTAACATCTGATCAACTAAATTTTCAATACTTGTAGTTTCCATTGAAGTTACATTTAGTTTCCAAGAATCCCCGTACCCGCAGCACGAGGATTCAAGACTCCTTAACTCTTAGCTGCAAAAAAACTCAAATGATAGGGAGTTCCCTTCGCTGGGTGAACTTGAACTTCCCTCAAAACAGTTTTACCAGTCCATTGAAGATCTGGAATACTCAGTTCAATTTCCGTCTTATTAGGTGCAGCTTGTTTAAGCAAGCGGTCAACTGTTTTAGCTTCCAGAGCCAAGGAAATTGACTCAGTACCGTTGTGTCCATACAAATTGGCGGGGATTAAACCAGAACGGCGTAAAGCTTTGGGTTTAATGCCTTCTGGACGTTTTTGAGATTCTACTGTCAGTGCCATACTAGTTTTAACTTGTCAATTAGTTATCAATTAATCACCAATCACTGTTCCTGCTAAACTGCAACTGGTGTACCATTGGGTTGCAATAAAGCCCGTTTTGGGCCGTGGATTGGATCCTCCACAATTATAGTCTGATCACGACTTGCTCCTAGGGAAACAATCGCGATCGGAACTTCCATCAACTCCGCTAGGAATCTCAGATATTCCAAAGCCTGCTTAGGCAAATCCTCTAATCTACGGCATTCTGTAGTAGAAACTTGCCATCCAGGTAAGGTTTGATATATGGGAAGACAACGGGAGAACTGACGGGCACTAGTGGGGAAATGTTCACACCTTTGACCATCAATTTCATAAGCTACACAAACCTTGATTTCCTTCAACTCATCTAGAACATCTAGTTTGGTAATAGCCATACAATCCATGCCATTAATACGGACAGCATAACGTCCAATTACTGCATCAAACCAACCACAGCGACGTTTTCTTCCCGTAGTCGTGCCAAATTCTGCGCCCCGACTGGCTAACAAATCACCAATTTCCCCCTGGAGTTCCGTGGGGAATGGTCCTTCACCCACTCTGGTAGTATACGCCTTGGAGACCCCAATTACCCGATCTATCATTGTTGGTCCCACACCCGTACCCACACAAGCTCCTCCAGCTACAGGATTGGAAGAGGTAACATAGGGATAGGTTCCATGATCTAAATCCAGAAGAGTGCCCTGAGCACCTTCAAACAGAATATTACGTCGTTTTTGCACTGCGTCATATATTCTCACCGAGGTGTCAACCACAAAAGGACGTAATCTTTTGGCATAACCCAAATACTCCTGAAAAACCTGTTCTGGATCCAGGGGAGGAAGATTATACAACTTCTCTAAAATTGCGTTTTTATAGTTTATTGTCCATTCCAACTGTTCTCGTAACCCGTCAGCATCCATCAGATCTAAAACTCTGATCCCAGTTCGTTCTGACTTATCCGCGTAGGTTGGACCAATACCTCTTCCGGTGGTGCCAATTTTATGACTTCCCCTCTGCTCCTCCGAGGCCCGATCAATCAATCTATGATAGGGCATAGTAACGTGAGCAGTCTGGGATATGCGCAAATTGTCCGTGGAAATATTTAATTTTTCTAGTTTGTCGAGTTCTCCTATTAACACCTGTGGATCAATCACTGTCCCACAGCCGATAATACACTCGGTATCTGGATACAATATACCAGAGGGAATTAAGTGCAACTTAAATGTTTGACCGTTCACCACTATTGTATGACCGGCATTAACTCCCCCCTGGTAACGTACCACCACATCTGCAGAGCGGCTGAGTAGGTCGGTTATTTTACCTTTTCCTTCATCGCCCCACTGAGCACCTATGACAATGACGTTAGCCAAGAGATTATATTAAAAGTAAAGTTTTCACAAACAATCATTATCACCAGATTGTTGGACATTTGTCAAGAGGTTTTTTCAGATATTTCAGCCAGGAAAATGAACTGTTCCTCACCCAAAGGAGAAAACCATATCGTTAAAATCATAATCATTGACTGGTCAAACCATAGGCCAAAATAGCACTACCAATGGGAACCGTTAAATTATCAATCCCCAAAAAGGAAACGGATTCTAACAATGTGGCAGTGATAGATACTAGCGCTGATACTAACCATATTTGCCAACTACTTCCCCGTGTTGCTAACAAAATAATTACACTTACTAAGTAACTGACCACTGTCATGGTTAAAGAACCTTCCCAACTTTTATTCGCGCCAAAGAGGTAATACTTGTGCTTACCAAATCTTTGCCCAATTAGTGCTGCTAGTCCATCACCCCAGGTCATAATTAAAATACCTAAAGCTGCATATTCAGGTTTTTTTAAATACCAGAAATATCCAACCAAAATTCCAATACTCACAGCATAAAAAAAAGTGCCTAAACTTTGTCTCCCCACACTATTAATTCCAGGCAAAATTGGCACAAAATATGATATGACGCTAATTAGACCAGCTAAAATTGCCGCACTAATTCCCACGTAAGCAGGAATATGGAACCACCAAGCTAATAAAATTACATTACCACTACCAATATGCACAATTTTACGGATGATTTCCGGTTGACTAGGAGTAAACCGACTGACTAACCAAGCAATTAATATGATCAAAAAGACCCAACCAGCAGCGATCGCAATTTTCAGCCACAATGGAAACATGGATTCTAAACCGGAGAATATAATCTTGAGATATACAGTTATTATCAAATATTAGGGAATTCCTCAACCCAACTTCTTTAGTCTAAACTCCAGATCTCAAACAAGTGAGGTACTTCTCTAACCAATAGAATCTCCATTTCCTCCCTTTCGCTTTCTAAAGTCTATCCCCGGATTTATGAATTCCTGAGCAATAGTGCTTATGTTTATATTATTAGATGGAAATCATAAGAGTTAACAAAGATGACCTTTGGTCAATAAATATCTATGGCTATTGCTAAACGTTACTGAGTATTGGCGCGTATTTGTAAATTATTGCCATAAAATACTGTGAAATTTTTATACCAATATCAAAGAGATTCTCAATCTGGTATTGAGAATGGATATGATGATCCAAATTTTGAACATTTGCACCCGGTTGAAGTGAATGAGTTTCTCCCTCAAATTCATAGATTGACTAGTATTGGTGCGGGGATAATGTTGACTATTTTTTTGGTCGGGATAGCTCTAACAACTATACTGACTTATAAAACAACCGTTAAAGTAAGTGGTACTATTAGACCGGTGGGAGAAATCAAATTAGTTGAGTCAGCTATTTCTGGGGAAGTGCAAAGAATTTTAGTGCAAAATCATCAAGTAGTTCGTCAAGGAGATAGCATGGCTTTTGTTGATGATTCTCAATTACAAACCCAAAAGAAACAATTAGAAGACAGCATTCAAAAATCCCAATTACAACTGCTAGAAATTGACTCTCAGCTCAATGAAATTCGTAACCAAATTCTAGATCAGACTAATTTAAATGAGCAGACAATTTTTGCTGCACAATCGGAATTTATGGGAACTCAACGTAATTTTGATGATCAACGGATTAAGGGAAATGCAGAATTATTGCAAGCAGAAATTGCTTTTCAATTTGCCAAATCCCAACTACAACGACTAGAAAAACAGGGAATTCTCAAATCTACCATCCAAGAAGCAGAAACTGCTTTAAACCTCGCTATAATTCAAAGAAATAGACTACAAGCGATCGCCAGTTCTGGTGCTATTCCTGCGAGTCTTCTAGAAGAAAAACAACAGGCAATAAAATCTGCGCGAGCGAAATTAGAAAGTGCCAAGAATAATGCCCAAAGTCTGTGGGATGATAAACAACAGGCTTTCAAAACTGCCCAAACAAATCTATATAAAGCCAGAACAACTATGAATCCCAGTAATTCGGCTGTGATTATTGCATCACAACGCATAAAACAGGAACAAGTGAGGGGAGAAATGACTATTGCAGCTTTAAATAAAGAACTGGGCAACTTATTACAACAAAGGCTAGAAATACAAAAACAACTAACTCGTTACCGTCAGGATTTGCTGCAAACAGAAATTAACTTACAAAAAACTGTAATTCGTGCACCTATTACTGGAACACTGCTACAATTGAAACTTCGTAATCTTGGACAAGTGGTTCAATCTGGTCAAGCGATCGCCCAAATTGCTCCGCTCAATGTTCCGTTAGAAATTAAGGCTTATATACCGAGTCAGGAAATTAATAAAGTACAAGTGGGACAGAAAATTCAAATGCGAGTTTCTGCTTGTCCTTATCCAGATTATGGCACTCTCAGGGGTAGGGTTAAAAATATTTCTCCAGATGTTTTGCCTGGTAATATTATAACTAACAATATAAACAATAATATAACCAATAGTAATGGCATAAATGGATACGAAGTCACTATGCAACCAGAAACATTATACCTTGGTAAAGGACAAAATAAATGTTATCTACAACCAGGGATGGAAGGAGGTGCTGATATTATTTCCCGCCAAGAAAATGTGATGCAATTTATCCTCCGCAAAGCTAGACTAATTAGTAATTAGGGATGGGGAATAATTTATCTCGATTTCCATACTTTGTCAAGTATTACTCATTAATAAGTCCCACACTCAAATATGATGTTTAATCCATTCCAACCTAGAAAAAAATACGAATGTGTTTTACAAGCAAGTGAAGAAGACTGCGGAGCAGCTTGTCTAGCTTCCATCTGCAAATATTACGGGAGATTTCTCACCATTAATAAAAGTCGAGAAGCAGTAGGAACGGGACAATTAGGAACAACATTATTGGGCTTAAAACGTGGATCGGATAGTTTAGGATTCAATTCCAGAGCGGTTAAAGCAGCACCGCAAATTTTAGACACAATCACAGAAATTCCCTTACCAGCTATTATTCATTGGCGAGGTCATCATTGGGTCATTCTCTATGGTACTAGGGGCAAAAAATATGTCATTGCTGATCCAGCTGTAGGTATTCGCTATATTGAACGCCAAGAATTATTAGCAGCTTGGAATGGAGTAACTCTATTATTAGAACCTGACCCAGAACAGTTTTCTAGCCAATCTCAAGAGCAACCTCATGGTGGTTTGTTACGCTTTTTCTTGAGGATTCTACCCTATCGTGGACTACTAGCACAAGTTATTATTATCAATATTATTCTGGGTGTGTTAGCTTTAGGAACTCCAGTTCTCATTCAATTATTAACCGATGATGTTTTAGTCAGGGGTGACCTACAACTACTCTCAGTAGTAGTGTGTGCTGTGGTCGTGATGACCATATTTAGTAGCAGTTTACAACTAATACAATCTACTATGATTGCCCATTTTGGGCAAAGATTACAATTGGGATTGGTCTTGGATTTTGGTCGTAAATTGTTGCAATTGCCTTTAACTTATTATGAGTCCCGTCGTAGTGGTGAAATTACCAGTCGCTTGAGTGATATTAACGAAATTAATCAGTTGGTTTCTCAACTTGTCATTCTTTTGCCTAGCCAATTTTTTGTGGCACTTATTTCCTTAGGACTAATGCTATTTTATAGCTGGCAATTAACCATAGCAGTTATAATTTTCGCCGCTGTTATGACTGTGGTTGCTCTACCATTTTTGCCCATACTGCAACAAAAAACTCGTAGTCTCTTGGTTTTAGGAGCAGAAAATCAAGGAGTATTAGTGGAAACCTTTAAAGGAGCTCAGGTTGTAAAAACAACCAATGCTGCACCCCAATTTTGGGATGAGTTCCAAAGTCGTTTTGGTCGATTCGCCAATCTGAATTTTAGCACCATTCAACTGGATATTATTAATAGCACTATCGCCAAACTTCTTTCTAGTTTAGGTGGTGTTATTTTATTAGGTTTGGGCAGTATATTGGTGATTAACCATCAATTGAGTATTGGACAAATGCTGGCGTTTAATACCCTACAAATTAATGTTTTGGCTTTAATTGTATTTCTGGTGGGACTGGTGGATGAATATTTTCGTTCACAAACCGCAATCTCCCGATTATTAGAAGTAATTGATGCTACGCCAGAAGTAGTGGGCGGTGGACAAAAACCAATTGCTCAAATTGCTGGTGATGCGGATATTTTTTTTTCTCACTTGACATTTCACCATCTGGGAAGGGTAGATCTATTAGATGATTTTTCTCTCAAACTTCCCGGTGGTAAGATTATTGCTGTCATTGGTAAATCAGGTTGTGGTAAAAGTACCCTGGCAAAACTTTTAGCTGGGTTATATCAACCCAGTTCAGGAAACATCCGAATTGGAGTTTTTAATATTCATGATCTCGCCCTTGATTGTTTACGCCAACAGGTAGTTTATGTACCTCAAGAACCCCATTTCTGGAGTCGTTCAATTTTAGAAAACTTTAGATTGGGTATACCTAATCTTTCTTTTGATCAGATAGTTCAAGCTTGTGAAATTGCTGATGCTGACGGTTTTATCAGTCAACTACCTCATAAGTATCAAACCGTTTTGGGAGAGTTTGGAGCTAATCTTTCCGGTGGACAAAGACAACGATTGGCGATCGCTCGAGGAATACTCAATAACCCTCCGGTTCTCATATTAGATGAAGCTACTGCTGGATTAGACCCTGTCAGCGAAACCCATGTTCTAGACCGACTATTGGCATTTCGCAAGGGAAAAACCACAATTTTAATTACCCATCGTCCCAGCGTGATGCACCGCGCTGATTGGATTGTCTTATTAGAACAAGGGAAAATTCAATTACAAGGTAGTTTAGAAACTTTTACCGCTCAACCTGGGGAGCATTTGCACTTTCTCACTATTTAGCGGTTAGAAACTGTTTAATCTCCATCAACACCGCTTTTATCCCAAATCCCCGATGTCTTTAAGATATCGGGGATTCAAGACCGTCTTTAAGTCAAAGAAACAGTTAAAGTTCCCGGTTTACTCAAGTCACCTGTCAAAACCACACCTCGATTATTAGCATGAAGATGACGGAGAATTTTGTAAATGGGTTCTACTTGCTCACTAGCACCCGCTTTATCAGCGATCTCCCCAATGGTTAGTCCTTTCTTTTCTGATTGTAATACCTTGATTACCTTATTCTGTAAGTCCAGTATTACTGCTGCTGCTTTTTTCCCTGCTTCTACGCCTGGTTGATGATAAGCATTAACATTTACCAAACTAGCATATAAACCCACAGCTCTCTCATACAATGCAATTAATGCCCCTACTGTTTGAGCATTAACCTGGGGAATTGTCACAGTAATGGAATCCCGATGATTCTCATAAAGTGCTTGACGGGTTCCTAATAAAAACCCAGATAGGTAATCACCAGCAGTTACACCAGGATCAATTTCCGAAGATGCACCTTGACGATCTTCCAACACCTCAATTAAGGTGGCAAAAAAATTAGGCACTCCTTCTCTTAACTGTTGTACATAAGCATGCTGGTCTGTTGAACCTTTGTTGCCATACACAGCAATACCTTGATATACAGTCTTGCCATCTAGGTCTTTCTCTTTGCCTAAAGACTCCATTACCAATTGCTGTAAGTAACGGCTAAATAATAACAAGCTGTCTTTATAGGGTAAGACAACCATGTCCTTTTCACCTTTACCATTACCAGAAAAATACCAGGACAAAGCTAATAAAGCTGCTGGATTATTTTTAATGTTGGCAATGCGAGTAGCATCATCCATCTGTTTAGCACCATCTAGCATAGCACGAATATTAATACCCTGCAATGCTGCTGGAACTAAACCCACAGCGGACATTTCTGAAGTCCTTCCACCTACCCAATCATACATGGGGAAGGTTCCTAACCAGTTTTCTGATTTGGCAACCTTATCCAGATTACTACCCGTACTAGTAATGGCGATCGCATATTGGGCAAAGTCTAAATTTCTACGGGAGTATGCCTGTTTCACCTCTATCATACCATTGCGAGGTTCAGGTGTACCACCAGACTTAGAAATAACTAATACTAGGGTGCTACTTAACCTATCTCCCACGCGGGAAAGCACTCGGTCAATTCCTGCAGGGTCACTATTGTCGATAAAGTGAATGTTAAGAGGGGGAAGGTCAGGAGCAAGTGCTTCTGCAACAAATTGTGGCCCTAAAGCTGAACCTCCAATTCCAATGGAGATAATATCGGTAAAGCGGTTTTCTTTAGGAGGATGTATGGCTCCAGTGTGCACTTGATCTGCAAAAACTTCGATTTCTTCTAAAGTTCTGACAATTTCTGCTCTCAGTTGGGAATTGGGTGCTAAATCGGGATTTCGCAACCAGTAATGTCCCACCATGCGATTTTCATCGGGATTGGCAATTGCTCCCTTTTCTAGGTCTACCATTTCCCTAAATGCTTGCTCAAATTTTGACTGTAATGACTCCACGAAAGTGTTATCAAACCGCATTCGGCTGATATCTAGATACAGTCCTAATCCCTCGTGGTAATATAACCAGTCTTGGTATCGTTGCCAAAGTTCCTTAGCATCCATAATGAGGGAATTCTCACATAACTTAGTCAAACTCCAGTTTAATCTATGGTTTTGGCGATCCCTGCTCTGTCTTATACAGTTTGTAATCAGGAGTTATGACTTTGGTTAAATATGGTTAAGTTTTGTTAAATGTTCTTATTATATCACATTTATGGCTTATCTTATGTGAAGATCGCCCACCCTTATCCCTTTTTAAAAATCCCTGGTTATGAGTGAATACCTGATCTTCTTGGCTATTTCTACCGCTACTTTTTCTTTGTTTGCATTGGGACTTAATTTGCAGTGGGGTTTTACTGGTCTGATTAGTTTCGGTCACATTGCTTTTATGACTTTAGGTGCCTATACCACTGTTATTTTAAGTCTCAAGGGTATTCCTCTATTTTTATCTGCTGTTGCTGGAGCAATTGTGGCTGCTTTGTTGGGTCTGGTCATTGGTTTTGCTACTTTACGTCTGAGAGAAGATTATTTGGGCATTGTCACTATTGGTACTGGCGAGCTGATTCGGTTAGTTTTTAACAATCAAGATTTACCAGTGGGCGATCGCTGGATATCTGGAGCTTTTGGTATTCAAAGTTATGTGATTCCCCTAGCAACAACACCTAATTTATTGTTCCGATTACTGATGATTGGGGTGCTTACTTTACTTACAAGTATTACTTTATTTTCTCTGTGGCGCTGGGTAAAAAATACTCGCAAGAATAACCATAGAGCAGAATTTACTTCCCATTTGGTGGTAGCCATAATTTTGGGTTTGTTGTCATTAGCGATTTATATTGCTGGTGTGCTAGGACTTTACAACTATAATCCCAAAGCAGGGTTAATGTTACTGGTCTTATTAGTTCTAGCTTTTGTATTTTGGCGGTTAGAATTTTTAGTCCAATCTCCTTGGGGACGTGTTCTTAAAGCAATTCGAGAAGATGAAGAAGTACCTAAAGCTCTGGGTAAAAATGTTTTTTCCTACAAATTACAATCTTTAATCTTAGGTGGTGCGATCGCTGGAATTGCTGGTGCTTTTTTTGCTTGGCAACTGAGTGCTATTTATCCCGATAACTTTCAACCACAACTGACCTTTGATGCTTGGATTATGGTAATTTTAGGAGGGTCTGGCAATAATCTGGGGACAATTTTGGGAGCGGTAATTTATTTTGCCTATGATGCTCTAACCAGGGAATTTTTACCCAAAATAGTTCCTTTAGATGCGGAGCGTATTGGTGCTTTTCGGATTATGTTCATCGGTTTCATTCTTATGAGCTTAATGATTTGGCGACCTCAAGGTATTTTAGGAAAAAAGGAAGAACTAACTCTAGGAAAATAGTTGATTGGTTTCAAATATGAATCTCAGCGACCAATAATTAACCATACAACTATAGCTGTTATTAAGGGCACGCTTAAGTTATCCGTGCCACGGGGAGAAATCCCCTCTAGCAAGGTAGCAAAAGTGGCACTGGTCACAGCAGCAAGCATTGCCCTCCACCCATCTATGGGGGTTGCTAATGGACTAAATAAAGAACCGGGAATTAGTAGTAATATCAGAAATATCACCATTGTGGTGACAAAAAACATCACAGCTGATCCTTCCCAGGAGCGAACGGAGGTTCCTACCTGGTACTTGTGCTGACCAAATTTTTCCCCAATCAATGCTGCTAGTGCATCTCCCCAGGTCATAGACATGACCCCTGCTAGTGCAATTGTAACCTGGTCTGTGGGTTCATTGGGTCTCCAGAATAGGGCAAAAAGTATGGTAATGGAAATGGCAAAATATACTGTACCAGGGGAGCTATTTTTTCTATCTAGGGAATGAATCAGAGGATATTTATACAATAGGTAATTAACCATTATAAAACTAGCAAAGGGAATAATTCCTATTTGCCAACTGTTGAATAAAATCAAAATTCCAAATACCCACATACCGGCAGATATGTGAACGATTTTGCGGGTGATACTTTGTTTAATTTTAAATACTCTATGCAGAAATTCACTAATAATTAATAGGCTCATAGCATAGCCATAGGAGATTAATAATCCTAGGAGGTTTTGCTTATCCATACTTTTAAAAAACTGGTTTTTTTAGTTTTCAGTCATGATTATTTTCCGGGTTTATCCCCTAAGTTTACACTACCAAGACCCTGAAGCACACCACGAGCAATTAATCCTAAACCTCTACCAACTATTTTTGTTAAAACAAACACTATAACATTACCCACAAAAGATAATAGAGACTGTAACCGAGGTGCGATCGCATCTCTAAACTCCAGTGCTAGTGTTACTACTAGGGGAATACCAGAAAGGTTAGCTAGTTGCTGGTTACGGGGGGAATAAATAGAAGTTTTAGCAATACCACGAGGTGCAATGACAAACAGTTCATAACGACTTTCAAAAATTGCCTGGGGTTCACCAAAATGGCGAGTTAACCAGTACTTCCAAGATAGGTTGTTTCTAAATCTTTCAATTTCTCGTGTGGAGATAAAATGACGGTCATAAAAATGTTGTTTGACAGTTTCCACATCGGCTAAAAGGTTAATTAGGGGTTGCAATACACCATTGGCAATTTGAATCAATAGATTTTCTAAAATCATTAATATTTGATAATTGGCTGACTCTGAACCTGGAGAATACAACCTATTATCCACATATAAGTCCGTTTGCCAAATTAGATAGGATAATAATTCTTCAACCAGGGGAATTTTATCTAAGATTTCAGTTTCTACTCCCCTAGCATTATCTAATAAAAATCCCACTGTTTCTATGGTACTCTTACCCACATTTACCTGGGGGATTTGACCATAAAACTCTCTCACTACTCCCTCCCATAAATCATAAAGTATTTCCTTTTTTAAATTGGATAGTTGGGAAATCTCAAATTGGCAATCTCGGAGTTTATCTAGGCGTTGAGATAATTTTTGTAATATCAGATAAAGCAGTTCCTTTTTTTTCTCTTCCCGTAAGATATCAATTTCTAATGGCACTTCCCCTATATTGGATAAATGAGAATGCAGCTTGTCAAGGCAAGACGTAAATATTATTGACTGTAGAGCTTTTTTAGTTTGTAATGGTGAGCTAGCTATTGGTACTGACTCAGATTCACCCCGATTCCTGGGAACAGGTTGTGGTTCCGATGAACCAAATAACTGATGTACTAACCAACCCGCAGCTAACAGTTCTCTCCTATGTCCAGCTAAAATGACTCGCTCCAATAATGGGATTCCAGGAATCCTTAGTCTTAGCGTAATCTTGGTCAAATCTCGGGTGATATAACTAATTCCCGATGAGTGGATTTTATGTGTCCAGCGGGTCAAGGGTGAATCTAGAGATTTACTAGGATTTTTCTCCCACCAATAATAACCACCCTTGGCAATTTCCTCCATAATCCCCACTAATAGGGAAATTGATATACCTTTGGGACAATAGCCATTCACACCTAGATTTTTTGCTGTCAAAAGAGTTTCTGAATTGGACACAGCTGTAAGCAATAGAACTGGTATATGGGGATATAGAGCTTTCAGTTGTTCACAAAATTGTAACCCTAACTCTGCTTCTTGAGAGTTCCTACCCAATTCTAAAACTATTAGGTTAATTTCTCTGTGGTCTTTTTTTGGTTCTTGACTATTTTCGTTTTCATCAGTCTGTTCCTGACTAGAAGCAGTGTCACCTAATAACTGTAACGCGGCACTATCATTAGAAACGTCACCTACTACTTTAATAGAAGATGAAGCTTCCAAAGCAATTCTTAAACCCAGACGAAAAATAGGATCTGAGTCGATTAATAACGCACCCAGATGTGAGAAAGTCAAAAGGCGATCGCTCATGTCAGGTCAAGTAAAAACAGAATTTTTTCCCAGTTCGGTCAATATTCGTCTCTAACTCACTCAAAGGAATGTAAGTAATCAACACTATCAATACTATCACCATGTTTAGGATCACGCATACCAAAAAAGTTAATGGTATAACTTTTTATTCTCACGCCTGTTTGTAATTCAACTTGGCGAATTAAGTCCAAAGGTAATTCCACGTGTACATCAATAACTTCATGATTGTCAATACAGCTAACATGACTATGAGCTTGGGTAACACTGCCATATAATCTGCCATGACTATGTTCAATACACTCAATAATCCCTTGACTGGAGAGCAATTCCAAATTTTGATAAACAGACGTATGACCTATTTCCTTACCTTTTCTATTCAGACGATCATAAATCTCCCTAGCTGAGAGATGTTCCTTAGATTCCCAAAGTAACTCTAATATAAAGCGACGCTGACGGCTAATTCGCAGGCCTAAAAGTTGACATCGTTCTAAAGCATCTTCCAGGGAATGAATCCCCAGTGTAGAAATAACAGGTTTCTGCATATTTTTAGTTTTAAATGTATGAATATGGCTTTAGCTGGAACTGGCTTCGCTCCATTTGATTTCCCCCCCCCACTGGGAATCGGCAAATTGCTGGCATTAGGAAATGAAAACTGCTACCGTTGATGTAGAAGTACAGATCAATAAGCCAACAGGTCAATGACAATCAGCATTCAGGTAGGTCGGGATTCTATCAATAACTTAGATTTATCACCCGCACTAAAAGTAATTGAATCAATTCTCCAAAAAGAGTCAATCATATCCCAGGAGCAGCAACTGCGCTTTGATATTGACTACCCAAGACAAGATGACGATCCCAGAGAAATCTCAGAAATTCCAGAGATCCGACTATGGTTTGTGCGATTAGATGCCCAATATCCATGGCTACCATTTTTGCTAGACTGGAAATCTGGCGAGCTAGGACGTTATACAGCCATGTTAGTACCTCACGAATTTCACAAGAAAGAAGGTATACAATATAACCCTGAATCTCTAGAAATTTTCTTGATGCACAAAATTTTTATTTTGAGTAACTGGTTAAAGCAGAATCAGATACCTGCCAGGTTCCGTTTAAAATCTCTAGCGCAAATGTTAGGTTATGAATTAGAAGATGGTTTTTTTGAAATGATTGATAGTTAAGAGGATTTAGCTATTAACTACGACTATAATAGCAAATAGCAAAAATTTTGTCCCCTTCCCTCTTAACTACCTAACCCCCCCAAATTGTTTTTAAAACACTTGCTGGTGGAATATCAGCTGTTTTACCTGTGGGGGATTTAATAGCTAAGAACTTGTAATTAACGGGCATTAACTTAGTTGAATCCGCAGAGCTTAGTAAGGCAATAGTATAGGTTTGTATAGCTATGGCTAATTGTAAAGGAGAACCATTAACAGTAATCATTAAACTGGCACCACCAATAATAGCAGCCAATTTACCAATGTCGGGAACGGGAATAGCCTTAATGTCAGGGAAAGATTCTAATAAAGAAGGGACAAAATAGTCATCACCCTGTTCCTTAACCACTAAGATGGGCAAATCTGCCTGTTTTTGCTCACATTCTCCAATAATTTGCCGCCAACTATCTATAGGGTAGATATTGTCGGGATCAGAAGATAAATCACCATAACCACCATAAATCAAAATGTAGCCTGTTTCACCAATACCTAATCGTTTTTGTTGCTGTTTAGCCCACTCCACATCTGGTTTGAGCAAGTTGATGGCTAGGGGTGGACAAGCTGTGTTAATGCCTAAAGGCTGTAATAGATCATGGTAGATATGAGGTATGTATTGGGAAGTGTTGGGAGAAATGACATGGGTAAGAAAATTGGACCCACTACCCTGGAAGCCAATACGGGTAGGAATACCACTCAACCAAAGAAACAAACCAACAAACCAACTTTCTCCCGCAGTAATAGCTACGTCATACTCACGGTCGCGGATTGTTCCCAACAGGTTGCTCCAATCTGCTAAACTATTACGGTCTTTGTAATCAAAGAGAAATACCTCGTGAACACACTTGTTCACCTGGTAAGCAACCTTTGATCTAGGTTCCACAATCACATCTATCCAGGCATTTGGATAAGAACGCTGTAGAGAATCTAAAGTAGGAAAGAAAAGAATCTGATCGGCAATGGAACCAGGTACAAGGGCTACTACTCGCATAAATAATATATTTATTGAGGCTTATCGTTCCTATTTTATCGAAAATCGGGATCAGAAAATTCCTTTTCTCAAGTCTTAGTGGTCGTAAAATCGAGGAAAACAGTGTATTTATTAATTCCAGCCGCCGGTAGCGGCAAAAGAATGGGTGCTAATTGCAACAAATTGCTATTGAAGGTTCACTCTCAGTCTATTATCGCTTGGACCTTATTGGCCGCAGAAGCTGCCAGCCAGATCCGTTGGATCGGGATTATTTCTCAACCCTCAGAATGGCACGATTTTAAAGCTATTGTGGCTGGTTTGGCTATGACTAAACCTGTGGAGTTTATTCCGGGCGGTACTACTAGACAAGAATCTGTTTACAATGGATTACAAGCATTGCCATCAGAGGCTAAGGAAGTGTTGATTCACGATGGAGCACGCTGTTTAGCAACACCAGAATTATTTAATGCCTGTGCGATCGCCATTCTCAATTGCCCAGGACTGATTGCTGCAGTACCAGTAAAAGATACAATCAAGGTGGTGGGTGAAAGTGGTATAATTGAGTCCACGCCAAAACGGGAAAAGCTTTGGGCAGCTCAAACCCCCCAGGGTTTCAATGTGCAGTTGTTAAAACAATGTCATGCAGAAGGGGTACGTCAAGGGTGGGAAGTAACCGATGATGCAGCCCTATTTGAAAAGTGTGGCATCCAAGTACGCATAGTCCCAGGAGAAGAAACCAACCTAAAAGTGACAACTCCCCAAGATTTAGCGATCGCTGAATTGATCCTCAGTCTCAGATGATTGCCCTCCATATCAACAGCAAATCTCCCAACATGTCCCAAGAAAATATACCTATATCTCTGAAAATAGAGGCAGTTTTATACTTAAAGGGTCAATCCTTGTCTTTGAGTGAAATTGCTGAATATGTAGGATGCGATCGCCACACAATTGAAGAGGGAATAATAGAACTAATGGACAATTATGCCCGTAGGGAAAGTGCCCTAGAAATTGTAGAAACAGAAGGTAGTTATGGTTTACAACTAAGAGCAGACTTTCAAGATTTAGTACAAACCCTAATACCGGTAGAGTTGGGAGTCGGGTCCTTACGAACATTAGCAGCGATCGCCTTAAATAGTCCTATTTTGCAAACCGACTTAATTAATTTACGAGGATCCAGTGCATATCCCCATGTTGCTGAACTGGTAGAGTTAGGATTTATTCGCAAAAAGAAGGATCCCAATTCCCGGTCTTACTCCCTACAGGTAACATCAAAATTTCATCAATATTTTCAGATAGACGAGCTACCGCAGCAGAAAATCAAGGAGAGAGAAATATAAAAGGTTTCTCACCCGGGCTACCCTTTTTCTTCCACTATGAGCTAGAGTAGGATTAGCAACTAAGGTAAGAAGAATTGCCAATGGTGTTTGATCCTGACTTTTTGAATGACAACTCTGAGGAACATGGTAATCAGGTTCTGAACGGTCAATTTGGGGAAAATCCAAACCAACTATTAAAATATTTACAGCATCAATCTCCTGACGTTCTAGCCCGTGTTGCCCAGTCCGTCACGCCGGAAATCAAACAGATTATCTCCCAAAATGTCCAAGGTTTGGTAGGAATGCTACCACCAGATCATTTTAATATCCAAATTACTACGGATAGGGATAATTTGGCTGGACTTTTAGCATCGGCCATGATGACCGGTTACTTTCTCAGACAAATGGAACAAAGAATGGAGTTGGACTACCTATCCAATCAATAGAAGTACCCACCTAAGAGAGCAGGGGATTGAAACAGCCTAAGTCCACATTACCTATCTAAGGATAGTTATAGCTATGTTGCTTAGACCTTACCCCTCCCCCACCTAAGAGAGTGGGGGGTCTCCAGGAGGGAACAATTACTGACGGAAAATTTCTACACTATCCAGGGTCACATCTTGGTTAGGGCGATCGCGCGTGGTAGAAACATTAGCGATCTTATTGACCACATCCATACCATCAACCACATAACCAAAAACACTGTGTCTTCGATCTAAATGGGGAGTTGGTCCTTCCGTAATAAACCACTGAGAACCATTAGTTCCAGGTCCTGCATTAGCCATGGATAAAATACCCGGTGCATCATGCTTTAGATCGGGATGAAATTCATCAGGGAACTTGTATCCGGGACCACCGGTGCCCCAACGACGAGCCAAATCGGGGTAAAGGGTGAGAGGGTCTCCACATTGAATCATAAAACCAGGAATCACACGGTGAAACCTGACACCGCTATAAGCGGAGGTTCCTTGCATAGATTTGCCAGTTTGTGGGTCTTTCCAGTCAATTGCTCCGGTTGCTAGACCAACAAAGTTTTTAACGGTGTTGGGGGCACGCTCTTCTTCTAGTCTCACCACAATCTTACCCAGAGAAGTATTTAGGTTGGCGTGAAGTTTTCCCTCACCGGCGATATTAATTTCTGGAAAGTTCATTACTTGTCCTGCTTTTCAAACTGTCCCAGCTATTATATCTCATTATGGCAAACACCAGGTTTCATCCAAGAACTCTCCTAGGTTCCCTAGGGGAGCAAGGGGGATTGTTTCCGTGGAAAGACTAGCTTGGGTGAGGACAATTTTTCTAGCATCTGCATAGGATTGATCAAGTATCTGTTCTAAATATGACCTTAAACTAGGACTATCTTCCAACTCTTGTCTGATTTGCTGGCGAAAATTGAGAATTTCTGATTTCCAGTGGTTAGCATTTCTTTCCACTTCCGTTTGCCAATATTTGAGCTTGAGCAAATGCTCAATAAGCCGTTTTAAGAGATTTTGCACTTTCCTCTTTTGTCTTCTACTCAGATCGAACACTTCCTCAATTAAATTATCCCAGTCTAGGGAAGAGAGATTTCTATCTTGTAACTGTTTAACAGTTTCCAATACCCATAAATGGTAATCAGCATTATACAAACTTCCAGTAGTTTTTTCCACCTCAATCATAGGTTCCACCTCACTGATAGCATGAGTAACTAGTTAATTCCGTTATTTTCCTCTTCTAGAACGAACGGGAATTTGTCATCCATTAAGGATTCCCAAGTGTAAGGACAAGCGGAGGGAAATAGCTCCTCGGGAAGATTTGTCTGTTTAATTGCTCCTTTGCGCCCATATTTATAACCTTTTGCAATCATTTCATCCAGCTGCTGTCTTAACCCAGGATTATCCTCCAATAAACGCTCTAACTGAATACGCTGTTTATCAATGGACATTTTCCAGCTAGGGGAACGGTGATTGGGTTGAAACTGCCATTTGAGCAGATGCAATGATAACTGCTCTATAGCTGATACAAGGGCTCTATATTCACTCCTTCCCAAATCTTCAATTTCCTCAATAATATGATCCCAGTCAACCTGCTGAAATTTTTTCTCCCGTAGTAATTGAGCTTGTTGTAATGCCCATGTGTAAAAGTCTTGATGGTACAGCATATAGTCTTAGTGTGGTTTGATCAAATGACCATTATCTTTTTATAGCCAGTGAGTCACCCTCCCGTTTGTCTTTTAAATCACCATAATAACCTCTATAATAATAATATCCTCCATATCCGCTATCTTCACTGACACCATTGACCACCATACCTAAAACTGGCACTTTGGACTGGGCCAGTAACGAATTGGATGCTTTCACAGCTGAAGATTCTACCTGACCAGGGCGGACAACTAACAACACCCCATCTACCAACTTGCCCACAATCAGTGCATCAGCTACAGCAGTTAGGGGTGGTGTGTCAATAATCACAAAGTCGTAGTCCTGGCGAGCTGCTGCGATTAAACTGGCCATGGATTGGGAATCTAATAGCTTAACTGGATTGGGCGGAACCTTACCAGCTGTTAAAACATGCACCGAGGATACATCCTGTAAGCAATTTTCCAGTTGTGTTTGGGCAACTAGCACGTTACTAAGTCCCACAAAGTTGGGCAGTCCCCACACTTTATGTTGACGGGGACGACGTAGATCCCCATCTACTATCAAGACTCTTTTGCCTAGATGGGATGCTGCTAGGGCTAAATTGGCTGATACAAAGGACTTACCTTCACCAGGAGAGGAACTGGTGAGTAAAATGACCCGCAATTCTTTATCCGTAGCAAAGCCCAGATTAGTTTGCAACATTTCAATGGATGTGCTAACAGGTGAATAGGGATTATCAAGAATCGGTAACTCTCTTTGATTTTCTTCCTGCTCTTGATTTTTCTGTCTTTTAGTGTTCTCGTACTGGGGAATGGTTCCCAACATGGGTAAATCTAGTATTCGATTTAACTCCTCAATATTCTTGACGGATTTATCCAAGGTTTCTAATAGTAGTGCTGTTCCCACACCCAAAACCAGACCTACAAGCGCCCCAATACCAATATTGAGTGCTGTTCTGGGGGAGATTGGTATTTCAGGAACTAACGCGCTGGATATGACCCTGGCATTACCAACATTTTGATTCTCCAGTACCTGAACTTCTTGTAATTGTTTTAATAATTGTTGATAAGTGCCTTGTGCTACCTGTAATTGTCTTTGCAGTTGCAGTTGTTGCTGCTCCAATCGAGGTAAGCTGTCTAAACGTCTTCTGTTAATGATAAATACACTCTGTAAAGCTTTAACCTGATTAGCTAGTGCTAGTCTTTCTACTTCCGATCTCACCAAATCTTGAGTTAGTCCTTGTTTTAACTCTCCTATTTGCAAGTTACTCTGTTGTAAAACTTCCGCATTACCTATGGTTTGGGATACTCTCTCTTGCAATTGCTTTTTCAGGGCCTGTTCCTTGAGCTGCAAATTGACCACCTTGGGGTTGTCACTGGTATAGGTTGTTTCAGCTATAGCCAACTCCTGCTGGGTCTTCTGATATTCTGTCAGCACCTGCTGCACTCCTGGAATTTGACTGATGTTACTGAGAGCGACTGCTTGCTGGGTACTCAGTTGTAACTCATTTTGTAGTGCTAATGATCTAGTAGAAGCTGCTGCCAATTGACCTTGGGCTTGGGTAATTACCTCATCTATCTTACCCAGGGTTTCTATACCTACTTTAGCTTCCGCATCTAGGGCTACTACTCTATTAATTTCTTTAAACCGACGTAATTCCAGTTCTGCTTTAATAACTTGTTTTTCTATCCTTGGTAATTCCTGAGATAAGAATTTCCTTGCTGCTGTTGCTTCTGAACGATTGATGAGAATATTATTATCTAGGTAATATTTCATTAGGGTGTTGACTGTATCCGCTGCTTCCTGGGGGTTTGTACTATTATAAGAAAGCTCCATTACGTCCGTACCCCGAATTGTTTGCAGTTTCAGTTGTTTCAGAAACCGGTCAATTTCTATGGGTTCACCTTTGGTATTTTTTATCCCTAGTTGATTAATAGTCTTTGTAATCAGAGGATGGGAACGAATCACTTCCGCTTCTGTGTCTATAGGGTTACTATTATTTCCAAGTCCTCCTAGTTCTCCCACACTTGTGGCTAAACTTGTTAGGGAAGAAACTCCATCTTTTTTCTCAAACAGCAGTTTTCCCTTGGCTTGGTAAACTGGTTTCTGGGAATAAGTGTAGGAAATGGCAGCCCCCAACACTGAAGCTATAACAAGTAATATTACTAGCCAGCGCCGTTTAAGTATTAGCCAATATATCTGTAAATCAATTACATCTGTTTCCTCTTGGTTAATGGCCATATAAACTCCAGTCGCAATAACAGGTTCTACCATAACACAAAATATTAGCACAACAAAAAGACCAGCTTCCCACAGCTGGTCTCAAGAATGTTGTTCGTTTTTTCTTCTTAGTAGAGTCAAACCAAATTGCACGCGTCTAATATACAATGAGCAATGGTTAAACTGAACCGTTCGACGTAGTCAAAGACGTATTTTCCCGACTTTCTGTCATCAAGAATTGTAACAGAAGAATTGTAACAGTCGGTACAGATTTTGGAAAACGGCAAGAAATTGCTCAGTCCTCATCGCTCGTATAAGAGTTTGATGTGGCATCTATATGCTCTTTTTTATAGATAGTTGTTTTAAAAAATGCGTTGGTACTCTCAAAGTTAGGTAGAAGAAGGTTTTGAGAACGATAAAATTTGATGATTTTAAATAGTCCTCTCCCCAATCTATCCATCAGACCATAATCTTTGAGCATTTGGGCAATCAGAGGATTGCGATAATAGGAAATTCCAGCTAAAGCTCTCTCTAAGCTCAGGGTGTTAGGTAAACTACCAGGGGAAAATATTTCCAGGCGATCGCCAAATAAAGACAGACGAATACGTTGACCGAAAATAGACCAGTCTCGGTGGGCAAAAGCATTAACTAGTAGTTCTCTAATGACAAATGGTTGATAGTCAGGTAGGTCATGACGACGGGTTTCTTCTGGGTTAAAAATAGGAAGATGACGAGAATTTCTTCTGACAAAGGATTCACTAACTTCTATAGCTTCAGGAATGGTTTCGGTTAAGGTTAAACTATCAATTATAGGAGAGGTAATATCATTACCACTAAAGGCATTTAATTCAATTCCTGCTTGTGGTAATATTCTGGCTACTTGTCTGGAAAAAAAAAGACTTCCCCCAATGGTCAATCTTTCTTGTTCATCGATTATTTGTAGGTTATACCAGGTACGTGGGTTGTTCTCTTCTGCTGATAAATCTCTCATTTTTTGACAATAGTAACCCAGTCTTAATGGTTCTAGATCTATTATTCCCGTTCCGGGTAAGGAGGAAATCTCAAAGTGAAATTGTCCGCCATCTTGTAATAATCTGACCAATTCTTCTTGGGTTGGCTCAATGGCCACCGTACCCGCTCTAATATAATAGCGATTTAGGGATTTTACCTTATAAGGTTTGCAGATACCCTTTTCAATTTCTATAACCACAATATATTTATCCTGATGAGGAATTGATATCAGTTCGGGAATTAATGGTGGTTGAATGTTATTGCGGCAAATTTGAATGATTCTCTCCATCAATTCCTGGGAATTTTCTACTCCTGAAATTTCGCCATTATCTTCCACCCCCACGAATATTGTCCCACCCTTCATATTAGCAAATGCCACAATTTCTTTGGCTAAACTTTCATTGCGAAAGCCACCAGATTTAAACTCTACCCGGGAATTTTCTCCCAGTTTAATTAGGTCTAAAAACCTACTAATAGACATACTTCTATACTCCCTGCTGCAAGTGATTAATTACCTGACTAATTTTCCCTGGGTTACCCCATATAATTTTCTCTTGCTTATAAATTACTAGTCCTGGCTTGGCACCTTTGGGTTTATATACTCTATTGGGTCGAGTATACACTACGGGAACCTGTTCGCTATGACGAGCGCGACTAAAATAGGCTGCTATGTTGGCTGTATATTTTAAATCCGCTTCTTCAGGAACTGTGCCAGGTGGCAATCTCAATAAAACATGACTTCCGGGTATTTCCTGCGCGTGAAACCACAGGTCATAATCCCCTGCTACTCTAAATGTTAAATAATCATTCTGATGATTATTACGACCAATTAAAATTTCTAACCCACTGGGGGTGCGATAATGGTGAAAATTATGGCTGACTGTTTCACTCTGACTGGGACGACGATATTCTAATTCCTCTAAGTACTTTTGTTCTATTAGTTCGTCTCTAATTTCTTCTATTGCTTCTAAATCTTCTTTTGTTTGATAACTATCTATTTGATTAATAGCAGCTTCTACTTGCTCTAGATACTCTATTTCTCTATTTACTTCCAGTAGTAAAGGATATACTGCATTTCGGGCGCGTTTCAATTTCTGATGTTGTTTATAAAACCGTTGGGCATTTTGCACAGCATTTTTGTCCGCTTCCAGGACAATCCTCTGGGGTTGATCTGTCTCAAAGTCTGGAAGGATAATTTCTGTCATACCTGGTTGCCATTGATGCAAGTGCGCCATTAACAAGTCAGCTTGCTGTTTGTACTTATCCGCATCCTCGGACTGTTCTAACCTATCCTTAAACGCTTTGGCTTTAGTATTTAATTTACCAAGAATATTTTGCAGTTTCTGGTTCAATTGATGGCGCAGTTGATAAAATCCTTGTTGATTAAGCTGCTGCGTATAATACTGATTAATGAGTTCTTGAATGTTCTCAACTGATTGGATTTCACCCCATCCCATAACAGTATAACCTTGGTTTGTCCACCCCGGTTTAAAATTACCCTCCTCTAGCCTCCGTAACCACTCTTGCCATTTAGCAAATAGTCTAGACCAGTCTTGATTAGTTAAACTGGTAGTGGTAGTTTCAGGAGATATGTGGGCTACTAATAACAGGGAGTCCAATAATGCAGCACTAACTCCACTATAACTTTTCAATATTTGCTTTTTAATACTTCCTGGGACTAAACTTACCCTTTCTTGCCATCTGGCCTCAGTTTCCGTTAAATTTGGTATATTCCCGGTAAGTTTGGGCGGAATTTCGTAGGGTTGACCAGTTTGAATAGGACGAACACTAGATTGTTGTTGACTCACCTGATGAGCAGCAGTAATGATTTCATTTTTGGCATCGGTAAGAATAACATTACTGTACTTACCCATAATTTCCACATACAAATGATAAAGGGGCGATTCCCCTGGACGACGGGCAAATTTTAGGTCTATTACCCTTTCCCAAGGGGCGATAAAGTCCATAGCTACTAGTGCTAACCCCCCTAACTGATGTACAAGCTGGTGGCTAAAGGTAAAAGTATCAGGAATACGTGGCGGCGGTTCGCCGATGCAAATACGAGTAGCTTGCGGATGCCATGATATATCTAGCCAGTCCCGCTTTTTCATGGTCCGCAGGGCCAGAGATATGGTGTGGCGATCGCGCTGGTAGACCTGTTCTGTACGAGCTGGTAGCCAGTTAGTTCTCAGTTGACTACAGATTGCGGTGAGGGTAGTGAAGTCGAGGGGTTGCAAAATAGTTAGAGATTATCCCCAAGGTGAGGGAATAGCTGTGGTGGATAAGATTTTACTGGCCATCAGTCTAATTGCAGTTTTACCACAATTGGGACAGGGAACTTCTAAGAACTGTGAGGATGTGATATCTACCTCACTCAAAATCCCTTGTCTACAATGCCAGCATTCAAATATGACCCTACTAACTGGTTGATTACAATCCAGTACTTTGATATGTTGTGAAGGGGTTGGTTGGGTTGATATTTTTCTGGGCTTAGGCAGTTGTTTAATTTCTTGGGTTTCCATATTTTTGCTTGTGCGTTAGCTGTATCCGATAGGTACACGCGCTTATTTTTTGGTTGTGTAACTCAACCTAAGTTGAACTACTGGTAAAATCATATTACAGCAACTGTTGAGTTGTCAACTTTGTTGGTTCTGCTCATTTCCATATTCCGCCTAATTTACATGGAAAAGATAGATATAGCCCATACAAATATTAGTTGTTGCATGGACTTGATTAACTTACCCCACTTCCCAAAGATAGGTTTACGGAGCAGTAGCAGTTAACATCTGCTTGATTTTTGTTAGCTGTTCAGCCCAGCGGGGATCGGGACGAATTGCATCCGTATCAACTGATGTTGTACTTTCCACAGGTGACCCACCACGCTTGGATTTTTTGGAACTTTTTTCACGACGACTCTGTTTGTTGGTGCTGGGAACTGGAGCTGGTGTACTAGAAGATTGTAGAACTGGTTTGGGGGTTTGCTCCTCACCCTCTTCACCTTTGGTTCTAGGTAATGCCTTTTCTAGTTTAATGGCCGCATCCTTGAACATTTGACCATTATATTTTTCGATAATTTGGTCTGCTTGGTCGTCATTGTTAACTGTCAAGAAGCCAAAACCACGACACTTACCTGTTTTTCTGTCTTTTATTAGTTTGGTAGTAACTGCATCACCCTCAGCAGCAAATACAGCTTGCAACTCTTGACGGTCAATTTCTTCTTTGGGTAAATTACCTATATACAGACGAACGGACATGAATTTTTCCTCCGAGGTTTACATGAAAGTGAGAAAAGAAAAGTATTGACTTTTGGCTCTTACATAGGCTCTTATATAAATGCTACTAATAAAATCGCCGCAAACCAATTTTTTTAATCCCATCTGTTAAACTATAGTTTCAAACGACATGAATACATGCTTCCAAAGTTTTTAAAGTCCACCGACAACAGGTTCCATTAATAGAATATAAGCACCCCAGAACTGAGCAATCAGTGCTATTACTGTTGACCAGATGGGATGGTGACCATAAATAATCTTACCATTTATGGTTTCTAAACTGTGAACATCAACCCAGGGTGTAGCTCCCCGTCGTAACCAACCCGTTAGGGTAATCTGCTCTCCCATTAGTTTTCGCCAGGTCGGGAACCATACATGGTGTAATTTGATTAAACCAATTTCCGATTCCAAAATTAGATCCTGACCTACACAGTTACCAGAACCCCTCCTACCCAAAAGTCTACCGGAGATTCGGATGTTGAGGCTATTAATTGGTAGAACTACAGGGTTAGTTAGGAATTTTAGCATTTGTTTTTCACTGTTTAGGTTCTCCGGTTTAATTCCGGGAAACAAGGCGTTTAACCTCACAATTGTGCCAATACTAAATCCAATCATTAAGAATCCTACCAAAAAAGACCACCCATCATAAATCCATTTTAAGTGAAACAGCTCCAACCCATAACCTATTTGCCAAGTTAACCACAGTATCACCCCCATTCCTAAACCTATAGGGATTCCTAAAAATGGGGCGATTTGTAATAAAAATGACTGCATTGTTATCTGGGGTGAATTTGGTTTCATCGGGTACAGTTCTGTATCTAAGTACCACTGGTGAGCAATTTGACACAGATTTTCCAGGCGATCGCCCAGGAGGGGATGGCTATTATTTAGTGTAAACCATTGGCGGTATGGTTGATTGTTTTCCCATATTAATAATGATTCCCAGGTGAATTGACCAGCAGTACTGCCTAAAAAAAGGCTGTGTTTATAATCTACAGGAGCAACTATATTTAAACTTTCTAGTTCCCAGCTTGTCTGTTGTTGATTTTTAATGTTTCTGGCTATGCCAATGGTATTCTTTAACAGGGCGCGAATTAGTCCATTGGGATTTCCCGTCATTTCTACTGCCTGGCGATCGCTATTTTTGAAACGTAGGCGAGAATTAATGAAGGTTGTAGCGGTAAACAAACTCCAGATTCCATAACTCACACTACCCAACCCTGTGGTAATCCAGTGCCATAATATATTTTGATTTTTAGTTGACCAGATGGCTGTTTGCTGATAAATTAGGTAAAATGGTAGACTTATTAAAACAGCTAAGGACATAATCCCCAAACCCCAGGAGTCAATTTGCCCTAGGGCGAGGGCATAAACTGTCCCTATTTCATCCTCTGCTAGTTGTGTGAGCATTCCTTGGCTGACCACGATTCTGGCAGTCTGAGGTAGGTTTCCATAGGTAAATATAATTGGTACTGTTAGGGGTAGGATTTTTAGTTGAGGTAGGGGGAACTTTCTCAGTTGACAGGTTCTTTGGATAATCCTTACAGACTCTCGACTGTATCGGTGTAAAGCTTCCTTGGAAAATGGCTGTTGGTGATAGAATTTTGCCAGTAATCCATCCAATAACCAAGGAGACATCATAAATAATAACAGGAATAATAAGCTAGTTAAAATCAATAAAGTTGGGTTTACATATAAAAAAGGCAATGGATCTACATAAGGCAATCTATGTAAAACCTCATTCATTGAAATAAATATCAGGCTGATCACAAATTGCCAAATAAAAAATAAGGCCATCATAGTGATCATTCCTGGAATTGCAAAACGGATAAAGTGGTACTTCCGCAACGGTTGCCACACTTTAGCCCGTTTAGCCTGTCGCCAATAAATACTTGCTGTTTCTATGTTAGGACTATTAGCAATATTTGATTTAGTATTGGTACGCTCAACCTGATCAGAGTCCTCATAATCTTCATTAGATATGGTTTGTTTTGAATCTACTAAATGGCGGTCATTCTGTAAATTATACTGAGCAACTAAACGAGACTGTTTAGCTTGTTGTCTTTGTTGCCGCTTAATTAAATGTTCAATAGCAACCTTTGCCCATTGTTGTACCTGGGAATTAGTTGGTTGAGCATTATCATTACCAACTAAAGTCCTACACACAGCGATCGCCTTAGAAAGTTCCCCTGTGTGTGCATAAGCCATAACTAGACCCACTTGAGCCTGTAACTTAATATGATGGTTATCTGGTCTATTCACAATAGGCACAAGACTACTAATTGCCGCGTAGTAACTGCCTTGTTTAAGAGCAGACAAACCCTTCTCTAGAGAGGACTTTTGGGATGGAACCATAGGAGGAGTAGGAAAGAGTAAAAGAGCGATCGCTGGGGATTATTCGACAGTTTGCCCAGCGGAGAACACTGGTGCAATTGAGCTGAGTTTTAACTCTGGATGGTCTCCTTGTAATTGTTGACAGTTCCACTCGTTACGGAATAGTAAAACGGGTCTTCCCATAGAATCCTTCACCGTAATAGTATTAAATAAACGTCCTACCTTATTCAAAGTATCCCAACCACCATCTACCCATCGAGCTACGGTATATGGCAATAGGTCAAGGATCGTTTCCACACCATACTCATTTTGTAGTCGGAACTGAACAACCTCAAATTGTAACTGACCAACTGCTGCCAAAATCGGATCTCGTTTAGCCTCATCCGTTGAATACATAATTTGTACAGCACCTTCTTCTCTTAACTCAGAAACACCTTTTTGAAATTGCTTGAATTTTGATGGGTTAGGATTTCTTAAGGTGGCAAAAAGTTCTGGAGAAAAATAGGGAATTCCCTCATATTCTAGCTTTTGTCCCGTATAAATTGTATCCCCAATAGCAAACACACCGGGATTATTTAACCCAATCACATCACCCGGGTAAGCGACATCTATAGATTCTCTTTCCTGGGCAAAAAGTTTCTGAGGTCGAGATAGACGAACTGCTTTACCTGTGCGAGCATGATTGACTGTCATATCTTTTTCAAATTTGCCTGTGCAAACCCGGACAAAAGCGACTCTATCTCTATGTTTAGGGTCCATATTGGCTTGCAGTTTAAATACAAAACCCGTAAACTCTGGGTAAGTCGGTGCAATTTTACCTGCGCTGCTGTGATGATCTCCAGGTTTGAGGGCATATTCTAAAAAGCATTTAAGAAACAACTCCACCCCGAAATTGGTCATAGCACTGCCAAAAAATATGGGAGTCATTTTTCCCTGGTGGACTAAATCTAAATCCAGTTCTTCGCCAGCACCTTCCAGCAATTCTAACTCATCCTTGAGTTGGTGGTAAAGATCCTGATCTAACAATTCCTGAATTTTAGCATCTCCCAGATTGACCATTGTACTGCGAGCTTCCTTACTTCCATGGGCGCTCCGTTCAAATAGATGGATCTGGTTATGGTTACGGTCAAATACCCCTTTAAATCTATCTCCCATACCTATGGGCCAATTTACGGCGTATGTCTGTAAACCCAATTCCTGTTCAATTTCATCCAATAATTCCAGAGGTTCTCTCCCGGGACGGTCAAGTTTATTGACAAAGGTAAATATGGGAATACCTCTTAATTTACATACTTCAAACAGTTTACGAGTTTGAGGTTCTAGACCCTTCGCAGCATCAATTAACATTACCGCATTATCAGCTGCTGCTAAAGTTCTATAAGTGTCCTCACTAAAATCTTGGTGTCCAGGGGTATCCAGCAAGTTAATTTGACAGCTATGATAGACAAATTGTAAAACTGTAGAGGTAATAGAAATACCCCGTTGTTGTTCCATAGCCATCCAGTCAGAAGTCACCTTACGTTGGTCTCTTCGAGCTTTAACCGCCCCAGCTTCATGAATAGCACCCCCGTATAATAACAGTTTTTCTGTCAGAGTAGTTTTACCAGCATCCGGGTGAGAAATAATGGCAAAATTGCGCCGTTGCTCTACTGCTTGACTCAGTTCTTCAGTTAGTTCAATTGTCATAGTTGTTAGTAAGCTTAACTTGAGATATTATTTTACTTAAGACGTTTATGCAAAAAAAACTGTCGGGAGGGTAAGAAAAAATCCTGCCAACTGGACTCCACCCTATAGATTTCATATCCCATCTTCAAGTATAGCTTCCTAGCTTGATGATTTTTTTCCAAAACATGAAGATAAATGTCTTGAAATCCCCAACTTTTACACACTTGTTCACAACTAGTTAGTAAACTAGAACCCAAACCATATCTCCGATATCTTGGATCAACAGCCAAGTTAGACACATAAGGCGATAACCTGTTGTAGTTTGTCCAGCTATGGACAAATCGCACTCCCAGTTCTACTGTGCCAAGAACCTGATGGTTACCTGACTGGCTGGTATGGATAGCGACTAAACAAGTCTGGTGAGGCATTAATGTTTGGAGACGGTATCTGAGATCTTCATAAATGCCAATTTTAAACAATGGGAAGGCCCATCCCCATAAACCATTCTGGGAATAAAAGCTTTCGGTTATTATTTGGGCAATTCCAGACAAATCACTAGAAGTGGCCACACGAACTTGCCAATCACAAGCGTTTAAACTCACAAGCATTTAAGGGAGATGTCATTGTATTATCAATGTTGTTGAGATTCCTGGGAACATGAACCAATTAAAATATTGTCAGCAATTGTTTGTTAGTCCACAGTGGTTATTTGGTAATATTACCAATCCAGATAATAATACACAGGATGACTCGTGTATAGTAGTTGTGGATTGTCGATTTTCCCTGACGGATCCCCTACTGGGAAGGAGTCAATACCAGATGGGTCACATACCAGGTGCTTACTACTTGGATTTAAACCAAGATTTGTCTGGTGCGGTTGGTCAACATGGGGGAAGACACCCTTTACCAGATGTGTCTATTTTGGCTGATAAGCTGGCACAAATGGGGATTAATCATGGGGAATCTTTGGTAGTCGCTTATGATGATTCTCGATTGGCATTTGCATCTCGACTATGGTGGCTATTACGTTACCTAGGCCACGAAAATGTGGCCGTTTTAGATGGCGGTTTTTCCGGATGGCAAAGTTTGGGTTACCCCATCTCTAATATACCATCTACCATACCGGGAACCAGGGGAAATTTTACTCCCCACCCACAAGCAACAAAAATTGTGGATTTTAATTATGTTAAACATTATGTAGAACAAATTAATCAGTCTACACTAACAGAAAACAAACCAGTTTTAATAGACGCAAGGGAAGGCGATCGCTATCGTGGGGAAAGGGAACCCATTGATCCAATTGCTGGTCATATTCCGGGTGCTATAAATTACCCTTGGCAAGGGGTAACAAATGGCCAGGGCTATTTAGTGTCAGAACAAGGAGAAAGATGGCAAGCAATAGCAAATAGTCCGGAAATCATTGTTTATTGTGGTTCAGGTGTCACCGCTTGTGTTAATTTGCTATCCTTAGAAATAGCGGGAATTTCCACTGCTAAACTTTATCCTGGTAGTTGGAGTGATTGGATTAGTTATCAGACAAACAATATGTTTTCTTTTATTCGCCCGGATTTATCCGAATTCACATCTTATAAACCTCATCCCAGCAGTGATACGTTAGAACCAGTAAAGACTGAACTGGATAGGCTTGATACTAATGAAAGTCCTTACGATTTGCCACAGGAAATTAAGAAAAAACTGGCTGAGACTTTTCAACACACTATAGAGTCTAATCGCTATCCCGATGGGGGGCACGAAGCACTAAAAGCGGAAATAGCTCAATATGTGAGTGAATCCGCTGGTCTATCTTCTGATTCTTTCAGTGCTGTTAACATTTCTGTGGGTAATGGTTCGGATGAGTTAATTCGTTCCCTACTAATTTCCACCTGTTTGGGAGGAGCAGGCTCTATTTTGGTTGCCAATCCTACCTTCTCCATGTACGCTATCCTGGCACAAACTTTGGGTATTTCCGTAGTTAGTGTGGGTAGGAACCATGATCACTTTGAAATGGACTTAGCTGCTGCTCAAACAGCTTTAAAAGGAGCAAATCCCCCCGTGCGGGCGGTTTTTGTTGTCCATCCTAACTCTCCCACCGCCAACTGCTTGACCATATCAGAGTTAAATTGGTTGCAAGGTTTACCACCGGACATATTAGTGGTTATTGATGAGGCTTATTTTGAATTCAGTCAAAACACCCTGGTAGAAAAATTAATCAAACATCCTAATTGGGTAATTTTACGGACATTTTCCAAAGCTTTTCGACTGGCCGCCATGCGGGTAGGTTATTGTGTAGGTCATCCCCAAGTAATTTCTATTTTAGAAAAGGTTCGTCTACCCTATAATTTACCGAGTTTTTCCTTAGCTGGTGCTTTGGTGGCACTACAAAATCGCCAACTTTTACTGAGTTCTATCGTTGAAACTCTCACAGAAAGAGATAAATTGATTCGAGATTTATCCACACACCCCATTTTAGAGGTAGTTCCCAGTAATACTAATTTTATTTATGTCCGGTTAAAACACAATCATTCCCCCGATGGAGTGTTAAAAACCATCAGTCAGAAATTAAGGAGTCAAGGTACTCTAATTAGATTATTACCTGGTGGATTACGAATCACCATAGGGACACCCGAGGAAAATGCCCGCACATTGAACAGACTTGGGCAAATCTGAGAGAAATACTATGGATTTTCTACCCCAGGTCACAAAAGATGGTTCCCTCACTTTTTTCTCTGGAGAGTTTCAAGAGTCTTTCCACAGTCTTTATGGTGCTAAACAGGAGAGTTTTCTCAAGTTTGTGATTCCCACTCAAGTACCCCTATTCGCCCAAACAGGAAATGTTAAAATTTTAGATGTTTGTTACGGATTAGGTTACAACACCGCCGTAGCGTTACAATCTATTTGGGGAGAAAATCCCAATTGTCGGATAGAGGTTATAGGTTTAGAGTCGGATCCTCTGGTTCCCCAAGCCGCAATTTGTCACAATGTTTTTGCCGATTGGCATCAAGAGCATAAACTAATTTTGAGGGAGATTGCCTTTAAACACTGTTATCAAGATGATAATTTAAGTGTTAGACTAGTTATAAATGACGGGAGAAAATCCATTCAGGAGGTATTTTCCTCTGGTTTTTTAGCAGATGTGATTTTTCTAGATCCTTTTTCTCCACCCCATTGTCCCCAACTATGGACTGTAGAGTTTATTAAAAAGGTTGCTCTTTGCTTGCAACCAGGTGGATTGCTGGCAACTTACTCGTGTGCTGCTGCTGTTCGTACAGCTTTAATGTCTGCTGGATTGATAATTGGCTCTACCACTCCTGTGGGAAGACGCACTCCAGGAACCATTGCTGGTTATGCTCCACATCAGCACAAGTACATCACAGAAACTTATCCCCTGGGTGCAGCAGAAATAGAACACTTAAAAACCCGTGCGGCCATTCCCTATCGTGACCCTCAACTTCAAGACCAAGCTCCTGATATCATGAAACGACGAGAACAGGAAGTTCTCACATCTACTCTAGAATCTACTTCTCAGTGGAGAAAAAGATGGCTGACAAATCACCCCCCAACTCAATAAAAGATAAAACTATTTAAGTCTACATTTAAACTCAGTTAAAACTTGACAATTCATGATAGCAACGGAAACTTTAGAATTATTAGAATGGTCTAGGCTTTGTCAACATCTTTCTAGCTTTGCTGCAACCAAGTTAGGTACAATAGTTACTCGCTCCTTACCAATTCCATCCACACTGGAGGAAAGTGAAGGGTTATTGTGCCAAACCAAGGAGGTGTATCAGTTAGAAAGCCAACTGATTTCAGGATTATCTTTTGAGGGAATTCAAGATATTGGTGATTCCCTAGAAAGAGCTGAACTTCATGGTTTGTTATCAAGTGAAGAACTGTTGGCTATAGCTACTACCTTAGCAGGAGCAAGAAATTTACGTCGAGTAATTGATAATCAGGAAGATTTACCCATTCTCTGTAATTTGGTCTCCCAATTGCGAACTTATCCTGAGTTAGAGCAGGAAATTCATCACTGTATCGATGAGCGGGCCCAGATTGCAGACCGCGCTAGTCAAAAATTGTCTGAAATCCGCGAGGATTTACGTAAATTACGTAGTCAAATTACCCAGAAACTCCATAATATTATTCAAGTTAAGTCTAATGCTCTACAGGAACTGATTATTACTCAAAGAGGCGATCGCTATGTATTGCCTGTGAAAGCAGTACAAAAAGATGCAGTTCCTGGAATTGTTCACGACTCTTCTACTAGTGGTGCTACCTTGTATATTGAACCCAATAGTATTGTTTCTATGGGCAACCAATTGCGTCAAACCTTAAAACGAGAACAGGTAGAAATAGAAGCCATACTGAGGATATTAACTACAAAAGTAGCAGAAGTAAAACCGGATCTAGAAAAGTTACTAGCCATTGTCACCACTATAGATGTAGCTGCAGCTAAAGCTAGATATAGTCTTTGGATAGAGGGTAATCCGCCTAGATTGATTCACCCTTCCATACCAGGAGGTTCATCTTCCGAAATTATCACTCTGCGGCAATTACGTCATCCCTTGTTAGTTTGGCAACAAAAACACGAACAGGGACATCCAGTGGTTCCAGTAGACTTACTAATTAGTCCCCATATTAAAGTTGTCACTATTACTGGACCAAATACCGGTGGTAAAACTGTAACCTTGAAAACTTTGGGTTTGGCCGCATTAATGGCTAAAGTAGGTTTATTTATTCCCGCACGTGAACCGGTGGAAATACCCTGGTTTAGTCACGTTTTAGCTGATATTGGAGATGAACAGTCCTTGGCACAAAGTTTATCCACCTTTTCTGGTCATATTCGTCGCATTAGTCGCATTTTAAATGCTATTGGCGAAGAAAGACAGTCCTCACCCTACCAAACCAGTCATTCCCTGATTCTTTTGGACGAAGTAGGAGCAGGTACTGATCCAGTGGAAGGTAGCGCCCTGGCGATCGCACTGTTGAAATATCTTGGAGATCATGCTCAATTAACCATTGCCACTACACACTTTGGGGAATTAAAATCCTTAAAATATGAGGATATTCGTTTTGAAAATGCCTCAGTAGAATTTAATGAAACCACCCTTTCCCCCACCTACAGATTATTGTGGGGGATTCCGGGACGTTCTAATGCGCTGGCCATAGCTTTGCGGTTGGGGTTAAAACCAGAGGTAGTGGAGAATGCTAAAAGCCAACTAGGAGAAACAACGGATGAAGTTAATCAAGTAATTGCAGGACTAGAAGCTCAAAGACGGAGTCAGGAAACAAAAGCTGCAGCGGCCCAGGAACTACTCAAGCAGACGGAGAAATTATACAAAGAAGTTTCCCAGAGAGCCACAGCGTTAGAAGAAAGGGAAAAAGATCTGCGAGCTTCCCAAGAGATAGCGGTACAGAAAGCCATTACTCAAGCCAAGGGAGAAATTGCCCAGGTAATTCGCCAGCTCCAACAAGGTAAACCCACAGCTCAAGATGCACAAAAAGCAACTAAGTTACTAACTGAAATTGCGGATAAATACCAACCGGTAGCTCCCCCAAAAGTGAAACAAGGATTTATCCCCGAACCTGGTGAAAGGGTGCGCATACCTAAATTAGGGCAAACTGCCCAGGTAATATCTGCTGCGGATGGAAATGGGGAATTGACAGTGCGATTTGGAATGATGAAAATGACGGTAAACCTGGAGGATGTGGAATCCCTAGATGGGGAAAAACCATTAGTACCCAGCAAAACCAAGGTCCCACTTGCTGTAGTTTCTGGGCAAAAACAAGAACTTATAGCAGCATCATCAACATCGACTGAGAATTTAGAGATGCGCACATCCAAAAATACTGTTGATTTACGCGGAAAAAGGGTAGGGGATGCTGAATATATCTTAGACCAAGTTATTTCCCAAGCAGCAGGACCAGTATGGATTATTCATGGACATGGAACTGGTAAACTAAAACAAGGAGTTCATGAGTTCTTGCAACAGCACCCTAGGGTCAGTCATTATGAAGCAGCATCCCGGGTGGACGGTGGTACTGGTGTAACTATCGCCCATATCAAATAGGCAAAACTTAAAAACTTCTCACAATTAAGACAATAAATTTTCATTTCCCATAAAACCAAGACCTATTCTCTTGTTTAAACTGGGTAGTTGAGTCAACCAAAACCAATCAATCTTTGTTGTTGTCATGCTTGATAGCTTTTATTTACCGGATCACCTATGACAAAAGTTATGCAATCGACTGATAAGTCAGTCAAAGCCAATTCCCCATGGCAAGAATTAAGTCAGTTTCCAACTCCTAACTCGGTAGAATGGGATAACATTAAAACTCAATTGGATTTAGTGCTTTTAGCCCTGGAAACTTTAACTGGTATTGGTTCAGATGCGATGTTATCCGCAGCTACCCATCTGGATTTGGAATCAAAAGTACCCGATAGAATAGCTTTATGGCGATTACGCCAATCTAACCCCCTACGCAAAAGTCCAGGAGGGAGAAAAAAGCTAGATGTGGATGAGGCTAGATCTCTGGTTTTAATTACTTGTTATCTTGCTAAACAACATCAAGAGTTAATTCGGCGCGCTGTAGGTTTATTAGAAAAAATAGCGGCTAATCACCAACAACTTCATCAAAATGCTTTACTGGCAGATTATACAGATAACTTCTGCAATGTTTACCAGGAAAGAATGGAGGAAGATGATAAAATTTCTACTGATTTGTTGACTAATTTAGCAGTTAAACTACTGATAGATTTACTCTTTTATAGCTCTCCTACTGGACATCGCCGACTCTGGTTAACATTGCTAGACCGTTCCACAAGATAATGGTATTTTTACTATGCCTGGATCCAATTCTGTTGTTCGCCGTTATACACCGCCCACTTGTACGTTAGAAATTCTAGCGGAAAGCTCACCCTTATCTCGTTGGATGAGTCAAACTGTGGTGGATCAGCTACGTTTTCAATTGCATTTTGATGATCCAACTTTACCAGAAGATTTGAGAATACCTATTGAGGGTAATCGGGAACAGTTGGAGGTTTTATGTAATGCTGTAAGCAGCTACGTGCAGCAACTTTTGCAAGAGTCATCCGATAGGTTTTGTGTGATTTTTCGGGAATCTACACCTTCCAAACCCCCTACGTTACCCTCGGAAGCGGAAGATATTGCTTCTAGTGCGTCTCCAGCATCTGCTTCCCTTCCCCATCATAGGGATAATACGGGGGTTTTAGAGGCTACTATTTATCTAGAATTCCAGGAGAATCTAACTCATAAACTATACCTAGGTTCCCTAGCTACCCAAAGATCTGGACCGGTGATTGAACTGACTCTATTACAGTTATTTGATTTATCTAGTGCTTTGGATGAGTATTCTGCTGATATAATTGCATTACCAACTATGGGAGCTGAAAGGTTCATAAGTTCCAAATTGCCCAGATGGGCTCCTGTAGCAGCAGTGTTAACTTTGGCTTTGGGTCTAACTCCCTTCACCTGGCAATATGCTAGTAATATGCGCTCGGTGCGAGTAAGTGAGCAACAAAAACCTCAAGAACCTATGTCAACCGGGGCACCTACTATGAACCCGGATGCTGGTGTTAAGTCACCTGATTTAGCTGACCTACCTTCTGGTTTACCCAATTTTAATTTACCCAGTCCTAACCAGGAAAATTTGGATGTTCTTAGATCGGGCACAGTCTTCCCCACACCAACCCCTGGTACAACAGGTAAAAATCCCCTAAAAACACCAGAAATTGCAGGAGACATTATCCCTAATAGTCCTAATAGCACCCAAGTGCCCCCTAAAATACTGGGATATCCTACAGATCCACGAATACAAGGTAGAATACCTAATTCTAACATACCTCCGGGAGATGTCAACAGGTTACCCGACAGTCTACCTAATCCTTCCCTACCTCAGACACAACCATTAAATAGAAGTAATAGAACTGGGGAGAATGACACAGCAGGAACTGCAAAACAAGACCTAACCACCATAACCAGTCAGGAAAACAAATCTTACGATACACCCCAAGTAGCAGAAGCAGGGAAGTATCTTCAAGGTAAATGGCGCCCACCCGCAGATTTTACTCAAACCCTAGAATATAGTGTTACCCTGGAGGTTGATGGCACAATTCAGCGGATTTTGCCCTTAAATCAAGCTGCTAGAGAATACATTGATAATACAGGTATGCCAGAAATTGGTAAACCCTTTGTTTCTAGTAATAAAGCAGGAAAAACTCTCAGAATTAGAGTTGTTTACTCCCCCGATGGCAAAGTCAAAACCTTTACAGAAACTCCATAAGTCCCCTACTTTCTCATCTCCTCCATGGCCCCCCTGGCCATAGCTGCGATCGCTCTATCAGTTGCTTTCGGTAGTTGATAATATTTGCCTCCCGCTGTTTTCGCTAGTTCTTTGGCAAAACCAGTTGAAACAAATTTACTTTCTGTATCTATTACCAGTAACTGCATCCCGGAAGCTCTAATCCTCCCTGCAATATCTAGGAGCTCTCCCTTAATATCTGGTTTTTCTCCTGGTTCCTGGGACTCCCCTAGGGATCTGGAGAGCGGTATATTACCTCTACCGTCGGTAATTGCCACTATCACCACTTGTCCAATGTCTCCTCCCATTTGGGCGTTGACACCCACTCTGACCGCTTGGGTTAATCCATGGGCCAAGGGGGAACCACCTCCACAAGGTAATTTTTCTAACCGGGTTTTTGCTAAAGCAATAGACCGGGTAGGAGGTAATAACACTTCCGCTTGTTCTCCCCTAAAAGGAATTAGGGCAATTTGATCTCGGTTTTGATAGGATTCAGTTAAAAGTTGCATTACTGCTCCCTTAGCTGACTGCATTCTATTTAAAGCCATTGAACCGGAAGCATCAACAACAAATACTACCAGGGCACCAGCTTTTCTCACTAACCGTTTTGTTCGCATATCCCCCTGTTCCACTATCACCCTTTTCCCTGGCTGTCGTAAACGACGCGCTTTTTGATATGGAGCGGCAGCTCTTAAAGTAGCATCAACGGCAATGCGTTTAACCTTGCCCTTGGGTAACATAGGTTTGATATAACGGCCCCTATCTTCTGAAAATATCAGACTGCGACTGCCCGATTTTCCTTGTCTTTGAGCCATCTGGGTGAAATATAGTACCTCTGGATCGAGAATTACTCCCTCGGGGTCAAAAACAAACTCTTGGGGAATATCTGGAGGTTCCTGTTGCTCCTCTTGTTGTTCTTGTTGTTGTTCCTCTTCTTGTTGCTCCTCTTGTTGTTCTGGTGAGTCCTGCTGATTTTGGGGTGGTGGTGGTGGTGGTTGGTCTGGTGGTGGAGTTTGAATAACCGTGGTTCTGGGAACTATAACTAATTCTACTGCACGGCGTAGGTCTTCAGCACTAACACTATTACGTCCATCCAATGCTGCTGATGCTTTAGCAACACGGACAGCAAATAATTCTGCTCGGTGTCCTTCCACTCCTGCACGAATAGCTTCGTTGACCAGGTAGGTAATCTGCTCGGGGGAGATAGTTACTTCTTTTAACCATTCCCTGGCCAGTAATATTTGGGTTTTGAGAGAGTCTATATCCTCATTGTATTGCTGTATGAATTCTTGAGGAGATATGGAATAAGCGATCGCCTGTTCAACTGCTTGCACTCTTTGGTCTAACCCGAGTACTCCGTCTGCACTAAGAGCTATAGCGATTCTATCAAGCAGATGTTCTCTCAGGGGGCCTTCTTCAGGGTTATAGGTAGCAATAAAAAGGGGTTTACAGGGGTGTTGAAAACTTATCCCTTCCCTTTCTATTTGGTTACGTCCTTCCGAAAGGACGGCCAACAATTGATTACTAATTTGATCATCGAGCAAATTGATTTCATCTATATATAATACACCCCGGTTAGCGGTAGCTAGAAGTCCTGGTTGAAATACGGTTTTACCTTGTTTGACCGACTGCTCCACATCTACTGAACCTAAAAGCCGATCCTCCGTTACTCCCAGGGGTATTTGTACAAAAGGGACAGGTATAATTTCTGTGACTATTTCCTCTGACGTTTGTGCCACTAGTTGGTCATCCCAGGATTCTGGTTGTTCTGGATCACAATTGCTCATGGAGTCTTTGACAACTTCTATCCCTGGTAATAAAGCGTGAATACCTCGTGCCATAACCGATTTAGCCGTACCACGACGACCAGCAATTACCACACCTCCCAAACCGGGATCTACTGCTGCTAATAGCAGGGCGGTTTTAATTGCCTCTTGACCGACTACAGCGGCAAGGGGAAAAGCTGTGACTTTTGGAGTAGTTGTGGGTGTTGGCATTCTCGGTTTAGTGGTTATCATGTTTTTGAGGATAGCATTTATTTGAGTATTTGGATTTTCTTAGGGATATAATTTTCCATATTAAACTTAGGTAAAACCCAGCAAAATGGTAGGAGTGGAACAGGAATTATTTAGAATTTCCCAGGGACATCTGAACTTAATTGAGAACTGTCCCAGGAAGTTTCAGCATACATGTTTAGATATGCTAACAACACCCACAGATCCTAAACAGGAAGAGTATAAAACATTGGGTAGTCGTTTTCACTTGCTAATGCAACAGCAAGCCATGGGACTACCGATTGAGAGTTTTATAGGGGAAGATGAGCGACTCAAAAGTTTAATATTGGATTTAACTGGAGTGATACCGGAAATCCTGACAGCGGGAAAGGAGGGGGAGACATTTCAGGAAAGTGAACATTCTAGAAATCTACAAGTGGGAGATTATTTAATAACCGTCATTTATGACCTGTTGATAGCCAACAATGAAAAGGCGAAAATATTTGACTGGAAAACCTATCGTCAACTACCAGACTTAAAGGATATCAAGTCTTTAGCCAGTCATTGGCAAACTAAACTTTACATGTATGTTTTGGCAGAAACTAGCACATACCTACCCAAAAATATATCTATGACCTATTGGTTTATCCCAGGAAAAGGGAATTCAAAAAAAATTGAGTTTAGATATAGTAATGTGGAGCATAAAAAAAACGGAAATCAGTTAAAACAGCTGCTGGAGAATCTATCTATTTGGCTAGAACAATATAAAAAAAATCAACCATTACCTCAGCAGCCAAAACATAGAAAACTTTGTGAATATTGTCCATATAGCTATCGTTGTTATGGTGAAATAGACAATCAATTACCGAGGGCAAATATTCAACCCATTCCAGAAATAGAATGTTAAAACTAAGTAGCTCCCATGAGTTACCCTACCGCTAACCCATCCTATAAATAATCGTACTCCCTACTTAACGGGTGTAATTAAATATAAGTTGACAACATAAATCAATGCCATGAAGTGGATTTTATTAGAAAACATAGAAATTCCCCAAGATTTTCTGCAAGCAGTTCAAAAACAGTATCACATCCGTCATGGATCGAAATCAAAAGCCAACTTTGTGGCGCAAATCCTATGGCAAAGAGGAATTAGAACTGAATTAGAACTGGTCAATTTTCTCGATTTTAAAAACTATCGACCTGCAAGTTCCTTTGAATTTGGAGAAGAGATGAATTTAGCAGTCAATCGGTTAAAAGCAGCAGTAATCTCCAAGGAGAAAGTAGGGATTTGGGGAGATTTTGACGCCGATGGTATTACATCCACCGCATTACTATGGGATGGATTAGGAGAGTTTTTCCCTCAGTATGAACAATTAACCTATTACATTCCCAACCGACTAACAGAATCCCATGGGTTAAATTTTGCCGGAATTGAACGTCTAGCCCAACAAGGTTGTAGATTAATAGTTACCTGCGACACTGGAAGTACAAACATTGACGAGATTGTTTATGCCCAGAAATTAGGTATAGACCTAATTGTCACCGATCATCACACCCTACCAACAGAACGTCCTCCCGTCAGTGCTATTATCAATCCTCGTTACTTACCCGAAACACATTCATTATTTCATCTTTCTGGAGTTGCGGTAGCTTATAAATTAGTCGAAGCATTATATGAAACTTTGCCAGACATACCACAAAACCCCCTGGAAGATTTATTAGATTTGGTTGCCATAGGATTAATTGCTGACCTGGTACAATTGAAGGGTGATTGTCGCTATTTGGCTCAGATTGGAATTGATAAATTACACCAAGAATCTAAAAAAGGTATCTTACATAGCAGGAGACCAGGAATCAAAAAACTACTGGAACTGTGCCACAAAAATGGCGATCGCCCCATGGATATTTCTTTTGGATTAGGTCCACGTATTAATGCTGTTAGCAGGATTCATGGTGATGGAAGTTTCTGTGTAGAGCTATTAACTAGTAGAGATATTAAAAGGTGTGGTCAACTAGCACAAGAGACAGAATTAGCCAATTCTCGACGTAAATCATTGCAAAAAGATGTTCAAGAACAGGCCAGAAAAAAACTGGGGGAATTAGATTTATCTACCACCCATGTGATTGTTTTAGTAGATAGTCAATGGCCAGGTGGGGTCTTGGGTTTAGTTGCGGGTCAAATTGCTCAAGAAACAGGAAAACCAACTATCTTATTAAGTACAGATTCACTAGATAGTAAAACAAACTTAGCTCGCGGATCAGCTCGTTCAATTAACTCTATTGATTTATACCAACTAGTTCAAAAGCAGGCACATTTATTACATCGTTTTGGCGGACATCCCTTTGCTGCTGGACTAAGTTTATCTGTGGAAAATATCGGATTATTTACCGATGCGATTAACCAACAATTCCGATTATCTGTAGGGGGAATAAACCTCACACCCACAGTGCAGGCGGATCTAGTAGTAACTGTGGCAGATTTAGGCAGAGAATTATTTTTAGAGCTGAAACTTATGGAACCCTGTGGTATGGGAAATCCAGTGCCAAAATTACTAATTAAGAACTGTTGGTTTGAAAATATTTCCCATGAGAAAATTCAAGATTACCAGGGGAATAAAATTCAATATCTGAAAACCAAATTTCTGATGGGAGATGATTCTAGTCAACAACGGTTTCCCGGGATTTGGTGGGGACATGATAAAAATGACCTACCCCAGGGGAGATGTGATTGTATAGTGGAAATAGATATCAATAACAATAAAGCACAACCAGAGCATCAAATTAGATTAATTGATGTCCGTCCTACTAGTGACTTAGGAATTCACTTGGAAGTTCAATCTCACAAATCGGCAATGATTATAGATTGGAGAAATCAACCAAGTGAAAATTACCACGATTCAATATTGACCATTAAACACTGTCCCACCGGCTGGAATGAGGTAAAAGGTTGGTTGAAAACTGCCATTTCTCATCAAAAACACTTAGCTTTGGCTTGGTCACAGCCCAATTATCTCACACCTGAAGAAATTTGGTTGAACTTGGTGGGTATTGCCAAATTTTTGAGTCGCACCAATCAAAAAACAACTCGGTTAAAAGTTTTGCAGAAATTGGGTATCAATGACCAGAGCTTACATCTGGGATTGGAATCTTTAAAATCTCTAGGGTTTAGGGTTGATGGTGAGGGAGAGTTTTTAAAAATCACTTACCAGAATCCAGTTACTAGTTCAATGGATTATGAATTTGGCCCTCCAGCTAGTGATTATGGAAATATTAAAACTAAAATCGACTGTTTTTGCGCAGCAATCAGGGAAGAACAATTTCAAAAAGACTATTTTACCACAGTTCCCCTATCTATCATACAGTCCATTCTTTTAGTACAAATGTTTTAAACATATTTCTTAAAAACCCCCCACCAGTTCAACAAAATGCTATAATGGGGAAGGAATTTGGGCCTTTAAAGCAAAGAGTGATCAGGGTAACACCAATATGGTTGTTGATTGTGCGGTAAGGCAAGCAAATTCTAACTCTCCACGCGTTATTAGAGATGACCTACATGAATCAATCTGCGAAACCTTACTCACCACTGCGTGTAGCCCTAGTTGGTACAATGGTTGCTACCAGTGCTACCCTGTCTTTATTTGGTCAAGCATGGACTAAACAGGTTAAAGCCGCTTTACAAGACAGTCCGAAAGCACTGGTAGACCAAGTATGGCAACTTGTCAATCGGGACTATGTTGATGGTAAATTCAATCAACAAAATTGGCAAGCAATTAGACAAAGTCTATTAAGCAAAAACTACACATCCAAGCAAGAAGCTTATGTAGCCATCAGATCAGCTCTCCAAAAACTGGAAGATCCCTACACCAGATTTATGGATCCCAAACAATTTGAAGCCCTGACTAATCAAACCTCTGGTGAGGTGACAGGTATAGGGATTCGCATGGAAATCAATGAGCAAACCAAACGCTTGACTGTGGTAGAGCCTATACAAAATTCACCAGCAGATAAAGCGGGTATTAAAGCAGGGGATGAAATTATTGCCATAAATGGTAAATCCACTAGTAAAATGAAGATAGATGAAGCATCTAGCTTGATTCGCGGTCCTGCAGGAACTGCCATCACCCTGAAAATATCCAGACCAGGAAACAGTTTTCTTGATATCAAGTTAACAAGAGCAACTATTGAAGTACCAACCGTAAGATATATTTTAAAACGAGATAATGGACGTCGTATTGGCTATATTCGATTACAAGAATTTAGTAGTCATGCAGCGGAGCAGATGGATCGGGCAATTCGAGATTTGAATAATCAAAAGGTGGACTTTTATGTATTAGACCTGCGTGGTAATCCTGGTGGTTTACTGCAAGCTAGTATTGAAATAGCACGCATGTGGTTAGATAAAGGCGGTATTGTCAAGACTGTAGATCGGGTAGGCGGTAGCGAAGAAACCAAAGCCAATGGCACTGCGTTAACTAATAGACCCCTGGCCATATTGGTAGATGGTAACTCCGCCAGCGCCAGTGAAATTCTGACCGGCGCTCTTAAGGATAATAACCGAGCAGTAGTGGTAGGTAGTCAAACCTATGGTAAGGCCCTAGTACAATCAGTTCATGAGTTAATTGATGGATCTGGTTTAGCAATCACCATTGCCCATTATTATACTCCTAAAGGCACGGATATCAACAAAAAGGGTATTACACCCGATATTCAGCTAGATTTAACTCAAGCCCAAGAACGAGAGTTAGCAGCTAATCCCAATTTAATTGGAACCTTGAGTGACCCACAGTACGCTCGTGCAATTTCCGCTATCTTGGACAGTAAATTTGCCCAACCACCACAAAAAGTTGAAAATTTCTAGATTGGAGGGTGAGAATGACTAATGATATGCTAAGTTATTAGTAATTAGGTCAACGGTAAAATAGGGAAAATTTTCAATGTCAGCACAACTGTTACTGGTAGATGATGAACCGGGGTTACGCGAAGCTGTAAAGGAATACTTACAAGAAAGCGGTTTCGGTGTTCGAGTTGCCAGTAACGCCCGCGAAGGGTGGGAATTAATACAACAAAATACTCCCGACTTGGTAATTTCCGATATTATGATGCCCCAAGTTGATGGCTATCAGTTCCTCAAACAACTGCGAGATGACCCCCGATTGGCTTCGCTACCAGTTATCTTTTTAACCGCTAAAGGTATGACGGGCGATCGCATTCAAGGATATCAAGCAGGGGTAGATGCCTATTTATCAAAGCCTTTTGACCCAGATGAGCTGATCGCCATTATCAACAATTTACTAGAAAAGCGTATTTCCCAGACTACAGTTGCGGGTGAAGACAGTGAAAACATGGAAATTGCCAAGTTGGCCCATGAGATTGCCAAAATTAAAGATTTATTAACTCCTAGGATCGGTATATCTCAGACTCCACCACCGTTTACAATTGATTTAACCCCAAGGGAGCAAAGTGTCTTAAATCTCGTTGCCCAAGGATTAATGAACAAAGAAATTGCTCGTAAGTTGGAAACAAGTGTTCGTAATGTGGAGAAGTACGTCAGTCGTCTATTTAGCAAAACTGGTACCAATAGTCGTACGGAACTGGTGAGATTCGCTTTAGAACATGGCTTGGCCCAATAGTGGAATTGGTGGGGGGTTGGAAGCATAAGCTAGGATAGCGGAAAATTTGCTAGGATGATCCTTCACTATTTGTGTTCAGATTTATGAAATTAATTTGCTCTCAAAGCGATCTTAGTACCAATCTCGCCCTGGTCAGTCGTGCAGTACCATCTAGACCTACCCATCCCATATTAGCTAATGTACTCTTGCAAGCGGATGTAAATACGAATCAAGTTAGTTTAACAGCTTTTGATTTAAGCTTGGGTATTCGTACTAGTTTCACTGCGGAGGTGATAGAAGGTGGAGCAGTTGCTCTCCCTGCTAAAATCTTAGTGGATATTACTTCCCGTTTACCAGAGGGGGATATTACCCTAGATGACCAATCGGGAGACTCTACTACAGAAGGTATAAATTTTATTCTAAAGCCCAAAAATGGTAAGTATGAACTTAGGTCCATGGGGGCAGAAGAATTTCCTGAATTACCCTTAATTGAGAGTTCCAATCCTATCCAAATAACCACTGCAGCTCTAGTTGAGGGTTTAAAAGGTTCATTATTTGCTACTAGTAGTGATGAAACTAAGCAGGTTCTAACAGGGGTACATTTAACAGTTAAACAGGATGTCTTAGAGTTTGCAGCTACGGATGGACATCGGTTGGCGGTTTTAGAAACCATTAATGAACGTCCCCTGGAAAATGATGAACAACTGGAAGTGACCGTACCTGCTAGGGCATTACGAGAACTACAAAGAATGCTAAACCATAGTGCTTCAGAAGAGGCAGTATCTTTATGTTTAGACGAAGGTCAAATAGTATTTGCTTGGCAAAATCAACGTTTAACTAGTCGCACCCTGGAGGGTCAATACCCTTCCTATAGACAATTAATACCTCGTCAGTTTGAAAGACAACTGGTGTTGGAAAGGAAGCAATTTATCAGTACTTTGGAACGAATTGCCATATTAGCTGACCAGAAAAACAATATTGTTAAAATCAGTATGAATACTGGAGACCAGGAAATTACTTTATCTTGTGAAGCCCAAGATGTGGGTAATGCTACTGAGTCAATGCCCGCACAAATTTCCGGAGAAGATATTGATATTGCCTTTAATGTCAAGTATCTCCTAGAAGGACTGAAGGAATTGCCATCTACGGAAATTCAGATGCACTTGAATCAAAATCTCACCCCGGTGATTTTTACTCCCCTAGGTGGTTTAAAGATGACCTATTTAGCTATGCCCGTACAGTTGAGAAATTAAATTTAGTATTTAACTACTCAAAATCGTAATGACTGTGATATAGTTGGAATAGACTGTAAATAAACTGTCACAAAACCCACGCCGAAAATTTGATACAATGTGCTGAAGGAGAAGTATTTTAATGACTAGTCTTCGTGTTGGCCAACAGGCTCCCGATTTTACAGCCACAGCTGTGGTAGACCAAGATTTTAAGGCTGTCAAACTTGCTGAATATCGTGGCAAGTATGTGGTTCTGTTTTTCTATCCCTTGGATTTTACCTTTGTTTGCCCCACTGAGATCACAGCATTTAGCGATCGCTACGAAGAGTTCAAGAAATTGAACACAGAGGTATTAGGTATTTCTGTGGATAGTGAATTTTCTCACTTGGCGTGGATTCAAGCAGACCGCAAATCTGGTGGTGTTGGCGATTTGAACTATCCCCTGGTTTCAGATATTAAAAAAGAAATTAGCACTGCTTACAATGTTCTTGACCCCGATGCTGGGATTGCTTTGCGTGGTCTGTTTATCATTGACAAGGATGGGGTTATTCAACACGCTACCATAAATAACTTGGCTTTTGGTCGTAGCGTGGATGAGACCCTACGCATACTGCAAGCAATTCAGCACGTACAATCACATCCTGATGAAGTTTGTCCAGCTGGCTGGCAACCGGGTGAAAAGACCATGATTCCTGATCCTGTGAAGTCCAAAGTGTACTTTGCAGCAGTATAGAGTAAAATAGACCAGCGGAAAAATTCCTCCGCTGGTTATTCTTGACTTTAGGGGATAGCGTTTCTCAATTGTTTAAGGGTACGACCAATACCAACGAAACTTGCGTCTTGAGACAGACGTTTGAGAGTAGGTGGTTTACTTTCGATAACAATACCGTTGTAAGCAGTAATGGCAGCACTGAGCTTGTCAATGTTGACGCTAAATGCCGCACCTGCTTGTGCCACTGTATTATTACCTTTCCAATCCTTAGTGCTAACTAACATAGCACCGGGTGAAGATGCAGTGGAAGGTGAGAATAAACCGTTCAGCGCATTAACCAGTGCGATCGCCAGCTGGGGACTAATACCCGCCGATGTTAAAGCTGCTGTTATTCTTGCAGCAGCTTCCGTTACCCCTGGACGTGCAAGCACGAGGGTGACCAAGTCAGTAGTATTAGCGCTTGTGCCAAGCACTTGAACTATGTTAGGAACTAGCTGGTTTAGGGCTGATTGAACTTCTTGTGTAACCGCTAGAGTTGCACTTTGCCCCTCTCTGGTTACGATTATGCTCTCTGCATTAGGTATGAAGGTGACACCGCTTCCACCACTAGAACCTCCTGGAGTTGTTTTCCCGGTTGGTGGTGGTGGTTGTGTTGGTTGTACAGGATCTTGTGGAATTGATGGTGGTGAAGGCAATACATTTCCACTAGGACCTCCTGGTGTTGTGCTACCTCCCTCACTGGTCAATTGCAAAGATGCTAATAAGAACGGGACTAGACTTAAGGTAAAAATGAGACTTTTGGGTTTTAACATGATGATTATCTAATAAACTATAGTACCTATGTAATTACTTAGGTAAAAAATTGAACCCATAGCTGACGCTCAAAGAAAGTATGGTGCCACCAGGGCTATTATTAGTGATATCCGCACCCTGGGCTGTAATTGTTAAAGGTAAGGTAGGTATGGGAACATAGGAAGCACCAAGGTTAAAACCCACTCCACTCCAACCGAAACCTACACCCAATTGGGGTTGAACCTGCATACCCACACTGCCAAACACACCTGTGCTAGCAAATTCTTGTCTAAACGGACCACCCCCAGCGCCTAAGGAAACGGAGATAGGCATTTTATTGACCTCATCATCTGGCTGTAATAGGGAGTAACTAGTAACCACACCGTAAGCTCCAGAAGGGGTAACACCATCAGTACCATACTGGGCAAAATAGTTCCAACCTGCGGCCACAGCCACCTGGTTGTTACCCTGGGCATAGACAAGACGGTGAACTTTCAGGTCAAAGCTGCCATTAGCGCCAAACTTTCTAATACTATTGTTGCTGAAACCCAATTCTAAGGCTGCAAATTTGCTAGATTCCCCTATGCCAGCGCCAAGGTTAATGCCACCATCATACTGACCATCTCTAAGTTTACCGGGGGTAGTACCTGTTATTCCTATAAACACATCACCCGTGTTAGCACCAAAAGCACTTACACCCGCAAAAGTAAGTCCAGGGGGATAGGTAGGCTTTTGCACTTCCCGTGGTTTAGTTTTTACCAGAGGTTCAATTAGCAATTCTTGCCGAATTCTTCTTACTTCTTCCGGACTGATATTCTCAGCTTGTGAAATCTGTGGGGGAATGGACCTGGTTTCGTAGCCATTCTGATTGGTGACACCCTCTCCCGCGAATACAAGATCTGGAGACAGTACCAAAGTTAAAAGGATACTGGGCAAGGTTAGGGAGAGTGCTGAAAAAACTAAGCCCCGCTGATTGTAACCTGGTGTAAAATAAGGCTGTGTGTTGTTCAAAATATTACTCCTCACTGGACATTCTACCATAGTAAATGTTTGCCCGGCTATATTTTGTTGCTATAAGTAAGTTGGCGTTAAAAGACCAAACTATGTAAAGATAAATAGGATAAGTGGGTGAGTGGAATTAAACGCAAGATGAGCGTAGGTTGGGTTGAGGAACGAAACCCAACGCCCCCATGGGCATCCTACAAATAATTGTGCCTCCCTACTTAAACCTTTGCTTAGTGTATCATTAAAGTACCGGTTCATAAAACCCCTAGGTTTCGTATTTTTGTGTAAATTTTTGTGATGTTGTTATTTACTTGGAGTTATGGTTTAGGTGTTGTTCGGGAATTGTCTGTTGCTGGAGAAGGTTTTTTGGTATAACGACGTTCAAAAATTTCTGCGGATTTCTGATAATCCACCAGGGCGGCTGAAAAATTCCCAGTCAGAGTATATGCTGTAGCACGATTGATGTAGGCGTTAAAATCATCTGGATCAATTATAATTGCTAAGGTTGACACCTTGATAGAAGCAGCGTAGTCCTTTAAATAGTTAAACACATCACTCTGAATTGTATAACCATAACTGTTATTAGGGTCTAGACGAATAGCTTGCTTGGAAGATTCCAGTGCTGCTTGATACTTACCCAGCTTAATATAAGCCATACCTTGATGGGCATAAGCTATAGAATAACTGGGATTGAGGCGAATTGCCCGATTGAAATCCTCAAGAGCGGCCTGATCATTTTGTAACCAAATATAAGTCCAACCACGATTTAGATAACCATCCAAATAATTTGGATCCAAGGCAATTACCTGGTTAAAGTCGGAGAGGGCTTCTTCGTATCTTCTAAGCCAACTGAGGGCATACCCACGCTTGAAATAAGCTTCTGCATATTTGGGGTCAATTTTGATTGCCTGATCAAAATCATCTAGAGACTCTTTATAATTAAGCTGGTCTAACTTAGTAATACCTCTAGCATAAAAATCTCGTGCAGATTGGGGAGAATTTAAGCGTTCCTGTGGTACTTCCCCAGTAGCAGTAGTATTCCTTTGAATTGGCAGCTCTTTGACCAAGGGGTTATTGAAGTTCAAAAAAGTATTAATGGGAATGCCAGCATTAAATCCCGTTTTCTGTGATACTATTTCTCCCGTTTCTGTTTTACTCTTAGCTGATGTGTCAGCTAACCCGTGAATTCCCACCACCCTACCCTTAATATCAAAAACTGGGCCCCCGCTATTACCGGTAAGAGTTTTAGCATCGTAAATTAAACTATAACCGTTGATAGAAGTTCTACCGCGAGAAAGAACGATCCCTTTGGTAAAAGTAAAGTCCCTAGCTGAGCCAATTTTATTAAATACAGCTGGAAATCCGCCCACAAACACATCGGATGCTTCCGTCATTTGGTCAGAATCACCTACATTGGCTGTGGGATATTCCTGTGTAGCTACAAAGCTAACTAGGGCCAAATCAGGATCATTTTTAGTTGACTGTAGGACTACAATGTCTTTTGATTTAATAGGGTATTCTTTGCCATCATTTGTTCTTACAGAATAGGTAATGTCTTTAGCGCAGAGGATTTTTCCAGGTCTGTCTATAATATCACAGACCACGTGATTGGCGGTTAGTACAGAATAACGATTACCTTGTTTGGCAATAATTACTCCTGAACCCCCAGGGGTAACGTCACCCTCCGTATTAATTTGTACAGATGTCTTCTTAGCAATTTGTGCTATATCTTGGATACTGATAGTATCAGCAGCTATTGAAGTAGTAGATAAAACAGCTGTTGCAGCAGTGATAAGAGTTGTTACTAGTAGGGAGTTATTTGTTATTCCAAGTTTAAAATTCATTGTTTCTGCTCTTGAATGAAATCAACCACAGTAGCAATGGGGATGGCCCAACTTAAGGACTCAATTCTACGGTAATCTGCCCTGTTGGGTTTAGTCCCATCAGTAAAAATAAAGGCATTAATTCCTTGAAAGGGATACTTTAATAACCCGCTGATACCAACAAGTTCCCCCCGTTGGTTTAAAACGGGTCCTCCACTCATACCTTGGGTAAAATCATTGGTGAAACCCACCTTATAGCCACCAACTAGGGTTTTACGGAGATACATTTTGATCTTACCCGGTTGTAGCTTGAAAGCACCCAGTCCCCAATCCCGGGTTGTTTCTACTTTGGTGATATTGTCACCATTAAAAACAAAATGCCACGCTGGAAACCCAGATACATATACCACTTCCCCCTCAGATATATTTGGCGATCGGGAAAATTGCACAAATTGATAGTTTTCCCCACTGGTAAATTCCACCAGTGCTAGATCTAAAGAATGGGGATTGACTGTTGGTACTTGCTGTGCTTTGTAAATCTTACCATCAGGTGTTAAAACTTCATAACCACTCTCAGGACTATCCACTACCACGTGATCATTGGTCAAAACCGTGTAGGTTTGTCCTTCACGGTTGATAATCACTCCTGACCCAGATCCAGATTTAGTAAAAATTCTTACTGTTACTTTACTGGCAGTCCTGGCAGCGGCAAATTCAAATCCGGGATGGGGTGTGGAAGCTAGCAAGTTGGGTACAGTATGAGGATACACAATGGGGGAAAAAATTGTTGTCAGTAATGCCACAGACAATCTAAAGGATATGGGGTAAAACACAGCGATTCACTTAAAAAAGGAGCAGTTGATTGATTCTTTTCATTCGGGTAGAATTTACAGTTTGAACCTCCGATCAGAGTTTGCTGGTGGTCTTATTTGGTCGGAATCCTGGGGTTTTAGGTCATTCTGGTCGAGGACCTCACTTAATTCAAGTTGCAGACGACTGCTTGTTTCTCGGACAACACCTGCGCTGGAACCTTGTTTACTAATTCCCGTCAGTTGGGCCAGAATCTCATTGGCTTTCTGAGCATTTTCCGGTTTAAGAGTAAACAATAAATTCTTGTCACTACAACCTGTTCCACTAGTTGTAGAGGCTATACAAATAACCGTCTCTTTGTTAACACGACCTTTAATTAGAGCTACGTTTTTTAGGCGTCCACCATTTTGTTTCACGGCCTGATTAAATCTAGATGTTACCATTCGGCAACGATTTTGAGGAGTATAGTTATCTCCAAAATATTTAGAACCCGCGTCTGTCCAAGTAATTACGGTAATTGGACTACCACCAGGACGCTGGCCAACGGTAGCCCAATTGCCATTGCCTTGGGAAACACATGTAAACTTGGTGCCATTGTAGGCTTCAGTAGGGGGCTTAGCTTGTACTCCAGTCTGAATCAAAGTTCCTGCTAGGGTTAAACTAGCAACTAGAACTGTCGTGGATAGTTTCATCATGCATCATTCCCTTTTCCCATTATAATTACTTTACAAACCAGGTTGATTACGTCGGTTATTTTGAACTTTTGGCCTTTTAACAGGTGAAGAGGATGAGCGTCGAGCTGCTAGCACATCACTCAGTTTGACTGTAACCCGTTGGCGACTACTTCTTGTTTCGGTAATCACACCTCCTTCCGATCCCTTCTTGCTAATCTCCAGGAGTTGAGATAAAACCTTATCAGGGTTTTTGGCATTTTCCGGTTTCAGGGTAAATAGGGTATTTTTATCTTGACAACCATTATCTCGGTCGGAAATTACACAAATAACAACCTGACCATTAACATTGCCACTGGTTAATAAAACATCTTGAAGCCTACCACCACTCTCTTGTACTGCTGTGTTGAACTTGCGGGTGACAATTTGACACCGGTTTTCGGGGGCAAATTGGCTACCAAAATATTTGGAAGCTGATTGAGTCCAAATAATCACAGGTATTGGTTGGCCACCAGGGCGCTGACCAACGGTAGCCCACTTGCCATTACCCTGGGATACACAGGCAAATTTCGTCCCATTATAGCTTTCATCACCAGTCGGTTCTGAGTCTGATGGGTTGTCGGATGCAGGAATAGTGGGGGGGTTAGGGGGGTTATCTCCACTTTCCACTGGCACAGCTCTCACCATGCTAGGATGCCAACCGGCTGATACAGCTATAAAAGTAGCTAAAACTGTTGCTGAAAATTTCATAATATCCTGTTATTTTTTACCAAAGAAGTGTGAAAAGTTCTGAGTTTTCTATCACAGACCACCTGTATTGGGTCTGGGAGTTTTGCGGGTTCTGGGTGTTTGTTGAGGCAAGCGCTTGGCTGCTTTGGAGATAACTTCACCTAGGTTTACTGTGGCACGAGAACGACCTCTTGTTTCAGTAATAACCCCTGCACTGGAACCTCTAATACTAATTTGAGTCAGGGTTTCTAAAACCCTATTAGGGTCTTTGGCATTTTCGGGTTTCAGGGCAAACAGGGTATTGTTACCATCACAACCTCCTGTGTCCTTTAAAGAAAGTGCGCAAATAACAGTTTTGTCACCGACTTCTCCCCAGGTTAAAACTACGTCGTAAAGATTGCCAGCGCTATCTTCTACGGCTTGGTTGAGATTGGCTGTGACGATTTCACAACGGCTCTTGGGATTATAGTTTTCGCCAAAGGACTGTGCTCCTTTTTTTGTCCACACAATTATGGGAATTGGTCTACCACCAGGGCGCTGTCCAACTGTGGCCCAGTTACCACCTTGAGCTACGCAAGCAAATCTCGTCCCATTGTATTGACTGGGATCGCTCGGATCAAAGAATGCGTCATCAGATGATTGGGCTTTTAATTGACCATGTCCTAAACCCAAAATGCTTGATAGGGTTAGGGTGGCTACTAAACACGTGGTTGAGAATTTGCTACTCATCATATTTCCATACCTCCTTATTTTTTGCTGATGGCGCGTGGAAAGTTTTGGTTATTCCCCACGCGTTCGACACTTTTGCAATATTTGCCAGTCCTTAAACAGAACCTTTAGTTGATCTGGGAGTTTTGCGGGTTCTGGGTGTTTGTTGAGGCAATCGCTTGGCTGCTTGCGATACAACCCTACCTAAGTTTACACTTAAACGACCTCTTGGTTTAGTTTCACTAACAACCCCTGCACTAGAGCCTTTAATACTAATTTGAGTCAGGGTTTCTAAAACCTTATTAGGGTCTTTGGCATTTTCAGGTTTCAGAGCAAACAGAGTATTGCTACCATCACAACCTCCTTCGTCTTTTAAAGAAAGTGCGCAAATCACAGTTTTGCCATCATCAAGTTTACCCCAGGTTAGGACTACGTCGTAAAGATTGCCAGCGCTATCTTCTACCGCTTGGTTGAGATTGGCTGTAACGATTTCACAACGGCTCTTAGGATTATAATTTTCGCCAAAGGACTGTGCTCCTTGTTTTGTCCACACAATTATGGGAATTGGTCTACCACCAGGGCGCTGTCCAACTGTGGCCCAGTTACTACCTTGGGCTACACAGGTAAATTTAGTTCCGTTGTATTGACTGCGATCGCTCGGATCAAAGAATGAGTCATCTGATGATTGGGCTTTTAATTGACCATGTCCTAAACCCAAAATGCCTGATAGGGCTAGGGTACCTACTAAAAACGCGGCTGAGAATTTGCTGTTCATAATTTCCCCTTGATCTAGTGTTGGTTTTAATGGTGAGATCTTGCTGGAGCAAAATCTACAGGTTACCTGGTTTGGTGGGACGCGGGCCAGTTCTTAAAGCTCTGAGTGTGCCGGTAGTAGGATTGTACTCATAAGCCTTAGCGGTTAAGTCTGGGTGGGGACTGACACAATATTGTTTATCACCTATAAAGATGCCAATTACTGGAGTAGAGCTGCAGGAAACAGCTGTTAATTGCCATTTTCTTAACAGGGCTAAATTCGGGTCGTTGGATGATACTGGTTTCCTGTTCCCTGTAATTTGGATTCCATCTATTTCTACTTCACCTAAAATCCCTGAGTCATCGATAGTATTGCCTAATGCGGAAATGGCAACACCAGTTGTGGCGGCGTTATAAATGTTGTAACGACCATTGTTGACGATGACATTGCCACCTGGATTACTACGAGTACCTAGATCGGGGGAAGAATTAAGAGTGATGACTATGCCATCCCGTTCGTTATCCTTAACCACATTGCTGCGTAACAAGGGTTGAGCTGAATCGGTGATAACTATTCCGTCTCTATTATTGGTGATCTGATTTTTGGTCAAGACTGGTTTGGAATCGTCATTAATGCTTAATCCAAAGCCACTCTTCTCAAATACATTATTGCTGATTTTCCCCTTGCTGGATTTGGTTATGGAAATACCATTGCCATTGTTTGCTGTAAATTGGTTGTTCTCAATGGTAGGATCCCCACCAGCTGTGACAAATATCCCCTCTCGCAAACTCTGAGCAAATGTGCTATTTTTAATAACGGGGTTAGTGGACTCTACCCATACACCTGTTCCTCGGTCATTTCTGTTGGTCACGGTTACACCATTAATTGTGCTGTCTTGTTCCGCCAGAATAGTTACATTTTGTCTGGCAAAACTACGACTGTTGTGGTCACCACCACCGGAAATAACTACGGTCTTTCCTTTAGTCGATTCATCACCACGCAAGGTGATTCCTTGTTTAAGTTTGATGGGGAAGGACTCATTAGTGTAACTACCGGGAGCTAACTGAATTATGGTTCCCGGTTGGGCTTGCTCTAAGGCAAAGGTGATGGTTTTATAGGGATTGGTGACGGAGTTGCCAGTGCTGACAATGTTGACACCACTAATGGGATCCACATAGATAACTGGCGCCACTGAAGGCAATTGAGCGCCCACGGGAAGTGTAACTGACAAAGATCCGCAGATGGACGCCATAACTACGGAAGATTTTAGATGTGATTTTGATATAATGTTCATAATGTTCCTAAATGACTCCCTAATTTTGTTGTGTACATCCTAGAGAAAATTGACTAGGGTGGAATTGTGAAAGTTCCCGATGCTGATAACTTCCAATACAGATTGACTTCTCCTGGCTGTTACCAACTCACAGAGTACCTTTAGTGGGTCTATTTACGGGAGTTGTGCGAGTTTTGGGTGTTTCTTGGGGCAATCGCTTGGCTGCTTGTGAGACAACTTTACCCAGGTTTACACTTAAACGACTTGTTGTTTCACGAACAGTCCCTGCACTAGAACCTTTAATGCTAATTTGAGTCAGGGTTTCTAAAACCTTATTAGGGTCTTTGGCATTTTCAGGTTTCAGAGCGAACAGGGTATTGTTACCATCACAACCTCCTTCATCCTTTAAAGAAAGTGCGCAAATAACAGTCTTGCCATCGTCAAGTTTACCCCAGGTTAGGACTACGTCGTAAAGCTTGCCAGCACTGTCTTCTACCGCTTGGTTGAGGTTGGCTGTGACGATTTCACAACGGCTCTTGGGATTATAATTTTCGCCAAAGGACTGTGCTCCTTTTTTTGTCCACATAATTATGGGAATTGGTCTACCACCAGGGCGCTGTCCAACGGTGGACCAGTCGCTACCTTGGGCTACACAGGTAAATTTAGTTCCGTTGTATTGACTGGGATCGCTCGGATCAAAAAATGCGTCATCTGATGATTGGGCTTTTAATTGACCATGTCCTAAACCCAAAATGCCTGATAGGGCTAGGGTTGCTACTAAAACTGTGGACGGGAATTTGCCGTTCATAAATATCTCCTAATTTTATTCCGTATATCCTAGCAAGAAACCGCTAGGATTTAAGTATGAAAATGCCTAAAGCCGATAATTTTTACTGACCCAACTGCACATTATTATATACTCGTGGTCTAACCTTCACTACAAAGGCACCTCTTATATTCACCGAACCTGCTCAGGGAGATGACAAGGACTTATCACCTACAAACAAAAAGTCTTTTAACTAGCATATAATATTGTGCTATGCGTGAATTTACTCCGTCAATAGTAAAAAGTAGAAAATGCTAAATTTTCTACTTCGGCAAAAAACACGATCGGTGTTCAGGTTGATATTATTAATAGTTAAGGGTTTGCTCCCCTGGTGAGCTAGAATCAGAATTTAATTTGCTGTAAATGAGCACGAGGATCATAACTACGGATAGCACGCAGTTTCTCGTAATATTCCCGCTCTTGGGGAGTCAGGTCTTTAGGGGGTACAACGGCAACTTTTACCAACTGGTCACCACGACCGCCCTTGGGTAAGGGCCATCCCTTGCCGCGTAAGCGCAGGGACTGACCAGAACGCACTCCTGCGGGTAATTTTACGCTTGCATGACCATCAGGTGTGGGAACCTGGATAGTCGCACCTAAAGCTGCTTCATCTGGTGCGATTGGCACTTCGCAAATTAGTTGGTCACCTTCAAGTTGAAAAAATGAATGGGGTGATAGTTCTGTTTTTAAATATAAATCTCCCCTTTGTCCAGTCTTAGGGTTAACTGCACCTTTACCTCTCACCCGTAAACGAGTGCCAGTTTTTGCTCCTGCGGGAATACGCACTTCAATGGTTTCATTTCCTAAACTGAATCGTTTTTGCACTCCTGTAAATGCCTCTGCGAAGCTTAGGGTAATGACAAATTCACTATCTTGGGCACCCATATTCGGAAACCCAAAGTCTCCAAAACCACCAAAACCACCCGGTCTACCACCGGAGCGAGAAGAAGTTGAACTGCGAGGTCCTACCCCACCAAATAAATCATTGAGGAAATCATTAAAACTACCGTATTGACCAAAGTCAAAACCACTCATATCTACTCCCGCACCACCAGGAAAACCACCTTCTCCCACTTGTTTCCAATATTGACCATATTGGTCATATTTTTTCCGTTTATCTGGATCCGAGAGAACTTCATAGGCTTCATTAATCTCTTTGAATCTTGCTTCAGCTTGTTTGTTTCCAGGATTAAGGTCGGGGTGGTATTTACGAGCTAGTTTGCGAAAAGCTTGTTTAATTTCTTCTGGACTGGCAGTTTTACTGATTCCTAAAATTGAATAATAGTCTTTAAAATCCGTTCCAGCCATCCACAAGCCTCCTGTTACAATATAGGCGAAATATAGGTTATGTTTTTTCTAGGATAAGATGATGATCCTAAACTAGCAAAGCATAGCAAAAATTCATTGTGGTTGTCGCTCATACATCCAGGGCAATTACCGTACTTTAAAGGTTAGGGAGATGATCCCCACAAGCTTGTGGGGATAAATTTGTGGGTTAGTTCCCTAACTAGATGATAGTTCCATCGGGAATAACAGCATTTTTTAAAACCACAACTATACCGCTACGGATGTAGAAACCTTGTTTTTCTCGCTCCGCTTCCTGAACGTTGTCTTTGTTGATTATCCTGACATTATGACCAATTCGGGCATTCTTGTCAATGATCGCTCGGCGAATAATTGTATCCGTACCAATACCTAAAGGAATGTCTCCTTTGTCTAGGTTACACACTCGTTCCACGGAAGGCTGATAAAAGTCTGAACCCATAATTAAAGATTCCTCAACTATGGAACCTGACTCTACACGCGATCGCACTCCCAATACTGAATGCTGAATGCGGCAGTTTTTCAAAATACAGCCTTCACCAATCATGGATTCTTTGATATCACAGTCCAATAATTTGGAAGGTGGTAGGTAGCGGGCGCGGGTATAAATGGGTGCTTCCTCATCATAGAAGCTAAAGGGAGGGACTGGTTGTTGGGTGAGGGCGAGGTTAGCATTGTAGAAGGCTTCAATGGTACCTATGTCTTCCCAGTAACCATCAAATAGATATGCTTGAACATTGTGATCTTTGGCAGCGTCGGGGATAATTTCTTTGCCAAAATCGGTTTTTTCTAAGGACTCCCTCAAAAGTTTAATGAGAACGTCTTTTTTAAAAACATAAATGCCCATGGATGCAATATAGGGCTGTGATCGGGCTTCTTCGCTGGTTAGACCCAAAACAGTGGTATCTACCTGCATTTTTGCCAGTGCTTCACCTTTGGGTTTCTCACTAAAGTCAATTACCCGACCAGCACTGTCAATTTTCATTAAACCAAAATCCGAGGCCCGACGACCATCTATGGGAATTACCGAAAGGGTAATATCAGCATTGGTTTCCCGATGGCGCTGAACAAATAAACGGTAATCCATCCGATATAGATGATCGCCAGAAAGAATTAGAAATTCATCTACATCCCACTCCTGTAACATCCAAATGTACTGACGCACAGCATCAGCGGTTCCCTGGAACCAATTGGGGTTTTCCGGAGTTTGTTGTGCTGCTAGTACCTCTACAAAACCATCGCTGAAGCCACTAAAATTGTAAGCACGAGCAATATGACGATTTAGGGACGCTGAGTTAAACTGTGTAAGAACATAAATTTTAAAAATCTCTGAATTTATACAGTTACTAACGGGGATATCTATTAACCGGTATTTACCAGCCACAGGTACTGCTGGTTTAGCCCTGAGCTTAGTCAGGGGGTACAGTCTTGTACCCGCTCCCCCACCTAGAATGATTGCTAAAACTCTTTTCACAAAATTTCTCCAGACTACCTTTCAACTCTCATCTTTAGTTTAGAACTATGGGTTACAAATGATAAGAGGGGGGGATCAAAGAATGTGAGCCAAGAATTTTCAGCAATTGATTCAGTGGGTGGGCTAGACGCGGGAAATAAGGCTAAAATGAGTGTAAACTTTCTTGATTATATCCCTTGTTTGGTGTTTACATGTATAAACTAGTTATATTCTTATTACTTCCAATAAGACGGGACTGATAATCATTTCTGAGCGAGCTTTTTCTGTGTTAATTGCAACTGCTAAATCAATACTTTCTGTCTGAGGATGTTCTGCTGGCTATTATATATACGGATTTTCTACATTAAGGTGAAGGTTTTTAAAAACAGGAGTATTACAACTACCTCTAAAGTGGGTTTGTTGGGTTTCGTTCCTCAACCCAACCTACATTAAGGTGAAGGTTTTTAAAAACAGGAGTATTATAACTACCTCTAAAGTGGGTTTGTTGGGTTTCGTTCCTCAACCCAACCTACATTAAGGTGAAGGTTTTTAAAAACAGGAGTATTACAACTACCTCTAAAGTGGGTTTGTTGGGTTTCGTTCCTCAACCCAACCTACGTTAAGGTGAAGGTTTTTAAAAACAGGAGTATTACAACTACCTCTATAGGAGTATTGGAACTACCTCTAAAGTTATGTGTTATGCTGCTGAAAATCTTCACTTTTTACCTGGATTTATGCAGATTCACACACCAGACTGGGTCAAGCACGCCATTTTCTATCAGATCTTCCCTGACAGATTTGCTAAGGGTAATCAATTTAAACCTAGCTTATTAAGTAATCCTCAATGGGAAGATTGGGATGCTTCCCCCACTTTACAAGGTTATAAGGGTGGAGACTTGTGGGGTGTTTTAGAAAAATTAGACCATATAGAAAACTTGGGAGTTAATGCTATTTACTTTACTCCTATTTTTCAGTCTGGGAGCAATCATCGTTATCATACCCACGACTACTATCAAGTGGATCCGTTATTAGGGGGAAATGGAGCTTTTAGAGAGTTGTTAAATGAGGCGCACAAACGCAATATAAAGATTGTGTTAGATGGGGTTTTTAATCATGCAAGTCGAGGGATTTTCTTCTTCCATGATATATTAGAAAATGGTCCAAATTCTCCCTGGGTAGACTGGTTTAAAATTCAGGACTGGCCACTTGCACCCTATACCAACGACGCACCAGCAAATTATGAAAGTTGGGCAGATATTCGTTCTTTACCAGTATTTAATCATGATCATCCAGATGTGCGGGAATATATTATGCAAATTGCCGAATATTGGATAAAATTTGGCATTGATGGATGGCGTTTAGATGTACCTGATGAAATTAAAACTCCTGGTTTTTGGCAGGAATTTCGAGAACGGGTGAAAGCAATTAATCCGGATGCTTATATTGTGGGAGAGGTGTGGGGTGATTCTCGTCAGTGGTTAGATGGCACCCAATTTGATGGAGTTATGAATTACTTATTTACAGGTCCTACTATTGCTTTTACTGTAGGAAATCGGATAGAATTGGAAATGATAGAAGGACGTGCTTATGAAGCTTTTCCACCTTTATCTGCAGCTGAGTATGCTGAGAAAATGCGGGAGTTATTAAACCTGTACCCGTGGGAAATTCAACTAACCCAACTAAATTTACTGGCAAGTCATGATACAGCCAGATTAATTTCTATTGCTGGTGGTGATATTACATCGGTTGAATTGGCAACCCTATTACTATTGACATTTCCTGGATCGCCCAGTATATATTATGGAGACGAAGTTGGCTTACCTGGTGGGTTGGACCCCGATTGTCGTCGAGGGTTTCCTATAATTGATAAATGGAACTTAGAAATCCTGAAAACTCATAAACAGTTAATTTCTTTGCGTCATCAATATGCTGCTTTAAGGATAGGAGATTATCAAGTTATTTATGCGGATACCACATTATATGTGTTTGTCAGGAGTTGGGAAGATCAGGAGTTAATGATTGCCATTAATATAGGAGAGGATGGAGTTAGAGCTAGTCTGGATAGCTATAAACCAGCCAAGTTGTTGTATGGTAATGGAGAAGTATTATGGAGTGGAGAGAAGATTGAGATCAATATTCCTGCACGCAGCGGGGCGATTTTTGGTTAGAGATAGGGGACTTCCATAAAGGAAGTTCTCTATTTATTAGTGATCGGTTAATGCACCACGAGTTACACCTAGTTGATTTTGTAATTTTAAGGTTTTCCAAACTTGTGAACCGGTGATTTCTCCTTGGATAAGTTGTTGGTAATAATTGATGGTTTGGGTAACCTGTTGTGGTGTTTCATGGAGAAATTCGATTCTAAAATTCTTCAACCCCACACTAATTAGTTTGTGTACATATTCTGCTCCAGTTTGTGCAGCACTGTTATATATAGTATTTCTACATCCTGTATCTGCTTTTACTATATGCTCGCTACCTACTCTATCTCGAATTTTTAATTCCTGTTTTTCACAAGGACGACCACAATTGGTGTAATCTGTTCCCTGGGAGAGAAAGGCACAAAATACACAGTGTTCTATATGGAACATGGGGATGTGTTGATGTATGGTCACCTCTAAAAATTGCGGTGTGTAAGTGGTGATTAAATCTATGAGTTGATTAATATTCAAGTCATAGGAAGCAGTTAGACGTTGTAGGTTAAATTGTTTTTGAAAATAGTCCGCACTCAAAGGGTTAGCGATATTTAAAGAAAAATCACCAATACACTGGGCGTCAGCGAAATATTCCAGGTGATCATAATTTCTAACTAGGTAACCATCTGCTTGGCATTCTTTTAGCTGTTTCAAAATCCAATTTTCTCCCGGTTTAGTAATACGAGGAGGTGCAATATATAGGTTCACAGATTTCTCGGTATCTCGACAGAGTTTTACTGCGGCTTGATATTTATGAGGATCTTCAAATTCACAATATATTGTTTCAATATTTGTATCTAACACAGTCAAGAGTTGTTTCATGCTCCTGACTAGTATTATCAAAGAAACGCCTGCATCGGTTACACTCTTATCATCTCTGACAATCTTGAGCAGATCTTGCCATTGATGATCATGATTTATCTGCCAAACTTGGGGTTTACTTCTAAGAATTTGCAATCTTGTGACCAGTTCTCGACGCATTCTATTCAACTCACTCACAGGTAAAATCACATTACCCATAATTTTGTTTTCTAAAGTTCCTAAATGAAATGGTGTATTCCCCAAACGTCCAAATTGTTCTTGCAATTTTTCTGTAGTTAAGGGTTTAGTATGAGCCTCAACTAGCAGTATTTCTGATTCTATTTTGACGATATTACCAATTTCATCCCCAACTATAGCTATTAATTTTTCTCCTGTTTCCCCAAATAATTCTAGATGAATTGGTTTGGTAAAATGGGGATTTTCTCCTGTGTAGGTTTGACGAATTGCTTTATCTAATTCTGGATCACTGGTTTTCCAAATCTTATCACCTATATGAATTTTCCTGGGATTGATAGCATCCCTACCAAAAGTTAAAACTACTTCTTTTCCTTTTTGTGTGACTGTGTACACCCTCCCTCCCTCTTCTGGTAATTCTGGATGTCCACAGTCAAATACTACCCCGTCACCAGCTTTAATAGGTGCGACTATTTTTAAAGTTATTTGTTCATTTTTAATTCGCGTTACCTCTCCCACATAAACCCCGCGTTTTTTGCCAAAATTTGCATGTACCAATTCTTGATTATTAATACCTCTCAACCATCCCGTATAAAGTCCACGGGAAAAGGCCATCTCTAGGGGATACTTGTTATAATTTTTGTAATCTTGTTTATATGTAATGTTGTGAGATGTGGCGCTTATCTGACTATTGCCTGGTTTGGCAATTTTGTCCAATGCTTGTCGATAAACTTGAGTAACGTTAGCAACGTATTCTGGTGTTTTTAATCTACCTTCAATTTTTAAAGATGTTACTCCACAGTTTACTAGTTCCGGTAATACCTCTATTCCAGAAAGATCCTGGGGACTAAGTAAATATTTGCGATTACCTAGGTCAACAATTTTTTCGTCTGCTATTAAATCATAAGGCATTCTACAAGCTTGAGCACATTCCCCTCTGTTCGCAGAGCGTCCTCCTAACGCTTCACTGGTTAAACATTGTCCAGAATAAGCAACACACAATGCACCATGTACAAATATTTCTAAAGGTAAGGGGATGTTTTTGTCTAATATTTGTTGTTGAATTTTATTAATCTCCTTAATTGAACACTCTCGTGCTAAAACAACTAATTGACATCCCAGAGATTTAGCAAAATTCACCCCAGCAGCACTGGTAATAGTCATTTGGGTTGACCCATGAATAGGAAAATCACTAGAAAGATGACGAATCAGACGACAAATACCCACATCCTGAACAATCACAGCATCTACACCAGCAGTAATCATGGTTTTGAGGTATTGCTCCACTTCCTGGAGTTCTGAAGTGAAAATTAAGGTGTTTAAGGTGACGTATCCCTTCACTCCCCGTAAGTGTAAAAATTCTATTAATTCCGGTAGGTCACTAATAGTAAAATTTTGCGATCGCATTCTTGCGTTAAATTTGTCTAAACCAAAATAAATTGCATCCGCACCATTTTCTACTGCTGCTTTTGCGCATTCCCAGTCACCCGCAGGTGCTAGGAGTTCGGGGAGTTTGATGTTTTTGATGTTATGGTTTTTCATTAAGGGATTTTGATTAGAGGATTGCTGACAAAAATCTATCATACCCAAGATTCCTTCAGTGAATTCCCAATTTTCAATATTCAGTCATTTTTTTTAAAAAACAGTGTAAATACTGTACATAAAATCCCCGTCAAGAGATAACAATCTATATTAGATACGTTAGATATATTAAGTTTATCCAATTAAGCCAATTACTCAAAAGTAATTGGGTTAGGGAGGGGGACTCATGGTTATGACTAAAAAGTGTTATTCTTACCGGATCATCACCAAAAAATATGCCAAGGTGGTTGTTCAGTTTTTGCGTATTTTACGAAGAACTACAAAAAACCTAATAAGATTGTTTTTAAAAATTATTTTGAAATCTCAAAGGAGACGAAACTTAAAAAATCAAGGCTTTGTGTTGCCCACAACAACCATGGTTATCCTGGTGGTAATGTTACTAACAATGGCAATTGTATTTCGCTCCTTTGAAAGAGCTAAACATGCCCATAATACCAAGATTAATCAAACGGTAATCAATGCAGCGACTCCTGCAATAGATAGGGGAAAAGCCAAGATTAACCAAATGTTGGCAGATCCTAGAATTACCCAATTTTTACCTTCAGATCAAGACTTATATAATAACCTAATTAATTACCTAGACGAATATACCTTTGGTGATGAGACTAATCTGACCCTCAACTTGCAAAACTACGAACCCTTAAAAACCGCTTGGAAATTTCCCGTAGACACTAATAACAATGGTAAATTTGACAGCTATACCCTTTATGGTATTTATTTTAAAAATCCTCCTCAAAGCAATCAGCAATACGTGCGAGCTAGAAACACTTTAGAAGCTAGATCTTTACCTATCAACCCAATCGATTTTAATTCTCGATGTCAGGATTTTACTTCAATAAGTAAAAACTTGGAAAAATTAGTAGATACAAATGGGTGGTTAATAATTGGTGGACAAATGAGAAAAGCCTTTTTTGTTTACACTGCTACAGTTCCCATTACTAGCCAGATGACCATACCCACACAAAATCAAATTAACTATGAAATATCCCCAGAAAATAAAGCATTTTATGCTTTAGAATATAAGCAAGAGAGAATTCAAATTCCATCTAGCAACAACGCCATTGTTTATGAAGATGACTTACAAATTACTGGCAATGAAGACTTCAGAATTAATGGCAGAATTTTTACCAATAGTAACTTGTTAACCGGTTCAGCTTCCCGATCAATTAGACTCTATCAAATTAGCAGTCAGAGTTCTTGCTTTTACGAACCGGAAAACTCTAAAATTATTGTAGGTGGGAATTTAGCAGCAGGTGGATTTACAGATAATAAAGATCTATCCACAGCAACCACAGTGGATTTATTTAAGGATAAGGGCGTAAATCCACAAACAATAGCAGGATACAACCCCAGAATTACAGACCATAAATCGGTTACCAACTCACCACAGAATATAGCCTATAATAGTTTAGCTTATATGAAAAGAATCAATAAGTTAGTTGATAGGCAAATGGCAAATTATTTGACCACCGATCCTCAAGAAGTAAAACAGGGAATTATCAAAAAACAAAAGCAATTAGGAACAGCATATACAACTGATCAATATGACCAAATTCGCCGTAAAGAATTGGAACTCTATTTTCAAAAACGTACCCGCCGCGTACCCTTTCAAGAAGTACCCTTTGGTAGTGAACAGAGTGATGTAAATAAGATCGATAATCCCTTACAGAGTACTGGTGATACCCTGCGTCCCATAGATCCATGGATTTATCCATTTGCTAGCGATGGAATCACGGGAACTAGTCATAGTCAACTATCATTAAACATCAGTGGTAATTTACTCAAACCCAGTGCAACAGAACCCATGGACCAACTACAAAAACAACTAGGGGGAGTAGAGCAGTATTTAGGAGACCGGGTTATAGTTGGTCATAATCTACCCCAAATGTGGTGGAATTATCCACAAAATCGCTTTTTTAGCACCGATATTAACCACACTCAAAACCTCAAAGATATTAATTGGGATCTAGGTAATGAACCAAGAACTCGTTATACCACCCTGCATAACTTAGCTGGTTTAGCTGCAATAGAAAGGGATGGAGATTGGGAATATGCAGCAGCACAAGTACCTGAAAATCCACAACAGGAAAATTTCATTGGCGGTTTGCGCGTGGTGACTGGTTCTGGAATATATTTACCCAGAAATCATAATGCTTCTAGCACTAACTTTCTAGATGTTTCAACAAAAATTTGGTCCGATATCTTACCCATACCACAAACATCTACAGAATATGTAAACACCACCATTAACCCCTACTGGATGTATGATTCATCCCTGGGGTTTACTTTGCCCAAACTATCTGAAATGGACATTACAACCCCCTATTTAAAAATGCGAGCTACGGTGGTTTACCACTATAAATCTAGCAATTATCATCAGAACAATCCCACCCCCATAGCTTGTATTAGTAGTTTTTATCTTCCTACAAACAGCAACACAGCGACAAATATGATCACATTACCTAATGCGGTAGGAATAGAAAAATCCTCTCATGGACTATCTAACAATGGTATCGTTTATCCACCTCCCACTAGAAATGTTAATGCTTATGCAAATTTACTTACATATCAAGCCCAGTTGCAATACCCTAATGGACGTTGGGTAAATGAACCTTTGAGAAATGCTTTAGCAAAAAATAACTATACCTTATCAGAAAAATCCGCTATAGATACTGCCTTATGTGCTTTACAAATCATGGATGGTAGTATAAGTCCTCTGAGTAACCCTCCCATTCCCCATGGTGCAATTAAGGAAATAGCTTTTTTAGATTCCAGAGAAATCAGAGCTAATCAAACCTCAAATCAGGTGGATAGTAATTTACCATACGATTTACCCCTGAGAGATAGACAACCGTTAGAAATTCGTGCTACGGTCATAGACTTAAATCAGCTACGCACAACCAGAATATCAACCGATGAGTATTTATTACCAAATAGTGGAATTATTTATGCGACTCGGGATGATGCTCTACCAGATATAAGTGGAGGAATATCTGCTAAATCAGAAAGTTCTGTGGATTATAAACTTGATCCTACTCGTCGTCCTAATGGGATCCTAATTACCACTAGTGATAGTTCACCAACTAAACTTTTCCGTAGTACAAGTAATACATTTAGAAGAGAGGAAAAGGGCTTGATTTTGGCTTCCAACTTACCGGTTTATATTAAAGGTGATTTCAATAGACATACCCAAGAAGAATTTACCAGTACCTTAGCAGCTGATTGGAGTAATTTTTACAATCGTAGTCAAATAAATCATCAATTTGCTTGTCGTCCTAGTGATTCTAAACTACCCAACTGTACTGTGGGTGATGAGTGGCGAAATGCTGCCATATTAGCAGATTCCATTACCTTACTTTCTCAGAACTTTCGATTTGGTTTTCGCAATGAAGGAGACTATGATTGGAATAATTATATTGGTGATACTGCATCCTTCAATAATCGTCCTACGAATTTTGAATATAACACTTATGCTCCCACAATAACCCAGAATTATGATATCAATGGCATACCGAATATCGATCTGGATCCCGTAACCAATGGTATACAAGGTAGTTCCTATTTTCACAACTTCGTTACCCCCATAGTTAAACAGATACCAGCTAGAGAATTTCTGTTAGAAGTTTGTCTAGTTTCTAATACTGATATATGTAACAGTGACCCAACACAATGGGTAATTAGTAGATTTTCTAGAAGTGAATACAATGGACAACCAGAAAGTAATATCGAAGGTCTACCAATAACTGCTATTAAAACTGGAAGTCTTGATTATCATCATCAACCATCTAATGGTTGGGAAAACTTGCCTCAAAGAATTGCTTTCAAAAGAAATATGGCAACAGGTAAATTACTTCAACCCCTAAGTGTTTATGGGGTGGATAATAATCAGATAATTCGGACTTTTTCTTTTTCAGGTAACACCCTACCGAAACTAGCAGTCAATCAAAATAATCAAGGATTTCTCATACCCTGGTTAACACCTGATTCCAATGGTTTTTGGCAACCCGTTTTACAAATTAATCAACCCTTTGCCACCCCAACTGACCCCCATAATACTAACAGCATTACCAATGGTTCACATAATCATTGGTTACAGATAGCAACCCCAACTACTGTTAATTTTATTGCTGCTACGGGAGACAATCCAGCTCGTCCCATGGAAGATAATGGGGGGTTACCCAACTTACTCCGCTTATTGGAAAATTGGAGTCCTAATACTACCCCTATAGATCTGAGAATTAATGGTGCATTCATTCAAATGAAAAGGAGTAACTATGCTACGGGAACTTATAGCACATCTATTAACAGTCAACCCCAGGATTTTCAATACAAAATTGCCGTGAATTCTGGTAGAAGTTCTGGACATCTTCCACCTAGACGACAATGGCATTATGATGTGGGACTTTTATCTCAACCACTGGATTTATTTACCCAAAAAATTCCTATAAAATCACAAAAGTTATCCAAAGACTATTTTCGTCAAGTTGGTCGAAATGATGAATGGATTCAAACCCTTTTATCTGCTAAACAAACCAGTGATGGAACTTATGCGGTTGACCAAGACCAAAGATTTAACTGTTATTAGATTTAAGTGGGTCAGTGAAATTAAATATAAGATTAACGTAGGTTGGGTTGAGGAACGAAACCCAACACCCCCATGAGTCTCCTTACTCGACCCATTCTACAAATAATTGTGCTTCCTTAATTGTTATTAAGTTGTTTTTAAAAATATGCTGGATCATCTAAAAAAATATTTACTCTTTCCCGTAGAAGAATATGATGGTTTTACTATTTTAGAATCATTAGTTGCCATTTCAACCCTATCTTTATTATTGATGGTGATTACTCCAATATGGATTATGTCCACAGCCATCCGTATGCAATCACGGCGTGTGGAAATGGCTGCTCAAGCAGCAACATCATTTGTTAATGGGGTGAAAATTGGTTCCATTGTCACACCACAAGTAATATCTGAAATTACTCCTAGTCAACAAGCTCCCAGAAATATTTCTACCAGTCCTCAAGATTATTTGATTACCAGCTCGAAAATGCCAGCACCAACATCAGCAAATGGCTTATATTGTTATAACCAAAATGGCATAATTGGTTTTACGGAATGCCAAAATAATTCCAATAATTTGTTTTATATTCAAGCTGGTACAATTGCCACAAGTTCCAAAAATGAGAGTTATCTTTTGTCCATACGAGTTTTTAGAGCGGATATTGATTTTACTCAACAAATCCCAATTAATAAATCCACCCCATCGCCCATAACTCATAATCTTGGCGATAAACAAGTGCCACTAATACAAATGACCACAGAAATAACCAATAATAAAACCTCTTTTTACTCTCTATGTCAGCGTTTAGGTGCGATCGCACCCACCACTTATTCTAGTTCTACCCTATGTCAATAATCTCCTTCCCTACTCCCTCAAAAAATCGTTCATTCTATGGATTTACCATAATGCAACTACTCGTTGGTTTGACCATAGGAGTCATCAGTATTACTCTTTTATTGAGGTTATTAATTAATGTGATGGAAATAAACCAACAGGAACAAGCTAAAATCACTACTGGAGCAGAAATTCAAACTGCTTTGGACTATATTGCCAATGATTTAAAACAGGCAATTTATATTTATGATGCTCAGGGAATAAATGCTATTAGATCCCAATTACCCTCTACTCCTACCGGTATAGATAGGGTTCCTGTGCTGGTTTTTTGGCGACAGGAAACAATAGAAAATGTTTTGCCAGTTCCCGGAAGTTTAATTAAAGATGATGCTTTTGTTTATTCTCTGGTTGTTTACTATTTAATTAGAGATACTACTGCATCCGTATCTGAGTGGTCAAAATCAGCTCGCATTGCTAGATGGAAAATTAGAGATGGTGTTCTGGCTAATACTAGAGATTTTGATCAGATAGTTCTTTGTAATGGATATACAGGAAGAGATTATATTAAGGGTCCTAACAATAACAAAAGAGAGCAAAACCCAGAATTTTGTCCTGAACCTGGTTTTGCTGCTTTTAATCTCAATAATTCGGGTAGTTTGGAACAAATCATGAATAGTTGGAGAAAGCATAGTGCTAAATATACTAATGATCCCATAGTTTTAGTGGATTATATTGACAGCAGAATTAATAATATACCTCCTGCAGTTTGCCCCCCGAATTCTACTAACCCTAAAATTACCTGGTCAAGGGTTACTTCGTCAATTTTTAGTCATACTACCACTGGTCGGATGACTAGTTTTTATGCCTGCGTAGATAGACTAAATGTAACGGCACAAGTATTTATTCGGGGAGATGCTTTAGCTCGCATTCCTAATAATTTAAATACCAATAGTAATCAACTAAGTCACTATTTCCCCACTGTTAGTACTCAGGTTCAAGGAAAGGGTTTTTTCTATAAATAAGTAAGTTGGCGTTAAAAGACCAAACTATGTAAAGATAAATAGGATAAGTGGGTCGGTGGAATTAAATACAAGATTAATGTAGGTTGGGTTGAAGTATGAAACCCAACACCCGCAGGGGTTAACCCATCCTACAAATAATTGTGCCTTTCTACTTAGTAGTTGTTGCTAAAGTCTTTTTCTACCAAAAGGGAACAATATCTATGAATTATCAAAGCTCCAATGAAGGATTTACTTTGTGGGAAAATCTCATAGTTTTAGCGATAATTGGTATTCTATCAGCAATAGTAACACCCTCCTGGCTAAGTTTTTTGACAAACTATCGTCTCAATGTGGCCCAAGAACAAGTTTATCAAGCATTGCGTCAAGCCCAAAGTCAGGCTAAAAAAGAAAAATCTACTTGGCAAGCTAGTTTTAAACAAGAAAATGGTATAGTTAAATGGGCTGTTCACCCAATTTTAGTTCACCCTCCTAATGCGGTTTGGCATAGTTTAGATTCTGCTATTCAATTAGATCGGGAAACTACTTTACGAGAGTCTCATGGTATCAAATATATTCAATTCGATGATCTAGGAGCTATCAGAAACCCACCTTTGGGCACAGTTACCCTGTCTATGAAGTCGGGTGGAACCGCAAAACGCTGTGTTATTGTCTCCACTATTTTGGGTTCCCTCAGAACTGCTAGGGAAAATACTGTCCTCAGAAATAATGCTTACTGTTATTAGGTAAGTAGGGAGGCATGATTATTTATAGGATGGGGTGGGGGCGTTGGGTTTCGTTCCTCAACCCAACCTACGTTCTGTTATTAGGTAATACATTAAGTAATACGAGTTTCAGTTTTTAAAAACCATAACCAAGGTGATGGGCCAGTATGATCAGTATGATATATTTTATGGATGATGGTCATTAGACTTAGGAAAATATGGTTAATCGTCCTACCAACTCCAATACTTCCCTCACTCTCAAAGTAGTAGGGATAGTTTGTATTTTATCTTTTTTCATAGACTTTTTGATTTTGATGCTGGGATTCAACTTTACAGATAAAGAAGCACAAGTTGGTCTAACCACAGCATTAGTAGATCGTGGTGTTGTCCCCATGGTAGGTTTAGCAATGATTCTCATTGCCCATTGGTTGGACACCAATGACCAGGGAAAAAATCCGGGTATGGATTTTAAATTTCCTTCCCTAATACTTTCTAGCATTTTTGGTCTAATGTTTTTGTTGATTTTTCCCCTGCACCTGACAAATGTTGACCAGGTTAGCAAAGAAAAGGTTAATCAAATTGCCCAAGATGCTCAACAAGCAGAGTCTCAACTCAATACCCAGTTGGCCCAATTCCAGGGTCAGCTGAATAATGACCAGGGTCGCGCTCAATTACAACAGGCTCAACTTCAAGCGAAGGCACAAATTACTGAATTACTTAAAGATCCACAAAAATATAAACAAGCACTAGAAAACCCCCAACTTCCCCCAGAACAGAAAGAGTTACTCAAGAAACTGCAGGCCAACCCGCAAGACATAGATAAATTTATTGCCCAGCAGACCGATCCCAATGAAATTGCCAAACAAAAAATCGAGCAAATTCGCCAACGCCAAACGGAAGCGGAAAAACAAGCTAGAGAGAATGCTTGGAAGTCTGGACTAAGAATAGGAATTGGCAGTCTGTTGTTATCTATTGGTTATATTATCATTGGCTGGACTGGATTAAAAACTACATCTGGTACACGTAGGGTTTAATAAACCAAAATCTTGGGTGATCATTGGCTACGATTAACGCTAGGATTAATAATACCTCGAAAACCTGCAACAATAATTTACAGGCACTATATTCTTACGTGCCTATTTGCAGGCCTAAAGCAACTGATCATGAGAAATAAGTAATAAATCTTAAACTTAGGACTCATTTATCTGGACTGACAACAAGGATTTGTGGTATGGAAATCAATCACAAACATTCTAGTAGCCAAAAAAAGGAGAATCCGGGCTTGGTCATGGAACGGCTTAAACAGGACTTAAAAAATGACTTGATAGCTGGGTTGTTGGTGGTAATACCCCTAGCAACCACCATTTGGTTAACCATTACGATTGCCAACTGGGTAATTAACTTTCTCACCCAAATCCCTAAACAGCTTAACCCTTTTGATGGACTAAACCCCATATTAGTCAACCTATTGAACTTTTTAGTTGGTTTAGCAGTACCATTAATTAGCATCCTGTTTATTGGTCTGATGGCCCGGAATATCTTTGGCAAATGGTTGCTTGACTTTGGGGAGAGGATATTGCATGCAATTCCCTTAGCTGGTCAAGTCTACAAGACTCTCAAACAATTACTGGAGACTATACTCAAGGATTCCAATGGCAAATTCCGTCGAGTGGTGTTATTGGAATATCCTAGGAGGGGAATATGGTCTATTGGCTTTGTCACCGGTGCAATTGCCAGCGACATTCAGGCAAAATTGAGTCGTCCTATGTTGAGCATTTTTATTCCCACTACCCCTAACCCCACTACTGGTTGGTATGCAGTGGTTCCAGAAGATGAAGCAATCAATCTGACAATGTCTATAGAGGATGCGTTTAAAATCATTGTCTCCGGCGGTATAGTCGCGCCTAGTAATGGTGTAGTTATGTCCCAATTGCCCTTAACAACTCCAACATTAACCAAAGAAGGCAAAAGCCATTTGGTTGGTGTTGAACCTGATTTTTGACATACTGGTGAATCCTCAATTTATTACGGCTACATGTCAAAACCTGCTTGGTGATGATGAGTCTATGAACACAGGAACTACCGGGATAGTGGGAATTAATTTCCTGCAAAAATATCCTGGTTCTAACCTGTAATGATTGTTAATTTCTTATTCGTACCATATCTACCATATTATGTAAGATTATGCAACCTCGTAAACCCCAACAAATAGCTAGAGAACTAGCACTACTAAGTCTTAGTCAGTTGCCAGTTAATCCTAAAAAATTGCAGAAACTACCAGATGACCAACTAATGGCCAAGCTCGTTCTTGGTGCTGTCCGCACTTTAACTGCAGAAGTACAGGATACGTTGAATAGTGCTGCTGCTGAATTACAGCGCAGTAATGACCGATTATTAACTAGTCAAACCCGTGCATCCGACTTAAGTACGGCTAGAACAATGCTTCAAGAAGCCATTGGCTGCACGCAAACAGCTATTAATCAATTGGGTTTAGCTGTTGACTTCCCTGAGTTGATTCAATTAGCTAATCAAGATAAGGAAGTTCGCAATTACGCTAAGGAAATTGTGGTTACTGTTGATGAGAATCGACCTATTTTAGATCAGATTATCTCCCAGGCACTGGTAGACTGGCAAGTAACTAGACTAGCTCAAATAGATAGGGATATACTTCAAATTGCTGTGGCGGAAATGAAATTTATGGAAGTTCCTCCCAGCATTGCCATTAATGAAGCGGTAGAGCTGGCTAAACGTTATAGTGGCGATGATGGACATCGATTTATTAATGGTGTTTTACGTCGGGTCACAGATCAAAAACAACCTGCTTAATTCCATACCTTGGCGGTTCTGAGTTGTCAATCCTCCAAGGATTAAATCACAATAATCATACTTAATAAAGCTAAAATGTCATTTAATTGGTTTCGCCGTCAACATGATGATTCTTCCGCTAGTACGGAAACTCAAGTACAAAGTGAAACTTCGTCTAATCAGGAAGTGTCACCAGAATCAGTTCCGGAAACAATAATCGATCCAGCGGATCTGTTAGCCTATGCCAAAGCTGCTTATAAAAATATTCAGCAAAAACAACAGTCTCAAGATCAAGAAGGTACGACTGTAACTGATGAAGCGTCTTCAGTTACAACTAGTGAAACTTCGGAAATATCAGAAGACAGCTCTGTTATTAAAGATGAGATTCCGGTGACCAGTACGGATGTGGGTGAAGAATTGATTTCAGACACGGACCATACTCCACCGGAAGTGGGAGTTGATGGCCAGCCGCAATTATCCTTTTTAGAGAGAGCAACTGCAGATAGACAGGCTAAACAAGAGAGATTAATTGCTACTGCTGTGGAGGTTCCTGAACCAGAAACCACGGTTATGCCCAACGTTAGTATTATAGCAATTCCTGAATTAGAATTTGATGATGGCTTTGTTTGGTCAGCAGAAGTTTTAGCCGCCCAGGGTAGACGAGCAGAAGATATTTCCATAGAGGAAATTACTTGGTTGAAAAAACTGCGTCAGGGACTGGATAAGACTAGACGTAATATACTAAACCAGTTAAAAGCTATTGTTGGACAAGGTCCCTTAAATCAAGATGCAGTAGCAGAAATTGAGGGAATACTGCTACAGGCTGATGTAGGTGTTGAAGCCACTGATCTGATTATTCAGTCCCTCCAGAAAAAACTTCGCGATGAGGTTACCGCCCCCGAACAAGCAATTGCCTATCTCAAGCAAATCCTGAGGGATATGCTGGAGAAACCCCTGGAATCATCACCTAGATCGGGTTTTGCTCCAGAAAAAGATAAACTCACTATTTGGTTAATTACAGGGGTGAATGGTGCTGGTAAAACCACAACTATTGGTAAAATCGCTCACCTAGCTCAGAAATCTGGATATAACTGTTTGATTGCTGCTGCTGATACTTTCCGCGCTGCTGCTGTGGAGCAGGTCAAAGTTTGGGGAAGTAGAAGTGGTGTAGAAGTTATTGCTAACCCTGGTAAAAATACTGACCCTGCTGCTATTGTATTTGATGCGATCGCAGCTGCCCAATCACGGAAAACGGAATTACTGTTAGTAGACACAGCAGGGAGACTGCAAAACAAGAAAAACCTGATGGATGAACTGAGCAAGATTCGTCGAATTATTGACAAAAAAGCTGCTGATGCCCGTGTAGAGTCGCTGTTAGTCTTAGATTCCACCTTAGGACAAAACGGACTGCGACAAGCTGAAGTTTTTTCTCAAGCTGCTCAACTTAGTGGTGTGGTTTTAACTAAGTTAGATGGCACAGCTAAAGGGGGAGTGGCTTTAGCGGTGGTGCAACAGTTAGGTTTACCCATTAGGTTTATAGGTGCTGGGGAAGGAATTGAAGATTTACGTCCCTTCTCCAGTTATGAGTTTGTGGAAGCTCTTTTAAACTAAAAAAGAAACTTTTAAACCAAGATAGAGGGAGGTTGGAAATAAAAATTATCAAAAATAATTCTTTTTTTGGTAAAAACTGGACAACTTCTGGTATGATCTCACACTAGAACCGTTTTTTAGTCATCGGAGAGTGAGCACATACACACGATTCAAAATCTCCGCCTGGAATTTCTAGCCTAAAATACCCTAAAAGTTACATATTCGGTTATGATGCCCTTGCTAAAATGACTAATCTTAAAAGCTTGTTCATTTATTCTAAAACTTACAGAAAATAGCAGCCTGTGTCCCAATTTCCTTCTCAATCCACAGAAATCAATAGTAGTGCCACTAGAGATGTCACCCCAATGGTGGCACTAAAAGAGATTGTGGCTAGGTTACATCGGGAACAGAACAAAATTCAAGAGCTGCTGGGTTCTCTGGGATTTGCCTTGAGGAGTTTCAACAATTTAAATCAGTTCCTGGAACTGATTCCGTTTATGGCTGCTAAGGTAACGGATGCGGATGGTAGTGCCCTATTTCTGTATAAGCCCAATGGTCAAGTTACCTTAGAACAGTTACATTGGCAAGATAGTCAGCAAAGGAAAAGCATCCGTAAAGCTCTGGAAACTGCCAGTAGTCAAATTACCCTTTTCCCCAGTTCAGCGCCAGTCACAACTACTGGCATACTAGATGACCAGATGCAAATGTATTTGGGTCCGGATGTACAGGTTTTTGGTACGGCAATTATAGTTAAACACACAGAAAGGGGTTGGCTATATGTTCTAAGTCGGGATCCTGATTACAGTTGGACAGAGACCAGGCAAAAACTAGTGAGACTGGTTGCTGATCAAACTGGAGTAGCTATTGGCAATGATGAATTGTCTGTAGAGCTGCGGAAAAAAGAACTGTTGGATCAAGAACTGGAAATCGCAGCGGAGATCCAACGGAGACTTTTACCCCGTTTATGTCCTAATATTCCTGGTGCTGTCCTAGCTGCACGTTTTAAACCAGCTAATCGGGTGGGAGGAGATTATTATGATTTTATTGCCACCAATCACACCACCAATTACCCTCCCCACCATCTGAGTCAGGAAAACACCTGTTGGGCTCTAGTGATTGCGGATGTGATGGGTAAAGGTGTTCCCGCAGGTTTAATTATGACCATGTTACGAGGAATGCTCAGAGGTGAGGTACTTCATGGTAATTCAGCAGCAGGAATTTTGCAGAATTTAAACCGGGTTATGTATGCTGACTTAGAAAATTCGAACCGCTTTGTTACTATGTTCTATTCTGAATATGACCCAAAAACCCGAGTTTTGTCTTATAGTAATGCCGCCCATAACCCACCTCTGTGGTGGCATGCCAGATCCAGAACTGTGACTAGACTGGACACAATGGGTATGCTTATTGGTCTCGATGCTAACAGTCAATATGAAAATGGACAAGCTCTTTTAGAACCAGGTGACACTGTAATTTATTATACTGATGGTTTAACGGATGCTGCAGCTGCAAGTGGCGATCGCTTTAGTGAAGATAATTTCATTACTTCATTTAGTGCTGCTTGTCGGTATTGTAATGGGCCCCAAGAAATAGCGGATTATTTATTTGATAAGGTGCAGGAATTTATTGGAACTGATAAACAAAATACTGATGATATGACCCTAGTAGTTCTGCAAATTTCCCAGGATGAGGAACCATAATTAAAAGGATTAACAAAACCAGGTATAAACATGACAAGAAACGAGAAAATTAACTTTGCTACTCCCAGTGGGTTTCCCGAATTTCTCCCTGGGGAAAAGCGACTAGAATTATACTTACTAGACACCATTCGTAAAGTATTTGAGAGTTATGGTTTTACACCCATAGAAACACCAGCGGTAGAAAGGCTAGAGGTACTACAAGCCAAAGGAAATCAAGGGGATAATATCATATATGGAATTGAGCCAATTCTACCACCGAACCGCCAATTAGAAAGAGATAAATCTGGGGAAACTGGTGCGGAAGCTAGGGCTTTAAAATTCGATCAAACTGTTCCTTTAGCTGCTTATATAGCTCGTCATTTAAATGAATTAACTTTCCCCTTTGCCCGGTATCAAATGGATATGGTATTTAGAGGTGAACGGGCAAAAGATGGGCGTTTTCGACAGTTTCGTCAGTGTGACATTGATGTAGTTGGTCGAGACAAGCTAAGTTTGTTATACGATGCCCAAATGCCAGCAATTATCACAGAAATATTTGCAGCCATTAATATTGGTGATTTTGTCATTCGTATTAATAACCGCAAAATTCTCTCGGGCTTTTTTCAATCTCTGGGGATTGCCCAGGAGCAAATTAAAACTTGTATCGGTATTATTGATAACCTAGAAAAAATTGGTGAAGCTAAAGTTCAACAGGAGCTAGAAAAATCCGGTATTTCCTTAGAACAAAGCAGAAAGATAATTGAATTTATCAACATTGATGCCAATGTGGATGATGTTTTAGACAAACTCAAACATCTGGCAGTAAATTTACCCCAAGCAGAAGGATTTAACTTAGGAGTAAGTGAATTAGAAGCAGTAATTGATGGAGTGAAGAATTTAGGAGTACCCGCCCAACGTTTCTGTATTGACTTATCCATTGCGCGTGGGTTAAACTACTACACGGGAACCGTTTATGAAACCACCCTAATTGGACATGAATCCCTCGGTAGTATTTGTTCTGGTGGTAGATATGAAGAACTAGTGGGAATATTTTTGGGTGAAAAAATGCCAGGAGTAGGGATCTCCATAGGACTATCTAGACTAATTAATCGATTATTAAAAGCGGATATTCTACAGAAATTACCACCCACACCCGCTCAAGTAATGGTAGTAAATATCCAAGAAGACCTAATGCCCATTTATTTACAGGTGTCACAACAATTAAGACGAGCGGGAATTAATGTTGTCACTAACTTTGAGAAAAAACAATTAGGTAAGCAATTTCAGTTAGCAGATAAACAGGGAATTAGATTTTGTGTCATCATTGGTAGTCAGGAAGCTGCTAACGCCAAATCATGCTTAAAGGATTTGAGTACGGGAGAGCAAATAGAAGTTCCTTTCTCTAACTTAGCTAAAACCTTGCAACAAATATTACAACCTACGCTATCCCATGGGGGGTAAAACCCCTTATGGGGATAACACTGCATCCTCCATTGTCTGGCGTTGATATACTATTATAAGGATTGATTCCTTTGGCTAGGTGTCAATTATTTAATTGGATAAAAGCGATCATTTCATCATGGTAAAGTTACTATGGGGTTGTGGTCGCTTGTTTTTAGTTTTATAGTGTTTTATGGTTCTGGTCTCCCTTCTCCTGAAAAAATAACTAACTTATTATGAGCAAATTATTAAACGAATCCCTGTCTTTACAGGTTGCTCAAACTATCAAAAGTCAAGCTAAGAAACCTTTTGAAAACGCATATAAAGCATTACTAGTAACCGATGGCGCTAAATATGTTCAGGGCTTTTTAGTCTTGACCGGACACCCCTATCAACCTATAGAACATGCTTGGATAGAATTAGAGGATGTGATTATCGATCCTAGTTTTACCTATTTGCAAAGAAAAGCTGAAAATATTTGGTATTTCCCCGCACAAGTTTTAACCCTGAAGAAATTAAAAGCAATTATCGAAGAATCAGAGGAGGACTATCCAGAAGATAATCCTTTACCAATATATAGTGATGCACCCTACCAGTATTACGGTGATTTAATGTTAGGTGATCAAAATTACTTAGATGCTTATGAGGCAGCTAATGCAAAGTGTCAGGAGCTAAAGCTATAAATCGGGGAATACTTCCTGTACCGCAGGATGTAAGAGATGATGGTTTTTGATATTTAAACCTTTGGCTAAAGCTGAGTTAACCTCCAAGGCTTCCAATCCTAAGTTGGCTAGTTGTAACACGTATGGCAAAGTACTGTTGTTTAGTGCTTGTGTAGATGTCCAAGGAACAGCTCCTGGCATATTAGGGACACCATAGTGTAGAACACCTTCATCAACATACACTGGGTTGCTGTGAGATGTGGGGTATAGAGTTTCCACACATCCACCCTGGTCTACAGCTACATCCACAATTACAGACCCAGAACGCATTTGTTTGACCAAGTTCCGAGGAACTAAAATTGGGGCTTTTTTTCCTGGGATTAACACTGCACCAATTAGCAAATCAGCTTCTCTAACAACTGCTTCTACTTGAGCAGAATTGCTGTAGAGCAGTTCCACTCTAGAGCCAAATAGGGTTTCTAAATAGGAGAGTCGCTCCACATTTACATCTAAAATTTGTACCCCAGCGCCCATACCCACAGCAATTTTAGCAGCTTCTGTCCCTACTACACCACCGCCTAAAATTACCACTTTACCGGGTTTAACTCCGGGAACACCCCCCAAAAGCACTCCTCTCCCCCCCTGTTGACTTTCCAAAAACCTGGCACCAAATTGTACTGCTAATCTTCCTGCAATAATACTCATTGGTGTCAGTAAGGGGAGTCTATTAGCACCCACCTGCTCCACGGTTTCGTAAGCAATTGCACAAGTTCCCGAATCTATCAAGTGTTCTGTTAGTTCCCTGTTAGCAGCTAAATGTAAATAGGTAAACAGTAGTAAATCCTTTCGTAAAAATTGGTACTCACTTTTTAATGGCTCTTTGACCTTAACAACTAGATCTTGATGCCATGCTGACTCCGCAGATGCTACTATTTTTCCCCCTGCTGCTAGGTAATCTTCATCTGTAAAGCCCGCATGACAACCAGCCATAGTTTCGACAAATACACTATGGTTATTCTCAGTTAAAACACGTACACTAGCAGGGGTTAACCCTACGCGAAATTCCTGATCTTTAGTTTCTTTAGGAACACCGATTTGCATTTATAACCTCTAATTATAGTTGGTTGACTTATAGATTGCAGCATTCCTCCCATTAGTTCCGTATTGGATTAATCAAAATTCCCAAATTGCATCACGCATCTATTTTGGTTGATTTATTCCTAATGGCAATATAATTTAGGAGTATAATTTATAAAACAACATCATTGACACCAAGGAGCTTTTGATTATGACAGAACCACAACCAACCATCACCCCTAAATTGGAAGAACCCAAGTTTGGTTTCAATGAGTATGCTGAACGATTAAATGGAAGAGCAGCAATGATTGGTTTTATTTTAATGGTAGTGATTGAGTATGTGACTAATCAAGGTATGTTAGCTTGGTTAGGCTTGAAATAGTTAGCCGTTCTAGCTGGGGAAATGGGGACGGTCCATTAATAATTTAGAGTAACACCGGGAAAGTAAGCTGTTATGAACGCTATATTACCTCAATTTTTGAAGTCATTCTATAGAAAAGATCCCATCATTAGTGTGTTAATCACCATGGGTATTATGGATGCACTTATTGGTGGACTGGATGATAGTTGGTCATTATTTGCTTTTGGTTTAGGGACAACAGGAGTAGCTTTGGGTTTGAAACTGGCTTCTAAATTGTCGCGTTCAACTCGGGAGGAAGAAAGGACCTTCCAATATTACCTACCACCCACTTCCTCCAGCTCCTCATTGCCAATTATAAAAGCAACTAAAAATAAACCACACTACTAGTTTTGTGTTGACAAGGTTAATACCTGTGGGGGAGATGCATCCGGGGGATAAAGAAAATCCACATCCACTAAGGAAGAAGCTCCCGGTTTAATGTTTACAGATATGAGAGGAACTCCGACTTGACCTCTGGTTTGAACTAAATGCACGAATTTGGTTGCAGGTTGACCCTTTTCGTTTTGATAGCGTATGCGCACGGTCCCCCTAAAAAAAACTTGCCGTTGGGGAGTAGTAAAAAAGCGTAAACCGGGATTTGTGAGCTGATTTTCTTTAATCGGTGTTTGTAAAGCTAGGGTGACATTCTGTTGGGTGGTGGAGTTATTCCACAGAGGTAGTCTTAAACTATATTGAATGCCATAGTTACCGTGGGCAAAATAAGCAGTGTCAGCATACCTAACTAACATGGGTGCACTTTGAATTTGCCCTGTGCCTAATGTGCCACCATGTAGCGTACTTAAAACATAAGAAAAAGCCCGACCTGGTTGGGGAATGGTTAGATATGCGCTCTGGGGAGTGTCTGCTAGGAATCCTCGCCATTGGGAACCACGAGCAACTCCTGCAACCCTACCATAAATGGTTGGTTTAGCAGTTCCCTCAATGGGGGTGGGAACTTTATCCCTAGGAGTGGATAAATCCCCATTATTGAGTAAATCTTCCCATTCCGCTTGGTTTGGAGCCCGTTCACTACCATCAGCATTTAATTTAGCAAACATGGCTAAACTGGCAGCATAAACAGTTTCATTACTCCATAATCGCATATAAGTTGAACGTCCATTGAGGGGGGGTGTCAGTCCCCTCGTGGGAATTGGTAAATTTAATAAAATTCGACTTTCCCCTGGGGGAATGATGATTTGAGGGGGGAATTTTTCTTGTCGTTTCCCTCTTAATATGTCAGACATTACCCGACTACCAGGACCTGCAAAAACCATTCCAGAGTAGTTAGGAAGTAAAGATTCTAAGGGAATGAAGGGTGCATCGGGCTGACTTAAATAACTAGCAGCGTGCAGTATGTTGACAGTGGCGATCTTTTGACTAGGGTTATGTAAAATTATAGCGTGATACAGGGAACGTAGGTTTTCTGGTGGATCCGCTTTAGCCACGTGATGGGAAAAAACATCAAATCGCCCACGAAATGGGAAATTTAAATGGGCCTTGGGATTTTTTTTGTCTTGCGGGGGAAAAGTAGAAAGTAAAATTCCTTCTCTTAACACCAGTTCGGGACTATTGCTATTAAGAACTGGAACGTCATCTAAACTTCCTGGTAAAGACCGCACTTGTTGATTTTGTATCACCTCTGGTGATGCGATGGGATTTGCTTGGGCAAGGATCAGATCCGGTAATACTAACAACATAAGAAACTAGAAAACCAGCAGCAATAGTACAATAACTACACAATTATCTCCCAAATAATTGGATAAATCAATAGTACAATAATAGTACAAACCTGGTCCAAATAATCCTAAATAATAATATCCCTTGATTTGAGTTGATTGATTTTGGAGAGAATACACAGAAGTAGCCAGAACAATATCTACAGGTAATAGCTGCCAAAAAGTGAAATTATCGGCAAAACCAGCCATATTGGCTAGTTAAAGTAAGAACTGGTGGCGCAGAAGGATTTTTCTAGCCAACTGTCAAAAGAAGTTAATAATATTTTTTCCCACATAACAAATATTATCTAGAATTAGAATATAAATGTTTTCCCGAACCAATTTACAAGGAGTCACTAAATGCCAGTCGTTGCAGTCGTGGATTACGATATGGGAAATTTACACTCGGTCTGCAAAGCTTTGGAAAAAGCTGGAGCAATTGCCAGGGTAACTGCTTGTGGCAAGGAATTAGCTCGAGCAGATGCTATAGTTTTACCAGGGGTAGGAGCTTTTGATCCGGCTATGCAAAATTTGCGCTCCCGCAATTTAGAACAGCCTATAAAAGATATCGTCACCTCCGGGAAACCTTTCTTGGGTATTTGTTTAGGACTGCAAATTCTATTTGAATCCAGTGCAGAGGGAAACGAACCAGGACTGGGAATTATTCGAGGAAAGGTACGACGATTCCGCCCAGAAGCTGGTATTGCTATCCCTCAGATGGGTTGGAATCAACTACAACTGACCCAACCTAAAAGCATTTTGTGGGAACACTTGCCATCTCAACCCTGGGTCTATTTTGTCCACTCCTACTATGTTGATCCCCTTGAACCAGAAGTTCAGTCCGCAACGGTTACCCACGGTAGTCAAACTGTCACCGCTGCGATCGCTCGAGAAAATCTTCTGGCGGTTCAATTCCACCCGGAAAAATCCTCTAATATTGGATTGCAGGTTATGTCAAATTTTGTCGCTCAAGTTCGTGAAAAAATTCCTGCTTAATAAAAATTAACAATAAAGACCAAATTAGTAATAATGCCTTGTCAATGAGCTTGAGAATTTACGGGAATCGTCTGTTGAAAACTTTGCCAGGAAAAAACACTAGACCCACTAGTGGAAGAGTGCGCGAAGCAGTTTTTAATATTTGGCAGGGAAAGATTGACCAGTGTTGCTGGTTAGATCTATGTGCTGGCAGTGGTTCTATGGGTGCAGAGGCTTTATGTAGAGGCGCTAAGTTAGTTGTGGGTATTGAAAAGTCTAGTCACGCCTGTGCAGTTATTCAAGAAAACTGGCAACATCTGGTTGCTGAACAGCAGGTATTTCATATTCTGCGAGGAGATGTTCTTCAACAGTTAAAAAAACTATCGGGTCAAACATTTGATCGGATATACTTTGACCCCCCCTACGCAAGTAATTTATATGACCAAGTTTTAAATGCGATCGCAGGATTTAAACTTTTACATAAACATGGAGAAATAGCAGTGGAACATAGCAGTGATTTTAAAGTGCCAATAATACCTATATGGCAGGTTATTCGCCAGAGGAATTATGGTAACACATCATTAACTTTTTATAGCTGTAGAGAAGAGTCTAAAAGTGATGGGGTAGTGTATTATGATATCTCCCCATCACTGGGAACTCACATCAGTTGTGAGGGATTAACCACCTAATCCACTAGGTCGTTTGTACTGCCTGTAAGCAGCATAAAAAAGTCCGCTCAGGGTGACGAAAATCAAACCCAGAACAATTCCGGAAAGTAGGGGTTCAACCACTATAAATCTCCTCTTGAGAAATATTCAAATTAGCTTCTTTTCTGATTTTACCGAAAAACTGGTTAAAACACAGTTCTTGGTGATCGGAGTTATGGATAGGTTTTAATTACCAGATATGAATGAAAGTTTTTTGTCATAATTTAGGTGGTAAGGATTGGGAGTGAAATAAAGCTCCCAAGGGCCGATAAATGATCACTGATCACAGTTTTGTGTAAACCTAGACCTGAAAAACTTTTGGATAAGCAGCTAACAAAAACCGAGATTACCGTTCACTGGATACCCTTATTGGCTTTAGTGATAATAATTGTTATTCCTATAACTATTTTTACGGTTGATATAGTAGTAAATATATCAGATCCTTATGTAAAAAATGTGCTATCTCTAGTAGGAGATCCAGCACGAGGAGAAGCCATTTTTCGAACCAATTGTGCTGGTTGTCACGGTTGGCAAGGAAGTGGACTGGTGGGTCCGAGCTTAAAAGAGGTGTCTAAGCGCAAGTCCACCTATGGCTTGATTCACCAAGTAATTAGTGGGGAAACGCCCCCCATGCCTAAGTTTCAGCCTGGTTTCCAGGAAATGGCAGATCTGTTAAGTTATTTAGAAGCTATTTAAAACAATTTTGATGATTAAGCGTAAAATAAGGGAGACTACAAATGCCTACACTGGGTGTAAATATTGATCATATAGCTACCATTCGTCAAGCCAGACGCACGATTGAACCAGATCCCATAGTTGCGGCGATGCTGGCGGAGTTAGGGGGTGCAGATGGGATTACGGCCCATTTAAGGGAGGATAGAAGACATATTCAAGATAGAGATGTGCGGTTATTAAGAGAAACGGTGAGAACCCACCTAAATTTAGAAATGGCCGCCACTGATGAAATGTTAGCCATAGCTTTAGACATCAAACCAGATTATGTCACCCTAGTTCCGGAAAAACGTGAGGAAATCACCACGGAAGGTGGCTTGGATATTCTGGGACAGATTGCTAGAATAGGAATGATAGTGGACAAATTGCAAAGTGCTAACATTCCGGTGAGTTTATTTATCGATGCTGAACCTGCACAAATTGCGGCTACTGTCAAGGTGCAGGCGAAGTTTATTGAACTACACACAGGAAAATATGCCGAAGCTAAAGATGAAACTACTCGTCACCAAGAACTGGCTTTGTTAGCCAAGGGATGCGAGCAGGCGATTGCTGCTGGTTTACGTGTTAATGCTGGTCATGGACTCACATATTGGAATGTGTTCCCTGTAGCAGCACTTCCAGGGATGGAGGAGTTAAATATTGGTCATACTATTATTAGTCGAGCTGCATTAGTGGGAATGGAAAGAGCAGTACGAGAAATGAAACAGGCCATGGGGAGTTAACTGTGTTATCCAGCTTAAAGTCAAATTTATTGCGCAAGGAACTTATGACTTCCAAAGTATCCAATAACTTACCTCTTTGGTTACAAGAACGGGACACAGTAATTGAACATAGTGCGAACGTACAGTGGCGCTATCAAACACCTCCAGACTATACCCGCTCAAAAGAAAATTTGGCGAAAGAAAGCGTCTGTAATCACCTAGAAGGCTCCCTAGAGGCTATTGTACAGAACCTAGTGCGAACTTTTGAGATGGAGGCTTCTTTTAAGAGCAACCATCAAGAATGGTTATCAGTAGTGAAGGACAAGTTTCGGGTTATTACCAATGGAGGTAAAGAATTTACAGCAGCAGATGTGTCTATTCAAGGAACTTATAATACATTTATGGGTGATTCTGAACATTACACAGCCTCCCAAGAAACCTTTGAATCCTCAGCTAAATTGTTTCAAACCACATTTCCCCAAGGTTTTCCCTGGGAACTGCTGGAAGTGTACTCAGGTCCACCAAAGGTGGCATTTAAGTGGAGACACTGGGGACATTTTCGGGGTGCGTATAAGGATTTTGCTCCCACAGGGGAAACTGTGGAAATTATCGGGGTGAGCATAGCTCATGTAACTGATGATTTAAAGATTATTTCCTTAGAACACTATTTTGACAACAACCTGTTCCTGCAAAAACTCACATCAGGTGGTAAGATCAACACATAATTGTCCAGAAATTGTCGAACAGTAGCCAACCCTAAAACCTAAATAAACAGATCAGAGCAAAAATGGGAAAGTATCATTACGTGTTAGCTAGTCAAAAGTTTCTCCTCGAGGAGGAACCACTAGAAGAAGTTTTAAGGGAACGCATCCGTAATTACCACGAGCGGGAAAAAGAAATAGACTTCTGGCTAGTAAAAAATCCTGCTTTTTTGGAAGCGCCCGAAATGTCGGATATTAAGAAAAAATGTCCCCAACTACCAGTAGCTATTATTTCTACCGATTCTCAATTTATTACCTGGTTAAAATTACGCTTAGAACATGTTATAGTGGGGGAATTTACTACTCCTTTGGGAACTGACCCCCTAGCTTCTTTGACTAATGTGTAAAAGGTGAACATATAACCTAAGAATAATTACTTTGGTGCAATTTTACTATGCAAATACGTTTACCCAAAACTAAGCTAAAACTGAACCTACCAAATAATTTATCACTTGCCCTTGTTTCTTTAGGTGCATTTCTAGTTCCGACAGTTATCTATCCTAATTACGTTCTGTCTCAACCTACCCTTGCTGCTTGCCAACCGCCCAATGCGGAGGAGTATTTGTTACTGTTTCTGACCCCGACAGCTAATAATCAAGAACAGTTGCGTACTGTTTTGCCATCGGAACTAAAATCTGTAACTTGTAAATACTTAGACCAGGTAGTAACAAGAGTAGGTGGTTTTAAGAAAGTTGAAGATGCTAATCGCTGGGCGAAATATGTCAGTAACGTTATAGGTTTGGCCTCCATTATTACCCAAGTTACCCAACCGATGGGATCGGAACCGCCGAAACCCAATTACAGTTATAATCCAACCGTATTAGGAGATGGATTTGCAGTCTTGGTAGATTATTTCCGACGCCCGGAATTGGCCAACAATATACAAAAGATAGTCGGGGGTAACGTGGGGTTAGTTTCCTACGGAGAACGTCCCTACTTATTGGCCGTATATACTACTAATCAAACAGAAGCCTACAGAACATTACAAAAGCTGAATGAAAATGGTCTATTTGCCATTTTAGCTGATGGTAAAAAAGTAATGTTACTCCGGTCAGTAGTAACATTAAAATGAGTGTGAGGGCCTGCTCAAATGATAACTGCAGGCCCAAAGGTTTAAGAAGGAGCCTTAGTTAACCAATAACTTGCCAAGCAGGAAATAGTGGCTCCTAGAATCGAGCCAGCTACGACTTGAAGGGGCGTGTGTCCGAGAAGTTCTTTAAGACGGTCTTGAAAGAATTCCGGTTTTTCATGGAAGAGCTGATCAACCATTTGATTGAGGATGCGGGCCTGCTTACCTGCTGCTTGGCGAACCCCTGTAGCATCGTACATAACAATAATAGCTACAACCGCAGCCAAGGCAAAATCTGGAGATGACCAACCTATAGTTTGTCCTACACCAGCTGCTAAAGCTGTAACTAGAGCTGAATGGGCGCTAGGCATACCTCCAGTGGTAACCAAAACACGGAGATCTAATTTACGATGTTTGATAACTTCAAAAATGAGTTTTAATCCTTGTGAAATAAAACAAGCCACAAGTGCGACCAGTAGCACTCGGTTGTAGAAAATATCGCCGATGTCCTGCATGGTATTTTGGTGGGGTGATGGAATTAAGAGCAGCTTGACTGTAGGTGGACAATTTCAAATCCAAAATCTCAATTGCCACCTAGTGATTGCGATTAATAATAAAATGAGCTATTTCCTGTAGAGGGACTGCCTTATCCCCATAAAAATCCAATTGGGCACAAGCTTCTTCCACAAGTTCTTGGGCCTTCAACCTTGACTCTTCAATTCCCCACAAACTAGGATAGGTGACTTTTGCACTTTCAATATCCTTACCAGCGGTTTTGCCGAGTTGTTCCTTGGTAGCAGTGATATCCAGAATATCATCTATAATTTGGAATGCCAGACCAATATTTTGAGAGTAACGTGTCAATTTTTGTATGTCTTGTGGAGAAGCACCAGCGATAATTCCCCCACAGACCACGGATGCTTCTAATAGTGCTGCTGTTTTGTGGTTATGGATAAAATTGAGGGTTTCCAGTGAAATATTTGACTGACCTTCCGATGCTAAATCTACCACCTGACCACCGACCAACCCAGGAGCCCCAGAAGCACTACCCATTCTGGCAATTACCCGTAAAGTCCTCTCAGGTGGTACGGTTTGAGGTGTTTGGGTGGCTACAAGTTCAAAGGACAAAGCCAACAGACCATCACCAGCTAAAATGGCTACGTCTTCCCCATAGACCTTGTGATTTGTCAACTTACCCCGTCGATAATCATCATTATCCATAGCTGGCAAATCATCATGAATTAGGGACATGGTATGAATCATTTCCATAGCACAAGCGGTTGGCATAGCCATTTCTATAGTGCCACCAATCATTTCACAAGTGGCAAGACACAGAATGGGACGTACACGCTTACCTCCAGCTAGGAGGGAATAGCGCATGGCTTCATAGATTGTTTCTGGATACACTAGCGGAATGGATTTATCCAGAGCTGCATCACAAAGCTGCTGTCGTTCTCCAAGATAGGCATAGAGGTTAAACCGGGCTGGCTGTGATGTTTTTTGAATGTTATCCGTTGCTACCATGCTGGGAGTCCTAAAAGTTTGAGTTGATGGTGATAAACAATAATCAATACTAATTACTGCTGATTAGCTACTTGTAAATAGCTACAAACAGTATTTTGCAGCAACATGGCAACTGTCATGGGGCCAATACCACCAGGAACAGGGGTAATATATTTTGCCACCTGAGCAGTGGAGACAAAGTCAATGTCACCAACTAGGCGACTTTTACCATTGCCATCAGTAATGCGGTTTATTCCCACATCTATCACAACTGCGCCCGGTTTTATCATTTCTGCTGTGATTAATCCGGGAATACCAGCTGCTGCTACCAGAATATCAGCGTTTTGGGTAATAGTTGTTAAGTTTTGGCTGCGAGAATGGGCAATAGTAACTGTAGCATCAGCTTCCAATAACATTAATGCCATGGGCTTACCCACTAAAATACTACGTCCTATTACCACTGCTTGTTTTCCTGCTAGGGGAATTTTATATTCTGCCAACAGTTTCATTACTCCAGCAGGGGTACAACTGCGCATTCCCATTTCTCCCCGGACTAAATGCCCTAAATTAATTGGATGCAGTCCATCAGCGTCTTTGCTAGGCAGAATTCTATGTAGTAGAGCAATAGAGTCTAAATGCTGGGGTAAGGGTAACTGGATTAAAATGCCATCTACCCGCTGATCATCATTGAGTTCCTCTATGATTTGTTCTAGTTCATTTTGGCTAGTTTCCGTGGGAAAATGTCTACCGAAAGTAGCAATTCCCACCTGATGGCAGGCTTTTTCTTTGTTAGCTACATAGGTGGCTGAGGCGGGGTTATTTCCCACCATCAACACTGCTAAACCGGGGGGGCGGCCTATTTTAGGTTGTATTTCTGTGATGGTTTTAGCCAGTTCTTTTTGAACTTTTGCGGCTAGTGTCTTACCATCAAGGATTTTTGCAGTTTTTGTTTCCATTTTTATTCATCTTTTCCCTATCTTAGTGAGAAAATAGGCGTTTATCTCCTAATTAGATTTGTAAAAACTTCTGGGTTTTTAGTAACGAAACATAGATAATATAAATCAAAATGGGCAAAATGGGCAAAATGGGAAAAAGCTTTATGCCACAATTCTCTCCTCTGACTAACTCTAGACTACTTACTAATTTGAGCAATCTCGGTTTTATTTACCAAGTATTAACCTGGGCTTTACTTTTAATGATTGGTAGTTGTGCCAGAGGTAACTTAATAAATTTCCATACTCTGGGAACTAATATTACGCCTATTGCTAAGATTAAACCTATGGGTCAGCCAGAAACTACAGTTTATATCCAAGGAAAGATTGAAAAACATGCTCCCTTGATTGGCCAGCACGCATATCAAATTGCTGACTCTACTGGTAGAATCTGGGTTGTGATAAATCAAAATAAGTTACAATTGGGGCAGGAGGTGGTAATAGGAGGTAAAATAAAGCACAAAAGTATTAAGTTGAATGAGCAAGAGTACGGAGAAGTATATTTAGAAGAGGAATAAGATCATTATGATTAATCATCAAATACCAGAGGTTTCTATAGTTATTCTCTACCAAAATGACCAGTACCTCATGCAATTAAGAGATAATATTCCCCATATTGCCGCCCCCGGTTGTTGGGGATTATTTGGTGGGCATTTAGAACTGGGTGAAACCCCAGAAGTAGCACTAGTGCGGGAAATCAAGGAGGAAATAGATTATCAATTAGCAACCTTTGCAAAATTCGGCATTTATCCTGATGACAACGTGACTCGTCATGTTTTTCATGCACCATTACTAACAGAGTTATCACAACTCACCTTGTATGAAGGTTGGGACATGGGCTTATTAACAGATCAAGATATTATGGCGGGTAGTTGCTATTCTCACAAAGCTGGTCAGATAAGATATTTAGCACACATTCACCAGAAAATCATGCTGGATTTCATTTATAGCTAATTGGGGATTGGTATGTACTTTTATGGAAATGACAAATAAATTACCTCGTTGGTTAACCTTTGCCTTGGCTTTCCCCATAATTATTCTGAATGGATGGTTGCTCATTCAGGTCATAAAATATTTTCAACCGTTAGTTAGTGTTGTTGTTCTAGCTATTCTACTATCTTTTGTTTTAAATTATCCAATCAAATTTTTTCATAACCTGGGGATTCCCAGAATATTAGCTATTGTGGGTGTTTTACTTCTTACAGTAGTGATGTTGGGAGCCATAGGCGTGATTTTACTACCTTTGATTTTTCAGCAACTGAATGAGTTAATCAATATTCTTCCCGCTTGGATAAGTTCTGGAACTCAACAATTACAAGCATTTTTGGATTGGGCAGCTACCCAACAGGACTTACCTGTTAATATTATTGGTATAGCCACACAATTGTTGGAGAAAATTTCTAATCAAATCCAATCTTTTACCGGTAAAATCCTAACTTTTGCATTTGATACAATTGGGTTTTTGTTAAACTTAATCCTGACTATTGTTTTAACCATTTACCTCGTATTAAACGGGGAGAAATTGTGGGATGGTCTATATGGATGGTTACCCACCTATTTAGGGGTGAAAGCCAGAGCTTTACTAAAAGAAGATTTTCAAAATTACTTCATTGGACAAGCCACCTTGGGAGCGGTTTTGGGAGTGACCGTAACTCTAACATTTATAGCTCTGAAAATTCCCCTAGCCTTATTATTTGGAATTACCATTGGCTTTTTCTCCCTCTTTCCATTTGGCACAGGTATTGGCATTGGGATTGTAAGTTTATTGATAGCTTTAGAAAACTTTTGGCAAGCGGTAGAAGTGGCATTAATAGCAGTAACAATTGACCAAATTAATTCTAATATTGTTGCCCCTAGACTATTGGGAAGTTTGACGGGTTTAAATCCTGTTTGGGTAGTAATTTCTTTATTGGTTGGAGCTAAATTGGGTGGAGTTCTGGGACTGTTAATAGCTATTCCTATTGCCAGTTTTATCAAGGATTTTGCTGATATTTGGCGAGAGGGACAACTACAGACTGATTCTATGCAGGGAAAAATCACCACGCCTACCCCACCCTAACCTTCGGGTCCAAGCTATGAGTTAAAAAACATTAATAAGAAACATTAAATAATCATCAAATTCCCCTACCTAAAGCTATAATGGCAAACAGTGCTAAAAAACTCTGCATCTCCTATGACCACACCAGAAATTCAACCACCCACCATCCCTATTAATGATATCCACCTGGTAGGAGACCGTAGTAAGCTGAGTAAAATGTATCAGCACTACGTAGAAATGAAAGATAAATATCCTCACGCGCTGCTAATGTACCGTGTGGGCGACTTTTTTGAGACTTTCTTCCAAGACGCAATAACCGTATCCAGAGAATTAGAACTAGTTTTAACCAGTAAACATGGTGGTGATGTCGGTCGGATAGCTATGACAGGTGTGCCTCATCATGCTTGGGAGCGTTATGCTACTCAATTGGTGGAAAAGGGTTATGCTGTAGTAATATGTGATCAAGTGGAGGAAGCATCCCAAGCAATAGGTTTGGTAAAACGGGAAGTTACCCGTATACTCACACCAGGAACTGTATTAGAAGAGGGTATGCTTAAAGCTAGTCGCAATAACTATTTAGCAGCTGTGGTAATTGCTGCAAATCATTGGGGTCTAGCATACGCTGATATCTCAACAGGAGAATTTTTGACGACCCAGAGCAGTGAGTTGGAGAATCTCACCCAAGAGCTGATGAGATTACAACCTGCAGAAGTGCTCTTTCCCACCAATGCGCCAGATCTGGGAACTCTACTTAGACCAGGAGAAACTTCACCTTCCCTTCCTCAATGTTTACCACCAACATTTTGTTATAGTTTGCGCTCTCAATTGCCCTTTTCCCAGGGGGAAGCTAGGAGTAAATTATTACAAAAATTTAAATTACGCTCCCTAGAAGGTATTGGTTGTGAGCATCTCCCCCTAGCAGTTCGCGCTGCAGGTGGACTGTTGGAATATATTGAGGACACCCAAAAGCAAAATTCTGTACCTCTCCAGCTATTACGTAGTTATACTCTCAATGACTATCTAATTTTAGACCACCAAACCCGCCGAAATTTGGAAATTTCCCAAACGGTACGCGATGGAACATTTCATGGCTCTCTCTTGTGGGCCCTAAACCATACTACCACCCCTATGGGAGGACGAGCTTTAAGAAGATGGTTGTTACAACCTCTCATTGATATTAAGGGGATTAGGTCACGACAAGATACTATTGAGGAGTTGGTGGAAAACACCCCCCTGCGTCAAGATTTACGGAAATTATTACGGCAAATTTATGATTTGGAACGATTAACGGGCCGCGCAGGTTCTGGAACCGCTAATGCACGAGACTTACTGGCATTGGCTGATTCTTTTTCTCGGTTACCCGAGTTGTCACAACTGGTAGCAGATGCGCGATCGCCATTTCTCAAGGTTTTACAAAAAGTTCCACCGATAGTGGAAGAGCTGGGGAAGAAGATACATGCTTATCTGGTGGAAGCACCGCCAACCCAGTTAAAGGAGGGTGGTTTAATTCGTTCAGGAGTTGATCGTATATTAGATGAGAGGAAAGCTACGGTAGAAGCAGATCAACATTGGATAGCAAACTTAGAAGTTGATGAAAGAGCAAGAACGGGAATTCCCACTTTAAAGGTGGGATTCAATAAGACTTTTGGTTATTATATTAGCATTTCCCGTTCTAAGTCTGACCAAGTTCCTGACAATTACATTCGTAAACAAACACTAACCAATGAAGAACGTTATATTACGCCCGAATTAAAAGAAAGGGAGGCTAGAATATTAACAGCTAGAGATGATTTAAATCAGTTAGAATATGAAGTATTCGCTAACCTACGGGATGAGGTTGGTTCCCATGCAGAAACAATTCGGGATATTTCGCGTGCGGTAGCTGCTGCTGACGTATTATGTGGTTTAGCAGAATTGGCAGTACATCAGGGTTATTGTCGTCCCCAGATGTTACAGGGAAGGGAGTTAGAAATTATTGATGGTCGTCATCCCGTAGTTGAAAAGTCCTTACCTGCAGGATTTTTCGTTCCCAACTCCACTGGACTAGGTGGTGGAACAACTCAGGATTCCCAAGAGCTGTCCTATCCTGACCTAGTCATCTTAACTGGTCCTAATGCTAGTGGCAAAAGTTGTTACCTACGTCAGTTAGGTTTAATTCAGTTAATGGCCCAGATTGGTAGTTTTGTACCCGCTAAATCTGCTCGGTTGGGAATTTGCGATCGCATTTTTACTCGTGTGGGGGCGGTAGATGATCTTTCCACGGGTCAGTCCACATTCATGGTAGAAATGAATGAAACCGCTAACATACTAAATCATGCCACTGCTAATTCTTTAGTGTTATTAGATGAAATTGGTAGGGGAACAGCAACATTTGACGGTTTATCGATTGCATGGGCAGTAGCGGAATACTTAGCAGCAGAGATTAAAGCTAGAACTGTTTTTGCCACCCACTATCATGAATTAAATGAGTTAGCGAGTATTCTTGCTAATGTAGCCAACTATCAAGTAACCGTCAAAGAATTACCAGACCAAATTATCTTTTTGCATCAAGTGCAACCTGGTGGTGCGGATAAGTCTTATGGGATAGAAGCGGGGAGACTAGCGGGTTTACCAGCAGTAGTGATTGAAAGGGCCAAACAAGTAATGGGACAAATTGAAAAACACAGCAAAATTGCCCTAGGATTAAGATTGGGTAACTAGAAACCATTTAACTTTCTAATTGTTTTCTAGCTGCTGCGAGAATCAGTCTTTGTTCAGCACTAGCAATTGTGTGATAAGTTCTTTCCACTGCTTCTGGTTCTACAGAAATAGAATCTATACCCCATTGTATTAGCTGATCAATAATTTCTGGATATAAAACGGGAGCTTGACCACAAATAGAACAGGAAATACCACCAGCTTGAGCCATTTTAATTAACTGAGAAATAGTCCCCATAACAGCAGGATGACGTTGATTAAGTAGGGGGGATAGGTCTCCTGTTTCCCGGTCCACACCTAAAATTAATTGGGTTAAATCATTAGTACCAATGGAAATACCACGCACACCAGACTTAATATATTCCGGTAATAAAAATAAAACGCTAGGAACTTCCGCCATGATCCACAATTGAAACTGGGGATTTTCAGTTAATCCAAACTCTACAACTTTGCGCTGGCAAAATATAAACTCCTCTACTGTTCTTACAAAAGGAAGCATTAAATAAATATTACTGTAGCCATCTTTTTGTAACCTAGCTAGGGCTTTTAATTCTAGTTCAAAGACTCCAGGATTTTTTAAATAACTAGCAGTGCCATGTTCCCCTAAAATGGAAGCAGGTGGATTTTCCCTACCATGATAGGAAGATAAATCTTGATGATACCAATCTAAAGAACGATAAAAAATTGGTCGTGGTGTAAAAGCTTGGACAAACTCCTGAATTTGCTTTGATAACCTGTCTAATAATTCTGTTTCTCTACCATTGGCAATCCAATTGTAGGGATTTTCTCCATGTAGAATATTTAGTAACATTAGTTCAGAGCGTAATAGTCCCACCCCGTCCACTGGCAAATTTCGTACTTTTTCAATCAAATTTGGCTGACTAAGATTCACCAGCAATTTAGTGCCAATCATCGGTAATATTCGATGGTTACTAAACCCATCATGAACATCACTTTTCTCATGGGAAAAATCAGGATCTTCATGGTCACGCTGAGGGATTTTTTCACCATCTCTCAAACTATCTTCTGAACCTGAACTATAATACACCTCCCCCCGATCACCATCCAGCAATATTCTCTCTCCAGTTTGAATTATATTGGTCGCATTCCTAGCGTTGACTATAGCAGGAATCCCCAATTCCCTAGACAAAATTGCCCCATGACTGGTTAACCCACCTTTTTCAGTAATAATACCCATAACATTATGTAAGATAGGAAACCATTCAGTTGTAATTGTTGGGGCGACTAAAATGACATCTTTAGGAATTTGCGAAGGTTTGGGCTGGATGTTACCTATTACGTAAGCACTGGCATTTATTTTTCCTTTAGCTGCACCAATCCCTTTAAGCAATAGATGGGGCGTTACGGATCTAGGAACATTAACTTGAGTTATGTACAGTTTTGGGGAATTGGCAGTAATAGTCCATTTAATAGTTAATTTTCTACCCAATTCCCTAACTAATTGATTGCCTAAAGTAATAATTTCCTCTAAAAATTCATCTGGTAGCGCATACTGCTTCTGCTGTTCTTGGCTTACTGTATAAGAAAATAAACAGTTGTCATTGGTAGTTGCTTTAGATTCATCTACAGAATATGCTAGAACCTTATTTCCCAAATGCTTTTCTTCAATCCCACCCGTGTTATGGTTAATGTAATAAACGTCTGGCAAAACCTCTCCCTTGGTAATAGCCATTCCTAATCCGTAAGTAGCTTCTACTTCTAATCCAGAAGTATGAAATTTTGTTGACCCCGATGCGATCGCATTTTCTACCGGTTGTACTAATACTGCCAAATTAATATGTTGTAAACTAACACCTACACTGTGCCAATACAGAATGCTTCGCGCCCCAAATATTTGTCTCCAGGTCTGCTTTAATCCATTTGCAATAGACTGTTCGTCAACGGCACAAAATATTGGTTTAAACAAACCAGAAATATTACCTACAAGATAATTAGCCGATGATATGCTCAAACTAGGACGTAGGATTAAACAATTATCTGTTAGATCTCTACCAGCTTGATAAATTTGGCTAATCCAAGAACTGGGCAGACTAGCACCAATCACTTCTTGTCGTAAACGACTAGCTACTTGTTGAAGTTGTCGCCAATTATTGACATCCAAATGTAAGGAGGAGTTGGGTAAATCCGCAACTAGGGATTCAGAACTGGTGAGATTTACCACAAATTCGCGCCACAGACTTGCGGAAAGCACGAAACCAGGAACAACCGGATAGCCCTTTTGGAAAATTTTGCTCAGGTAAAACGCCTTATCTCCAACCAAGGGACAGTCTTCTGGATTGATTTTTTCTAGCCAGTAGAGGTTTTCCACTCAAACAATCACATATAAGCTGAGTCTGTACTCTCAACACATTTACCCAAAGTGTTTATTTTTGGGCAAAGGTAAACATTTACTATTTTGGAGTGGACTGTGCAAAATGTCAATTTTTTTGGGAATTTTGTTTTCCGTTCTAGGTTTACCTGGGGAAAACTCCAAGAATTATCCATTTTGAAGTTTCTTTAAATATTCCCATCCTCTTTGAGGATAAACATTTCTATTTAATATTTTACTCATCCATTGAGACACTTTAGCGCCATTCCATGCACCCCCATCTTCAGGTTCAGACTGTAAAACTTGCTGTAAATACTGAAGTTGCTCATCGTTCAATAATGGCTTTGTCCCTCGGTTGTTTCTGCGTAGGTCTCCCAGAATCTCTGGACCGTAACGGTTATAACTACGAACTAACTCATAAATCCAGGAAACACCATATCCAGTAACAGTGGACACTTCTAGAGTTGTTTTCCCCAGTGCTAACAACCAGATGATTTGATAATGACCGCGTTCAATGCTATCCTGTGACTGTCGATAACGGTTTTCTAAGTCTCCAGTACTTAAATGAGGTTCTATTACAACACGTTTTGGCATATTCCCACCTGATAAAGATAATAAGCGTATATTGTGTCCAATGAGTCCACCGTTTTTTATAGGTAGCATGAACCTATCAGGAAGTTATAAGGAAGTTATAAGGAATTTGTGAATAAAAAATATAGCTTTTTTGGTTCAAGAATCTTATTGCACTATTGTTTAGATTTAAATAGTGATAGGCAAGTAGTTATGTTTTTGCATGGTTTCATGGGTAATATTTACGAATTTGACAATGTCATAAAATTACTAAATAACAATTTTTCCTATTTAACTGTGGATTTACCAGGACATGGGAAGACTGAGGTGTTAGGGGGTAGTGATTATTATGGAATGGAAAATACCGCTCAGGCTATTATTAATCTTCTGGATGAACTAAAGATAGAAAAATGCTTTTTAGTAGGTTATTCTATGGGAGGAAGAATAGCATTATATCTCACCATAAATTTCCCGGAGAGATTTATGAAAGTTGTGCTAGAATCTTCTTCACCTGGCTTATCAACTGATTTCCAGAGGATAATGAGAATAAAAAGCGATGCTGGAATTATCCGGAAGTTAACCAGAATTAGCACCAGAAATGAGTTCGGTGTTTTTTTAAATAATTGGTATAGTCAGCCGATTTTCGGTCAGATAAAAAATCATCCAGCATATCCAAAAATGATAGAAACCAGATTAGCAAATAGTCCCTTGAAAATAGCTAAATCCTTACAATTTATGGGTACTGGATATCAACCTTCACTATGGCACAAACTAGAATATAATCAAATTCCCCTACTTTTATTAGTAGGTGAATATGATCAGAAATTTATTGATATTAATACTGTTATATACAATTTAATTCCGGGGAGTAAATTGGTGATAATTAACCGATCTGCACACAATACGCACTTAGAAAATCCCTTAATGTTTGTGGAATACATCATGGAATTTTTTAGAGTTTTTTAAACCTTAGAGAACTTTTACTTTGTTTCCATCCAGTTTTCACCCACATGTACATCCACTACTAGGGGAACGCTTAATTTCATAGCATTCTCCATAACTGACTTAATTTGTAATTGTAGCTCATCCCACTCACTGGGGGGAACTTCAAAAACTAACTCATCGTGTACCTGTAACAGTAGTTTTGTTTGATAAGGCCTTAATACCTGATGTAACCTGACCATAGCAATCTTAATAATATCCGCACTAGAACCTTGAATTGGTGCATTAGCAGCAGAGCGTAATAGTCCTGCATCATAGGGACCTAAATTCTTTAACTTGTTTAGTTCTATTTCTTGTAAATCTTTACCTTTGAACTCCCGTAGGGTTTTATTAGTGAAATCAAAATAACGTCTTCTTCCTAGAATTGTTTCCACATAACCTTGAGAAATAGCCTGTTTCTTAATGGTTTCTAAGTATGTAAAAACTAATGGGTACCTTTGATTAAATTTCTGAATAAATTCATTTGCTATATTCTTGTCTACACCTGTGGAGCGAGAGAATTTTAATACACCCATTCCATAAATCACACCAAAATTAATAGTTTTAGCAAAGCGCCTTTCTTCTGATGTGACATCCTCTTTATCAAAAAGTAGTTTTGCGGTGAGAGTATGAATATCCTGATTGTTGCTATAGGCTTGAATTAACATTGGTTCTTGACTTAAATGTGCCAATATTCTCAATTCAATTTGGGAGTAATCAGCAGCAACCATTAGCCAACCAGATTCAGGTAAAAAGGCTTTTCTAATTTGTCTACTAAAAGCCGTACGAATGGGAATATTTTGCAAATTAGGATTGGAAGAAGATAATCGACCAGTTGCAGTTGCGGTTTGGTTAAAGCTGGTGTGAATTCGTTGAGTTTTGTGATTTACTAATTCTGGTAAAGCATCCACATAGGTTGATTTTAATTTAGCCAATGTTCGATATTCAATAATCGCGTCTACGAAACCAGTTTCATCAACCTCTTGTAGTTTTTCTAGAGTTGCTGCATCTGTAGAATAACCTGTGGAGATTTTGCGAGAGTATTTGGTACTTAAACCGAGCTTTTCAAATAGAATATAGCTAAGTTGTTTTGGAGATCCTAGGTTAAATTTTTCTCCGGCAATTTTTGTTGCTTTAATTTCTAAGGTAGCTAAATCTGATTCTATATATTGGGACAATTGTTGTAGATAAGCAGAATTTATTATTACTCCCCTATGTTCCATTTCCGCTAAGACTACTTCTAGTGGTTGCTCCACATCTACCAACAACTTAAATAAGGCAGGAATTTTATTTAATTCCTCTCTTAATTTACCTACCAGTTGCCAGGTTGCATAAACCTGTTTGCCACAATAATTGGCAACTGTATGGATACTAATATCAGCAATAGTTTTTTGTGGTTCTTTTTTACCTGACTTTTGCACAATATGATCATATTCTGTCAACTGCAATCCTAAATATCTTAATGCTAGGTCAGTTAAGTTGTGGGTGTGATCGGGATTTAGTAAGTAACTAGCCAACATGGGATCAAATATCACACCATCCAAGGTAACTCCTTGGTATTTAAAAATCAATCTATCAAATTTAGCATTTTGAAATGTTTTAGGATAGTCCCTACTGGCTAAAATTTTATCCAGGGTTGATAATACCGTATTTAGTTGAAGATTCTTCTCTAGGTTAGTTGTTATGTTATGTCCCAAGGGGATATAGGCCACATCATTTTCTCCCATCCCCCAACAACAACCTATTCCCACTAAATTTGCATTTCTTGGATCTAAATCTGTGGTTTCTGTGTCCCAGGCGACGGGATTTTGTGGATCTTTATGCTGTTCTAGTATATTAACTAATTCTCCCAATTTTTCTTCTGTATCTATAATACGGACTTTAATCTCCGAACTACCTTGTTTTAATGTTTGTGATTTTTGTGCATTTACCGTATCTGCTGCACTGAAAAACCATAAATCATCATCTGGTGCTAAGTTATCAGTGTTAGATTTATTAGTCTCCCCGGTCAAGGAAGCTGACTGGGAGTGGCTAAATTTTTTCTCTATTTCTTGAATCCTGTCTAGAAATTTCTTGAATTCTAGTTTCTCTAGAATGGGAATTATCTTAGCAGTATCAAAACCTTTTAAATCACAGTCTTGTATTTTGATTGTTATAGGTACGTCGGTAACTATCTTGGCTAAATATTGGGAATGGAGGGCATTTTCTTGACCTGCAATTAGTTTTTGCTGATTTGTACCGGTGATTTTATTGATATTGGCATAAATTTCCGTCAGGGATTTATAGGTATTTAATAATTTAACCGCCGTTTTTTCTCCAATTCCCTTAACTCCAGGAATGTTATCAGATGTATCACCACAAAGAGCTTTGAAATCTACAACTTGAGTAGGTAAAACCCCTAATTTTTCCTTAACGTCTAGGGTGTGAAATTCTTTGATTCCGTTGGCAGAACTTTTTAATGCTTCCGGGGTAAAGTTTAAAACTGTAATCCCTTTATTTTCATCAATCAGCTGAAATAAATCCCTGTCTCCTGATAGGATTTTCACTCGATAGCCACTACAGACTGCTGTTTCGGCTAAGGTACCTAATATATCATCTGCTTCGTAACCTGGCTGTGTGATAATTTGTATATTTAATGCTTTTAATAAATCATATAAGTTAAATAAGTCGGGAATGAAATCTTCCGGTGTATCTGCCCTATTTGCTTTGTAGTTACTATCTGCTTCATGGCGAAAGGTGGGCACAGCTAAATCAAATGCTATTGCTATGGCTTGTGGCTGTTCCTTTGCTATTACATCTAATAAGCATTGAATGAAGCCAAAGCAAACATTGGTAGGAATACCTGATTTTGTGCGTAATCCACCTGCTCTACTTTTGGCAAAGGCAAAATAGGAGCGGAAAGCGAGGGAGTGTCCATCTACCAGAATGATGGTAGGATAACTTTGGTCTACAGAATCTAAAATCACTGAGTTGGCCTATGGTTGATAATTTGGTGTTGAGATTGAGAACAATCAATAATGGAAGTATGTTTTATTATGGTATCTATCAACAATCAACCGGTAATTAGTGGGGCGATTAAGCTCCTGGTATTGGACATAGACGGTACAATTGCTGGACATGACAATCAAATTAGTGAAACTGTTAAAATGGCTATTGCCAAAGTTCAAAGTCAGGGAATTCAGGTAGCTATAGCTACTGGAAGGATGTATTGCTCGGCTTTGCGATTTCATCAGGATATTGGGTCTAGCTTACCACTAATGGCTTATCAAGGAGCTTGGATTCAAAATCCTCACACGGGTGAGTTACATCGTCACCTAGCTGTTTCTAAGAGCATTGCTGATCAGTTGTTAGATTACTTTGAACGGCCAGATTTACGCCCTTTGCTTTCTGTTCATTTTTACGTTGGTGATCAACTTTACGTGCGGGAGATGACAACCGAAACCACAATGTATGTGGAGCGTTCTGGAGTTACTCCTTTAGCTATTGGCGATTTACGTCAATTGTTAACTGATGGGGGTTCAGGACCCACTAAGGTTTTGGCTTTATCCCATGATGTGGATTTGATTCAGGAACTTTTGGGTAAGTTACGTCTCCAATATACTCCCGCAGAACTTTATATGACAACTTCTGTTTCCACTTTTTTGGAGGTAACTAACCCTTTTGTTAATAAAGGTACTGCTGTGAGATATTTGGCGGAGGAACTACTTGGATTAACCAGTGATAATGTGATGACTATTGGTGATAATTTCAATGACCTGGAAATGCTGGAATATGCTGGCATTGGTGTGGCCATGGGTGATGCACCTCAACCAGTACAGGCGATCGCCAATTGGGTTACTTCTAGTGTGGAAGAGGATGGGGTAGCAATTGCCATAGAAAAGTTTTTGCTCAAATAGTTACTACAGCTGAGAAATAGCAGTGACATTCAACTTAACCTCCAAAATATACTTTATAACTACCTGAGTCAAAATCAGCATTCCTATTCTCGCTTTAGCTAGTTCCAGATCATGAATTTTTACATATCCCCAAATAGGACAGTTAGACCAAAATTTCTCAAACGCGGAACTTAATTTTTCAGCGACTGCTAACCAATTAATAGAACGCTGAATATGGGGGAATGCCAAATCATCCACAGTTCTCACCAACAGGTGAATGAGATGAATTTCATCTGGTTGATAAAAACGGAGTTTTTGGCAGTGGTCTAACCAAGGTATGAAACTGACTGATAATAACGGTTGACCCTCAGTGTCATTTTCGACAATTTTTATCCAGCCTTCACGTTTTGCTAAATTAATGAGCGAAACACATCTGGCGTAAGCATGTTGAACAGCAAAAATACTCAACGAATTATAGACAGAACAAGCATGGCTTTGAATTTGGGAATTCACCCCCCAGTCTAGAATAGGTTGCCAATTATGATCTTTAATTGTGAGTCTATGTAGCCAAGATGCTATAGTCAAGTCAGTTGGTTGTATATGAATGGAACCAGTTGTGGGGACCTGAACGTCAAAAATATCGGTGTTGCTGGCGGAAAAATGGCTTGCAATCAAATTAACCAGATCAAGCTTATGATCAGTTAGTTTACCAGGTGCTAAAAAATTAGTCCCAGGGAAGACCTGCAAAGCTACATCAGCAATATATAATATTTTTTTACCATTTGTATCTTGGTATAGAGGTAATTTTCCTCGTTCCATCCATAGAATTTTCTCATTCTTAGTATAAACACTTAGAAAATTCACCAAATGGATATATACTAAATGTTTAACTGAGGTATACTTCTGAAATAGTAGCGAGTGTTGCACGTAGTCAAACAGAAAACTCTTAGGGTTATCCCAATTTTATCCTGTTCGATCTGTCTTAAGATAGAAATTTACTCTAAGTGGAGGAAAATGAGGGTAGGATAAAATTTCATGAGTAATCCATGAATAATCGGTAAACTTCACTACTCTCATGGCTAAGAAGTATAACAAAATAGTAGATAGCAACATATACCCGCTGTCTACATTTTGGATGGCTGACACCACAGGGTGTTAGGCCCACCCTGTTAACACCAAGACACTCCTTGCGCCTTTTAATTTAATCTTTGTCTTGAGTTGAACGCTATTTGTGACCTATGCAATCTCAATCATCTTTTTCCGAAGCATCACGCCCATTTTTAACCTGGCAACGAATTCTTGACTGGGCACAAGAACACTACCGCTGTCGCACCTTCAGTAAAGACGAACGCATTCCCGCTAGACCTGGTTTGCTATATTTAGTTCAAAGAGGTGCCATCCGCATGGTGGGAACAGCACAAGTAAGTGCTACTGCTAGTCAACTAACATCCAGACGTATCAACAGAACTCCTGAGGAAGCATTTTTGGGTTTTGTAGGAGCAGGACAACCATTTGAAATAGTTGCCCAGTCCCCATTTACACTCCAAGCTTATGCCCACGTTGACCAAACTGCGGTTCTGTGGATGTACTGGCATGATTTAGATAACTGGCCTCACTTCCGCCGTGAAGTTATGGATGCTTTTAGATACCAACATCAACGCAAGTTGTTATGGTTAAGTGCTTTAGGTCAACGCCGCACCATCGATCGACTCCTCGGATTTCTTACCCTGTTGATTGAGGAATACGGAGAACCAGCAATGAGTGAGACTGATCCTGATGTCATTCGTGGCTATTGTTTACCTTTCCCCCTTACCCATGCCCAAATTGGTAGTGCGATCGGTTCTACCCGGGTCACTGTCACCCGCTTGATGGGTAAGTTACGTCAACGTGGACTAATTCTTACCCAGGGTGATAATTTGATTTGCTTACCAGCAGAATCAATTAACAGAGTTAGTTAAAAGCGCCATCAACACTAAATGCGAAATCCACAGTTCCCTCTGTGAAAATTGTCATCTATAGCAAGCAGGTATGAGTGAAATATAACACCTTTACATGTTTTTATTTCTATACCTGCCCTAACGCATTTAGTGATACCCTGGCTGGAAAATTCAAGGGTTGTGACAACGCTTTTGGTAGTATCCTAGGATCTGCTGAATTCGTTGAGAATTACTATCAGCTTGCCAGGAAATACACAGAGACTTGATTTGACTTTGGTGATAATCAAATTCTGGGGATGTTTGAGTGACTAACTCCACGTGGACACCCTTTACCTGGCATAAATGGGCAGCTATTTCTTTATATACAGCCAAGGGTAAACAGGGGAATTCAATTTCAATTTTGGTTTCGGTTTGTGTTATAGTCAGCATTGTTTCCATATTTTTTGATATATATACGTTATAAACGGAGTTAGAAGCTTAACAAAGTTCACTCCCATTATCTTGTGCACTGATAACTTTCCTGACTTCTACCCCAAACTGTTCTAAAACGACTACTGGGTTGTTGCACAGATTAACTTCTATCCGCTTAACTAAAACACCATTAGCCAATCTTTCCCCAGCTTGTACGTAACGACTGTTTAAATCGTCGGGTAGTTTAATAATTGCCTGGGCTTGTTGATTGACTAGAATTACACCACTTACTAAAATGGAATGTGCCAGTTTAGTACCTGGTAGTTTTGGTAGTGAAGGTTTTATAGGCTTTTTATCCGTAATTTCTAGTTCAGCTTGGGGAATTACCAGTGGTTTTTTGGAACTACTAGTATTGTTAGTATTGTTGCTCTTTACCACAGAGGGTAATGGGGAGACTTTTTTAGGGATTGGCTGCGGAACCTGGATAATTTGGGCAAAAGGGTCACGTCTAGTTTTTACCAAGGATGGGACAGACCTGTTTTGGGTGGTTGATGGAATCCCCTGATTTTTTACCGGACTAACCTTAATTTTAGCAGGAACGACAGGATCGGTAAACTGGACAATGGCGGGGGGTTTTTGGCCTTCTCCTCGGGAATTGTTTCCTAAACCGCACCCGCTCATAGCCAAAGTTGAAATAGCTAAGGCTATAATTTTCGCGCTCATTGAGGTTTGATAAGGTTGTAATTAGTTGGGTAAGGGACAAGCCCCGGTTTAGAACTTCTAAATCCAGGGCTTGGATCTGCTTTTTTGGTCAAGTCTTAACTGTTTGTTGATACGCGACCATAGAATAAACCGCGAATCTTCACTTCCTTGGGCTCACCAGCACCCAAATCCGTATCAGAGGGTTGCTCACTCTCGAAAGTGCCAGCTATTTCACCAGTAGAATTGTCCACTCTAGATACTTGTAAAGAAATCTTGCCTTGGAGAATTTCTGTGCGCTTCACATTAGTACGAGTTAAATCATCAGCATCGGATTGAGCTGGTAAAGCCACAGCATTGTCATAGCCACTTACCACCCCACGACCTTTAGGATCAAGGAAAGCAGCTCCACGATAGGAAGGAACCTTAAACTTACCTTCAAAGTCAGTGGAAGTATTGATGTTAGTCGAGTTAGGTTGTGTTTGTGCAACTAAATCTTTAATAGTAAATAGGAAAGGTACTAGTTCGCCACCAGGTAGTTTCACGGTAATAGCTTGGAAGTCAAAACCATCTTTTTCCACAAAAGTCAAACTATTATCTGGATTTATTTTTAGGTCCCCTTGCACTTGGTCAATGGTGGATGTGTATCTAGTCAACAATCTACCAGGTACAAATTCCGCTTCTTGTCGTTTATTAGCTGGTTCTTCTTTGACAAAGTAACTAGTAGGTTCTAAGCAAAGCTCACTAATGGTATAAGACTGGTTACTTTCTAAATTAATAGAGCCACGACTAACCTCTGATAACTGAGGACACTTGTTAGCTAAACCAGTTCCTCTAATTTCTTCATAAGTTAGTAGATCCTTGCTGCTGGATGAGGGAGCATCACTGCAAGCGGTGATCAGACCCAAGCATAAAGCTAAGAAGGCAATTATTAAAGCACGATATCTCATGGTCAACCTCAATGTCGTTAATATCTAAGTTGTAAAACTGCTCTACATTCAAACTACCATTGAGGGGAGCATCAATCAATTGACCAATTAACGATGATAATTAATCAAGTAAGGTTAAACCGGGAGTGTTAGCCCAATCTCTGGGCTAAAAGCGGTTTATCGGCGTTTTAAATAGGCAGTTTATATGGTGATGTTATCCTGGAGTAAGGTTCTGTTATTCCAGCTCCTGCAAATTTTCGAGGAGCGAGCATAGCAAAAAGTGCCTCAAATGTCAAGCCGTCCACAAGGACGGGGTCTAAAACCCGTAATTTCCGATGAAGAAAGACCAAAATCTGCCGTTGGAAGATTCATCCAGCAGTTTACAAGCAATTAATAATGCAGTTAGGGAAGCAGTTACAGCTTGTCAAGGTGAGACAAAAAACTTACTAAATTTATTAAGAGAATTAGAGTATTTACATAAAGAAATTCGTGATGGAGTTTTTCAGGATAGTCTACCGGAAAATCGTCAAGAACTATATAGCCTTCTGAAAGATATTGAATCTACTGGTGGATGGCCCTATATTGAGCGTATGCGATTGCAATGGTTTTTAGTAAACTTAGCTACTAAAACAAATGGCTGTGATGCGGAAATAGAAATTTCCCATCCTCAACCTCGTACTGATGATACTCAAAGCAATAAAAGCAATATAGAATAGTAAGCCAATCATGGTTGTGTCTGATACCAAGAATTGCAAAAACTAGAAAGGGGTTGTAATGACAGACATGTTATCGGTTTCTCGTCGGGATTTGCTCAAACGGAGACAAAAATTGCGTCGCCATAGACAGATGAAAATTCTCACAGGTGTTTGGCGAATTCTAGCCACTAGTAGCATTGCAGGGGGAATGTTTTGGATAATATTGGGACCTGTTTGGGTGATCACAACTCCCGGACAAATTTTGATGAGGTCGGGGAATCAACTACTACCCCAGAAAACAGTCCAAAGACTGCTGCAATTTTCTTATCCCCAGTCCCTATGGCGAATTAAACCTGCTGCAATTGCCCAATCCCTGGAAAGACAACCAATTATTGCCCAGGCAATAGTTAACCGTCGTTTGTTTCCACCTGGGTTAAATATTGAGATTCAAGAAAGAGTACCGGTAGCAATGATTCAACTTTCGTTAAAAGCTAATGCAACAAATTGTGTCTCCAATTCTCAGGTCTCTTCAAAAAAAGTCACCTCACCCGCAATTCCGTGTTCCCAAAGTCCCAAAGGTGATGATATAAATTTAATAGATGCCAGTGGAAACTTGATCCCCTGGGAAAAATATACCGCCTTCAATCCCCAGGGTAAATTACCTGCTTTGAAAGTATTAGGTTCACCAGAACAATATCGCCCTTACTGGGTTCCGGTGTATCAAGCCATCCAAGACAATTCTTTAAACGTAATGGAAATTGATTTTCGAGATCCGACAAATGTAATTTTCAAAACGGAATTAGGTACTGTACATTTGGGGATTCCCGTGGTGCAATTAGATCAGAAAATACAGAGGCTCAGGGAAATGGGTAATTTAAAAGCAAAATTTAAATCCGGGGAAATAGTGTATATTGATCTCCAAAGTCCTGATTACCCATTAGTACAATTGCATCAATAACCACTAATTTTTCTCAGGGTTGCACATTCGGTATTAGACTGTTTGTGGAATAATTTGTGTCCATAGATGATAATAGTTTTCACAGACTATAGTTAACTCTATGTTTGATTTTCGGATTAAGAACAGCATAAAAAATCGTCCATGTAATTTTGTAAACTATGACACTTGATAATAACCAAGAGCTTACTTATAAAAACTCCCAATCTTTTGGACAACCGGGGTTATCCTTATCAGTTAATTCTAGTAATCCTTTTGGCGGTTCTGGGCTAAACTTAGGACAGGGTAGCGATAATACAAAGATGTTGGAAGCTAAACGGATTGGGGAAATTGTTCCTGGAAGGGTCGCCAATATTAAGGTAATTGGTGTTGGTGGTGGCGGAGGTAATGCAGTGAACCGGATGATTGAGTCTGATGTGACCGGGGTGGAGTTTTGGTCCATTAATACTGATGCTCAGGCTCTAACCTGGGCTAATGCATCAAGTCGTCTGCAAATCGGGCAAAAATTAACTAGGGGTCTAGGTGCTGGGGGTAATCCCTCCATTGGTCAAAAAGCAGCGGAGGAGTCCCGTGATGAAATTGCTACCGCTTTGGAGGGGGCAGATTTGGTATTTATTACTGCTGGTATGGGGGGTGGTACAGGTACGGGTGCTGCTCCCATAGTGGCGGAAGTAGCTAAGGAAATGGGTGCCCTGACAGTGGGGGTGGTTACCAGACCATTCGTCTTTGAGGGACGACGACGGACTAGTCAAGCAGAACAGGGTATTGAAGGATTGAAAAGTCGAGTAGATACTTTAATTATTATCCCTAATAATAAACTTTTGGAGGTAATACCTGAACAAACTCCCGTACAGGAGGCGTTCCGCTACGCTGATGATGTATTGCGTCAGGGGGTGCAGGGTATTTCTGATATTATCACAATCCCAGGTTTAGTCAATGTTGATTTCGCTGATGTGCGGGCAGTTATGGCTGATGCTGGATCTGCTTTGATGGGAATTGGTGTGAGTTCTGGAAAATCCAGGGCCCGGGAAGCAGCAATTGCAGCTATTTCATCACCTTTGCTAGAATCCTCCATTGAGGGTGCGAGGGGGGTAGTGTTTAATATTACCGGTGGCAGCGATCTCACACTTCATGAGGTGAATGCAGCTGCGGAAACTATTTATGAAGTAGTTGATCCCAATGCTAATATTATTTTTGGGGCGGTAATTGATGATAGACTACAAGGAGAGGTAAGAATTACTGTGATTGCCACTGGCTTTACCGGGGAAGCTCCCGTGCCCACCCCCCAGACTACTATTAGTTCTAGAGGGTCTGGTACACCAGCTAAAAAACCAGCACCTCAACCTCCGGTTAATCAACCACCACAACCAACTAACCTAACTCCCCCGCCCTCCAACAAGCTTCCCGACATACCCGACTTTTTACAAAGGAGACGTCCTAATCCCCGCAATAATGAGTGACAACACTTCCCTAGATACATGGGTGCCATTGAGACGGTCTATTTCCCTGATTCCTGTGGGACTGGTAACATTGACTTCCGTCAAATAGCCACCAATGATGTCAATGCCAACAAAAATTAACCCATGCTGACGCAGTTTATGGGCTAATAGTTGACAAATTTCTTCCTCTCTGGTGGTGATTTCTGTTTTTGCTACTGTGCCACCCGCAGCCATGTTATTGCGAAAATCATTGCCACTAGCTAGACGATTGAGCGCCCCCATAGGTTGACCATTAATTAAAATGATTCGCTTGTCCCCATTTTTCGCCTCTGGCAAATAGGTTTGCACCATGACTGGTAATCGCCCCCGCATGGTGCTAATCTCAACTATGGAATTAAAATTGCGATCGCCTGCCTGTACAATTAGTATTCCTTCCCCGGCCTTATTACCTAAGGGCTTAATAACTGTTGTGCCTTTTTTTTCCACAAAGTCCCGAATTACATCTTTATCTGCACTAACAATAGTTTCAGGAATTGCTTCTTTGAATTGTAGTGCATACATTTTTTCATTAGCAGATCTGATACCACTAGGAGAGTTAACCACCAGAGTTTTGCCAGGATCAATGTAGTCTAAAATATAAGTAGCATAGAGGTAGGAATCATTAACTGGGGGATCTGTCCTCATAAATACAGCGTGCATAGATTCCAAGGGAGCAAAAACAGCCTGACCCAAATTATACCAAGGATTTGCTGCTACCCAACGTCCCTGCACCAATTCGACTGGAGTTATTTCTATAGGTTGAAGTAGGGCCCAGGCTTGACCGTGGATAACATTCAGTAGGTTAACCTGAGTTATCCAGACCTCATGTCCTAGGATTTGTGCTGCTTCCATCAAGGCCACACTGGTATCATGACAGGGGTCTAGCTGATGGATAGGATCAATAATAAAAGCTAATTTCACTGCTAGTCCTCAGAATTTTGCAGTAGTGGATCCAGACCCCCTCTACGGTCTAGGGCGTGAATATCATCACAACCACCAATGTGGACGTCATTAATAAAAATTTGGGGTACAGAGCGTTTTCCATTTGCCCGCATAGCCATTTTCCCCCTTGCTTCCTCATTCCCATCAATTTTGTATTCGGTAAATTGCACCCCTTTAGATGTAAGCAAGCCTTTGGCAAGTATACAAAATGGACAAGCACTCCAAGTATAAATTTCTACTTTTGCAGTCATAACCTTCCTAGATACTCCCTAATTCTAGATAATTTCCCAACTTAACCTTATGAAAATTCTACATCATCAATTTGACATTGCCATGTTTTTAAAATCCTTGTTCTTGTATCATTGGTTCTAGAGCATATTCAATCAACTGTGACAGTCGTAGTCTGAGAGTTTCCAACCCCAAACGCTGACCAGCTGATATAAACACACTCAAAGGAAATTCCTCCCGTGCGGAAACTAGTACTTCATTATTGACCCGATCAATTTTATTAAAAACAACCAAAGCAGGTCCAGGAGTAATAGGCATTTGAGCTAGAATTTCTCGTACTGATCTAATATGACTTAACCAAGCAGGGTGGGATAAATCAACTAGATGTATTAAGGCGTCTGCTTCCGTAACTTCCTCCAAAGTAGCACGAAAGGCATCCATCAAAGAATTGGGCAACTCATGGATAAACCCCACGGTATCCGTAATTAAGGCCTCCCGAACTTGATGGTTTTCCCCTTGGGGAATAACTAAACGACGGGTGGTAGGGTCAAGGGTGGCAAATAGCTGATCAGCTGTATAAACCTGGGCATTAGTTAGGGCGTTAAGTAGAGTAGACTTACCCGCATTAGTATATCCCACCAAAGCCACCGATGGTATTTCCCGATGTTGTCGTTTTTGACGCAAACGGCAACGATGGGCCTGCAATTGGTTAACTTCCTGTTGTAGTCGGGAAATACGTCTTTGAATGGCTCGTCTTTCCGTTTCTAGTTTGGTTTCACCAGGTCCACGAGTTCCTATTCCGCCTCCCAACCGCGACATAGCCCTCCCCCTACCAGTTAATCGTGGTAGCATATATTCCAGTTGAGCTAGTTCTACTTGTAACTTCCCAGCTCCCGATTGAGCCCGCTGGGCAAATATATCCAATATTACTTCTGTACGATCAACTACTCTAATACCAATCTGGGATTCTAAGTTTCGTACTTGAGCGGGTGATAAATCCCGATCAAAAACAATCAGATTGGCCCCCTGAGTTTGAGCAGTTAAAGCCACCTCCTGGACTTTTCCTTGACCAATAACCGTTTGGGGATGAATGCGCGATCGCTTTTGCTGGATGCTTTCCAACACCTCTCCCCCTGCTGTATCTACTAACCTAGCCAGCTCAGCTATAGTATCTTGGAATTTTTGGTCACTTACATCATCAGTGAATACTCCTACGACGATGACTCGGTCATGATCGCCATTTACTTCCTGTCCAACATATTCCCGCTCAAATTCTGCCTCTAAACCCTCTACCAAACCCAGAAAATCCATTTGGGCAATTGCATCTAAGCTTAGGGGAGGTGAAACGTGAAAATCAGGAGATCTCGATTCCCCAACAGTCATAACCGATGACGGACTAAAAGACAGTCTTGTACTATTACACACCAAATGAGCTAAGTACACCCCTTTAACATAACCAGTTGCTCCCCCACCTCTTTTTGTAAATCCTGTGCCCGTAAGATTTAAAATGACCAAAGCATCCAATCGCTGTAACAGCATTGCTGTGAGTGCTGCTTCATGGGGAGGTTCTGATTTGAGATTTGTTGCTATGCAGCGAATCCCACTGAGTCTTTCTGCACCATAGCGTGGAATTTCCATGGGAGGAATTTGAGTTTGACGCACAGTGCCTACACCAACTCTAATCACTTTTCCTTTACGATTAATGTAAGAGCAAATAGGTTGGTTTATTTCTGTACTAATTGCTGCCAGCCTTTGAGCAAACTCAGATGTAGTAATAAAATTACCTGGTACGCGCTGATGATACAGTCGTTGTAATTGTCTGAGTTGGCTGGATTTTAAACCCTGTAGATTTCCGAAAATAGTCTCTATAGGCCCATGACCAGTTACCTGGCCCTCCAAATCATGTTTATATTCTAACAAAAAGTTGAAATTTACAAAAGGGTTGCTAGAGCTTCTCTAAATTCCTGGATTCCCTGAATCAGGGGGTGAATATCATACCAGCGCTGTATTTCCCCTTCTTTATCCAAATAGCGATATTCTAATAAGCAACGATTAAACATTAGATTGCGATACTGATCATCATTAAGGATGCGTTTGGAAATGGATACCTCTGCTAATAAATACCATTGATGATTTTCTACAGCACGGCGGTAGGTATCTCTAGCTTGAGTAATAGCTCGTCGAACTGCTCTTTCAGATATGGGTAAATCTTGGGTGCGTCCAATGGCATCCTGGGTCAATAGTAATAGATTTCGGACATGACCTCCGCTCATTAAACAAAGTTTTTCCAAAGTGTCTGGACTGTCAAAAATTTCGGTTTCTATAGATATATTTGGTGCAAATTGCCGAACTCGTCTCCCAATTACCTCGGTTAACCTTTTCAAACCTGGTTGATAAACTTCTCCTTGAGGAGTGCGCACCATCACCATTGGTAAAACTTGGGGATCACCATAAATGTCGCGTAGATCAGTAGCTCTAGTGGAATAAACCATAGCAATGGGAACTGTGTAGATGAGGTGACAGTCCAGAGACTTGAGCTGCTCACACCGGTCTAGAAAAACCTCTTCATAATTAGTCCGATTTCCTTCCTTGACCAGTATCATCCGATCTAAGTTATCAACAATTACTGCTAATTGGTGTTGTTTCGATGGCAATCGTTTCTTCGCGTCTCCAATAAATTCATTTAACACCCTAATTAAAGTTACCGTGTGGGGGTTTACCTTCTCTCGAATCTGTTGACGTAATTCGGGGACTGCTCTTAGGTTAGCTGTTAACTTAGCAAACTGAGTAATTTGCATCTCTATGTTCATATCCTCAAGATGAATTTCTGTCAGTGCTAAATCTTTTAGATCTTGCCAACGCTCTTTCAGCCAGTTTATTACTGGTTGAGGATTACCTATTTGTTGTAAATCTTTAAGTAACCTGCGGGTACAAGCCAGAAGAATATCGGTATAATGAGCATCCTCTGAATCTATATCCTCTTCATCGGCGGCAAAATAAATTACGTAAAACTGCCTCTCTTCCAGATATTTCTTCAATCTTAGTAATTCAGTAGATTTACCTGCTCCTCTGTGTCCAGAATACAGTTGACAAGTATTTCCCCGTGCCAGCTGAATGCGATTTCCCAATTCCTCTAAAATATCTGCCTCACCTCTGACGTCTTGACAGTCTACATAGTTAGGATCTCCTGCTGACAGAGGTTGGAACGGGTTAAAGGCATTATAAAGGTTTTTGAGCAGTTCCGCATTTTGGGACATAAGTAAACAGCCTGGGTTAATTTGAGGTCAATCGTGAAAAGTTTTATTAATTAGGGCCTGAAAGCGTGCATCTTCTCTAATGCGATCAAAATCAGGATCAGCTTTTGCCATTTGTGTAAATTGTTCAGGTTTAAGACTAACTGCATTTTCTAAGTTTTCTAGTGCTTCTTGAATTTTACCCTGAACTGCATAACAACAGGCTTTGTTATAAAAAGCATATTGATCATCTGGCTTGATTTTCAGAGCTTGATCATAAGAAAAGATAGCTTCTTCTATGTGTCCTAGATCCTCCAATGCATTGCCTCTATTGTTCCAGCTATAGTGGTCATCTGGTTTCAGTTTCAAGGCCTGATCATAAGATAAAAGTGCCGCTTCGTTTTGTTTGAGTTTTTTTAGTACAACTCCCCGATTATACCAAGCATAGTAGTCATCGGGTTGCAAGCTTAGCGCCTGATCATAACAAAAAACTGCCTCCTGATATCTGCCTAAACTTCTCAAGGCAATGCCTCTATTGTTCCATACATTACTCTCATCGGGTTTAATTTTTATGGCTTGACCATAAGATAAAATTGCCTCCTCATTACACCCTATATTCCTGAGTGCATTACCCCTGTTGTACCAGAAATAGTGATCATCGGTCTTAATTTTTATAGCTTGATTGTAAGATAAAATTGCTTCTTGATCTCGATGTAGTTTACGCTGGCAATTACCTAGTGCATACCAGCAAAACGGGTCATCTCGTCGTAATTTCAGAGCCTGGCGATAGGATACAATGGCGGCTTCATACCTGGATAAACTAAACAGTGCATGTCCGTGATTACACCAAGCACCATGATCATCTGGTTGAAGTTTCAGTTCCTGCTCATAAAATGTAATGGCTGTTTCGTATTCGTTAGCGGAATACAGTAGATTCCCCATTTCAAATAACAATCTAGCTTTGTTACTATCATTTTGGTATTTTTCTGTCAGCAGTTCTTGAATTTCCAACATTGTTTCGATTTTCTGTTGGGGAGTAAGCTCTAAATATTTTTTATAGTCTCCCTCCATAATTAAACGACGAGATTCTTCGTCTACCAATTCTGCTGTGGTTGGTAAATCATACACTCCAGATCGCCAATCAAAAAAGTCTGGGGCGCGATGAATCAAATAATTTAGAGAAAATGACCGTAGTAAGAACACAAAGCAAAATGAGAAATCATCTCTGAATCTTTCTCGCTGTTGATTGAGATGATTTAGTATGGGGGGCACCTTGGTCAAGTTGGTGAACTGTCCCTCCGTAACTTCACCAAAATTCCTTTTCTCATACTTGTATAGGGAGTATTCTAAACCTTTAACTAGGAGGATATCAATAGTTTGTCCCTGCACATAGTTTTTTACATGCTCATAGAACTTCTCTATTGGTTCCCATAAGTTTAGTAAGGCTATTTTTTTGTTAGCTAGGTCACGACTAATATGTTGAGCAAAGTTATCAGCTTCAATAGGTGTGCACTGCACAAAGTACAGACCAAATCCCACTTTTCGTTCCAGAGTGGAAATTAAATCCTGATATATTTCCTGTGGATCTGGTGGTAGATCATCATCCCAGTTAGAATAGTTGGGTTTCATAATTCAATAGTATATGCTATGGAAGAAAACAGGACTTATCTGGGAGCCATCTGGTTTTGTGGTTTCACACCTCTCAACAAAAGAGAGTTAGTCACCACGCTAACGGAACTAAAAGCCATAATCGCAGCAGCACTAGAGGGAGTTAGGACAAAATGTAAGCTGGGTAAGAGAACCCCAGCAGCTAAGGGGATGGCAATGGTGTTATAGGCAAAGGCCCAAAATAGGTTTTGACGAATTTTAGTGAAAGTTTTACGAGCAAGTTGGATAGATGCTACCACATCACTCAAGCTGTCACCCATAAGGACAATTTCCGCACTTTCCATAGCCACGTCTGTTCCTGAACTCAGGGCAATTCCCACATCCGCTTGGGATAAAGCGGGTGCATCGTTGATACCATCTCCCACCATAGCTACCACACAGGAATTATCACCTACATTTAAGCTACCCTGCTGGAGAGAACGAATTAGTCCAGCTTTTTGCTCTGGAGTAACGCCAGCAATAACATTGGTACTATCGAGACCAAGCTGTTGGGCAATCACAACTGCTGCTTCTAACCTATCACCGCTGAGGACTATAACATGTAAACCCATTCTTTGCAAGTGGTTTACTGTTAATTTGGCATCGGGTCTAATGGTATCACTAACAGCTATTAAACCTGCCAAAATGTCATCCACAGCAACACCAATGACTGTTTTTCCTTCCTTTGCCAGTTTTTGTCCTTGTTCTTGGGTAGTTGTATTGATAGTAATTCCATGACTGTTTAACCATTCCCAGTTACCCAACAGCACACTTTTCCCCTCTACCATAGCGGAAACTCCCATACCTGGTTCCGTGTAAAAATTCATGGCATGGGGGATGGGTAAATTTAGCTTTTCTCCCGACTGCTGTATGGCTTTCGCTAGGGGATGACAAGTGCCTTTTTCCACCGCTGCTGCTAATTGCATCAAATTGGTAGTGTCTATATCTGTTAGTGGTAGACAGTCTGTAACTATGGGATTACCTGTGGTAAGAGTACCAGTTTTGTCAAATACGATGGTGTTTAAATGGTGAACCTTTTCTAATACATCCCCACCCTTGATTAGTAACCCAGATTCTGCTCCCACACCAGTCCCTACCAAGATAGCTGTGGGTGTGGCTAGTCCTAAAGCACAGGGACAAGCTACTACTAAAACTGCGATCGCCAGTTTTAAACTAATGAGCAGTGCCGAATTTTGATCATTGAGTAGGGGGATAGAATGATTACCCATGACCATTCCAGAAGTAATATACACCTCTGGCCAAACACGAGTTCCTATAAAATACCAGAATGCCCAGGTTAGAAAAGAAGCTGTTAAAACAGCATAAGTAAAATAACCAGCAATGGTATCAGCCAATTTTTGCACAGGAGCTTTACGAGTTTGGGCACTTTCTACCAGAGCAACAATCTGAGCTAGGACAGTATCTTCACCGATTTTCCTAGCTACAATTGAGACAGTTCCTGACTGATTAATAGTTCCCGCTGCAACAGAATCTCCTGGTTGTTTAATTACAGGAACAGCTTCCCCAGTCAACATTGATTCATCAACGGTGGTTTGTCCAAACTGCACCTGACCATCGACGGGAATTTTATCCCCTGGTAGTACTTGTAACCACTCTCCCACTCGTACCTGGTCAGCTGGTATTTCAATAATATTAATGTTGGGACTAACTGCTAATTTCTGGCCATCAGGGTTGACAATTAGTCTAGCAATTTGTGGTCTTAGGGCTAACAATTGATGAAATGCTGATGCAGCGCGCCCTTTAGCTTGTTTCTCCAAGGTTTTACCCAAGAGGATAAAGCCCAACATCATTACTGGTTCATCAAAGAAACAGTCCCAACCCATCCGGGGAAATAAAAGTGCAACTAAACTAGTAATATAAGCAGTTAAAGTTCCTAAAGCGATTAAGGTATTCATATTTGGGGATCCTCGTCGCCAACCCAACCAACCATCTATAATGATTGGACGACCAGGAAACAGGAGTGCAAGGGTTGCCAATGCACAATGAAACCAAATGTTATTTAACCCAATGGTACTCAAAATAGGAAATAAATGACTGCCAAAGTGTCCCAGTCCTGAAAACAGCAACAGTCCAGAAGCAACTATTAACTGCATAAAAGCAGATCTCATTTCTTGGTCTTGCTTTCCAACCCTGCTGAACCCTTGAGAGTTTCGCATTTCTGAGGGGAACCCTTTCGCTGTTAATACCTGTGCCAGCGTATCCCCCTCAACAGCATCTTCTATTTCTACCACAGCAATTTCTGTAGCTAGATTCACACAGGCGCTTTTTACCCCCGGGTGTTGGGTTAACTGTGTTTCTACCGCTTTTACACAGCCAGCACACTTCATACCGCTAACATCGAGTATGACTTTTCTAGTTGTTGCAGCGCTTTCTTCTGTCAATTCATTTTTTTGTGCAAGTTGCATAACAAGCTATATGGCTAAAACTAGTGCCATCTCTAGGATAAACAAAATCTGGAGATTTAAGTGTAAGTAGGATAGAAAATAGGGATGATTAGGGCGTATTAAAACCAGCGCTGTTTACCTATAAAATAAGTATCAACAAAATCCTCATGGTTTTTATTCAGGTAAATCATACCTTCAATCAGACCAATCAGTTGCATAATAATCAATGTCAATCCAAAGGTGAGAGAACCCCCAACTACAGAAATAACCAACATAATAAAACCTTCGGGCGCATAACCAAGGATAAATTTATGAATACCAAATCCACCGAAAATAATACCACAGTAACCTGCCAAAAGCTGTTTACTGCCATGGGACGGGTTGAGATTAGCCATATTCAATCACTCCTAGACAGGGTTTGCTGAAAATGTAGATAGGGGAATGGAGAGTTAAATACAATTATTGATGATAATTATTTTGTCTTCAACGCAAAATTGGCACAGAAAATAAAATTTTCGGTAGCAAATGAGCAAGAACCGAGGATGAAAGTATCTTGCCGTGTGCAATATTAAGTAAAGGTGTCGTCAATCTTGGTGTTTAACTAACCACCTTTACGTTTACAATTGAAACTAGATGAAGTCCGGAAATTTTCCAGATCGGTTTTTAAAAACATCTGGCTCTAGAAACTATAACTAAAGTCCTCAACCAACATTCCGGGTACTAAACTACCACCCAATTGACGTTTGGTGTATGTACCTACTTCGGGGATTAGATCTTGAAAGTTGGTAAAATCAACTAATTTTTCTCCCCAAAAGTCATACAAACTTTCATCGAAACGTAGATTTTCTATGGGGGCGACCATCTCTCCATTTTCTACCCAAAAACAAGCATACCTGGTCATTCCGGTGATTCTACCAGTTTGACGGTTGCTCCAGTTTAAATAATGTAAATTGGAAACATATAACCCAGTTCCTAAACTGGCCAGAATATCTCCAAAATCCAAGTTGCCTATCTTGATTTCGGGGGAGCGTAATGTTTCTGAACTGTTTGCAGCATTGCTGACTTTATTATATTCCTTAGCAGTGCGGGAATTGACCAAACTATTGACTAAACCCCCATTTTCGATTAGGGTTAATTCCTGTGGTGATATTTCTCCTAAACTGTTAAATCTGGGGGTCAAACCAGCGCTAAAGTTCTCCTTTAAATTAAACTTGGGTGAAAGCTGTTTTTCACCTCTTGACAATGGTGCTAAAGCACTATTACCCTGCTGTATAGAAGATTCACTAATAGCACCCCAAGATAACATATCCAATAGTTCAGCTACCGCACCAGGAGCAAAGTAGGTTCTATATTTACCCCTGGGCAGTTTCCTAGGTTCACGGGATAATAAAGACAATTGTTTTTTGCCATCCGCGATTTTATCAATGTATGCTGATTGTTTCCATTCTCTCCCAGCAAAGGTGGCTTTGACTGCTTTTTTCGGTGCAATAATTAAAGAATAATCTAAATTAAAAGAATTGGTAACAAACCAATGGCTTTTTCCTCTAGAATCTCCATATCCCCTTATAATGATACCCCCAGCATACATACCAGTAAAATCTAAATTTTCTAGGGATGTTAAAATGCTATCGGGCACTTTTTCTGGTGCTAATAATTCACCTCTATGTATTTCCCTAATGCTTCCCTCTCCCCCTGGTAAAACTATGTAGGGATCTACTGGTAACATGGAGATTTCTTCCCTTAGTTCTTCTAAATTTTGACATGCAACTTCCCGATCTATCTCCCAATTACCAGTGAAGGGAAAATGACAAAAACTACTGCGATGATCAGCCATTAAAGTTAAATGCACAGAACCATCATACACTACTCCCGTTTGTCTAAGTTTTCCCTGATTAAACCGGGTAAACTGACTCCTTTCACTGCTAAGATTAAGTGTAAAATCTTCCTGATCTGATTTTTTGCTTAACAGCATTTCCCTAAGATTATGAAAGTTTTTTTCTAATTTGAAACCATCTACTTCCATCTTACCCTCCACCAAAAACTTCTATATTTGTAAACACACAAGGGGGTGAACCATGACCTACCCATATAGCTTGATTTGGCTCTCCCTTCCCACAAAATGGCGTGCCATACATTTGCCAATTCTCAAAATTACCCACCTGGACTAAACTATGCCAAAATTGTGGTGTTGTTGCTCTGTAATTGGGATTTCTTAAAGTTTTTGTCAGTTGACCATTTTCAATTAGTTTGGCATATTCACACCCAAATTGGAACTTATGGCGAAGATCATCTATGGACCAAGAGCGATTGGACTCCATATAAACACCATGTTCTATACCCTCAATCATTTCCCCAAAACTAGTATCCCCTGGCTCTAAATTAAGGTTAGCCATTCTATCAATTGGTGGACGATTCCAAGAGCAAGCGCGAGCACAAGCTACTCCTGGTAAACCAGAACGAGCTTGACTTTCTAAACTGCCCAAACCCCTTTGCAAAATACCATCTTGAATTAGATATTATTTTGTAGCTTTTGCACCAGTATCATCAAATTGATAACTGGCCGATTCTCCTTCAACAGTGGGATCAAAGGTAATATTCATTAAAGGTGAGCCATATTGTAATTTGCCAAAATCCTCTGGGTTCACAAAACTACCACCCGCGTAGTTCCGTTCATCACCTAAAATGCGGTCTATTTCTAAAGGATGTCCCACACTTTCATGAATTTGTAGCATCATTTGATCTGGTGCTAACACCAAATTTGTCTCTGTATTGGGACATTCTGGAGCATTTAATAATTCTATAGCTTGTTCAGCAACTTGTTGAACCTTATCCCATAATTTATCTTGTTTTAATACTTCCCATCCGCCTTGATAACAATTGGCGTGCATTCCATGATTACTTCGCTGTTGCACCACCCGACCATCCTGGGCTATTACCCCAAAATGATTGCCTACAGAAGTGATTTTTTGGTAAATTTCCGAGCCATTGCTACTAACAAACCAGGTCTCTTTTTCACTTGCATTAATGTGGCCACTGGTTTGGACTATTTGATCACTAATTTTTAGTCCATGACAAATACGGATGAGTAAATCATTTATTTCCCCTGGACTCAGAAAATTTAACGGTTGATCCAGGGGTGTATTATATTCACCAACCATTGCTGGACGGGTGTTTTTTTCCAGTGGATATATCCGAAATTTACTAGCTGCAACTGCCTGTTGGTAAGCTATTTGAGCCGCGTGCTTGAGTGACAATGAGGTTAGGCAATTAGTAGCTGCATAACCGATGCTACCATTAACCATCACTTCTATCATTGCTCCCCTTGTTAAGGATTTACCGTTGCTTCTAGGTAGACCATCTCTCACATAGTAGTCTCTAGCAACTTCTTTAACAGCACGAATTCCCATCCAATCAACGGTGGTATCAAACTGATCAATAGCTTGTGTTAATTCTTTCCACATGTTACTAATATCGGTTTAGTTGATTAATGCGTTAAAAATCCTGTTCCCTTTGCCAACGAGTCCCCTCTTTGCTGTCTATTAGGGTGATACCCTTTGCTTTTAGTTCCTCCCTGATGCGGTCAGATTCAGCAAAGTCTTTGGCTTTTCTTGCTTCCTGTCTTTTCTGTACTAGGTTCTCAATTACTTTGTCACTTAAACTTTCATCTATGGTTTTTTGCTCCTCTGGTTTAGCTATTAAACCTAAAACACTGGTCAAAGTCACTAGTGTTTGCCATTTTGTCAATAGTTTTGCACAGGGGGTTTGTGTTTTTCCTTCATGAACAATAATATTCCCTTCTTTCCTCAGTTCTTTGGCTATTTCAAAAATAACTGCTAACCCACCAGGAAAGTTAAAATCATCATCCACTGTTGTGGTGAATTTCTCAATCTCCACTTGGTCTATATTAGTGTTATCTTTGGCTGATTGCAAATCCCAATCTAATTTTCCACCATGATGATAACCAAATAATAAACCCTCTTTCAGGGTATGCCAACCATTAGTTGCTGCTAAAATGGCCTCCTCGGTAAAATCTAGGGGTTTGCGATATTGGGCCATGAGGACGAATAATCTTAATGCCATGGGGTCAACCCCCCGATCTAATAAATCCCTAATGGTGGTAAAATTCCCTAGGGACTTGGACATTTTCTCCCCATCTACTTTTACCATACCATTATGTAACCAATAATTGGCCAGTGGTTTCCCTGTGACTGCTTCTGATTGGGCAATTTCGTTTTCATGATGGGGAAATATTAAATCCGCACCACCCGCATGAATATCTATCGTATCTCCTAACCTATCTCTCACCATGGCTGAACATTCTATGTGCCATCCTGGACGACCTTTACCCCAGGGCGACTCCCATGCTGGTTCACACGGTTTTGCGGCTTTCCACAGGGCAAAATCAAAGGGATCTTTCTTTTTTTGATATTCTGGATCTTCTATATTAACTCTCTCACTCGCACCCGCTTGTAAATCTGCTAATTTCCTTCCTGAAAGTTTACCATACTCATTAAACTTTCTCACAGCATAATAAACGTCTCCATCAGCAGGATAGGCATAACCTCTTACTTCTAAGTCTTGAATCAACCTTTTGATGCCATTCATGGTGTGTGTCGCCCGGGGATATTCATCTGCTTCCCTTACCCCTAAGCGCCCCATATCCTCAAAATAGGCTTGAATATAGCGCTCTGCTACTGTTTCCATGGTGGAGTTTTCTTTTCTAGCACGGTTGAGGATTTTGTCGTCAATATCTGTAAAGTTTTGGATATAACGTACCCTATAACCAATAAATTCTAAGTAACGCCTTACCACATCCCATACTATACAAGCTCTAGCATGACCCAAGTGACAATAGTCATATACTGTCACACCACAATAATACATCCTAACCTGACCAGGCTCGACGGGTTTAAATTCCTCTTGACGACGGGTGAGAGTATTGTAAATAGATAGGGTCATAATCGAGAATTGGGACAATCTGATGATTGGCAATTATAGCCCACCAGGGTTTAAGTTGGTTGGGTAAATGGCAATTTTTCCTGATTTCTGTCAATTTGCCAAAACTCTTCCTAGTCTCTAAAATGGTTTGTGGGTAAGCTGCATATAACTGGCTATAATTGGCTATAAGTACGAATCTACCTAAACCCTCATTCTCAAATTGATTATTATGACTTCAGCAGTTGCTATTGAATCTCCCAAAATGCCTGTTTCTAAACAGGGTTTACCAGTGACGATTATTACCGGATTTCTGGGAAGTGGTAAGACTACCCTACTTAATCATATTTTGACTAATCAACAAGGTGTAAAAACTGCTGTTCTCGTGAATGAATTTGGTGAGATTGGCATTGATAATGAGTTGATCGTTACTACTGACGATAACATGGTAGAATTGAGCAATGGCTGTATTTGTTGTACTATTAACAATGACTTAGTTGATGCTGTTTACCAGGTCTTAGAACGAGAAGAAAAAATAGATTATTTGGTGGTGGAAACTACCGGTTTAGCAGATCCTTTGCCTGTGGCTATGACCTTTTTAGGCTCAGAACTAAGAGACCTAACTAGACTAGACTCTATTATAACTGTGGTTGACGCTGCAAACTATAGTTTAGATCTATTTAATTCTCAAGCTGCCCACAGTCAAATCGTTTATGGTGATGTAATTTTGCTGAACAAAGTAGATTTGGTTGACGAAGCAACTTTAACAGTCTTGGAAAGGAAGATTCATGATGTTAAGGAAGGTACCAGAATTATTAGAACTAAAAATTCTCAGGTTCCCCTGGCCCTAATTCTCAGTGTGGGCTTATTTGAGTCTGATAAGTATTTTGATACGTCAACTGATAAACATGAGCATCATGATCATTCTAGTTGTGACCATGACCATCATGAACACGAACATCACCACCATTCTCACCATCTAGAAAATGACGGGTTTGTTTCCATTTCTTTCCAGAGTGATAAACCTTTTGCCATTCGTAAATTTCAATATTTTTTGGATAACCAATTGCCAACCAATGTATTTCGCGCCAAGGGTATTATGTGGTTTGAGGAGAGTCCCAACCGTCATATTTTTCACCTCTGTGGTAAGCGCTTCACCATTGATGATGATCAATGGCATGGGGAAAAGAAAAATCAGTTGGTTTTAATAGGTCAAAACTTGGATGAACGGGAGTTACTACAACAAATAGAACACTGTCTTTGTCTCCCCTTCGTAAATAAGGGTAAAGGTTTCAAGGGGGGCTAAAAGCGGTTGTGGATAAAATGTCCCCATGATGGGAAAATATTAAAGATGGGTCACAAAACTTAAAATGATTAATTATGGCAAGCATCCAGTTTTCTAAAGGTACTGATGAGAAAGTAGTTCCAGATGTAAGGTTGACCAGATCCCGCAGTGGTGACCAAGGTACAGCAACTTTCACCTTTGTCAACCCCGATATCCTCCAAGAAGGCAATACTGACGGAATCACTGGAATGTATATGATTGACGAGGAGGGCGAAATTGTTACCCGCGAGGTAAGAGGGAAATTTGTTAATGGTAAACCAGAAGCTGTGGAAGCGGTGTATTTAATCAAAACCTCTCAAGAGTGGGATCGCTTTATGCGTTTTATGAATCGCTACGCTGAAGAAAATGGTTTGGGTTTGAGTAAATCTGAGTAACTACTTCATACCTGGAATCATGGAAATACAACCACACCATGACATGACAGCAATTATTGCCAACTGCGCAGTGATTACTGTTAGTGATACCCGTAACATCCAAACAGATCGCAGTGGTCAACTAATTCAACAACTATTATTGACTGCTAACCATGTTGTTGCTGATTATGTGATCATCCCCGATGATCCTGCAACAATTCAATCCCATCTCAATTACCTCAGTAATAAAACAGAGATTAATGTTGTGATTTGCAATGGTGGTACGGGTGTTGCTCCTAGGGATACCACCTACGATGCGATCGCCAGTTTGTTAGAAAAGACCTTACCGGGGTTTGGTGAGCTATTTCGTTGGTTAAGTTATCAAGAAATTGGTTCCCGGGCGATCGCTTCTCGTGCTGTAGCTGGTACATACAGAAACAAACTAGTTTTTTCCTTACCAGGATCTAGTAATGCAGTGCGTTTAGGGATGGAGGCGTTGATATTGCCTGAAATTGCTCATCTTGTCAAGCAGATGGAACAATAAGCTGGGCGCTTCAGGTGCAGTTACCAAAACAATAAATCTGTTGTGTTTGGAGACAGTCTTGAAGGGATGAGGGTTTAACATCAGAACTAATAAGCTGGCGATCTAACTTTACCTGTAAATTACTCAAAGGGTCACTACCAGATGAGACTAGAAATTCCAACTTATGGATGTATGGTAGCGCAATGAGCTGATCCAAAATCTGACCCAGGGCTTGTAGATAGGGATGACCTTTTTGTTGATACCAATTTACATCAGCCACGTTTGGTTGATCAAATCCCAAATGTACAATCAGTGATACTTGATCAAACAAAGCAATTCCTAAAGGTCTAGCTTCCTCCTGTAAAAGAAGATGATTACTTTTAGCCAGGTATCGTAATTTTTCCAACCTTTCATAGCGTTGGGCGATGGATTCTGGTTCATCTCCCCAGTGCAATGCGACAGTGGCCAGATAAGTTTGTAACAACATGTGTCCTAACTTCTTAGCTTTAGTGGCTAAATAATAGGAATTAAAATCATTGGATTCTATGAGCAAAGGAACGCGGTCAACCACTTCCAACCCATAACCTTTAACTCCAGCAATTTTACGGGGGTTATTAGTAATCAGACGAATTTTCTTAATTCCCAAATCCATTAAAATTTGCGCTCCCATACCATAATCACGCAAATCCGCTGGAAATCCTAATCTTTCGTTAGCTTCCACCGTATCCAGTCCCATATCCTGCAAGGAATAGGCTTTCAGTTTATTAATTAAACCTATACCTCTTCCCTCTTGACGCAAATAAACAACCACCCCCTGACCAGCATTTTCAATCATTTTTAATGCTGCTTGTAATTGCATCCTACAATCACATCGTAGGGAACCCAGAGCATCCCCAGTCAAACACTCCGAGTGCATGCGTACCATAATTGGGCGCTCCCCAAATTCTGCGGGGTCTCCCTTGACAATAGCAACATGATCTGTATTATCCAAAGTGTGACGATAACCATAAATATCAAATTGCCCAAACTGACTGGGTAGTTTAGTCACTATTTCCCTATAGATGAGGCGATCATTTTGTAGTCGGTAACTAATTAGATCTGCAATGCTAATAATTTTCAGGTGATGTAGGGTGGCATATTCCATCAACTGTTGTAATCTAGCCATAGACCCGTCAGGATTTTGAATTTCACAAATCACACCAGCGGGATATAATCCGGCCAATCTTGCTAAGTCTACAGCAGCTTCTGTATGACCTGCCCGTTTTAACACACCTCCTGCTTTGGCTCGAATGGGGAAAATATGACCTGGGCGGCGCAAATCCAGGGGTTTGGTGGCTGGATTGAGGGCCACTTGAATTGTACGTGCCCTATCTTCTGCGGAAATACCCGTGGTCACTCCCAAATGGGGACCAGCATCAATACTTACGGTAAAGGCAGTTTGGTTAGTATCTGTGATATTGCTAACCATTAATGGTAAATCTAATTCATCCAGGCGATCGCCTGTCATGGCTAGGCAAATCAACCCTCTTGCTTCTACCGCCATAAAATTAATCATATCCGGGGTAGCGAATTGAGCAGCACAGATTAAATCGCCTTCATTTTCCCGGTTTTCATCATCTACTACTACAATGGCGCGACCAGACTTGAGATCTGCTAAAGCGGCATTAATAGGGTCAAATTTAAAGGTTTGGTGATTATTGGACTCAGACACGGCAAATTTCTAGCTACCAAAGTGAATTTTGTAAGACCTTCCAATTTCTAATTGTAGACTATTTGTGGTGAGGTAGTTGGCAATAATTCTAGTTTGGGTGTTGAGAAGACTCAACCGTAATATTATTAGGTAGTATTATATGACATTACTGATATTACCGAAACTGGATGAGGATTTTACAAAATGAATAATTTTAGGCGCATACCAGTTGGAATTGTTGGCGCCTCAGGTTACGGGGGAGTGCAACTGGTTAGACTACTGATGGATCATCCACAGATAGAACTGGTATACCTAGGTGGTGAAAGCAGTGCTGGTAAAACATTTTCTGATTTATACCCTCATGTAGGAAGCATACTCAATCTAAACATTGAAGCGGTAGACACAGAAGTGATTGCTAGTCGCTGTGAAGTGGTATTTCTTTCCCTACCTAATGGTTTGGCTTGTGACATTGCACCAAAACTTCTAGAAAAAGGTTGTAAAATACTAGACCTAAGTGCTGATTATCGTTTCACTGATTTGACAACTTATACAACTTGGTATGGTATACAAAGGAGCGATCGCCTGACATCACAGAAAGCGGTGTATGGACTACCGGAACTATATAGAGACAAAATTGCCGAATCAAGTTTAGTGGGTTGTCCTGGTTGTTATCCCACGGCGAGTTTATTAGCATTAGCTCCCCTATTGAAACAGGGTTTAGTTGTGCCAGAAACAGCAATTATTGATGCTAAATCAGGAACCTCCGGTGGTGGTAGACAGGGCAAAATTAATCTCTTGTTAGCAGAAGCAGATAATTCTCTAGCTGCATACAACATTGCTTGTCATCGTCACACCCCAGAAATTGAGCAAATTTGTAGTGACTTAGCCAGACAGGAGGTGACAGTTCAATTTACCCCCCATTTAATTCCCATGGTTAGGGGAATTCTCGCCACCGTCTACGCTAACCTAAGAGATCCTGGTCTAGTCAGAGATGATTTAAGAACTATTTACACTGCATTTTACCGTAATTCTACTTGGGTTAAAATCTGTGATAGTGGGGTTTATCCGCAAACTAAATGGGCCTGTGGCAGCAACACATGTTATATAGGTATAGAAGTGGATCGGAGAACTAGTCGTGTAATTGTGACATCAGCCATTGACAACTTAATTAAAGGTCAAGCAGGACAGGCAATTCAATGTATGAACATCATGATGGGATGGGACGAGACTGTGGGACTACCCAAGCTAGGGTTTTATCCTTAAAAACAACTGGTTGAGAACAAAGCGAATGGACTGGCAACATTCCAATTCCATTCGCCTTATTGAGTCAAGTCCGAATTTATGCACAGGAGAGTTAAATCAAACAGATAATTTAATCAGCTGCATCCATTGCTGCTGCTACTGTTTCATCATCTTCACCCTTAGATGGTCTTTGTTGGAACCTTCTTTGCATTTTTCCTGTAGTAGTCCGTTTACGAAACTTTCTGGCATAAGCCTGGTTCCGTAGCGCCTTTTCTTTTTTGGGGTTACGGCGCTTGGCCATATTCACCTCATGAATAAACAACAAGAGCAACCACACTTAGGTCATATCCAGCTACCCATGTAATTGATACACCTTGGTACTTAGTGTGGAAAAATCTTTAAACAGTGCTCTAGTATATCCTATGTGAATGGGGGATGTCAAGCCAAATAAAGAATTCTAACCATATTCGGAAACCATATTAAGATGACTGTAATTGATTTTATCCAAATTTTTATGACAATTCCTAAAACATTGGCATAATTGTCAACAAGTACCAGACAAACCTTGAAGAATCAGTAAACAGTGAACTTTTTTAAGTCGTTGATTTATTCCCCGCCTAAGTTGTGGCGTGTTGTAAAAACTATATTAGGCATTATTTTTCGTCACCCCATTCCGGGAACGAGTATTATTGCGACTTTATCCGATGGCAGAATCGTCTTGATTCGTCGGAGTGATGATGGATGTTGGGCGTTACCTGGTGGTATGGTAGATTGGGGAGAAGATATTCCCAGCGTAGTGCGTCGAGAGTTGAGGGAAGAGACGGGACTGGAACTAGTAAGAATTCGACGCTTAGTGGGAGTTTATTCTTCTTGGGAGCGAGATCCTAGAATTCATTCAATTTGTGTTGTAGTGGAAGCAGAAGTAGAAGGAGAAATGAACATTCAAGATCACCTAGAAGTGCTAGAAATTAAAGCCTTTCCTCCCACTTCCCTTCCCCTAACCCCCATGTCCCATGATCACTATCAGCAGTTACAAGATTACCTGAGTGGGTTAACCACATTGGCTTAGTTTAAGCTTATAAACTTTTTAATTAATCTTTTGATTTTACCCAAAATTCAACCTTAGTATTGCTTCAATGGATTATGCCGTATACAACCCCATTCCGCAACTCCCGCATCAAACTTCCCCAAGGACTTCTATTCTGGCATGAAATCGGTGAAGGAATCCCCATAATCTTCTTACACGGACCTTGGAATGATGGTAGTCAGTGGACACAGGTAATGAGTTTAATAGCTGATAAATTCCATTGTTTTGCACCAGACCTATTAGGTTTTGGTACATCCGCAAATCCCAATGTACATCATTCAATCAGCTTACAAGTAGAGTGTTTGAATGAGTTTGTAAAAGCTTTGAAGCTGAAGCGATTCTATTTAGTAGGGGATTCCTTGGGAGCTTGGATTGCCACTAGTTATGCGCTGAAATATCCTGATTATATTATTAGTTTGTTGTTATTACAACCAGAGGGCATAAAGACAGATAAATTAGAACCAACTTGCTCAAGTATGCGGCGTTTAGCTAATACACCGTCCTTATTATTTGCAGTGTTTAAGTGTTTAGATAAGAGATTCAATCCAATAATTAGAATATTAGGTTGGCAAAACAAAATAAATAAATACTTGGAATTACACCGCAAATTCTTGGATCATCCTACAGCGTGCCAATTATTATTCAATCGGCAATTTCGGGAAATTGACAGGGAATTATTAGACAATAATTTAGTTACCCTAGAACTACCTTGTTTGATTTTGCAAGGTGGTCAGGATGAGAGGGAAAATCTGGAGAAGAGTAAGATCTATTCATCCATGATTTCCCAATCCCAGTTAAAAATCATCACCCATGGAAAAAACAATTTACCCCAAACCTGTACAACTGTAGTAGCTCAATATATCCTAGACTTTTTCACTTGTTAATGGTTTCTCAGGACTTCTTCAATCCCCCACAGGATGAGATGTGGGTCTGAAATTAACCTTTTTCCTAGGGAGGGAGATAGTTGAACTAAAAGGTCTTTTAATAAAGTTCCATCCCCTCCAGTGATTGCAATGTAAGTGTGGGGGAACGAAGACAACCAATAATCAATAAAATCCTGGATTCCCGCCAACAATGTGTAAATAACTCCACTGAGAATTGCTGTTTTCGTCTCCAGCGCAAAACGTGGTGGTAAATTGAGAATTTCCCCCGTTGTCAATAATGGCAATTGCCCAGTATTTTCTCCCAAACTGGCTAGTTGTAAACCCAGACCCGGTAAAATTGCTCCACCAACTAAAGACTCATTTTCATTTACACCTGTAAAAGTTAAAGCTGTACCTGCATCAATTACTAAAGCTGGGAATCCATACTTTTTACCCGTACCCAATAAAGCTAAAGCGCGATCAATACCCAGGGTAGGATATATTTCTTTCAGGGGGACTTGATTTAAGGTGATCACTTGTATGTTAGGGTAGGATAGCCATGTTTGAGTTTCCTGGGGAACCACGGAAGCTAAAAAAATGGGAAGAGGACAGTAAATAGCTGGGGAGTGAGAGGGAAAAGAAAATTGGGTGGTCAGGGTAATCAGTTCATCCAGGGTTTGACATTGAGGGATCTGCAAGATCACATCTTCCGGTAAATGTCTACTATCCCAGGTGAAGTATAACTTGTTCCCCAGAAATAAACCCCAGTGTAAATGGGAATTGCCAATGGCCAATCCTAGCACAAAATCATCCCTAACTTCTGATCTGCTATTCAGTTTCACAGTTTTAAGTTTCTTAACTCAGCCATAGGTTTTTCAATAAACAGTAACATTAAAACCGTGTCACAATCAAGAGTAGAGGAATTAATGCTCAAAAGAAATTAAGGAGGGGAGTTATGGTATTGCTCACCGATGCTGGACAGGAAAAACAAGCTCCTGTCAAACGTCTGACCACACAGACTGTAGAAATTGCTCAAGACACCACAGCTATCCGCTCCTTAGACTGGGATCGGGACCGTTTTGATATTGAGTTTGGGTTACAAAATGGTACAACCTATAACTCATTTCTGATTCGCGGTGAACAGATAGCTCTAGTTGACACGTCTCATGAAAAGTTCCGTCACCTATATTTTGACGCACTCACTAGCTTAATTAATCTTCAAGATATAAACTATCTCATCATTAGCCACACAGAACCCGATCACAGCGGATTAGTTAAGGATCTGCTGCAAAAAGCTCCTGATATCACCGTGGTTGGATCTAAGGTAGCAATTCAATTTTTAGAAGGTTTGGTACATCAACCATTTAAACGTCGGATAGTGAAAAATGGCGATCGCTTGTCTCTGGGAAATGGTCATGAATTGGAATTTGTCATAGCTCCTAATTTACACTGGCCCGACACTATTTTTAGTTTCGATCACCATACAGAAACTTTATATACCTGTGATGCTTTTGGCATGCACTACTGCTCAGATAGCACATTTGATGACAATTTAGCCACCATTGAAGAAGACTTCAAATACTACTATGACTGTCTCATGGGACCCAACTCCCGCTCTGTGTTATCTGCTATAAAGCGGATGGCAGAATTGAAACATATCAAAATGATTGCTACCGGTCATGGACCTCTGTTATACCACAACGTGGAGGAATTAACGGGACGTTATCGCACCTGGAGTCAAAGTCAAACCAAAGCGGAAAGCGTAGTAGGGATATTCTATCTCTCTGAGTATGGTTATAGCGATCGCCTGGCCCAATCCATTGCTAACGGGGTGATGAAGACGGGTCTAGGGGTAGAGATGGTGGATCTAGGTGGAGCAGTAGACCTACAGGAGCTACGGGAACTAGTGGGACGGTGTAAGGGATTAGTTCTAGGAATGTCGCCAGTTTCCACCACTAATTCCAGCATGCAAGCTGCAGTGAGTACGGTTTTGGGGTCAGCTACTGAAAAACAAGCCATTGGTATTTTTGAAACTGGTGGTGGAGATGATGAACCCACCTACCCACTGTTAAATAAATTCCGAGCTGCGGGTTTAATGATTGGTTTCCCTGTGATTGAGATACGAGAAACACCGACAGAAAACACATACAAAAAATGCGAGGAAGCTGGGACTGACCTGGGACAGTTAGTTACCAAAGAGAAAAGCATCAAAGCGATGAAATCCTTGGGTGCTGATTTAGATAAAGCCCTGGGGAGGATTAGTGGTGGTTTATATATCATCACCGCCAAAAAGGGTGATGTTTCCAGTGCTATGTTGGCCTCCTGGGTAAGTCAGTCCAGTTTTAAACCCCTAGGTTTTTCCATTGCGGTAGCTAAAGATCGGGCCATAGAATCTCTGATGCAAGTAGGAGATCGGTTTGTCCTCAATGTTTTAGAAGAAGGTAACTATCAAACATTGATGAAGCACTTTTTAAAGCGATTTGCTCCCGGTGCGGATCGGTTTGAAGGTGTAAAAACCCAACCAGCAGAAAATGGCGCTCCGATTTTAAGTGATGCTTTAGCCTATATGGAATGTGAAGTGGTAAGTCGGATGGACTGTGGTGATCATTGGGCGGTATATAGTACCGTCTATGCGGGAAGAGTATCTAAGCCAGACTCACTCACAGCAGTTCACCATCGTAAAGTCGGTAATCACTACTAATCCCTAGTTCGCCAGTTTTGGGTGCGTTTAACGCACCCCATAAACTTTAAATCACACTTAAAATATTGGAGATACTATGTCAATTACTAAACCCCGTGATGTACAGATAATACCTATTGGTACAAATACCATCATATTACGCTCCCGCAGTTGGACAAGATTGCGGTTTGAAATTGAATATGGTTTAGCCAAGGGGACCACAGCTAATTCCTTTGTCATTAAGAGTGATAAAATTGCCATAATTGACCCCCCAGGGGAAACTTTTACCAAGATTTATTTGGATGCATTACAAGATAGAATTAACCCAAAATCCATTGACTATATAATTCTAGGTCACGTCAATCCTAACCGAGCTGCAACTCTAAAAGCATTAAGAGAAATTGCTCCTCAAATCACTTTTGTTTGCTCTAACCCAGGAGCAAAAAACCTCAAATCAGCACTGGAAAATGACGATTTACCCATTTTGATCATGCGGGGTGATGAAACCCTAGACTTAGGAAAGGGTCATCATCTCCAATTTATTCCCACTCCCAACCCCCGTTACCCAGACCAACTGTGTACCTATGATCCCCAAACAGAAATTCTCTTTTCTGATAAGTTGTTTGGATCTCACTTTTGTGGTGATCAGGTTTTTGATGAGGGTTGGGAGGTTTTTACCGAAGATCGTCGCTATTATTTCGACTGTCTCATGGCCCCCCACCCAAGACAAGTGGAAACCGCTTTGGATAAACTGGCAGATTTACAAATTCGACTATATGCTACCGGTCACGGACCATTAGTAAGATATGGGCTGCAGGAGCTAACGCACTCTTATCGAGAATGGATTAAACAACAAACTAATTCAGAACTTAGTGTAGCATTGATCTATGCTTCCGCCTATGGTAACACCACTACCCTATCCCAAGCGATCGCTCGTGGTATTACCAAAGCAGGTGTTAGGGTGGAGTCCATTAATTGCGAGTTCGCAGACCCAGAAGAAATTAAAAGTGCGATCGAAAAATGTGCGGGTTTTGTTATTGGTTCCCCCACCCTAGGTGGACACGCACCTACACCGGTACAAACAGCCTTGGGTATTGTTTTATCTACTGCAACTAATACTAAGTTAGCAGGGGTGTTTGGTTCCTTTGGTTGGAGTGGGGAAGCAGTGGATCTGCTGGAAGGTAAACTGAAAGATGCTGGTTTTAGATTTGGTTTTGAACCTATTCGAGTCAAGTTCAAACCTAACGAGTCCACTTTACAAAACTGTGAGGAAGCAGGTACGGATTTTGCCCAAGCGTTAAAACGGTTTACTAAAAAATCCTTAGTAGCAAAACAACCTGCAACTAATGTAGAACAAGCTGTAGGTCGCATCATAGGTTCTTTATGTGTGGTCACAGCAACTCAAGGAGAAATCAAAACTGGGATGTTAGCATCCTGGGTAACCCAAGCCAGTTTTAATCCTCCTGGACTGACTATTGCGGTAGCTAAGGACCGCGCTATGGAAAACCTAACTCATACAAGTAATCCATTTATTGTTAATATTCTAGCTGAAGGACGGGAAATACGTAAACATTTTATGAAGGTTTACGAACCCGGACAGGACAGATTTAAGGGTTTGGACATCACCGAGGGAAATGGGGGTGTAATTTTAAATGGCGCTTTGGCGTACTTGGAATGTACCGTGCAAAGCCGCATGGAAGTGGGAGATCACTGGTTAGTTTATGCGACTGTGAATGATGGTAAGGTACTCAATCAAGATGGTATGACTGCTATCCACCATCGCAAGTCCGCAAGTTTTTATTGAGGGCGAGATCCTGTAACCAACTCAAGGGGATTAATGGGAGACGGCAAATTTTCCTGCTTTTTAAAAAATGTCAGTCCATTTTCCCCCTTGTCTATAACAATTACGTCCCCAGCAACAAAGCTGTTTTCTAATATCTTGGTCGCTAGGGGATTTTCTATTTCCCGCTGGATTGACCTCTTTAATGGACGGGCACCATATACTGGATCGTACCCGATTTCTACTAAATAATCACAGGCATTGTCGGTTATATTTAAACAGATCTTCTGTTCTTTTAATAATTTCTCCACCCTTTGCAATTGAATGCGAATAATCTGACCCATCTCAGAACGATTCAAGGTGTGGAACAAAATTAGGTCGTCAATCCGATTAATAAATTCAGGACGAAAATGCGATCGCAAACTATCCATTACCCTGTTCCGCATCAGTTCGTGCTTATCCCCATTCCCGGAAATATCAATGATATATTCACTACCAATATTACTAGTCATCACTATAACAGTGTTCCGAAAATCCACCACTCTACCCTGACTATCAGTAATTCTTCCGTCGTCTAAGACCTGGAGTAAGATATTAAATACATCGCCATGGGCTTTTTCCACCTCATCCAACAAAACTACAGAATAGGGGTGACGACGAATAGTTTCTGAGAGCTGACCACCCTCTTCATAACCAACATATCCTGGGGGAGCGCCCACCAAACGGGAGACAGAATGCTTTTCCATATATTCGGACATATCCAACCTAACTAAAGCATCCTCGGAATCAAACAGAAATTGAGCCAGGGCACGAGCAAGTTCGGTTTTCCCCACTCCGGTTGGGCCCATAAACAAAAAGGAACCTATGGGACGGGATGGGTCTTTCATACCCGCGCGGGCACGACGAATAGCAGCTGATACTGCGAGTACAGCTTCTTCTTGACCAATCACCCTTTCATGGAGATGATGTTCCAGTTTGAGTAGTTTCTGACGTTCCGATTCCAACAGACGATTAACGGGTATACCAGTCCATTTAGCGACTGTTTCTGCGATATCCGCTTCCGTGACCTGTTCTCTTAATAGAGTAGAACCCTGATGTTGAATTTCTAATAACTGGGTTTCTTTAATTTCTCGTTCTCTTTGCACCCCTTCCAGTTTGCCGTATTTTAATTGAGCAGCTTTATTTAAATCATAATCTCTTTCCGCTTGCTCAATTTGTACCCTGAGTGCATCTTCTTCTTTCTTCAAACTACTAATGGCTTCTAATAACTGCTTTTCTCCTTGCCATTGTTCATTCAATTTTTGTTGCTTAGTAGTTAAATTAGAGATTTCCTGTTCAATTCTGTCCAATCGTTCCCTGGTAGGAGCGGTAGCTTTTTCTTCTCCCGACAAGGACAATTTTTCCATTTCCAGCTGCATTAAACGTCTGTCAATGGTTTCCAGTTCTGAGGGTTTGGAGGTGATTTCCATTTTTAACTTGGCTGCTGCTTCATCAACTAAATCAATGGCCTTATCAGGTAAAAACCGATCTGCAATATAACGAGCTGATAAAGTAGCTGCAGCAACCAAAGCGGAATCGGCAATTTTCACATTATGATGGACTTCATAGCGTTCTTTAAGACCGCGCAAAATAGAAATAGTGTTTTCTACCGTGGGTTGATCCACAAAAACCTGTTGAAACCTTCGTTCTAAAGCAGCATCTTTTTCTATATATTTGCGATATTCATCTAAAGTAGTTGCGCCAATACATCTAAGTTCACCACGAGCTAACATAGGTTTGAGGAGATTGCTAGCATCCATAGCTCCCTGTTGATTGGAACCAGCTCCCACCACTGTATGTAACTCATCAATAAACAAAACTACCTGACCATTAGATTCAGTAACCTCCCGGAGGACATTTTTTAATCTGTCTTCAAATTCACCTCTATATTTAGCACCAGCAATTAAACTGCCAATATCCAGGGTAATCAACTGACGATTTTTCAGAGATTCAGGAACATCGCCATTAATCATTCTTTGGGCCAGAGCTTCAGCGATCGCCGTTTTACCCACCCCTGGTTCACCAATAAGAACCGGGTTATTTTTACTACGTCTGGATAAGACTTGAATTACCCGTCTAATTTCATCATCACGACCAATAACAGGATCTAATTTTCCAGCTTTTGCTTGTTCAGTTAGATCTTGCCCAAAACGTTTTAGTGCTGGTTCAGAACCATCCCCAGACCCATTGTCTTTTCCAGAAACCTTTTGAGTCACACGGACAGTTTGGACAGCAGATTCTAACTTAGAAATATCAATATTTAAACCTTTAAAGATCCGTCTACCAACCCGTTCATCTTCTGCAAGAGCTAATAAAATATGACCTTCAGAGATTTCCCCATCCTTAATTCTCCCGCGAATTTCCTCTGCTCGGTCCAGGAGTAAATCTAAACTGCGCCCTAAATAGAGTTGATCCGTCTTTCCCACTTTCGGTTGGCGTTTAGTGTAGGCTTCTAATTGTTCTTGTAATCTAATTGGATCAATTTCAGCGCGAGTCAAAATACCCGAAGTAACCGCACTAGAAGTTTCTAGAATGGCTAAAATTAGGTGTTCTACTTCTAATTGTTGTTGTTGATAAGCACGGACTATATCTTGAGATTTAATTACAGCATCCCATGCTGTGTCAGTAAATTTATTTGGATCTGTAGGCTGCATTTTTACGACTTGCAATTTAAGACTTTGAATTTAGGACTTGCTAAATAAATATAACCTCCATATAACTTCCCCAAATCCCCATGTCCATATTAACTCTTGGCCATCTGAATCAACTCCACTTTATACCCATCTGGATCTTCAACAAAGGCTATAACCGTTGAACCATGTTTCATAGGGCCAGGTTGACGTACAACCTTACCACCACGGGTTCCAATGGCTTCACAGGTGGAGTAAATGTCATCAACTCCTAAAGCAATATGACCATATCCAGTACCCAATTCATATTTTTCCACTCCCCAATTATAAGTTAATTCTATAACAGCATTGTCACTTTCATCTCCATATCCCACAAAAGCTAGGGTGAATTCTCCCGTGGGATAGTCCTTGCGACGCAATAATTTCATTCCCAGGATATCACAGTAGAATTCCAAAGATTTGTCTAAATTTCCCACCCGGAGCATGGTGTGTAACAATCTCATAATTGACCTCTTCAATCTGGATTTGTAATGTAAAACAAGTAACAGGATAGCGGATTTGGTAAACTTAGGAGCAACTGCTGCACAATTACCGAAAATATTCCTTAATCTCAACCCATTTTGCCCGATCACCCCATAAACTAATCTGTAAACCAAGGATAATACAGACTGAGGAAAAGGAATGACCAATTATCTGGATACTGCTATCAATGCTATTGTAGCTCGGGAAATTCTTGATTCCCGAGGGAGACCTACCCTAGAAGCAGAATTACATCTAGCTGGGGGTGCGGTGGGACTGGCCCAAGTTCCTAGCGGTGCTTCCACAGGTACTTTTGAAGCTCATGAACTGCGAGATGGGGATAAGAGTCGTTATGGTGGTAAAGGAGTCCTCAAAGCTGTGAAAAATGCCAATGAAATATTGGCTCCCAAGTTGTTGGGGTTGGATGTTCTTAACCAAGAACTTTTAGATAGAACCATGATTGGCATAGACGGATCCCATAACAAGGCTAATTTGGGGGCCAATGCTATTTTAGGAATTTCCCTAGCAGCAGCAAAAGCAGGTGCAGCAGCTTTGGATATTCCCCTCTATCGTTATTTAGGTGGGCCTTTAGCCAATTTATTGCCAGTTCCCCTTATGAATGTGATCAATGGGGGCGCCCATGCAGCTAATAATGTGGACTTTCAAGAATTTATGATTGTTCCTGTGGGGGCTCCCTCATTTAGTGAAGCTTTGCGCTGGGGTGCGGAAGTATTTGCCACCCTCAGTCGGGTTCTGGATGACCAAGGTCTATTGACTGGTGTGGGTGATGAGGGCGGTTTCGCACCTAATTTAGAGTCCAATCAACAAGCTTTGGAGTTGTTGGTTGCTGCGATCGCAAAAGCTGGTTATAAACCCGGTGAGCAGGTCGCTTTGGCTTTAGATGTGGCCGCTAGTGAATTTTACAAAGATGGTCAGTATGTTTATGATGGTGAGTCCCATACTCCAGTAGAGTTTATTGATTATTTAGCACAGTTGGTTGGTCAGTATCCTATCATTTCTATTGAAGATGGTTTACACGAAGAAGACTGGCATAATTGGCAATTACTAACCCAGAAGGTCGGTTCCCAGGTGCAGTTGGTAGGTGATGATTTATTTGTAACTAATGCCAATCGCTTACAAAAGGGTATTGAACAAAAGGCTAGTAACTCAATTTTGATTAAGTTAAATCAAATCGGTTCCCTGACGGAAACTCTGGAAACTATTGATTTGGCCACCCGTAATGGTTTTCGTTCTGTGATCAGTCACCGCTCCGGTGAAACTGAAGATACCACTATTGCCGATCTGGCTGTTGCTACCCGTGCAGGACAAATTAAAACTGGTTCTCTGTGTCGTAGTGAACGAGTAGCTAAGTACAATCGTTTATTGCGAATTGAGCATGAATTGGGCGATCGCGCTATTTATGCTGGCACAGTTGGTTTAGGTCCGAAATAGGGTAGTCCTTGGAGGAAAAGTCAACTTTGTAAAATTTGACTATGGGCACTGGCGATCGCTTGTCTAACTTGCTCAAAGCCAGTGCCGCCATAGCTGTTACGCGCAGCTACTACTTGGCGTGGGGAAATAGCTTCATAGATATCACTCTCAAAGGATGGGTGTACTTGTTGCCATTCTTCCAAGGTTAAATCTTTCAAGAGCTTACCAGCAGAAATACTAGTTTTAACTACTTTACCAACTATGTTATAAGCTTCTCGAAAGGGTACTCCTCGAGCTGCTAAGTAGTCTGCAACATCAGTAGCATTAGCGAAGTCCTCCGTCACTGCTGCAGCCAAACGTTCTTGGCGAAACTCCATACCTTCTCTTAATAGAATTGTCATTGCCTGCAAGCAAGACTTGACAGTGTTTACACTATCAAATATACCTTCTTTGTCTTCTTGTAAGTCTTTGTTATAGGCTAGGGGTAGTCCTTTCATAATTACTAACATAGACTGAAGATGACCAAAGACCCTACCTGTTTTACCTCTAACTAACTCAGGAACATCTGGGTTTTTCTTTTGTGGCATAATACTGGAACCGGTAGCACAGCTATCCTTTAGGTGGATAAAACGGAATTCTTCACAGGCCCATAGAATTACCTCTTCTGACAAGCGACTGAGGTGCACCATAATTGTACTAGCAGCAGCCAGAAACTCTATGGCAAAATCTCGATCACTTACCCCGTCCAAACTGTTAGCATAAATACTGTCAAAATTCAATAGCTGTGCGGTGTACTTCCTGTCAATAGGAAAGGTAGTACCTGCTAGAGCGCCACTACCTAGGGGGCAAATGTTTACCCGTTTGTACACATCCCCTAATCTTTCCCAATCCCTTTGTGCCATTTGAAAATAGGCTAGGAGGTGATGAGCCAAACTTAGGGGTTGGGCCCTTTGTAGGTGGGTGTATCCAGGGATGAGAGTTTCAATATTTTTCTCAGCTAGATCTAATAATACCTGCTGGAACTCCCTTAGGTGTTGACGGATTTGTTGGATTTGCTCCCGTAGGTAGAGTCTCGTGTCAGTTCCTACCTGGTCATTACGAGAACGGGCGGTGTGTAGTTTTTTTCCTACATCACCCACAATTTCCGTAAGTCGTTTTTCTACCGCAAAATGTACATCCTCCGCATCAATACCGGGTTGGAATTTTCCTTGTCGATATTCCTGACGTACCTGTTCTAAACCGGTCACTAATTGCTCTGCTTCCTCTGGAGTAATGATTTGACTGTGACCCAACATTTTCGCATGGGCTTGGGAACCAGTAATATCATATTCTAATAGTTCAATGTCAAAAGTAATACTAGCATTAAAACGGGCGATAGTCGGGTGTAGTGCGGATTCAAACCTTTGGCTCCAAGTTTGTTTTGCGGTCATAAAATCAATTTTAGAAAATCTATTGTTTAGTTGTATTATATGGTTTAAGTTGGTTCTCTCTTCAATTTCTGGGCGGTACGTAGGATTTGACCTGCTAAAACTGCTGCGCCAAATCCATTATCAATATTGACCACTCCCACACCAGCAGCACAAGAGTTGAGCATGGTGAGTAGGGGAGCCAAACCCGCAAAATTTGCCCCGTAACCAATACTGGTGGGCACGGCAATTATGGGACAATCTGCTAAACCAGCTACTACACTGGGTAGGGCACCTTCCATACCTGCTACAACAATTAGGACAGATGCTGAATTGAGCAAATGACGATTATTGAGTAAGCGGTGAATTCCTGCTACACCCACATCCCAGAGACGCTGCACTCTAAAACCATATAGTTCAGCAGTTATAGCAGCTTCTTCAGCTACGGGTAGGTCAGCAGTACCAGCGGAGAGGATTCCTATTTCTCCAGGAAATCGCGGTGGGGTTTCATCGGGAGAAAGGGCACAAATCCTTGCTAGGTCGTAGTATTTTAGTCCCCTTACTTTTTTTTGTAGTATGGAATATATCTCAGGAGTAATTCGGGTAGCCATGACTACGGAAGCGCGTGGACGCATAATTTCCATGATTTGGGCAATTTGGTCAGGGGTTTTACCAGGTCCCCAAATGACTTCTGGAAACCCGGTTCTTAAATGACGATGGTGGTCAATTTTGGCAAATTCACCTACAGATTCGTATGCTAGATTTTTGAGAGATTCTAGGGCTAGATCAGGACTAATTTTACCATTAGCTACAGCTTGTAATAGGGATTGCAAATTTTCTGGTTGAGTCATTAATTTATTCCCTAATTTTAATTTCATGAATATTCCAGAATGGACCACCGAGTGCGGAATATTTAATTCCCGTAAATCGATTACGCACTGCTACCAAGGAGGTGGAATTTATTAGGTAAATAAATGGTAAATACTCCTGGGTTAATTTTTGACTCTGGGCGTAAATTTCTTTCACCTTAGTTTCATCAAATTCCTGGGCTCCTTGAATATATAGTTCATGAATTTTCTTTTCCCAGGGTGCTACTTGCCATCCTTCTATGGGTTTTTGCCCTGGTTGCGGTTTTTGATTAAACATGTGTAACCCCCCTTCAGGAGACCACACGTTAGCACCATCATTGGGTTCTAAACCACCAGTTAAACCTAATAGGGATGCTTCCCAATCTAGGGTGTTAGATAGTTTGTCTAAAAATGTACTCCATGCTAATGGGGTAAAATCAACTTGAATGCCAATTTTACTCAGATCTTGTTTGATTTGGGCACCCATTGCTTCCCGGATTTTATTACCAGCATTGGTGAGCAAACTAAATCTTACCTTGTTTCCTTGACCATCTTCTAATTGGTTTTGACTGTTGTATTTAAATCCAGCTTCTATCAGTAATTCTTTGGCTTTTTGGGGATTGTAATTATAGACTCTTAATCCCTTTTCTGGTGGGAGATAGTAAGGACTTTGCACGGAAATCGGGGAATTTTGGGTTTGACCTAAACCACGGTAAATATTATTAATCATGGTTTCCCTGTCTACTGCATAGGCGATCGCTTGACGAAATTTTACCTGGTTAAACCACTGGGATTTAATCGGATCCACTAAGGGTTTGTTATTTCTTTTGCCCTGGTTTAAGTTAAAGGAAATAAAACTAGTACCAGTGGAGGGTCCGCCATTATAAATCTGGAAATTTCCTTGTTTTTCCTGGACTTTTAACAATGAGAAATAATCAGGTGTGACTGATATAGCATCCATTCCAGCGGATCTAAATTGGAGCAAAGCTGTATCTGTTGATTCCACAATTTGCCAAATAATCCGTTCAATGTAAGGTTGGGGTTGACCCTGGGAATCTTGACGCCAATAGTAGGGGTTACGACGAAAAATGATTCTTTGACTAGTTTCGTAGCGTTCTAGTTGATAGGGACCGTTAACGATGATTTTTTCTGGAGGAGTGTCCACACCCCAAATACTCAGGAATTTCGGTTTACCATCTTGGTCTTTTGTCACCACTGATTCTTGTAAGATGTGCGCTGGTAATATGGCAGCACCTACGCTTTGTAGGAAGGGTCTAAAGGGTTCGGGAACAGTAAATTCTACTCTCCTATTGTCTATTTTTGTTACTTTAGGTAGTTTTCTTTCTTTACCAATTCTCAAAATATCTCTTATATCTGTGGGTATTTGTTTATTTAGATAAATTTCATTATAAGTGAATACAACATCATCCACGGTGAGGGGTTGACCATCAGACCATTTTAAGTTCTCACGCATGGTGAAGGTAATTTTTAGTTTATCCTCAGAAATTTCCCAGGATTGGGCTAAATTTGGTTCTATCTCACCCGTCAGGGGATTTTGGCTAACTAATCCTTCGTAGGTATAACCAAATATATTGGGAGACTCAGAACTTAAAGCGTAGTTAAAAGTTTTTGGATCACTGAGAATACTGGTTACTAATTGGGGCACATCCCTAACATTAGGGTTTTTAAAGTTACTAGGATTGCAACCGGTTAGGGGTGTGGCTATAAAGCAAACTATAATGATAAATAATAGGTTTCGTTTTGCTGATTTGAGATACTTGTTGATTAAGGACATACTATAATATACTATTAAATACTAGGGATTTGCCACCAACAAAACGACCGCATAAGCACAAATACCTTCTTCCCTACCAGTGGGACCCAATTTTTCATTGGTTGTGGCTTTTACCCCAACCTGATGGGGTTGTATTGCTAAAGTAGATGCTAACTGCTCACGCATTTGATGAATATAGGGTTTTAACTTGGGACGTTCAGCTACCACTACAGAATCCACATTGCCCACTTCCCAACCTTGATTGAGAATGAGACCATGAACCTGTTTTAATAATACCAAACTGTTGGCCCCTTTCCACTGAGGATCATTAGGGGGAAAATAATGACCAATATCCCCCAAAGACAGGGCACCCAACATAGCATCCATAATTGCATGGGTTAACACATCAGCATCACTATGTCCTAACAAACCCAATTCATGGGGTATGTGAACACCACCAAGAATTAATGGGCGATCGCTCACCAATTTGTGAATATCATAGCCGTTACCAATTCTGATATTTGTAGTCATTGTCTGTTTATTTATTTGGGTGTTCAGTAAATTAATCCTCTTTCTCCCTGGGGGTGGGATCTAGAGAATCAGAGCGTTCTCGTTGCCATTTTTCCAGCAGATCAGGACGACGAGAAGCAGTCCGTTCAATTTGTTGTTGAAAGCGCCAGCGAGAAATTTCCGCGTGATTACCACTAAGCAAAACATCGGGAACCTTCCAACCTCGAAACTCAGCGGGACGGGTGTATTGGGGGAAATCCAATAAACCCGCTTCAAAACTTTCAGCCTTGAGAGATTCTACCTTACCCACAGTACCCGGTAGAAGACGAACCACACCATTCAATAGGGCCATAGCGGGGATTTCGCCACCTGTCAGAATAAAATCACCCAAAGACACCTCACGGGTAACTAAATTGAGAACACGCTCATCAACGCCCTCATAATGTCCACAAATGACAACTAACTGATCATAGCTAGTAGCCAATTCTCTCAAAAGGGGTTGATTGATAGTTTGTCCCTGGGGACTCATAAGAATGATATCCCGACGAGGTAAAATCGGTAGGGACTCAACCGCAGTAAAAATCGGGTCAGGTTTAAGCAACATACCCACACCCCCACCGTAGGGTTCATCGTCTACTTTACGATGTTTATCCTTGGTGAAATCCCTGGGATTAACCAAATAAACCTCAGCAATACCCCTATTTAGAGCCTTCCCTAAAAGACCAGAACTGAGAATGGAACCAAAACAGTCGGGAAAAAGTGTAACTATATCAAAACGCACAGTATCAAAACGCACAATATTCCAGAGCAGAAGCAGGTAAAATGACCGTGCAAATAAGTCTGGTCATATATCCCTATCAAGTAATCTTTTGAGAGCAGGGTTATTAATTCCCTGCATGTTTTAGATTATCATAAGGGTTGACTAAAAAGTAAGAGAACTATATTTATCATCTAGTTTATGTTTGAATCTATGTTTAAATAATTATCACGACTGAATTTATAACCGTAGCCACCCGGGGGGAGGCGAGCTTGAATCTCTAAGGGCCACCTAAAGTGAAAATGCCCTAAAAAACTAGCGATCGCAAACCTGAAAACACCGTAAAATCTATTTTATTTCAGACAAACAAATAGAAAGGTAAACGGTGATGGTGATGAGGAAAAGTAACGAACATGACAGAAAATAGGCTTCGTGTGCGTTTAAGGAAAAATTAGGGGGTTCGCTCCCAAAAGTTCATGAATGTCCTCTCAAAAAAGCAAAGGTCGGAAATCAAGACGGTAAGAAACCTGATTAAATGAATTCACTTGCCATTCGTCACCAACCAACCGTTTAAGGCGAAGGCCACTGAAGTTGTTGAACCAAGAAACACAATGCAGCAATTAAAAGCTAAAACGCTGGAAATGAGGACACCCCAAGCAACTAAAACTGCCGTTCTAGTGATCGGAGGCGCAGAGGACAAAGTTCACGGACGTGAAATTCTAAGAACTTTTGTTGCTCGTGCTGGCGCTAGTAAGGCTTATATTACAATTGTTCCATCTGCTTCAAGAGAACCAGCCATAATCGGTGGTCGTTACATTCGCTTGTTTGAAGAAATGGGTGCCCAGAAGGTGGAAATTTTGGACATTCGTGAGCGTGAACAATGTGAAAACCCTCAAATTAAAGCATCTCTAGAAAACTGTACTGGGGTGTTTTTAACCGGGGGTGACCAATTGCGACTCTGTGGAGTCCTAGCGGATACACCAGCCATGGACTTAATCCGGCAACGCGTAAGAGCAGGACAATTAACTCTAGCAGGAACAAGTGCAGGAGCAGCCGTTATGGGACACCACATGATTGCTGGTGGGGGAAGCGGGGAAACGCCTAACCGTTCTTTAGTAGATATGGCAACAGGTTTGGGATTTATTCCTGAAGTGATTGTCGATCAGCACTTTCATAATCGAAACCGTATGGGAAGATTAATTAGTGCTATTGCGGCCCATCCAGACCGTCTTGGTATTGGTATTGATGAGGATACTTGTGCCGTGTTTGAAAGGGATGGGTGGTTACAAGTGGTGGGCAAGGGTAGTGTGACCATTGTGGATCCCACTGAACTAACTCATACCAATGAGCCTCATGTTAGTGCCAATGAACCTTTGAACGTCCATAACTTACGCTTGCACATTCTAAGTTATGGAGATCGGTTTCACCTCTACCAACGTACTGTTTTACCAGCAGTGCATCGTCTCCCTAGTTATGGTGACAATGTGTCTTAACCCGCCAGCTATGATTTATCACCAAAAGATCAGCCTATTCCTAAGTAAAGGGAAAAAACCGTTCACCCTGGACAGTTTACCGGTTAACTTGAGTAAGAAACTAAAATTTTGGTTCCGAATCTCCATCTACCTACACCCATGAGAATCCTCAAGATCCAGACCTTACGCGGACCAAATTATTGGAGCATTCGACGCCATAAACTAATCGTCATGCGCCTAGATTTGGAGAACTTAGCAGAAACGCCATCCAATCAAATTTCAGGCTTTTATGAAGGATTGGTGGAAGCCCTACCCAGCCTAGAAGGTCATTATTGCTCACCAGGCTGTAGAGGCGGTTTTTTGATGCGTGTACGAGAAGGGACCATGATGGGTCATATCGTAGAACACGTAGCCCTAGAACTCCAGGAATTGGCTGGAATGCAAGTAGGCTTTGGCCGTACTCGTGAAACCGCCACCCCTGGGATTTATCAAGTTGTGATTGAATATCTCAATGAAGAAGCTGGACGCTATGCTTCCCGGGCGGCAGTTAGAATATGTCAAAGTATTGTTGACAGGGGACGCTATCCTAAAGCCGAATTGGAACAAGATATTCAAGATCTAAAAGACTGTTGGCGAGATGCTTCCCTCGGGCCTTCAACGGAGGCGATAGTTAAGGAAGCCCAAAGGCGAGGTATTCCCTGGATGCCATTATCCGCCAGGTTTTTGATCCAGGTGGGCTATGGTGTCCATCAAAAGCGGATGCAAGCCACCATGACTGACAACACTGGCATTCTTGGGGTGGAACTGGCTTGTGACAAGGAAGCTACTAAACGCATTTTGGCTAATAGCGGAGTCCCCGTACCCAAGGGGACTGTAATCAATTTTCTGGACGATTTGGAAGAGGCCATTGACTATGTTGGTGGTTATCCCATCGTCATTAAACCCCTTGATGGTAATCATGGTCGTGGGATTACCATTGATATTAGAAGTTGGGATGATGCTGAAGCTGCATATCACTCCGCTAGGCAAGTTTCTCGCTCAATTATCGTAGAACGTTATTATGTGGGGCGTGACCATCGGGTTTTAGTCGTGGATGGTAAGGTTGTGGCTGTGGCTGAACGTGTTCCCGCTCACGTGGTTGGTGATGGTAAATTAACTATTGCTGAATTAGTTGAAGAAACCAATAAAGATCCTAATCGCGGCGAAGGACATGACAATGTGCTAACCAAAATTGAACTCGACCGCACTAGCTATCAATTATTAGAAAGGCAGGGTTATACCATTAATACTGTGCTTGGTAAAGAACAGATTTGTTATTTACGAGCTACAGCAAATTTGAGTACAGGTGGCGTTGCTGTAGACCGTACGGATGAAATTCATCCGGAAAATATCTGGTTAGCCCAAAGGGTGGTAAAAATTATCGGTTTGGATATCGCTGGTTTAGATGTGGTAACCACGGATATTAGTCGCCCTTTGAGAGAAATGGATGGTGTAATTGTGGAAGTTAATGCCGCCCCTGGTTTTCGGATGCACGTTGCTCCCAGTGTGGGTATTCCCCGCAATGTGGCTGGTGCGGTGATGGATATGCTGTTTCCCAATGAAAAACCTACCCGCATTCCCATCCTTAGTGTTACTGGTACTAATGGTAAAACTACTACCACTCGTCTGTTGGCTCACATTTATAAGCAAACAGGTCAAATTGTGGGTTACACTACTACTGATGGTACTTATATCGGTGATTTTTTGGTGGAAGCTGGAGATAATACTGGTCCCCAGAGCGCCCATCTCATCCTGCAAGACCCAACGGTGGAGGTGGCCGTACTGGAATCCGCCCGTGGGGGTATCCTCCGCTCTGGTTTGGGCTTCGAGTTCGCTAATGTGGGCGTGGTTTTAAATGTGGCCGCAGACCATTTAGGCATTGGTGATATTGATACTATTGAACAGTTGGCTAATCTTAAAAGCGTTGTGTCGGAAGCGGTCTTTCCTGATGGATATGCGGTATTAAATGCTGATGACTATCGGGTAGCTGCTATGGCGGAAAAGACAAAGGCTAACATTGCTTACTTCACTATGAATCCCGATTCTGAGCTTGTGCAACGGCATATTCAAAAGGGAGGAGTGGCAGCAGTATATGAAAATGGTTATCTATCAATTGTCAAAGGTGATTGGACACACCGGATAGAAAAAGCTGAAAGTATACCCTTAACAATGAGTGGTAAAGCACCATTTATGATTGCCAATGCTTTGGCGGCAAGTCTAGCAGCTTTTGTACAAAATGTCACTATTGAACAGATTCGCGCTGGGTTAAGATCTTTTCGGGCTTCTGTAAGTCAAACACCAGGTAGAATGAACTTGTTTAATTTGGGTAAATACCATGCCTTAGTGGATTATGCCCATAATCCCGCCAGCTACCAGGCTTTAGGTTCTTTTGTACGCAATTGGACAAGCGGGCAGCGTATAGGAGTGGTTGGAGGACCAGGAGACCGCCGTGATGAGGATTTTGTTACTCTAGGAAAATTAGCAGCTGAGATCTTTGACTACATCATTGTTAAGGAAGATGATGACACCAGGGGAAGACCTAGGGGATCAGGATCGGATTTGATTGTTCAAGGTATCACCCAAACTAAAGCCAATTGTCGTTATGAGTCTATCCTAGACGAGACCCAAGCCATTAATAAAGGTTTGGACATGGCTCCGGATGGTAGTTTAGTGGTAATTTTACCGGAAAGTGTTAGTAGGGCTATTCGGTTAATTAAGGTGCGCGGTGTTCAGGAAGAACCTGTGTCACAACCCGCTGTTAATACTCCCGCCTAATTTTGAGTAGAGACGCTAATTCGTCTCTACTTGTCAATTTTGTTGGTGTTAGGATTTGCGTGCTACCCATTGGGTAACCGGAGACATTGCCTTCCAACCCAAAAATTTGCCCAGGGGTTGGGCCCGTTGAATGGAAATCCGGGTAAAACTACCTCCCACCTGTTCATACCACGTAAATAATGTTTTTTCTCCCTCTAAGGTGACCACATTAGCCATTATTCTCCCCCCAGGAGATAGAGAATTCCAACATTCCTCTAGCAATCCTGGTGTGCTGATTCCTCCACCAATAAAAATGGCATCAGGGGTGGGTAGATCCCCCAGCACCTGGGGTGCTTGACCACGAATAATTTGCAAGTTCGGTGTACCCAAAGCATTGGCATTATCCGCTATGTAGTGCGATCGCATGGAGTTTTGTTCAATAGCTACTGCTGCACATCTAATATTAGTTCGCATCCACTCTATGGAAATAGACCCACAACCTGATCCAATATCCCACAGCAGTTCCCCAGGTAAGGGAGCTAAAGTTGATAGGGTGAGGGATCTGACTTCTCGTTTAGTTAACTGTCCATCATGATGAAAAGCATCATCAGGCAAACCAGGTAGTCTGGATAACCCACATATTCCCCTCTGGGCAATACATTCTACGGCCATGGTGTTTAAATCGGCAATTTCTGTCTCGTGCCAACTTTGAGCTAAACCGGTTAAAATCCTCTCGTTCACACCACCCATCTTTTCTAAAACCGTAATTTTACTACCACCATAACCCCGGGTAGTTAAAATATTAGCCACTATTGCTGGTGTGTGTTTACCCTCACTTAAAATCAGTAGTTTGGCATTAGGGTAAATATAAGATGCCAGTAAGGAAACTGGACGACCACATACACTTACGGTTTCCACTTCTGAGTAGTTCCAGCCTAATCGAGAACAAGCTAAACTAAAAGCTGAGTTGGTGGGAATAATAGTGATTTCTTCTTTAGGAATATACCTAATTAAACTGGCTCCCACTCCATAGCACATAGGGTCTCCACTAGATAGAACACATACTAACTTGTTCTGGTTTCTATATTGTATAACCTGTTGAATAGAATTACCAAAGGGAGAGTTCCAGGAAATTTTTTTCCTCCCATCATCCGGAGGTAACATAGCTAAATGACGCTCCCCACCTACCAAAATCTCAGCTTGATCAACAAATAAAATAGCCGTTTTACTTAATCCAGCAATTCCGTCTTCACCTATACCTATTATTGATAACCACTTGTGCATATTTAAGAGAGAAAATAAAAGTAACAGAGAGTAATAATATACCTAGATATCCACCATAAAAAAATTATAGCCTTAGCCATAACACCATAGACCAGGTAAAAGTGATTGTTGGATAGGCGTTAACTATTTATTTATGAGATTATGAGATTGTTGCTGAAAATGAGTTAAGATCAAATACATTAGGGTGAAAAGTACAACCCATTCCCCAGACTTCCTAGAAATGCCAATGACTACAAGTAGGCAACCTAAACAACCGCAATCAACACTAGCTTTTGAGTGTTATTTGTTACATGATGATAGTAAGGAATCATTACCACACATTCACCTGGTGGGGAGAAAACCAAAAGATGTTGAAATTCTATGAGGTAAATCCCCAACAGAGTCCCTAAATCACCCACAGTCAAGAACTAAATTATTACTGATGGCATCCAACTTTGTTATCACTAAGTTGGGTAGAAACAGATAATAGTTGACAAAACTTGATATTGATTCCCCGGGACTTGAGCCCATGCTCCAATTTTCACAAGTTTAACTACGTAGTTTAAAAAGGTAGAAGTACTACATGCTACACCGCAAGATTTATCAACTGTGTTGCGATGGGCGGGAGGTATGTGTTTTTTTGCGGGATCAGCAACGCTGGATAGAGCGGGCCCGCATTATTGATATAGAGGGTGATCTCGTGACTCTACGTTATGAAACCGACGAAGAGGACGAAGTCTGTTCTTGGGAAGAAATGGTTCGCTTGGAGAGTATTGGCTCTGTAACTCAGAAGTTAGCTTCTGTACCACGCGGAAATGTGGACCCCTTGATGACAGAGGACTGTCCTGAGTCTGAACGTATCCATAACCGATTTACAGATCTCAATCCTGATTCCTAGGATTCATTCTCAGATAAGCGCTCGAAAGCTGGACAGTATCCTTCAAGAGTAACCTTAAAGTTATATAACGGGGCAGCGGCATTCCAACACCGTTGTCCTCTTTGGTGCTTACAAGTTCCACAGCATTCAATTTCAGACCAGTTATATTGGTATTTATTTTTGGCGGTGTCTAAGCTGTTCCTGTTTAATAAATCTCGTTGAGATAAACCTTTTAGAACCAAATCTTCTCCCTGCCAACGGGCTTCTACTAAGCCAGTATCAGCAAAATCCTGCCAACGTGGATCCTCTCTAATTTCTCTGGGCAAGATAATGGTAATAATTGTTTCTAGTTCGGTTAATTCTCCCTGATAATTGGCTTCTGGGACTGGGGATTGTATTAGTGTTTCCCCAATTGGCAATTCAACTAAGGTTCCCCCAGGGGGTGAGTGTACGTGATAACGATTTTGTAGTTCTTCTAGGGTAGTTAGGTCAGCTAAGTAAGTGGGATCACCATGAATAAATACTACATGCTGGGGACGTAAGTTATGTATTAATTGGGTTGTCCCCGGTCCATCACTATGCTGAGCTAAAAGGTATGTTTCCGTTTGAACCAGGGGGTTGTCTAGATCACTGGCCATCTTTTCTGGGAATAGAACTACCCAGGAAGCACCATTCCCATGCTTAATATATTTATTTAAATCCGATTTATAATCCGTTAGGACAATGCAGGGTGAACTTCCCAGGGTGTCTAAATCCTCAACCTTTAGTCGTCGCACCCGAGGACGCACTCGCTCATCCCAAAATAAGGGTTGGTGACGAGCAAAATTCTGTACTGATGCAGGTAAATGGGATAAAAGCTCTAAATAAGCATCACAACCAGTTCCTACTTCACCATCAACCCAAATATCTATGTCCTGTCCAGTGAAATTATGGTGGGAGCGTAACAACATCAACAATTCCTGACCTAACCCCAGCGCTGGTGTAGGTAGCAGTACAGAGGACTTATCTATGATGGCCCGATTGATTCTTTCTGCAATTTGATTTTCCTGATGACGACGATGGGGGTGGCGAGATGTTCCATAACTACCCTCAACTAACAGCACATCCAAATTTAAACCCCTGAGTTCTTCTAATCTTAGACCATCTACCAACCGGGAGTTAGAAAGGAAAAAATCCCCTGTGTAGAGCAGTTTGTAGTCTCTTTCTGAACCTTGGTAGGTGAGTAAAATTGCCACAGCACCGGGAAGATGACCCGCAGGGAATAATTCCACCACTAGATTTTCTTCTACTTCAATAGGCGATCGCAAAGGGAGTGCTTGACAAAAGGTGAGATTTTCTGTTGTTTCTAGTTCTGTCCAGTTTAAGGGTAACAACTTACTAGTTACTTCACTAGTGTAAATAGGCAACAGAGGGAAGGCGCGATTTAATGATAGCAGTCCCCGGCAGTGATCTGGGTGTGCATGGCTAATCAAGACCAAATCTGCTGGTGAGTTTTCCTGAGTGATGGAAGAAATATCAGCCGCACCGCAGTCTAAGAGAATGCGGTGGGGGCCCATTCTGACTATGACACACACCCCCTCATCCTCGTGCTGAACACTATAGAGTAAACATTCTAATTCGTTGGCCACTACACTCAAAAGGGGAGGATGAGATTAATGTGCAGAACCGTTGCCATGATAATTTTCCGAATCATAGAATCCATTTTGAGTGCCAAAAAATAGGCAAGCCACGGTGAATATAAAAGTTAGTATTACCAGAATTAACTTGACATCCATTATGTTACCCTACTTTAACCTTTAAGCTACACAACTTATGCTGGCATTATATTAACCTATATTATCGCAAAACTGGGTTTAAAACTCCTTAAAAAATAATTTCTTTATCTCCCTGGGTAAAACGAACATCTTTAATGTTCCACTCTGGTTTACTGGTGAGGGTTTTGCGAATACTACCAAAGAGGGCAAACTGCTCACAACTAGAAAGGGAAGCAATTTGACGACTAGAGTCTGGAGCTACTCGCAGATCAATTGTCGCTATCCCATTAGAGATATCTAAACGATAGCTAACTATGCTAAAATCAGAACTATTTTGCTGCTCCAGGATTTTGCCTATGCTTTGGTCAAGGATCTGGTCTGGTGATAACCTGACCACCTGGGGAATATAATCTTGACATTGGGCATCACTCGTGTATAGGGTAACCGGGATATTTTTATCAGTGTTACTAAGGGACTGAGAACTGGTATCTGGAGACGGTGGAGGGGAAAAGGGTTGAGAGGTGGGGGAAGGTTTGGCAGGGTCTGGCAAATTTCTGGGAGTACAACTGCTGACCGTGCCCACTACAATTAATAATATGGGTAATGGCAGTACAGTTAAAATATCACTTGATAAACTGAGCTTCATAGTAGTGATGACCCTTATTAATTCTTAATTAAACAACAAATGCGTTTGTAAGTAATGGTAATTGATCCATGGTAAGACCACAAAAACAGTTTGCTCAACATTGGTTAAGAAGTGAAAAAGCACTAAACTCCATTGTTAAAGCTGCTGAATGTCAAGTAAATGATAGGATTTTAGAAATTGGTCCGGGAACCGGAATTCTCACTAAGCGGTTGCTACCCTTAGTTGATTCCTTGCTAGCAGTAGAAATTGATCGAGACCTGTGTGAACTACTGGCCAAAAAACTGGGTGCAAGAGAAAACTTTTTACTTCTCCAGGGTGATTTTCTCACTCTTGGTATAGCATCTCAAGTGACCGCTTTTCCTAAATTCCAAAGACAAAATAAAGTGGTTGCCAATATTCCCTACAATATTACAGGTCCAATTATCGAAAAACTTTTGGGTACTATTGCTGATCCTAATCCCCAACCCTTTGATTCCATTGTATTACTTATCCAAAAGGAGGTGGCACAAAGACTATATGCTAAACCCGGTTCCAGAAATTTTGGAGCCCTATCTGTGAGAGTACAGTATTTAGCGGAATGCGAGTTCATCTGTACAGTCCCCGCCAGTGCATTTTATCCACCGCCAAAAGTAGATTCTGCGGTAGTGCGTTTATTACCCAGAAATATAGAAATAGGAGCTAATGATCCTAAACTGTTGGAAAATATGGTTAAATTGGGGTTCGGGTGCAAACGAAAAATGCTCAGAAATAATTTGCAATCAGTAATTGACCGTGAGTCCCTGACTAAATTACTGGAGGGATTAAACATTAATCCTCATGTTCGGGCGGAGGAAATCAGCGTATCTCAATGGGTATCACTGGTTAATTCCCTGAATACAACGTCTTTGATGTCTGTTCATACTCAACCGAAATAAAATACTACTAAATAGTTATAACATGCGTCAATACAGTTTAATTGCACCTGCAAAAATCAACCTATACTTAGAAATCATTGGTGCTCGTGCTGATGGCTATCATGAGTTAGCAATGATTTTACAAAGCATTAGTTTAGCAGACCAAATAGATTTACATGCAGCCAATACACAAACAATTAGAGTTTTTTGTGACCACCCTCAAATACCTACAGATGAAAGTAATTTAGCACACCGGGCAGCAGTGCTGATGGCCAGTAATTTTCCTACTGCTTTTAGTAACTTTGGTGGAGTTGATATTACAGTGAAAAAAAGGATTCCCGTAGCTGCAGGTTTAGCTGGGGGTTCCACAAATGCAGCAGCGGTGTTAGTAGGTATAGACCTACTTTGGGGTTTAGGATTAACTCAATCTCAATTGGAAGAATTAGGAGCAAACCTGGGTTCAGACGTACCTTTTTGTATTGGTGGAGGAACAGCAATTGCTACTGGAAGGGGTGAGCAACTTTCTCCCCTTCCCAGTTTAAATAACATGTATTTAGTCTTAGCCAAATATAAAAGTTTAGCTGTGTCTACCCCCTGGGCCTATCAAACCTATCGTGAGCAATTTGGTGCCGAGTATATAAAAAATCATCAAGACTTTACCCAGCGTACCAAAGCAGTTCATGCAGCAGAAATTGTCCAAGCCATTGCAGTTCAGGATCTAGGGGGAATTAGTCATAACCTGCACAATGATTTAGAAAAGGTTGTCTTACCAGCTTATCCCCAGGTTCTACAACTACGGGAACTATTTGCCAAACAACCAGAGGTTTTAGGAACAATGATGTCAGGCTCGGGACCTTCAGTATTTGCTATTGTAGAATCAAAACAGGATGCTGAAACAGTTAAAGAAAAAATCACAGTAGCTATTAATAATAGTGATTTAGAATTGTTTGTAACCCAAACAATTGGTCATGGCATCCAATTAGAAACCAGGCATTAAAATTAGTTTAGAAAAAGGAGAGAATTATGAAAGAACCGTTAAAATCCGCACAGGATACGAACGCTCCACCAACACCATTAAGATGTATAACTGGAGCAACAATTTCCGGGGGACTGGCTTTTGCCATGTATTCCCTAATGATTGCTATAGCTACTACCTTTGCTAGTAAACCCATTCATTCCGATAACCAAATAGTTATTAATATTGCCTCCGCAGTTCGTACCTTAGTGGTAGGTGTGGTAGCTTTGGGAATGGGAATTTTTAGCATAGTGGCCATAGGTTTATTGGCTTTAGCTATCCAGTTATTAATCCAAGGGAAAAATAGTTAAAGATTTGGGTAAATTGGTGGAACTTATGCCTTTTTGGGTACAAACATGAGACAATTGGTGTTGTTTTCTCCACATCTTTGGTGATAGACTTTGATACTGACTAAACTGCCTAGAAAAATGACAACAATTTTGATAGCCAATTTTCGTGCCAATCTCTTCAATTGTTAAAGCAGTGTTTTTTAATAAAAAGCAGGCTTGGGTTATTCTACGTTTGACTATCCAGCTATTGACACTATTTCCTGTCTGTTGAGATACTTGGTTGGTCAAATAAGCTGGAGAGTAACCTACAGCTTGTGCAACATCGGATAAAGTAATGCCTAAGTGGTAATGACTTTCAATATAGTCAAAAACCTTTTGAAAATGGGGAATATTAGGAAATACTAAAGGTAGATTGTTTGGTTTGGGTGTTATGGGGGAGTTGTTATTGATATACCAAGATTTCATGAGAGACTGTTTTTCTAATCTGATATGGATGGCTTTTAGCAGTTCGTTAATTGTGATGGGTCTGGTCAAATAATCATCAGCACCTAATTCCATAGCCTTTCTCAGAGCTGCTTTGGAATTATTGGCGGAAAGAAAAATAAATGGCATGATTGCTAACTGGGAATTTTGACGCAATTCAGTTAAAATGGTATAACCATCCATATCTGGCATAATCAACTCGCAAATAACTATGTCAGGTAGGTTTTCCATTGCCTTGTGAAGACCAAGGCCACCGGTTTCTGCTGCTATGATGGCAAAACCTTCAGCTTTCAGAGATTCCAATAAAAGATTTTGCATTAAATAGTCATCTTCAATTAGCAGAATTTTTTTTGATGCTTCAGCTGTCATTTTCAACGAATATAATTTTTTAAAAACTTGTGACTGTGAATAGAATATTAAAAATTGAATTGTCTTGGCAAGGATTGTAAAACAATAGTGAATGTGGTACCCATACCCAATTCACTAGTTATTATGATTTGACCCTCACATAGATCCACCAGAGTCTTAACAATTGATAAACCAAGCCCGGTACCAGAAGTTTGACCAACATTATGACCTCGATAGAATTTTTCAAATAGTCTATCTTGATCCACCTGGGCAATGCCAATACCTTGATCTTTAACTTTCAAAATGATTTGCTCATCTTCATTTTCAATTAAAAGATGGACAATAGTCTTATCAGATGAATATTTAATGGCATTATCTAGTAAGTTGGTCAAAATTGCTTCTATTATGTGGGGATCTATCCATACTTGCTTACAGTCTCCCAGATAATCAAACTGAATTGACCTGCCATTTTTAATTAGGGTCATTTTTTGGACTAAATTCTCACAAAACTCAATCAAATTTACCTGGATCGGTGAGATAATTGCTTGGGAATATTTGGTCTTACTTAAAAATAAAATGTCATCCAATATGTGATCAATTTGTTTTACCGCTGTTTCAATGTGTCCAACAAGCGACAACATTTTTTCTTCTTCCCATTGATGAATATTTCGTTTAAGTAGACTGTTGGAAAAAGAAATAATATTGAGGGGTGTGCGAAATTCATGGCAGAGTATGGGCACTAACTCTTGTGTATTTTCTTTGATAACTCCATAACAAAACTCACTTTCTTGTAATTGAATATAGGCAAAATCTATTGTTGCTACAAATGTTCTTCCCCCCTTGGTGCGATAGCGAGATTTCCAAGACAGACCTTCCACATTTTTGAGATTTTCCCATTTTTGCAACCATTTATTCAGGGAAAAATCTATATCCAAATTACTTAGATTCATAGATAGCAACTCTTGATGCGAATATTCCATAATAGCGGACATGGACTTATTTGTATAAATAAAGTCTCCATTATTTTTGACACAAAAAGCAGCATCTATGATTTGATTAATCAGAAACTCGACAAGTTTATCCTTCATGGAAGGATAGTTTAATTGATAATTGATTTTCTCTAGCATGGAACCCCGACAATTCATCATCTTTATTTACTCCTGAGTCTTTACAGCGTATAAAAGTATATAGACTGCCACAGTTAATTTACAGCTGGTTGTATAGATTTAAATACCCGCAAATACTGAATTTTTGGCATCAATTGTGTACCAAGCGTTCCGATCTAAGTAGGGAGGCACAATTATTTGTAGGATGGGTCGAGTAACAAGACCCATGCGGGTGTTGGGTTTCATACTTCAACCCAACCTACGTTCATCTTATATTTAATTCCATCCATTGTTTGTCATTACCAACTAAGATGGGAAATACCTTATGTATAGACCTCACCAACTTCAATCTTAGGAAGTTTTTGTAATCTCCCATCAAGGGGATTCAACTATATTTCCAGAAGGTAAATCATCCTACTATTGACATAATTAACCATTAGACATAGTTTGGGGATCATCCGTCATCTAACTAAAGAAGTATTAGTTGTAAAGATTGTAAGTATTTGGGAATACAATTATTGATTAATGACAGATACCAAGGTAACACCGAAAAAATAGACAAGTCCATCTAAAAATAGTTCATTTATTTCTCAGTTAAATTGAGTATCCTGAAGACATTGATCAATGGGATAATAGATGAAATAAACCTGATGGCGTGTTAAATCATCTCTTCGACCATAGATTGATGTCAGAAATTAGGAGTGCATACTATGAAAGGACAGTTAGATGATTATAATAGGCAGATTAATAAGAAAATCAATACGGATCAAATAGAGCAAATAATCAAGGCAATTATAGCTGGTAAATATTCTTGGGCTTGTGTTTTGCTGCTGAGATTTTCGGGACTTAACCCCATTGACTACATACCATACCGCACTTATATCAGATTGCTGAAAAATAACTATTTACTAGGTGGCTCTGGGCAAAATCAACCAAGCAAAAAAGAAGTGGAAATAATGTGTTAATTCATTCTACCTATGATCATGCTACAGAACACAATGGAACCTATAATCAGAGAAATTATATGGCACAAAAAACTAGAGATTACCCAAATTCAACAGGAAATGTCTCTTGCTTCTCTCCAACGTCAATTAACTGCTGCTCCTAGTGTGAGAGATTTTTTCACTGCTTTGCAACAAAACATTTACAAACCCAGTTTAATTGCAGAAGTGAAAAGGATATTTTCATCCGAGAATATACTTTCATCTGATTTTGATGCTTTGTCTATTGCTAAATCCTATGAACGAACTGGGGCAGCTTGTATATCTGTTGTGACAGATCAGAAATTCTTTCATGGTGGGTTTGATCAGCTACGCATTGTTCGACATAAAGTCACTTTACCTATTCTATGTAAAGATTTTGTTCTGGATCCATGTCAAATTTACTTAGCACGAGCAGCAGGAGCAGATGCAATCTTATTAATTGCCGCCATTCTCACGGATCAGCAAATTAATAACCTTTTACGGGTAATTCATTATTTAGGAATGAATGCTGTGGTCGAAGTTCATAATTTGATGGAGTTAGACCGTGTTATTAGGTTAGAGGATGTGCGTATTATTGCCATTAATAATCGCAGTTTGGAGGATTTAACTGTTAATATCAACACTACTCTGGAGTTAATGGCTGCCAGAAAATCACACCTACATAATTTGGGGATTTTGGTGGTAAGTGAGTCAGGAATTGAGACGTCTCAAGATTTATCCTTGATGGCTAATGTTGGTGTTAGTGGGGTATTAATAGGAGATTGTTTACTGCGAGAAGAAAATTTAGAGGACGCAGTGAAAGAGTTGTTAAAATCCCAAATTTATGGTTTTGGTGGTCCCAGTTATAAAAGTTAATCAAGCCAGCTCCTAAACTTGCACAAGAGGTGAAGGAGCTTTTTTTACTTAAGAAAGATAAATAAATAGGATAAGTGGGTGAGTGGAATTAAACATGAACGTAGGTTGGGTTGAGGAACGAAACCCAACGCCCCCATGGGTTACCCTACCGCTAACCCATCCTATTTAACAACTTTAAGGGTATGACAACTTGCATCCAAACAACCTGTAATCACTCCTCCTAAATCCTGCACCTGCTGTAAATAATCTAGGGCTGATTTTGTAATTCTTTCTCCTGGCATTAATATTGGTATTCCTGGAGGATATGGACAGATATTTTCTGCACAAATTCTATCCACCGTCTTTTCTAAAGGTAGAATTTCACTTGTGGCAAAAAAAGCCTCACGGGGAGAAATGACCAACCTATTATCTGGCTGATAATTAAATATTATCTTAGAGATGATGTTGGAGGTGCTCATCTCATATTTTCTACATCTGGGTATATCATTGATTTTTTTAAAAACTTTTACCAAGGCATTAATATCTAATTCATTATTTCCTAAACTAATAATAAATGTAACATTCTCAAAAGAAGAAACCTCCGGTACAATACCCATTTCAATTAGAAAATTTTCTGTGGTAAAACCCGTGATACCTAATTCTTTTACATTCACGGTTAATCGAGTTTTATCCAGATCAAAAAAGCCTGGTTGCCTAATTTTTGGCAATTCTAAAACTGATAAACCAGGAATTTCTCGAATTTTATTTCTGGCTATATTTGCTAGTTCTAGGGTTTGCTGCATCAAATTTTGACCATCTATAGCCATTTGCTGACGTGCTGCATCAAGAGAAGCTAAAAGTATAAAACTCGGACTTGTAGATTGTACTAATTGTAGAGCTTGATTTAATCTATCAATGTTAATTCTATTTCCCTGAATATGTAACATTGATGTTTGGGTCATGGAGCCCAGGGTTTTATGAGTAGATTGTATGGTTAAATCCGCACCTGCGGTTAAGGCGGATATGGGTAAATTATCATGAAAGTTAAGATGGGCACCATGAGCTTCATCAACTATTAAAGGAATATTATGTTCATGAGTAACTTGACAGATGGCTTTTAAATTGCCACAAACCCCATTGTAGGTTGGGTAAACCACTAATACAGCCTTAGCCTGGGGATGTTGAGCTAAAGCTACCTCTAAGTCTTTAGGTGTAATACTACAAGTAATATCCAGATCTTGATCATACTGGGGATTGATAAAAATGGGAATGGCACCAGCTATAATCAATCCAGAAACCACAGATAAATGTATATTTCTGGGTAAAAGGATATGCTGATTTGGTTCACAAACGGTCATAATTGCTGCTATAATACCACAACTAGAGCCATTGACTAAAAACCAAGTTCTTTGAGCACCAAAGGCCATGGCGGCTAATTCTTGTGCTGCTAAAATTGCACTTTCAGGTGCGAATAAATTATCTAATTCTGATAGTTCGGTTAAATCGGCTCTAAATACGTCTTTACCAAGCAAATCGGTTAAAATGGGTGAGACTCCTGCACCCCGTTTATGTCCAGGAGTATAAAAGGGGGTATGGTTTTTGGATATGGAGGATTTTAAGGCATCAATTAGGGGACTTTGGCTTTGGTTCAACATCGAAGATCTCTCTCAAGTTAAAAAATCAACAAATCGTCAATCTAATCTGGGAAAATAGTGTTAATTTATATGGAGGTATTCCCGATTTTTCTGCATTTGTTCATGAAATCTGCTACATCTTTGATGATAATATCGCCATGAATGCGCATCTAGGATCTGCTGTGCTAAATTCTGCAAGTTTAACCATGCACCCAGTCACCACAGGAGTGACTGACAACCAACGTCTGCGATTATTTTCTGGATCGTCCAATATCCAATTAGCTCAGGAAGTCTCACGCTACTTGGGCCTGGACTTGGGCCCCATGATCCGCAAAAGATTTGCGGATGGTGAGTTGTATATTCAAATTCAAGAGTCTATTCGCGGTTGTGATGTTTATTTAATTCAACCAACTTGTAAGCCAGTTAATGACCATTTAATGGAATTACTAATCATAATTGATGCCTGCCGTCGTGCTTCTGCTAGACAGATTACGGCAGTGGTTCCTTATTATGGTTACGCCCGTGCGGATCGAAAAACCGCCGGGAGAGAGTCCATTACTGCTAAATTGGTTGCTAACCTAATTACCCAAGCAGGGGCTAATCGAGTCCTGGCTATGGATCTACATGCGGCACAAATCCAGGGGTACTTTGATATACCCTTTGATCATGTTTATGGTTCGCCAGTCTTACTGGAGTACCTACAGAATAAAGCACTACAAGATATTGTTGTGGTTTCTCCTGATGTGGGTGGGGTAGCTCGAGCTAGAGCATTTGCTAAAAAACTCAATGATGCTCCCCTGGCAATAATTGATAAACGTCGTCAGGCTCATAATGTAGCTGAAGTTCTGAATGTGATTGGGGATGTGAAGGGCAAAACGGCTGTTTTAGTCGATGATATGATTGATACGGGAGGTACTATTACTCAGGGAGCAAAGTTACTCCGAGAAGAAGGTGCTAGTCAAGTATATGCTTGTGCCACCCATGCAGTATTTTCACCACCAGCTATTGAACGTCTTTCCAGTGGGTTGTTTGAGGAGGTGATAGTTACTAATACCATTCCTATTTCTCCAGCAGATCAATTCCCCCAATTAGTAGTGCTTTCAGTTGCTAATTTGCTTGGGGAGGCCATTTGGCGTATTCATGAGGATACTTCCCTGAGTAGTTTATTCCGTTAACTGAGATAGTTGATAGTAGTATTATCTAAAATAGTAAGTTAGTAGCTTGACTTTCCCGTTTCTATAGTAAGGTATAGGTATAACCATGTCTAAAACTGTTGCCCAGGTGATGACCCATAATCCGATTATGGTTAATCCTCAAACTCCTTTAAAACAGGCAATCCAAATCTTGGCTGAGAAGCAAATTAGCGGGTTGCCTGTGGTTGATGATATGGGTAAGTTGGTCGGGATTATCTCAGAAACGGATCTAATGTGGCAAGAAACAGGAATTACTCCTCCTGCATACATTATGTTTTTGGATAGTGTGATTTACTTACAAAACCCTGCTACTTACGAACGGGATTTACACAAAGCTCTGGGACAAACTGTGGGGGAAGTGATGAGTAACAATCCGATCACTATTAGTCCTGATCAGTCTTTGAAAACAGCAGCAAAAATTATCCAGGACCAAAAGGTTCGTCGTCTCCCCGTGGTTGATGATGCTGGTACTGTAATTGGTATTCTGACCCGTGGTGATATTATTCGCACTATGGCATGCGATTGATTGTTGTTTTAATTGTTTGCTTCCAGCAATCGGGAGGTTTGAAATCTATCCATCCACTTTTCCAAGTACACTAAATTGGCTATCTGTTCACTGGGATCCCCTGTATCTATGGCATAGGGCATTAATCCTAGAATAGCTGCAGTTGTCACACAAAACATGGACTTTTGAAAGCTGATACAGATTTGCACCAGCAAGTCATCTTCACCTCTCAAACTGTGACGGTAAATCTGATGGAGGTACTCGGGTAGATAATGGCGCATGTCATGCATTAATAATGTGGGTGGAACACCTGAACCACCAATAGGTAGAGGATCCGCATATAAAGCACCATATTCAAATTTGGCCTGGTCTGGGGGAACCTGATATGCTTGAGCGTTTAGGGACACTGTTCCTAAAAAGGGTGTGCCTCGGAAAAATACCGCTTCTACGTAGGGAATGGCTGTGTCGGCCAAGAATGTTAATCCCATGGACTTAGGAATAATATCATAAACTTGCTCCCGAATTTTTACTTGGTAGGTGATTGGTTTTAGGGCATCTTTGACTAAACCAGCTTTAATATGTTCTACTACTTGAGGAATAGATGTGATTTTTCCGATATCGTACAGATCTGATAAACTGAGAAAGATATCAGCCATGACTCGCCAAAATTGACCGAGACCACTATAATAAGCAGACATCCGCAATTGTTCAATTAAAAAGTCCGGAAACAGCTGGTTAAGACCTATAACCCCTAGGTTGTATTTGAATTTAGCTGATATTACGGCCTGGGCTCTGTGGGCAAATTCAGGGCTATCTAAATAGGAATCTAGCCCCCCACCACCATGCCACATCATGGTTTTCATGCAGTATTCTGCATATTCAAAGTTAATGCGATCGTGCCACCAATGACGGAATAATTGGGGAAGGGAGATTTTGCCGTTAAAATATTTGAAAAATGGGAAGAATACTAAAAATTGATGATCTGCTATGTAGATCAGGTTTTGAGAATAAGCATCTAGTACCACACCATAACTTTTGAGAATCCCTACAACTTCTAAGACATTTTCTGGACTGTCTTTGAGTAGGGCCTTTCCGGTTTGCAATTGCTCGATGAATTCATGTAGGGGATGGACCCTGTTTTCAATCTGTTTCATTTACTTACTTGAGTTAATTGGCTTGCTGGTTTTTGCACACTGACCTGCACTGTTGCTTGACTCCAATGGGTTAACCATGACGGTTGAATTCCCAAAATAATAATTAATCCCGCTAATACTACAGCAGGCAAGCGATCGCTCAGGTATACGCGAGGTAGTCTAACTACTTGTGGTGATAATCTGCCAAAGAAGGCCCGATTTACCAAAATTAGGAAATAAACTGCTGTTAAACCAGTTCCCACCATGGATAATAGGGTTTGTACTGGAAAAACCTCATAGCTACCCCGGAAGATAATAAATTCTGAAATAAAACCTACCATCCCCGGTATACCTGCACTGGCCATGACTCCTAAAATCATTAGTGTGCCAACCACTGGCATTCCCCGCTCTGGATTTAATAACCCCCGCAGTACCTCTAAATCACGACTACCAGCTTTTTTGTATACTACACCTACCAGTAAGAACAACATGGCTGAAATCAGCCCGTGACTCACCATTTGCATAATAGCACCTAGTACACTTAAAGGTGTGGCCGCTGCTGTTGCTAACAGTATATACCCCATGTGTCCAATAGAGCTATAGGCTACCATTTTTTTCATGTCCTTCTGAGCGATCGCACAGGATGCTCCAAATAGTACACTAATTACAGCCCATGTTGCCAAGGTAGGTGCTGCATATTCCCAGGCTTGGGGTAATAAGTTCATACCAAATCTAACCAGACCATAGGTTCCCAATTTCAACAGTACTCCCGCTAAAAGTACGGAAATGGGAGTGGATGCTTCCACGTGAGCATCGGGTAACCAGGTATGAAAAGGAACAAGGGGGATTTTAATGCCAAATCCGATGATGATTCCAGCCAATAACAACAGTTGGGTGGTTAAAGGTAGAGTGTGAGCATTGACAGTTTCTAGGGCAAAACTAGGGGAATGACTCAACCAAATCATTCCCAAGAAACTGGCCAGAATTAGGATTCCTGAGAGGGCGGTATAAATGAGAAACTTAGTAGCTGCATAACCTTTTCGTATTCCTCCCCAAATAGCAATTAGTAAGTATAGGGGAATCAGTTCCAATTCATAAAACAGGAAGAACAATAATAGGTCTTGGGCTAAAAAAGCTCCAATTACTCCAGTACTCAGTAAAAAAATTAAGGAATAATAAAACTTGGGACGCTGGATTGACTCATCAGTACTGTAAATGGCAATAACAGTCAAAATTCCGTTCAACAATAGTAAAGGTAAGGATAAACCATCCACACCCAAACGATAGTTTAACCCTAACACATCTATCCAAATCAGGGATTCGGTAAATTGTACATTTCCCTGGTTAGGGTCAAACCTAATTGTTAACAAAACAGTCCACAAAAAAATCATCCCAGCAATGGCCAAAGAGATTTGACGGGCAGTTTTTCCACTTATCGATGTTGGATAAAAACCAATCACAGCTGCACCAATTAGAGGTAGCAAAATTAGGGTACTTAACATCATTAGTTCATTATTGCTAATTTGGCATTTAGGCGGTTATTCACTACGACTAGAAGGGTAACCTATTTAGTAAACCTAAGTAACCACTAATCAAGAAACCAAGTAGACTGATCACCACCAGAATCGTTAACATATAACCCTGAGACTGACCAGAAACACTATATTTTAGGCTTTGTCCACCAAACATAGCTGCAAATCCCACCAGGTTAACCAGACCATCTACTAAATAGCGATCGCACCAGGAGGATATTTTAGATAAGAGTGCTACCACACCGACTATGGTTAACCGATATATCTTATCAATGTAAAAATCGTATCCTAGGAAATCTTGAACAAATCTCCATGCCAAAATCCTTGATCTCGACCAACCCTTGTGTAGATGTATGGTAGAGCCGATTACCACCCCCAAGACAGTGGAACCTACTAATGCCACAGCTATGTACCAATCAACATCTTCCCAGTCAGGAAGTAAGTACCATTGCTGAAGCATGACCGGCAATATTAGGGTTACAATTGTTAGGGTAACCATGGGGAGAGCCATGGGCCAACCCACTTCCGGGGCGCGACGGGTTTTTTGTTGGGGTTGTCCCCAAAAGATCAGACGAAAAACCCTAGTTAAATTTAGGGCGGTTAGGCCATTGACTAAAATTAACACTACAATCACCCAGGGACTAATCTTCACTAAACCATCAGCCCACGCTAACATGGCCCAAAAACTTCCCAGGGGTAATAAGGTGACCATTCCCGCTGCACCCACTAAAAAAGCCGTTGTTGTTGCTGGCATCTTTGTCCACAAACCACCCATTTCCGTCAGATCTTGAGTTTGGGTGGTATATATAACAGAACCAGAACTCATAAATAATAGAGCCTTGGCCATCGCATGGGTTAACAACAGCATCAGAGCCACACCTCCCTGCTCCATTCCCACCGCCAAAAACACTAATCCCATGTAGGCACTTGTAGAATGAGATAGGGCGCGTTTAATATCAATTTGAGCTATTGAAACTAAAGTTGCTCCCACTGCTGTAACAGTACCCATAATGATCAAGGCATTCAAAGCCACGGGCGATAGGCTGAGGATTGGTTGAATTTTATATAGAACATAGGCCCCACCAGCGACCACCAGAGAGTTGCGCATGACAGAGGCTGGGTTTGGGCCTTCCATAGCCTCATCCAACCACAAATGGAGGGGGAATTGGGCGCACTTACCAGCAGGTCCAGCAATTAGGGCTATACCCAGCAAGGTAGAGGTCAGAGGGTTTAAATTTGCCCCTTGTACCCACTCATAAAGGTCCAAAAAGTTGAGGCTATTAGCTTTAGTGGAAAGTATAACCACAGCCATAAGTAGTAATAAATCCCCCACTCGTTTAGTTAAAAAAGCATCTCTCGCTGCTGTTACCACTAGAGGTTGGGCATACCAAAAACCCACCAGTAGATAGGTAGAAAGAGTAAGAACCTCTAAGAGAGCATAACTAAGAAATAAAGAATCACTTACAGCTAATCCACTCAAAGCTGCTTCAAAAAATCCCAAGAGAGCAAAAAAGCGTGCTAGAGACCAGTCTTTTTCCATATAACCTAGAGCATAGGTTTGAGCTAATAGACCTAATCCGCTAATTAACACTAATGCTCCCACACTCACCTGGGATAATTCTAAAGCAAAATTCAACTGAAAATCGCCGAACTCAAACCAGTTAATTACTAAGCTTTGTGAATCCGTACCCCCCAAATTTTTAAATACAAGCAGACTATGGAAAAAAGCCAATATAGTCATTAACAAGTTCAGATAAGCAGCAGGTCTAGGACCCGTACTTTTAACTATTCCCACACACCAGGGTAGGCTGAGAATTGCCCCCAATAGGCTATAAAACGGCACAAACCAACTTGTGAATAATAAGACCTCATTCATCTAAATCATCGGACTCCAATTTTTCTTTCTTAAACAGGCTTAAAACAAATCTCGGTTTAGAGTAAGTCAACCTGACCACAATCAAGTTTTTTTAATATTTTTTTCATCTTTCTTCCCTATTGTTTATACAGTTACCACAATTTGCCATGTCAATCCTAGTACCTGGGAAATTTTTCCGTGAGGATAACTTAGATTATACGCGCCCTTATCAAGTCACTATAGATGTGAATATATTTATTACGGTTTATAGTATTTTGGGCAGTTAAATTTTGTTAAGTTTTCTAAAACTATTTTATCACAAACTATTATAGTAATTTATGTTGCCAGGGGTGCCCAGGTCTCATATCCTTAGATCTAGAAGTATTTGCTTCGCTCACAATGAGCATCCCCGTCAAAAATTTCTAATCAACCACAGTACAAAAGTCCTATTTAATTTTGAGGAGTTCTGCGATGCCAATTGCAGTAGGAATGATTGAGACAAAAGGGTTTCCAGCAGTAGTAGAAGCCGCTGATGCGATGGTAAAAGCAGCCCGTGTCACCTTAGTAGGGTATGAAAAGATCGGCAGCGCACGCGTTACCGTGATTGTGAGAGGCGACGTATCCGAAGTTCAAGCCTCAGTAGCAGCGGGTATTGAAGCAGCTAGAAGGGTAAATGGCGGAGAAGTATTATCAACTCATATCATCGCCCGTCCCCATGAGAACCTAGAATATGTATTACCCATCAGGTATACAGAGGCAGTAGAGCAGTTCCGAACTTAAACGGGTATCTAGTTCCACAACTTGCCCAACAGTAAAAAGGAATAACTTTTTACTTTTGTATAGTCAACAATGTAAAATCACGATTGTAAGTAAGGATAGAGAAAATGTCAATTGCAGTGGGAATGGTAGAAACCTTAGGGTTTCCCGCAGTGGTAGAAGCTGCTGATGCGATGGTAAAAGCAGCCCGTGTTACCTTAGTAGGATACGAGAAGATCGGCAGTGGTCGCGTAACAGTAATTGTGCGTGGTGACGTATCCGAAGTTCAAGCCTCAGTAGCAGCAGGAGTAGAAAACGTGAAGCGAGTCAATGGTGGACAGGTATTGTCTACCCATATTATTGCTCGCCCTCACGAAAACCTAGAGTATGTACTGCCAATTCGATATACAGAAGACGTAGAACAATTCCGGGAAGGGGTAAGTGGGATTCGCCCCTTTAGGAGACCGTAATTAAGAATGCAAATTGCGAAGGTGCGTGGCACAGTAGTCAGCACCCAAAAAGATCCCAGTCTCAGGGGTGTGAAACTACTCATGGTACAGCTAGTAGATGAGAACGGTAATCTTCTCCCAAAATATGAGGTAGCAGCTGACAGTGTGGGAGCAGGAGTAGATGAGTGGGTACTATTTAGTCGAGGTAGTGCCGCCCGTCAAGTTCTTGGCAATGAACAGCGACCCCTAGATGCGGCAGTGGTGGCGATAATAGATACTATTCACGTCGAAGATCGTTTAGTTTACAGCAAAAAAGACCAGTATAAATAGTCAGGAGGTCACGACCACTGACAACAAGATTATTTCAGGAGGAATCCCACAATGGTAGTCCGCAGCACGGCGGCACCCCCAACCCCGTGGTCAAAGAGTTTAGCCGAACCGGACGTTCATCAAACTGCTTATGTACATCCTTCCTCTAACTTGATTGGGGATGTTCATCTCGGTCAGAATGTGATTATTGCCCCGGGAACATCTATTAGAGCAGATGAAGGAACCCCCTTTCATATCGGTGAAAATACCAATATTCAGGATGGGGTGGTTATTCATGGTTTGGAGCAGGGCCGAGTAGTCGGGGATGACGGCGAGAAATATTCCGTATGGATTGGTAAAAACGCTTCCATCACCCACATGGCGCTGATTCATGGACCAGCTTATGTAGGGGACAACTGTTTTATAGGTTTTCGCTCCACGGTCTTTAATGCCAGAGTCGGAGCGGGTTGCATCGTCATGATGCACGCCTTAATACAAGATGTGGAAATACCCCCGGGTAAATACATAGCTTCCGGTTCAATTATTACAACACAGCAGCAAGCTGATCGCTTACCAGAGGTGCAGGCTCAAGATCAGCAGTTTGCCCACCATGTTGTGGGGATAAATCAGGCTTTACGAGCTGGTTATCGCTGCGCGGAAGATCTCAAATGTATTACCCCCATTCGGGATGAGTTAAAAGATCACGAAGAAAAAACTTATACAAGCATCACAGTTGAAGAGTTAGATAGGAGTAGTGAAGTGGCAGGCAAATTGAGTGCAGATACAGTAGAACAGCTACGGTATCTACTGGAGCAAGGTTATAAAATTGGTACAGAGCATGTGGATCAAAGACGGTTTCGCACAGGATCCTGGCAAAGTTGCCAGCCCATCGAAACCCGCTCCTTGGGACAGGCAATTAGTGCTTTAGAAACTTGTTTAGTGGACCACGCTGGTGAGTACGTGCGTTTATTTGGGATTGATGGTGGTAAGAAGAGGGTTTTGGAAACCATTATTCAACGTCCTGATGGTGTGGTGGTAGCTACTTCCCCTAGCTTTAAGGGACCATCCCCAACCAGCTATAATGGTAATGGCAAGTTTGGTGGTATTGACACCCAAATCATCAATCAGATTAATCAGCTTTTGAACAATGGTTATAAGATTGCAACAGAGCATGTAGATGAACGAAGATTCCGGACTGGGACTTGGCAAAGCTGTGAACCTATTCATTCTACCTCGACTCAGGAAGTAGTGGCGGCTCTGGAGTCATGCTTAAACTCTCATCAAGGTGAGTATGTTCGACTCATTGGTATTGATACCAAGGCTAAACGCCGAGTGTTGGAAAGTATTGTGCAGCGCCCTAATGGACAGGTAGTCACATCTGGTAACGGCAAAGTTTCCCCCACTGGTGGCACCACAGCTGTTAGTAACCATCTAGGTGGAGAAATTATAGACCATCTCAGACAATTAGTCAACGGTGGACTGAAAATTAGTCTAGAACACGTAGACCAAAGACGCTTCCGGACGGGAACCTGGTCTAGTGCGGGACTCATTGAAGCTAGAAGTGAAAGAGAGGCGATCGCCACTGTAGAATCCTATCTATCTGAGTATCCAGGTGAGTATGTAAGACTAATAGGTATTGATCCCCAAGTGAAGCGTCGGGTACTAGAAGTAATTATCCAACGTCCATAATAGGCGGGTAATAGCTTATAGGCTGGTAGGTTTGGCCAATTATCACTTACCAATTTTTTGTGAAATCATTATTCCGGCTTCCGAGGTAGTAAAAGTCATGTCTTCTGTGCCGTTGCTTCGCCTCAGCGACAAATTTGACCCTTATATTAGTGGCGAGGTGAATATTGATCCTAGTGCCGTAATAGCACCGGGGGTAATACTCCAGGCGGGCCTTAACAGCAAAATTATTATTGGTCCTGGGGTTTGTATTGGCATGGGATCAATTCTCCAGGTGAGTCACGGCATTCTAGAAATCGAAATGGGGGCCAATCTGGGGGCCGGTTTTTTGATGGTTGGGGAAGGTAAAATAGGGGCTAATGCTTGTATTGGTGCGGGCACTACAGTATTTAACGATTCTGTAGCTGCTCAACAAGTAATACCAGCAGGTTCGATTTTGGGAGATAGCAGTCGCCAACAGTCTACTTCCCCACCTTCTCCCACGCCAAAAAGCCAGTCACCCCCGGAAACAGAATCTAGTACTGAGTCGCAAGAGACAAGTGATGGTAAACCCCATAGTAGAGATCCCACTGAGCCCCATCCCTTAGGAACGCAAATCTACGGGCAAGGAAGCATTAACCGACTTTTAAGTACGTTGTTTCCCCATCGGCAGTCTCTGAGTGACCAGGATGCTAACAATGGTGTGGAGTAAATGTTAATTGTTAGTTGTATGGTCAGTCGTCATTTTTGCGATTATGCTGGTGAATAAATATGGAAACATACAGTCAACCTACTCTTAGTACTATTCAATCACCTCGTCGCCACAATAATCTCAAGGATACTGCCTTGGGCTTAGTTTCGACCTTGAGCTTCCCTGCCATAGTGGGGACAGCTGACATGATGTTAAAGTCTGCTGGAGTGCATCTGGTAGGCTATGAGAAAATTGGTAGTGGTCACTGTACAGCTATTGTGCGGGGTAATATTGCGGATGTGCGTCTAGCTGTAGAGGCGGGGGTGCAAACGGCGGAACAGTTTGGACAGTTGGTGTCAAGTCTAGTTATTCCTAGACCCTATCCTAATCTGGACATAGTTTTACCAATTAATCGTCTAACCCAAATTATGGCGGATGGCACTTATAGTCGTCTAAGTAATCAAGCTATAGGTTTAGTAGAAACCCGTGGCTTCCCTGCCATGGTAGGTGCTTGTGATGCTATGCTCAAATCAGCAGAAGTTCATTTAGCTTCTTACGAGAAAATTGGTGCGGGACTCTGCACTGCCATTATTAGAGGCACGGTGGCTAACGTAGCTGTAGCCGTAGAAGCGGGAATGTATGAAGCAGAAAGAATAGGGGAATTAAATGCCGTCATGGTGATTCCTCGTCCCCTAGACGAACTGGAGCAGACCCTACCCATTGCTAGTTGTTGGGTAGAAGAACATCGACCTTTAGATATACCCCTACATGTCAAAGAGAAAATTGTTGACGCCCAAGCCGTAGAGTTACCTGATCTAGCCAAATTGCCGGTTAAAATTAAGGAAGAATTACTGGTGGACGAATAGTGTTTACTAAATATATTAAGAACTGCTGTTAGAGGAGAATCACCTTGAACCAAGCGACACTGCACCAGTTGAAGGTGTTCGAGGCCGCTGCAAGACACGGTAGCTTTACCCGTGCTGCAGAGGAACTATTTCTTACCCAACCTACTGTCTCCATGCAAATCAAACAACTGACTAAATCCGTGGGTCTACCATTGTTTGAACAGGTGGGTAAACGCCTATTTTTGACTGAAGCTGGAAGGGAATTATTTGCCACCTGTCGTGAGATTTTTAATGTTATTTCCCAGTTTGAAATAACTGTAGCAGATCTTAAAGGACTAAAACAAGGTAGCTTACGTTTGGCAGTCATTACTACTGCCAAATACATTATTCCCCGTTTGTTGGGACCTTTTTGTGAACTTTATCCAGGAATTGATGTTTCCCTACAGGTAACAAACCATGAAGGCATCTTGGAACGGATGACTGCCAATTTGGATGACTTGTATATTATGAGTCAACTGCCAGAGCATTTGGATATTCAGTTTCAACCTTTTTTAGAGAATCCCCTAGTGGTTTTTGCACCTGTGAATCATCCTTTGTCTACGGAAACCAACATTTCTTTGGAAAGATTGGCACAGGAACCATTTATTATGCGCGAACCTGGTTCTGGTACTCGCCGTGCCATCCAGAGTTTATTAGAGGAAAATGGTATTAAAGTCAAGGTTAAATTAGAACTGGGTAGTAATGAAGCAATTAAGCAAGCTATTGCTGGAGGTTTAGGCATATCGGTTTTATCCCGTCATACCTTACTGGGTGATGCCCACCAATTTAGTATTTTGGACGCACAACATTTTCCTATCAAACGTACCTGGTATATAGTTCATCCTTCCGGTAAGCAGTTGTCCATCGTCGCTCGTACTTATTATGAATACCTGTTAGAAGCGGCAAAAAGAATTGTCGAAGAGGAAATTATCCAATCATGATAAACCCAGTTTCTGATGATACCTGGTCAAACTTACTCAAACAGCTATTAGACCGCCAATCATTATCCCGCAATCAAGCAGCAATCCTTATGGAAGGGTGGATTCAGGAAAAGATTCCCCCCGAACTGTCCGGGGCAATATTAACCGCACTCCATTTCAAAGGGGTGTCTCCAGAGGAATTGACTGGTATGGCGGGGGTCCTAAAAGGTTTATGTCTGAAAACCAAGCCAGAAAATACCCCCCTTATTGACACTTGTGGTACTGGTGGAGACGGAGCAGCTACCTTTAATATTTCTACAGCGGTGGCTTTTGTCGCTGCTGCTGCTGGTGTACCGGTAGCTAAACACGGCGGACGTTCTGCTTCTAGCTTAACCGGTAGCGCAGATGTTTTAGAAGCTTTAGGAGTGAACCTAAATGCACCTGCTGAAAAAATACAAGCTGCAGTCAGGGAAGTGGGAATTACCTTTCTCTTTGCTCCGGGATGGCATCCGGCCATGAAAGCCGTAGCTCCATTACGACGCAGTTTAAAAATTAGAACTGTATTTAATTTGTTAGGTCCATTAGTTAATCCCATGGCACCCACAGGACAAATCATAGGGGTATTTGATCCTACCTTGATTGGGACTGTGGCCCAAACCCTAAATAATTTGGGGACACAAATGGCAATTGTATTACACGGTAGGGAAAAATTAGATGAAGCAGGATTGGGGGGAATCACCGACCTGGCGGTTTTGAATCAAGGGGAAGTGCAAATTACTACCCTCAACCCCGAGGAAGCAGGAGTTACACCAGCATCCATTACCGCTTTAAAAGGTGGTAGTGTAGCCGAAAATGCTGATATTTTAACTAGGGTGTTACAGGGCAAAGGCACTACAGCTCAACAAGATGTAGTAGCATTAAATGCCTCCCTAGCATTACAAGTCGCTGGTGTGGTTCCTTTGTTCCATCATCATCAGGGAGTAAACATGGCTAGGGAAATTCTGGCAACTGGTAGTCCTTGGGAAAAGTTGGAACAGCTGGTGGAATTTTTACGGGGGTAGGAGCTGTGTTTTGGGGACGGAATTCCACCACATTCCGCTTAATAGTGATGTCATAATTGCCAAAGAAATCATGTCCTAACAAACCAGTTGTTAGTGCTAACCCAGCAATAGCCACAGGCACCCTTTTTGCCATCACCCCCCCCACCTCCATAGAGTCAACATAGGCTATGGGAAATTCTAGTCCTTGGGAACTGACCGTATTAGCCCTGGCCACGCCAACGGGGACAACCCCTAAAGAGCGAGCCATTTCTTGGGTGATTACAGAACCACTGGCACCCGTATCCACAATCATTTCAAAACGACTTTTGCCATTAAAAGTTACTTCCACAATAGGAGTACCACCAATTCGTCGCTTAATGGGTACAATGTATACTTGATCTTGGTCGTTAGTATTCTCCCTTGGAATCTTCTTAGTGGCAATGTCTGGTGAAGGTGATTGGAAATCTGGTATGGTCGGCGTTTCCCTCACGGGGGGGGAATAAAGTATTTTTCTCCCTGGGTTTGACCTGTTTACCACCGGGGAATCTGGTGATAAGGAGGATCCTCTGCTAGGATTACCCTGTTGACGAGCCAGTTGGAGTTGACCCTTATACTCGATAATCTTTTTTTGAGCAAAAGCAAAATTGGGGCTATTGGGTCTGATTTGTTTTAATAGGGCGATCGCTCGGTTAAAATTACTCTCCACCAATTGCCAATCCTCAGCAGATTGGGCCCACTGACCAATCCTGACAGCACTAGCACCTTTGTCTAAAGCCAATTCCAGCACACTGACTTCTTGACTGTGTGGCAGTCTTTTAGGTGGTTGTACTGCTGCTAAATTACCCACGTCCCTGGAGTGGTTTATGCTTTGATTGCTCTGTTGATGACCAGTACAGGCAACTATCAAAGTTGCTAAAGCACTAGTCATGACAATCACAGTTGTGCGTGGCAAAATAGAATCTAACATAGTTTCTTACAGATTAACCACCTGACCATCTCCCATTTTAACCTTTCAACAATTCAAACATACTTGAGATTTAACAATTTCTATCATAACTAACAAAATAGGTCACTAATTACTTATGGCTATATCTGAAACAATACCTGCCCTTTTAGTTCTAGCAGACGGATCCGCATATCGTGGCTGGTCTTTTGGAGCGCTGGGAACAACAGTAGGAGAAGTAGTATTTAACACTGGTATGACTGGATATCAAGAAGTGCTAACCGATCCTAGTTATACAGGACAAATAGTAATTTTTACTTATCCAGAATTGGGAAACACAGGAGTTAATCCCGAGGACGAGGAATCGGTAAGACCTCATATAAAGGGAGTAATTGCCCGCAATATATGTCATCAACCCAGTAACTGGCGTTCAACCCAACCCCTAACAGAGTACTTGAAACAGCAGCAAATTCCTGGTATATTTGGAATAGACACAAGAGCCCTAACCCGGAAAATTAGAATTGATGGAGCAATGAATGGGGGGATTTCCACAACCATTTTAGAGGAAACAGAATTACTAGAGCTAGTACAAGCAGCACCAAGTATGACTGGACTAAACTTAGTGAAGCAGGTAACCACAAAAAAAGTCTATGAATGGTCAGAACCGACCCCGGAAGTATGGGAATTTAATTCCCAGTCCAGCGCCAGCAAAGGGGAAGCCCTAACGGTAGTAGCATTAGATTTTGGGGTAAAAAGAAATATTCTTAGACGTTTGGCCAGTTATGGTTGTAGAGTAATAGTTGTTCCCGCCCACACAACCGCCGAAGAAATTTTGGCATATAATCCAGATGGTATTTTTCTCTCTAACGGTCCTGGGGATCCAGCAGCAGTAACAGAAGGGATCACCACTGCCAAAAGCCTGCTAGGGAGCAAAAAACCCATGTTTGGGATTTGTATGGGTCACCAAATATTAGGTCATGCCCTGGGGGCCCAAACCTTTAAACTAAAATTTGGGCATCGGGGTTTAAATCAACCAGCTGGATTACAAACAAGAGTAGAAATTACCAGCCAGAATCATAGTTTTGCTATTGATCCGGATTCTCTACCATCAGCAGTGGTAGAGGTTAGTCATCTGAACTTAAATGATCAAACGGTTGCTGGAGTGCGTCACAAATCCCTACCTATTTTTTCCGTCCAGTATCACCCCGAGGCCAGTCCCGGTCCCCACGATGCTGATTACTTATTTGAGCAATTTGTGCTAGAAATGCAAACAGCACGTCAAAAGGGGGAAATTTGATCCCCAACAAGCGTTTTATCGTTTAGTTATTTTAGTTAATAGGAACAGGAGGGAGTTATTGCAGAAGTACTAAATTTAACCGTGAGCCTGAGGGGCACTCTGGAAGTTAGGGATAAGGATAACTACCAGCTTTTCCGTCTCACAGGATTGTTAGATGCCTTTTCGGAGCCAACATTTCGTAAGGTACTAGAGGGTAAAATTGGGGAAGGTCCAAACAATATAATTCTGGATCTGTCACAGATTGACTTTATAGACAGTTCGGGTTTGGGTGCCCTGGTGCAATTAGCCAAGATAGCCAAGTTAGGCGAAAATCAGGGAAGTTTCCAAATTGTCACTAATGCCCGGGTGACTCAAACAGTCAAGCTTGTGCGGTTGGAAAAATTTCTCTCCTTACAAACTTCGGTTGAGAGGGCTCTAGAAAACATTAAATCGTGACAGATCCCCAAAAACATTCCCCAGTTGATGATGAGGAAGTGGAAAAAGTCCCAGTTTTTCCCTTCCTCATCTGACTGAACCTATTTCCCGAGAACACAAAAGCACTGCCAAATTTCAAGCCAAGGAATAATTAACAGGTGAAACCCCAGGAGGAAGATTCCCAAACCGAAGATGAAATTGCCACAGAGCAATCATCTCAAATTCTGGCATTGCCTGGTCAATCTCCCCAGTTTCTATGTGAAGCCCAAGTAAAAAAAATCTCTCCTGCAGCCTTAGCTTATTTAGGTGATGCAATTTATGAACTTTATGTTAGAATGTTTTATCTGTGGCCACAGCAAAGACCGGAGATTTATCATAGCTTGGTAGTAGCGCAAGTGAGAGCAGAAAAACAGGCCTCACATTTACGCTCTTTGATTCCTGAACTGAGGAATCATGAATTAGAAATCGTTCGCAGGGGGCGCAATGCAGCCACAGGGCGTCCCAAACGACTAGATCCCGAAATTTACCAGCAGGCCACCAGTTTAGAAACTTTAGTTGGCTATTTATATCTCACGGATTACCCCCGTTTAACAGAATTGCTACAAAAACTCCCTCTGGAAAAATAATTAACTAGCTTACTTGTGTCATAGCAAAATAGTTATGGTTGATGAAGCCAGATGGAATCGTTTGTTCACATACTTACTACAATAAATAACCATGAGCTACCAACCTAAAAAGAACAATCACACCAGGGAATCGGAACGTCCGCAACCAATAAAGATCAAAGGTAAGCGCGTCCTAAGTCATCCCATTCGCACCCACAAGAAAGCAGAGGTTATACCCCCTAAACCTCGCCTCCTAGACCAACCGGTACAAACTAAAAACTCTGAAGAGCAAGATAATGACCTTATTTATGGACGCCATCCTGTCCTAAGTGCTTTGGAAAGTCATCGTAATCTTAACCGTCTTTGGATTACTTCCCGGTTAAGGTATGATCCCAGATTTCATCATCTAGTTCTCCAAGCCAAAGATAATGGCACTGTAATTGACGAAGTTGACCCCAAGCGTTTAGACCAAATTACCAATGGTGGAAATCACCAAGGTGTAGCTGCTCAAATTGCTCCCTATACCTACACTGAATTAGAGGACTTAATTAGTCAGGCCCAGACTGTATCAGAACCAGTGATAGTTGTTGCTGATGGGATTACCGATCCCCACAACCTGGGAGCAATTATTCGCACTGCTGAGGCCATTGGCGCCCAGGGACTAGTAATTCCTCAAAGAAGAGCTGTTGGCATTACCTCCACCGTAGTGAAAGTCGCTGCTGGGGCTTTAGAAAACTTTTCTGTGGCTAGAGTTGTTAATTTAAGTCGCGCTTTAGAACAGCTAAAAGAGTCCGGATTTTGGATTTATGGAACTGCTGCTACCGGCAGTGAACCTCTACATAGCGTTAGGTTCACAGGCTCTACAGTTTTAGTAGTTGGATCCGAGGGCGAAGGTCTGAGTATGTTGACACAAAAATCCTGTGATGTTCTAGTCTCTATTCCCTTGCAGGGTAAGACCCCTAGCCTCAATGCCTCCGTAGCAACTGGTATGGCACTTTATGAAATTTATCGCCAACGCTTGTCAAATACTCATTATCTTGATAAATTACATACATTTTCTGGGAAAAAACTTTGAAAAAATCAACCTAACAGAGTATAAAGAAATGTAAAACCTAATCTGTTTTAATTTTGTTCTGTGACCTGTTAACACATTTATAAATTGGTGGAAACCATGAAAAATATTTGGCAAAACCTTAAAGAGTCCTTAATCAACCTAAATAACAATTTGGGTTTGGCTTGGTGGGTGGAGATTGTCACTCAGAATCCCCGTTGTACCTATTACTTTGGGCCTTTTTTAAGCGTGACCGAGGCCACATCTGCCAGTAATGGCTATGTAGAGGACTTGGAAGCAGAAGGGGCGCAGGGGATTACAATCAACGTTAAACGTTGCAAACCTGATAATCTGACCATTGAAGACCTGGGGGGAAAGATTGACCGCAAAGTAAAGCCTGTCTTTAGCGGTCAGGTTTAGAAATTATTGGCTGCAAAACTCCTACGCTGGTAAAGCGGGGAGTTATGCTCATTTGTGCTTATTTAATTTCTAGCAGCTGCCAAAAATGTTTCCAGCTCTGATAGCTGGATAGGTCCAGTAAAATTTGGACTAGTGATAATAAAAGAGGGGGTACCAGAAAGGTTGAGATTGTTGACCAAATCTAGGTCTTTTTGAATTGCTTTGTCTGCTAGCTGTCTATCTTGATTAAACTTGCCTAGATCTAATTTGAGACTTTTCGCAGTTTCTATGTATAGACTTTCCCCTAGCTGGTTTTGTTTAGTGAACAAGGTGTCGTGATACTGCCAAAACTTACCTTGTTGATGTGCAGCCCAGGCAGCCCTAGCAGCTGGTAATGCTTGAATATGGGTTTGAAAAAGAGGAAAATGTTTATAAACCAGGGTAAATCGGTTAGGATACTTTTTCAATAAATCCTTGAGGGTTTTATGTGCTTCACTGCAATAAGGGCACTGAAAGTCAGAAAACTCTAAAAGAACAGTTTGTAGTTTTGATGAACCGATAGTAGGGGAGTTACCAATAACATCCTGTGGGTTTTGGCTGAATTTCTTGATAAACTCTTGTCTCCTGGTGATAACTCTTTGCTGTTGTTCCTCTTGGTATGCTTGAACACTTTCGATAATAGTTATCGGGTTACGACGGATAATTTCTAGTACTTGTTGTTCTAGTTTTGGATCTATTTGAGTTTGGGCATAGGTCGGTAGTATGAAAGCAGACCAAAATAAAGTACTCAGTAGAATACTGGAAATACGAACTATCCAATTTTTAAAAACTTGACTCATGACAAAAGAGGAAATGGTTATTAACCAGAGTAGCTGATGGCGACAACTTTGGAGGAATTAAACGCAAGATGAACGTAGGTTGAGCTTGGGTTGAGAAACGAAACCCCCATGGGTTACACCGCTGGGGTGAGATCTCGCGAAGGACTAGCAACCTGGAGAATGTCTGTGTGGGAGACCAGGAATAAAATCCTGATGATATGAGTCAGGTTTTAGACATTTTTGGGAAAATTGGTAATAGTATTGATTAGAAGCTAAACTAAGTAATAATTACAACAGACACCATGGCTAGAAATTCTAAGGATTTTAAGGATTTGATGAGACAAAAGCAGAGTTCTCGAGGTAAGCATAAAAATATGGAAGCGCTCATAGAAAAGATGCAACGGGCGGGATTTGGAGAATCGTCTGCAAATATGCTAAGAGAACCCAAGGGACATCCCAAAATGGCGGAAATCAGGGTATCATCTCCAAGAGACAATAGTCGACCCCCCCGATGGAGAAAAAAATGGGCGCGGAGGTAGTTGAAATTAACTGCGATCGCTATTTTATAGGATTTCCGGTGTAATTATCAAAGATGGGAAAAATCCTGCAGGAGATGGAAGGAGTAGCGATCGCTCGCGAATATCAAATACTAGTGAGTGGAATTAAATATAGGATTAACGTAGGTTGGGTTGAAGGATGAAACCCAACACCCGCATGGATAAACCTGTGCCTACCTACATAAGGAGAGCGATCGCTCTTTCGCGAAGGGAATATCAAATATTAGTTGCGATCGCCATTTTATAGGATTTCCGGTGTAATTACCAAAGATGGGAAAAATCCTGCTAGGAGATAGATAAGGAGTAGCGATCGCTCGCGAATATCAAATACTAGTGAGTGGAATTAAATATAAGACAATGTAGGTTGGGTTGAAGGATGAAACCCAACACCCGCATGGATAAACCTGTGCCTACCTACAAAGGAGAGCGATCGCTCTTTCGCGAGGGGAATATCAAATATTAGTTGCGATCGCCATTTTATAGGATTTCCGGTGTAATTACCAAAGATGGGAAAAATCCTGCTAGGAGATAGATAAGGAGTAGCGATCGCTCGCGAATATCAAATACTAGTGAGTGGAATTAAATATAAGACAATGTAGGTTGGGTTGAAGGATGAAACCCAACACCCGCATGGATAAACCTGTGCCTACCTACAAAGGAGAGCGATCGCTCTTTCGCGAGGGGAATATCAAATATTAGTTGCGATCGCCATTTTATAGGATTTCCGGTGTAATTACCAAAGATGGGAAAAATCCTGCTAGGAGATAGATAAGGAGTAGCGATCGCTCGCGAATATCAAATACTAGTGAGTGGAATTAAATATAAGACAATGTAGGTTGGGTTGAAGTATGAAACCCAACACCCGCATGGATAAACCATCCTACAAATAATTGTGCCTCCCTACAAGCGATCGCTCGCGAACATCAAATACTAGTGAGTGGAATTAAATATAGGATTAACGTAGGTTGGGTTGAAGGATGAAACCCAACACCCCCAACCCATCCTACAAATAATTGTGCCTACCTACAAGCGATCGCTCTTTCGCGAAGGGAATATCAAATATTAGTGGGTAGTGTTGAAAAGCGATTCCCATTATTATTGGGTGGAGAAAACCCAACAGACAATTTACCAAACGTGACCAAATTATTTGGGGTTGTATAACTTAAAATGGTTGTACAATCGTATTAACCCATAAATTCGTATATAAAAGATAAACAATAAGAAAAAATTATATTTATAGGGGGTTGAGATAAGTTTTTTTGTGGTCGAAGGGATAAAAATGTGGTATTATGAGAGTTGAGTATAATGGAGTGTAAGCATTCGCAAAAAAAGTGCACAGATTTCCATTGTCAGGGTATCATCTCCAAGAGACAATAGTCAACCCCCCCGATGGAGAAAAAAATGGGCGCGGGGGTAATTGAAATTAACTGCGATCGCTATTTTATAGGATTTCCGGTGTAATTACCAAAGATGGGAAAAATCCTGCAGGAGATGGAAGGAGTAGCGATCGCTCGCGAACATCAAATACTAGTGATTGGAATTAAATATAAGACAATGTAGGTTGGGTTGAAGGATGAAACCCAACGCCCTCATGGATAAACCATCCTACAAATAATTGTGCCTACCTACAAAGGAGAGCGATCGCTCTTTCGCGAGGGGAATATCAAATATTAGTAGTATTGAAACACCAGCGGGATATAGATTTCCATTATTATTGGGTGGAGAAAACCCAACAGACAATTTACCAAACGTGACCAAATTATTTGGGGTTGTATAACTTAAAATGGTTGTACAATCCTATTAACCCATAGATTTGTATATAAAAGATGAACAATAAGAAAAAATTAAGTTTTTTGTGGTCAAAGGGAAAAATGGGAAAAATTCTGTAGCGATATAATTTAGGAGATAGGAGGAATAGCGATCGCTGGCGAAAAGGAGAAATTAGGATGAATGCTACCAACTATGATGAGGATATTGTCGCTTGGGCAAATCAACAGGCTAAATTTATACGCAGTCGCCAATTTCACTTGCTTGACCTGGAGCATATTGCGGAGGAAATAGAGGATGTGGGTAAGAGCGAACAAAGGGAACTAGGTAGTCGCATGGCTGTCTTGTTATGTCATCTCCTTAAATGGCAGTATCAACCTTTGCTCAGGGGGTCCAGTTGGCAAGCAACAATTAGAACCCAACGGGACCGTATTAGATGTCGCTTGCAGAAAACGCCTAGCTTAAAAACTTGTTTACAAGACCCAGAGTGGTGGTTAGATGCTTGGGCAGATGCAAAAGATGCTGCAAGCCAACAAACCTCTATTGCTTATGACCAGCTCCCTGAACAATTCCCCTGGGATGGCGATCGCATACTAACGGAAAACTGGTTTCCGGAACTTGAGGAAGGCGAACAATACTATTGAGTCAGAGGTATGCTAGACCAATATTATTAGAGGAGTGGAGAGCGATCGCAGTTTTATTGCTGCGCCACAAATTTTTTTGTTGTGGAAGTTGTTGAATAATTAGAATAATTATTACTCTCTCATAGTACCATATAATTAACCCATATAAGGGAAAAAAATATGAGTCAGCCTGTTTTGCAATACATCGCTACTAAAAACTACAAGAATCTCTATTTACCAGATCCAGTCGAGTTCAATAATTTAAACATTTTACTTGGTCCTAATGGTTCAGGTAAAAGTAATTATATTAACTCTTTAAAATTCCTTAGAGACTGTTTATATCCAACGAAGTATGCTCTGGAAATAAATGGTTTTGAGGATGCGGTCAATAAAATCGGAGGTGCTGGGATTTTAGACAATACCATAGAAGACCCAGCTAGTGTTTACTTTGTTTATTGTTTTGCAGGATTATCCTCCGATTCTACGTCAAAAAACCACATCCTGGAATTGAGTCTTTTAGTGAACCGAAAGGAAGATAGAAAACAAGCAGTAGTTATTGATCAAGAATCATTAAAAGTGGGAGACAAAGTCATAATAGATTTTCCACATCTTTATCTTTATGAACCTGCTAGTAATGTAATTGAAGATGCAAGAAAACTCCTTGATTTTGTTTCACAGTGGCAGTTTTATAATGCCAATAGTTTTGACTTAGAAAAAATTAAAACCTCAGAGACCAAAATAACAAGTCCAGACAAGTACGTATCAGCATCAGGGGATAATCTAGCCTTAGTTTTTGAAAACTTAATCAGGGAAGACATATTTTTTGAAGAAACCATCAATAAAGCCATGACATTAGTTTTACCTAGAACATATCGTATTCGTTGTGTTCGTTCTCAAGAGTTATCATTGGTCATGGAATGGTATTCGTTGGATACAAAGAACCCTTTATGTTTAAAGGAACTATCTGATGGAACCATAAGAATGTTATGTTGGGCGATTATACTACATTCACCTGTGTTACCATCTTTACTGGTTATTGATGAACCAGAATTAGGTTTGCACGTTGCGTGGATGAGAATTTTGTCCGAGTGGATTAAAATGGCTGCCCATAAAACTCAGATCATAATTGCTACCCACAGTCCCGATCTTTTAGATCATTTTACTGACTGTTTAGAGAAGGTTTATTGTTTTGATTCCTATGGTAAAAGTCATTTTTCGATCAAAAAACTTACCCAAGAAATGCTTGCTGATAAATTAGAAGAAGGATGGCAATTAGGTGACTTATATCGAGTTGGCGATCCAACTATTGGAGGGTGGCCATGGTAGTTTGGGTTTTTGCTGGTGGTGGGGAGACAGAAGTTCAATCACTGATCCCGTTTCTTGAGAAGAACTTTAATTGTAAATTTCAACGCAAAACACCCGCAAGGCGTAAACCTGGTCCCAAACCAGGTGTTAAAACGACAGCTTATGGTAGAACGGGTCAAGGACTAATTAATCAAATAAGTCAAGAATTGCCGATCGCTCTAAAAAATGAACCTAAAGTATGTAGTTTAATCTTAGTATTTGATGATTTAGAAGGTTATCATACCCCTTCACTATTACTAGAAATACAACCTAGTCAGCTGATGGGAAAATGTCCCCTATTCAGAAGATTTTATACAGATCTCCAGAGTTTTTGTAAATAGTAAAAATAGATTTGACTAAGTGGGTGGGTGGAATTAAATATAAGATGAACTTAGGTTGGGTTGAAGTATGAAACCCAACGCCACGGGTCTCGTTACTCGACCAATCCTACAAATAATTGTGCCTCCCTACTTAGTATTTAGATTCAAAAGTATCAATTTCAATGGATATCACCACATCAAAGCCAGCAGAATTCCCAGAGAAAGTCCACCTGCTCCGGAAAATAAATCCATGGCAATTGGTCTTTTTTTTGTCTTTCCTTGTTTCTCGAGATATTCCACAAGACCGCATTCATCTGGCTTATCTATATTGCCATGTGCAGAAATCATAGCGATCGCCTAGAGTCTACCCCGAGCGATCGCCACTAATAACCCTAATCTATACCTTCAATGCGGTTTTCCACCTCCTGATACAACTCTCGTAACCTATCTAAATTTTCCTCGCTGGTTTCCCAATAACCACGACCATTGACCTCCAATAGGGTAGAAACTATCTTGCGGAAAGAGTGAGGATTCAAGTTGAGTAGACGTTTTTGCATTTCCTCATCCTTAATAAACGTCTCATTAGTTTCCTCATAAACCCAATTATCCACAGCGCCAGCAGTTGCACTCCAACCAGTGGTATTTACTAACCGTTTAGAAAGCTCCCGCACTCCTTCATAACCGTGAGATAACATTCCCTCATACCATTTAGGATTGAGCAGTTTTGTCCGCGCATCTAAACGCACGGTCTCCGATAAACTTCTCACTTGTGCATTCGCAGTGGTTGTGTCAGCAATATAGGATGCTGGTTTCTTTCCATCTCCCCGCAGACTAGCTACCAACTTGGTGGGATCAGAGTCAAAATAATGAGAAACGTCAGTCAAGCTGATTTCTGAAGAGTCCAGATTTTGAAAAGTTGCATCAGCAGTTTTCAGGGTGTTTTCAAATAACTGACGAGATTCATCCATCACTCCTGGATTGTCAGAATTGAAAGAGAAGGACTTGCGCTTCAAATACATTTCTTGTAATTCTGCTTCACTATCCCAAGTGCTATTCTCCACCGCTAGGTTAATATTCGAGGAATAGGAACCGGAAGCGTTAGAAAACACCCGAGTCGCAGCTTGACGTAGGTTTATACCCATTTCTTGGGCTTGTTGTAGAGCATGTTTCCTTACATAGTTCATCTCCAGGGGTTCATCAGCTTCAGCGGCCATTTTTACCCCTTGGTCAAGCAGGTTCATTTGGTTGATGAACAAATCTCGGAATACTCCAGAACAGTTAATAACCACATCTATCCTGGGTCTCCCCAATTCTTCCAGGGGAATTAATTCTAATTTGTTCACCCTCCCCAAGGAATCAGGAATGGGTCTTACCCCTACCATCCACATGATTTGCGCCAGGGATTCTCCGTAGGTTTTAATATTATCCGTACCCCACAGCACACAAGCGATGGTTTCTGGCCATTGACCATTATTTTCCGCCTTATTCCTGTCTAACAATCTATCCACTACAATTTTCGCTGACTGCACAGCTGCGGTTGTGGGAATAGCTTGTGGATCTAGGGCGTGTATATTTTTACCCGTTGGCAATACGTCCGGATTGCGAATTGGATCCCCTCCCGGTCCCGGTAATATATATTCCCCTTCCAGTCCTTGTAATAAACCTCCTAATTCGTTATCTGCACACACTTGTTTGAGACAAAATTCTAAATACTCAAATAGGGGTTTGAGTGCGGATACATCTACTTTGGTGTAACCCGAGTTATGTAGGGACTCGACCCAGGGTTCTTTTTTACCCATGTTGAAGAAATTTAACTTAGAAACTAGAGAAACTCTACCTTCCGCATCTGTTTGTGCTTGTACTAAAGACCCCACAGCATCACGGGTAGCCATGGTAATATCCTGTAGTAACTGTACATCACTCAAAATACCGCGATCGCTATTTTGGTAAATCTCTTCAATGTCCCTTCCTAAGCTTTGGGCAATGATCCGAGGTAAGCTGAGAATCTCTTCTTCTGTCCGATCCAAACTAGCAATATTAACTAGGGTAGCAACAGCTTCTTGCGCGGTTGGTGGTTTACCAATCACATGTAAACCACAAGGTAGTAACCTAGATTCTATTTCCATTAACTTGCGGTAGACGATCCCCACCACATTATCCCTGTCTTCTGGGGAGAGATCCTTAGCATCGCTTTCGGGAAGGTCTATGTCCTTATCCAAGTTAACAATCCGACACTTGTCAATAATCGCGTTGACAATAGAAACTCCCCTTCCGCTATCCTTCAAGGTTTGATAAGAAGCAATTAACTCACTCAGTTCCTTCAACCCCTTGTATAAACCAGCATTTTCTGCAGGTGGGGTCAAGTAAGAAATAGTTTCTGCATAACTGCGACGTTTGGCAATTGTGGCTTCACTGGGATTATTAGCTGCGTAATAATACAGATTGGGAATTGTGCCAATTAGTTGATCTGGATAGCAATCTCCCGACATGCCCATTTGTTTACCGGGCATAAACTCTAGGGAACCATGGGTACCAAAATGCAAAACCGCATCAGCACCCCAAATTCTTTCTAGGTAGGTATAGAAAGCGGCAAAACCATGGTGAGGACTAGCGGAACGGGAAAATAGTAAGCGCATTGGGTCACCTTCATAACCAAAGGTAGGTTGGACACCAATAAAAACATTACCGAACTCTTTACCGTAAATTAATAAGTTTTGTCCATCACTATTTAAATGTCCTGGTGGTGGTCCCCAGTTTTCTTCTAGACGTTCCGAATAAGGTGTGAGGGTCTCATATTCTGACACAGACATTTTATAAGCAATATTCAGTTCGGGACTGGCATACTGTGCTTGTGCGTCATGAATCACTTGTTCCATCAGTTCCTTAGCAGTGTCAGGAACATTCTGTACGTCATATCCATTATTTCTCAATCCTTTGAGAACTTCATGAATAGAACCAAATACATCTAAATAAGCAGCAGTTCCCACGTTACCTTTGTCAGGGGGAAAGCTAAAAACCGTAATGGCAATCTTTTTATCCAATTTTGGTTTACGACGGAGACTAGCCCATTTTAAGGCACGTTGGGCAACTATTTCCACCCTATCCTGCAGTGCGATCGCCCTTCCTGTAGCACCATCTTTACCGGAGAGGATAATTGGCTCAATTGCACCATCTAATTCAGGTATGGCAATTTGTAGAGCTACTTGAATAGGATGTAAACCCAAATCACTATTTAACCATTCTTCCGTGGTTTGAAACACTAGGGGTAGAGCCACCATATAAGGACGGTTGAGCCGTTTTAATGCTTCTATGGCTTTGGGATGGTCTTGTCTTGCAGGTCCACCTACTAAAGCAAATCCAGTTAAAGATACCACCCCATCCACTAACTGTCTTTGACTTGTGGGCTCATAGAAATAGGCATTCACAGGCTTAGAAAAGTCCAATCCTCCAGCAAATACCGGGAGAACCTTAGCACCTAAAGACTCTAATTCTTGGACTATGGCCACATAATGAGCATCATCCCCAGTAACCAGGTGAGTTCGCTGCAACACTAAACCCACACAGGGTGCTAAAGGGTCTTTTAAGGTTTTGGGAATATCTTTACGACTATTATACCAATTGAGATATTCCCTCACATCTTCAAACATGGTAGGAGCTAAAGGATGCCAAATCCCCATATCTGGATAAACTATGGGTGCTTGATATTCAGATTTAGCCAGATTTGTTTTGTCTTCACCTTTCAAAACATATTTATCTGCCAACATCAGCAAAAAGTTTTCTAGATTTTCTGCTGAACCACCCAACCAATATTGAAAACTCAGCATGAAATTTCTTGCATCCTGGGCTTTTTCCATAGGAAGAAATTTCAGCACTTGGGGGAGGGTACGTAATAACTTGAGCATTCCATCTTGAAACCCCGCGCCAGATTTTTCCTTGCGCTTTTTCATGAAGTTGGCGATAACCCCTTTAGATTGTCCCAACTGTGCCAAGGAAAAACTACCCATTTTATTCAGGCGCATTACTTCGGGCATAGATGGAAAAACAACCGCTACATCGAAATTATCCCGGTGTGGTGCCACAGCAGTAACCAGTTTCTGTGCTAAATCTTCAATAAATATCAGAGAGGCAATGAATATATTAGCACTAGCTATATCACGTTTGAATTCTTCATAATTTTCTGGATTGCGCAGTTCTTCAATTAAATAGCCACTAATTTCAATCCCTATGGAGGGATGTTTGGCATTAATTTGCCTTACTGCTTGAGATAAGGAACTTTGATATTGAGACTCAAGGACAACATAAACGACCTTGATGAGAGTACGGTCCCCTAAATTATCAGGTTCAATATGTCTAATTGTGGATTTCACCTGGGTGAACATTTAGAAAAGCTCCTTTGATGCGTGTGGTCTGTTGGAAGTTCTTCTCTTCCATTTTCTTAGGCAATTAAGAGTTTTGTACCAGAAAACCCGGGTTGAGTGGGAGTTTTCCTCTGGAACTGAAACAAAATGATATAAAAAACGTAACCATTATTAGCAAATCTTAATGATTTAGCAAGACTTTTTCAAATTCCGACTCACTATTAATTTAGGGAGGCACAATTATTTTGTAGGGTGGGTCGAGTAACGAGACCCATGGGGGTGTTGGGTTTCATGCTTCAACCCAACCTACTTTCATCTTATATTTAATTCTACTCACCCACTTAGGTAGGGTAACCGATGGGGTGTTCCGTTTCATGCTTCAACCCAACCTACTTTCATTTTAGACCTCACCTAATTAAGTTAAATTATTTATAAGGAAGGTGCTGTTTGTATCATAATCACCACTTGACTGAAAAAAATCTGTTTGAGCATAAAGTAATTATTGCTACTGATGGCAATGTAATACTGTATCCTGAGTTTTTCAGTGTGGAACAGTCTAACCAGTTGTTTTGCGAGTTATATGGTAATATTAAGTGGAAACAAGAAATTATTCATTTGTTTGGCAAAAAAATGCCCATTCCACGACTGACTGCATGGTATGGGGATGAGGGTAAATCCTATACCTACTCTGGAATAGAACAGCACCCAGAATCTTGGAATCCTACATTGAAGTTTATTAAATCTAAAATTGAGGAAATTGTACCAGTTAGGTTTAATAGTGTTTTAATAAATCTATATAGAGATGGTAAGGATAGTATGGGGTGGCACAGTGACGATGAACCAGAATTGGGTAAGAATCCTCTGATTGCTTCCCTTAGTTTTGGTGCAACTCGTCGGTTTTATTTACGACACAAATATGACAAGAGTCAAAAGACTGTTATTGACTTAGAAAATGGTAGTTTACTGTTAATGCAAGACCAGACACAGCACTTTTGGCAACATCAAGTTGGGAAAACAGCTAAAAAAGTTCAATCTAGAATCAACTTGACGTTTAGAATTGTTAATTGACATTAACCGTTAATGTATGGGGGGATTCACCCACCGTAAAGTTTTTTGTACTTTTTAGCCAGGGATCATTTTTGGTTGTTAGTATGCGGGTGCGGTCAATTAGATATCCTAACTTAAAACCTATTAAAACCTAACTGTTATGTTGATTATCAATCATTACTATATTGAATGGATTGAGGACTGGTGCACGGAAAATGGTTGGACTGATTTATTTGTAGAACGTCGTGGTAATTATTGGGCTTTTCCCCCAGGTTGTGTAATTCCAGAGCCCATTCCCATGGACACTTTGAAATTAATTAAACAGAAAAAGGGTGCTACCAATGAGGAAAGATTAATATCAGTTATTGCATTAGTTATTACTCTTCTGTGCATAAGTTGGGCATTTATTTGTGTATCCCCCATGCCCTTAGTTGTTGCTTTTGCTTTTGATGCAGTTACGGTTGCACAATTGGAAATAGAAGAGTAGAGGAGTTTTAATTATCACGGATGTGCAGCTGAATTCCCATTAGTTATTATTAGTTCTTTGCCAAAACTCAAATCTCTCTCCCAACTGTTCTATGGTTAAATTTTGAGTCCAGTATTCTATTAAAGAATAACCTAAAGACCAAGCACCTTGCTGGGGTGTGCCAGAATTTTCTACTAAGAAAGGCCAAAGGGATAATAAATCAAATTCGGTTGTTTTTCTTCCATCCTCTTGGAATGTATTAAGTAGTTTAAATAAATCATAAGACATTTGTAATTTACCAATTACCACAGGTAATTGTTCCACGGGAATTTTTTCCGCTAGAATATAAGCTAGAGCAGGTGAACCTGTAGATAAGGTAGCAACAAATTGCAAAATAGGGTTTTTTAATAAACTGGTAATTCCCTGGGTAGTTGTCATTTGAAAGCTGTAGTGATCAATAATTTTTGCCGATTGGGCAATCCGGATATCTAAGTTACGCAAAAAGCGGGATAATCTTAACTGCTTTGCTGGGTCTAGAACTGATAGCAGTCCACCAGACAATTCTTCTAAATTCCAACCACAACGTTTAGTTTTGGGGTCATCAGTCACCAATGGTAAAACTAAATGAGAGCTATTAATCAAGACTGGTTTGAATTTCTCTTCTCGGTATAATACCGCTTCTCTAATTGCCATTTCCTTGAGTTTATTTCCACTGCGCCAATTATAGGGAGGTTGCCATTCTCTAATTGGACGTAGTTTATCCACTTGAGTAACCACAGCAATAATTGGTAAGTCAGTCATTTGCTTTTGCATATCTTCCAAAAAATCTACATCCATCTGCAAAGCAGGATCCAGTGCAGGAGTTACTAATAAAAGTAAATCTGCTTTTTTTCCGTAATCCATCACTAAGTTGCGAAAATCTTGACGGTTTACCTGTTCATAACCAGGAGTGTCACAAAGTTCGACTATTTCACCACTTTCTGTTTGCCAATTATAAGTTGTTATTTTATCCGTACTTGGCAAAACATCAACTTCAGCTATTTCACTGGCAAAAATGGTATTAATTACACTACTTTTTCCAGCACCATTACGCCCCGCAATCAAAATATTCAGAGGGGTTTTTTCTAGCTTTTCTGGTGGCTGAGCTTGCTGAATAATATCCCGCAAGGTTTGAGTTTTAGCTTCTGGTAATTCAGATACGATTAATTCCATTTTTACCCCACCATATAGAACAACTGCTTGTTGACATAAGTTCCTCAAGGTGGCTTCTCTTAATATTTGATTCAGATTAATTAATAATTCTTGTGTAGCCCTATTATTGAGATTATCAGTGGCTTTTTTGGCCATAGCTCCCACAGGATTTAAAAACAACTGGGCAATATCCCACACCTGAAAAAGTTTCTTGGCAGCAGGTTCTAATTGACGATAAACTTCATAGCTTTGATAAACTTGTCCCACACTAACTTGATTTAAAAACGGGGATAATTTTTGCATCCATTTATCCATATCATCCACCGTACCACGAATTAATCCATATACTTGGGGAATGTAAATACTTAACAAGGGATATTTCACTTCTGGGTTATATATATGGGCAATCCCCACTACTAAATCTTCACATCTTTGCCAGAAAGTTTGTAAGTCCTCCCAAATGGCAAGATCATTTTTACCATCATTTAGAACTTTTTGTAATATCCTTTCTACCTGCTCGCTTTTTTCTTTCTCTAAAGAGAAATTCACATCTTTCTCCTCACTCCATGCCAATTCTTCTTTAACCTGATCAAACACACTCTCAATTTGATTAATCATTGGTTTGGTCAATTTCACCAACAGCCAACGCCATCCAGTCAATATTAGTATAAATATACCCCAAATCCAATTTAACCCCCAACTGTTAATTTGTATCCCAGCCAATACAAGTATGAAAGCAATGATTAATACTATAGGCGAGATTAATACTAACCATTGCCAGGATTTTAAACGATTCATAAAAACCACTTATTGTTACTTATTGTCCCCATTTCCTCCCTCTATTTAATCACTATCTCCCTTACCAATATACTCATCACCTCTCCCGGGTTACTAGTTGGCATCAAATCACTCCAATCAGTTGCATGAGCATAACCAAGCACATGTAAATAATGAATCGTACTGATAACTGTTTTCTTCGATCCAATTAACAGGTGTTTTAATGGTTCCCTGCGATCGCCTTCTGGAACTATTTTAGTGCCAACTACTGTAGTGTCACTAACATTCCCGATAAAATTCCTGGTTTGTGCCATAATTTCATTACCTCTGAGTAAAGGGGTGTAAGGTGATCGGGCCCTTCCTGATCAGAAATCCAGATCACCTTACTTTTAAGTATAACAGCTAGTCAAATAAATATGCAAGGGGTTTATAGAAAAAAATTAATAAAATTTGTAAATCTTTTCGACTTGTCAAGCATAAGTGAAAAATGAAAAATTTTACACCTTACAATTACCCACGACAAAGCCAGTCGGTTTTTAACCTAGGAAGCTTTAAGACAATTAATTTCCTGTCTCCCCCACGGACAGTCTCCAGGTAGGGGTTAATTCAAACAATTATAGTTAATCCCATAGAGAGTGCTTCGCGATCGCCCTCTTGAATTAGAGATAAACTAGGATAAGATAATAAGCACATATTCATTGGTATGAACCCCAAAAATCTCCCCCTGGGGATCAACACCCTAGATAAACTACGCGGTAGCAACTGTATTTACGTGGACAAAACACGACTTGCCCTCCAGTTGATAAAACAGCCTGGAGCCTTCTTTTTGTCTCGTCCCCGACGTTTTGGCAAAAGTCTGTTTATAGATACCCTCAAGGAGATTTTTGAAGGGAATCAGAAATTATTTGAGGGGCTTTATATCCATGACCAATGGGATTGGAGTAGAAAATTCCCAGTGATTAAAATAGACTTTGCTGGTGGGGTATTAAAAAACCGACAAGAGCTGGATCTGCGCATACTGGATATTTTACACGAAAACGCAGAGTATCTGGGTGTGTCCTACGAGTCAACAGATATACCAGGAAAATTAGGAACTTTGATTCGTAAGGCCATGGCAAAATATGGAGAACGTGCGGTGGTGCTGGTGGATGAATACGATAAACCCATCCTAGACAACATCGACAACCCACCTATTGCTGCTGAAATGAGAGAGGGACTCAAGAACCTATACTCGGTTCTCAAGCAACAGGATGCCAACATCCAGTTCATCTTCATGACTGGAGTCACCAAATTCTCCAAAGTCAGCCTTTTTAGCGGGTAAATCAACTCACGGACATTACCATCAGTAGGGATTTTTCCACCATTTGTGGTACACCCAGGAAGATTTTGGAGCAAAAACCTTTGCCAGCACTTGCAAGGGTAGACTGGGATAAACTGCGCCTCTGGTATAATGGATACTCGTGGCGTGGCGATTCCGTTTATAACCCCTACGATATCTTACTGTTTATCCGTGAGGGAATGGAGTATGGCAACTACTGGTTTGAGACAGGAAACCCCACCTTCTTAATTAAGCTATTTCAGACCAACTGCTACTTCCTCCCCAAATTAGAGCATCTAGAAGTAACCGAAGAGATTTTAAAGTCCTTTGAAATAGAACGAATTAACCCAGTCACCCTGTTATTTCAATCTGGGTATTTGACCATTGAGAGCACCTTTACCGCTATGGAACGTTACATGTTCCGACTGAAAATTCCTAACCAGGAAGTGAAAGTCGCCTTGGGAGATCAATTAGTCAACGCCTACACGGACTTCGTTGAAGAGAAATTGGGTATTCAGAGACCCTTGTATGAAAACTTATTTCAAGGTGATGTTAATGGATTTATCGACACAGTAAGACGCCTATTTGCTTCTATACCTTGGCGGAACTTTACCAACAATGACCTGGCTAATTTTGAGGGCTACTACGCTTCTGTGCTATATGCTTTCCTGAGTTCCTTAAATGCGCGCATCATTCCCGAAGATATCACCAACTATGGTCAAGCGGACATAACGGCCATGTTGGGTAATCATATTTACGTGATAGAAATCAAAGTAGTAGATGGGGAGAACGTAAAAGAGAACCTAGCCCTAAAACAAATTCGGGAATGTAACTATGCGCAAAAGTATAGAGGAGAACCGGGGAGAACCGTTCATGAAGTGGGGTTGGTTTTTAGTCGCAGCAAACGTAACCTCATCCAAGCAGATTGGGAATAAATTAAGATAAATATAATCAGTCACGATAAAACTGAATTAGGCTTTGAGACAATTAATTCCCTGTCTCCCCCACGGACAGTCTCCAGGTGTGGGTTAATTCAACTAAATCACGGGTAATCCTTTGCAATCGCGTTTATATATATCCTGTGGGTTTGTTGGGTTTCGTTCCTCAACCCAACCTACGAAACTCTCCCACGGACAGTCTCCAGGTAGGGGTTAATTCAACTAAATCACGGGTAATCCTTTGTAATCTCGTTTATATATATCCTGTGGGTTTGTTGGGTTTCGTTCCTCAACCCAACCTACGAAACTCTCCCACAGACAGTCTCCAGGTAGGGGTTAATTCAACTAAATCACGGGTAATCCTTTGTAATCTCGTTTATATATATCCTGTGGGTTTGTTGGGTTTCGTTCCTCAACCCAACCTACGAAACTCTCCCACAGACAGTCTCCAGGTAGGGGTTAATTCAACTAAATCACGGGTAATCCTTTGCAATCGCGTTTATATATATCCTGTGGGTTTGTTGGGTTTCGTTCCTCAACCCAACCTACGAAGCTCTCCCACAGACAGTCTCCAGGTAGGGGTTAATTCAACTAAATCACGGGTAATCCTTTGCAATCGCGTTTATATATATCCTGTGGGTTTGTTGGGTTTCGTTCCTCAACCCAACCTACGAAGCTCTCCCACAGACAGTCTCCAGGTAGGGGTTAATTCAACTAAATCACGGGTAATCCTTTGCAATCGCGTTTATATATATCCTGTGGGTTTGTTGGGTTTCGTTCCTCAACCCAACCTACGAAGCTCTCCCACGGACAGTCTCCAGATGTGGGTTAATTCAAACAATTATAGTTAATCCCATAAGTAGTGCTTCGCAATCACTTTTAATTTAAAATAAATTCACATAAATAACCCCGGTGATTGAATTAGAGATAAACTAAAATTAAGATAATAAGCATTAGTATGAACCCCAAAAATCTCCCGTTGGGAATCAACACCCTGAGTATGCTACGGGAAAACAATTGTGTCTATGTGGACAAAACCGAAATAGCTCACGGTCTGATACGCATTCCTGGACGCTTCTTTCTATCTCGTCCCCGACGTTTCGGCAAAAGTTTGTTTATAGATACCCTCAAGGAGATTTTTGAGGGGAATCAGAAATTATTTGAGGGGCTTTATATCTATGGCCAATGGGACTGGAGTAGAAAATTCCCAGTGATTAAAATAGACTTTGCTGGTGGAGTATTAAAAAACCGACAAGAGCTGGACCAAAAAATTAATGGTATTTTTTTAAAAACTGCCCAATCCCTGGGAGTGGACTATGAACTAAAGGATATTCAAGGTCGTTTCGGGGAAATTATTGCGGGTGCATATCAACGATTTGGAGAAAGGACTGTGGTGCTGGTAGATGAATATGATAAACCCATCCTGGATAATATAGACAACCCACCCGTTGCTGCTGAAATGAGAGAGGGGCTCAAGAATCTATACTCAGTCCTCAAGGAGCAGGATGCCAACCTGCAGTTTGTCTTCATGACTGGAGTCACCAAATTCTCCAAAGTCAGCCTTTTTAGCGGTTTAAACCAACTCACGGACATCACCATTGATACTAGATACTCTTCCATCTGCGGTTACACGGAAACCGACCTCACCGAATCCTTCGGAGAACATCTTGCAGGAGCAGATCGAGAAGCAGTACGCTCTTGGTATAATGGTTATAACTGGACAGGTTCCGAGAGCGTTTATAACCCCTACGATATCCTCATGTTTATCGATAAGGGCAAGATATTTCACAACTACTGGTTTGAAACCGGGAACCCGACGTTCCTGGTTAAATTATTTCAAGCCAACAGCTACTTCCTCCCTAACCTAGAGCATCTAGAGGTAACCGAGGAGATCTTAGAGTCCTTTGAAGTAGAACGGATAAACCCCGTCACCTTGTTATTTCAATCTGGGTATTTGACCATTGATCATACCTTTATCCGTCGCCATCGCTCCATGTTTGCTCTAAAAATACCCAACATGGAAGTTCGTCTGACATTAAATGACCATTTTATCAACGCGTATACGGAAATAGTAAATGAAAAGAGTGCTATCCAAGATAGATTATATGAGTATATGTGTAGTGGAGATTTAGAATCAACAGTGAAAGCAGTAAAGCGTCTATTTGCAGGGATTCCCTGGCGGAACTTTACTAACAATGACCTGGCTAATTTTGAGGGTTACTATGCTTCTGTGCTATATGCTTTCTTGAGTTCCTTAAATGCGCGCATCATTCCCGAAGATATCACCAACTATGGTCAAGCGGACATAACAGCCATCTTGGGTGATCATATTTACGTGATAGAAATCAAAGTAGTAGATGGGGACAATGTAAAAGAGAACCTAGCCCTAAAACAAATACGGGAATGTAACTATGCACAAAAGTATAGGGGAGAACCAGGTAAAACTGTTCATGAAGTGGGGTTAGTTTTTAGTCGCAGCAAACGTAATCTCATTCAAGCAGATTGGAAATAAGTTAAGATAAATATAATCACTCACGATAAAACCGAATTAGGCTTTGAGACAATTAATTCCCTGTCTCCCCCACGGACAGTCTCCAGGTAGGGGTTAATTCAACTAAATCACGGGTAATCCTTTGCAATCGCGTTTATATATATCCTGTGGGTTTGTTGGGTTTCGTTCCTCAACCCAACCTACGAAGCTCTCCCACGGACAGTCTCCAGGTAGGGGTTAATTCAACTAAATCACGGGTAATCCTTTGCAATCGCGTTTATATATATCCTGTGGGTTTGTTGGGTTTCGTTCCTCAACCCAACCTACGAAGCTCTCCCACGGACAGTCTCCAGGTAGGGGTTAATTCAACTAAATCACGGGTAATCCTTTGCAATCGCGTTTATATATATCCTGTGGGTTTGTTGGGTTTCGTTCCTCAACCCAACCTACGAAACTCTCCCACGGACAGTCTCCAGGTAGGGGTTAATTCAACTAAATCACGGGTAATCCTTTGCAATCGCGTTTATATATATCCTGTGGGTTTGTTGGGTTTCGTTCCTCAACCCAACCTACGAAGCTCTCCCACGGACAGTCTCCAGGTAGGGGTTAATTCAAACAATTATAGTTAATCCCATAAGTAGTGCTTCGCAATCACTTTTAATTTAAAATAAATTCACATAAATAACCCCGGTGATTGAATTAGAGATAAACTAAAATTAAGATAATAAGCATTAGTATGAACCCCAAAAATCTCCCCCTGGGGATCAACACCCTAGATAAACTACGCGGTAGCAACTGTATTTATGTGGACAAAACACCGCTTGCCCTCCAGTTAATAAAACAGCCTGGAGCCTTCTTTCTATCTCGTCCCCGACGTTTTGGTAAAAGTCTGTTTCTAGATACCCTCAAGGAGATTTTTGAGGGGAATCAGAAATTATTTGAGGGGCTTTATATCTATGACCAATGGGACTGGAGTAGAAAATTCCCAGTGATTAAAATAGATTTTGCTGGTGGGGTATTAAAAAACCGACAAGAGCTGGATCTGCGAATACTGGATATTTTACACGAAAACGCAGAGTATCTGGGTGTGTCCTACGAGTCAACTGATATACCGGGAAAATTAGGAACTTTGATTCGTAAGGCCATGGCAAAATATGGAGAACGTGCGGTGGTGCTAGTGGATGAATACGACAAACCCATCCTAGACAATATAGACAACCCACCTATTGCTGCTGAAATGAGAGAGGGGCTCAAGAATCTATACTCCGTTCTCAAGCAACAGGATGCCAACCTGCAGTTTGTCTTCATGACTGGAGTCACCAAATTCTCCAAAGTCAGCCTTTTTAGCGGTTTAAACCAACTCACGGACATCACCATTGATACTAGATACTCTTCCATCTGCGGTTACACGGAAACCGACCTCACCGAATCCTTCGGAGAACATCTTGCAGGAGCAGATCGAGAAGCGGTACGCTCTTGGTATAATGGTTATAACTGGACGGGTTCCGAGAGCGTTTATAACCCCTACGACATCCTCATGTTTATCGATAAGGGCAAGATATTTCACAACTACTGGTTTGAAACCGGGAACCCGACGTTCCTGGTTAAATTATTTCAAGCCAACAGCTACTTCCTCCCTAACCTAGAGCATCTAGAGGTAACCGAGGAGATCTTAGAGTCCTTTGAAGTAGAACGGATAAACCCCGTCACCTTGTTATTTCAATCTGGGTATTTGACCATTGATCATACCTTTATCCGTCGCCATCGCCCAAGTTTGTCTAAAAATACCCAACATGAAGTTCGTCTGACATTAAATGACCATTTTATCAACGCGTATACGGAAATAGTAAATGAAAAGAGTGCTATCCAAGATAGATTATATGAGTATTGTGTAGTGAGATTTAGAATCAACAGTGAAGCAGTAAAGCGTCTATTTGCAGGGATTCCCTGGCGGAACTTTACTAACAATGACCTGCTAATTTTGAGGGTTACTATGCTTCTGTGCTATATGCTTTCTTGAGTTCCTTAAATGCGCGATCATTCGAAGATATCACCAACTATGGTCAAGCGGACATAACAGCCATCTTGGGTGATCATATTTACGTGATAGAAATCAAAGTAGTAGATGGGGACAGTGTAAAAGAGAACCTAGCCCTAAAACAAATACGGGAATGTAACTATGCACAAAAGTATAGGGGAGAACCAGGTAAAACTGTTCATGAAGTGGGGTTAGTTTTTAGTCGCAGCAAACGTAATCTCATTCAAGCAGATTGGGAATAAGTTAAGATAAATATAATCACTCACGATAAAACCGAATTAGGCTTTGAGACAATTAATTCCCTGTCTCCCCCACGGACAGTCTCCAGGTAGGGGTTAATTCAACTAAATCACGGCTAATCCTTTGCAATTGCGTTTATATATATCCTGTGGGTTTGTTGGGTTTTGTTCCTCAACCCAACCTACGAAGCTCCCCCACGGACAGTCTCCAGGTAGGGGTTAATTCAACTAAATCACGGGTAATCCTTTGCAATCGCGTTTATATATATCCTGTGGGTTTGTTGGGTTTTGTTCCTCAACCCAACCTACGAAGCTCTCCCACGGACAGTCTCCAGATGTGGGTTAATTCAACTAAATCACGGCTAATCCTTTGCAATCGCGTTTATATATATCCTGTGGGTTTGTTGGGTTTCGTTCCTCAACCCAACCTACGAAACTCTCCCACGGAGAGTCTCCAGGTAGGGGTTAATTCAAACAATTATAGTTAATCCCATAAGTAGTGCTTCGCAATCACTTTTAATTTAAAATAAATTCACATAAATAACCCCGGTGATTGAATTAGAGATAAACTAAAATTAAGATAATAAGCATTAGTATGAACCCCAAAAATCTCCCCCTGGGGATCAACACCCTAGATAAACTACGCGGTAGCAACTGTATTTATGTGGACAAAACACCGCTTGCCCTCCAGTTAATAAAACAGCCTGGAGCCTTCTTTTTGTCTCGTCCCCGACGTTTTGGTAAAAGTCTGTTTATAGATACCCTCAAGGAGATTTTTGAGGGGAATCAGAAGTTATTTGAGGGGCTTTATATCTATGACCAATGGGGCTGGAGTAGAAAATTCCCAGTGATTAAAATAGATTTTGCTGGTGGGGTATTAAAAAACCGACAAGAGCTGGACCAAAAAATTAATGGTATTTTTTTAAAAACTGCCCAATCCCTGGGAGTGGACTATGAACTAAAGGATATTCAAGGTCGTTTCGGGGAAATCATTGCTGGTGCATACCAACGATTTGGAGAAAGAACAGTGGTGCTGGTAGATGAATATGATAAACCCATCCTAGACAACATCGACAACCCAGCTATTGCTGCTGAAATGAGAGAGGGACTCAAAAACCTATACTCCGTCCTCAAGGAGCAGGATGCCAACCTGCAGTTTGTCTTCATGACTGGAGTCACCAAATTCTCCAAAGTCAGCCTTTTTAGCGGTTTAAACCAACTCACGGACATCACCATTGATACTAGATACTCTTCCATCTGCGGTTACACGGAAACCGACCTCACCGAATCCTTCGGAGAACATCTTGCAGGAGCAGATCGAGAAGCGGTACGCTCTTGGTATAATGGTTATAACTGGACGGGTTCCGAGAGCGTTTATAACCCCTACGACATCCTCATGTTTATCGATAAGGGCAAGATATTTCACAACTACTGGTTTGAAACCGGAACCCGACGTTCCTGGTTAAATTATTTCAAAGCCAACAGCTACTTCCTCCCTAACCTAGAGCATCTAGGAGGTAACCGGAATCTTAGAGTCAGCCTTGAGTAGAACGGATAACCCCGTCACCTTGTTATTTCAATCTTGGGTATTTGACCATTGATCATACCTTTATCCCGTCGCCATCGCTCCATGTTTGCTCTAAAATACCCAACATGGAAGTTCGTCTGACATTAAATGACCATTTTATCAACGGTATAGCGGAAATAGTAAATGAAAAGAGTGCTATCCAAGAAGATAGATTATATGAGTATATGTGTGTAGTGGAGATTTAGAATCAACAGTGAAAGCAGTAAAGCGTCTATTTGCAGGGATTCCTGGAACTTTACTAACAATGACCTGGCTAATTTTGAGGGTTACTATGCTTCTGTGCTATATGCTTTCTTGAGTTCCTTAAATGCGCGCATCATTCCCGAAGATATCACCAACTATGGTCAAGCGGACATAACAGCCATCTTGGGTGATCATATTTACGTGATAGAAATCAAAGTAGTAGATGGGGACAGTGTAAAAGAGAACCTAGCCCTAAAACAAATACGGGAATGTAACTATGCACAAAAGTATAGGGGAGAACCAGGTAAAACTGTTCATGAAGTGGGGTTAGTTTTTAGTCGCAGCAAACGTAATCTCATTCAAGCAGATTGGGAATAAGTTAAGATAAATATAATCACTCACGATAAAACCGAATTAGGCTTTGAGACAATTAATTCCCTGTCTCCCCCACGGACAGTCTCCAGGTAGGGGTTAATTCAACTAAATCACGGGTAATCCTTTGCAATCGCGTTTATATATATCCGTGGGTTTGTTGGGTTTCGTTCCTCAACCCAACCTACGAAGCTCTCCCACGGACAGTCTCCAGGTAGGGGTTAATTCAACTAAATCACGGGTAATCCTTTGCAATCGCGTTTATATATATCCTGTGGGTTTGTTGGGTTTTGTTCCTCAACCCAACCTACGAAGCTCTCCCACGGACAGTCTCCAGGTGTGGGTTAATTCAACTAAATCACGGGTAATCCTTTGCAATCGCATTTATATATATCCTGTGGGTTTGTTGGGTTTCGTTCCTCAACCCAACCTACGAAGCTCCCCCACGGACAGTCTCCAGGTAGGGGTTAATTCAACTAAATCACGGGTAATCCTTTGCAATCGCGTTTATATATATCCTGTGGGTTTGTTGGGTTTTGTTCCTCAACCCAACCTACGAAACTGTCTCCCCCACGGACAGTCTCCAGGTAGGGGTTAATTCAAACAATTATAGTTAATCCCATAAGTAGTGCTTCGCAATCACTTTTAATTTAAAATAAATTCACATAAATAACCCCGGTGATTGAATTAGAGATAAACTAAAATTAAGATAATAAGCATTAGTATGAACCCCAAAAATCTCCCCCTGGGGATCAACACCCTAGATAAACTACGCGGTAGCAACTGTATTTATGTGGACAAAACACCGCTTGCCCTCCAGTTAATAAAACAGCCTGGAGCCTTCTTTTTGTCTCGTCCCCGACGTTTTGGTAAAAGTCTGTTTCTAGATACCCTCAAGGAGATTTTTGAGGGGAATCAGAAATTATTTGAGGGGCTTTATATCCATGACCAATGGGACTGGAGTAGAAAATTCCCAGTGATTAAAATAGATTTTGCTGGTGGGGTATTAAAAAACCGACAAGAGCTGGACCAAAAAATTAATGGTATTTTTTTAAAAACTGCCCAGTCCTTGGGAGTGGACTATGAACTAGAGGACATTCAAGGTCGTTTCGGAGAAATCATTGCTGGTGCATATCAACGATTTGGAGAAAGGACTGTGGTGCTGGTAGATGAATATGATAAACCCATCCTAGACAACATCGACAACCCAGCTATTGCTGCTGAAATGAGAGAGGGACTCAAAAACCTATACTCCGTCCTCAAGGAGCAGGATGCCAACCTGCAGTTTGTCTTCATGACTGGAGTCACCAAATTCTCCAAAGTCAGCCTTTTTAGCGGTTTAAACCAACTCACGGACATCACCATTGATACTAGATACTCTTCCATCTGCGGTTACACGGAAACCGACCTCACCGAATCCTTCGGAGAACATCTTGCAGCAGCAGATCGAGAAGCGGTACGCTCTTGGTATAATGGTTATAACTGGACAGGTTCCGAGAGCGTTTATAACCCCTACGATATCCTCATGTTTATCGATAAGGGCAAGATATTTCACAACTACTGGTTTGAGACAGGTAGTCCCAGTTTTCTAGTCAAGCTATTCCAAGCCAAGTGCTACTTCCTCCCCAACCTAGAGCATCTAGAGGTAACCGAGGAGATCTTAGAGTCCTTTGAAGTAGAACGAATTAACCCAGTTACCTTGTTATTTCAATCTGGGTATTTGACCATTGAGAGCACCTTTACCGCTATGGAACGTTACATGTTCCGACTGAAAATCCCCAACCGGGAGGTAAAAGTCGCCTTGGGAGATCAATTAGTCAACGCCTACACGGACTTCGTTGAAGAGAAATTGGGTATTCAGAGACCCTTGTATGAAAACTTATTTCAAGGTGATGTTAATGGATTTATCGACACAGTAAGACGCCTATTTGCTTCTATACCTTGGCGTAACTTTACCAACAATGACCTGGCTAATTTTGAGGGCTACTACGCTTCTGTGCTATATGCTTTCTTGAGTTCCTTAAATGCGCGCATCATTCCCGAAGATATCACCAACTATGGTCAAGCGGACATAACGGCCATGTTGGGTAATCATATTTACGTGATAGAAATCAAAGTAGTAGATGGGGAGAACGTAAAAGAGAACCTAGCCCTAAAACAAATACGGGAATGTAACTATGCGCAAAAGTATAGGGGAGAACCGGGGAGAACCGTTCATGAAGTGGGGTTGGTTTTCAGTCGCAGCAAACGTAACCTCATCCAAGCAGATTGGGAATAAATTAAGATAAATATAATCAGTCACGATAAAACTGAATTAGGCTTTGAGACAATTAATTCCCTGTCTCCCCCACGGACAGTCTCCAGATGTGGGTTAATTCAACTAAATCACGGGTAATTCTTTGCAATCGCGTTTATATATATCCTGTGGGTTTGTTGGGTTTCGTTCCTCAACCCAACCTACGAAGCTCCCCCACGGACAGTCTCCAGGTAGGGGTTAATTCAAATAAATCACGGGTAATCCTTTGCAATCGCGTTTATATATATCCTGTGGGTTTGTTGGGTTTCGTTCCTCAACCCAACCTACGAAGCTCTCCCACGGACAGTCTCCAGATGTGGGTTAATTCAAATAAATCACGGGTAATCCTTTGCAATCGCGTTTATATATATCCTGTGGGTTTGTTGGGTTTCGTTCCTCAACCCAACCTACGAAGCTCTCCCACGGACAGTCTCCAGGTGTGGGTTAATTCAAATAAATCACGGGTAATCCTTTGCAATCGCGTTTATATATATCCTGTGGGTTTGTTGGGTTTCGTTCCTCAACCCAACCTACGAAGCTCTCCCACGGACAGTCTCCAGGTGTGGGTTAATTCAAACAATTATAGTTGGGTTTCGTTCCTCAACCCAACCTACGAAGCTCTCCCACGGACAGTCTCCAGGTGTGGGTTAATTCAAACAATTATAGTTAATCCCATAAGTAGTGCTTCGCAATCACTTTTAATTTAAAATAAATTCACATAAATAAGCCCGGTGATTGAATTAGAGATAAACTAGAGTTAGGATAATAAGCATTAGTATGAACCCCAAAAATCTCCCGTTGGGAATCAACACCCTGAGTATGCTACGGGAAAACAATTGTGTCTATGTGGACAAAACCGAAATAGCTCACGGTCTGATCCGCATTCCTGGACGCTTCTTTCTATCTCGTCCCCGACGTTTCGGCAAAAGTCTGTTTATAGATACCCTCAAGGAGATTTTTGAGGGGAATCAAAAATTATTTGAGGGGCTTTATATCCATGACCAATGGGACTGGAGTAGAAAATTCCCAGTGATTAAAATAGATTTTGCTGGTGGGGTATTAAAAAACCGACAAGAGCTGGACCAAAAAATTAATGGTATTTTTTTAAAAACTGCCCAATCCCTGGGAGTGGACTATGAACTAGAGGACATTCAAGGTCGTTTCGGAGAAATCATTGCTGGTGCATACCAACGATTTGGAGAAAGAACAGTGGTGCTGGTGGATGAATACGACAAACCCATCCTAGACAACATCGACAACCCAGCTATTGCTGCTGAAATGAGAGAGGGACTCAAAAACCTATACTCAGTCCTCAAGGAACAGGATGCCAACATCCAGTTCATCTTCATGACTGGAGTCACCAAATTCTCCAAAGTCAGCCTTTTCAGTGGGTTAAATCAACTCACCGACATTACCATCAGTAGGGACTTTTCCACCATTTGTGGGTACACCCAGGAAGATTTGGAGCAAACCTTTGCCCAGCACTTGCAAGGGGTAGACTGGGATAAACTGCGCCTCTGGTATAATGGATACTCGTGGCGTGGCGATTCCGTTTATAACCCCTACGATATCTTACTGTTTATCCGTGAGGGAATGGAGTATGGCAACTACTGGTTTGAGACAGGAAACCCCACCTTCTTAATTAAGCTATTTCAGACCAACTGCTACTTCCTCCCCAAATTAGAGCATCTAGAAGTAACCGAAGAGATTTTAAAGTCCTTTGAAATAGAACGAATTAACCCAGTCACCCTGTTATTTCAATCTGGGTATTTGACCATTGAGAGCACCTTTACTGCTATGGAACGTTACATGTTCCGACTGAAAATTCCCAACCGGGAGGTAAAAGTCGCCTTGGGAGATCAATTAGTCAACGCCTACACGGACTTCGTTGAAGAGAAATTGGGTATTCAGAGACCCTTATATGAAAACTTATTTCAAGGCGATGTTAATGGATTTATAGACACAGTAAGACGCCTATTTGCTTCTATACCTTGGCGAAACTTTACCAACAATGACCTGGCTAATTTTGAGGGCTACTACGCTTCTGTGCTATATGCTTTCTTGAGTTCCTTAAATGCGCGCATCATTCCCGAAGATATCACCAACTATGGTCAAGCGGACATAACGGCCATGTTGGGTAATCATATTTACGTGATAGAAATCAAAGTAGTAGATGGGGAGAACGTAAAAGAGAACCTAGCCCTAAAACAAATACGGGAATGTAACTATGCGCAAAAGTATAGGGGAGAACCAGGTAAAACTGTTCATGAAGTGGGGTTAGTTTTTAGTCGCAGCAAACGTAATCTCATTCAAGCAGATTGGGAATAAGTTAAGATAAATATAATCACTCACGATAAAACTGAATTAGGCTTTGAGACAATTAATTCCCTGTCTCCCCCACGGACAGTCTCCAGGTGTGGGTTAATTCAACTAAATCACGGGTAATCCTTTGCAATCGCATTTATATATATCCTGTGGGTTTGTTGGGTTTCGTTCCTCAGAGGAAGATATTTCGCAACTACTGGTTTGAGACAGGTGGTCCCAGCTTTCTAGTCAAGCTATTCCAAGCCAAGTGCTACTTCCTCCCCAACCTAGAGCATCTAGAGGTAACCGAGGAGATCTTAGAGTCCTTTGAAATAGAACGAATTAACCCAGTCACCCTGTTATTTCAATCTGGGTATTTGACCATTGAGAGCACCTTTACCGCTATGGAACGTTACATGTTCCGACTGAAAATCCCCAACCGGGAGGTAAAAGTCGCCTTGGGAGATCAATTAGTCAACGCCTACACGGACTTCGTTGAAGAGAAATTGGGTATTCAGAGACCCTTGTATGAAAACTTATTTCAAGGTGATGTTAATGGATTTATCGACACAGTAAGACGCCTATTTGCTTCTATACCTTGGCGTAACTTTACCAACAATAACCTGGCTAATTTCGAGGGCTACTACGCTTCTGTGCTATATGCTTTCCTGAGTTCCTTAAATGCGCGCATCATTCCCGAAGATATCACCAATTACGGTCAAGCGGACATAACGGCCATGTTGGGTAATCATATTTACGTGATAGAAATCAAAGTAGTAGATGGGGACAATGTAAAAGAGAACCTAGCCCTAAAACAAATACGGGAATGTAACTATGCGCAAAAGTATAGAGGAGAACCGGGGAGAACCGTTCATGAAGTAGGCTTGGTTTTCAGTCGCAGCAAACGTAACCTCATTCAAGCAGATTGGGAATAAATGTGGGTTAATTCAAACAATTATAGTTAATCCCATAAGTAGTGCTTCGCAATCACTTTTAATTTAAAATAAATTCACATAAATAACCCCGGTGATTGAATTAGAGATAAACTAAAATTAAGATAATAAGCATTAGTATGAACCCCAAAAATCTCCCCCTGGGGATCAACACCCTAGATAAACTACGCGGTAGCAACTGTATTTATGTGGACAAAACACCGCTTGCCCTCCAGTTAATAAAACAGCCTGGAGCCTTCTTTTTGTCTCGTCCCCGACGTTTTGGTAAAAGTCTGTTTATAGATACCCTCAAGGAGATTTTTGAAGGGAATAAGAAATTATTTGAGGGGCTTTATATCCATGACCAGTGGGACTGGAGTAGAAAATTCCCAGTGATTAAAATAGATTTTGCTGGTGGGGTATTAAAAAACCGACAAGAGCTGGATCTGCGCATACTGGATATTTTGCACGAAAACGCAGAGCATCTGGATGTGTCATACAAGTCAACTGATATACCGGGAAAATTGGGAACTTTGATTCGTAAGGCCATGGCAAAATATGGACAACGTGCTGTGGTGCTGGTGGATGAATACGACAAACCCATCCTAGACAATATAGACAACCCACCTATTGCTGCTGAAATGAGAGAGGGGCTCAAGAATCTATACTCCGTTCTCAAGCAACAGGATGCCAACATCCAGTTCGTCTTCATGACTGGAGTCACCAAATTCTCCAAAGTCAGCCTTTTTAGTGGTTTAAACCAACTCACGGACATCACCATTGATACCAGATACTCCTCCATCTGCGGTTACACGGAAACCGACCTCACCGAATCCTTCGGAGAACATCTTGCAGGAGCAGATCGAGAAGCGGTACGCTCTTGGTATAATGGTTATAACTGGACAGGTTCCGAGAGCGTTTACAACCCCTACGATATCCTCATGTTTATCGATAAGAGGAAGATATTTCGCAACTACTGGTTTGAGACAGGTAGTCCCAGTTTTCTAGTCAAGCTATTCCAAGCCAAGTGCTACTTCCTCCCCAACCTAGAGCATCTAGAGGTAACCGAGGAGATCCTAGAGTCCTTTGAAGTAGAACGGATAAACCCAGTTACCTTGTTATTTCAATCTGGGTATTTGACCATTGAGAGCACCTTTACCGCTATGGAACGTTACATGTTCCGACTGAAAATCCCCAACCGGGAGGTAAAAGTCGCCTTGGGAGATCAATTAGTCAACGCCTACACGGACTTCGTTGAAGAGAAATTGGGTATTCAGAGACCCTTATATGAAAACTTATTTCAAGGCGATGTTAATGGATTTATAGACACAGTAAGACGCCTATTTGCTTCTATACCTTGGCGGAACTTTACTAACAATGACCTGGCTAATTTTGAGGGTTACTATGCTTCTGTGCTATATGCTTTCTTGAGTTCCTTAAATGCGCGCATCATTCCCGAAGATATCACCAACTATGGTCAAGCGGACATAACAGCCATCTTAGGTGATCATATTTACGTGATAGAAATCAAAGTAGTAGATGGGGACAATGTAAAAGAGAACCTAGCCCTAAAACAAATTCGGGAATGTAACTATGCGCAAAAGTATAGAGGAGAACCGGGGAGAACCGTTCATGAAGTGGGGTTGGTTTTCAGTCGCAGCAAACGTAACCTCATTCAAGCAGATTGGGAATAAATTAAGATAAACTAGGATAATAAGCACATATTCTTTATTATGAACCCCAAAAATCTCCCCCTGGGGATCAACACCCTAGATAAACTACGCGGTAGCAACTGTATTTACGTGGACAAAACACGACTTGCACTCCAGTTGATAAAACAACCTGGAGCCTTCTTTCTATCTCGTCCGCGACGTTTTGGCAAAAGTCTGTTTATAGATACCCTCAAGGAGATTTTTGAAGGGAATAAGAAATTATTTGAGGGGCTTTATATCCATGACCAGTGGGACTGGAGTAGAAAATTCCCAGTGATTAAAATAGATTTTGCTGGTGGAGTATTAAAAAACCGACAAGAGCTGGACCAAAAAATTAATGGTATTTTTTTAAAAACTGCCCAGTCCCTGGGAGTGGACTATGAACTAGAGGACATTCAAGGTCGTTTCGGAGAAATCATTGCTGGTGCATACCAACGATTTGGAGAAAGAACAGTGGTGCTGGTGGATGAATACGACAAACCCATCCTAGACAACATCGACAACCCAGCTATTGCTGCTGAAATGAGAGAGGGACTCAAAAACCTATACTCAGTCCTCAAGGAACAGGATGCCAACATCCAGTTCATCTTCATGACTGGAGTCACCAAATTCTCCAAAGTCAGCCTTTTCAGTGGGTTAAATCAACTCACCGACATTACCATCAGTAGGGACTTTTCCACCATTTGTGGGTATCACCCAGGAAGATTTGGAGCAAACCTTTCGCCCAGCACTTGCAAGGGGTAGACTGGGATAAACTGCGCCTCTGGTATAATGGATACTCGTGGCGTGGCGATTCCGTTTATAACCCCTACGATATCTTACTGTTTATCCGTGAGGGAATGGAGTATGGCAACTACTGGTTTGAGACAGGAAACCCCACCTTCTTAATTAAGCTATTTCAGACCAACTGCTACTTCCTCCCCAAATTAGAGCATCTAGAAGTAACCGAAGAGATTTTAAAGTCCTTTGAAATAGAACGAATTAACCCAGTCACCCTGTTATTTCAATCTGGGTATTTGACCATTGAGAGCACCTTTACTGCTATGGAACGTTACATGTTCCGACTGAAAATTCCCAACCAGGAAGTGAAAGTCGCCTTGGGAGATCAATTAGTCAACGCCTACACGGACTTCGTTGAAGAGAAATTGGGTATTCAGAGACCCTTGTATGAAAACTTATTTCAAGGTGATGTTAATGGATTTATCGACACAGTAAGACGCCTATTTGCTTCTATACCTTGGCGGAACTTTACTAACAATGACCTGGCTAATTTTGAGGGTTACTATGCTTCTGTGCTATATGCTTTCTTGAGTTCCTTAAATGCGCGCATCATTCCCGAAGATATCACCAACTATGGTCAAGCGGACATAACAGCCATCTTAGGTGATCATATTTACGTGATAGAAATCAAAGTAGTAGATGGGGACAATGTAAAAGAGAACCTAGCCCTAAAACAAATACGGGAATGTAACTATGCGCAAAAGTATAGAGGAGAACCAGTAAAACTGTTCATGAAGTGGGGTTGGTTTTTAGTCGCAGCAAACGTAATCTCATTCAAGCAGATTGGGAATAAATTAAGATAAATATAATCACTCACGATAAAAGATTAGGCTTCTGATTAATTCACCTGTCTCCCCACGGACAGTCTCCAGGTGTGGGTTAATTCCAACTAAATCACGGGTAATCCTTTTGCAATCGCGTTTATATATTGTCCTGTGGGTTTGTTGGGTTTCGTTCCTCAACCCAACCTACGAAGCTCTCCCACGGACAGTCTCCAGGTAGGGGTTAATTCAACTAAATCACGGGTAATCCTTTGCAATCGCGTTTATATATATCCTGTGGGTTTGTTGGGTTTCGTTCCTCAACCCAACCTACGAAGCTCTCCCACGGACAGTCTCCAGGTGTGGGTTAATTCAACTAAATCACGGGTAATCCTTTGCAATCGCGTTTATATATATCCTGTGGGTTTGTTGGGTTTCGTTCCTCAACCCAACCTACGAAGCTCTCCCACGGACAGTCTCCAGGTGTGGGTTAATTCAACTAAATCACGGGTAATCCTTTGCAATCGCGTTTATATATATCCTGTGGGTTTGTTGGGTTTCGTTCCTCAACCCAACCTACGAAGCTCTCCCACGGACAGTCTCCAGGTGTGGGTTAATTCAACTAAATCACGGGTAATCCTTTGCAATCGCGTTTATATATATCCTGTGGGTTTGTTGGGTTTCGTTCCTCAACCCAACCTACGAAGCTCTCCCACGGACAGTCTCCAGGTGTGGGTTAATTCAACTAAATCACGGGTAATCCTTTGCAATCGCGTTTATATATATCCTGTGGGTTTGTTGGGTTTCGTTCCTCAACCCAACCTACGAAGCTACGAAGCTCTCCCACGGACGGTCTCCAGGTTTCGGTTAATTCAAATAATTATAGTTAATCCCATAAGTAGTGCTTCGCAATCACTTTTAATTTAAAATAAATTCACATAAATAACCCCGGTGATTGAATTAGAGATAAACTAGAGTTAGGATAATAAGCATTAGTATGAACCCCAAAAATCTCCCGTTGGGAATCAACACCCTGAGTATGCTACGGGAAAACAATTGTGTCTATGTGGACAAAACCGAAATAGCTCACGGTCTGATCCGCATTCCTGGACGCTTCTTTCTATCTCGTCCCCGACGTTTCGGCAAAAGTCTGTTTATAGATACCCTCAAGGAGATTTTTGAAGGGAATCAGAAATTATTTGAGGGGCTTTATATCCATGACCAGTGGGACTGGAGTAGAAAATTCCCAGTGATTAAAATAGATTTTGCTGGTGGGGTATTAAAAAACCGACAAGAGCTGGATCTGCGCATACTGGATATTTTGCACGAAAACGCAGAGCATCTGGATGTTCATATAAGTCAACTGATATCCGGGAAAATTGGGAACTTTTTGATTCGTAGGCATGGCAAAATATGGACAACGTCGATGGTCAGTGGATGAATGACAACCCATCCTACGACAACATCGACAACCCATCTATTGCTGCTGAAATGAGAGAGGGACTCAAAAACCTATACTCCGTCCTCAAGCAACAGGATGCCAACATCCAGTTCGTCTTCATGACTGGAGTCACCAAATTCTCCAAAGTCAGCCTTTTTAGTGGTTTAAACCAACTCACGGACATCACCATTGATACCAGATACTCCTCCATCTGTGGTTACACGGAAACCGATCTGACCGAATCCTTCGGAGAACATCTTGTAGGAGCAGATCGAGAAGCAGTACGCTCCTGGTATAATGGTTATAACTGGACAGGTTCCGAGAGCGTTTACAACCCCTACGATATCCTCATGTTTATCGATAAGAGGAAGATATTTCGCAACTACTGGTTTGAGACAGGTAGTCCCAGTTTTCTAGTCAAGCTATTCCAAGCCAAGTGCTACTTCCTCCCCAACCTAGAGCATCTAGAGGTAACCGAGGAGATCCTAGAGTCCTTTGAAGTAGAACGGATAAACCCAGTTACCTTGTTATTTCAATCTGGGTATTTGACCATTGAGAGCACCTTTACCGCTATGGAACGTTACATGTTCCGACTGAAAATCCCCAACCGGGAGGTAAAAGTCGCCTTGGGAGATCAATTAGTCAACGCCTACACGGACTTCGTTGAAGAGAAATTGGGTATTCAGAGACCCTTGTATGAAAACTTATTTCAAGGTGATGTTAATGGATTTATCGACACAGTAAGACGCCTATTTGCTTCTATACCTTGGCGTAACTTTACCAACAATGACCTGGCTAATTTTGAGGGCTACTACGCTTCTGTGCTATATGCTTTCTTGAGTTCCTTAAATGCGCGCATCATTCCCGAAGATATCACCAACTATGGTCAAGCGGACATAACGGCCATCTTAGGTGATCATATTTACGTGATAGAAATCAAAGTAGTAGATGGGGAGAATGTAAAAGAGAACCTAGCCCTAAAACAAATTCGGGAATGTAACTATGCGCAAAAGTATAGGGGAGAACCGGGGATAACCGTTCATGAAGTGGGGTTGGTTTTTAGTCGCAGCAAACGTAACCTCATCCAAGCAGATTGGGAATAAATTAAGATAAACATAATCAGTCACGATAAAACCGACTTAGGCTTTGAGACAATTAATTCCCTGTCTCCCCCACGGACAGTCTCCAGGTAGGGGTTAATTCAACTAAATCACGGCTAATCCTTTGCAATCGCGTTTATATATATCCTGTGGGTTTGTTGGGTTTCGTTCCTCAACCCAACCTACGAAGCTCCCCCACGGACAGTCTCCAGATGTGGGTTAATTCAACTAAATCACGGGTAATCCTTTGCAATCGCGTTTATATATATCCTGTGGGTTTGTTGGGTTTCGTTCCTCAACCCAACCTACGAAGCTCCCCCACGGACAGTCTCCAGATGTGGGTTAATTCAACTAAATCACGGGTAATCCTTTGCAATCGCGTTTATATATATCCTGTGGGTTTGTTGGGTTTCGTTCCTCAACCCAACCTACGAAGCTCTCCCACGGACAGTCTCCAGGTAGGGGTTAATTCAACTAAATCACGGGTAATCCTTTGCAATCGCGTTTATATATATCCTGTGGGTTTGTTGGGTTTCGTTCCTCAACCCAACCTACGAAGCTCTCCCACGGACAGTCTCCAGGTAGGGGTTAATTCAACTAAATCACGGGTAATCCTTTGCAATCGCGTTTATATATATCCTGTGGGTTTGTTGGGTTTCGTTCCTCAACCCAACCTACGAAGCTCCCCCACGGACAGTCTCCAGGTAGGGGTTAATTCAAATAATTATAGTTAATCCCATAAGGAGTGCTTCGCAATCGCTTTTAATTTAAAATAAATTCACATAAATAACCCCGGTGATTGAATTAGAGATAAACTAGAGTTAGGATAATAAGCATTAGTATGAACCCCAAAAATCTCCCGTTGGGAATCAACACCCTGAGTATGCTACGGGAAAACAATTGTGTCTATGTGGACAAAACCGAAATAGCTCACGGTCTGATACGCATTCCTGGACGCTTCTTTCTATCTCGTCCCCGACGTTTTGGCAAAAGTCTGTTTATAGATACCCTCAAGGAGATTTTTGAAGGGAATCAGAAATTATTTGAGGGGCTTTATATCCATGACCAGTGGGACTGGAGTAGAAAATTCCCAGTGATTAAAATAGACTTTGCTGGTGGGGTATTAAAAAACCGACAAGAGCTGGATCTGCGCATACTGGATATTTTGCACGAAAACGCAGAGCATCTGGATGTGTCATATAAGTCAACTGATATACCGGGAAAATTGGGAACTTTGATTCGTAAGGCCATGGCAAAATATGGACAACGTGCGGTGGTGCTAGTGGATGAATATGACAAACCCATCCTAGACAACATCGACAACCCATCTATTGCTGCTGAAATGAGAGAGGGACTCAAAAACCTATACTCCGTCCTCAAGCAACAGGATGCCAACATCCAGTTCGTCTTCATGACTGGAGTCACCAAATTCTCCAAAGTCAGCCTTTTTAGCGGTTTAAACCAACTCACGGACATCACCATTGATACTAGATACTCCTCCATCTGTGGTTACACGGAAACTGACCTCACCGAATCCTTCGGAGAACATCTTGTAGGAGCAGATCGAGAAGCAGTACGCTCTTGGTATAATGGTTATAACTGGACAGGTTCCGAGAGCGTTTATAACCCCTACGATATCCTCATGTTTATCGATAGGCGAATTTTACACTACTGGTTTTGAAACCGGGAACCCGACGTTCCTGGTTAAATTATTTCAAGCCAACAGCTACTTCCTCCCTAACCTAGACATCTAGAGGTAACTGAGGAGGATCTTAGAGTCCTTTGAAGTAGAACGGATAAACCCGTCACCTTGTTATTTCAATCTGGGTATTTGACCATTGATCATACCTTTATCCGTCGCCATCGCTCCATGTTTGCTCTAAAAATACCCAACATGGAAGTTCGTCTGACATTAAATGACCATTTTATCAACGCGTATACGGAAATAGTAAATGAAAAGAGTGCTATCCAAGATAGATTATATGAGTATATGTGTAGTGGAGATTTAGAATCAACAGTGAAAGCAGTAAAGCGTCTATTTGCAGGGATTCCCTGGCGGAACTTTACCAACAATGACCTGGCTAATTTCGAGGGCTACTACGCTTCTGTGCTATATGCTTTCCTGAGTTCCTTAAATGCGCGCATCATTCCCGAAGATATCACCAACTATGGTCAAGCGGACATAACGGCCATCTTAGGTGATCATATTTACGTGATAGAAATCAAAGTAGTAGATGGGGAGAATGTAAAAGAGAACCTAGCCCTAAAACAAATTCGGGAATGTAACTATGCGCAAAAGTATAGAGGAGAACCGGGGAGAACCGTTCATGAAGTGGGGTTGGTTTTTAGTCGCAGCAAACGTAACCTCATTCAAGCAGATTGGGAATAAATTAAGATAAACATAATCAGTCACGATAAAACCGGCTTAGGCTTTGAGACAATTAATTCCCTGTCTCCCCCACGGACAGTCTCCAGGTAGGGGTTAATTCAACTAAATCACGGGTAATCCTTTGCAATCGCGTTTATATATATCCTGTGGGTTTGTTGGGTTTCGTTCCTCAACCCAACCTACGAAGCTCCCCCACGGACAGTCTCCAGATGTGGGTTAATTCAACTAAATCACGGGTAATCCTTTGCAATCGCGTTTATATATATCCTGTGGGTTTGTTGGGTTTCGTTCCTCAACCCAACCTACGAAGCTCTCCCACGGACAGTCTCCAGGTAGGGGTTAATTCAACTAAATCACGGGTAATCCTTTGCAATCGCGTTTATATATATCCTGTGGGTTTGTTGGGTTTCGTTCCTCAACCCAACCTACGAAGCTCTCCCACGGACAGTCTCCAGGTAGGGGGTTAATAAATCACGGGTAATCCTTTGCAATCGCGTTTATATATATCCTGTGGGTTTGTTGGGTTTCGTTCCTCAACCCAACCTACGAAGCTCTCCCACGGACAGTCTCCAGGTAGGGGTTAATTCAACTAAATCACGGGTAATCCTTTGCAATCGCGTTTATATATATCCTGTGGGTTTGTTGGGTTTCGTTCCTCAACCCAACCTACGAAGCTCTCCCACGGACAGTCTCCAGGTAGGGGTTAATTCAACTAAATCACGGGTAATCCTTTGCAATCGCGTTTATATATATCCTGTGGGTTTGTTGGGTTTCGTTCCTCAACCCAACCTACGAAGCTCCCCCACGGACAGTCTCCAGATGTGGGTTAATTCAACTAAATCACGGGTAATCCTTTGCAATCGCGTTTATATATATCCTGTGGGTTTGTTGGGTTTCGTTCCTCAACCCAACCTACGAAGCTCTCCCACGAACAGTCTCCAGGTAGGGGTTAATTCAACTAAATCACGGGTAATCCTTTGCAATCGCGTTTATATATATCCTGTGGGTTTGTTGGGTTTCGTTCCTCAACCCAACCTACGAAGCTCTCCCACGGACAGTCTCCAGATGTGGGTTAATTCAAACAATTATAGTTAATCCCATAAGGAGTGCTTCGCAATCACTTTTAATTTAAAATAAATTCACATAAATAACCCCGGTGATTGAATTAGAGATAAACTAGAGTTAGGATAATAAGCATTAGTATGAACCCCAAAAATCTCCCGTTGGGAATCAACACCCTGAGTATGCTACGGGAAAACAATTGTGTCTATGTGGACAAAACCGAAATAGCTCACCGTCTGATACGCATTCCTGGACGCTTCTTTCTATCTCGTCCTCGACGTTTCGGCAAAAGTTTGTTTATAGATACCCTCAAGGAGATTTTTGAGGGGAATCAAAAATTATTTGAGGGGCTTTATATCCATGATCAATGGGACTGGAGTAGAAAATTCCCAGTGATTAAAATAGACTTTGCTGGTGGGGTATTAAAAAACCGACAAGAACTGGATCTGCGCATACTGGATATTTTACACGACAATGCGGAGTATCTGGGTGTGTCCTACGAGTCAATTGATATACCAGGAAAATTAGGAACTTTGATTCGTAAGGCCATGGCAAAATATGGAGAACGTGCGGTGGTGCTGGTGGATGAATACGATAAACCCATCCTAGACAACATCGACAACCCGCCTATTGCTGCTGAAATGAGAGAGGGACTCAAGAACCTATACTCGGTTCTCAAGCAACAGGATGCCAACATCCAGTTCATCTTCATGACTGGAGTCACCAAATTCTCCAAAGTCAGCCTTTTTAGCGGGTTAAATCAACTCACGGACATTACCATCAGTAGGGATTTTTCCACCATTTGTGGGTACACCCAGGAAGATTTGGAGCAAACCTTTGCCCAGCACTTGCAAGGGGTAGACTGGGATAAACTGCGCCTCTGGTATAATGGATACTCGTGGCGTGGCGATTCCGTTTATAACCCCTACGATATCTTACTGTTTATCCGTGAGGGAATGGAGTATGGCAACTACTGGTTTGAGACAGGAAACCCCACCTTCTTAATTAAGCTATTTCAGACCAACTGCTACTTCCTCCCCAAATTAGAGCATCTAGAAGTAACCGAAGAGATTTTAAAGTCCTTTGAAATAGAACGAATTAATCCAGTCACCCTGTTATTTCAATCTGGGTATTTGACCATTGAGAGCACCTTTACTGCTATGGAACGTTACATGTTCCGACTGAAAATTCCCAACCAGGAAGTGAAAGTCGCCTTGGGAGATCAATTAGTCAACGCCTACACTGACTTCGTTGAAGAGAAATTGGGTATTCAGAGACCCTTGTATGAAAACTTATTTCAAGGTGATGTTAGTAGATTTATAGACACAGTAAGAAGCCTGTTTGCTTCTATCCCTTGGCGTAATTTTACCAACAATAACCTGGCTAATTTCGAGGGCTACTACGCTTCTGTGCTATATGCTTTCCTGAGTTCCTTAAATGCGCGCATCATTCCCGAAGATATCACCAATTACGGTCAAGCGGACATAACAGCCATCTTGGGTAATCATATTTACGTGATAGAAATCAAAGTAGTAGATGGGGAGAACGTAAAAGAGAACCTAGCCCTAAAGCAAATACGGGAATGTAACTATGCACAAAAGTATAGAGGAGAACCAGGTAAAACCGTTCATGAAGTAGGCTTGGTTTTCAGTCGCAGCAAACGTAACCTCATCCAAGCAGATTGGGAATAAATTAAGATAAATATAATCACTCACGATAAAACCAGTCGGTTGAAAACCGAATTAGGCTTTGAGACAATTCATTCCCTGTCTTCGCTTCCCAATCGCTCTCTTGATTTATAATAAATCTCAGAATAATGCTACCATTAAAAAATCTAAATTATTTAGTTGCGAAAGGTGAATAATGTCCTTTAATAACTATAAAAGTATTGCAGATGTTTTAAATGAGTTTCCTCTGATATATCAAGAGGAAACTTTCATCAAAGAAAATGTCTCCGAAATTAGTCCTTACTTCATTGAGCGATTACAATTAATACTCAAAGAGGGAGTAGTATTTAATTCAGAATATGCTATCTGTGAAAATATTATTTCTCCAATTTTAGTAGAAATTTGGCTCAAATACAAAGATAAATTGTTACTTTGGAGTCATCAGGCTTTAAATTATGATGAAAAGTTATCAGGAACGCCTGATTATATTATTGCTCAACGTTCTCCTAGAGGAAAAGTGATATTATATCAACCCTACTTAATTTTAGTTGAAGCCAAAAAAGATAACTTTGATGAAGGCTGGGGACAATGTTTAGCTGAATTAATTGCAGCACAAAAACTAAACAATAATCAACAACATAAAATATTTGGTGTTGTTTCTAATGGTAAACTTTGGGAATTTGGACAATTACAGAACGATATTTTTACTAAAAATATCAAATATTATGTTTTAGAAAACTTACTAGAATTAATGGGAGTAATTGATTTTATTTTTTCTGAAAGTGTTAATCAAGTATTAAGTAACTAGCAAAACAAGGAATTAATTTGTAAGTACGGATAGTGGGTTTTCTCAACCCCTCTTATTTTTGAGGTATACACAATGCGAATTGTCGATTATGAGGCGGACTTTTATGCTTGGGCTAACCAGCAGGCAGAACTTCTGCGACAACAGCAAGGAAATCATTTAGACTGGATGAATCTCGCTGAAGAAATCGAAGCAATGGGTCGTTCAGAAAAACGTCAGCTTGCCAGTCGCTTAGAGGTGCTCATCATGCATCTGCTAAAGTGGCAATATCAGCCCAATTTCAGATCTCGAAGTTGCCAGTTAACTATCCAAGAACAGCGCCTACGACTAGGCAAGCTTTTACAAGAAAACCCCAGTTTAAAACCCATGGTGGCGGAGATTATTTTGTCAGCCTATCCTTTAGCAGTAATAAGTGCCGAGAGAGAAACGGGCCTGTCTAACTATCCTGAAGATTGCCCCTACAGTCCAGAACAATTGCTCAGTGATCTATTTTTACCATAGGTTAACCGATTTCCTCTAGATTTTTCTCACAGTATTCTGATTTAATAAAAATGCGTGAACATTATCCTCGCTAGGATGTTACAATTTCCTTAGAAGAGACAAGCAGATAATTGAATCTTGGTAACGGCGATTAAATACAGGAGATGTTTAATAATGTATCAAAGTGATGTGTATAGCAAACCCAGCTATGAGCCCTTACCTCCTCAAGAAACATTACCAACAATGTATGAGCTACCTAGCGAATATCCGGAGGAACCAGGCTTGCCAGACGAATTTCACCTTTTACAACCAGAATTATTGCGTAGCACCTTTTGTCCACATTCTTATCCAAAAGATAATGTATTCATAGGTAGTGAATTAAATTTATACTATGACAGTAAGCATACACAATGGTATAAACGCCCTTGGTTATATTTAACCCTAGCACAGATTAAGCAGCAAGACTTCAGTGTTAGGCTAATGTGAGGGCTATTTCATTCTAAAAAAAGGGTTATAAAAAATGGCTTATAGTGACTTTACTCTAGAAAGAATCACAAAAATATTTGGCATTAACATTGAAGAAAGAACAAATGTTTTTACGGCCTTTGACCAGTTAAGAGTTGATGATTTTTTTATCAAATACTTACAAAATAATATTCCCTTAGCGCAAGCAATTGGTACAGAAAAAGCTAAATCAGAAATGATTATTGCGCCCGTTTTGATTGAAGTAAGAAGATTATTAAATAATAAAATTAGTTTATTTTCAGGAATTGATTTTAATGTTAATATTGAGCAGGGTTTAAATGGATTTTGTGATTTTTTAATTGGGTTATCATCTCAACAGTTATATGTAACAGCTCCTGTGATTGCTTTGGTGGAAGCGAAAAATGATAATCTTAAACAAGGATTCGCTCAATGTATTGCGGAAATGATTGCTGCTGCCCAATTAAATCAATCGGAGGGAAATAATGTGGAAAATATTTATGGTTGTGTTACCAATGGTAATCAGTGGGTGTTCTTGCAATTAACTGGTAATCTAGTAGTAGTTGATTTAGATGAGTACTATATAAATCAACCAGAAAAAATTATTAGTGTATTTGTGAGTCTAATTAAGTCAGAGAAAGATTTTTGATTGTGGAATTTTACTTATGCCATATAGCCAGTTTACAATCCCTAAAGTTGTGGAAGATTTTGGACTCACCTTGATTGAAAGTGGGGCATTTCTCAATGCAACTCAAACTGTCACCCTCAGTCCTTATCTTGAGGAATTTATTACTAAAAATTTACAACTCGCCATTGCGCTGAATACCGAAAAAGCCCGTTCTGAATTAATTATTTGCCCTGTTTTGTTAGCAATCAAAGAAACCTTACCCAGTATTAGCTTTTTTTCTGGGGAAGAATTTAACGTTGATGCCGATTTAGGTTTAAATGGGGTTTGTGATTACATTTTGAGCCAATCCGCCGAGCAGTTGTATGTTACTGCTCCTGTAACAATGGTGGTGGAAGCGAAAAAGGAAAATCTCAAAGGGGGATTAGGGCAGTGTATTGCTGAAATGGTTGCCGCTTGGAAGTTTAATACAGAGCGCAACAGTACCATCAGTTGCATTTATGGTGTCGTAACCACTGGCACAGTGTGGCGATTTCTCAAATTACAGGAGCAAACCGTAACTATAGACCTTAATGAATATCCACTACCCCCAATTAACTCAATTTTGGCAAAACTGACCCAGATGATGTTCCCACAATCAATGGACACCGTGCGATGAATGAAGCAGTTGAATCTTTGAAATGTGCGATCGCCAATAAACTTACATAAACAACCTCAGTAGTTGAGTGGGGTAGAAACCAACTTGATTCAAGTTAAAATAAAATGCGATCGCTTAATGTGTGACTCAAAAAAATGTGGTAATTATCAGGTGTACAAATGTTGGGTTATTAAACTCAACCTACGGTATAATACAGTATAGTGTTGATAACGACCATAGAAATTTTGTAGAGACCATACATACAAAGTCTACACAAGAGTTCTAAATAAGGAGATAATGAATCATGTATCAAAGTGAAGCACCTCCACTAAAAACCATATCCACGGATTTACCCAGTCAGGATATTGATAAGGATATTGATGAAGAATTAGACTCTACAATTCATCCCCGTCCACCCTGGGAAACCTTGCCCACCATGTATGACCTACCCAGTGAAAATCCGGAGGAACCAGGTTTGCCAGACGAATTTCATGACTTTCAACCCCAATTATTGCGTGAAACTTGCCAATCTTCAGTTTATCCCCGAGAGGAAATGTTTATTGGTACAGATTTAAACTTGTACTATGATGTGCATCATTTTTCATGGTATAAAAGACCAGATTGGTTTTTAGTATTAGGCGCACCCGCTTCTGAAACCCAGCAAGATATGCGGTTGAGTTATGTAATTTGGCAAGAAGGATTCGCTCCATTTTTAATAGTGGAATTATTATCACCAGGTACAGAAGGGGAAGATTTAGGAAAAACATTAAGAAGTGCCAATAAACCCCCAACAAAATGGCAAACTTATGAGCAGTATTTGCGCTCACCTTACTATATCATTTTCGACAGATATGAAAATCAACTGCGAGTATTCCAACTATTGGGAATAAAATATCAAGCGGTGGAACTGACAGAGTCAAAATTCTGGTTTCCTGAGCTAAAATTGGGGGTAGGAGTTTGGTCAGGAAAATATCAAGGTATAGAAGGTTTATGGCTACGTTGGTATAATGAAGATGGTGATTGGATAGCTACTTTAGCTGAAACAGCAGAACAGGAAAAACTACGAGCAGAACAGGAGAAACTACGAGCAGAACAGGAAAAACTACGAGCAGAACAGGAAAAGCAACGAGCAGAACAGGAAAAACTACGGGCGGACAAATTAGCTGAAAAATTGGCAGCTCTGGGTGTAAGTTTGGATGAATAAAATCCGCCACCACAAAAGCTGGAGGGAAAACCCTTCATGAAGTCGGGTTCGTTTTCAGTCGCAGCAAGCGTAACTTCATTTAACCGCATTGAGAATAAGCTAAGATAGACCAGTATGGTTTATCTTAACCCAGCCCACAAATCATCTACGACAGAACAAGTCGCTTGAAAACCGAATTAGGCTTTGAGACAGGGAATTGATTCCTTGTCTCCCCCAGGGACAGTCTCCAGGTGTGGGAAGACAGGTTGAGTATTTATTGATCGGCGGTTATGCTTTAAGATACTATGGTTAAAGAGACAAGTATATAATTCAATCTTGGGAACAGCGATTAAATACAGGAGATGTTTAATAATGTATCAAAGTGATGTGTATAGCAAACCCAGCTATGAGCCATTACCTCCTCAAGAAACATTACCAACAATGTATGACCTACCTAGCGAATATCCGGAGGAACCAGGCTTGCCAGACGAATTTCACCTTTTACAACCAGAATTATTGCGTAGCACCTTTTGTCCACCTTCTTATCCAAAAGATAATGTATTCATAGGTAGTGACTTAAATTTATACTATGACAGTAAGCATACACAATGGTATAAACGCCCTGATTGGTTTGCAGTTTTAGGTGTATCCCGTTTTTATGAACAAACAGAACTAAGATTAAGTTATGTTACTTGGTGTGAAGGAACATATCCATTTGTTGTGGTAGAACTAATATCACCAGGAACGGAAAAGGAAGACCTAGGTAAAAATTTACGAGAAGTTAATCAACCCCCTAATAAATGGACAGTATATGAGCAAATTCTAAGAATCCCCTATTATTTTGTCTATAACCGTTATACCAACGAATTTCACTGTTTTGGTTTAGTAATGAACCGTTATCAACCGCTATCTATTAATGGATTAGGAATATGGCTAGAAGAAGCTGAATTGGGTTTAGGATTATGGGTTGGAGAATATCAAGGACTAACCAGACAATGGTTGCGTTGGTATGATAAAGATAATAATTGGTTGCCTACTCCAGAAGAAAGAGCAACCCAACTGGCAAAACAAGAAAAACAGCGGGCAGATTTAGCGGAAGCAGAATTAGCTAAACTAAGACAATTAATAGCAGAACAAGGAATTAATTTGTAAGTACAAAGTACAGATGGTGGGTTTTCTCAACCCCTCCTATTTTTGAGGTATACACAATGCGAATTGTCGATTATGAGGCGGACTTTTATGCTTGGGCTAACCAGCAGGCAGAACTTCTGCGACAACAGCGGTAATTCCTTCTTCCTTGCTACCGTTTGTCCCAATTTTGAAGGGGGGTAATAGTGAGGTAAATCTGCGTCAGGCTCTACTCAATATGATCTCGGTTCATACCAACCAGACTCACCCACAGCTACGAGAGTCGAGTGGCAGGGTTTTTCTGTCTCAATTTTAACCTATAACCAATAATCACCCACGACAAAACCAGTCGGGTTTAACCCACTTGAGCTTTGCGATCTTCTGTATGGAGTGCTTAGCAATCGCATTTATACATATACAGTTGGTTTGTTGGGTTTCGTGCCTCAACCCAACCTACGACTATTCACGACAAAACCACTCGGTTTCAACCGACTTGAGCTTTGCGATCTCCTGTATGGAGTGCTTAGCAATCGCATTTATACATATACAGTTGGTTTGTTGGGTTTCGTGCCTCAACCCAACCTACGACTATTCACGACAAAACCACTCGGTTTCAACCGACTTGAGCTTTGCGATCTCCTGTATGGAGTGCTTAGCAATCGCATTTATACATATACAGTTGGTTTGTTGGGTTTCGTGCCTCAACCCAACCTACGATTATTCACGACAAAACCAGTCGGTTGAAACCGACTTGAGCTTTGCGATCTCCTGTTATGAGTCCGAAATTATGGGTTGTAGGGCCTATCAGGACTATCGGGTGATTAATTTGTGGGAGATTGAGGGGGAGACGGTGTTTGAGCAAAATCTGTCTTCCTTGCTAGAGACTATACTAGCAAATAAGTTCCCAGATTTGACGAAGGAGATGATTATGCAGTTGCTGGATTTGAAACAAACGGATATTACCCAGTCTCGTTTTTATCAAGAGATTCGAACGGAGTGTCTTGAGGAAGGTCTCCAGGAAGGTCGTCAGGAACAGGCGATCGCCATGGTGATTCGCCAACTAACTCGGCGACTGGGGGAGTTGTCGGAGCGACGGGTGGGACAGATCCGGAAGATATGCGGTTGAGTTACGTAATTTGGCAAGAAGGATTCGCTCCATTTTTAATAGTGGAATTATTATCACCAGGTACAGAAGGGGAAGATTTAGGAAAAACATTAAGAAGTGCCAATAAACCCCCAACAAAATGGCAAACTTATGAGCAGTATTTGCGCTCACCTTACTATATCATTTTCGACAGATATGAAAATCAACTGCGAGTATTCCAACTATTGGGAATAAAATATACTGAATAATCAAGTAGAATTACTGGAGAAATGGCATGAACTCTCAGATTAAAACTCCCTGGCTAAAAGCGATAAAGGTAGTTCCTTTGGATGGTTTTCGTTTGCAGGTCATCTTTGAAAATGGGCAAGAGATGAGGCTTTCCCTGGAAAAATTAATTCAAACCCGAGAGCGTTACTGGCGTCTAAAGAGTCCTCGTTATTTTCGTCAGGCTCAGATAGATACACTAGGGGGGATTTGCTGGCCTGAAGGGGAAGATTTGGCACCGGATGGATTGGAACGGTATCTGATAATAGATACAACAAACTCACATATACCATAATTTAGCCAGTAACACTTCTATCTCAATGACGATAAATTTAGACCTCGGGGGTGGTAGTTAACAGCAGTGTGTGCAAAACAGACTGGCGATCGCCCATAGGGAGTGCTTCCCAATCGCCCTTTTAATTTGAAACAAATTCACATACACCATAATTACCCACGACAAAACCAGTCGGTTTTCAACCGACTTGAGCTTTGAGACCGGGAATTGATTCCCGGTCTCCCCCACGGACAGTCTCCAGGCGCAGGTTAATTCAAACAATCACGGGTAATTCCTTGGCGAGATCCTGTGAGGAGTGCTTCCTAATCGCCCTTTTAATTTGAAACAAATGTTGGGTGGTGTAGAAACCAGCTCACCCTATGTGTAATAAGCCATCAGCCTTTTTGCCCAGTCCAGGTTATAATGTGGGTGCGGAGTTACCTAACGGATTTGAGGGAAAGGCAAAACCTAAGTCCTAATGTAACCTTGTTACAGTTGTTAGGAACGAATGAAGAGGAGATAGGTAAGGAACTGTTGCAAAATGCAGAAGTTGAATCTTTACTGGATTTTAGACAGGTTTCTGATTTAGAAGCATGGTTAAAAGACGCAGAAAAATCCATTGTGTGATTGTTTATGGTAAAAAAATCAGATATTGGCGGTAAACGTTTAATTGGACTTAGTCCACAAGCTTGGGGGCGTTGGGTCACGGGGGATAAAACGATCAAAGTTCAGGAAATTATTAACAGTGAACTTCAATGGATCGAGCGGGAAAGTGATGTTTTGCTCAAGGCCCATAGTCCTGAGTGTGGCGATTTTATTCTACTGAATGAGCTACAACTGCGCCATGATGCTAAGATGCCCCGAAGAATGCGAGCTTATGCTGCTCTAGTAGAGGAAAAGTATGGGCTACTAGTCTATCCAGTGGTCGTCAATATTCTTCAACCTGGGCCGACGGAGATAATTCGCAACCGTTATGAGTCCGAAATTATGGGTTGTAGGGCCTATCAGGACTATCGGGTGATTAATTTGTGGGAGATTGAGGCGGAGACGGTGTTTGAGCAAAATCTGTCTTCCTTGCTACCGTTTGTCCCAATTTTGAAGGGGGGTAATAGTGAGGTAAATCTGCGTCAGGCTCTACTCAATCTTCGCAAGAATCAAGTGTTGGGGGATTTGGAGCCGTTGTTGTCTTTTTTTGCTAGCTTTGTATTTGATATCCCTTTAGTACAACAAATGATGAGGTGGGACATGACGGTATTACGTGAATCGCCCTGGTACAACGAAATTCTTAAGGAAGGTCTTCAGGAAGGTCTTCAGAAAGGTCTTCAGGAAGGAAGACAAGAAGGTCTTCAGGAAGGAAGACAAGAAGGAAGACAAGAAGGAAGACAAGAAGGAAGACAAGAAGGACAGCGAAAGATAATATTACTGTTGCTGAATCACAAGTTTGATGGAATCGAGTCACCTGTGGTGGAAAGGATAAACAGACTATCACTAGAGCAATTAGAAGCAATGGGTGAATCTTTACTGGATTTTAGACAGATTTCTGATTTAGAAGCGTGGTTAAAAGACGCAGAAAAATCCAATGATCTAAAACCACAAGTTGATATCCAAAATGGCAATCAACTGGATGTGTAATCGGTTACAGTGTCTACAACGAGCGATTGCGAAGCAATCGCCCGTGGCAAGGTTTGTTGATTTTGCCCAGTCCAGGTTATAATGTGGGTGCGGAGTTACCTAACGGATTTGAGGGAAAGGCAAAACCTAAGTCCTAATGTAACCTTGTTACAGTTGTTAGGAACGAATGAAGAGGAGATAGGTAAGGAACTGTTGCAAAATGCAGAAGCTGAATCTTTACTGGATTTTAGAAAGATTTCTGATTTAGAAGCATGGTTAAAAGACGCAGAAAAATCCATTGTGTGATTATTTATGGTAAAAAAATCAGATATTGGCGGTAAACGTTTAATTGGACTTAGTCCACAAGCTTGGGGGCGTTGGGTCACGGGGGATAAAACGATCAAAGTTCAGGAAATTATTAACAGTGAACTTCAATGGATCGAGCGGGAAAGTGATGTTTTGCTCAAGGCCCATAGTCCTGAGTGTGGCGATTTTATTCTACTGAATGAGCTACAACTGCGCCATGATGCTAAGATGCCCCGAAGAATGCGAGCTTATGCTGCTCTAGTAGAGGAAAAGTATGGGCTACTAGTCTATCCAGTGGTCGTCAATATTCTTCAACCTGGGCCGACGGAGATAATTCGCAACCGTTATGAGTCCGAAATTATGGGTTGTAGGGCCTATCAGGACTATCGGGTGATTAATTTGTGGGAGATTGAGGCGGAGACGGTGTTTGAGCAAAATCTGTCTTCCTTGCTACCGTTTGTCCCAATTTTGAAGGGGGGTAATAGTGAGGTAAATCTGCGTCAGGCTCTACTCAATCTTCGCAAGAATCAAGTGTTGGGGGATTTGGAGCCGTTGTTGTCTTTTTTTGCTAGCTTTGTATTTGATATCCCTTTAGTACAACAAATGATGAGGTGGGACATGACGGTATTACGTGAATCGCCCTGGTACAACGAAATTCTTAAGGAAGGTCTTCAGAAAGGTCTTCAGGAAGGCGAACTTCGAGGAGAACAACGTGGAAGACAAGAAGGACAGCGAAAGATAATATTACTGTTGCTGAATCACAAGTTTGATGGAATCGAGTCACCTGTGGTGGAAAGGATAAACAGACTATCACTAGAGCAATTAGAAGCAATGGGTGAATCTTTACTGGATTTTAGACAGATTTCTGATTTAGAAGCGTGGTTAAAAGACGCAGAAAAATCCAATGATCTAAAACCACAAGTTGATATCCAAAATGGCAATCAACTGGATGTGTAATCGGTTACAGTGTCTACAACGAGCGATTGCGAAGCAATCGCCCGTGGCAAGGTTTGTTGATTTTGCCCAGTCCAGGTTATAATGTGGGTGCGGAGTTACCTAACGGATTTGAGGGAAAGGCAAAACCTAAGTCCTAATGTAACCTTGTTACAGTTGTTAGGAACGAATGAAGAGGAGATAGGTAAGGAACTGTTGCAAAATGCAGAAGTTGAATCTTTACTGGATTTTAGACAGGTTTCTGATTTAGAAGCATGGTTAAAAGACGCAGAAAAATCCATTGTGTGATTGTTTATGGTAAAAAAATCAGATATTGGCGGTAAACGTTTAATTGGACTTAGTCCACAAGCTTGGGGGCGTTGGGTCACGGGGGATAAAACGATCAAAGTTCAGGAAATTATTAACAGTGAACTTCAATGGATCGAGCGGGAAAGTGATGTTTTGCTCAAGGCCCATAGTCCTGAGTGTGGCGATTTTATTCTACTGAATGAGCTACAACTGCGCCATGATGCTAAGATGCCCCGAAGAATGCGAGCTTATGCTGCTCTAGTAGAGGAAAAGTATGGGCTACTAGTCTATCCAGTGGTCGTCAATATTCTTCAACCTGGGCCGACGGAGATAATTCGCAACCGTTATGAGTCCGAAATTATGGGTTGTAGGGCCTATCAGGACTATCGGGTGATTAATTTGTGGGAGATTGAGGCGGAGACGGTGTTTGAGCAAAATCTGTCTTCCTTGCTACCGTTTGTCCCAATTTTGAAGGGGGGTAATAGTGAGGTAAATCTGCGTCAGGCTCTACTCAATCTTCGCAAGAATCAAGTGTTGGGGGATTTGGAGCCGTTGTTGTCTTTTTTTGCTAGCTTTGTATTTGATATCCCTTTAGTACAACAAATGATGAGGTGGGACATGACGGTATTACGTGAATCGCCCTGGTACAACGAAATTCTTAAGGAAGGTCTTCAGGAAGGTCTTCAGGAAGGTCTTCAGAAAGGTCGTCAGGAAGGTCTTCAGGAAGGCGAACTTCGAGGAGAACAACGTGGAAGACAAGAAGGAAGACAAGAAGGACAGCGAAAGATAATATTACTGTTGCTGAATCACAAGTTTGATGGAATCGAGTCACCTGTGGTGGAAAGGATAAACAGACTATCACTAGAGCAATTAGAAGCAATGGGTGAATCTTTACTGGATTTTAGACAGATTTCTGATTTAGAAGCGTGGTTAAAAGACGCAGAAAAATCCAATGATCTAAAACCACAAGTTGATATCCAAAATGGCAATCAACTGGATGTGTAATCGGTTACAGTGTCTACAACGAGCGATTGCTTCGCAATCGCCCTTTGCAGGTCATCTTTGAAAATGGGCAATAGATGAGGCTTTCCCTGGAAAAATTAATTCAAACCCGAGAGCGTTACTGGCGTCTAAAGAGTCCTCGTTATTTTCGTCAGGCTCAGATAGATACACTAGGGGGGATTTGCTGGCCTGAAGGGGAAGATTTGGCACCGGATGGATTGGAACGGTATCTGATAATAGATACAACAAACTCACATATACCATAATTTAGCCAGTAACACTTCTATCTCAATGACGATAAATTTAGACCTCGGGGGTGGTAGTTAACAGCAGTGTGTGCAAAACAGACTGGCGATCGCCCATAGGGAGTGCTTCCCAATCGCCCTTTTAATTTGAAATAAATTCATATAAACAACGCTGTTGAGGGGGTCAAAACCGGTTGACCCGATGTGTAATCGAAATCTGTAATGTTAAACCATCTTACCAATCTTTTAATACTCCTATATCAATCATTCGTCCTTTTAATACCTATGGACCTCGACAATCAGCACAGCTTGTGGGATGGGAACCTTTATATGGTGGGCGTGAGGGATTTAAGCAGGGTTTGGCAGAAACGGCAGAATGGTTTATGAACCCGACAAATTTGGCAGGGTATAAGAGCGATCGCTACAACATTTGAGGGTCACTGGGGAAGTGGAAAAACTGGAACAGAATTTTTTATGCGGGCTAAAAGCTGTATTGGGAGAGCCGAATCCTTTTGTGCCACTCCATGAGCCTGAGTTTATGGGTAATGAGTGGGAATTGGTCAAAAATTGCCTTGATTCCACCTTTGTTTCGTCTGTTGGTAAATACGTTGATCGCTTTGAGGTCATGCTGGCGGAATATACAGGAGCAAAATATGCTGTAGCGGTAGTAAATGGCACTGCTGCTCTGCATATCGCTTTGTTATTGGCAGGGGTTAGACCGGTGCTTTGAAGTTGCATTTATATATATCCCGTTGGTTTGTTGGGTTTCGTGCCTCAACCCAACCTACGATTACCCACGACAAAACCAGTCGGGTTTAACCGACTTGCGCTTTGAGACCGAGAATTGATTCCCGGTCTCCCCCACGGACAGTCTCCAGGTAAGGGTTAATTTAAACAATGACGAGTAATTCCTTGGGGATCTCCCAATGATGTAAAGAAATGTAAAATAATCGCAATCCTTGGTTTATTTATGCAACAAGTTATGATATTATGCCGGCATGAGGTAATTGTTCCTCCTGTTTCTAAATGAAATATAAACTAAACCATAAGGTGCAGAGCTTTGACGGTCTATATGATCTCAGTTCGTACCAACTAGACTCATCTACCTAGGTGGCTAGTGGTAGGATGTCTCTGTCTCAATTTTAAACTATAACGAATAATCACGGGTAATTCGTTGGCGATCGCACTCTCCCTAGTCCGGAGCATCAGGCCTCCTTGGATCGAGCGGGAAAGTGATGTTTTGCTCAAGGCCCATAGTCCTGAGTGTGGCGATTTTATTCTACTGAATGAGCTACAACTGCGCCATGATGCTAAGATGCCCCGAAGAATGCGAGCTTATGCTGCTCTAGTAGAGGAAAAGTATGGGCTACTAGTCTATCCAGTGGTCGTCAATATTCTTCAACCTGGGCCGACGGAGATAATTCCCAGCCATTATGAGTCGGAAATTATGGGCTGTAGGGCCTATCAGGACTATCGGGTGATTAATTTGTGGGAGATTGAGGCGGAGACGGTGTTTGAGCAAAATCTGTCTTCCTTGCTACCGTTTGTCCCAATTTTGAAGGGGGGTAATAGTGAGGTAAATCTCCGTCAGGCTCTACTCAGTCTTCACAAGAATGAAGTGTTGGGGGATTTGGAGCCGTTGTTGTCTTTTCTTGCTAGCTTTGTATTTGATATCCCTTTAGTGCAACAAATGATGAGGTGGGACATGACGGTATTACGTGAATCGCCCTGGTACAACGAAATTCTTAAGGAAGGTCTTCAGGAAGGTCTTCAGAAAGGTCTTCAGGAAGGCGAACTTCGAGGAGAACAACGTGGAAGACAAGAAGGAAGACAAGAAGGACAGCAAAAGATAATATTACTGTTGCTGAATCACAAGTTTGATGGAATTGAGTTACCTGTGGTGGAAAGGATAAACAGACTATCATTAGAGCAATTAGAAGCACTGGGTGAATCTTTACTGGATTTTAAACAGATTTCTGATTTAGAAGCATGGTTAAAAGACGCAGAAAAATCCAATGATCTAAAACCACAAGTTGATATCCAAAATGGCAATCAACTGGATGTGTAATCGGTCACAATGTCTACAACGAGCGATTGCTTCGCAATCGCCCTTTTGATTTAAAATAAATTTACATGTACCACAATTAATAGACTACAATCACCCACCCATGTCCCTACCTCAAGACCTCCACCGACTATACCGCCTGCTCCCTTCCCATCGTCGTCAACAACTACTGTGGTTATTTATCCTCATGCTGCTCACTGCTACTAGTGAAGTCATTAGCCTAGGAGCAGTCCTCCCCTTTTTAGGTGCCCTAAGTAACGCCAACGGAGTGCTACAAAATCCCACATTCCAACCCCTTTGGCAGAAATTAGAAGTCTCCACCACCTTTCACCTGGTACTTTGGTTGGCTGGAACCTTTGGTATGGCAGTCATATTAGCCAATATCCTACGCATAATTACTCTCCGCTCCCAATTGAGATTTGCAGCCGCCATAGCCAGTGAACTCAGTTGTGAAGTGTATCGCCGGGTTTTGTATCAACCCTACAGCTTTCATGTTCGCCACAGCAGTAACGAATTAATTGCCGGGATTACAAGTGATATTAGTCTGGTGAGTAACACTATTTTACCCCAAACTCTATTGTTGGCGGTCAATACAATGATTGTCATTGCCCTGGTGCTATCGGTTGTGATCATCAGTCCAGGAATTGCTATTGGGACAGCAGTAACCCTGGGGGTCAGTTACTGGATTTTGCTAGAAGTGAGCAAACACACTTTAGCTAATAATAGCCATACTATTACCAGTCAGAACCGATTTTTGATTAAGTATCTGCAAGAGGGTTTAGGGGGAATCAGAGATGTAATTCTGGAAAGGAACCAAGGCATATTCGTCAATAGCTATGGTCAGGTAGATAGACCACTGCGGTTGGCAAGTGCCAATAATGTTTTAATCAGCTCAGTACCTCGTTATGTTATTGAACCTATAGCCATGGTGGCAATCTGTACCATTGCCGTGGTCATGGCATATCAGCAGGAGCAATTAGCTAGAGTAGTTCCCATTTTAGGGGCTTTAGCTTTAGCTGCCAACCGCCTCTTACCAGCTTTACAGGGATGCTTTGGTTCAATTGCATCCCTGCGGGGGAACCAAGTATCTCTGCAAAAGGTTTTAGAGAAGTTGGCCATGCCCGTGGATATGTTGCCCATCCCCCAGGGAATGGGAAAGCCTTTAAATCAGAGCTTACAGTTACGGAATATCTGGTTTCGTTATAGTCCATCCACACCTTGGGTATTACGGGATTTGTGTTTGGAGATTAAAGCCAATACCACCGTGGGTTTTATCGGTACCACTGGTAGTGGTAAAAGTACCACAGCAGACCTGATTCTGGGGTTATTACAGCCAGAAAAGGGAGAGATTTTAGTAGATGGGGAACCCCTAGAAGGAGAAAGATTAGCCAATTGGCAACGCACTATTGCCCATGTACCTCAAAGTATTTTTCTCAGTGATGCTACCATAGCGGAAAATATTGCCTTTGGTGTACCCCTGGGTGAAATAGATATGGAGCGAGTGCAGGAAGCAGCAAGACTAGCTCAAATTGCGGATTTTATAGAAGGTCGAGAGGGAGGATATGAAGAAATTGTGGGTGAGCGGGGTATTCGGTTATCTGGTGGTCAGCGTCAACGAATTGGCATTGCCAGGGCATTGTATAAACGAGCTTCTGTAATTGTTTTGGATGAGGCCACCAGCGCCCTAGATAATACCACAGAAAAGGAAGTGATGGCAGCAATTGAGGGGTTAAGTCATCGGTTAACTGTGATTTTGATTGCTCATCGATTGAGTACGCTGGAAAAATGCGATCGCATTTTTCAGTTGGATCAGGGACAGGTTTGTCAAGAAGGCGATCGCCATGGTGATTCGCCAACTAACTCGGCGACTGGGGGAGTTGTCGGAGCAACGGGTGGGACAGATCCGGCAATTGTCAGTACCTCAATTAGAAGCACTGGCTGAATCTTTACTGGACTTTAGACAGATTTCTGATTTAGAAGCATGGTTAAAAGACGCAGAAAAATCCAATGATCTGAGGAGATAGGTAAGGAACTGTTGCAAAATGCAGAAGCTGAATCTTTACTGGATTTTAGACAGATTTCTGATTTAGAAGCATGGTTAAAAGACGCAGAAAAATCCATTGTGTGATTATTTATGGTAAAAAAATCAGATATTGGCGGTAAACGTTTAATTGGACTTAGTCCACAAGCTTGGGGGCGTTGGGTCACGGGGGATAAAACGATCAAAGTTCAGGAAATTATTAACAGTGAACTTCAATGGATCGAGCGGGAAAGTGATGTTTTGCTCAAGGCCCATAGTCCTGAGTGTGGCGATTTTATTCTACTGAATGAGCTACAACTGCGACATGATGCTAAGATGCCCCGACGAATGCGAGCTTATGCTGCTCTAGTAGAGGAAAAGTATGGGCTACTAGTCTATCCAGTGGTCGTCAATATTCTTCAACCTGGGCCGACGGAGATAATTCGCAGCCGTTATGAGTCCGAAATTATGGGTTGTAGGGCCTATCAGGACTATCGGGTGATTAATTTGTGGGAGATTGAGGCGGAGACGGTGTTTGAGCAAAATCTGTCTTCCTTGCTACCGTTTGTCCCAATTTTGAAGGGGGGTAATAGTGAGGTAAATCTGCGTCAGGCTCTACTCAATCTTCGCAAGAATCAAGTGTTGGGGGATTTGGAGCCGTTGTTGTCTTTTTTTGCTAGCTTTGTATTTGATATCCCTTTAGTACAACAAATGATGAGGTGGGACATGACGGTATTACGTGAATCGCCCTGGTACAACGAAATTCTTAAGGAAGGTCTTCAGAAAGGTCGTCAGGAAGGTCTTCAGGAAGGTCTTCAGGAAGGCGAACTTCGAGGAGAACAACGTGGAAGACAAGAAGGTCTTCAGGAAGGAAGACAAGAAGGAAGACAAGAAGGAAGACAAGAAGGACAGCGAAAGATAATATTACTGTTGCTGAATCACAAGTTTGATGGAATCGAGTCACCTGTGGTGGAAAGGATAAACAGACTATCACTAGAGCAATTAGAAGCAATGGGTGAATCTTTACTGGATTTTAGACAGATTTCTGATTTAGAAGCGTGGTTAAAAGACGCAGAAAAATCCAATGATCTAAAACCACAAGTTGATATCCAAAATGGCAATCAACTGGATGTGTAATCGGTTACAGTGTCTACAACGAGCGATCGCAAAGCAGATCTCCTGTAAGGAGTGCTTCGCAATCGCCCTTTTAAACCGTTCATGAAGTGGGATTCGTTTTAAACTCAACCTACCAAGTGTTATACTTAATTAGATACTAATACGGCGAGCGAGGCGACCTGCCATTTTTGAGGTATACACGATGCAGATTATCGATTATGAAGCCGACTTTTATGCTTGGGCAAGCCAGCAGGCAGAACTTCTGCGACAACGGCAAGCGAGTTTCTTAGACTGGATGAATCTCGCTGAAGAAATCGAAGCAATGGGTCGTTCAGAAAAACGCCAGCTTGCCACTCGCCTGGAGGTGCTCATCATGCATCTGCTAAAGTGGCACTATCAGCCCAATCTCAGATCTCAGAGTTGGCAGTTGACCATCCAAGAACAACGCCTGCGGTTAGGCAAGCTTTTGCAAGAAAACCCGGTGCGTAATATGTGATAATAATTGAACCTAGTAGCGAGAATTTGACAATGCCGCGAGTCGCTTTTTTCTTTGGAATTTCCATTTATATGTACATGGATGACCATGGGATACCTCATTGTCATGCCATGTATGGAGATTTTGCCGGTTCATTTAGCCTTGAAGACGGTGAACCTCTAGCGGGGGAGATGCCCCCTGCTCAAGCAAAAAAAATCAAAATATTTATACTGAATAATCAAGTAGAATTACTGGAGAAATGGCATGAACTCTCAGATTAAAACTCCCTGGCTAAAAGCGATAAAGGTAGTTCCTTTGGATGGTTTTCGTTTGCAGGTCATCTTTGAAAATGGGCAAGAGATGAGGCTTTCCCTGGAAAAATTAATTCAAACCCGAGAGCGTTACTGGCGTCTAAAGAGTCCTCGTTATTTTCGTCAGGCTCAGATAGATACACTAGGGGGGATTTGCTGGCCTGAAGGGGAAGATTTGGCACCGGATGGATTGGAACGGTATCTGATAATAGATACAACAAACTCACATATACCATAATTTAGCCAGTAACACTTCTATCTCAATGACGATAAATTTAGACCTCGGGGGTGGTAGTTAACAGGAGTGTGTGCAAAGGCAATCTCCCATAAGGAGTGCTTCGCGATCGCCCGTAGAGAGTGCTTCCTAATAGCCCTTTTAATTTGAAACAAATTCACATACACCATAATCGCCCACAGCAAAACCAGTCGGTTAAAACCGACTTGAGCTGTCGGGTAAGGGTTGGACATCACTATCCTTCCCTCCCCTAAGAACCGGACTTGACGGTTTCCCATCATCCGGCTCAAGCCTTACTTCAAGCCTTTCAACTTGGGTTTTGAGTGTACCTGTTTATGACACGCTGAGTGCAAATGCTTCAGGTTTTCTATGTCGTCCAGACCACCTTTTGCAACAGGTACTATGTGGTGGGTTTCGATTCCATCTCCATTTACGATTACCTACGACAAAACCGGTCGGGTTTAACCGACTTGGGCTTTGAGACCGAGAATTGATTCCCGGTCTCCCCCACGGACAGTCTCCAGGTTTGGATTAACTCAACCAAGTCACGGGTAATTCCTTCCCAATCGCATCCCCCTCTTACTAAAAAGCGATCTCCCATTTGGTTTTTCTCAACTCAACCTACAATGACCCATATAGACAAATCCTGTGACATCTTAATAGTCGGAGGTGGTATTGTCGGTTTAGCTACAGCCTTCCGTATTTTCCAATCCCGCCCGGATCTCCGATTAGTCCTCCTAGAAAAAGAATCCACCCTGGCTAAACATCAAACCGGCAATAATAGCGGTGTCATTCACTCCGGTCTCTATTTAAGTTGGTGACTACGGGGTTTAGTCCTCAGTATTCGGTGGATGATGCTATTGAGGAGATTATTGCTAAGTATCAATCAGGAGAATTGGTGGAGAGCGATCGCTGTTATACTGTGAGATGGATGAAGCAGTTGAATCTTTGAAATCATCAGAGGTCTGTTGTTATATTGACTAACTCAGAACTTTGTGGCACACAAAAGCATTGTTTGGAAAACTAACTGGCGATCTCGCGAGTGCGAGTGCTTCGCAATCGCCCTTTTGATTTAAAATAAATTCATATAAACAACTCCTGTGGTTGAGCGGAGTCGAAATCAGCTAAGCTGATGTGTAAGAGTATATTGGAGCGGGAGAATATGGCGACTACTGCTGATGAGGTATGGAAACTGCTGGGAGAACTTATTGAGTCTCAGAAAGAGACGGAACGGAAATTCCAAGAAACAGAACGTCTCTTGCGTGAGCGGTCCCAAGAAACAGAACGTTTCCTGCGTGAGCAGTCCCAAGAAACGGATCGGAGGTTCCAAGAAACAGAACGTCTCTTGCGTGAGCAGTCCCAAGAAACGGATTGGAAGTTCCAAGAAACAGAACGTCTCTTGCGCGAGCAGTCCCAAGAAACGGATCGGAAGTTCCAAGAAACAGAACGTCTCTTGCGTGAGCAGTCCCAAGAAACGGATCGGAAGTTCCAAGAAACAGAACGTCTCTTGCGCGAGCAGTCCCAAGAAACGGAACGTTTATTACGTGAAGAATCCAAAAGGGTTAATAACCAAATTGGTCAATTAGGCAATCGACTGGGAGAGTTCGTCGAATCACAGGTGCGTCCAGCAGCGGTGAAATTATTTCAAGAAAGAGGTATAGCGGTCAAAGAAATAGCCAGCAACACTTATATCCAAACGGGAAAAGAAGGATTAGAAATTGACCTATTAGTTATTAATAGTTCTGATATTATTTTAATTGAAGCGAAAAGTAAAGTATCAGAAGATGATGTCAATGAACATTTAGAAAGACTATCAAAATTCAAGCGTTTCTTCCCCAGGTATGAAAGTTACCGGGTATTGGGAGCAGTAGCGGGAATGGTAATTCCACTGGATGTTTCTCGTTATGCTTATCGGAAGGGATTATTTGTAATTGGGCAGTCGGGAGATAATTTAGTCATTCTCAATGACGATAAATTTAGACCTCGAGGGTGGTAATTAGCAGCAGTGGGTGGAACCATATCCCATAGGGAGTGCTTCGCAATCGCCCTTTTGATTTAAAATAAATTCATATAAACAACGCTGTTGAGGGGGTCAAAACCGGTTGACCCGATGTGTAATCGAAATCTGTAATGTTAAACCATCAGGTTTGTAAAGAAATGTAAATTAATCCCTATAGCTTCTTGACTTATGCAACAAATCTGATATCATTCTGGCATGGGGTAATTAATTGCCTCGTATCCAAATAAAATACAAGCTAAATCATAAGGTGCAGAGCTTTGACGGTCTACATGATCTCAGTTCGTGCTAACCAGACTCACCCACAGCTAAGAGAGTCGAGTGGTATGGCTTTTCTGTATCAATTTTAACCTATAACCAATAATCACCCACGGCAAAACCGGTCGGTTTTAACCGATGATCTAAGACCAAAAATGGCAATCAACTGGATGTGTAATCGGTCACAATGTCTACAACGGGCGATCTCGCGAGTGCTTTGCGATCGCCCATAGGGAGTGCTTCCCAATCGCCCTTTTAATTTGAAATAAATTCATATAAACAACGCTGTTGAGGGGGTCAAAACCGGTTGACCCGATGTGTAATCGAAATCTGTAATGTTAAACCATCTTACCAATCTTTTAATACTCCTATATCAATCATTCGTCCTTTTAATACCTATGGACCTCGACAATCAGCACAGCTTGTGGGATGGGAACCTTTATATGGTGGGCGTGAGGGATTTAAGCAGGGTTTGGCAGAAACGGCAGAATGGTTTATGAACCCGACAAATTTGGCAGGGTATAAGAGCGATCGCTACAACATTTGAGGGTCACTGGGGAAGTGGAAAAACTGGAACAGAATTTTTTATGCGGGCTAAAAGCTGTATTGGGAGAGCCGAATCCTTTTGTGCCACTCCATGAGCCTGAGTTTATGGGTAATGAGTGGGAATTGGTCAAAAATTGCCTTGATTCCACCTTTGTTTCGTCTGTTGGTAAATACGTTGATCGCTTTGAGGTCATGCTGGCGGAATATACAGGAGCAAAATATGCTGTAGCGGTAGTAAATGGCACTGCTGCTCTGCATATCGCTTTGTTATTGGCAGGGGTTAGACCGGTGCTTTGAAGTTGCATTTATATATATCCCGTTGGTTTGTTGGGTTTCGTGCCTCAACCCAACCTACGATTACCCACGACAAAACCAGTCGGGTTTAACCGACTTGCGCTTTGAGACCGAGAATTGATTCCCGGTCTCCCCCACGGACAGTCTCCAGGTAAGAGTTGATTCAACCCAATAATAGTTAATTCCCCAGCGAACGCCCATAGGAAGTGCTTCGCGATCTCGCAAGTGCGAGTGCTTCGCAATCGCCCTTTTGATTTGAAACAAATGTTGAGTGGTGTAAAAACCACTTAAGCTAATGTGTAATAAGCCATCAGCTTTGTAAATAAATGTAAATTAAGCACCATATTCTCTTGACTTGTGTACCAAATACGAGTTTAAAATAAACTGCGATCGCTTAATGGGTGACACAAAGAAATTTTGAGAGGAAAGAACAAGGAAGATTAAGAGAATGACCCGATTCATTCACGACCAATTTGCCAAGGACTACTTAGAGGAAATACTCAGGCCCTATGGAGAAATAGAATCTTTTAAGCGAGTTCCAGGAGAAGTTAGACAAATAGACTGTTTCTTTTCTCCAGCAGGTGAAAAAATCACCAAACTATCGGGTTTAGGTGTACTAGGCAGTTTTGCCAGATTGCCAGGGATATTTGAACCATTTAGGAATGCAGCATCAGAGGAAGAAATATGTGATTGCATATTGAAGCTACTGGAAATAAGAGGGTTAATGCAAAGGGAAGCAAAGCGAGATAAAAGAAAACTAGACAAAGAAAAAGTTCCCTATCTGTGGATTCTGACACCAACAGCCTCAAAGAAAATACTAAAAGGGTTTAATGCTGTTGCAGAAAGCAATTCCTGTCAAGGAGTGTACCATTTAGGAAAAAGTCTGAGGACAAAGATTGTAGCGATTCACCACTTACCAAACACGCCGGAAACATTATGGCTAAGAATATTGGGAAGGGGGAAAGTACGAACAAAAGCAATTGATCAGTTAGAAAAACTGACAGAAGATCACCCATTACGAAGAAAGGTGCTAGAATTGCTATATACTTTGAGACAAAACTTGGAGCAAAGTGGAAAAGCTGAAGAAAGGGAAGATAAGGAGTTAATTATGAGGTTAGCACCACTGTACCAGCAAGATATAGAAAAAGTGAGACAAGAAGGTCTTCAGGAAGGCGAACTTCGAGGAGAACAACGTGGAAGACAAGAAGGACAGCGAAAGATAATATTACTGTTGCTGAATCACAAGTTTGATGGAATTGAGTTACCTGTGGTGGAAAGGATAAACAGACTATCATTAGAGCAATTAGAAGCAATGGGTGAATCTTTACTGGATTTTAGAAAGATTTCTGATTTAGAAGCATGGTTAAAAGACGCAGAAAAATCCATTGTGTGATTGTTTATGGTAAAAAAATCAGATATTGGCGGTAAACGTTTAATTGGACTTAGTCCACAAGCTTGGGGGCGTTGGGTCACGGGGGATAAAACGATCAAAGTTCAGGAAATTATTAACAGTGAACTTCAATGGATCGAGCGGGAAAGTGATGTTTTGCTCAAGGCCCATAGTCCTGAGTGTGGCGATTTTATTCTACTGAATGAGCTACAACTGCGCCATGATGCTAAGATGCCTCGACGAATGCGAGCTTATGCTGCTCTAGTAGAGGAAAAGTATGGGCTACTAGTCTATCCAGTGGTCGTCAATATTCTTCAACCTGGGCCGACGGAGATAATTCGCAGCCGTTATGAGTCCGAAATTATGGGTTGTAGGGCCTATCAGGACTATCGGGTGATTAATTTGTGGGAGATTGAGGCGGAGACGGTGTTTGAGCAAAATCTGTCTTCCTTGCTACCGTTTGTCCCAATTTTGAAGGGGGGTAATAGTGAGGTAAATCTGCGTCAGGCTCTACTCAATCTTCGCAAGAATCAAGTGTTGGGGGATTTGGAGCCGTTGTTGTCTTTTTTTGCTAGCTTTGTATTTGATATCCCTTTAGTACAACAAATGATGAGGTGGGACATGACGGTATTACGTGAATCGCCCTGGTACAACGAAATTCTTAAGGAAGGTCTTCAGAAAGGTCTTCAGAAAGGTCTTCAGAAAGGTCGTCAGGAAGGTCTTCAGGAAGGCGAACTTCGAGGAGAACAACGTGGAAGACAAGAAGGACAGCGAAAGATAATATTACTGTTGCTGAATCACAAGTTTGATGGAATCGAGTCACCTGTGGTGGAAAGGATAAACAGACTATCACTAGAGCAATTAGAAGCAATGGGTGAATCTTTACTGGATTTTAGACAGATTTCTGATTTAGAAGCATGGTTAAAAGACGCAGAAAAATCCAATGATCTAAAACCACAAGTTGATATCCAAAATGGCAATCAACTGGATGTGTAATCGGTTACAGTGTCTACAACGAGCGATTGCGAAGCAATCGCCCTTTGCAGGTCATCTTTGAAAATGGGCAAGAGATGAGGCTTTCCCTGGAAAAATTGGCGTTGCATAATAGAGGTATGAATTGAGGTAATCTACTGTGCATTGTCCAAACTGCGGGTCTTCCAAAATCAGAAAGAATGGCAAACGTCGAGGTAAACAAAATCACATTTGTGTTGATTGTGGTCGTCAATTTATCGATGTCTATAGTCCACCTAAAGGCTATTCAGAAGAAGTTAAACAAAGTTGCCTGCGCTCTTATGTTAACGGTATGGGATTTAGAGCAATTGAACGCGATAAAGGCGTTCATCATACAACTATTATTTACTGGCTAAAACAAATTGGTTCCATACTTCCAGATGCTCCACCAGTTGAGGAAACACCCTTGGTAGGTGAGCTTGATGAGTTGGAGACCTTTGTGGGATCAAAAAAAAACAAAATATGGTTGTGGACAGCAGTAAATCACTTCCGTAAAAATATCCTGGCTTGGGTTGTGGGAGACCACAGCTCACAAGCATTTCAACCTTTGTGGGACATCGTTAAACTCTGGCAATGCTTTTTTTATGTTACTGATGGGTGGAGGGTTTATCCGAGTTTTATTCAGCCAGAGGATCATATTGTGAGCAAAACATATATGACTAGGGTAGAGGGTGAAAATACACGTTTACGTCACTACTTAGCGCGACTACATAGAAAAACGCTATGCTATTCAAAATCTGTAGATATGCTTAGGTATTCAATTAAATTATTACTTCACTATTTAAAGTATGAAGTAATACCCGCGTTTAGTTGATTCATCCCGCAAATATGCAACGCCATTAATTCAAACCCGAGAGCGTTACTGGCGTCTAAAGAGTACTCGTTATTTTCGTCAGGCTCAGATAGATACACTAGGGGGGATTTGCTGGACTGAACCCGATGTGTAATCGAAATCTGTAATGTTAAACCATCAGGTTTGTAAAGAAATGTAAATTAATCCCTATAACCTCTTGACTTATGCAACAAATCTGATATTATTCTGGCATGGGGTAATTAATTGCCTCGTATCCAAATAAAATACAAGCTAAATCATAAGGTGCAGAGCTTTGACGGTCTACATGATCTCAGTTCGTACCAACCAGACTCACCCGCAGCTACGAGAGTCGAGTGGCACGGGTTTTCTGTCTCAATTTTAACCTATAACCAATAATCACCCACGGCAAAACCGGTCGGTTTTCAACCGATGATCTAAGACCACAAGTTGATATCCAAAATGGCAATCAACTGGATGTGTAATCGGTCACAATGTCTACAACGGCGTAACTTTAAACTTAATGAAAATTACTCAAGAAACTTCCATTCTACTCACAGGTGGTACCGGTTCCTTTGGCAAGAAGTTTGTGGAAATGCTGCTCCAACAATTCCCAGATATTCATCGCTTGGTGATTTATTCTCGGGATGAACTCAAGCAGTATGAAATGGGTCTTCAGTTCTCTGACATGCAATATCGAGGACTACGCTATTTCTTGGGGGATGTTAGAGATAAACAACGGTTAGTCCGTGCTTGTGAAGGTATAGACATCATTGTTCACGCCGCTGCCCTAAAACAAGTACCTACTGCAGAATACAATCCCATGGAATGTATTAAAACTAATGTTCTAGGCGCTCAAAATGTAATTGAAGCTGCATTGGATACTGGTGTAAAGCAAGTGGTAGCCCTATCTACTGATAAAGCCGCCGCCCCCATTAATTTATATGGAGCAACAAAGCTCTGCTCTGATAAATTGTTTGTTGCTGCCAATAATATCAAGGGGAAAAGAGATATTTCCTTTAGTGTGGTGCGTTATGGCAATGTTATGGGATCTAGGGGATCAGTGATTCCTTTTTTCCTCCAACAGCGTCACCAAGGAGTGTTACCTATTACCGATCCACAGATGACCCGGTTTAATATCACCTTAGAAGAAGGGGTAAAAATGGTGTGGTGGGCAATTGAAAACGGTTGGGGAAGTGAGGTCTTTGTCCCCAAAATTCCTTCCTACCGCATTACTGATGTGGCTACAGCTATTGCTCCTCAAGCTGAACAAAGAATAGTGGGCATTCGTCCAGGAGAAAAAATCCATGAGGAAATGATTACTAGTAGTGATAGTTACACTACCTTCGATTTAGGTTCTTATTATGCGATTTTACCCAGTCAGGTGGATAATAATTTACAAGAGCATTTTTTAAAAAATGGAGCAGTGAAGGTAAAGCCAGGTTTTAGTTATAATTCTGGTGATAATGATGTGTTTTTAACTGTGGACGAACTTAGACAGTTGATTCGTCATCATGTTGACTGTGAGTTTGCTATCTAAATAAATGAATTCTTTTATCCCCTATGGTCGTCAGAATATAACTAAAGCAGATATTGCTGCTGTAGTTAAGGTCTTAGAAAGTGACTGGCTTACTCAGGGACCTACGATCCCCATGTTTGAGGAGTATGTTGCTACTGTATGTGGTGCCAGCTATGGTGTGGCAGTTAATAGTGCCACTTCCGCATTACATATTGCCTGTTTGGCTTTGGGATTGGGGAAAGGAGATATTCTCTGGACATCTCCAAATACTTTTGTTGCTTCTGCCAATTGTGGCTTGTACTGTGGTGCGGAAGTGGATTTTGTAGATATTCATCCCCATAGCTACAATTTAAGTGTTGATGCGCTGGAACAAAAGCTCGTTCAAGCCGAGCGGCAAGGGAAATTGCCCAAGGTGGTTGTACCTGTTCATCTTGCTGGTCAGTCCTGCGATATGGAAAAGATTGGGGCTTTGTCCCGCAAGTATGGTTTTAGGATTGTGGAGGATGCTTCCCATGCTATTGGTGCCAAATATCAAGGCAGTTCCGTAGGAAATTGTCAGTTTTCGGACATGACAGTGTTTAGTTTTCATCCTGTAAAAATTATTACCACCGGAGAGGGGGGGATGGTGGTGACAAATCAGCAGGACTTGTATGAAAAGCTGATTCGCTTGCGAACCCATGGTATTACCCGCAATCCAGATCTGATGCAGGGTAAGTCCCATGGATTGTGGTACTACCAGCAGCTGGATTTGGGATTTAACTACCGCATGACGGACATTCAGGCGGCCTTGGGTTTGAGTCAAATGCAGCGTTTGGATGATTTTGTGTCACGACGTAGGTTTTTGGCAGCTCGCTACAATCAGTTGCTTCAAGACTTTCCTCTGGTTTTACCCTGGCAACATCCTGAGACTGAGTCCAGCTGGCATCTTTATGTTATCCGGTTAAAGTTGGATAGGATTGCTAAGACTCATACACAGGTTTTTGAGGAATTGCGGCGAGCTGGGATAGGTGTTAATTTACACTATATTCCTGTGCATACTCAACCCTATTATCAGGGTTTAGGGTTTAAGTGGGGGGATTTTCCCGAGGCTGAACAATACTATCAGGAGGCTATTAGTATTCCTTTGTACTATGATTTAACGGAGGAAAATCAAGAGCAGGTTGGGAGTGTTTTGAGGAAAATTTTGAGTGAAGGGTGAAGAAATAGGAAAGTTCGACCATGAATATGCAAACCTTAGAACCTAATTTTCCTTTAATAAAAACTGTAATAATTGTTCAAGCCAGGATGACCTCTACCCGATTACCGGGAAAGATACTGAAGCAGGTGTTGGGTAAACCCTTGCTCCAATACCAAATTGAGAGGTTGCAAGGGGTCAAACTAGCTGATGAAATAGTCATCGCGACAACGACAAATAAAACTGATGCTCCTATTATTGACTTATGTGATCGCCTCTCAGTCGCTTACTTTCGAGGTTCTGAAGCTGATGTTTTAGAAAGATATTATCAAGCTGCTGTGGCACATCAAGCAAAAGTGGTGGTTCGCGTGACTTCTGATTGCCCTCTAATTGATCCTCAAGTGGTTAATAGGGTAATCGATTACTACCTAAAAAACCATTCACAATATGACTATGTGTCTAACAGCTTAGAACGCACTTACCCCAGAGGGATGGATACTGAAGTCTTTCCATTTTCAGTGCTACAAGAAGCTTTTGTAAGGGCTAGGTCACAACCAGACCGCGAGCATGTTACGTCTTTTATTTATAGGCAACCACTACTATATCGTTTGGGTCACGTTCTTTATTCCCAAGATTGTAGTCACCACCGATGGACCGTCGACACCGCCGAAGATTTTGAGTTGATTCAGAAAATCATTGAAGCAGTTTATCCCAATCTACCTAATTTTACATTAGAAGATTGCTTGCGACTGCTGGGAGAACGACCAGAATGGTATCTTATTAATAGTCATATAGGACAGAAGAAGTATGGAGAGTGAATCTTTTTGACCTTAACAGGTGGTAAAAGGATAGTCTCCAAATAATTTAAACGCTAGAAAGATCTTCTGAGGTGATTAGAATTTCTCGGAATTAGGCGAAAAAATTGTTGATTGAGAATATACATAATTTGTTATTGCAGATTGGAAATGACCCTTGGAGTATAAACATGAACTATAAAACACAGCAAGAACAATTTTGGGCAGGTGATTTTGGTACAGACTATATTCAGCGTAATCAAAGCGAACAATTGCTTGCATCTAACTTAGCCTTTTTCTCAAGAACGCTCTACGCCGCTAAGGGTATAAGAAACTGTATAGAGTTTGGCGCTAACATTGGCATGAATCTAAAGGCTCTCAAATTGCTTTACCCTGGCATTGATTTGCACGGAATTGAGATTAATCAACAGGCCGCCAGAGAACTAACCAATGTCATTCCTGCAGAGCATGTATATTCAGAATCAATACTTGAATTTTGTCAACCGCGTCACTGGGATCTTGTTCTTATCAAAGGGGTTCTTATTCATATCAATCCGGAATACTTACCCGTTGTCTATACTAAATTAAATAATGCCACTAGTAGATACTTATTAATTGCAGAGTATTACAATCCCTCGCCAGTTGCCATTCCCTATAGAGGTCACTTAGATCGCTTGTTTAAGCGAGATTTTGCTGGTGAAATCTTAGATCGCTACCCCGAATTCAGTCTAGTTGACTATGGCTTTTTTTATCGTCGCGATCCTAACTTTCCTCAAGACGATATTACTTGGTTCCTACTTGAGAAGTAGAAATACTGACCATAAAACACATTATAACAAACAGGAGACAATCTTATGCTCACCTACTGTAAACGTTGCGTGATGCCATCTACCAAGCCAGATTTATTTCTGGATGAGGAAGGTGTGTGTAACGCTTGCCGCAGCTATGAACGACGCAGGGAAGTGGACTGGGATGCCCGGTATAAAGAGCTAATTTTGTTACTGGACAAGTATCGTTCTAGAGATGGTACTAACTGGGATTGTATCGTTCCGGTCAGCGGTGGTAAGGATAGCACCTATCAGGTTGTGAGAATGCTACAACTTGGTTTAAATCCACTTTGTGTAACTTCAACAACTTGTGATCTATCCCCTATAGGTAGGCGAAACATTGAAAATCTCAAGCAATTAGGAGTAGATTATATTGAGGTTACACCAAATCCTTTGGTGAGGTCTAAACTCAATCGTATAGGACTGACTCAAGTAGGAGACATATCCTGGCCGGAACATGTGGGTATTTTTACTATACCGGTGCGCGCTGCTGTCCAATTTAATGTTAGTTTGATTATATGGGGTGAAAACTCACAAAACGAGTATGGTGGTCCTGCTGCTGCGTCAGAAAACAATGTACTTACACGGAGATGGCTAGAGGAGTTTGGCGGTTTATTAGGGATGCGTGTATCGGATCTGATTGGACAAGACGGAATTGAAGCAAAGCATTTGATTCACTACACCTATCCAAGTGATGACGAGCTGGCGCGGGTCGGTGTGACGGGGCTTTTCCTTGGTCATTATCTACCTTGGGATGGTTTATCTAATGGGCTGATTGCCATAGCTAATGGTTTTACAACTTACTCTAAATCCGTTGAAGGATCGATGGTTAATTATGAGAATTTGGACAATCACCAGACCGGTATTCACGACTATTTCAAGTTTTTAAAGTTTGGCTTCGGACGCGCTACGGATCTGGCCTGTTTACATATTCGAAGAGAACGTCTAACTCGCCAGGATGGCTTAGACATAGTGAAACGTCTTGATGGTCAATTTCCCTGGGAATATTTGGGTAAGTCCCTTGAGGACATATTACGTCCTTTGGGTATGACGGTTCCAGAATTTACTACTGTGTGCGATAGATTTACGAACAAGAAAATATTCAAACGAGATGTTTCAGGATCTCTGATTAAGGATAATGATGGAAACTTAACCAAGGTTAATTACGACAACTTATGAGACTTTATAAGCACTTTTCAGCAACGCCAACAAATCTTAGTAATGCTTGGGAAAAACAAAATGCCAAAACTAAAGGTTGTGAGAATCGAACCTGCAAGCAAGTGTAATCTTGCATGTAGTCATTGCCCAACTGGGACTGTTGAAATGACTCGTGACATCATGAGTGATATAATTTTTGAGAAGGTTTTAGAAAATTTGTCGAAGTATGTCGAAGTATAAAGATGAAGTTGAAGTTGTAGTTCTATATCATGGTGGCGAACCTCTTTTAAACAAATCAATTTGCCAAATGATTACTGCTATTAAGTCTATAAAACCCTTCTTTATAAAAATGGTTTCCAATGCAATGCTTTTGAGTCAAAGCAAGTGTGAATCCTTACTATCTACTCCTCTAGACGTCATTGAGTTTAGCCTTGATGGTTTAAATAAAAGTGAAAATCAACAGATACGTGTAAACTCTTCATCTTCACGAGTAATAAACAACATCACTCACTTTTTAACTAAAAAGGAAGAATTAAGACATCCAATCAGAGTGGCAATTTCCACAACACAATTTTTAGATTCAGAGAAATTCAAGAGAAATTCAGAGATTCAACCAGAAGTTCCAACATGGTTAAAAGAAATCTTTGAGGATAAAGTGGATGAATTTAAGCCCACATATGCAATGGTCTGGCCACATATGAATGTATCTGAAGAATACACGGTTTGGGAAGTTGATGGGACAGATTCAGTTGAATGTGATCATATTGAACACACTCTGACTATTCGTGCAGACGGTACAATAGTTCCCTGCTGTTATGATCTGACATCAAAACTGCCTATGGGAAATATTCTCACTGACGACATAAAAGAATTATTTACGGGTAGTAAATATCAGTATTTAAGAGAACTGATTATGAACAAGAATTATCCTGATCTATGTGCTAATTGTAATGTAGTGCGTCCCAGAAAGTATTTAGTTCCAAGGTGGCGATGACGTTCCCTCGAACAAGCAGATTGTTTTTTTCGGGTGACAATTTATGAAGGTAGGAATTATTGACTACGGTGTTGGTAATCTGGGGTCTATTGCAACGGCCGTTGAACAGCTAAGGTCTAAACCTGTTCTAATTGACCGTGCCATTGATCTCCATGCAGTTGATGCACTTATTTTACCTGGCGTTGGTAACTTCACTGACTGCATGCAAGTTTTGGTAAAAGGAGGTTGGGTAGATGCAATTAAAGAAGAAGTCACTAGCTATCACCGACCCTTATTAGGAATTTGCCTTGGCATGCAACTCCTGGCCAATGTTGGTTTGGAGGGTGCATTAGATTCGACCACTGGGACTGAAGGCTTGGGGTTGATCCCTGGACGAGTGGTGAGTCTTAAATCTCAAGGCTGTTCTTTGCGAGTTCCTCATGTGGGCTGGAACAACATTACTAAGCTAGACTCGAAACTATGTCTTTTAAATGGCATTAGTGATGGTACAGACTTTTACTTTGTACACAGCTACGTGTTTATGCCAGACGAACAAAGTACTGTGCTGGCGAGGGCTGAATATGATATTTCATTTACGGCAGCAATAGGACTCGGAAGGGTCTGGGGTACACAATTCCACCCAGAGAAAAGTTCTCGGGCTGGGATACAACTTCTACGTAATTTTCTTGATGGTCAGCCATGCTAAAAGTGCGGGTAATACCAACCCTGTTGTGGAAACAGTTTGGACTGGTCAAGGGAACTCGATTTAATAGTTGGCGAAGAGTAGGTTCAGTTTTACCCGCAATTAAAGTGTACAACCAGCGTGATGTTGACGAGTTGATATTGGTGGATATTACAGCCAATACTACGGGTGAATCTCCCGATTTTGAATCCATTGCTGACTTTAGTCAGGAATGCTTTGTGCCTTTTGCAGTCGGTGGTGGAGTCACTAATATTGATCATGTTCAAAATCTACTTCGATCAGGTGCTGACAAGATTGTAGTTAACACAGCAGCTTACAGTTCACCATCCTTAATAACTGATATAGCACGTCGTTATGGGACACAGTGTGTTGTGTCAAGCATTGATGTAAAGCGTAAATCTAGGAGTGATTGGATTTGCTTTAGCCATTCTGGTTCTAAGGATACGGGACGAGAAGTCGTTTCTTGGGCACGAGAACTTGAGGATCGCGGTGCTGGTGAAATACTGATCACATCGATTGATAATGACGGTATGATGCAGGGGTACGACCTTAGTTTAATTGAGACTGTAAGCCAATCAGTAAAAATACCCGTTATTGCTTCTGGTGGTGCTGGTAACTATAATCATATGATTCAGGCAATAAAACAATCAGGTGCTTCTGCTGTTGCTGCTGCAAGCATGTTCCATTTCACAGAACAGACTCCAGCAGGTGCGAAAGAGGCCATGAAAAAGGCAGGTATACCAGTTCGTCTAAACTTTGCTACAACATAATAGAGCTGTTGGGAAATAAAAGCATATTTCCGGATGACAGAACTTCCCCCATCCCGATTGAATTTATGCTGCATCTAAATAGAAGTTCCATAGCCCTGCACTGACCAACATCAATTGATCATCAAAATCGGTCACACGATTCCTATATACAGAATGTACACAGTTATATCTCTTAATTCCAGAGTGAGCGTGCTCACACACAACTCGCTGACGACTGAGTTCTCGATTCTCCTCCTTTTGCTGCTGTGTTAACTCCTTACCTTTCGGTTTCTTGTGTGGTAAATGGACATTGACAAATTCTTTCTCCAACCCATGAAAACCCAAATCTCCCTCTATTGCTACTTCATCAGGAATGTATTGCACTATCTCTGATTCATGGAGTAGCCGTTTGTCATGCACTTTACCTGCTCTGGTTTTCGTCCGAATAATCACTCGTTTCTCCCTTGTGCTGACTGTAATCTGCTTGCATGTATGCCGCTTTTTCTTGCCAGAGTAATACTCTTTTTGGCGTTCTCGGTTTTGAGGACGCTGGACTGGACGCTCCGTACCATCCACAATCACCTCCTTCACATCTGGAAACCTTTTGGTGAATTCCTGCTCCTGAGTTTGCGTGCTGGCAAAACTTGCTTTTCTCCTAAAGTGGTTTCTAGCACAGACAGTAGTCGATGTACCCAATCATGAGCACAGGAGCGGTCAAAGTTGAACAACACACTCAGCAAGTCAAACGTCGGATAACATTTGCAGTACAGCAGGATATAAAATAGTTTTTCCTCTATACTTCTGAGTGTAGGCTTGCGTCCGCCCCCGGGCGCACGTTTGCGGTTTGCTAAGGAGTTGAACACGGTGCGTTCATAGGTATCAGCAAACTGAGATAACAGCTCGTTGAATGCTTGGCGGTTAAGTCCAGTCATTGCTCGTAGCAGTCGCTCTTGATTCAGGACGCGGTCTAACTTCAACATTAATGTCACCCTACTTGTCTGCTTGATTATTATCCCTTATTTTCCAACAACTCTATTAAACTCAACCTACGGTATAATACAGTATAGTGTTGATAACGACCATAGAAATTTTGTAGAGACCATACATACAAAGTCTACACAAGAGTTCTAAATAGACATCTCCGGAAATAGCCAAAGCGTTACCAATACTACTTTTTAAGGTGAGACACCCCAATACAAAAGTAGCTAACTGGTATGCTAAAATAAGCGTTAGAGATGCCTCTTGTTGGGAATTAACCAAAAGATAACACCTATGTGAGATAATTTATTTTTAGCCAAGTCCAAATCTTGATAACTAAAATAAGTAGGTTCCCATATGGATGTCCAAATTTGGATAAATCTCGCACTTCAACATCCAAAAATTCAACTGTTAGCTTTAACACCAGAAATTGCGGTGCTGTCAACTAGATTACCAGGGAATTTTCATGGTGATCCAGCAGATCGATTGATTGTAGCCAGTAGTTTAGTTCACCAAAAGTTTCCTTGAAGTAGACATATCATACATAAAAAGCGATCGCACTCTCCCTAGTCCGGAGCATCAGGCCTCCTTAGAACCCCAAGAATTAAATCAGCTGGTACGACAAATTCGAGATTTACCCAAACTATTTTGCGCTGTTCTGAGTGTGGCGATTTTATTCTACTGAATGAGCTACAACTGCGCCATGATGCTAAGATGCCCCGACGAATGCGAGCTTATGCTGCTCTAGTAGAGGAAAAGTATGGGCTACTAGTCTATCCAGTGGTCGTCAATATTCTTCAACCTGGGCCGACGGAGATAATTCGCAAGGGTTGTCATGTTTGGGATCTGGACGGCCGAGAATACATTGATATGTCCATCATGGGCATTGGGACTAATATACTGGGTTATGGACACCCAGAAATAGATGAAGTGGTACATAATACCGTTAGCCTGGGGAATATGTCTACACTGAACTGCCCTGAAGAAGTATATTTAGCAGAGCGTTTGGTAGAATTACATCCTTGGGCTGATATGGTGAGATTCGCCAGGACCGGGGGTGAAGCCAATGCCATTGCTATTCGGATTGCCCGTGCTGCTTCAGGAAGGGATAAAGTTGCTATTTGTGGTTATCATGGCTGGCATGATTGGTACTTAGCTGCTAACTTGGGAGATGAGCAAAACTTAGCGGGTCATCTTTTACCAGGTTTAGAACCCAATGGAGTCCCCCAGGATCTGCGGAATACAATTTACCCTTTTAACTACAATCACTTTGATGAGTTAGAAGCTCTGGTGAGAAATAATGATATCGGTGTCATCAAAATGGAGGTTTCTCGCAGTGAGGGTCCCCAAGCTGGTTTTTTGGAAAAGGTGAGACAACTGGCCACCGATAAAGGAATCGTTTTGATCTTTGACGAATGTACTTCTGGATTTCGCCAAACTTTTGGTGGACTTCACAAGCTGTATGGTGTGGAGCCAGATATGGCGATGTTTGGTAAAGCCCTAGGCAATGGTTATGCCATTACGGCTACAATCGGAAGGCGTGAGGTCATGGAAGCGGCTCAAACCACATTTATCAGTAGTACCTTCTGGACAGAACGCATTGGACCCACAGCTGGTCTAAAAACTCTAGAAGTTATGGAACGGATCCAATCCTGGGAACAAATTACTCAGACAGGCAAAAAGATTGGTGAAAGGTGGAAAAAATTAGCTGATAAGTATGGTTTAAATCTAAAAGTTTCAGGCTTACCCGCATTAATTGGGTTTAGTTTCCCTGGTTCGAGAATGTTGGAATACAAAACACTGATTACACAAGAAATGTTAGCCCAGGGTTATTTAGCAGCTAATAGTGTTTATGTCTGCACAGAACATACTCAACAAGTATTAGATGGTTATTTTGATGCCCTTGATCCTGTATTTAGTTTAATTGCAGAATGTGAAGCAGGTCGAGACCTAACAACATTGCTCAAAAGTCCAGTTTGTCACAGTGGCTTCAAGCGCCTAAATTAGAAAATGGTTAAGTCTATACTTGTTATAGCTGCTCACCCAGATGATGAAGTATTGGGCTGTGGAGGTGCGATCGCATCTTACACTGCTCAAGGGGTGCCAGTAAACATTATATTTTTAGCTGATGGCATTTCTTCCCGCGATGCCCACAACATATCAGAGCTGGAATGTCGTCACCTAGCTGCCAAAAAAGCAGCACACTGTTTGGGAATTTCTGACATCAGTTTCAGTGATTTTCCTGATAACCAACTGGATACAGTTCCCCTATTATCAATAGTAAAACAGGTAGAACAGGCGATCGCTCGTTATAGACCGGATACAGTTTTTACCCACCATGTTGGAGATGTAAACATAGATCATCAAAAAGTACATCAAGCGGTAGTGACAGCATGTCGTCCCCAACCCCAACATCCGGTCAAAACTCTCCTATTTTTTGAAGTAGCTTCCAGCACTGAGTGGCAACCCCCCGGATCGGCGCCCAATTTTCAACCCAACTGGTTTATAGATATTTCCCATACCTTGACCTTAAAACAGCAAGCGTTGGCTTTTTACAAGGAGGAGTTGCGTCCTTTCCCCCATTCCCGCTCTCAAGAAGCAGTTACCGCTTTAGCACGATGGCGTGGAGCAACAGTGGGAGTGAAAGCAGCAGAAGCCTTTATTCTAGGGAGACACCTGGATGAAAGTAGCCATTAGAGTAGACTCTTCCCATCCCATGGGGTCTGGACACTTAGTGCGTTGTCGCACCTTAGCAGAGGAATTACGCCTTCGAGGTGCGGATGTGAGATTTATCTGTCGGGATCACCCCGGTAATTTAGTCCACCTGCTTACCCGATCTGCTTTTTCTGTTACCGTTTTACCAGCACCGCCACTGTGTGAACCAACAGCAGAATACTACACTCAGTGGTTAGGAGTCAGTTCAGAAACCGATGCAGCAGAGACCATAGAAGCTTTAGAGGGAGAAATTCCCGACTGGTTAATTGTAGACCATTATGGCATAGACCAATTTTGGGAGAGGAAATTGCGCCCCCATGTGGGTAAGATTCTAATCATAGACGACTTAGCTAATCGCCCCCATGATTGTGATGTGTTACTGGATCAGAATTACCAGTTACCCAATCATAGTTATGAGAAATTAGTACCTAATGATTGTCAATTGCTTTTGGGTTGCCATTATGCCTTACTGAGTCCCGAATATTGGCAATATCGTCAGACCTTAGCTTCCCGTAATGGTAAATTAGAGCGAGTGCTGATTTTCTTGGGTGGTACTGATCCGCAAAACATTACAGGTAAAGTCCTATCCGCCCTGTCTGCTCCAGAATTTGCCTTCTTACATTTGGACGTAGTAGTAGGTTCTAGTAATCCCCATAAACTACTATTACAACAACAAATTCAACAGCGTCCTCGAACCAATTTTTATGAAAACCTTCCTCACCTAGCCCAGCTAATGGCTCATGCGGATTTAGCCATTGGAGCTGGAGGTACAACTACTTGGGAAAGACTGTGTTTAGGATTACCTAGCCTAGTCATTAGTATTGCGGAAAACCAAGTTCCAGCTTGTTTGGCTTTGTCGGATGTGGGGGCCATTATTTACCTAGGCACTGCCAATACAGTCAAAATAGAGGATATACAAAATTCAATAAGTTCGCTGTTTCATAATACCGATACCCTAGAGAAAATATCTTATGGATGTAGACACTATGTAGATGGGTTAGGAGCGAAAAGAGTTACAGAGTATTTGAAACCGACTCATCAAAATCAACTAAGGCTAAGGCGAGCAAGAATAACAGATAAGTGGTTTTATTATACTTGGGTAAATGATATAGAAGTGCGTCGTCAGTCTTTTAATTCAGAACCTATCAGTTGGCAAGAACATGAAGCTTGGTTTGACAGAAAAATAGCAGATAATGATTGTTACCTTTGTGTATTAGAAGCATCCGACCTACCGATTGGACAAATTCGTTTTGACCTAAAAGATGAAGAAGCACTAATTGACTATTCCCTAGATACCCTAGTAAGAGGAAGAGGTTGGGCTACCTCTCTTGTAAAAATGGGGGTAGATACTTTAGACTCTCTTAAACCCAAATACTTAAGAGCGGATGTAAAGTCTGATAATCCAGCATCGAGTGCGGTGTTTTTGCGCCTAGGTTTCCAAGAGGAAGATCCGTCATTCAATCAGAACCTTCAATCAGAACCTTCAATCAGAACCTTTCGCTTACCATTCTATCCGACAGTCAAAGTTGGTTAAACAACTACATTGCCCAATTGTTAACAGACTGGTTAGAGGAAGGTCATCATGTTAAGTGGACACACCACATCAGAGACTTGCAAGGTGGGGATCTATGCTTCTATCTCAGTTATGGCAAGATTGTTCCTCCGTCTGTTCTGTCACAATTTAAACACAACCTAGTAGTGCATGAGAGTGAACTACCGCAAGGTAAAGGTTGGTCACCGCTGACCTGGCAAATTCTGGAAGGCAAAAATGACATTCCTGTAACCTTGTTTGAAGCAGCAAAACAGGTAGACAGTGGGAATATATATTTACAGCAATGGTTACATTTCCAAGGTCATGAAACCATAGATGAGCTGCGCCACGCCCAAGCCCAGTCCACATTAGAATTGTGTAAGGAATTTGTCAGAGAATATCCCGACATATTAAAAAGAACTCGACCTCAAGTGGGTAAATCCTCATTCTATCCCCGTCGAACACCCCAAGACAGTAAGCTGGATCCGCATATTTCCATAGGTGATCAGTTTAATTTACTACGGGTGGTAGATAATGAACGTTACCCGGCATTTTTTGAGTGGGCAGGTCGATTGTACGTAGTTAAAATTTATGTTCAACCTGCTCTGTGACTCGACTTTAGAACCTACCTCCTGTTTCATCGTAGTCTCAAGACGAAGGAGATGATTATGCAGTTAATGAGTCATAATTTTTACAACAGGTGATTGCGAAGCACTCCCTACGGGAGATCTACTTTGCGATCGCCCATAGGGAGTGCTTTGAAGTCGCATTTATATATATTCCGTTGGTTTGTTGGGTTTCGTGCTTCAACCCAACCTACGATTACCCACGACAAAACCAGTCGGGTTTAACCGACTTGGGCTTTGAGACCGAGAATTGATTCCCGGTCTCCCCCACGGACAGTCTCCAGGTAAGGGTTGATTCAACCCAATAATGGTTAATTCCCCAGCGAGCTCCTGTAAGGAGTGCTTCGCGATCTCGCAAGTGCGAGTGCTTCGCAATCGCCCATTTAATTTAAATTCACATATATGAAAACGGATAAATGGTTTTATAAATTATTTTTGTTACAACCGGGGATGCTGGCGGAGTTAATCCCTGGGGTAGATGCCCATTGGCAGTTTAGTTATAGCGCCCAGGTAATAAAGGAAACTGAATTTGATTTTGATGGCATTTTTACACCGCTAACGGATGACCCTACAGTCCCCATAGTGTTTGCAGAAGTCCAGATGCAAACAGAAAAGAATTTCTACCGACGATTTTTTGCTGAGATTTTTCTTTACTTAAAACAGTATGAAGTAAATCGCCCGTGGAAAGGTTTGTTGATTTTGCCCAGTCGAGGCTATAATGTGGGTGCGGAGTTACCTTACCGAGAGTTGTTGGAGCGAAGAGTAACGCGGCTGTACCTAACGGATTTGAGGGAAAGGCAAAACCTGAGTCCCAATTTTACCTTGTTACAGTTGTTAGGAACGAATGAGGAGGAGAGTGGGGAGATAGGTAAGGAACTGTTGCAAAGTGCAGAAACGGAGCCAGAGTTTGAGCATCGGTTGAGTTTGATAGAGACTATACTAGCAAATAAGTTCCCAGATTTGACGAAGGAGATGATTATGCAGTTGCTGGATTTGAAACAAACGGATATTACCCAGTCTCGTTTTTATCAAGAGATTCGTCAGGAGGGTCTCCAGGAAGGTCGCCAGGAAGGTATCCAGGAGAGTCTCCAGAAAATGGTGATTCGCCAACTAACTCGGCGACTGGGGGAGTTGTCGGAGCAACGGTTGGGACAGATCCGGCAATTGTCAGTACCTCAATTAGAAGCACTGGCTGAATCTTTACTGGACTTTAGACAGATTTCTGATTTAGAAGCATGGTTAAAAGATTCACAAAAGTTCAATGATCTAAAACCACAAGTTGATATCCAAAATGGCAATCAACTAGATGTGTAATGAGTCATAATTTTTACAACTGGCGATTGCGAAGCACTCCCTACGGGAGCTCTACTTTGCGAGATCCCATACGGAGTGCTTTGGAATCGCATTTATATATATTCCGTTGGTTTGTTGGGTTTTCTCAACCCAACTACAAGCACCCACGACAAAACCAGTCGGTTGAAAACCGACTTGAGCTTTGAGACAGGGAATTGATTCCCGGTCTCCCCCACGGACAGTCTCCAGGTAAGGGTTGATTCAACCCAATAATGGTTAATTCCTTAGCGAGCTAGGAAGTGCTTCGCGATCGCCCTTTTGTTTTAAAATAAACTTAACTCATATATTATGTTGCAAGCCACCACTATACACATTTCTTATAAAAACAATTTACACAATATACTCCCAGATATAAAAGAACTACTGGACACTTGTTATCCCCGACCACCACGTAATGTTTTTTACCTCCTGATAGAGAAATACTGTGTTGGATTTCCTGTTTATATAGCCAGTGACAACTTTAACAGAATTGTCGGATTTACCTACCTAGCTATCAACAGCAAGGGGGGAACTCTAGAATCCTTAGCCGTGCATCCCGACTTCAGAAATCAAAACCTAGGTTCCCAGCTAGTTAACACCCTTCTCAAGGAGAATAAGGGAGTGATTCAAATTACGACCCGTGTTCCCAAATTTTTTGAGAAACTGGGCTTTGAGTATGTAAAAACCCTTCCCGACCAATCGCACTACATGATAAATATCAACTTTAGTTAAACATATTCCTATGAGCATTGCGATCGCAAGTAAAATATTAGGTAAAAGTCATCCCCCATTCATAATTGCGGAGATGTCGGGTAACCACAACCAGTCTCTTGAAAGAGCCCTAGAAATAGTAGAAGTAGCAGCGAAAGCGGGTGTTGATGCACTCAAACTCCAGACCTATACAGCAGATACCATGACACTAGACATAGAGACAGGGGAATTTTTCATTAACGATCCCAACTCTTTATGGCAAGGAAACTCACTACACAAACTTTATCAGCAAGCCTATACACCATGGGAGTGGCACGAGCCAATATTCAAACGTTGTGAAGAGCTAGGAATAATTGGTTTTAGCACCCCTTTTGACGAGACAGCCATTGAATTTTTAGAGTCATTGAAAGTTCCCTGCTATAAAATAGCATCCTTTGAGAACACCGACCTACCGCTAATTAGAAGAGTTGCCAAAACGGGGAAACCCATGATAATTTCCACAGGGATGGCCAATATATGTGAACTAGATGAAACAGTACGTGCTGCCAGGGAAGCGGGTTGTCAAGACATAATTTTGCTAAAATGCACCAGCACCTATCCAGCCAGTGCAGAGAACAATAACATCGCCACAATTCCCCACCTGCGAGATTTATTTAACGTAGAAGCAGGAATATCAGACCATACATTAGAGCTGTTGGGAAATAAAAGCATATTTCCGGATGACAGAACTTCCCCCATCCCGATTGAATTTATGCTGCATCTAAATAGAAGTTCCATAGCCCTGCACTGACCAACATCAATTGATCATCAAAATCGGTCACACGATTCCTATATACAGAATGTACACAGTTATATCTCTTAATTCCAGAGTGAGCGTGCTCACACACAACTCGCTGACGACTGAGTTCTCGATTCTCCTCCTTTTGCTGCTGTGTTAACTCCTTACCTTTCGGTTTCTTGTGTGGTAAATGGACATTGACAAATTCTTTCTCCAACCCATGAAAACCCAAATCTCCCTCTATTGCTACTTCATCAGGAATGTATTGCACTATCTCTGATTCATGGAGTAGCCGTTTGTCATGCACTTTACCTGCTCTGGTTTTCGTCAGAATAATCACTCGTTTCTCCCTTGTGCTGACTGTAATCTGCTTGCATGTATGCCGCTTTTTCTTGCCAGAGTAATACTCTTTTTGGCGTTCTCGGTTTTGAGGACGCTGGACTGGACGCTCCGTACCATCCACAATCACCTCCTTCACATCTGGAAACCTTTTGGTGAATTCCTGCTCCTGAGTTTGCGTGCTGGCAAAACTTGCTTTTCTCCTAAAGTGGTTTCTAGCACAGACAGTAGTCGATGTACCCAATCATGAGCACAGGAGCGGTCAAAGTTGAACAACACACTCAGCAAGTCAAACGTCGGATAACATTTGCAGTACAGCAGGATATAAAATAGTTTTTCCTCTATACTTCTGAGTGTAGGCTTGCGTCCGCCCCCGGGCGCACGTTTGCGGTTTGCTAAGGAGTTGAACACGGTGCGTTCATAGGTATCAGCAAACTGAGATAACAGCTCGTTGAATGCTTGGCGGTTAAGTCCAGTCATTGCTCGTAGCAGTCGCTCTTGATTCAGGATGCGGTCTAAGTTCAACATTAATGTCACCCTACTTGTCTGCTTGATTATTATCCCTTATTTTCCAACAACTCTATTAGGTATAGGGGTATCAGTAGCGAGTGTAGCCATAGGAGCCAGTGTAATAGAAAAACACTTTACCCTTTCCCGGTCTGATGGTGGAGTGGATGCCAGTTTTTCCATGGAACCGGAGGAAATGGCCCAACTTGTGGTAGAGTCGAAAAGAGCTTGGCAAGCTTTAGGTCAAGTTCGTTATGGATCCACCGAAGAGGAGAAAAAATCGTTAATATTTAGGCGTAGCTTATATGTAGCTGAAGATATGAAAGCTGGAGAGATATTAACCAAAGAGAATGTGAGAGCGATTCGTCCAGGCTTAGGATTGCCCCCCAAGTATTTAGAATCACTCCTCGGATTAGCTGTGAAGAAAGATGTTAAAGCGGGAACTCCTTTATCCTTTGAGTTGTTGAAGTGACCTGTTTTCCTGGGATCCCCCTTGGTGCGATATGATGTAAAGAAATGTAAAATAATCGCAATCCTTGGTTTATTTATGCAACAAGTTATGATATTATGCTGGCATGAGGTAATTGTTCCTCCTGTGTCTAAATGAAATATAAACTAAACTATAAGGTGCAGAGCTTTGACGGTCTGGCGTTGCATATTTGCGGGATGAATTAACTAAACGCGGGTATTACTTCATACTTTAAATAGTGAAGTAATAATTTAATTGAATACCTAAGCATATCTACAGATTTTGAATAGCATAGCGTTTTTCTATGTAGTCGCGCTAAGTAGTGACGTAAACGTGTATTTTCACCCTCTACCCTAGTCATATATGTTTTGCTCACAATATGGTCTTCTGGCTGAATAAAACTCGGATAAACCCTCCACCCATCAGTAACATAAAAAAAGCATTGCCAGAGTTTAACGATGTCCCACAAAGGTCTCCAACTCATCAAGCTCACCTACCAAGGGTGTTTCCTGGTGGAGCATCTGGAAGTATGGAACCAATTTGTTTTGGCCAGTAAATAATGGTTGTATGATGAACGCCTTTATCGCGTTCAATTGCTCTAAATCCCATACCGTTAACATAATTTTAATACAACAGATGTTTATAAATTATGGCAAAAAATCACGAATTAACGCAAAATATATGGATAACATTAAAAATAGTCTTAACCCTAAGCATTACGGCAAGAATACTTTATTAGATAATTTATTAGGTGCTTTATTTTGCATCTACATTTTGTCTGGGTGGATAGGTTATGTAAACTCGGTAAACAGGGTAGTAACAATTGCCAATCTTATTTGGATTGTGACGGGATTATTACTTCTCATGATTGAAACTCTTAGTTTTAAGAAGCAGTATAAATTTACATATCAGTTAGTTGGAATATTGTTATTGGGTTTTTTACTCAATTCATTAGTAAGAAGTAATACATCAGTTTTTCTATTAGCACGACCGCTATCAAATGTGGGCATAGCCCTATTTTTGCTCCGAAAGAAGTTGGCGAGTTTTGTGTTGCCATTCATTTATTTAGTATTTGCATTTGTATGTAGTTACTTCATATACTTTATTATTTATAGGGGAATAGACCCTAACAAAATATTTTTGCTTTCCAGTAGAAATTTAGTTTCTATACTTTTAATTTATTACAGTGCAATTTTGTATATTATTAATGACAAAGTAGGTTTTGGAAAACCAATTTTACCTGCAGCAGTGACTTTAATTCTTTCGGTCGTCTCATACGGTAGATCTGGTATTATTTCCAGTTTTTTTTTAATTACTGGAATCTTGTTGTTAAATTCCTCTGAGAAAAGGAAATCTACTGAATTTAATATTTTTATAGTTCTTTGCGGTATTGTTTTCCTAACCTTTATTGTTGCTAACCGGGCTGATATTACAAAGATAATTAATAATATTACTCATTATTTTCAGTATCTTGAGCTTAAAGGTTTGGCTGATAAGGACGGTCGGGAGCTTATATGGCGCAGATATATTCGTAGTATAGATTGGGTAGGATTTATTTTTGGATCAGACGCAAAATACGCTTCCAGTGTTGTTGGCTTTGGAGGCAATTATCATAATTCCTTTCTTGACCTTCATGCCGATTTTGGGATATCAGGCATTATTTACATGTGTTTGTTACTAAATGCCATGCTCAAGCTATTTAATCTAAATAGACTACTATTGTTGATTCTTGTTACAATCGTCATGAGATTATCAACAGATAGTTTTCTTTTTCAAAGTCAATATAGTTTTACCGTGTTCTATATTACATTTTATGCTTTTAAAGCGAGAGAGTTATGTCCAGATGACGTACAAAAAGGCAGGGTAACCTAATAGACAAGTAGGGTAATATCAATGTTAAATTTAGACAGCATCCTGAATAAAAATCGACTGCTATGAGCAGTGATTTGGACTCCATTGTAAGCATTTTAAGGGCTTTGACCCATTTTACACCTTTTTCTTCCATTTTATTCCTTGTGCTGACTGTAATCTGCTTGCATGTATGCCGCTTTTTCTTGCCAGAGTAATACTCTTTTTGGCGTTCTCGGTTTTGAGGACGCTGGACTGGACGCTCCGTACCATCCACAATCACCTCCTTCACATCTGGAAACCTTTTGGTGAATTCCTGCTCCTGAGTTTGCGTGCTGGCAAAACTTGCTTTTCTCCTAAAGTGGTTTCTAGCACAGACAGTAGTCGATGTACCCAATCATGAGCACAGGAGCGGTCAAAGTTGAACAACACACTCAGCAAGTCAAACGTCGGATAACATTTGCAGTACAGCAGGATATAAAATAGTTTTTCCTCTATACTTCTGAGTGTAGGCTTGCGTCCGCCCCCGGGCGCACGTTTGCGGTTTGCTAAGGAGTTGAACACGGTGCGTTCATAAGTATCAGCAAACTGAGATACAAGCATTTACAACTAGTGTCAATTCTGATGCTGATTGGGATTCAGCAATAGAATGGATGTTGGGTAAAGTTCACAAGGATTAGTTACAGATGAACATCCATATAATCAATGTTGGACTCGGTAATGTCGCTAGCATTCAGAACATGCTAAAAAGGGTTGGTTACCCATCTAACTTACGAGTAACTCCTGATACCAATCAGATACCAGATCTAATTATCCTGCCTGGTGTGGGAGCATACGACACGGGCATGACACTTCTGGGAGAATACAACTGGACAAACTACCTCAAGGAGGTAGCTGATCAGGGAATTACCAAGATCTTAGGAATTTGCCTCGGTATGCAATTGCTGTGCGACGGTAGCGACGAAGGTAGTCACCCTGGACTAGGGTTGATTTCAGGACGCTTTCAAAGGTTTAAATCTGATAACTCTTCTCTCAAGGTACCTCACATGGGATGGAATGCCGTTGAGTTTACAGAATTTGGCAGTTCTCTATTCTCAATCAGTCACCAAATGCCCCGTTTTTACTTTGTCCACTCGTATTATAAATAGGTCCCTTAGATAGCTGTACAACAGCTTAACCCATCCTTTTTGGACTTAGTTATAGATTTAAACGGCTCAAATCTAGATGAATGTAGATCTTTAGAGCTGTTGGGAAATAAAAGCATATTTCCGGATGACAGAACTTCCCCCATCCCGATTGAATTTATGCTGCATCTAAATAGAAGTTCCATAGCCCTGCACTAACCAACATCAATTGATCATCAAAATCGGTCACACGATTCCTATATACAGAATGTACACAGTTATATCTCTTAATTCCAGAGTGAGCGTGCTCACACACAACTCGCTGACGACTGAGTTCTCGATTCTCCTCCTTTTGCTGCTGTGTTAACTCCTTACCTTTCGGTTTCTTGTGTGGTAAATGGACATTGACAAATTCTTTCTCCAACCCATGAAAACCCAAATCTCCCTCTATTGCTACTTCATCAGGAATGTATTGCACTATCTCTGATTCATGGAGTAGCCGTTTGTCATGCACTTTACCTGCTCTGGTTTTCGTCAGAATAATCACTCGTTTCTCCCTTGTGCTGACTGTAATCTGCTTGCATGTATGCCGCTTTTTCTTGCCAGAGTAATACTCTTTTTGGCGTTCTCGGTTTTGAGGACGCTGGACTGGACGCTCCGTACCATCCACAATCACCTCCTTCACATCTGGAAACCTTTTGGTGAATTCCTGCTCCTGAGTTTGCGTGCTGGCAAAACTTGCTTTTCTCCTAAAGTGGTTTCTAGCACAGACAGTAGTCGATGTACCCAATCATGAGCACAGGAGCGGTCAAAGTTGAACAACACACTCAGCAAGTCAAACGTCGGATAACATTTGCAGTACAGCAGGATATAAAATAGTTTTTCCTCTATACTTCTGAGTGTAGGCTTGCGTCCGCCCCCGGGCGCACGTTTGCGGTTTGCTAAGGAGTTGAACACGGTGCGTTCATAAGTATCAGCAAACTGAGATAACAGCTCGTTGAATGCTTGGCGGTTAAGTCCAGTCATTGCTCGTAGCAGTCGCTCTTGATTCAGGATGCGGTCTAAGTTCAACATTAATGTCACCCTACTTGTCTGCTTGATTATTATCCCTTATTTTCCAACAACTCTAATGTACTATGCAACACCTAGTAAATGATAAAGTTAGACTAGTCTCTGCCCAAGGACCCTGTCAGCTGGTGAACGTTTTAGGAATCTTAAAATATGAACTTAGGAACGAAATTAATCAACCTCAACATTGGGAGGATCACTTAGTCCTGGGTGGTTTTTTTATTGCAGGTTCGGATGAAAATCTTGCTACTTCTATAGAGACTTGCATTCAGATATCCAAACATTGGAACTTCAGATCAGTTAAGTATTTAAGTGATGACGACTTATCAATTAGTCCCCCCTCATTTTTTGAAGTAGTCCACAGTGTTAACCGAAAGCTGAATATAGGGTTAGTTGACAGAATAGACATCTCCGGAAATAGCCAAAGCGTTACCAATACTACTTTTTAAGGTGAGACACCCCAATACAAAAGTAGCTGACTGGTATGCTAAAATAAGCGTTAGAGATGCCTCTTGTTGGGAATTAACCAAAAGATAACACCTATGTGAGATAATTTATTTTTAGCCAAGTCCAAATCTTGATAACTAAAATAAGTAGGTTCCCATTCGGAAACGAACAAGTCCACAAATAGTCATGATTACCTGTTCATACTTACTTGAATTTAATCGAAATCTTTCTTGTGCCACTCTGAATATTTTCACTACACGAATTAAATGTTCAACAAAAATTCGTTCGGAAGCTAACTCTTTATTTTTTTCTTTTTGTTCAGACGTTAATTCTTGGTTTTTAGGTTTTTTTGTCGGAGTTTTCATTAACTCCTCTCCTTGATAAGCTTTATCACCACTAAATTTTTGTTTTTTATCAAATATATTTCTGGTTTCACGGAATAAATTTACATCACTTTTTGGACCAGGTTTACCCGCTACTACATCAACAATATCTTTACCATTTGGTAAAACGATTAGTTGACTTTTTCTAGTATGACAGGCTTTTTTACCTGAATAATATTTTTTTTGTTCTTGGTACTCTCCAGGTCTGTCTATAGGCTGTTCATAGCTATCCACTATTAACTCAAATTCTGTTAATATTTCTTTAACGACTTCGTAATCACTGGAGTTTTTTTTTACCTGTTCTAGCAAACTTGGTGGCAATAATTCTCCTATTATTGGCAACCAATAGTTAAAGATATCATTTGCAGTTGTTTCACTTACTCCAAATTGAATACCTAGTAGCTGAAATGTTGTTAACTGCCGTAAATATGTTAATGTTAAGATTATTTGCTCCGACGGTGATAATTTGGGTTTGCGCCCTCCACCGCCTTGAATAATTCGGGTTTTTTTTGATTCAACCAATTGTTGTTTCTGATGATGCAGTTTTATGGCTTTTTCCAAAAGTTGCTGTAACTGCTCATACTTCAGACCCAATAAACGGTGTGATTCGTGAGGATTATTCTGGATATATTCAGATATGTTGCTCATAATAAGTTGCCAAAAATACCATTTCATATTATTTTATCACACTTTGATTCTTTTTCGGAGATGTCTATTTATCGATTCTGATCTTAGGAGAAAATATTTGAGAATTTCTTCTGCTTATGCTCACAAATACCAAAAATTATGGCTCGACTTGCTTAACCAAGCGGATGTAAAAAGGTTTTCTTCACTGACATTAACGGATTATGAAGATAATTGACCCACAACATTTGCATGAAATAGGGCGAAATCAGTATTGGCAAATATCCATAACCATTCTTTCACCCCTTTTACTACCCAAGGTGTTTCATCTGCATGCAGATTGGGCTGGGTTTGTTTTATCGATTTTTTCAGACCATCAATACTTTCAGCCACTGTACCAATTACCCACGTCAGAGTGATTTTAGCTTTGCTGTTTACGGACAATTATGGATTTATGGCATGGAATTATGGGCTGATTAAGCTCTGAGCTTACAGCAATTTTCATGTAGTTAAACTACAAAATAAGATAAGCTATAATAAGGGTAATAAACTAAAATAGAGTAGAAGTACTGTCAAATTATATGCCAAAACCTTATTCAATAGATTTGCGTAATCGCGTGATTGTAGCATGGGTTGCTCAAGAGGGATCTCAACGCCAGTTGGCAGAAAGATTCAAGGTCAGCTTATCATTTGTGAGAAATTTAGTACGTCGTTATCGTGAAACTGGGCAAGTTGAGCCAAAGCAATGTGGAGAATATGAAAAGCCTATAATTGCAGGCCAATATTTAAACATGATCAAGTCTTGGCTGGATGAGAAAAATGATTTACTACTTTCAGAATTATGCGATCGCCTGAGAGAAACGACGGGCACTAGTGTTAGTATCACAACCATGCATCGAGCCTTAGAAAAGTTGGGTCTACGTCATAAAAAAAAGTCTAAATGCCAGTGAACAGGAGACTCCACGTGTTCAAGAATTAAGACATGATTATCGTCGTTGGGTAGATACAGTTGATATTAGAAATTTAGTGTTTTTAGATGAATCGGGGATAAATTTAGGGATGTCAAGGTTGTTTGCTAGAAGCCAAGATGGACAAAGAGCAATTGGTAGCGTACCAGGAAACAAGGGCAAAAATATTTCTCTGATTGGGGCTTTAAATATGGATGGAATTCTGGCAGCAATGACTGTAGAGGGAAGCACAAATACAGAAGTATTTCTCACTTATGTAAATCAGGTTTTAGTACCTCAATTATGGAAAGGGGCTATTGTTGTTATGGATAATTTAAAGGTTCATTATGCCGAGCGCGTGAGATTGTCAATTGAATCAGTCGGTGCAAAAGTTAAGTTTTTACCCCCCTATTCTCCAGACTTATCTCCGATAGAATTGTGTTGGTCAAAATTAAAGCAATTTCTCCGTAGTCGTGAGGCACGAACATTAGAAGCCCTAAATGAGTCCATGACAAGTGCAGTAAATTATATTACAGCAGAGGATGCGCTTAATTGGTTCAATCATTGTGGTTTATTTACATGAAAACCGCTGTAAAATAAACTGCGATCGCTTAATAGGTGACACAAAAAAGTTTTGAGAGGAAAGAACAAGGAAGATTAAGAGAATGACCCGATTCATTCACGACCAATTTGCCAAGGACTACCTAGAAGAAATTCTCAGACCTTATGGGGAAATAGAATCTTCTAAGCGAGTTCCAGGAGAAGTTAGACAAATAGACTGTTTCTTTTCTCCAGCAGGTGAAAAAATCACCAAACTATCGGGTTTAGGTGTACTAGGCAGTTTTGCCAGATTGCCGGGGGTATTTGAACCATTTAGGAATGCAGCATCAGAGGAAGAAATATGTGATTGCATATTGAAGCTACTGGAAATAAGAGGGTTAATGCAAAGGGAAGCAAAGCGAGATAAAACAAAACTAGACGCCAGAAAAAGTTCCCTATCTGTGGATTTTGACACCAACAACGTCAAAGAAAATACTAAAAGGATTTAATGCTGTTGCAGAAAGCAATTCCTGTCAAGGAGTGTACCATTTAGGAAAAAGTCTGAGAACAAAGATTGTAGCGATTCACCACCTACCGAATACACCAGAAACATTATGGCTAAGAATATTGGGAAGGGGGAAAGTACGAACAAAAGCAATTGATCAGTTAGAAAAACTGACAGAAGATCACCCATTACGAAGAAAGGTGCTAGAATTGCTATATACTTTGAGACAAAACTTGGAGCAAAGTGGAAAAGCTGAAGAAAGGGAAGATAAGGAGTTAATTATGAGGTTAGCACCACTATACCAGCAAGATATAGAAAAAGTGAGACAAGAAGGTCTTCAGGAAGGCGAACTTCGAGGAGAACAACGTGGAAGACAAGAAGGAAGACAAGAAGGACAGCGAAAGATAATATTACTGTTGCTGAATCACAAGTTTGATGGAATCGAGTCACCTGTGGTGGAAAGGATAAACAGACTATCACTAGAGCAATTAGAAGCAATGGGTGAATCTTTACTGGATTTTAGACAGATTTCTGATTTAGAAGCGTGGTTAAAAGACGCAGAAAAATCCGATGATCTAAAACCACAAGTTGATATCCAAAATGGCAATCAACTGGATGTGTAATCGGTTACAGTGTCTACGACGAAGGTTTGTTGATTTTGCCCAGTCGAGGTTATAATGTGGGTGCGGAGTTAACTGACGGATTTAAGGGAAAGGCAAAACCTAAGTCCTAATGTAACCTTGTTACAGTTGTTAGGAACGAATGAAGAGGAGAGTGGGGAGATAGGTAAAGAACTGTTGCAAAATGCAGAAGCTGAATCTTTACTGGATTTTAGAGACATTTCTGATTTAGAAGCATGGTTATCTGATTTAGAAGCATGGTTAAAAGACGTAGAAAAATCCATTGTGTGATTGTTTATGGTAAAAAAATCAGATATTGGCGGTAAACGTTTAATTGGACTTAGTCCACAGGCTTGGGGGCGTTGGGTCACGGGGGATAAAACGATCAAAGTTCAGGAAATTATTAACAGTGAACTTCAATGGATCGAGCGGGAAAGTGATGTTTTGCTCAAGGCCCATAGTCCTGAGTGTGGCGATTTTATTCTGCTGAATGAGCTACAACTGCGCCATGATGCTAAGATGCCCCGACGAATGAGAGCTTATGCTGCTCTAGTAGAGGAAAAGTATGGGCTACTAGTCTATCCAGTGGTCGTCAATATTCTTCAACCGGGGCCGACGGAGATAATTCGCAGCCGTTATGAGTCCGAAATTATGGGCTGTAGGGCCTATCAGGACTATCGGGTGATTAATTTGTGGGAGATTGAGGCGGAGACGGTGTTTGAGCAAAATCTGTCTTCCTTGCTACCGTTTGTCCCAATTTTGAAGGGGGGTAATAGTGAGGTAAATCTCCGTCAGGCTCTACTCAATCTTCGCAAGAATGAAGTGTTGGGGGATTTGGAGCCATTGTTGTCTTTTTTTGCTAGCTTTGTATTTAATATCCCTTTAGTACAACAAATGATGAGGTGGGACATGACGGTATTACGTGAATCGCCCTGGTACAACGAAATTCTTAAGGAAGGTCTTCAGAAAGGTCGTCAGGAAGGCGAACTTCGAGGAGAACAACGTGGAAGACAAGAAGGAAGACAAGAAGGACAGCGAAAGATAATATTACTGTTGCTGAATCACAAGTTTGATGGAATCGAGTCACCTGTGGTGGAAAGGATAAACAGACTATCACTAGAGCAATTAGAAGCAATAGGTGAATCTTTACTGGATTTTAGACAGATTTCTGATTTAGAAGCGTGGTTAAAAGACGCAGAAAAATCCAATGATCTAAAACCACAAGTTGATACCCAAAATGGCAATCAACTGGATGTGTAATCGGTTACAGTGTCTACAACGAGCGATTGCAAAGCAGATCTCCTGTAAGGAGTGCTTCGCGATCGCATTTACACATATCAAGTTGGTCTGTTGCGTTTCGTGCCTCAACCCAACCTACGATTACCCACGACAAGACCAGTCGGGTTTAACCCACTTGAGCTTTGCGAGCTCCTGTAAGGAGTGCTTCGCGATCGCCATTTCTTTTAAAATAGGTTCAACTAATATATTATGTTGCAAGCTACTACCATACAGATTTCTTATAAAAACAATTTAAACAATATACTCCCAGATATAAAAGAACTACTGGACACTTGTTATCCCCGACCACCACGTAATGTTTTTTACCTCCTGATGGAGAAATACTGTGTTGGATTTCCTGTTTATATAGCCAGTGACAACTTTAGCAGAATTGTCGGATTTACCTACCTAGCTATCAACAGCAAGGGAGGAACTCTAGAATCCTTAGCCGTGCATCCCGACTTCAGAAATCAAAACCTAGGTTCCCAGCTAGTTAACACCCTTCTGAAGGAGAATAAAGGAGTGATTCAAATTACAACCCGTATTCCCAAATTTTTTGAGAAACTGGGCTTTGAGTATGTAAAAACCCTTCCCGACCAATCACACTACATGATAAATATCAACTTTAGTTAAACATATTCCTATGAGCATTGCGATCGCAAGTAAAATATTAGGTAAAAGTCATCCCCCATTCATAATTGCGGAGATGTCAGGTAACCACAACCAGTCTCTTGAAAGAGCGTTAGAAATAGTAGAAGCAGCAGCGAAAGCGGGTGTTGATGCACTCAAACTCCAGACTTATACAGCAGATACCATGACACTAGACATAGAGACAGGGGAATTTTTCATTAACGATCCCAACTCTTTATGGCAAGGAAACTCACTACACAAACTTTATCAGCAAGCCTATACACCATGGGAGTGGCACGAGCCAATATTTAAACGTTGTGAAGAGCTAGGAATAATTGGTTTTAGCACCCCTTTTGACGAGACAGCCATTGAATTTTTAGAGTCATTGAAAGTTCCCTGCTATAAAATAGCATCCTTTGAGAACACGGACCTCCCCCTAATTAGAAGAGTTGCCAAAACCGGGAAACCCCTGATAATTTCCACAGGGATGGCCAATATATGTGAACTAGATGAAACAGTACGTGCTGCTAGGGAAGCGGGTTGTCAAGACCTAATTTTGCTCAAATGCACCAGCACCTATCCAGCCAGTCCACAGAACAGTAACATTGCCACAATTCCCCACCTGCGAGATTTATTTAACGTAGAAGCAGGAATATCAGACCATACATTAGGTATAGGCGTATCAGTAGCGAGTGTAGCCATAGGAGCCAGTGTAATAGAAAAACACTTTACCCTTTCCCGGTCTGATGGTGGAGTGGATGCCAGTTTTTCCATGGAACCGGAGGAAATGGCCCAACTTGTGGTAGAGTCGAAAAGAGCTTGGCAAGCGTTAGGTCAAGTTCGGTATGGATCCACCGAAGGGGAGAAAAAATCGTTAATATTTAGGCGTAGCTTATATGTAGCTGAAGATATGAAGGCTGGAGAGATATTAACCAAAGAGAATGTGAGAGCGATTCGTCCAGGCTTAGGATTGCCCCCCAAGTATTTAGAATCACTCCTCGGATTAGCTGTGAAGAAAGATGTTAAAGCGGGAACTCCTTTATCCTTTGAGTTGTTGAAGTGAGATATTTGGGATCCCCCTTGGTGCGATATGATGTAAAGAAATGTAAAATAATCGCAATCCTTGGTTTATTTATGCAACAAGTGAAGTGCTTCGCGATCGCATTTACATATATCCCGTTTGCTTGTTGGGTTTCGTTATTAAACTCAACGAGATTGTCACCAACCCCGTTGGTCTTCAAAGCCGTGCTTGAAAGTTTCCCTTCACAGGGATCTTCATGGCATGAGCGTCCGGTTCTGAACCCGTATGAGTTAGGGTCAAATCGCGCTTCCCATTCTGGCTCTAATGCCAGTTTGACAAGTGCTTGCAAGGCTCAGTCTTTCATTGTAGGCGTACTCAAAAGTCGCTTCTCTTCCATTCCAGGAGGGAATTCATTCCCCAAAGCTTCCCTAAAAAAGCACACATACCATTTATGATTAGTCTAGAAAAAACTCTTCTTGATCAAGAAACTCTAAGTGAATTATGCTCGGACACACCCCCCAAAACACTAAACACCAGTGAGATATTTGCTCCCAATGGTTTTTACGGCAATGATTTAATCTATAAACTGTATAGCAATTTACCTATTAGTTACCCGTTAAAATTTGTTTTGCCTCACGCACCAGATTATCTAAATTTTAAGGGGATGGTTTGGGATGCTGAACTACTAATTGATCTACCGGAGATTTGGTGTTACTCAAACCAGATGTTTGAGATTTATTCTCAGGCTATCAGAAATCTGCGGATTACGAAAGATGTTGTAAAGTCTGCGTCCCCATTTATCTACTTGCTTAAACTGCTAGAAACTGATTCTATTTTTACCCAAAGACGTGGAACAATTTTTTTCCCTAGTCACTCTACACATCACATAACCGATGAAACTAGTTACGAGTCCTTAGCAGCCAAGTTGGATCTTCTGGAGGAAGAGTACAAACCAATCACCGTCTGTGTTTACTGGCGAGACTTCAATCTTGGTCGTCATTTACCTTTTGTGGAACGAGGAATGAGAGTTGTGTCAGCTGGTCACATGTACGACCCAGCCTTTCTATTTAGATTTTACCATCTTTGTTCTTTGCATAAATACTCTTGTGCGAATAACTACGGCACTGCGGTGCTTTACTCTATAAAGTCTGGATGTTCTTACTTTCATTTAGACACAGACCATTTTATTCAAAATATTTTAGAAAATATTGACTTTAATTCTAAATCATTAAAAAGTGATCCAGCAAATTACCTATTTGGTAAGACCAGCAACGCGGAAGAGAACATGAAGCAGTGCAAAATTTTTGCAGATTTATTTGCGACTCCAAAAAGGGAGATGACCCGAGAACAAATAAATTTTGTAGATAAAATTCTCGGATGTCAGTTTTTAAAAAGCTCTGAAGAAGTTACTAGCTTGATTATGTTAGCTGAGACAAAGTATGTAAATAAAATGAAGGTTTCTTACAGCTACTTGCGAAATCCCATTATTCTAATCAAATATCTTTTTAAATCCTTACCAAAAAGTATTTCTTATAAGATTTACCAATCACTTACAAAGTAATTAGAGCTGTTGGGAAATAAAAGCATATTTCCGGATGACAGAACTTCCCCCATCCCGATTGAATTTATGCTGCATCTAAATAGAAGTTCCATAGCCCTGCACTGACCAACATCAATTGATCATCAAAATCGGTCACACGATTCCTATATACAGAATGTACACAGTTATATCTCTTAATTCCGAGTATATACGTGAAAACAATATTTCAATACTGCTAAATCGCATTGATTTCACAGGAAGAATGGGTGTTAAAGTTACTTTGTAGGCAAGGTGATTTACTTTGTGTAACTTTAACTTCTTGTTAAACCTAAAAAGGCCCTCTAAATCAAATAGAATATGAAAAAAGTCAATCTTGCTTGTGGTAGTGTCTACATTAAACAAAGCGACTGGGTAAATTTAGACTATCAACCTGTGGGTAATGGAGTTATAAAAAGTGACTTACTGGGTACATTACCTTTGAATCAAGGTAGTGTTTCTTTAGTTTATTCTTCCCATTTTCTCGAGCACATTCCCAGATCAAAAGTTGCCCATTTTTTGGGTGAGTGCTTTCGTGTTTTGGAGCCAGGGGGGATCATACGTTTAGTTTTGCCAGACCTAGAAGAGATTTGTTCCCAGTATTTATATAACCGTCAGCGGTCAGATCATAAAAAAGCCGACTTTTGCGTAGTTGAAATGATTGACCAGTGTGTTCGTCTTGAAAGTGGTGGTGAGTTGGGTTTACTTTATAAATTTTATTCTCAATCTTATGATCTGGAACGTGAGATGGTAGAGTACATACGTTCTTTTAATGGGGAAGTGTTATGCGAAGCTGAGAATCATAATAATAGCCCCCTTGGTAAAATTGCTTCCCTGTTAGAAGAACCAAAACTGTTGTGGGGCAAAATTGCATATCACATGGAGCAGTGTTACATTCGGATGATAGTGAGTTTATTACCTACAGCAGTTTTCATGTAAATAAACCACAATGATTGAACCAATTAAGCGCATCCTCTGCTGTAATATAATTTACTGCACTTGTCATGGCCTCATTTAGGGCTTCTAATGTTCGTGCCTCCCGACTACGGAGAAATTGCTTTAATTTTGACCAACACAATTCTATCGGAGATAAGTCTGGAGAATAGGGGGGTAAAAACTTAACTTTTGCACCGACTGATTCAATTGACAATCTCACGCGCTCGGCATAATGAACCTTTAAATTATCCATAACAACAATAGCCCCTTTCCATAATTGAGGTACTAAAACCTGATTTACATAAGTGAGAAATACTTCTGTATTTGTGCTTCCCTCTACAGTCATTGCTGCCAGAATTCCATCCATATTTAAAGCCCCAATCAGAGAAATATTTTTGCCCTTGTTTCCTGGTACGCTACCAATTGCTCTTTGTCCATCTTGGCTTCTGGCAAACAACCTTGACATCCCTAAATTTATCCCCGATTCATCTAAAAACACTAAATTTCTAATATCAACTGTATCTACCCAACGACGATAATCATGCCTTAATTCTTGAACACGTGGAGTCTCCTGTTCACTGGCATTTAGACTTTTTTTTATGACGTAGACCCAACTTTTCTAAGGCTCGATGCATGGTTGTGATACTAACACTAGTGCCCGTCGTTTCTCTCAGGCGATCGCACAATTCTGAAAGTAGTAAATCATTTTTCTCATCCAGCCAAGACTTGATCATGTTTAAATATTGGCCTGCAATTACAGGCTTTTCATATCCTCCACATTGCTTTGGCTCAACTTGCCCAGTTTCACGATAACGACGTACTAAATTTCTCACAAATGATAAGCTGACCTTGAATCTTTCTGCCAACTGGCGTTGAGATCCCTCTTGAGCAACCCATGCTACAATCACGCGATTACGCAAATCTATTGAATAAGGTTTTGGCATATAATTTGACAGTACTTCTACTCTATTTTAGTTTATTACCCTTATTATAGCTTATCTTATTTTGTAGTTTAACTACATGAAAATTGCTGTAATGTGGGAGCCCCCAAGAATTTGATCGAAACTATTCATGGTGTTGGCTATCGTCTTAAATGTTTAGATCCCTAATCCTTACGTTCTAACAACTCTTCAAAAATCTCATAGTGGCTTTTTTCCATTCCCAGGGACTGATAAGTCCTCTTGGCAATTACATTCTCTTTTTCCACATAAAGTCTAAACCCAGAAACTTTCAGCCCACTTGTTTGGGTTTTTGCCTGCTGTTTCACGGCTTGATATAAAGCTTTAAAAACCCCCTGACGACGAAAATCCGGGTGAACGTATACACTCTGAATCCACCAGTATAAACCATTACGCCAGTCACTCCATTCTGTGGTAACCATTAGGGACCCAACCACCTGATTATTCTTCTGAGCTAAAAGATAAAATCCTAAACTGGGATTTTTTAATAGTGTTTTCACGCCTGCATTAATATCATTAATAGGTAGTTGTTTGTTTTCAGTTTCATATATTAATGCCTGGTTAAATTCAACCAGAACCTGTAAATCCCCCAGTTCACCTTGGCGAATTAGCAAGTCCGATGCCATATTTTCCTCCATTCCATATAGCAATTCTTAACTCCTAAATTATATTCCCCAGATTCCCGCTCCTAACTTTGAAGAAAGATTAAATAAATCCTAAGTATTTTTAAAAATCTCCGTAAGTTGAATAGCATGGAAATAATATTTGGGAATCAAAGGTATTCAATGGAATCATTAAAAAAGCAAATACTGACTTTAAGCCAGAAAGTAGATGCTCTATACCAGGTAATTGAAAGCCTTGACAGAAAACTGTCCCAAGGGTTGGCAAATTGCTATTTAGATCCAAACGGGTATAGTCATCCAGAAACTGACCAAAATGAACCCTTCTCAGTTAGAATCCCAACTAGTTCAACTAGGGATTTAGAACATAAGGATGTAATTACTGATGGTGTTTTTTCCGAAAATAAACGTCTGCACGGGGGAGATAGTACCATCACACCAGAGGTTCAGATCCAACGACTCACTGCACAATTAACGGCAGCTTATAACCGAATTGCAGCATTGGAAGAACAGTTGTTACGAATGAGAATTCATTAATACTCAATAAGTATTTTTATATATATTTTCCACCTGCGATTCAACGGCTATTAAAATTTCCTCCTGTCGCCAACCATAACTCATGGAAGCGGCTATACAAGCTGCACCAGCACCCACACCTTCCTTGACAAATCCTTGCTCATAAACTTGCAATTGGGGGTAAATAGAATTGGCAAAACTCAACTGTGTAGCTAGTAGGGGGGGAGGAATTTGACCTTGAGCAAACCTATTTTTACCCAAACTCAAAGCCAAATCAATCGTAGCTCCAGTGCTATCCTCCACAACCCAGCGCGTTGTCCCCACTACAATTGCTTCCGGTTGCCAGGATAAAGAATGAACTTGTCCAATTGCCTGCATCAATGCATAAACTGCTAACATCTGAGTACCGCCGCCCAGTATAACCCCACACTTGCGACTAGCAGCGATCGCCATTCCAGCTACTACTATTTGCATAGGGTCTCCCACTGCGGCCACAATTTCCAAAGGATCACCAAAACTACCTATCTTATTTAAACCAGATTGGACTACAAACCATTTTTGGTCATGATTACAAATGGGATGACTACTGTTAACCTTGCCAACTGCATCAATTCCCAAACCAGTTAGAACAGATAGAGCAGTAGTAGTACCACCAACAACGCACTCACTCAAAATTAAATATCCGGATGTAATATTAGTGCTAAGTTTTTCACCCCAGAGTAGTCCTTGTTTGAGTAAGTGTTCAACAGTACTATATTCTATTGATCTAGCCGTACTTAAACACCGAGCCAAGGTGCCACCTAAATCAATACAGGGGGGGGAGGGGATAAGGGGTAGACCCGCATTAAATAAATAAACTGGTATTTGTAACCCTTCTGTGACAGCGCGGGAAATCAAAACCGGGGAAGCACCAGCAATTAAGGGAGGTAGGGAATATTGAGATGGATGATTGGCACCATAGTACAAAAATTCAGCATCTGCACAAGCAGTATATTTTCTATCCTCTGGGGTCAAGCCAGCAGCGGAAATACCTGGAATTAAACAGGTTTCTGTAAAACCTAAAACACAAGCGAAAACCGGTGCACCGGATTTATAATCTCGTATCCATCTTTCACCTTGAGCAACTTGAGTGTAAATATTAATCATAGTTAGTCTTCATAATTCATTAATACTTGTATCCAATGTGGCGGATTAGGTATGAGATTTCCCAGACGATCTAATAGTAACCATGCTGCCAAGTGGACTATAAACATATAGATTAAGTTATTAATCATAATTAGTAGCAGTGCTGCTAGTTTAACCCCTAAAGCACTGGGAGTAGTTAATATTTGTAAATTAAGGAATAACCACTCGATAATTTCTGTAACCTGGTTAGTTAGATAAACCCATAAATCCTCACCGGATAAGATAGAAAGTAACCAAAGACGGAAAAACACTCCCAACGTACATAGTATGGTGCCCAAACTGATGGAAACAACCCAAGGGACACGACGATGCCAACTTACTCCCAATAACACACCCAAAAAAGCAAAGGGCATAATAAATAGAAGACTCCGAACAGGTCCAGTCAAAACCGAAAGTAGCAATCCAGAGGTGATAGCTGCCATCCAAGAAGCACGATTACCCCAGCGTAGATAAACTAAAGCAATAGGAATTGAAAAGAATACACGTAAAACTGGACCCAAGGGAAAGTAAAAGTTTATAAACCAAACCAGAGCAGAAGTGCTGGCAAAAAATGCGGTTTCCACTAACCTCAAGGGTTGATCTGGAAGTTGAGAGGTTTTAGATTCTCGATCTGGCTGATCTGGTGGAGAATTAGCAATATTCATAGAGTGAGGAATAGTACAAGTGGGTGAGTGGAATTAAATATAAGATAAACGTAGGTTGAGTTGAGGAGTGCGAAACCCAACGCCCCCACGGGTTACCCTACCACTAACCCATCCTACAAATAATTGTGCCTCCCTACTTACACGTTATATAATTAATAGCCAACATAATCAATATCCAAAGTATATTATTTAGTTAACGTAATTTTAATTTAAGGTAGTTTAAAGTGACCTCCCGCACAGATGAAATTGAAAGACTGATTCTGGATATTGATAACTTACTCTCTAATGGCGGTAACCCTTTAGCCAAATTGCTATCTGGTCAAGGACAGGATGAAAGAACCATTTTACAAAGAATACGCAGTTTTCTGGTAGATCTGCGTGAAAGCGAGTCTATAGAAGAGGTTTTTATCAATGAACCCCAATCTACACCATTATCCTCTTTATTAACAAGATATGTCAATAGAGAACAAGAAAAGTCACACCCAGGCTTGCATGAGCAGAAACAGGAAAATACAAATTTGCCTTCAGGAGAAATACAAGGGGAAATGATGGGTTTATTCAAATCCCTACAGACTGAATTATCTACCATGTTGCAACAAAGGGCCAATCTGAGCCAGGAAATTAGAGAGTTAGAGCAAAAGCGTGGAGAATTTTCCCCATCGCAGCAATTAACAAACCAGGAACAAATAAAACAAATAATTAGTCAAACTGTACCAGCACTAATTGATCCTCTAGTAAAGAGTCTAATTCCCTACTTAAATACAACTGGCAACAAAGATGTGGGCTTAAGCTCTGGTGAGAATAACCCAGGAATAAACAACTCTTCTATGGAAACGGTTCTAGGGTCAACTAGCGGGATTGAAAGACTAGTTAATTTGACTAAGGATTTAGACCAACAGTTGTTATCTTTGGATGGAACTGTTAACGTTATTTTTCAAGCATTAGAACGTAACATAAATTCTTATTATCAGTCCCTATCTCAGTCCCTTACCAGAATGCACAATCAGGGGATAGAGGGTGAACAATTAATGGCAGATTTTATCAAAAATCTACAAAATAATCTACAAAACGATCCACTAACTTTCTCCGTGCAACCTACTAGTTCCCCTAGTTCCCATACTACAGAGCAAATTGCCGATTTAGGTTCACCCCCAATCAATTATGAAAGTCCTAATCTGGAGGATGAAGTTGATGAACTTTATGCAAGTCTTTTTACCGATTATAGCAATGAACCAGTGAAATTATGGGAATCTTTATTGCCCGAGGATTCAGGGACAAAAGCAGAATTTGCTAGTGTAATTATGCCATCAGAACCTGAACCAGATAGTAAGGATACGATCGCTGTTTTGACTGATTTGTTGGTGGATGCTGATGATGCTCCATTCTCCAAGGATGAGGAAATCACACCAACCTGGGAGAATTTTGATCAGGATCAGGATTTTTCCGATCAGGAAGAAAAAATTGAGGGGGAATTGGAAGTAGATTTATTTGCTGGTTATATTGCAACTTCTCCTCAAGAAAATCTTCTAGATTTAGATGATAGGGTTAGTACACAGGATGAAATACCAGATACATCTGAACTTGCAGATGCACAACATCTAGAAAGTGATAATTGTGATATCACCAGTTTTGATTGGGAGCTAGATTCCAGATGGGAAAATATCAAACAGGTGGAAAATTCCCTTTCTCTTACTAACTCAAGTGAGGATGGATTAGAGGAGATTGTGGATCAGGGAATGATGTTCTTAGAATCTCCCACGGATATTACTGCTATACCCACACCCGAAGAGTTCCTAAAACCAGAGGAAATAAATCAGGTTCAAGTATCTCAACCAACACCTCAAAAGGATGAAAATTCATCTTGGTATTTGGGTATTGACTTGGGAACAACAGGAATTTCTGCCGCTTTGTTAAATCATGCCAAATTAATTGTCCACCCCATCTATTGGTCCGCAGAACATAAATCAGGTAAAACAACTTTTACCCAGTCTTTTCGATTGCCAGCAGAAGTATATCTACCAACTGGCTCTATCCCCCACTCAGAAACCCGGGAAAATCCCCAAGATATTAATTCCACTACGGAAATAGATAATGGTTTCTCCGTACCAGTGGACACAAAACCAGAACTTTATTCTACTCATTTAAAGCCTTTTTTACATGTAGGTGTTTCTTATAAAAACAACCAAAAGAAGTGGGAACCTGTATTGCAGCTGAACGAATTTGCCGCCAGTCCCTTAATTTGGGTTGTGCGCTCCTTGTCAAAGTTGTTGTTGACCCTAAAATCAGATCATACCAGCACAACGCCAGCTTTAAGCGCTCATGCTACAGGTATGGATAAAGAAGTTTTCTTAGAAGTTATTAACGATTTAACAGGTGTTATTTGCAGTTGTCCAGGTAACTGGTTAGAACAATACCGATTTAATGTAAGAGAGTCCATATTAACCAGTAAGCTAGTTTCCCATGGCAACCAAATATTTTTTGTGGAAGAGGCCATAGCCACCCTGCTACCTGAGCTAGATCCCAGTAGGTCAAAGCCAGTCCAGGTGTGGGATAATCAAGGTATCCACCCCCTAAAGACTACCTCTGGTCTAAGTGAGGGATCCACCCTAGCTTTGAACATTGGTGCAAGTGCTACGGAAATGGTACTAGTTGATCTTGTGGAGGATCTAAGCAAGTTAACCTACAAAAACTTGACCTTGCACAGTTTTGTCTATGGTGGAAAAGCAATGGAACAGGATATCATTTGTCAGTTGCTCCTACCACCCCAAACCCATGATAACATAAAAGGGGGCAATGGGGATAGTCAAAATAATTCATGGCATTGGCAACCTACAACTCCCGGTTTAGATCGGGTAGAGTGGTCCAGCTTAAATTTAACGGGTTTGGAATTACCACAATTAGGTCAAACGGATACATTAGCTAGGACTTTACTACAGCAAAGGTTAGAAAGTTCTGTGTTGGGGCGGGGAATGTTAGACGCAGCTATGGCCATAAAACTGATTTTACAGCACCAAGTCTCATTTACTCTCAAATTGGCAGATCAGCATTGGAAGCTATATCGCCAAGACCTAGAGAGCAAAATACTTATACCCTATGTACGCCGTCTTAATCGAGAATTAAATAGACTATTAGTGGCCCGGGGTGTGCCAGCAGAGTCCATAGCTCAAGTGGTCATTTCCGGTGGAGTGAGCAGCATACCCACCATTAAGCGTTGGCTAGGACAAAAACTGCCCAACTCCAAAATTATAGAAGATTTACACCCCGGAGGAAATGGGTCTATTAGCAAGTGCAGTCGAGTAGCTTACGGTTTAGCTACCGCACTCTTGTATCCGCAGTTTCTAGAAATATCTAGACAACAATATACGGATTATTTCTTGTTCTCAGAGCTATTAAACATTATGCCAGATAGCCCGACTACAGAAACTAACCTCTCCCTATCCCTGAATCAAATTCTGGAACTTTTGGAAGGTCGTGGGATTAATACCAAGGTATGTCAACAGCGCTTGTTAGCCTTATTAGAAGGTGAACTACCTGGTGGGTTAGTACCTATTACTAAGAAAAACTCTCCCCCCAGGGATGGAGTTCCAGGGAGTTTTAACTATCTGTGGTTGACCAAAAATTCTCAGGAAAATCCTGATTATCGGGCAATTTCCTCCACACCCTTGTTTCAAAAGCAGGGTAATCTTACTTATAGATTTGATGTTCCCCAAATTCTCCTGCTGCGTCGCTATCTTAATGCGGTTAAGGACTGCTCTTTGCAGTCTTTCTCAGAACCATACACGTTTAACTAAAGCAGATTGGTGCAATTAATCTTCACTGCTGACTTTTTCACCAATACCCCCTGAATACAGGTTATAATTTTTTTACGGAACAACTTTACAAAAATTTATGCGTAATAATCTCGTGCAAGCCTTCTTTGTAGGTAGAGCAATAGCAGAAGTAATTAATGAGCGTTTAGAGGTCACCCTGACTGACGCTTTAAGTGAACTGGGTAAATTTGATGCTGAGATGAAAGAACAGCTCCACCAGTTTACAGAAGAAGTGATGGCCCGTGCTAGTCGAGCAGCGGAAGCATCACAAACAGGTGTTACCCCCAGTAGTACCAATACTAGTACTGTAACAGACTTACAAGCTGAAATTGATGATTTACGAGCAGAAGTTGCTTTGTTGCGGACTGAGTTACAAAAGTATCGCAGTGGGGCAAAATAGATATAGTCCGGTCTGTTGATATACTATTAGTGGTGGGTCATGTTTTAACGAAACATAGAAGTTTTATTGTTAAACTTGCCCCCTACCAAACCATTAAATTCTGCTATTCTTGAGAAAGCGGAGTGTAAAATGAGTAATGCCCAACGGTACAAAACAAACTACAAAATAAATATGGAACAAGGTTATTCGGGTAAGGCTTACCGTTGGAATCGGGAAAAATACTCCAGTAAACGCCGCTTTGTGGATATCTGGTCTTTTGTCTTGACCTTTATGTTTAAACTTTGGCGGTATAATAAGGCATGGAGTTATCCTGGGGGTGTAACGGAGGCAAAACAAGCAGCTAGACGCTACGCCCAGGCGGTCTGGGTAAGAAATACATTTTTGGATCTAGGACCAACTTTTATTAAGGTTGGCCAGTTGTTTTCCACCCGTGCGGATATATTTTCTAGCGAGTATGTGGATGAGCTGTCTAAGTTACAAGACCGCGTACCAGCTTTTGATTACGAACAGGTGGCCACAATCATTGAACAGGAATTGGGTAAAACAATTTCTGAACTCTTTGCCAGTTTTGAACCCATACCTCTTGCTGCTGCTAGTTTAGGCCAGGTTCACAAGGCTGAACTGCACTCAGGGGAAACCGTAGTAGTCAAGGTGCAACGACCAGGACTGAAAAAACTCTTTGAAATCGATTTACAAATACTTAAAGGTATCGCCTACTACTTCCAAAATCATCCTGAGTGGGGAAGAGGAAGAGATTGGATAGGTATTTATGAGGAGTGTTGTCGCATTCTTTGGGAGGAAATTGATTATCTGAATGAGGGACGCAATGCGGACACTTTTAGGCGCAACTTTCGCTCCTATAACTGGGTGAAGGTTCCTAGGGTATATTGGCGCTATACTACTTCTAAAATCATTACTTTGGAGTATGTTCCTGGCATTAAAGTGAGTCAGTATGAAGCATTAGAAGCCGCAGGTGTGGATAGAAAGGCGATCGCTCGTTATGGAGCTCAGGCATATTTACACCAGTTATTGAATAATGGCTTTTTCCACGCTGATCCCCACCCTGGTAATTTGGCGGTAAGTCCAGATGGAGCCTTAATTTTCTACGACTTTGGCATGATGGGCACTATTAAGTCCAATGTTCGAGAAGGACTAATGGAAACCTTATTTGGCATTGCTCAAAAAGATGGTGACCGCGTAGTACAATCATTAATTAATTTGGGTGCGATCGCTCCGGTGGAGGATATAGGTCCTGTGCGACGTTCTGTCCAGTATATGTTGGACAATTTTATGGACAAACCCTTTGAAAACCAATCCGTGGCTACCATCAGTGAGGACTTGTATGAAATTGCCTACAATCAGCCATTTCGCTTCCCAGCCACTTTTACCTTTGTCATGCGAGCTTTTTCTACTTTAGAAGGGGTAGGAAAGGGTCTAGACCCGGAATTTAATTTTATGGAAGTTGCCCAGCCTTATGCAATGGAGCTTATGAATAACAATAATGGTGCTAGTCAAGCAAACACTTTTTTAAATGAGTTGAGTCGTCAAGCGGTACAGGTTAGTAGTACCGCATTAGGGTTGCCCCGCCGTTTAGAAGATACCCTAGAGAAGCTGGAACGAGGGGATATCCGGTTGCGAGTGCGTGCCCTAGAAACTGAGCGTCTATTAAGACGACAAAGTAATATTCAAATGGGAATTAGTTATGCGCTAATCATCAGTGCTTTTACTATTTCAGCTACTATCCTATTAGTCAATAGATTTTACTGGTTAGCTGCAATAGCAGGTTTAATAGTTACTGGTATCTCTTTCATTTTCTTGCGTCTAGTCTCCCGTCTTGATCGTTATGATCAGAAGTACTAGTGATTACACATATTTTGATAACACACATTTCAAATATCTCAAATACTTGAAAAAACTATGAAACTTAACTTTACCGGTGCAACCGATACCGGACTTATTCGTTCTCATAATCAAGATGCTTACTATATAGACCCTGATGGACGTTTTTTTATCGTTGCTGATGGTATGGGAGGTCATGCTGGAGGGGAGGAAGCTAGTCGAATTGCCATTCAAGAAATTCAAGCCTATTTAACAAACCAATGGGACTCCCCCGAAAATACCCAGTCTTTATTAAGATTGGCTATATCCCAAGCCAATAATTCCATCTTACAAGACCAACTTTCCCACCCGGAACGTTCCGACATGGGAACCACAGTCGTGGTTGTAGTTTTCCGTTCCCCTGAACCCCCCATCTGTGCCCACCTGGGGGATTCTCGCTTATATCGCTTGACAAACTCTCAACTTTGCCAAATCACTCAAGACCATACCTGGGTCGCTAAAGCCATAGAAACAGGCGAGATTAGTCCCGAAGAAGCTCGCTCCCATCCCTATCGCCACGTCCTCTCACGCTGCTTAGGAAGACCAGATCTCAGCGACCCAGAAATTTACCCCTTTGATGTTAACCCAGGCGATCGCCTGCTTTTATGTAGCGATGGATTAACCGAGGAACTACTGGACGAACAAATTTTTCAGCTGTACCAGAACCCAGATTTAGAGCAAACAGCTTCATCCCTGGTGGAAGCAGCTAAAGCCAATGGCGGTAAGGACAACATCACTGTTATCTTGGTTGCTGCTGAAAAACAAGAATAATCCAGGAAATGTTCAATTCGAGCATTTTTTCCCCAGTTAACCTGCTAGAAATATGTTCAAACCCATCACCCGACGGGTTTGTTTGACCTAAACGTTAGTCCTTTAATATAACTTATACACCCAATCCCCCAACCGACTATCCCGATGGTAGATCGGAAACCCGAAATATATAACACTGGGCAATTTGTCAAATAACTGTTATCTTTCTTAACAAGTGACAGACCAAAACCGAACCAACCGAAAAGCTGGTTCACCGCCCATACCACCATTACTAATTGCTCTTTAGGTTTTAGCCATGAATCAACCAATACAGCTTTCCTTAGAACAGCAATTCAACATTTACTCCTTTGCCAGCCAGGTCAAAGAAATGAGTCACGAACAGGCCCAAGAGTTCCTCGTGAAACTCTACGAGCAGATGGTAGTGAGAGAAGCCACCTATAAGGAACTACTCAAGCACCAGTGGGGATTGGATTTAGGCTCCATGGCGTAGGAGAATTTGTCGAGACCAAGACCTAACTTTAACTTGCACTCAAACCGGTCTCGGCTTTTGACTTTCGCCCTGGGACTGTTTCCTAACCCGTCCCCCACTCTATAAAACTATAATTCCCATTCGTTAACACATTTTGTTCATAAAACTTTACAGACCATGAGTTTCTCCTAGAACAACCTCCCGCTGTGCTCCTGTAGCAACCGGCAAATTTCCAGGAATCCCTAAATGTTTCCAGTAAGCTAACACAGCAAAGGCGATCGCCTCCTTAAAAGCTGAGCTTAATCCCATGACATCTGTGGTGGTAACTGGTATTGAATCCAGCAATACCTCCAATCGTTTTTTCAGATAGAGATTGCGACCTCCGCCACCACACAATAGGACTTGTTGTGGCATTTGCGGTAAAAACTCACGGTAACTTTGAACAATAGAAGCTGCTGTTAGTTCAGTAACTGTTGCTAACACGTCTGGAATAGATAAATCATAGTGATTACAATCTCGCAAACACTGATAAAAGTAGTCAACACCGAACAGCTCTCTACCAGTGGACTTAGGAGGGCGTAAATAGAAATAGTCTTGACTCAACCACTGTTTAACCAATGGATAACAAGGAGAACCACTAGCTGCCCAGGCCCCATTTTGATCATAAGTTTTTTGACCATTAGTAAAATGAGACACAGCTAAATCTAACAAACTATTTCCTGGACCTGTATCCCAACCCATGATTTTGTCTAGCCAACCATCAGAGCGTGGAGGTAGATAAGTAACATTACCAATACCACCAATATTTTGAATACAGCGAACCTCCTGAAGATGACTCAAGAGAAAAGCATCAACCCTAGGGACTAAGGGTGCTCCATGACCACCGACTGCAATATCAGCCACACGAAAATTACTAACAGTAGTAATACCAGTGAGGCGAGCAATAACAGCACCCCGACCTAGCTGTAAACTATAACCTAGGGGGACGTGATTTTCCTCTCCTGTGGGTCTGTGGTAAACCGTCTGACCATGAGAACCAATGAGAGTAGCGGGGGGGTAACCAACCTGAATATGTTGGGCCGCCTGGGCAAAAACCGTGGCTATTTGATCATCAATAGTAGCCAGCTCCAGCATGGAAATTTGTTCTCCCCCACAGATGGAGAGGATTTTAGTCCGTAGTTGGGGTGGATAGGGGTAAGTTTCCCCCGCCAACAATTCCACCTTCAGGTCTAAGTCTCCACCAGATATTTCCACTAAAGCGGTGTCTATACCATCTACAGAAGTACCACTCATTAAACCAATCACACGAGTTGGGGGGATTATTTCCTTCATTGTTCCCCCTGATTGAGAGACTGAAGGTCAAGGGCATAATTTAGTCGTAAAACATTCACCACTGCTTCGCCAAAAATACCTAAAAATTTGCCATCTGTGTACTTATACATTAAGCTTTCTATTTCATCTTCTTTCATACCACGTGCTTTTGCTACTCTTGGTAACTGCTGTCTTGCTGCTTTCCAAGAAATATGGGGATCTAAACCAGAACCAGAAGTGTAAATTAGGTCTGCAATGGGTTTAAGGTCTTCCTCTTTTAATTGGCTAACCTCCTGACTAATTCTATCAATCAACTGTGGATTAGTAGGAGAAAGATTACTCCCTCCAGATATACCATAGGGAGCAGATTTTTTGCCTTGACTGTACCTAATGGCGCTAGGACGGCTTTGAAAATATTGTTCTGATGTAAAACTTTGACCAATTAAGAAGGAACCCATTGGTTCAGCTTTAATATTGAACAAAATACTACCATTAGCCGTAAAAGGAAAAACCCACTGACCTAAGTTCAATATTCCCAAAGGATAGATAATTGCAGTTAATATCCATATTAATACAAGTACTCGTATCCCGCGAAAAATCTCTTTGATAAATGCCATCATAATTAAGCTAAACCCACAAAGGTAAAAATCAGATCTAGAAGTTTAATAGCAATAAAAGGAGCAATTACTCCTCCCACACCATAAATTAAGATATTCCGTTGCAAGAGCTGATTAGCTGTCAAAGGTCTAAACTTCACCCCCTTTAATGCTAAAGGAATTAAAGCAGGAATAATCAGAGCATTATAGGTCAGGGCTGATAAAACTGCTGAGTTGACACTAGTTAATCTCATAACATTTAAGCTTTGCAGATTAGCAGTAGCAAAAATTACCGGAATAATAGTGAAATACTTGGCAATGTCATTGGCAATAGAAAAGGTAGTTAAAGCACCACGGGTAATTAATAATTGCTTACCAATGGCGATAATATCAATAAGTTTTGTGGGGTCAGAATCCAGATCTACCATATTGGCAGCCTCCTTAGCTGCCTGGGTTCCAGTATTCATAGCTACACCCACATCCGCTTGTGCCAAAGCGGGAGCATCATTAGTACCATCTCCAGTCATAGCTACCAGTTTACCCTGAGCTTGTTCTGAGCGAATGACATGAATTTTATCTTCTGGACTTGCTTCAGCTATGAACTCATCCACTCCTGCTTCTTTAGCAATTACCTCAGCCGTAATATGGTTATCTCCGGTTAACATCACCGTGCGCACCCCCATCCGTCGCAGTTGGTCAAATCGCTCACGAATAGCAGGTTTGACTATATCTTTCAGATAAATAACACCATATACCTTATCGTCCAGACAAACCGCTAAAGGTGTGCCTCCCTGGCGGGATACTTGTTGATATGCAGTCTCCAATTCTGGGGTATGTTGACCATTACGGGAACGAACAAAAGCCTTTATCGCCTCCACAGCACCTTTTCTCGCTTCATGACCACCCGGTAAATTAGTTCCACTCATGCGGGTTTTGGCCGAGAACTCCACTCCCTGAGCTAACCGGCGATCAATATCAAATTTAGCACCCAGTTTTTCCGCCAGTCTAATGATAGATTTACCTTCAGGAGTATCATCAAATATACTGGCGGCTAATGCCACATTGGCAATTTCCGTGATTGAATGTCCACAGGTAGGCAAAAAAGACTCTGCTAGGCGGTTTCCTAAAGTGATTGTACCGGTTTTATCTAAAATCAACGTATTAATATCACCACAAGCTTCTACTGCTTGTCCAGAGGTGGCAATAATATTAAACTGGGCGACCCTGTCCATACCCGCAATGCCAATGGCACTGAGTAAACTGCCAATAGTTGTAGGTATGAGTGCTACCAATAGAGAAATAAGTATGGTGATATTAACGGGAGACTTGACATAGTACGCAAATGATGGTAGAGTGACTGTGACAATTAGAAATACTAATGTCAGCACTGACAGCAGAATGGTCAAAGCAATTTCATTGGGCGTTTTGCGCCGTTGGGCCCCCTCCACTAAATCAATCATCCTGTCAATGAATCCTTTACCAGGATCAGCTGTAATGCGGATAATCAACTCATCGGAAATAATCCGTGTACCCCCAGTGACGGAACTGGCCACATCTGAACCGCATTCCTTGAGGACTGGGGCGGATTCACCAGTGATAGCTGATTCATCTACCGAGGCTACACCCATAATTACCTCACCATCAGCGGGGATCATATCACCAGCTGACACATAAACCGTATCACCTTTTTTCAGCTGGGTTGAAGGGGTTTCGGTAATAGTGCCATCAGGGTCAATTTTCTTAGCTGTGGTTTCTTTTCTGCTTCTTCGTAAAGCATTAGCCTGAGCTTTACCTCTTCCCTGCGCCAAAGATTCGGCAAAATTGGCAAAAATAACCGTGGCAAATAAAATTGTGGTCACTAAACCATTGAATAATCGAGGATTGGTTTGATTAACCGTTCCCAATGCAGGCGGATAAATTGTGGCTATTAGGGTGATGATTGTTCCTAACCACACTAAAAACATGATAGGATTTTTGATGGCATATTGCGGGGATAACTTGATTATGGTATCCCCAATTGCTTGAGTGTAAATCGCTAAATCGCTAAATCGCGATTTTTGGCGATTCAAACCTCCACTCTTAGTTCGGGAATGGGAGGATCTTTGCTTGCGTCTAGTTGCAACGGAGTTCATAGGTAGGGAGTTGGGCTTAATGGATTAATCAGTTTCCAGAGACCAGATTTAAGCCCTCCGCCACCGGACCCAAGACTAGAACGGGGAAAAAGGTAAGTAGGGTTAAAATCATGGTTAAACAGGCTGTAATGCTGATAAACATTACCGAATCAGTTCTCAATGTACCACGGGTTTGGGGAACTGTTGATTTGCTAGACATACTGCTGGCTAATAGCAACATGGCTATGATGGGAACGTAACGCCCCAGTAAAATGGTTAAACTACTGCTTAGATTCCACCATAATGTATTATCTTGTAGTCCCTCCAGTCCTGAACCATTATTAGCTGCAGCTGAAGCATATTCATAAACTACTTGGGAAATACCATGAAATCCTGGGTTACTAATTCCTGACAGGGAGTTAGGGTAGGCCAAAGCAATGGCACTGGGAACTAAAATGATAATGGGGTGAATCAATAGGATCGCGCTGGCCAAAAATATTTCCCGCTGTCCAATTTTACGCCCCAAAAATTCCGGTGTCTTTCCCACCATTAGGCCTGTGATAAATACAGTCAGGATTAAATAAATGAATAGGTTAGCCGTACCTGTTCCCTGTCCACCCCAAACCATTTGGAGAAATAGGCTTGATAGGTTACAAAATATCCCCTGGGGCATAAATGAATCCAGCATCCCGTTCGCTGCTCCAGTCATGGTAGTAGATGTGATCACCGCCCATATTGCGGTTTCTCCTACTCCAAATCTCATTTCTTTACCCTCCAAATTGGGTATTTCTATACCTATGATTTGGTTGGCTAAGTAATTTCCCTGCATTTCACCTGTCACTGTCACCCAGATAAAAATCACAAATATTAGGAATACCATCCAAAATAGTAACCAACTTTGTTTCAAATTGTTGGCAAATACCCCGTAGCTATGTATGAGCGATGCTGGTATGATAATCATGGCTATGGTTTCTATTAGATTGGAAACACTGTTCGGGTTTTCAAAGGGATGGGCTGAGTTGGCAGCAAAAAAGCCCCCTCCATTTTGTCCTATCATTTTGATCATCTCAAAGGAAGCAACTGGACCCCTCGGTATATATTGGCTTCTCCCTTCCAATGTCTTGACTACCAATGTTCCCTCTAGCGTTTCTGGCACTCCTAATGCTACCAGGGCGATCGCTCCAATTATGCTTATGGGTAATAAGATTCTGGTGATGGCACGGATAAGATCAATGTAAAAATTACCCAGGCTTCTTCCGGTTAATCCCCTAATAAATGCTATTCCCACTGTTAATCCAGTAGCTGCTGAGGTGAACATTAAAAACCCTAGTGCTGCTGTTTGACTAAAATGGCTCAGTGTTGTTTCTGGTGTGTAGTGTTGCTGATTAGTATTGGTTAGGAAGGATATGGCGGTGTGTAATATTGTGTCCCATCTTGGTGCATTTAGATTGTTGGGGTTCCAAGGCAGTAGTTGCTGAAATGAGATAAGAATATATGCGCTTATTCCCATAATGAGGTTACTGACAAGAACAGATTTAATATACTGTCCCACAGTCATCTGCTGTTTTTTATTGACTCCACAGATCACATATATAATCTTTTCTATGGGATTGAGCAGACTATCTAAGATTGTTGACTGCTCTAGAAAAACACTGGCTATGTACTTACCCAAGATAGGAGTAATTAGTACGACAATTCCCAGAATGATAACGATTTGTAAGATACTTTGCATAACTACGTATTTTTGAACTTATCTTTGACCGTATTTTTGACCGTATTTCTAAATGTGTTTCCATTAATCAATCATTACTGTTTTACTACTTTCTGGATATTTATGGATTTTTTAAGCTGGTATCTTTCTCAATCAACTCCACCAGGGAGGGAATTTTAGATTATATTAAGAGGGTCTACATCAATTGTAAGACTAACACCCGGTGGACACAGTTGAAAAATTTGTCCCCAGTCTGGTATTTGTGGTAGGATATGGGGGGTAAATTTTAATAATATCTGCCAACGATAACGATTAGCCACCCTTAAAATACTAGCTGGAGCTGGTCCTAGTATATCCAGTCCTGGTTGATCAATGAAAGTTGTGGCAATGAGTTGGGCCGTATTCTGTACTTGTATAGGATCTAAACTGGTTAATCTCAATAAGATTAGCCTCCCACAGGGGGGATAACTTAAAGCCTCTCTTTGAGTCAATTCAGCACGGCAAAAGGACTGGTAGTCATGGTTTTGCACCGCAGCAATCACAGCATGTTCTGGTGTGTAAGTCTGAATAATCACCCTCCCTGATTCTTCCCCCCTTCCCGCTCTCCCCGCAACCTGGGTTAAAGTTTGAAAAGCTCGTTCACTTGCTCTGTAATCTGATAAATGTAGTAGTCCATCCGCTGCTACCACCCCTACTAAGGTCACCTGGGGTAAATCTAACCCTTTTGTGAGCATCTGCGTACCTACTAATAGATCCGCTTCACCTTTAGCAAACTGATCTAATAGTTTGCGGTGGGATCCCTTATTGCGAGTAGTGTCGCTATCAAAGCGAATTACTTGCAAATCCGGAAATTGTCGATTTAGTTCCTGCACTATTTTCTGAGTCCCACTACCAAAAAATTTCAGGTAGGGAGACCCACATTCTGGACACAGCTTAGGGTGCGATCGCCCGTAATTGCAATAATGACATTTTAATAGTTCTGGTCCCCCTGCTTCCAGATGATGATAAGCTAAGGAAACATCACAGTTAGGACACTCTAAAACATATCCACAACTGCGACAAGAAACAAATGTACTATGTCCCCGGCGGTGGATAAATAATATTCCCTGTTGTCCTTTACCTTTTAATTCTTGTAATGCTTGTTCTAAGGTTCTACTAAACATAGAGCGATTTCCCTGTTTCAATTCTTGACGCATATCCACAATTTCTATTGGTGGTAGAGGTCTAGAATTGATGCGTTGAGGAAGAGATAGATATTGATGATGAGTTGGAGAAGGGGGTGATGTAACATCCACCCAGGTTTCTAGGGAGGGAGTAGCTGATCCCAAAATCAGGGGGCAATTTTCCAGTTCTGCACGCCACTGGGCTACCGTGCGCGCATGATAGGTAGGAATTCGAGAGTCTTGTTTAAAACTACTATCATGTTCTTCGTCTAAAATAATTATTCCCAATTTAGGTAAGGGAGAGAAAATGGCGCTTCTAGTTCCAATCACAACTTGAGAGCTACCAGTAAACATTTGCCGCCAAGTGTCATAGCGCTCCCCTCGGGAAAGGTTGCTATGGTAGACCTGAACCTTATCCCCAAACCGAGCCCGAAATCTATCCGTTAGTTGGGGTGTCAATCCAATTTCCGGTACTAACACCAGAGCGGATTTTCCCTCCCGCAGCAAAGGGGCGATCGCTTGTAGATATACTTCTGTTTTTCCTGAACCCGTGACTCCATGTAATAAAATTTTATTAAACCCCTTTGCTGCTATAATAGTTTGTAGAGCTTGAGATTGATCCGGGGTTAGGGTTTTAGCTTGGTCCTTACCCATTTTTGGCCCTTGTTCCCTACGTAATCTTTCCCGCTCTTCAATTACCACACAACCTAGTCTTTCCAACAATCTTAATGTGGGCGGCGTGGTCTTACAAACTTCCACACACGCTGTTAACCATAACTCCCCCCCGTGATCTGCCAAGAGGTTTAAAATTTCCCGTTGTCGTTTGGTCAAATTCAATTCTCTTCCAGGATCCACCAAAGTAACTGCTAATTGGGTATGTGGCTTTGATTGTGTGAGTTTAAAGTAACTTTCCACCCAATTTCTATCTAGTAATTGTTTTTTACCCCTGTCAAAACCCCGTACCTGACGCTTGAGATACTGAAAACTGTAGTCCCCATCAGGTTGGGACTGCAATATTTTCAGAATTTCCCGAGCAGCTTGGGAACGTAAAAATTCTTCCCCTCCTGGGGGGATATTTTCCGATTTTAGCCGCAGACGACTTTGCGATCGCTCTAATATTCCTGGTGGTAATGCCACCCGAATTACTTTAATCAAGGGTGTATAGTAATACGTAGCAATACGACCGAGTAATTCCCAATAAGTCCGAGGGAAAAATTCTTTGCTAACTACATCTTTTACCTCCCTAACTTTTTCTAGTGGTATTCCTGGTGGTAGTTGAGATAGTAAGCGAATTGCTATTGCTCCCAATTGTTGTGTTCCCCAGGGGACAGTTAAAATATCTCCTGGGTTAATGTTTAAGTTTTCTGGTATTTGATAGATCAATAAATCTTGATAATCTGTTTCTTCCTTAATTAATTCTTCTGCTTCCCCTCCTTCATTTAATATATCTTGTTCTAAGATTGTATCTGTCACTATCTGGTTTTCCTCTAGTGTATGAGGGGATAATTTATTTTGCGGATTTTTGTTTCTAGCAGGTTGTGAAATTTTTGGCAGATCTACCAACACCTCAATCCATGGGTAAGGGTTTGTTGTGGTTTTGTATGTTTCCTTAGGTTCGGCCGCCACAAGAGAAAATAAAGTTAATGCCCGAGATTCCTGAATATACATAATTTTCGGCTTTTTCAATGGATATGGAGTTGGATCATCTTAGGGTAAAACCCCTGGGACTACCTATATGCCACCTTCTAGTTTACTACGGGTAAACAGTATTTGGCAATACTTTTTTCACTCATAATACTTGATAATCTCGATGATATACGGTTGAATCACCGAATTAATTTCTACCTTAGACTCCATATCATGTTTAATAAAAATTGAATCCTCACTACATAAAAATGAGTATATTAAATATTAAATCTTCAATTTTGTTGTTTTTGATCTACTTTTTATTTACTTTTTGTTTACTTTTGGTTTATCTTTTATTTACCCAATAAGTAATATGGTTTTTCCACCTCTTGATAGATATGCAGGTTTTTTTTATGTGACATGCTTTGGTCAATGAATATTGTCCGGATTGGAAGTCATGATTTCTGTAATTTGGATTATTTAGTAGACTTAAATTGACTGCATGTAAATCCTAAAAAACCACACTAAACTGATGAAAACAGATGAAACTACATGAAAATTCAACCTATAAGTATTGCAGATGGCATTGCTATTTCTGTTAACATTGATTATGTCCCGGGACATTTTGCGCAGAATAAAGAAGATTAGGGATATGAGTAATTTATGAGTAATTCTTTAGCGTAACCATGGTTGCCCAAGTGTCTAAACAATACAAGTCGAAACTATAGCAATCTCATATTAGCTTATCCCTTGTTACCGAATAAAAATAAGGGGAATAGGGAGCAAGAACATAAAAGTTTCGTCAATCATTGAGAGTTGCTATGGATATAAATAGGAAACAAATAAGAGTTCAGGAGCAAAAATGAGCAATTAGGAGTGAGAATTATTATTAAATGCCTAAATGAATGATCGGATCAGAATTATTAGCTGCAAGCAGGGAAAGTAGCTGACCACGGTCAGCTGAATACTGACAGAAAACTAACTATTATCAAATGAGCAACCGTCAACTAATTATGTACCAAACAAAGCAACTATCCCGAAAGGAACCCATGAATCTTTCTGAATTGGGAAGAATGGAAATACTGGATAACGCTGTGGAACAGGAAGAACCATCACTGGATAATCTGGATAATTTAGAAGCGGTAGTATTTGAAGACTCCTCAATTTTGGAGAGTTTGGAATCAGATGAACGAGATGGGGATGAAATGGGTGCAGCTCGTCCCTCGGGATATAATAAGACAGAACATGATGATGCTGTGGGAGCCTTTTTTAAGGAAATGGCCCGTTACCCCCTACTCAAACCCGATGAGGAAGTGGAGTTAGCACGTCGAGTAAGATTCTTAGAAGAAGTTAAGGATTTACAAGCTGCTTTAGAAGAGCAACTAGGTCACAGTGTTAGTAAAAGTGAAGTAGCAAGCAAGTTTGATCTGAATGAAAAACAATTAGAAAGCCGACTGTATCAGGGAAGAGTGGCAAAGCGGAAAATGATTCGCTCTAATCTGAGATTGGTAGTATCTATTGCTAAACGATATTTAAATCGGGGAGTGCCCTTTCTAGACTTAATTCAAGAAGGAGCAATGGGGCTAAATCGTGCCACAGAGAAGTTTGATCCCGATAAGGGATATAAATTCTCCACTTATGCTTATTGGTGGATTAGGCAAGCCATTACACGGGCAATAGCTAATGATGCAAGAACTATTAGGCTACCAATTCACATTGTAGAAAAACTCAACAAGCTGAAAAAAGCTCAAAGAGAACTGAAACAGAAATTTGCGCGTAACCCAACAGAAGTAGAAATGGCGGAATTTTTGGAAATGACTGTTCAACAACTTCGTCAGTTACAACAATTGCGTCGTCAAGCACTTTCTTTAAACCATCGCGTGGGTAAGGAGGAAGATACGGAATTAATGGACTTATTAGAAGATGAGGACAACCAATCTCCAGAAGCTAAAATGAATGAAAACATGATGCGTCAGGAGATATGGGAAGTTTTAGGTGATGTACTTACCCCTAGGGAAAAGGACGTAATTTCCCTGCGTTATGGATTAACAACCAGTGAACCTTGCACCCTAGAAGAAGTAGGAAATATGTTTAATCTTTCTCGCGAGCGGGTGCGTCAAATTCAAAGTAAAGCCATGCGAAAATTGCGTCGTCCTCACATTGCTAAACGTTTAAAAGGTTGGCTAATTTGATTTTAAATTCTTCCTCCCCCGGTTTTTATCACCGGGGATTTAATATTTAATATTTAACATAGATTCCTTAAAGAAAAACAAAAAATATATTTTGTCAAATATTCAGTTCAACATTTACAGTTTATATTCAACTCATCAAACAGAATATTAAAAGATGAACTATGGTAGAGAGACTACAAAATGAAAAAGATTATTGCCGTATTGATGTTATCCATTGCCATCTTGACCCTTGCTTTCGGTAGTCCTGCTATAGCAGCAGATACAGCAGCTGGAGCAGCGGTATTTCAAGCTAATTGTGCCCAGTGTCATGCTGGTGGTAAAAACCTAGCTAATGCTGCTAAAACCTTGAGCAAAGCAGATCTAGAAGAGTACAATTTGTATTCCCAAGATGCTATTATTGCTCAAGTTACAAACGGTAAAAACAGTATGCCTAAGTTCAAAGGTAAATTAAGCGCTGAACAAATTGCCGATGTAGCAGCTTATGTTATGGAGCAAGCTGAAGCTGGTTGGTAAAAATCACAAACTCAACAAATAATTAGTTAATCCACCCTAGCCAAAAACTAGGGGGTTTCTGTTTGTCAAAAATAGCCTAAGTATTTGCTTTCAAAATACTGAGGACAAAAAGATTAATAATACAAGCAGAACCAACTCCGAACATCAGGGAGCGAAGAATGGGTATATTCAGTATGTAGAAAACTGAAAAGAGAACCCGTGCTGTCACATAGGCGATCGCAGCGTATAGTGCTAATTGAGAATCTACTCCCGTCACATAGGCCATCAGAGCTGCAGGAGCATAAATCATGAAGGATTCAAAACAATTCTGATGGGCCCAGGTAGCTCTCCGTGCATATTGTGGTAACTTATCAAACATAGAACGTGGAGCGGACAAGTCATAACCCACTTTCACCCTAGCATAAGCTACTAGTAGATACGGAAGATAAATCGTGACCGCAGCGAATGGGATGGAATAGAGCAAGGTGGAAGGGACAGGAAGATTTAGCATTTAGCTAGGGTAGGATAGAATAATTAATTACATAATATACATAATAGCATTACTTGATTTAGTCTAAAACTACCAAATTCTTGAGTCATTCCCCGCTGCTTGCGAGCTTGTTGAAGAAGTTTCCCCAACTACAAAGTGCATTCTTCCTCCTCTAGTATCATAGGTCTATAAACCGGATATATATGGATAGTTAGTGATGAATAATTCCTTGCCCTTGTCTGCTTTATTCTGTTTGTAGTTATTCATTCCGTATTGCAACTCCCACTCATAAATATGAGCAAAAGAAAAATTGTGTCGCACCTGTTCGCAATTATCGTAGGTAATTAACCATTTATGTGGGCATTCTTTCATCAGGTTAGCAAAGCGAGAATGGTCAAAACACGTATGCAAATCCCCTTTTTTACCATAAAGCCTAGATTTAGTATTGGTGAAATAAGGTGGATCTAGAAATATAAATACATCGTCTCCTGGTTCAGTCAGTAGGATACTGTAGTCATAATTGGTCACGTGGGTATTAGTAAAACAACTATCCAGTGCTGCTAACCGCTCAATAGAAGAGTCTGTAAAGCGACTGTTGAAAGAAGCATTGCTATAACCTCCGCTTTCAATTGTCCCCGAAAAGGTAATTCGGTTAAGAACGAAAAATCGGACAGCTCGCTCCAGTGGACTCATTTTACTTGTAGGAGCTAGGGAGAGAGATTTAAACAGGGCATGTCCATCTGTTGTCTGTTTTTTTACTTTCCACACGGACTCGACTAACTGTGGTAGATTAGTTTTGACCATGGCCCAGAAGTAATATAGTTCGGGGTTGAGGTCATTGATCCAACAGGGTATATGACGGTGATTTTGCAAGACATAAAAGAATATGGAACCTCCCCCAACAAAGGGTTCGCGGAACTCTTTAAATTTAGGAGGTAGGTAGTGAGCAATTTGAGAAATTGCCTTTTGTTTACCACCAGGATAACGTAATGGGCTCTTAAGCATAATGGATTATATTTGAATGCAAGAGATTATTTTATTAGATGTAGTATGTAATCGCATATAAACTTTTTGTATTCGTTCCAGCGTTTAAGGTTAAAGATCTACCCTAGGATAGATGCGGAGGTAACTTCTGATATATTAAAGTGCTTTTGTTTACACTTCATGCAATGATTCTGCCTAAGGCTATAAATTCCTCCCACTAAGTAGAGAGGCACAATTATTTGTAGGATGGGTTAGGGGTAGCATAACCCATGGGGGTGTTGGGTTTCATGCATCACCATTAAAAAAAGGAAATGTTATTGTGAAATATAACGTACCACAAAATCAGCGATCGCTCACTAAAAAAATCTACCTAAGCTACCGTGTTTAGATATGGTCGTAAATGCGATCGCATAAAAATTGGTCGTTAGAGTCGTTAGAGGGCTTATTTTTGTGATTAGCGTCTTGACAACAAATAAAGACTTATACCAAGTCCAAGTATATTAGGCGAGAAGATGGCAAATACTGGGACATACCTTTGAATAATTAAAGCGTTAATTATAGCTTCAAAGACCTTTATTGCTCCAATAATTAGCAACGTAAGGCTAAAGCTACTATATTTGATTTTCGGTCGCATATTGATTCCTATTGACGACCCAAGTAGGGTGAAAATGACGCAAGATATAGGTAAGTTGAAACGATTAAATAAGGTAATTTTTAGGTTTATTATTTTGTTCATGTCTCCTAGTTTATTGGAAACTATCAATCTCTGGTAGATCTGGAGAATATTCATTTCTTTATCATCCAATTTTTCTCTATCTAGTTGAAACTGCTGACATATATTAGGCGAATCAACCACAATTTGTTCAAAAACTTGTTCCTTACCAAAAGATCCATCTTGGTTGATTGTATTTTTAACTCCATTATAAAAATGAAGACATTTACTTTCTCCATAAATTAGGGCAATTTGAGAGTTTATTATTACTTTTAATCCTTGAGAGTCTGAAATCAGTAAAGTAGGGTTAATCATCTTGTGATCGATCAGTTTTTCAGCGTAAAACAAGTATTTAATAAACTTATATTTGTTTGATAGATCACCCTTACTTGTTTGTGCCAACTCTTTATATATAATGTCATTATTATCCAATCTCTCTCGATTTATATTCATCACCGACTCTAAGGCAATAGCAGCTTGATGGTTACTATATGGAACAATGAAATCACTACTAAAAAATAATATTAATACTGTTTTGTCAATAGGTTTCAGAAAAATTACGTACGTATTTTTTAAAAGTACGTTTTAATACTATTAAAATGAACCAATCAGCAAGCGATCGCTTGTGGCATTCGTCTACCTGTGGTATAGTCTATTGGCAAAAACCTATCCGAACTAGTGTGTTAAGATAAAGGTTAGAATGGGAACCTATGGGAAGCGATCGCCTGTAGAAGCCTCCCCGAACTGCTATGTTGAGTTCAATAAGTACCTTAGATATGATGAATCAAAATAAAACTCCTCCTCGGATCCAATACCTTAAAATCGAAAACTTTCGGGCATTACGGAAAGTCGAGCTCAAAAACCTTACGCCCCTCACAGTCCTCCTAGGTCCCAATGGTAGCGGTAAATCTACCCTCTTTGATGTCTTTGCTTTCCTCTCTGAGTGCTTTGAACTAGGACTGCGTCGCGCCTGGGATAAACGTGGTAGAGCTAAAGAACTCAAAACTAGGGGCAGTGATGAGGCGATCGTCATTGAGATTCAATATAAAGAACCCGACTATCCCACCATTACCTACCACCTAGCAGTGGACGAACGCAATGGCGCACCCTTTGTCAAGGAAGAATGGCTGAAATGGCGACGAGGCAAACATGGTCAACCGTTTAATTTCCTAGACTACAAGGAGGGAAATGGAAAAGCAATCAGTGGTGAGCTACCCGATGAAAAAGACAAACGCATTGAAATTCCTCTCAAATCCCCTGACCTGCTAGCTGTTAACGCCCTGGGTCAATTTGCTGAACATCCCCGCGTCGCCGCCCTACGAGACTTCATCACCGGTTGGCACGTCTCCTATCTCTCCGCCGACAGTATCCGCACTCAACCTGAAGCAGGCCCCCAAGAACATCTAAACCGCAGCGGAGATAACCTTGCCAACGTGATCCAATACTTAAATGAACAACATCGCGATCGCCTAGAAGCAATCTTTACAACTTTGCGGCGGCGAATCCCCCGCATTGAAAGGGTTTTGACTGAGTCTATGCCCGATGGTCGCCTACTCCTACAAATCAAAGATACTCCTTTTACCCACCCTATAATAGCACGCTTTGCTTCCGATGGCAGCTTAAAAATGCTGGCCTATTTGGTGCTGCTGCAAGATCCCGCTCCCCCTTCCTTTATTGGCATTGAAGAACCTGAAAACTATCTCCACCCCAGATTGCTCCCCGAACTCGCTGAGGAGTGCCAGCAGGCAACTGCTAGAACTCAAATGCTTGTCACCACCCACTCTCCCTTCTTCATCAATCAGCTTAAGCCTAAGCAAGTGCGAATTATCTATAGAGGAACTGATGGCTATACTCGAACACAACTTATTGAGGATATTCCAGGGATCAAGGAATTTATCCAACATGGAGCAAACTTAGGAGATTTGTGGATGGAGGGACATTTTGAAGTTGGCGATCCTTTAAATCAGGAGGGTATTTAATGCCCAAAACAAATAGTTTTTGCATCGAGGTTTTAGTAGAAGAACCTTCTGCTGAAGAAGCCCTCAAAACCCTTTTGCCAAAATTACTCAAGGGGCGATCTCGCCATAAAATCATTAATTTTGGGAGTAAATCAAAACTACTTAAGTTACTGAGCCAACGTTTATCTGCCTATGGCGATCGCATCAGCAAAGGAGAAAACGTACGGATTATTGTATTAGTGGATCAAGACAATGATGATTGTAAGAAATTAAAAAATCAATTAGAGGGAATTGCTCAACAAACAGGATTATCCACCAAATCTAAACCAGATTCTGAAGGAAGATTTGTAGTTCTCAATCGGATTGTGATCAAAGAACTAGAATCTTGGTTTATTGGAGATACAGAGGCTTTGCGTAAAGCTTTCTCCAGCTTGCCGAGTATATCACCTAAATCAGGAATCTTTCGCAGTCCCGATAATGGGGGTAGTTGGGAGGCTCTACATCGGTTCTTAAAAAAACATGGCATTTATAAAAACGGCTACCCCAAAATAGAAGCGGCCCGCCGCATTTCTCTCCATATGAACCCAGATCAAAATTACTCTCCAAGTTTTAACTGCTTTAAAGCTGGAATAGAAGCCTTCCTATCTCAATAAACTTTACATTCTGCGTCTTCTGTTTTGATATCTTCTCCTTTCTCACCAAATATTTTTATATTCTTTATCCGTGGACAATTCTCATAGAAATAAATCCGATCGCACAACACAATCTCCCCAAAGTTAGATACTGAAATTATGGCAGATTGATTTTTTTCCCCCTTGGGATAATAGGTATTATTTCATCAGAAAGATGGAAAATATTAAGTGCTGAGCAAAACTTAGGTTAGATTCAATAAACCTAACGAGGGCAAATTCCAATGGTGGCGGTTTTAGATGACACTAAAAAGAATTCCATGGCGGTAAAACTGGGTGATATGAAATTACTCCAACAGTTATTACTGGATAACGAGGAAAGATTTTTGCTGGAATGTACCGACGGCGAAATAGCAGGAATTATTCGCAGAATGCTAGATGATGACCGGAAAAACCTAGCCCTTCTTAATACTGTGGTTGACCAATTTGGTCTGGAAAAAAATGCTGAACCCACGGTGCTGCAAATGGTTGAAAAGGTTCGTCAACTAATGGCAAGTGAAGAACTCAGTTTCTTTGATAAGGTCTTTCAACATGAACTGTTAAAGCATCAACAGGTGATGAATGGAATAACAATTTATAAGGCTGCTCAGAAGGTTGGCGCTGATATCATGGTAGCAATTAGACCTTTAAGTGCCATTAATTCTGAAAATCGTACGCACCAAGAACAGTTGAAGGGAATTTTAGAAATCCTCGGTGTCCGAGAACTAACAGGACAAGACGCAGACCAGGGTATCTGGTCTCGGGTTCAAGATGCAATCGCTGCAATTACTGGTGCGGTTGGTGGTGCCCCCGGTCATGAAAGGGAAAAAGCTACTATCCAAGATGCTATCCGCCAAGATCACAATCAGTTGAATATGTTGTTTACAGACTTAATGCAAAGCAATGACTCCCAAAAAATTCAGGAATGTTTTGCAAAAATTAATCAGCTTCTCACTGTTCATATAGCCGCTGAAGAGGAAGTGGTTTATCCACGAGTCCGTGGGTTTTATGGGGAAGAAAATACTCAACAACTATACGACCAACACGCTCTTTGGATTCCCTGGTGGGAAGAACTGAGATTGATTAGTCCTAGCACACCAGAATTTAAAAATAGACTTAGAGAAATTTGGGACCATGTTACCAATCATATTCGCCAAGAAGAAAATACAATGCTTGTGGCTATTGACAATAATATGAGTAGTAAAGAAACTGAACAGTTAGCTGCAAGATTTGATTCGGTTAAGAGTCAACTTGAGAAAAGAAATACAGGTGCTTATTATAGCCTTAGACAAAACGTTTAAAACAGGGTTGATGGGCTGCTAGGCGTTCTGTCTACCTGGCTATAAGGCATAAAAAAACTAACAAATTAACCGTCCATCCACAACAGATGGACGGTTTAATGTTGCTTATTCAGCTCATCAGACAAAAATGCGGATCAGGTTTTGATTACAATGAAGAACCAAGTCCGGCGTAGGCTCCGTAAAAGAAAATACCTACAACAGTAATTACACCTAAACCCGCGATTGTGGCAACAACCCACAGGGGAATTCTCCCGCCTCCAGACATGGTTTTCTCCTCCCTTAACAAATCAACAAAAAATTAGCAGTCATCTTTCCAGCTCGTTAACAGTTAGTTAAAGAAGTAACTGGAAAATAGAATCCCTAGAACGAAAATTAATAACAGTCCTAGGTATAAAGAAGTACGGTTTAGTTCAACAGGTTGTTGATTAGGATTAGGCGTTCTTTCCATGATTTACTCCTAGCGTTGAATAAACTGCATTGCTGCGATCGCACCCAAGAAGAAGACAGTTGGCACACCGAGGGTGTGAACTGCTAGCCATCTCACCGTAAAAATTGGATAAGTAACAGGTTGATTGACGTTATTGCTGGTAGCCATGTTCTTAAATTACTTTGCGATAAATGTTTCTACTTGTTTCTTAGCTTCATAACGGTTGCTAACAATTGGTACTTCTTGACGCAGTTGAGTAAAATACTCATTAGGACGAGGCGTACCAAATATATCATAAGCTAGACCTGTGCTGACAAACAACCACCCAGCGACAAATAAAGCGGGTATGGTGATGCTATGAATTACCCAGTAACGAATACTGGTTACAATGTCCGAAAATGGACGTTCTCCAGTGGTACCTGACATTTAGACTACTACCTTTGCAAAAACTACTATTGATTCTATCAAAAAAAGGTCATAGTCCCCATTATATTTAAAAGGGAGGTGCTATAAAAGCACCTTAGTGATTAAGCCTAAGTTTGGCTTGATGTTTTTATATCACTAACTATGAGCTAATCTTTACTTAGCTTTACTAGCTTGCTCCATAGCTGCTTGAGATGCAGCAGTGCTACCCATACGAATTTCGGAAGTAAAGGAAGCCATACTAAAACCCCCAAAACGTTTAAGTACTCCCACACGCATCCGTAAATTAGGACTAGCAAACCATAGTCGTTCTTCTGAGGACATGGTTTCATACTCTGTGATCAGAGTTAATGCACCATCGTTACCCATCTTATAGGTTCCAGCTACTGGCATTTTTTCTGCATAACCCATTTCCCTCAATAGTTTACCTTCACCTGGTTTAAGTAAGTCGGGTACAGTGACTAAAACTGTAGAACCTTCATGTTTTGGTTGAGTCGATGGAGGGTATTATCCTTCGCACCTCTCGTTTAAATCTGGGCGTGCGATTTTCACCGCACCCAGCTTCCGATGTTCTTAGCTATAGCTTTTGCCTGGAGTGTTAGAAAGGGTAGAGTTTTGACCAGAGTTCACTCGTGGAAACGCCTTATTTATCAGTTGCTGAATGATTTGTCGGTTTTGTTTTGTTTCCCGATTAAACACCTTGAAAGCTCTGTATTTTATATGGTAGAGGGAAAATCTCGCCCCATCCATGTTGCAATGGCGATGGTAATTTCTCCACTCCCCTACGATCAAGCTCAATTTCTGTGCCTTGATAGTAGCTCCATAATTCGAGTTGTTGACTATGTGTTTCACTTTCTGGCGAAAAGCTTGGAAGTCTTTTAGTCCGGGGACACATCTTAACTTTCCGTTTTTTTGCACTTGAAAATGCCAAGTGAGAAAATCAAACCCATCTGTCGCTGCAATTAGTTCAGTTTCTTCCGTAGCTAGTTCTATTCCATCTTTTGCCAGGGAGTGACGAATAGTGTCAAGTATTGTTTCTGGGTGATCCTGAGGTTGGAGGATAATCACTATTTCCCTCCCATACCAAACTAGTTTTCCTATATTTTCTATTTCCTTGAGGAAAATATTAGCCAGTAAGGAGGTTATCAGTTCCGATTTCTCCACAGAAAGACATTGTGACCTAATCCCCCGTTTGATTTCTACAGGAGCTATTAGTCTTTTACAAATCGCTCTTGGGTTGATTTTTTCTAGAGATTTCCCCAAATCAATTTTGATTACTCTTGTTTGATGACCAGGAATTTCCGATAAATATACTTGTAACATTCTTTGTGCATCCTGGGGGGAAAATCCCCGTTTCCATCCATAACCGTGGAGGTGGAAATTACCTTCATGGGCTGGATCTAAGGTGTATTTAATTACCCACTGCCATACCCGCTGTCTAGTGGTGGAAGATAAAACCTCTGTAAGAGAATTTGCTTGTAATACTTGACGAATAGCCAGTAATTGTGCTGACGTAGATTTTAAGATTAGCTTTTGAAGAGACTTAGCCTTGCGCAGGTCTCCAACTCGAACGGCTTTGTACACTCGTTTTTGCAAGCGGAAGAGATTGCGGCGAAATTGTCGCCAGGGTAACCTCTGCCAAGATTCACTAACATTTCTGTTGTGTCTAATCATACTTTAACTCCAACTTGTGTATTCTGAACACCTCCGACCAATTACGGTCAGTCCTACCCGAAGTGAGGGAATTTTGCTTCTCGTCAAGCCTACTTGGGTTTTGACCTTCCCTAGACCCTCAATTCGTTTTTATTCGTTCCCCCGGTTAGATTGTTAGTTTCCTTAGGTGTAGTCAATTCAACTACTGGTTTCCCAAGACTCTTACCGCTAATCCAAGAAAATGCGGCGGGAAATATATCCAGTCCAGTCGGGTTTTAATGTTGTGTCCCGCTTATGGGTAAGTTGCTTTTTTAGACTCTATTTCACCGTAGAAACACCCCATTAGCACCAGTGTCATCCCACAACGGATGTCTGATTGCACCCTGTTCCCAGCTTCACCCTCCAGTTACCGAGTCTGGTCAGTGTGGGCAGATCGGGAGTCACACCTGAGTCTGGCGGATGGGACTTTCACCCATATCCAACTGAGAGTTCAACCTTCATCTACTTGTTTATTACTAGTTGAGGTTGGTGAGGTTATTACGGATTAGTTACCGATGTTGACCCACAACGAATCGCACTCTTGGTCCCATTCCATGGTTCCTTTCCAGGTGACTCTTGCTCCACAGGAAGCTGCATCGGGAAGAATGGAATACTGTTCACACAGTTTAATTACTTCTGGATGGTCTACTGTGAGCATGTCAATTACGATGTCTGATTTACCATCTTCTGACTGTTTAAAGGCTAAATGGTGGCTAGTACGGTGGGAAAACCACTTTCCAGCACTTAATTCGAAAAACTCTTCCACATTCATCAATCTAATTGTCCTAAAGGAAAATAGCTACTAAAGAAAATATACTCAAAAATACGGTTGCTTGACTGGATTTATCTCAAAATGAAATATGTCACCATGAGTTGGCCCAAATTTCAAACTCCACTTCACAAACAAAGGAAGGATAGCAGTGGTCAGCACAAATCAACTTGATCCATTTTTCCACAAGTCCCTTAGACCTCGGTCTGGACTTTCTTCAGAGATATGGTCGCAGCTTGAGAAACATGGGGATGACTATCCTTTTCCAAGTATTTTAGAGCTGAAATACTTTTGTCCGTGGGTAGGTTGCCTAGGGCTTCTGCTAGTCGCTGTCTGACTAACCAATCTTCTGACTGTACAAATCGCAAAATATGATCTACTGACTCAATTGATTTAATTTCTCCTAAAGCTGAAATCGCTGCTTGCTGAATTACTATCTCCTCACTATCCAAAGCTTGAATTAAAATATTATATGCACGCTTATCTTTGATATTACCTAAGGCTACTGCTGCACTAAACCTAACTAACCATTCTGTATCTTCGTAGAAAGCTCTTGATAAAGGTTCTACTGCTCTATTATCTCCTAAATATCCTAGAGCCCCAGCTGCATCCGCACGAATCCCATAGTCGGGATCAGCTTCTAGAATTCTCACTAGAATAGAATAACATTCTGAAGTTGATTTAATTCCCAATGCAAACACTGCCATAGAGCGTAGCTGTATGGATTCGTCATTAAGAACTTTTTTGATTAGGGGAACTGCATCCTCCGCAGGAACATTCCGTAATTGTGTTAGAGCTATCATGCGATCGCGCAAGTTCGGACTTGCTAACTGGGTGGAGATTTCCTCTAAGCTGGGAATATTCATCATTACATCACTTTTCCATTAATATCTATTCTAGTCTGATTTGAGCTGGGGGGACATGCTTTATTTTAAACTGGGTGGCAAGAGCAAGCTGTCAATTTGATGAATCACACCATTGCTGGCACTAATATCTGGTTTGGTGATTTTGGCAGTAGTACCTTTAGATTGACCATCACTTACGTATACACTTTTATTTTTAATTTTGACTTGAATTGGTTCTCCTTGTAAGCTTTTAATTGGGCCCGATTTTAATTCCTCAGATCTGATTCTTCCCACCACCAGATGGTATTTTAATATGTCTACTAAAACTTGTTTATTTTTGGGTCTAAACAAATTCCGTAGCTCCCTTCTGGGAACTTTAGCAAACGCTTCATCTGTGGGAGCGAAGATGGTGAATTGTTCACCCTCTTCTAGGGTTTTTACTAGTCCTCCCGCTTCTAAGGACCTAATCAGGGTTTTAAAATTACCTGTGGACTTGGCTACCTCAATGAGATTTTTTGCCTCAGTATCTTCCGGTATAAATATTGGTAGTTCCGGCGGTTTTGGATCCGGACTGGTAGTGGGTTGGTTGGGGGTTGGTGGGGTAGTTATTGCAGGATTGGATTGAACTATCTCCACTTTACTCCCCAGAGATGGTAAATCCATGCCCAAACCGATACTGGTTAATCCCACAATCCCCAGGAACCCGGTGAATACTTTGACTTGACCAAATCTCCAACTGTTTCTCAAATTAGCTCTCAGTTTAAATTTCATAGATTTTGTTTGTTAGTATTTTTTGCCGTTAATTAGTTGACCGTGTCATATCTTATGAGACCATGGGAAGAAAAATATTTATTTCTATCCCAGGTGTTAACGATAGGAGTATATAATGGAGGATATATACAAATCAAGAAGTTTATCAGTTAAGAAAATATGCTGGAATTATATCAATGGGAATTATCTCACTATTCAGAGAAAGTGCGTCTATGCCTTGATTATAAAGGCTTGCAATACCGCAAAATTGAAGTTACACCGGGCATAGGTCAGTGGGAGCTTTTCCGCTTAACTGGACAAAAACAGGTTCCTGTGTTGAAAGATGGTAATAACTATATTGTGGATTCTAGTGAAATCGCTAAGTACCTGGATCTGGAATATCCCGATCGCCCTTTAATACCCAAGGAGCAAAAAAAACGCGCCCAGGCACTATTATTAGAAGATTGGGCTGATGAAACCCTTGGTGTTCTAGGACGTAAAGCCTTTTTCGCTGCTGTTAGTCAAGACCAGTCTTTTCGTAAATCACTTTTACCTCTATCAACTCCAGATTTTCTCAAATCTGTAGTGGTGGGTGTTCCTGGTGATATTTTGAGTGTCTTAGGTGTGGGAGTTGGTTTCACTCCAGATGCAATTAAATCGGCGATCGCCAATTTGAAGCAAGATCTAGAAATCCTCATGGAACTATTATCGGATAGTCCCTACCTACTGGGGGATGAACCCTGTATAGCAGATCTAGCTGTAGCGGGATTATCAATATTATTGAAGTTCCCCACGGGTCCCTATTTAGACTTACCAGAATCTCTTAGAGGCAAGGGTCTACCTATTTTAGCAGATAATCTTGATTATGAGCGATTCTTCTCTTGGCGCGATCGCATTTATTCACAATTCAGGAAACCTTTAACGGGTCAAACTCCTGCTACCACCAGCGGTCCAAGTTCCATAGAAATTGATTAAATAGGACTGTGACCTAAGCCAGAACGCTAGATTTGGTGGCGTGAGTACCGGATAGGCGTTCTGGCACTAACCAGCTATTTTTTTAGATCAACTGAAATGAGTTTAAAATGAGTTCTGGAAATCCATTAGGTTCGGTTATTAGAGGTTCTTTAACCAAGGGGTTAGAGATCAGATTACACTCTGATGTCTCCGTAGAAGATATGCGTGTTGGTAAATTTCTGGTCATCCAAGGTGTCCGTTCTCGTTTCTTTTGCATGGTGACCGATGTTGCCCTAGGAACGGCAAATGAACGGATTATAGCCAGTCCTCCCAATTGGGAAGATACTTTTTTAAGGGAGGTTTTGGCTGGTAGCAGTACCTATGGTATCGTCACCTTGGCACCAATGCTCATGTTTACACCAGAAGATACGGAGCATACTTTTAACGGTAAATCTGCCCAGAGTTCAGCATTTTCTGGGAATGGTTTGGCATCTTTTCAGCCTCAAACCGCAACCACAATGGAACTGCTACCGGTAAAAACCATACCTACTCACTTTAGTCAGGTTTACGAAGCTGAGGAATATGATTTTCGCAAAGTTTTTGGATGGGAAGACGATCAGCAGCGCAAAAACTTCTCTATTGGTAAACCCTTGGATATGGATGTGCCAGTTTGTATTGACTTAAATCGGTTTGTAGAAAGGAGTAATGGGGTTTTTGGTAAATCTGGAACTGGTAAATCCTTTCTCACCCGGTTACTTTTAGCTGGTGTTATCCGTAAAAATGCTGCTGTTAACCTAATTTTTGATATGCACTCCGAATATGGTTGGGAAGCGGTAGCAGAGGGTAAAGAAGTAAGCACGGTCAAAGGTCTCAAACAACTATTTCCTGACAAGGTAGAAGTTTACACCTTAGATCCGGAAGCGACTAAGCGAAGAGGTGTTAGGGACGCACAGGAGCTATATCTCAATTACGAGCAAATAGAAGTAGAAGATCTGAAACTTTGTGCCAATGAGTTAGGAGTTAGTGATGCTTCAATGGATAGTGCTAGCATTCTATATAAACAGTTAGGTGACCGTTGGATTCCCGAATTGCTGGGAATGACAGGGGATGACATCAAATTGTTTTGCGATGAAAATCCTGGTCATGTGGGGTCAATTGCAGCTTTGCAGCGCAAACTAATGCGACTTGAGAACCTGAAATATATACGAAACGCACGTAAAGATAACTATATTAAGAAAATAGTGCAATCTTTGGAAGCTGGGAAAAATGTGGTGATAGAATTTGGAACACAGTCAAACATGCTATCATATATGCTGGTAACCAACATGATTACCAGACGTATACATGATCACTATGTTACCAAAGCGGACAAATTTTTGCACACCAAGAATCCGCTGGATAAGCCAACACCACTAATGATTACAATAGAAGAAGCCCATAGGTTTCTTGATTCCGCAGTAGTTCAAAGTACCATATTTGGCACCATCGCTAGGGAGTTGAGGAAGTATTTTGTCACCCTTTTGGTGGTTGATCAGCGCCCATCGGGAATAGATAATGAAATCATGTCCCAGATTGGCACCCGGATTACAGCTTTGCTAAACGACGAAAAGGATATTGAGGCGATTTTTACCGGGGTGTCGGGTGGTAGTGTCCTACGTTCAGTATTAGCGAAGCTGGACTCTAAGCAGCAAGCCCTAATCCTAGGTCATGCTGTGCCGATGCCTGTAGTAATACGTACTCGGGCATACGATGGAGTGTTTTATAAAGAGATTGGCGATGTAGATTGGCAAGAGATGTCGGATGTAGAGGTTTTTGCTGCTGCCAAGCTGGCTAAAGCAGATTTGGGTTTTTAGTGGTGAACCAGAACGAGACTTTTGCTTTGCCAATTTCGTAATATCTACCACGGAAAAACTAGGATTGGTTCGGTTATCAGGTAAGCTGTGGTAACACCAAAAACCACTCCTCAAGTCATAATGGACGAATGTATAGCTGGTGGATTAGCAAGTCCCCAGAGTTAATAATATAGCAGTGATGGGATTGTCGTAACATATTCCTGGGTTTTTAGGAACAAGGATCGTGGTGACAGCGTCGTGATTACAAGTACACTAAATTAACGACTGTAGTAAATGATCTTGATATAAACGACTGTGATAGTTTTAATCAGCTTTGAAATCTAGCTTTGGAAATGTAGCTCGACTGAAAATATACCTCCTTATCATAGCAATCAGGAGATAAGCGGGGAAATAGTCTAAAGAAAGAGTGATTTTGTATAGGTGTATATAGAGTAAGGGGTAAAGTACTAATGTCTACTGTTAAAAAAGAAAGTGATAACGGAAAAACCAAATTGACAGCGGATATGGTGCGAACCTATCTGCGAGAAATTGGTCGCGTACCCCTGTTGAACCGGGAACAGGAAATAATCTACGGTAAGCAAGTGCAGCAAATGATGCTCTTACTGGAAGCTAAGGAAGCACTAACTAAAGAACTGGGGTATGAACCAAGTTTATCAGAATGGGCAATTTATGTTAACCAGTCGGAGAACGACCTGAAACATAAAATATCTACGGGTAAGCGAGCTAAGCAAAAGATGATTGAAGCTAACCTAAGATTAGTCGTAGCAATTGCCAAGAAGTACCAAAAGCGGAATATGGAATTTCTGGATTTGATTCAAGAAGGAACTCTGGGATTAGAACGGGGAGTAGAGAAGTTTGACCCTACCATGGGTTATAAGTTTTCTACCTATGCTTACTGGTGGATCCGTCAAGCAATTACCAGAGCAATTGCTCAACAGGGAAGAACTATTCGTCTCCCCATCCATATTACCGAAAAGTTGAACAAAATCAAAAAAGTGCAAAGGGAGTTGGCGCAAAAGTTAGGGAGGTCTCCTTCACCGACGGAGATTGCCAAGGAATTGGAGTTGGAACCTGCTCAAATTCGAGAGTATTTGAATATAGCTCGTCAACCGATTTCCCTGGACGTGCGAGTGGGTGACAATCAGGATACAGAACTGCAAGAAATGTTGGAAGATCATGGCCTGTCACCTGAGCATTACACCACCCAGGAGTTTTTGCGTCATGACCTCAATAACCTATTAGCAGAACTGACTCCTCAGCAGAGAGAAGTTGTGATTTTGAGGTTTGGGTTAGAAGATGGGAACGAAATGTCTTTAGCGAAGGTTGGGGATCGGTTGAATATTAGTCGTGAGCGCGTTCGTCAACTTGAACATCAAGCTTTAACACATTTACGCCGTCGTAGAAGTAATGTAAAAGAATATGTTACTAATTAGTTAGGGGCTGAGGGTGATCGCTTGTTCTATGCTATGGTTTTACCATCAGCTGCGATCGCCTGCATTACTGAGGTTTAAGAACAGGGTCTCATTCGATTCATCAGTACTGTCGCCAATAATCGGGACCTTGACTGTTAGGAGAGTGTTCCCACCGTAAAAACTAAGGCTACCATTGGTGGCAATCATTACCAAAGGTAAAAGCTTTTGTGCCAGAATTACCCTCTGTTTGGGTGGCATTGGTAGATGCGATCGCTAATCCAGTATCATCATTCTGAGCGGAACCCACCAAATTACTAGATTGGGTAATCGGTAAACGAGTATTACAAGACCGACGTTGTTTGTGGATTGAATTATCGGTTCCCCGGGAATCATCTTTGACGGATTCGGAAGTGATGGATATTTGGCAGGTTATAGTTAATTACTGGCGATCTCATTTTCCTCCTCTGCGCAGTTAATAATCTACCTTCTTGCCAACTTTGCTATATAATCGTCGGAAGTTGGTGAGTGGCCCCCGGGGCTTTAGTATATTAAATAAATTTACTGAAATTAGTTATGGTAGCAGTAGCAATTCTCGCAGCTGGTAAAGGTACAAGAATGAAATCCCGCCTCCCTAAGGTTTTACATCCTCTTGGTGGCAAGTCTTTGGTGGAAAGGGTTATTGATAGTGTTCAACCTCTAGCACCTACTAGAAAGTTTGTGATTGTTGGATATGAATCCCAGATGGTTAGGGATGCTTTAAGTAAAAATTCGGGTAAACATTCTAATTTGGAGTTTGTGGAGCAGTCTGTGCAACTGGGTACTGGTCATGCTATTCAACAACTGCTTCCCTATTTATCTGATTATGATGGTAATCTGCTTATTTTAAATGGTGATGTTCCTCTACTCAAAACGGAAACCTTACAGCAGTTACTACAAACCCATCAGGAAAATGACAATGCTTGTACTATCCTCACTGCTAATCTGGCTCAACCGGATGGTTATGGCAGGGTTTTTTGCGATGATAATCAAATAGTTCACCAAATGGTTGAACATAAAGATTGTACACATATACAAAGAAAAAATAATCGTGTTAATGCCGGTATTTATTGCTTTAATTGGCAAAATCTGGCAACCATACTACCCCATTTGGATAATAATAATGTGCAAAAGGAATATTATCTCACTGATGCGGTGGTTCAAGTCGGTAAGGTGATGGCCGTGGATGTGAGTGATGAACGGGAAATTTGGGGAATTAATGACCGACGACAATTGGCTGATGCTTATCAGCTTTTGCAACAACACATCAAGGAAAAATGGCTCCTAGCAGGGGTGAGCATCACAGACCCAAGTAGTGTTACTATTGATGAAACTGTGGAAATGGAACCAGATGTGATTATTGAACCTCAAACCCATCTGCGAGGAAAAACTTTAATTCGCTCTGGTAGTCGCATTGGACCTGGAAGTTTAATTGAGAATAGTCAAATAGGAGAAAATGTTACGGTTCTATATTCCGTAATCACAGATAGTTTGGTGGAACAAGGAACAAAAATAGGACCCTTCGCTCACTTACGTGGTCATGTGGAAGCTGGCGAAAATTGTCGTATTGGTAATTTTGTAGAATTGAAAAATACCCAACTAGGCGATCGCTCGAATGTGGCCCATCTTTCTTATTTGGGTGATACAAGTACGGGCACACAGGTGAATATTGGCGCGGGGACAATTACTGCTAATTATGATGGGGTGAAAAAACACAGAACTAGAATAGGCGATCGCACTAAAACTGGATCCAATAGTGTTTTAGTAGCACCAATTAGCATAGGTAATGATGTATATATTGCCGCAGGGTCAACGGTTACAGAAGATGTGGAAAATGATGCTTTGGTGATAGCTAGAAGTCGTCAGGTGGTGAAACCGGGGTGGAAAATCAAAAGGGAATTAGCGGAGTAAGACCTAACCTAGCTCCAGCTCTTCCCAGATCCTAATTAAACTTGATTAGATGTTTTGCTCGCTCAACTCACGGGTGATGTAGTCAAAAGGTTCATCTACAAAAGCAGCGTTGGCCACACCAGCAGCTATAGCTTGTTCTCTCGCTAAGTCTTTCATAATTTGAATGCCACGCACAGTAGAACCTATGGGTACATCTAAGGAGTTGTAGGTTTCTCTAAGACCTTGTAACACCCGTTCATCTAACACGTTCATATTGGCTGCAATCAGGGCATAAGTAGCATAACGAAGATAATAGTCCATATCACGTAAGCAAGCAGCATAGCGACGAGTTGTGTAAGCATTGCCACCCGGACGAATTAACTCTGGTAGTTCCTCAAATAGTTTAGACCCAGCTTGTTTGACAATAGCAGCAGCATTAGCATTAATAGCAGTAGCAGCTTGGACTCTGGATGTGCCACTGTCAAAGTAGGACCTGAGACTATCCAGTGCATTCCTGTCAAGATACTTACCAGCTAGGTCATAACTGTTGATTAAAGTTGTAACTGCATCGCGCATTCTGTGTTTCTCCCAATAGTTAATAGTTACTATCTATGATTAGATATTAAAGTTGGTTCCACTCATCTGATATTTGTCATTCCTTTAGAACTGGGGAATATCAAATAATCCATTAAATAAGAATTCTATGTTAAAGTTGACCCTGGTCATATAAAGTTTCTTATCTTGTAAAAATGGTGTTAAAAAACTTAACATAACCCAGAAACTTGAACAATCGTAACAAACAATACAACCTTGGTAGGACTCTAGTCTTTAGGATATTTCAGATGGTGTATTATGAGCTAAATTAACCCCCAGCAGTTAAAGTGCTTAGGTAAGGATTAGTGTAAATTAAAAGACTGGCTACAGAAGGAGTAACAATGACAACCCCACAAGAAGTGTTAAAGATGATCCGAGATCAAAACATTCAAATGATTGATCTCAAGTTCATAGACACACCCGGAACCTGGCAACATCTAACGGTTTACCACAATCAAATTGACGAAAGTTCTTTCACCAGTGGTGTACCTTTCGATGGTTCTAGTATTAGAGGGTGGAAAGGGATTGAAGAGTCAGATATGACCATGGTGCTGGATGCTAGCACAGCTTGGATTGACCCTTTCATGCAGGAACCAACTCTCAGCATTATTTGCAGTATTAAAGAACCCCGCACAGATGAGTGGTATAACCGCTGTCCCCGGGTGATTGCTCAAAAGGCTATAGATTATTTGGGAACTACGGGAATAGGTGATACGGCCTTTTTTGGTCCAGAAGCAGAATTCTTTATCTTTGATGATGTGCGTTATGACCAAACCGCTAATGAAGGTTACTATCATGTAGACTCTGTGGAAGGTCGTTGGAATACTGGTAGAAAGGGTAAAAATGGGGAAGCTGATGGTCCTAACCTAGGTTACAAAACCCGCTTTAAGGAAGGTTACTTCCCCGTGCCCCCCACTGATACCTTCCACGACATGCGCACGGAAATGTTGTTGACTATGGCTAAATGTGGTGTCCCGATTGAAAAACAACACCATGAGGTGGCTACAGGTGGTCAGTGCGAACTTGGATTCCGCTTCGGCAAGTTAATAGAAGCTGCTGACTGGTTAATGACCTATAAATATGTAATCAAAAATGTGGCTAGGAAGTACGGTAAGACTGTTACCTTTATGCCTAAACCCATTTTTGGTGATAATGGTTCCGGTATGCACTGTCACCAGTCTATTTGGAAGGACGGCAAGCCCTTATTTGCTGGTGATAAATATGCCGGTATGAGTGATATGGGTCTTTACTATATCGGTGGCATTCTTAAACATGCTCCTGCTCTACTAGCGATTACAAACCCAACCACTAACTCTTACAAACGTCTTGTTCCTGGTTACGAAGCACCTGTGAACTTAGCCTATTCCCAAGGTAACCGTTCTGCTTCCGTACGTATTCCTTTAAGTGGAGACAATCCTAAAGCTAAACGTTTAGAATTCCGCTGCCCTGATGCTACTTCTAATCCCTACTTAGCTTTTGCTGCTATGCTTTGTGCTGGTATTGATGGAATTAAGAATAAAATTCATCCTGGCGAACCTTTGGATAAGAACATCTATGAACTTTCTCCAGAAGAACTGGCTAAGATTCCTTCTACTCCAGGTTCTCTGGAACTAGCTCTGGAAGCACTGGAAAATGATCATGCTTTCTTAACCGAAACAGGTGTGTTCTCAGAAGATTTCATCCAAAATTGGATTGACTATAAGCTGGTGAATGAGGTCAAGCAGTTGCAGTTACGTCCTCACCCCTACGAATTTTTCCTTTATTACGATTGTTAATGCCAATCTTCTCTTAGGAATCTTTCTCCACAGTCAACTCCACCAGTATAGCTTTCGCTCCTACAAAGCTAACTCCAGACAACAACAGGAGTACAACCGTAAACGGTTGTACTCCTTAATATTTTCAGGCATGCGGAAACGTCCTTTATACCGTGTAGAAACGACACACTAAAAACACACCCTGCGCCCTTCATCAAGACAATTCTTAACGCACGCCCAGGTAATGAGGAATCTTTAGCTCATGGTCGCACCACTACGGCTATAAAGACTTTGAGTGGTAGGATCTACTTTCCCTTGAATTGGACTCCAATAGTGGCAAGTTTCTTCGGGTAATCCCAACTCTTGGGCAGACCGCATTAACATTGATTGCTGACGGTTTTTAACTTGTTGGTGTTGACGTACCATTAAAGCACGGGACTTTTCTTGGATAGACATATTTTTTTCCTCTTCTTTTTTGATGTGGATGGGTTTTCTGTTCCCACTTCTTCATAGTAACAGGGAATTCCGTAACTTAAACTACCAAATCCTAAATTGTTACAAAAATTTACAATCAAGTTATGGGTTTACAATAAGTAAGGAAAAAACGCCAAGCAATCTTGATCCTGGTATATTTAGTAAAATACTTTTATGTTCAACGACTTGATAAAACTCAGCTATCAAACTTGCCAACAAGGAAAAACTTACTTTAGTCTGGCTCATAAATTCTTGGGTACGCGAGTTAAAAACCATCTTTACCCTAACTTGAACAAGTCTCAACCAATTTCTCAACAGGCGATCGCAAACCTACAAGACAGACTCAATAGGTTATTAGAATCAGATTGGCAAGATGCCCAACAAGGTGTATATCCTTATGATTTACTATTTGACAATTCCTGGTTAGACTTCTGTTTATACTATCCTGTGATGTGTGTAGATATGCTCCAAGTATGGGAAAGAGCAAACCGTCAGCAATATCAAGATTTTTCCCAACCACAGGAAGAAAATATCTATCCCAGCTACTATTTGCAAAACTTTCATCATCAAACAGATGGCTATTTAAGCGACCTTTCTGCCAACTTGTATGACCTGCAGGTAGAAATCCTATTTAGCGGGACTGGGGACGCCATGAGACGTCGTATTTTATCACCTCTCAAGCATCAAGTGAAAAAATTCTCCAATCATATCCGTATTTTAGATGTAGGTTGTGGCACTGGCAGAACCATAAAATTACTGAGAGGAGCAATACCTGAAGCATCTCTATTTGGCGTTGATCTATCCCCCAATTACCTGCGCAAAGCCAATCAACTTCTAGCTGAAAATTATACTGAATTACCCCAGCTCATCCAAGCCAATGCGGAAGAACTACCCTATTTGGATAATTATTTCCATGGGGTAACTAGTGTTTTTCTGTTTCATGAATTACCAGCAGCAGTGCGACAAACAGTAATTGAACAATGTTTCCGAGTTATTAAACCAGGAGGAGTTTTCATTATTTGTGATTCCATTCAAACAAGTGATTCTCCTGACCTAGTTGATATAATTAACAACTTCCCTCGCACATTTCATGAACCTTATTATATCAATTATAGTCTTGATGATTTAGTAGCAAGATTAGAGAAAGCAGGTTTTGAACACGTAGAAACCCAAGTACATTTCTTGAGTAAGTATATAATTGCTTGTAAACCTGTTTGACCTGTTTGATAAATAGAGTTGGGACAGCCAAAAACACGCCAGGAGAGACAGATAAACCCGTCTCTCCTAGCATTCGGTGTTTAACCCAGGGAGAAGTCAAACCCGAAAATATGGTCAGAAAATATTTGGTTTGTTGCTGGAGTTCTGTTATCAACTTACGTCAATCTCAACAACCTTGATGCTTTTAGTAGTTACAGAGGTTATTGGGTGAACGTCAAGCCATTAACTAGTTGTATTTCTGTCAATACAAATCAATTGTGAACCTAAGAACAGAAAATGTAGTGCATTAACTGTGAATGTTTCTGTTATGGAAAGAGTACAAAAAATTAAACACCCATTAATTTTTTGGCTTTTAGCTGCAAGCAAAGACCCTTGAGGAAGGGCAAATGGTTCAACAAGTAGCTCTTAGGCTAAATGTGTTTAAGCTAAAGAAATAAATCCCAAAAACTCTATTGACTCTTTGCGTCCACTACCACGGTGGGGTGCTGGTTCCTCGGGTTGATTAGGACTGGGTTTAGAACTGTCTGCAAGCAGTAAACCCCTTCCGGAATTAGAGGTTGACAACCGCGAAGGATTGGTGAACACAGTTTCGTGATGAAAAGCTAAGGAACCGAGTATCATACTTGATACTAAAATTGAAATGGCAGCACGCATAGTAGATGTCTATTTTAGAACTCTCTGGTTAACTTATACTTACCTATCACCCATGAATCCGGACAATTTTGAAGAAATCGATTGACTTAATCTAAATTGAACCACACTCAATCATATTATCTCAATATGTTTTGCAAGAATCCAGCTACCAGAAGAATTTAAACATCCTCTGATGCAAATCTTGCAATTGCGATTGAGAACTTGCAACTGTTGGTTAACAGATGACTCCAAAGTAACAATTTTCCAAGTTAGAAAAGACAATTCCGGGCAATTTGTGATAGTAAACTCGTAATCTTGTTTACCGATTCGATTAAAAATTCCTATCCAACAATCATGGTTTAACTGATTATGTTCATCAATTGATAAACCTGAAAATGATGGAAATTCAACCAATGGATATCCCCCCCCAGAGGTTAAAATGTTACCACTTGGGGGATAGGTTTCCGGATGATTTAAAATGTCAATTTGCCACTTCAACCAGTCCGGATGATTTATGGGTAAATTGAATAGGGGAATAACTGCTATAGGTGAGTGCTTATCAGTTAATAAAGCCATTTGTAGCGTCTTCACTGGTAAATCTCTTGGTTGACAATTCAGCTCACAACAGAGTGCTGCTGCCATACCAGCAGCTTGTCCTATACCCATAACTACAGGTTGAAGTCTAGTTGCACCGTTAGCAATGTGAGACACGGAAATATTTTTCTCACATACCAGTAAACCATCTATGGATTTAGGGATTAAGGAGGAATATGGAATGGTGAAAGGAGTACCGGTCCAACGTCCTCCCCAGAGAAGAGACTTAGGTTGTAGGGGAAACTTTATGCCCGGATAGTGATGATCATTGGCATAGTTACCAATAGCAACCGTATCCTTCATAAGAGGTGCTACGGAACCGTTGGAGAGGGGCAAAAGATCCTGTTCACAGATGGTAGTAACCCCTTGTAAGCGACGACCTTCACGAAAATAGGGGTGAAGAGCAAAAGCTGGAGATACACTAGGAAAAGCTCCTTGGGCCAGACCATAACGCCTACCGAAACTGGTTTGAATGTAACGGGCGAAGTTTTGACTGTGCCAGAAACACTCTTGATAGAACTCATTCCTTGCTTTTGACTCTAACAACCGACTAGTTCCTTGACCGTAGTCATTACCACAAATCGGCCAGTTAATCATAAACCAATTTTGTGGCAAACGTCCATAGTTTAAAAATTTTTCTTTTCCATAGTTTTCCCAAGCTCCTACAAACAAAGCTGGGTCATAATTGGGTGCGGGAGGAATTTCTGGAGCGAGAACCTCCCCAAAATCCTCCATTATTACCACCCAAGTTGGTGCTTGTATGGGGTATGTTTCTGTGAGGGAGTTAAAACTGCTGGGGGCGCTGGGTTCTCCCCATTCAGATTGCAATTCCCAACCCCAACGATAAGGCACTTCTCCCAAAGCTAAAACGTCACCTAATTCCGTGCCATCCAGAATTATTTGGGCATAAATAGTACAATCTGCAAAATTTACACCTACAATCCGATCTCCCTGGCGTAATACTTCTAGGGGAGTTCTGTAAGTAATCCATTGTAGATTAGGTAGTTCTTTTACCCAGTCAGCGAAAATTTCCGCTCCCACCTGGGGTTGATAACTAAAAAAGCTCACCCAGCTGTTATTTAGTCCTCCTGACTGTCGTTTTTGTAACTCCCGGATAAAATCTCCCCACATTCCTGTTTGGAAGGAATTTAATTCATTACCATCGGGTGCACATACACCAGCACTAGTTAACATCCCTCCCAACCAAGAAAACTCACTCACCAGAATGGTTTCACATCCCCTGCGAGCTGCTTGAATAGCAGCAGTGGTTCCCCCAGCTCCTCCACCCACCACTAAAACATCAGTTTTATATATTTTGTCTAAACTCATTAAATTCAAAGTTAATTAAAGTTAGTATAGTGAAACATTGTACTCCACAATTATCTACAGTTATCACAGTGTCCACAACGCCAATTTTCTCTACCTTTGTTAAAGCCAAAGGATTGTAATAAAAACTGCCAACGACAGTTTTTAGTTTTTAAAAATTCAACCATTTGTTGAGCAGCGTTAAACTGTGTTCTGTTCTGATGAATATCCTTATCCAAAATTTGATAATGAAAAGGGTCATTCCAGAGTAGTTTTCCACTGCTATGGAGTAGGGAGAGTGCTGTCGCGCCATGTTGAAATTCTTTAACTACAGACTTAACTTCTCCCTGTAGTGGTAATTTTTTAATTAATTCTTGAGCTTTTTTGTATTGTTGTAATATTTGCTGCTGAAAAAACTGTTGTCTTCTTTGATCTTCTCCATCAAAAAAACCGGTTGGTTCACTGATAAAAGTTAAAACTTCTGCGACCATTCCATCTCTTCCTGCACGTCCAATTTCTTGAACATATTCTGATAATAAATATGGAGCATGAAAATGTATTATCCACCTAACATCAGCTTTATTTATCCCCATGCCAAAAGCACAAGTACACACAACAAATGATTTTTTTCCATGCAACCAACTTTTTTCTATGGCTCGTCTTTCTTCCCCACTTAAACCCCCATGGTAACTAGCTGTATCATAGCCAAGATTGATTAACCATTGAGCCAATTCTTCACTGTCTTTGCGAGTTCTAACATAAATCAATCCTGTTTGATGGGGATGGAGTTGAAGGAACTTTAATAATTGCTGTTTTCTTGCTTTTGGTGTCCAGACAGTTTTGACAGTAGGTTGTAAATTTTGACGATAGGGATTAAGTCGATAAATATCAGGTTGTTGTAATTGCAAAACATCCCTAATAATGTTTTGTGTACTGTGGTCAGCGGTAGCTGTAAAAGCTGCCACACTAATTTTTGTTCCCGGTGGTTTGGTGTTTAATAAAGCTGGACGCACGGCGGCTAAACGACGATAAACAGGTCTAAATGTTTCTCCCCATTGCACCAAACAATGTGCTTCATCTAATATTAAGGATGTAATTCCTATGTCGGGATGGGATATTTTTTCCCACACAGCAGAACTGAGGAGAGTTTCTGGTGATAAGTATAATAATCTCAACTCTTGTTTAGTAATAGATTTTAAAACCTTATAACGTTGACTAGCAGGTAATTCACTGTGCAGCAGATCTGCCTTTTGATTCCTTTGTTTTAGCTCTTCAACTTGATTTTCTATTAATGCGATTAATGGTGAAACTACCAGAGTTAAACCATTGTTTAAGAGGGCTGGAAGTTGGAAACAAATAGATTTTCCCGCCCCCGTAGGCATAATAATTAAAGCATCTTTCTGTGAGAGCAAACTATTGACTATTTCCTCTTGCGGAGGACGAAAATTTTCATAACCCCAAATCTGTTTCAGGTTTTTACGTATTTCTTCTGATGTTATTTTCATAAAAAAGTGCTTATTGTTTTCCTGTAATTATCTTAGAACTATATAGTATTATATCACACTCATTTTACGGAGGAAGAGGTGATTTGTTATGATCTAATGGGATTTGAGTACAAAGTCAATTATGAAAATCTGACTGTTAATTCCCCCAGACTATTGGCTGATTGGTGTTGAGGTTGAGTACATATAAACCGAACCTTCTATAAATAAATTCTCGTACCCTGCAAAATAAATTCTCGTACCCCCATACCAAAAAAATTTTATTTTCTTGACTGGGTAAGGGTTACAAGCTTTGAGTACTATGTTAATGATTTTAATATTTTCAATGACTGGGGCTAAATTTAGTGCTGAAATGGGGACTGATATAAACATTTATAGGATTTACGCAGAGATTCCCCTCTACCCCCCGAATTTACTAGACGTAAGTCTGGTGAACTAGGGGGGACTTCTTAAATCTTGATTCTAAATTTTGCCTTTACAAACCTCGATGTAATTTGATGGATTTGCTAAATAATAACTTTTACCTAGCGAAGCGGAAAATGAAATTAAAAATTCTGAATCTGCTAGTAGTTGGTTTAGTTACTTTTGTAGTACTTTCTCCAGGAATTATCATCTTTAATTTAATTTGGGGAAAGCATATAGAGTTAGTTAGAACACAGAATTTGTCTGAAGAATTTACCAAAATTAATCAGGAGCAAATTAATCAATGTTCTGATCCTTCATTTCTTCAGACTCAGAGTATTAATTATCCCCCATCTCTAGGTGATAGAATAACCGATAAAAGATTATTGCCAGTCCATAATTTTTTAGGTTCATTATATCAAATAGTCCAAAAATACCAAATTATGACTATTTTACAGTGGTTACTCGTCGCTGTACCTATTGGTATTGGTTTGGCAATACTTGTTTACGATAGATATCTGGTTTATCGTAGTGCTGTTTTCAGGGCGCAGGTGGAAATGTTGGAAAGACTTTGGCAACAAAGTATAGAACAATAATATCTTCCGGTCACTTATTCACCATGAACTAAATTACTATGTCAGAAGAACGCCAAAATCAGTATTTTAATTTGATTGATGAGTTATTGAAATGTCCTAATGGTCAAGAACCAGAAGTGCTGGAAGCTCAACCAGAACTAATTGATTCTGGTTTGATACATACAATGCTACAAGTTGCAACCATGTTTGCCCATGAGGGAAATCAAGATGGAGCGCAATTTTTGTTTTTTATAGCACGAGAATTGGCTAAACAGTTGGGTTTATATCCCGATCTTTCATAGGATTGTAAGTCAGGATTTATTATGCTATTGACTGCAACGGAAGCTGGAAAGATAGCCCTGGAGTTCCTATTAGCTGACTGGAACCTAGCAGAGGAATATCGAGATTGGTTTACTATTGTTCACTCCCGCTTAATGGGTGAGTATTGGTACACCGTAGAATTGGGTGTTGAGGGGTTCCCAGATCGATGGTTTATTCATGTTTATGATTCTGGATCCTGTAACCCCAATTATAGTTTTAAATCCCCTATTTCTGGCACTGATGGCTATGTTGATTTGAAATCTTTACCACCGATTATTGCTGATGTTTTGGTAGCTGAAAGGAATTCTCGTTAAGGGACTTGGGGATCTGGGGTAAGGTCAGATATAAATAATATATAAATTGTCAGGTTTAAATAACAAAACTATGTTATGATTATTTTCATAAATAGTGGTGATTAACGCTGATTAACACTGCAAAAATATCCATCAGAAATATCACTCCAATGATTACTGAAGATATCTTAGCTCAAGAATTTGCCAGAATTGTTGACCATTATTATCCCGATTTGGGGGAAATATTGGCAATCTGTCATGTGAAGGTGGTTACTTCTTTTTGGGGAAGACCTCCTAAACGTTTTCAATATGTGGCTATCTATTGTCCTGGGAATGTTATGCCTTTGGTACAATCACAAAGGGCAATTTTGAGAGAGGTGGCAGAAAATATGGGTCTAATTCAAGTTGTTTGCATGAATGCTAAACGATTACTACGAGATCCATTATCTAACCTAAAACACTCGCAACCGCGACTATGGTTGGATCTACACCTAGTATCGGCATAGATCCACCATAATGGAAGACAGGAATGGATTTTCAGACCTGGTCTTCCACCACTTTCTAAACAGGTTGAAAGTTTAGAGAAACACCATTCATACAGTATCTTAGACCTGTGGGTTGGGGTCCATCATTGAAGACGTGTCCCAAATGTCCACCACATTTGCTACAATGAACTTCCGTTCTGGTCATGAATAGGGATCGGTCTACGGTTGTGGAAATAGCTCCTTCTATGGGTTGAAAAAAGCTGGGCCAACCAGTGCCACTATTATACTTGGTGTCAGAAGTAAATAGGGGTTGTCCACAACCAGCACAGACATAAGTACCTGGTTCATAATTCTTGTCTAGGGGACTAGTATGGGAACGTTCTGTCCCATGTTTTCGCAGCACCTGAAACTGCTCCGGTGTCAAAATGGATTTCCATTCCTCGTCCGGTTTGTCAATGATAAATTTTGTATCTTCTGTAGACATAAGTAATTAATTCCCTTTGGTTAACTTTAAATCCAGAATGGATAACTTATCTAGACCTTGAGCATAAGTAAGATTATACTGTAAAGGAGTAATACTAATAAGGTTTTGACGGATGACCTCTACATCCGTGGGAAAGTTTTTAGGTAGGTTTAAACCCGCAGGTGGATCTACTTCTTCTAACACTTCCCCTGTTAACCAGTAATAGGTTTTGCCACGGGGGTCTACCCGTTTATCAAAAACATCAACATAGCGACGCACTCCTTGACGGGTTAAGGTGACACCGGCAATTTCTTCCCAGGGAAGGGGAGGAATGTTCACGTTGAGTAGCATTAAATCCGGTAAGGGTGCTAAATGGTCAACTAGTAGTTGGGCAAATTGAGCAGCTGGTTGGAAATCCTTGTGAGTGTGACTGGTGAGGCTAAACGCTATACTGGGAATACCTTCAATCATACCTTCCATGGCCGCAGAAACGGTTCCTGAGTAAAGGATTTCCGTTCCTAAATTGGCACCCTGATTAATTCCAGAGAGTACTAAATCGGGAGGAGAATCCAATAATGCCCAGAGTGCTAACTTGACACAGTCCGAGGGAGTGCCATCACAAGCCCAAGCTCGTATATTGGCATCAAATACCCCTTCCACAATTTCTGCTCGAATGGGATGATGTAGGGTCAGTCCATGTCCCGTTGCTGAGCGCTCTCGATCTGGACATACTACAGTTACATCGTGACCCGCCCTGGCTAAAGTGTTAGCCAAAGTACGAATGCCCAAAGCAGAAACGCCATCATCGTTACTAACTAGTAATCTCATTTTAGGCATTAAACTCACTATCACAACTTTATCAAAATTTTGAGTCTAAAAGCGGTACCGTTTCTTTCTCACCTTTTCTTGTTCCTGAATCTAGTGCTTCAGGATTTCCAACTGATCACCGAACTAACCGAACTAACAAAATATCTAGGACTCCATAAAGCGTTTTTTTTCTACGCAAAGCGCTTGACATTTGCTGTAGACCAAGTTATACTCAAATAAGGGAGCAGTTTTACAAAAAGTGAGGTTGCTTGTCAAAAGTCAAAAAAATAATGGGCGTTTAGTCTAATCTAATCAAAACAGACTAACTTCTGTAATGATGCAGCAAACATTTTAAGAAAAGTAAATGACTAGTACTTTAGAAAATCAACTTTTAGCTTTACGTGAGGAAGCACAAACGGCGATCGCCCAAACTGAAACTCGGGAACGCCTGGAAGAGCTACGAGTTAATTACTTGGGCAAAAAGGGACAATTAGGAGTGCTTTTACGCAGTATGGGAAATATGAGCGCCGAAGAACGTCCTAAAATCGGTGCGATCGCCAACACGGTTAAAGATAGCATCCAAGAAAGACTGGAGTTGAGAAGGAGGGAGTTAGAAGCTCAAGAGATTGAGAGACAACTAGAGTTAGAGACTTTAGATGTGACTATGCCTGGCACATATCGACCTCAAGGAAAGATACATCCTTTAAATGGTATAATTGACCAAGCTATAGATATATTCATGGGCATGGGTTACACCGTAGCTCAGGGGACTGAAATGGAGACGGACTACTATAACTTTGAAGCTCTGAATACTCCTCCAGATCACCCAGCTCGTGATATGCAGGATACCTTTTATTTACCGGATGGAAATTTATTGAGAACTCATACCTCCTCAGTACAGATTCGCCATATGGAGAAGGAGGAACCACCGGTGAGAATTGTTGCTCCGGGGAGGGTTTATCGTAGAGATGATGTGGATGCTACCCATTCAGCGGTATTTCATCAGATTGAACTTTTAGCAGTAGATGAAGGTTTAACCTTTACAGATTTAAAAGGAACCGTAAAAGTATTTTTACAATCAATGTTTGGAGATCTACCCATAAGATTTAGAGCTAGTTATTTCCCTTTTACAGAGCCTTCGGCGGAAGTGGATTTGGAATGGAATGGTAGATGGTTAGAAGTGATGGGGTGTGGTATGGTTGATCCTAATGTATTGAAATCTGTAGGTTATGATCCAGAAATTTATAGTGGTTTTGCTGCGGGTTTTGGTGTGGAGCGTTTTGCCATGGTTTTACATCAAATTGATGATATCCGCCGTTTATATAACAGTGATTTGAGGTTCTTACGCCAGTTTTAATGGTTATTGAATGGTAAATGGTAAATACAAATAGTACGGAATATGAACACAACATTAAAGGACTTCTTGCCAGCTTGTGAAAATTTAGGAACTTTACGACTAATTGTTACTAGCAGTGCTGCTGTTTTAGAAGCAAGGGGTAAAATAGAAAAGTTATTCTATGCGGAATTAGCTAAGGGGAAATATGCCAATATGCACAATGATGGGTTTGAATTTCATTTGAATATGGATAAAATTGTGGAGGTAAAATTTGAGACAGGGGAAGCAAAAAGGGGTAATTTTAGCACTTATGCCATCAGATTTTTAGATGAGAAGAAAGAAGTGGCGCTGAGTTTATTTTTGCAGTGGGGTAAACCCGGGGAATATGAACCGGGACAGGTAGAAAACTGGTTACAATTAAGGGAACAATATGGTGAAGTTTGGGAACCTTTACCGGTTACGAGTTTATAGCCATGAAATCATGGAATATCCCGCCGATGTTAACACCTATTTTACATGGCTATTCCTTGTTCACGCTTTGAATTCAAACAGTCAAATTATAACCAGATTGCCGTATGTCAATATCTAATCCTACAAACCTGACCGTAGCAGAAGCGAAAAAGATCCTGAACAAGTTTAACTGCTTAGATATAGCACCGGTTCTCAAACCCTTGGAGAAAGCCCTAACTCGGGAAGCAATCATCCTGATGACAAAACGGTCTGACTATCAAATTTTAGGGATTTGTGCTGATAATGTTGAACAGGGAATATTAGCTATGAAAACCTATTCTCACGCTTTTGGTTATCAAGCACCGGATGATTTACCTCATCCAGAAGGTCCAGTGTATATCAAATTAAATGGTAAAAATGGACTGTGCTACTTAGATAGTTATGTGGGACATCATCGTGGAGTCTTAGTTTCCTGTCAGTCCAACTATCCAGGTGGTGTGAATGAAATGTATGGACATTTACCCCTTGATTTATTTTTGGTTTAGGAAATGGGGAATGGGAAATGGGAACAGTTATAAATACTTATACTTAATCGAATTAAAAACTGCCAAACTATATGAGTTTGATTACACTACAATTAGTTAAAAAAGACTTTGGTATTAAAGAGATATTAAAAGAAGCGACCTTTAGTATAGATGGGACTGACAAAGTAGGTTTGATTGGTACTAATGGTTCTGGTAAATCCACATTATTAAAGATGATAGCGGGAATAGAGCCAGTAGATGGGGGGCAAATTCTGACTAATTCTGGTGCAAAGATTATCTATCTACCACAACAGCCAGATATGGATGAAAATTTGACAGTTTTAGAACAGATATTTATGGATAGTGGTGAACATACAAAATTGGTAAAGGAGTATGAAGAACTTTCAGATAAATTAGCCCATTATCCGGAAGATACATTATTAATGTCCAGGTTGTCAGAAGTAATGCAGCGCATGGATGCTACTGGGGCCTGGGAATTAGAAACCAACGCTAAAATTATTCTCACAAAATTGGGGATTGGCGACTTTGAGGTGAAAGTTGGGACCTTATCAGGGGGTTATAGAAAACGTATAGCTTTAGCCACAGCACTATTAGCTCAACCAGATGTTTTACTCATGGATGAACCAACAAACCATCTGGATGCTTTATCTGTAGAATGGCTACAAAGTTATTTAAACCGGTTTCGAGGAGCTTTGCTGCTGATTACTCATGATCGGTATTTTTTGGATAAAGTAACTAATAGAATTATAGAAATTGATAGGGGTGATATTTATACATACTCCGGTAATTATTCCTATTATTTAGAAAAGAAAGCATTAGCAGAAGAATCTGCTGTAAGCAGTCAACGTAAACATCAAGGGATATTACGAAGGGAACTGGAATGGTTGAAAAGGGGACCTAAAGCTAGAAGTACTAAGCAAAAAGCCCGAATTCAACGCGTGGAGTCTATGAGAGAAACTCAATTCAAACAAGCTCAAGGTAAAGTTGACATTTCTACCATTGGTCGGCGGATTGGCAAAAAAGTGATTGAATTGAGTAATATTTACAAATCCTATGACGGAAAAATCCTAATTAATAACTTTAGTTATGAATTTAGTCCGGAAGATAGAATTGGCATTATTGGTGGCAATGGTACTGGTAAATCTACCTTGATGAACATGATAACTGGAAGAACTTCACCAGATGCTGGTAGGGTGGAAGTTGGAAGTACCATTCATATTGCTTACTTTGACCAACATTCGGAAGAGTTAATATCAGCAGTTAATGATAATCAGCGGGTAATTGATTATATCAAAGAAGAGGGAGAATTTATCAAGATTGCTGATGGGACAAAAATTACAGCTTCTCAAATGTTAGAGAGATTTTTATTTCCTGGGAGCCAACAATATGCGCCTATTCATAAACTTTCTGGAGGAGAAAAACGGCGTTTATTTTTATTAAGATTATTAATTAGTGCTCCCAATGTGCTAATTTTAGATGAGCCAACTAATGATTTAGATGTGCAAACCTTATCGGTTTTAGAAGAATATCTGGAAGACTTTGTGGGATCTGTCATCGTAGTTTCCCATGATCGATATTTTTTAGATCGAACAGTGGATACTATCTTTGCTCTAGAAGAGGGTGGTAACTTACGTCAATACCCAGGCAATTATTCAGTCTATTTAGATTACAAAAAATCTGAGGAGTTAACCCAACAAGAAACAATTAATGGCAAGGATAATCGCAAATCCAAAAACCTCACTCAACCAAAACCTGGTGATCAAGAAGTACAGAATAAAAAACGTCGCCGATTATCCAATTGGGAAAAACGGGAATTTGAGCAATTGGAAGCTAAAATCGCCGATTTGGAAGCACAAAGAACTCTAGTGGAAACATCATTACTTGCTGTTACATCAGAAAATTATACCCAAGTACAAAACCTCTATGAACAAATGGAAGCGCTTAAACAAGCTATAGATGTTGCCACTGAGCGATGGCTAGAGTTGGCGGAAATGGATGTTTAGGTAGGTATTTTAATAGGCTTAATAATTTATGTCCCCTTCATCTTGCTCTATACTCGTTACCCAAGGAATACCGTTATTTACTGGTGAACTAATACTAATTCTGGCTTTGTTAGCAAAGCGCCTTAATTTGTCTCCTAAATAGGGAACTCTAGTCATGATGTTTTGGTAACTTTCAATATCGTGACAGATAATCATTAACATTAAAATACCACCATTAACTTTGAAGTACCAATGACAACTGGATAGTAAAAGGCGTACTTTATTTTCACATATTTTTTTTATAAACTGCTATACAAAACTTAATAAAGTTACTGATTGGATCTGATTAAACATTATAAATAATAATTTTCATTTAAGATTATTAGCTAACACCAGCAATAATAGAATTACTTGTAAGCTTATGCCTAGTGGAATAATTATAAAGGTAAGTAGTTGGTTCCATCGTGACAGAATTGTTCGCAATTTGGAAATTTTTCAGGATATTATTGTTATTTCTCTTTGTCTTGGGTTATTTTGTGTCATGTTACTAAGGTTAGGGGATATGTTTATTTCCTTTATTCGTCCCCTTGATTTACGGGAAGTAACATCTGATATTCTGTTTATTTTAATACTTGTAGAGTTATTTCGACTTTTAGTTGACTATCTGCAAGAACATAATATATCTGTAGGTGCAGCGGTAGAAATTACTATTGTTTCAGCTTTAAGAGAAATCATTTTGCGTGGAGTGTTGGAAATTCCTAAAGATCAAATTTTTGCTATCTCCATATTCTTATTGATATTATCAAGTGTTTTTATTGCCATCCCCTGGATATCTAAAATATTAGGGCACGGCTACTCTAGACCAGATCACCATCAAGAAGGTTAATATCAGCTATTTTGGGATTTGTAAACATCCTTGGGGAGGATGTAACTAAAAACCAAGTAGGTTAAATTTATTTGGGATGTTGTTATGCACTGGATTTATATTCGGGTTTGGTTAACGGCCAAACCCTTTCTATTTTATAGCCTTATATTTCCACTAATATGGATATAACCGTACTGTTTCACATATTTCCTTAAACTTCAGTAAACCAAACCTTGTTTTGCAACATAGTTAGCCAGAACGCTTAGGAGATTTTTGATCAGTAAAAGTTAGGCTAGGTAGACGTTCTGGCCGACCTTTCTAATGGTTAGTCTTGAGGTTTTCTATCTTGAGGTTTTGTAAATGTTGCAGCAGAGAGTCAATTTCCGTCTGCAGACCAATAAATTTTTCTTGCTGTTCGTCCTGGTAGTAAGCCTTAGTTAGCTTTTTTACTAGCTCACTGTGAGACTCGCAGGTCGCAACACTGGAAGATAAGGTTGACATTGACATAGTTGTTATCTTTTTTCCTGAACTAAACTCACACCACTAAACATATTATAATAAAGTAATCTTAATCTTTATTAAAACATTATATACTTCTGATTAGATATTCTTATCAGTCAGGTCTTTTGCAATCGACCGATCGTACCTTCTAGGCTATGTGGTCCCTCACATGGTAAAGTGATTAAGACTATTAATTAATCCTCCCATTCCCAATTTCTAGTTAAGAAGTTTAGAATACTGTGACTTTGAGCTTGTCTGTTGCTAAATCTCATCGCCAACCTTGGCCAGGTCTAATAGAAGCCTACCGCGACTACTTACCTGTAAGTGCAAACACTCCAGTGGTAACCCTGCTGGAGGGTAATACACCCTTAATTCCTACACCAGCGATCGCACAGCGCATTGGTAAACAGGTTAAGGTATTTGTTAAATATGATGGTCTCAACCCCACTGGTAGTTTTAAAGATCGGGGAATGACTATGGCTATCACCAAAGCCAAGGAAGCAGGTGCTAAGGCAGTAATTTGTGCTAGTACAGGAAACACCTCTGCTGCTGCGGCTGCCTATGCCCAAAGGGGGGGAATGCGTCCCTTTGTACTGATTCCCGATGGTTATGTGGCTTTGGGCAAGTTAGCACAGGCCCTACTGTATGGTGCCCAGGTGTTAGCTATTCAGGGCAATTTTGATAAAGCTCTGGAAATTGTGCGGGAAATGGCAGATCATTACCCCATCACCTTGGTAAATTCCGTCAATCCCTACCGCCTGGAAGGTCAGAAAACGGGAGCTTTTGAGATAGTTGATGCTTTGGGTAATGCTCCTGATTGGCTATGTATTCCCGTGGGAAATGCTGGTAACATCACAGCATATTGGATGGGTTTTTGTCAATATCACCAAGCAGGAAAATGCGATCGCCTCCCCCAAATGATGGGTTTTCAAGCAGAGGGAGCAGCACCTTTGGTTCAGGGTCATCCGGTGGCAAATCCGGACACCATAGCGACGGCGATTAGGATTGGCAATCCAGCGAGTTGGGAAAAAGCGGTGGTGGCTCAAACTGCTAGTCAGGGTAGTTTTAATGCTGTCACAGATGGGGAAATTTTGGATGCTTATCGTTTGTTAGCTTCTTCGGAGGGGATTTTCTGTGAACCTGCTAGTGCAGCTTCGGTAGCTGGGTTACTCAAGGTCAAGGATCAAGTGCCCACCGGTGCCACAGTGGTTTGTGTCCTCACAGGGAATGGTCTCAAAGACCCAGATACAGCTATTAAACATAGTCATGCCCAGTTTAAACAAGGTATACCAGCTAATTTAAATGCTGTGGCCCAAGCTATGGGTTTTTAATCTATCCTCTCTGTTAATTAGGGGGCCTAAAAGCCTAAATAAATGTTGGCGTTTCCACCTTGGCTTTCCACTCGGTTAAACTATCAATGGCATCCCCCAATGCTGTAGTTAGATTAATTCGGGTTTTTTGATGGTTCTCTTGTTCTAACTTTAATGCTCGTACCAAGCGATCGCGTTCTTGTGTAATGTTCACGAGTTGATTTTTTAAATCCTCCATGGACATAAACGCATTGATTTGCGGATCTATTTGGGTGGTTTCTCCTTCCTGGGAGTAAGTGCTTACATGTTGAAACAATTCAAATTCAGCTTTTAAAGCAGTAATTTGTTGTTGATACATAATTGCATCAGCGCGGCGTTGTTGGGACTCAGTATTATAGAGCTGTCGCCATTTTTCACAAGTTTCCCAGGCTTGATCATGTTCTTTTTGCAGTTGTAACATTTGCTGTTGAAGGTTTTGAATTTCTGATAACCATTTTTGTGTTAAATCTTGGTTCATATTTCTTCCTGGAACTACTAGACAAAAGTGGTACATACCATTAACAATAATCACAGATGACTTTTTTATGCCTTTGGAGACAGCTTTGGAACGCACTTTTATTGCCATTAAGCCTGATGGAGTCCAACGGGGACTTGCGGGAGAAATTATCCGTCGCTTTGAAACCAAGGGTTTTACCCTAGTGGGTTTAAAGTTTATGAAGGTCAGTAAGGAACTGGCTGAACAGCATTATGATGTTCATAAGGAAAGACCTTTTTTTGCCAGCTTGGTTGAGTTTATCACTTCTGGTCCTGTAGTGGCTATGGTTTGGCAAGGTCAAGGTGTGGTCGCATCTGCTAGAAAAATTATCGGTGCTACTAACCCCCTAACCTCAGAACCAGGCACAATTCGCGGTGATTTTGGGATTAACATTGGTCGCAACCTGATCCACGGATCTGATGCGATTGAAACTGCGCAACGAGAAATTTCACTATGGTTTAAGGAAGAGGAGTTGGTCAACTGGACACCTCATCTAGCTCCTTGGTTAGCAGAATAGATTAGGGAGGAATGGGAAAATAGATTTCCTATTCTTCCTGTTCCATTAAACCTGGGTTTTTTCCGTTTCCTCTATTTGTTCTGTTTGTTCTATTTCAACCTCACCAACAATATTCCGCTTAGAGAAACCCCAAACCAAAATTATAGCGATCGCACCGACCATTAACCATTGGGGAGGAACAAAGGCTTCGTTTAGGACTTTTAATAATAGACGTAAACCTACTAATGCTACAGTGATATAACCTGCATCTGCTAGGTTTTCATATTCGCCTAACCAGCGAATAAATAGCTCCGCCATAAATCTTAGTGTAATTACTCCAATAGTTGTACCTATTAAAACTAACCATGTTTCTTGGGAAACCGCTATGGCTGTAGTCACACTATCTAAAGAAAAAGCCAGGTCAGTAAAAGCAATTACAGGTATAGCTTGCCACAAAGATTTAAATCTTGGCCCATGGTGGTGATGATCTGATTTTTCCTGAGATGTAAAATGTTGGAATACCAACCATAACAGATAGAGAGCGCCCAACAATTCAAATTGCCAGAATTGTTGCACCCAGGTAGCTGTCAGTAGTAGACTGATTCTCAGGATGTAAGCTATAATCAGGCCCACATTTAGAGCCCGACGTTCTAGGGTTTTATCTTCCAGTCCCTGGGCAATTACAGCTAAAGCAATAGCATTGTCTGCAGACAACACAGCTTCCAGGAAAACCAGAACTGTTAGCACTATGGGTGCTTCTATACTAATATTAAACTGTAGGTACTGTGATATTTGGTCTAGCATTGCAATTTTCAGTCAGGAGGGATCTAAAATAGCAGCAACTGTGGAATATAGAAAATTTGTCGGTGTTTAGCCGTTTTTTCCAAAGTTATCAACGAGTGTACCATGATTTTAACTAATTTGGGAACTAACGCTTGAAAGCTTACTTAGTAAGTTGACTGATAAATGGGGAGAACGTCAACAATTAATCTACTGGCTAAATCAATTAAATCCAGATTACACAAATCTAGGTAATTACTTAAAATATCCTTCAGTACAGATACTTTTTCCTCCCCTGAATCAACCCCCAAATATGCTGTTAAATCTACTGCTAATTCAAAAAGTGGCCTATCCCGCAAACTATGCCTAATTTTCACCGCGATTTTATCGTTACTTACCAAAAATTCCTTGATCTGATCCAACAACACATTTTCTTGTGCTACCTCTTCATTTTCACCCCACTTCTCTAACCAGTCCCCCTCCACATCTTCTACGTAAAGATGTACATAATTTACTCCATACTCTAACCACTCTTGCTGCATTCTGCGGGCCGCTGTTAAAATCTCAGCCAATTCATCCACTTGAGTAATGCTGTTCATTTCTTTTTGATTAAGCATAAATGCTGTTGTGAGCTGGTAACATTTTAGACAATTTGGGTAACGGACATCAAAAATCTATCATCAGGAAAACTTTAAGTATTTACCCTCAGAAAGATGATCACTGTTATACAGCACCACATTTACTGACTGACGAATAAAGTCATTGTTAGCAGGATCATAGCTTAGAAACAATCCTCTTTCTATTTCCCAAATTTGCAAGGCGTGTTGCCACTTGTCGTATTTTTTCGCATGTAACTCTTTACTGACGCTGGTAATTTGGATACAAAGTGGTTTATGTTGGTGATTACTCACTATTAGGTCTGTAGCCATGGAAAGATCAGCAATATAGCGTTGCCAAACCTGACCCTCCCGACGTTCTATCTCTTGGGCCATTAGTCTAATAATATCATTATCCAACTGATTAAATTCCCCCCCCATAATTTTTTTCTTCCAAATGTAAAATTTGGTATCGCTTGAGTTAATCCACCTAGGGAACAAATAACCATACCAATACCTTTCATTGGCGGTCATCTGCTCAAATTTTGCCTTTTTGGCCCCTGGGTCTGATGTTGATTGAATTACTAGCCAGATTCTTGAGTCTGTAATTACTTCCAGGAGAAATGCCAGCACATAGGGTTTGGCTGTTAGGGAACCGGGACGAATACATTTTACCCAACGATTGACCTCATCTAGTCTTTTGGCTAATTGGGGATCTATCGTCATGGCTATCTGACTTAATGACTTTAGTTGCTCCTTAATATCTTTTGCTTGCAAACTAGGCCCTACTTTTGAGTAATTAACTCTACTAAACTGTTCTCAATCCACCTCATAATATCTGGATATATGGTTCATATTGTTCTTTTGTATTTCCGTTTCCTTCTTGTTAAAGTTTGGTTTAAAAAATTTCCATCTTGACCCAAGTATACTACACTTTAGCCATTCCGCCGTCTCTTAATAATTATTTACACTCTACTGAATGACTTGGCCTACCAATGCAATACTAAGTTTTTTAACAATCAATACTATTTGGCGAGACTTTGTTATATATAGGTCTTGGTAATACCTTGAGAAGCAATTATGTCTCAAATAACTATAGAATCAATCTTACAAGAAAAACGTCTCTTCCATCCCACCAGTAATTTTTCTCAACAGGCTAATATTAAAAGCGTAGAAGAGTATCAACGTCTCTATGATACGGCTAAGGCAAATCCTGAAGAGTTTTGGGCAGGTTTGGCACAAAAAGAGTTACATTGGTTCACTAAATGGGATGCTGTCTTAGATTGGCAACCCCCCTTTGCCAAATGGTTTGTTAATGGCAAGATTAATATATCTTACAACTGTCTTGACCGTCACCTGACAACTTGGCGCAAAAACAAAGCAGCTCTTATTTGGGAAGGTGAACCAGGAGATAGTCGTACCCTCACATACGCCCAACTTCATCGGGAAGTTTGTCAGTTTGCTAATGTCCTCAAACAATTGGGAGTTCAAAAGGGTGATCGGGTAGGTATTTATATGCCTATGATACCAGAGGCAGCTATTGCTATGTTAGCTTGTGCCAGAATTGGTGCACCTCATAGTGTTGTGTTTGGTGGTTTTAGTGCTGAGGCATTGCGCGATCGCCTGAATGATGCACAAGCTAAGGTGGTAGTCACAGCTGATGGAGGTTGGCGGAAGGACACAATTGTAGCTCTCAAGGAACAAGTAGATCTAGCTTTGAGCAATAATTATGTTCCTAGTGTGACAGATGTGTTAGTGGTCAAGCGCACAGAACAGGAAACCCAAATGGAACCGGGACGGGACCACTGGTGGCATGATTTACAAAAAAATGCCTCCGCTGACTGTCCAGCTGAACCCATGGATAGTGAGGATATGTTATTTGTTCTCTACACATCTGGTAGTACGGGGAAACCTAAAGGAGTAGTTCATACTACAGGTGGCTATAACCTATATAGTCATATTACCACCAAGTGGATTTTTGACCTCCAGGACACAGATGTCTATTGGTGTACAGCTGATGTGGGTTGGATTACCGGTCATAGTTATATAGTATATGGACCATTATCCAATGGTGCAACTACAGTTATGTATGAAGGTGCACCTAGATCTTCTAATCCTGGTTGTTTTTGGGATGTGATTGAAAAATATGGAGTGACTATTTTCTATACTGCTCCCACAGCCATCCGAGCATTTATTAAAATGGGAGAACATCATCCAAAAGCCAGAAATCTTTCATCCCTGAGATTATTGGGTACTGTGGGAGAACCCATCAATCCCGAAGCCTGGATGTGGTATTACAGGGTGATTGGTGGTGAACGCTGTCCCATTGTGGACACCTGGTGGCAAACGGAAACTGGTGGTATTATGATTACACCCCTACCCGGAGCCATACCAACCAAACCCGGATCTGCAACCCGTCCTTTCCCAGGTATTATAGCCGACATTGTAGATCTGGAAGGTAATTCCCTCCCCGATAACCAAGGTGGTTATTTGGCAGTGCGTTATCCCTGGCCAGGAATGATGCGAACCGTTTATGGTGATCCAGATCGATTCCGTCGTACCTATTGGGAACACATACCCCCAAAAGAGGGCAACTACACTTATTTTGCCGGTGATGGTGCTAGAAAAGATGAAGATGGCTATTTCTGGGTCATGGGACGGGTGGACGACGTACTTAATGTCTCTGGACACCGTTTAGGGACTATGGAAGTTGAGTCTGCTCTGGTTTCCCATCCTGCTGTTGCTGAAGCTGCTGTGGTTGGTAAACCTGATCAATTAAAAGGTGAAGAAGTTGTGGCTTTTGTCACCCTAGAAGGAACTTACAAAGGGAGTGAAGAATTAAGCAAAGAATTAAAACAACACGTGGTTAAAGAAATAGGAGCGATCGCCCGTCCTGGTGAAATTAGATTTACCGATGCTTTACCAAAAACCAGATCGGGTAAAATCATGCGTCGTTTGCTCAGGAGTTTAGCAGCAGGTCAAGAGGTATCCGGTGACACATCTACTTTGGAGGATCGCAGCGTGTTGGATAAATTGCGGGAAGGAAATTAGGAAGCAGGAGGCATTTTCCCATAGATATGGCATGGATGGCTGGAAATTATAAATCAAAATAGTGCCTAGATTCCTAAAGATTGTGCTAACTATAGATTAGGAATTTCCTGCTCAATATTTATAGAGTCATATTCTATCATGTCCAAATCTTCTCCTCCATCTTTCCCACAAAGCCCAAGTCAAACCCTATGGTGGCTGTTTTTGACTCGTGGTAGCATAGCCTTGGGTGGGTCTGTGCTAATTTTATTAATTGGTGGAATGTGGTGGGTGCGGGGTTTTATCCACAAGGACCTAGTACCCTTAGCACAAAAGGGACTAACCTCAACTTTAAACCGTCCTGTGCAACTAGGAGCAGTGAAAGAATTTTCTCTAACTGGAGTGCGGTTTGCTGCTTCTGGTATTCCCCCAACTCCCACAGATTCCGATAGAATAGCTATCCAAGCAGTAGATGTAAGTTTTAATCCGTGGGATTTGGTAGTTAACCGTCACCTAAAATTAGATGTTACTTTAATTGACCCAGATATTTATATTGAGCAGGATAATCAACAACGCTGGATTACCACCACTATTGCTCCTCCTGAAGAACCAGGAATTATTAAAACTGATTTAAGCAAGATAAGTATTCGCAACGGCAGATTAGTATTGGTACCAAATCAAAGATTGGAGACACCGGGGAGCGACACTAGTTCATCAGTTCCCATTACTCTTGCCAAACTGTATGGTAGGGTTCAGCTGTTAGATAACAATCAAAAATTTAAATTTGACCTAACTGGAAATAATCAAAGTGGTGGTGATATTTCTATAGCGGGAGATATGGAAACTAAACCAACACTTATGGGTAATGTAAATGTAAAAACTAAAGATTTATATATAGCCGATATTAGTCGTTTAATTCCAGCAGATATAAAAGTAAGATCGGGCAAGATTAATAGTGACATAAAAATCCAATTGACACCAGAAGATCCAGTTTTGTTATATGGCAATGCAAATTTAGAAGGGGTAAATTGGCAATTAGGAAAAATACCACAACCTTTTAATAATACCCAGGGGAATATCAAGTTTCAGGGATCGGCAATTGAGATAGATAATTTGGTGGGCAATTATGGCAAAATTCCTGTGGTGGCTAAAGGTTCAATTGACCAAAAACGGGGGTTTAATTTAAGTGGAGTTGTCAATGCTGTGAGCGCTTCCCAAGCTCTAGAAACATTAAAAATTAAGTTACCTGTTCCCGTGGGTGGTGTATTAAAAGCAGATTTACAATTTTTAGGTGATATTTCTCAACCCGTGCTTTTGGGTCAAGTAAGCAATATTAAAAATGCCCAAATTGATCGCCTGGATTTTGAGAAAGTCAGCGGCAAATTTGAACTAACTACCCGCACACCTCAGATAGCTTTCAAAGAGATTCAAGTGGTATCTAGTTTAGGTGGTGAACTGACTGGATCGGGAAAAATTAATCTGGGTCAAATACCGGAAGTAAGCATGAATTTAAGTGCCAAAAATCTAGACGGTGACGCCTTATCTCGAGTTTATAGTCAGAGGAATAATGCTGATTTTCAAATCGGTAAACTATCAGCCACCGCCAATATATCAGGAAAAACTAGCAATCTTCAGACCTGGGTAAAATGGCAAGCTCCACAAGCTACATACCCCCTAACTGGAGAAACAGTTATTAACCCCGATAACAGCATTGATTTTCCTAATATCACCGTCAATATCAATGGCAATATAGTCCGAGCTTATGGAAATTATAATCGTCAAAAGTGGCAGGCGATCGCCCAAGCAAACAATATTAGATTAGCAAATCTTGAAAGCCTATTGAAAACCAAACTAGAAAATAACCTAGACAATATTAATTTAACCGACGCAGAGCTTAATGGTAAGTTAATTGTGTCGGGAACTTCTGACGACTTAAAAATTACTAATATTCAACCAGAGCAGTTAAATATCAATATTGCGGGTGGTAGAATAGGGCTTTCTCGTGTAGAACTAAATAACAATAAATTTACTGCCCACCTGGTCAGCGAGAATCTGCAGGTTGCCAAAATACTTAGGCAATCCCCACCCATTCTTAATTATCCTTTAGGGGGTAAATTAACTATTGTTGGTGACACAGAAAATATAAATCTCAAAACCTTAAATGCTAGTGGACAAGCGAAAGTACAAATCGACAATGGTAGAATTAACCTCCAGGAAATCAGAGTTAGTAATGGCAATTATCAAGCTAAAATAGCAATTGCTAACGTGCCTATACAAAAATTAGCATCCATGCCACCCGAATTAAAGGGAGGATTAGGTGGTCAGTTAAATATTGCTGGATCTCTAGAAAATTTGCAACCAGAAAATATTCAAATAAATGGAGTAGCAGGAATAAATATTGCCGGGGGAAAAATTACCGCTTCTGGAATTAAAATTAGTAAAGGTGCTTACCAAGCCATAGTCAGCGGTTATGGTGTAAAATTAAATCGGATCAATAAACAACTGTCCGGTGAAATTGGTGGAAAATTCCAACTAGCTGGTATTCTAGGGTCAGCTAAATTGGCGGATGTGCGTGCAGCAGGTGAAATAGAATTTAATCAAATTAGGGGAGGGATTAACTCACCCATAGTAGCTGGCATATATTGGAGTGGTCAGCAATTAAATATTGCCCAACTCAAGGGTAATAACTTCCATGCTAAAGGTTATATTTTAGCCAATGCCCAACAATCGGGAATGCCAGAACTTGGCGAGGTGAAAATTAGTTTGCAAGCCCAAGATTATGATTTTCAACAATTGCCATTTCCCGTTCCCTTAAAACTAAGAGGAAAGGCAGATTTTCAAGGTGAAATTACCGGTAAAATTACCACTCCCAATGTGGTAGGTAGGCTAGGTTTAAAAAATTTAGAGGTAGAGAAATTTTCCTTTGAACCATTATTAGATGGCAACATTAACTTAGTTCAAGGTCAAGATTTAACTTTGGATTTATCTGGTAAAACAGATAGATTAGCTGCCAACTTAAAGACTAATGACAATAGGAATAATCCATCGGGTAGGTTTTTATTCAAGTTGCAACAAATGTCAGTTGAGGGAAAATTGGAGGGGGAGAAATTAGCTATTGAAGCTAACAACTTACCCCTGGAAAAGTTAAACTTTAATTTACCAGATAATCCACTTATAGGTAAGGGAAGTATAGCTGGCTTATTGACTGGAAACCTACAGATAAATTACAGGAATTTAGCAAGTAGGGGAAATATTGAGATCATTAAACCCCAACTAGCTAGAATTAAAGGAGACCTGTTTAAGACAGAATTCGATTATAACAATAATAATCAGAGAACTACTATTACAAATGGGGAATTTGTCAGTGGTGAAAGTCGCTATTTATTTGATGGTAGTTTCCAACAAACTCGTCAAGGACCGGAATTACAAAGTAAAATCAGGATCAGTCAAAGCAAAATCCAAAATTTACTCACCCTGGCACAAATCTTTGAACTTCAAGATTTGGGAAGAGGTTTTAGATTGCCAAAATATGGCGTAGCAGCTGATTTAAAAACCAACTCGCCCAGTAAAGTAAATCTATCTTTAGGAGAAAGAATACAAAAACTCGACAAGGTTGATGAAATTATTGCAGCAGAAAATAAAAATCGCTCCGATTCTCAACCTATTCCAGATTTGAAAGATATCAAAGGAACTTTTGGTGGTGATATTGATGTGAACCTAAGTGCAAGAACTGGAATAGCACTAAAATTTAAACTAGCAGGAGAAAACTTTACTTGGGGTAGACCAACCGAACCCGATCGCTTTTATAAAGTGGAAAAAATTCTGGCACAGGGCAATTTGGAGCGAGGGATTTTAAGTTTACAACCCCTGCGGATTCAAGAGAAAAACCAGCTCCTATCCTTTACTGGAAATATAGGTGGTGCAACACAGTCGGGAAAATTAACGGTTAACAATCTTTCCACAAAAATATTAAACAGATTTGTTAAATTGCCAGTGGGAATTGATGGTAATATTAATGTCGATGCTGCGATCGCTGGTAGTTTAGCTAATCCTCAAACTAGAGGAGAATTAACAATTACAGAAGCACAACTTAACCAAAAGCCTATAGAGTCGGCAAATGCAAGTTTTAGTTATACTGATGGCCGTTTAAGGTTCGACAGTAAAATTTTGGCATCTGGTAGGGAACCAGTTGAGATTAATGGGGATATTCCCTATAAACTACCATTTGCATCCGTAGTACCAAATAGCAACATTATCCTAAACATGAAGGTGAAAAATGAGGGTTTAGGACTGTTGAATTTGTTTACGGATCAAGTATCTTTTGAAAATGGTGAAGGTGAAGTAAATTTAGCCATTCGGGGAACTCAAAGAAAACCAATAGTTAAAGGTATTGCTGCTCTAAAAAACGCCACATTTCTAGTGCCAAACTTAGTGGGCAAACTTACGGATGTTTCCGGACAAGCGGACTTCGACTTTGATAGAGTATCGGTGAATAATGTCCAAGGACTATTTAGTAAGGGTAAAATAGAAGTTGCAGGAGAAATTCCCATTTTTACTAGTAAAAATATCCAAATCAATAACCCTTTGAGTGTCAAGCTGGAACAATTATTATTAAATATCAAGGGGTTATACAAAGGTACTGCTAATGGTAATTTAGTAATTACTGGATCTGCATTACAACCACTGATAGGTGGTGATATAGCATTATCAAATGGGCAAGTTTTACTCACAGAATCTCAAACTGCTAATTCATCCCAAACTGAGGATGCAATTGATACTCCACTCTATCAAAATAACCTATTACCTATTCCTACTAAACAGGTAAAACCTATCAATCAAAACAATAGTGGACCTGTCAGATTTCAAAACCTGCAAATTACCTTAGATCAGGGGATGCAAATAGCCAGTCCACCTGTATTCAATTTCCTTTCCAGAGGAAAGTTAAATATCAATGGTGAATTAAATAATCTCATCCCCACAGGAAGTATTAGATTATTTAGAGGAGGAGTAAATTTATTTACCACTCAATTTAATTTGATACGTAACTATGAGCACACCGCCACTTTTAGGGAGTTCAAACCCCGCATTCCTGAATTAGATGTGAAACTTTTTGCCAAGGTATTGGATGGGATCAAGACTACAGATCTAACCAGAGAGATTTCTACAGGATTATCCAAGTTAGAAACTATTCGGATAGAAGCACGGGTTAAGGGTTATGCAGATCAGTTGAATGATAATCTGGAAATGAAAAGTATTCCCTCCCGCTCCCAAACGGAAATTATTACTTTGCTCGGGGGATTAGGAAGTGAATTTGCTGATAACCAATCGCGTGGTGACACCACATTTGGTTTGATTAATATTGCTGGATCTGCTGTGGCAAATTATTTACAAATGGGGTTTAATTTTATTCGGGATGCTATTGGATTAAGCGAGTTACGGGTTTTTCCTACGGTTCTATCTCAGAAACCACAATCTAATAGAACTAATTCCAGTTTCATTAATTCAACTTTAACTAATTCAACGGTGGAATTGGCTTTGGAAGCTGGTATGGATATCTTTGACAAGTTTTCTTTCTCAACTATTAAAATTATTACTACTCAGGATCCTTTACAATGGGGTTTTAACTATAGACTAGACGATAATTTACGCCTTCGTGGGTCTAGTAATTTCACAGATGATACTCGTGGAGTAGTTGAGTTTGAAAGAAGATTTTAACGCTCTCGGGTAATTCCTATCTGTAAATAGGATAACCCTAGAATGATCAGGAATAGGACTAAACCAATAGTACAAGCGTACGTCAACTGTAGATTACTAAATGCTTGCTCATATAAGTAATAAACAATTGTTTTGGAGCTATTGATAGGTCCACCACCAGTCATAATGTAAACTTCTTCAAAAACTTTAGTAGCGGAAATAGCGGAAATAACTGCTACTAGAGCTAAATAGGGACGCATTAGGGGAATAGTAATGTCTATATGTTGACGAATACCTTCAGAACCGTCAATAGCAGCAGCTTCATAAATGTCTTCGGGAATAGATTGTAAACCAGCTAGATAAATAACCATGTAATATCCCAAACCCTTCCAAATAGTCACAACCATAACGCTGGCCAGGGAAATGGGCACAATTCCTAAGATTTTATCTGGACTGGTTAACCAGGGAATCCCATCGGGAAAGATACCCAAGGTTTTGATTAATTGATTTAATAAACCATTTTCTGCATATAACCATTTCCAAGCAATACCAGCAACTACCATGGAAATTACTACGGGTGTGTAATAAGCAGTTCTAAACCAACTCATTCCCCGTAATTTTTGATTCACTAAAATTGCTAAAATTAAGGGTAGAATAACTAGAATTGGTACAACTCCCACCAGGTAAACAATAGTATTAACTAGGGTTAGCCAGAACACAGGATCATACCATAACCGAACAAAGTTGTCAATACCTATAAATTTGGGGGACTCCCCAATATCTTGATAGGTGGTAAAACTCAGGTAAAAAGCTTGCAGTGCAGGTACAAAAACGGTTAAGCTTAGCAAAAACAAAGCAGGTATTAAAAAGAAGTAGGGGGTCAGTTTTTGTTTGATTCTATTCCAGGTTTTGAATGTTAGTTGATTGGTCATGGCTTTGTTACTATTGTTGATCAGGATTTAACTATGTTTAAGTTTCCTATAGGTTTTGTATAGATTTCCGATTCTGAATTAATTGTAGTAAGATTTAATCGCAGTGATGCTGATTAGATGAGGAATAGATTGATTCATTGACATTGATATAGTAATCACTAAAAGAGTTAGCTGCTTAACTTACCATTATTTCCCAGATAGATCCCAACAATCCTGAAATCCACATGTCGCAATTAAGAGATTCTCTGCGTCGCACCAAAATCGTTGCTACCATCGGACCTGCTACCAGCAGTCCAGAAATGCTAAAAGCGATTATTGAAGCTGGAGCAACCACTCTAAGATTAAATTTTTCCCATGGGACTCACGCTGATCATCAGCGTAGCATCCGTTTGATTAGACAAACTGCTTTTGAGTTAAACAGACCAGTAGCAATCTTGCAAGATTTACAAGGACCTAAAATTCGTCTAGGTAAATTTGATAATGGTTTTATCATGCTATCTAAAGGCGATCGCTTTACTCTAACAAATCGTCCAGTAGTGGGGAATGAAGAAATTAGCTGTGTCACCTATGATTATCTAGCAGAGGAAGTGCCAATTGGGTCAAAAATTCTCCTTGATGATGGTCGAGTAGAAATGGTGGTGGAAGAAATTAACCGTGACAAAGGAGATTTACATTGTCGAGTCACAGTTGCGGGTAAACTTTCTAACAACAAGGGGGTCAACTTTCCCGGAGTGTATTTGTCTATTAAAGCCATGACCGATAAGGATCGAGAGGATCTGATGTTTGGTTTAGACCAGGGAGTGGATTGGGTGGCTTTGTCCTTTGTGCGTAACCCCCAAGACATTATAGAAATCAAAGAGTTAATTTCCAGCACTGGTAAGAATGTGCCCGTAGTTGCCAAGATAGAGAAACACGAAGCCATAGAACAAATGGAAGAAGTTCTTTCCTTGTGTGATGGAGTAATGGTTGCTAGGGGTGATTTAGGGGTAGAACTACCTGCAGAAGATGTTCCCGTACTACAAAAGCGATTAATTGCCACGGCTAACCGTTTAGGCATTCCTATTATCACTGCTACTCAAATGTTAGATAGCATGGTCAGTAATCCTCGTCCAACTCGTGCTGAAGTGTCCGACGTTGCCAACGCGATTTTAGATGGTACAGATGCGGTAATGCTTTCCAATGAGACGGCGGTAGGTAACTATCCGGTAGAAGCAGTAGCTACTATGGCTAGAATAGCAGAGCGTATTGAACAGGAACAGATAAATACCAGTTCCCGTCTAGGAACAGATGATAAACGTTCTATTCCTAATGCTATTAGTCAAGCTGTGGGACAGATTGCTGAGAACTTAGGTGCAGCAGCAATCATGACCTTGACCCAAACGGGAGCAACTGCGCGTAATGTTTCTAAATACCGTCCTAAAACGCCCATTTTAGCTATCACACCTCATGTAAACGTAGCCAGACAATTACAAATGGTTTGGGGTGTTAGACCTTTACTCGTATTGGACTTACCTTCCACCGGTCAAACATTCCAAGCTGCCATTAACGTAGCTCAAGAAAAAAGGCTCTTGAGTGAGGGGGATTTAGTTGTAATGACTGCTGGTACATTGCAGGGAGTTTCTGGGTCTACAGACCTAATTAAAGTGGAAGTAGTCACAGCTATATTAGGTCAAGGAATTGGTTTAGGACAGGGTTCTGTTAGTGGTCGTGCAAGAGTGGTGCGCAATGGTATAGACGCGACCAATTTCAGCCAAGGAGATATTTTAGTAGCATCCAGCACCGGAGCAGGTTGTGTGGAAGCAATCCGTAAGGCTAGTGGTATTATTACGGAGGAGGAGAGTTTGAATAGTCATGCTGCTGTAATTGGATTGAGATTAGGAGTACCAGTAATAGTGGGTGTCAAGCAAGCGACCCAAGTAATAAAAGATGGGACAATTTTGACCTTAGATATGCAGCGGGGATTAGTCTATTCTGGTGCGGTGGGTACAAGGTGAACATGCTCTATTACAATTCTAAGAAATTGGACTAATCATTACAGATGAGCCAAGAAGTAAACCTAAAAAACTTGCCTTTGGGGATAAACACGCTGGACAAACTGCGTGGTAGTGACTGTGTCTATGTGGACAAAACGCATTTGGCATTAAAACTGATTAAACAACCTGGTGCGTTTTTTTTGTCACGACCAAGACGCTTTGGCAAAAGTCTATTCAAGGACATCACTATTAGCGAAGCTTACTCATCCATCTGTGGTTATACTGAAACCGATCTGCGAGAGTCCTTCGGTGACCACCTTGAGGGAGTAGATTGGGATGCACTGCGCCATTGGTACAATGGTTATAATTGGACAGGTTCAGAGACTGTTTATAACCCCTACGATATCCTCCTCTTCATTAGCGAAGGCATGAGATTTCGTAATTACTGGTTTGAAACGGGTAGTCCCAGCTTTTTACTCAAACTGTTCCAGAAGGAGCGGTATTTCCTACCTAATTTGGAGGGAATGGAGGTAACGGAGGAAATACTTGATTCCTTTGATGTGGAGCAGATTAACCCAGTGACCCTCCTGTTTCAGTCTGGTTATCTGACCATTAAGGACACATTTACAGATATCAACCAAATAGTGTTTTGCTTGGGTATACCCAATATGGAGGTGAAGATTGCCCTCAACAACCAGTTTATCAACGCCTATACCAAATTAGTAAACGAAAAATTAGGTGTACAAAGACTGATACATACCCAACTGAGTTCTGGAGATGTAGAAGGCTTAGTCAGCACCATCAAGCGATTATTTGCCTCCATTCCTTGGCGGAATTTCACTAATAACGACCTAGCGGATTTTGAAGGATATTATACTTCTGTGATTTACGCCTTCCTCAGTTCCTTGGATGCTCGAGTGATTCCAGAAGATATCACTAATCATGGTCAGTCGGACTTAACTGTTATGGTGGAGGGACACATTTATGTGATGGAAATCAAGGTGGTAGAGGGGAATCAAGTCCGGGATAATGCAGCACTTGACCAAATCCTCCAGCGAAACTATGCTGAAAAATACCGTGGGGAACCGGGAAAATCTGTCCATGAAATTGGTTTGATATTTAGTCGCAGCCAAAGGGATCTTATACAAGCGAACTGGCAATAAGTCTGGTTAAGAATTGACCTGCTCTAATAAGAGCCTAATATATTGGATTAATCACTACATGATGAGCCAAGAAGTAGACGTAAAAAACTTGCCGTTAGGGATAAATACGCTAGACAAAATGCGTGGTAGTAACTGTGTCTATGTGGACAAAACGAGTTTCGCATTAAGATTAATTAAACAACCTGGAGCGTTCTTTCTGTCACGACCAAGACGCTTTGGCAAAAGTCTATTTGTGGATACTCTGAAGGAGATATTCGAGGGGAATGAAAAATTGTTTGAGGGACTCTATATTCATGACAAATGGGACTGGAGTCGTAAATTCCCAGTAATTAAGATTGATTTTGCGGATGGAGTATTAAAAAACCGGGAAGAGTTGGATAAACGTGTATTAGACCTTTTGCGCAAGAATGCGGAGCGCCTGGGAGTATCCTACGAGTCAAATGATATACCAGGGAAATTTGGAACCCTGATTGGGGAAGCAGTGGCTAAATATGGTACTAGAGCAGTAGTATTGGTAGATGAATACGACAAACCAATCCTCGATAATATAGATAACCCAAATATCGCCGCTGAAATGCGAGAGGGACTGAAAAACCTTTACTCAGTGTTGAAGGGTCAAGATGCCAACCTCCAGTTCGTGTTTATGACTGGAGTCACTAAGTTTTCTAAGGTCAGCCTATTTAGTGGAATTAATCAACTAACGGACATCACCATTGATAAACAATACTCATCCATCTGTGGTTATACTGAAACCGACCTGCGGGAGTCCTTCGGTGACCACCTTGAGGGAGTAGATTTTGACCAAGTGCGCAATTGGTACAATGGTTATAATTGGACAGGATCGGAGACTGTTTATAATCCCTATGACATCTTGCTGTTTATTGGAAAAGGCCAAGTTTTCCGTAACTACTGGTTTGAAACGGGTAGTCCCAGCTTTCTACTCAAACTGTTCCAGAAGGAGCGTTATTTCCTACCCAATTTGGAGGGAATCGAGGTAACGGAGGAAATACTTGATTCCTTTGATGTGGAGCAGATTAACCCAGTGACCCTCCTGTTTCAGTCTGGTTATCTGACCATTAAGGACACATTTACAGATATCAACCAAATAGTGTTTTGCTTGGGTATACCCAATATGGAGGTGAAGATTGCCCTCAACAACCAGTTTATCAACGCCTATACCAAATTAGTAAACGAAAAGTTAGGTGTACAAAGACTGATACATACCCAACTGAGTTCTGGAGATGTAGAAGGCTTAGTCAGCACCATCAAGCGATTATTTGCCTCCATTCCTTGGCGGAATTTCACTAATAATGACCTAGCGGATTTTGAAGGATATTATGCCTCTGTGATTTACGCCTTCTTGAGTTCCTTGGATGCTCGAGTGATTCCAGAAGATATCACTAATCATGGTCAGTCGGACTTAACTGTTATGGTGGGGGGACACATCTATGTGATGGAAATCAAGGTGGTAGAGGGGAATCAAGTCCGGGATAATGCAGCACTTGACCAAATCCTCCAGCGAAACTATGCTGAAAAATACCGTGGGGAACCGGGAAAATCTGTCCATGAAATTGGTTTGATATTTAGTCGCAGCCAACGGAATCTTATACAAGCGGACTGGCACTGAATTTTGACTTTGCAATAATTGCAATAATGGGGTGTTATGAATTTACAAAATTTGCCCTTGGGGATCAATACCCTGAGTGTGTTGCGTGAAAACAATTGTGTCTATGTAGATAAAACAAAGTTGGCTTACCATCTTATCCGGATTGCGGGAAGATTTTTTCTGTCACGACCAAGACGCTTTGGCAAAAGTCTATTTGTGGATACCCTGAAGGAGATATTCGAGGGGAATGAAAAATTGTTTGAGGGGCTCTATATTCATGACAAATGGGACTGGAGTCGTAAATTCCCAGTAATTAAGATTGATTTTGCGGATGGGGTATTAAAAAACCGGGAAGAGTTGGATAAACGTGTATTAGACCTTTTGCGCAAGAATGCGGAGCGCCTGGGAGTATCCTACGAGTCAAATGATATACCAGGGAAATTTGGAACCCTGATTGGGGAAGCAGTGGCTAAATATGGTACTAGAGCAGTAGTACTGGTAGATGAATACGACAAACCAATCCTCGATAATATAGACAATCCAAATATCGCCGCTGAAATGCGAGAGGGACTGAAAAACCTTTACTCAGTGCTAAAGGGTCAAGATGCCAACCTCCAGTTCGTGTTTATGACTGGAGTCACTAAGTTCTCCAACGTCAGCCTATTTAGTGGGATTAATCAACTAACGGACATCACCATTAATAACCAATACTCATCCATCTGTGGTTATACTGAAACCGACCTGCGGGAGTCCTTCGGTGACCACCTTGAGGGAGTAGATTTTGACCAAGTGCGCAATTGGTACAATGGTTATAATTGGACAGGATCGGAGACTGTTTATAATCCCTATGACATCTTGCTGTTTATTGGAAAAGGCCAAGTTTTCCGTAACTACTGGTTTGAAACGGGTAGTCCCAGCTTTCTACTCAAACTGTTCCAGAAGGAGCGTTATTTCCTACCCAATTTGGAGGGAATCGAGGTAACGGAGGAAATACTTGATTCCTTTGATGTGGAGCAGATTAACCCAGTGACCCTCCTGTTTCAGTCTGGTTATCTGACCATTAAGGACACATTTACAGATATCAACCAAATAGTGTTTTGCTTGGGTATACCCAATATGGAGGTGAAGATTGCCCTCAACAACCAGTTTATCAACGCCTATACCAAATTAGTAAACGAAAAGTTAGGTGTACAAAGACTGATACATACCCAACTGAGTTCTGGAGATGTAGAAGGCTTAGTCAGCACCATCAAGCGATTATTTGCCTCCATTCCTTGGCGGAATTTCACTAATAACGACCTAGCGGATTTTGAAGGATATTATGCTTCTGTGATTTACGCCTTCCTCAGTTCCTTGGATGCTCGAGTGATTCCAGAAGATATCACTAATCATGGTCAGTCGGACTTAACTGTTATGGTGGGGGGACACATCTATGTGATGGAAATCAAGGTGGTAGAGGGGAATCAAGTCCGGGATAATGCAGCACTTGACCAAATCCTCCAGCGAAACTATGCTGAAAAATACCGTGGGGAACCGGGAAAATCTGTCCATGAAATTGGTTTGATATTTAGTCGCAGCCAACGGAATCTTATACAAGCGGACTGGCACTGAATTTTGACTTTGCAATAATTGCAATAATGGGGTGTTATGAATTTACAAAATTTGCCCTTGGGGATCAATACCCTGAGCGTGTTGCGTGAAAACAATTGTGTCTATGTAGATAAAACAAAGTTGGCTTACCATCTTATCCGGATTGCAGGAAGATTCTTTTTGTCGCGACCAAGACGCTTTGGCAAAAGTCTATTTGTGGATACCCTGAAAGAGATATTCGAGGGGAATGAAAAATTGTTTGAGGGGCTCTATATTCATGACAAATGGGACTGGAGTCGTAAATTCCCAGTAATTAAGATTGATTTTGCTGGTGGTGTGCTCAGAAACCGGGAGGAGCTGGACAAAAAAATTAATGGTATGCTGTTGAAAACCACAAAGTCCTTGAGGATTAACTGCGAACTGGACGATATTCAAGGACGTTTTGGAGAAATCATCGCTGGTGCAAGGGAGCAGTTTGGTGAAAGGGTGGTGGTGCTGGTAGATGAATACGACAAACCAATTCTCGATAATATAGATAAACCAAATATCGCCGCTGAAATGCGAGAGGGACTGAAAAACTTTTACTCAGTGTTGAAGAGTCAAGATGCCAACCTCCAGTTCGTGTTTATGACTGGAGTCACTAAGTTTTCCAAGGTCAGCCTATTTAGTGGGATTAATCAACTCAAGGACATCACTATTAGCGAAGCTTACTCATCCATCTGTGGTTATACTGAAACCGACCTGCGAGAGTCCTTCGGTGACCACCTTGAGGGAGTAGATTTTGACCAAGTGCGCAATTGGTACAATGGTTATAATTGGACAGGTTCAGAGACTGTTTATAACCCCTACGATATCCTCCTCTTCATTAGTGAAGGTATGAGATTTCGCAACTACTGGTTTGAGACGGGTAGTCCCACATTCCTAGTCAAGTTGTTTCAAACCAATCGCTATTTCCTTCCCAACCTGGAACATTTGGAGGTTACAGAGGAGATATTGGAATCCTTTGAAGTAGAAAAGATTAATCCAGTTACCTTGTTGTTTCAATCAGGGTATTTGACTATTGAACGAACCTTTACCCGTCGCCAACGCTACATGTTTGCACTGAAAATTCCCAACTTGGAAGTTCGTCTGGCATTGAATGACCAGTTTATTAACGCCTATACGGAAAATGTGAACGAAAAGAGTGGGATTCAAGACTCTCTATACGAGTTTATGAATAGAGGGGATGTGGAATCAATGATTATGGCAATTAAGAGATTGTTTGCGGGTATTCCCTGGCGGAATTTCACTAATAATGACCTAGCGGATTTTGAAGGATATTATGCCTCTGTGATTTACGCCTTCTTGAGTTCCTTAGATGCTAGAGTTATCCCGGAGGACATTAGCAACTATGGTCAAGCGGATATAACCACCATGCTTGGAGCCCATATCTATGTGATGGAAATCAAGGTGGTAGAGGGGAATCAAGTCCAGGGAAATCCAGCACTTGACCAAATCCTCCAGCGAAACTATGCTGAAAAATACCGTGGGGAACCGGGAAAATCTGTCCATGAGATTGGTTTGATATTTAGTCGCAGCCAACAAAATCTTATACAAGCGGACTGGCAATAAGTCTGGTTAAGAATTGACCTGCTCTAATAAGAGCCTAATATATTGGATTAATCACTACATGATGAGCCAAGAAGTAGACGTAAAAAACTTGCCGTTAGGGATAAATACGCTAGACAAAATGCGTGGTAGTAACTGTGTCTATGTGGACAAAACGAGTTTCGCATTAAGATTAATTAAACAACCTGGAGCGTTCTTTCTGTCACGACCAAGACGCTTTGGCAAAAGTCTATTTGTGGATACCCTGAAGGAGATATTCGAGGGGAATGAAAAATTGTTTGAGGGGCTCTATATTCATGACAAATGGGACTGGAGTCGTAAATTCCCAGTAATTAAGATTGATTTTGCTGGTGGTGTGCTCAGAAACCGGGAGGAGCTGGACAAAAAAATTAATGGTATGCTGTTGAAAACCACAAAGTCCTTGAGGATTAACTGCGAACTGGACGATATTCAAGGACGTTTTGGAGAAATCATCGCTGGTGCAAGGGAGCAGTTTGGTGAAAGGGTGGTGGTGCTGGTAGATGAATACGACAAACCAATTCTCGATAATATAGATAAACCAAATATCGCCGCTGAAATGCGAGAGGGACTGAAAAACTTTTACTCAGTGTTGAAGAGTCAAGATGCCAACCTCCAGTTCGTGTTTATGACTGGAGTCACTAAGTTTTCCAAGGTCAGCCTATTTAGTGGGATTAATCAACTCAAGGACATCACTATTAGCGAAGCTTACTCATCCATCTGTGGTTATACTGAAACCGACCTGCGAGAGTCCTTCGGTGACCACCTTGAGGGAGTAGATTTTGACCAAGTGCGCAATTGGTACAATGGTTATAATTGGACAGGTTCAGAGACTGTTTATAACCCCTACGATATCCTCCTCTTCATTAGTGAAGGTATGAGATTTCGCAACTACTGGTTTGAGACGGGTAGTCCCACATTCCTAGTCAAGTTGTTTCAAACCAATCGCTATTTCCTTCCCAACCTGGAACATTTGGAGGTTACAGAGGAGATATTGGAATCCTTTGAAGTAGAAAAGATTAATCCAGTTACCTTGTTGTTTCAATCAGGGTATTTGACTATTGAACGAACCTTTACCCGTCGCCAACGCTACATGTTTGCACTGAAAATTCCCAACTTGGAAGTTCGTCTGGCATTGAATGACCAGTTTATTAACGCCTATACGGAAAATGTGAACGAAAAGAGTGGGATTCAAGACTCTCTATACGAGTTTATGAATAGAGGGGATGTGGAATCAATGATTATGGCAATTAAGAGATTGTTTGCGGGTATTCCCTGGCGGAATTTCACTAATAATGACCTAGCGGATTTTGAAGGATATTATGCCTCTGTGATTTACGCCTTCTTGAGTTCCTTAGATGCTAGAGTTATCCCGGAGGACATTAGCAACTATGGTCAAGCGGATATAACCACCATGCTTGGAGCCCATATCTATGTGATGGAAATCAAGGTGGTAGAGGGGAATCAAGTCCAGGGAAATCCAGCACTTGACCAAATCCTCCAGCGAAACTATGCTGAAAAATACCGTGGGGAACCGGGAAAATCTGTCCATGAGATTGGTTTGATATTTAGTCGCAGCCAACAAAATCTTATACAAGCGGACTGGCAATAAGTCTGGTTAAGAATTGACCTGCTCTAATAAGAGCCTAATATATTGGATTAATCACTACATGATGAGCCAAGAAGTAGACGTAAAAAACTTGCCGTTAGGGATAAATACGCTAGACAAAATGCGTGGTAGTAACTGTGTCTATGTGGACAAAACGAGTTTCGCATTAAGATTAATTAAACAACCTGGAGCGTTCTTTCTGTCACGACCAAGACGCTTTGGCAAAAGTCTATTTGTGGATACCCTGAAGGAGATATTCGAGGGGAATGAAAAATTGTTTGAGGGGCTCTATATTCATGACAAATGGGAATGGAGTCGTAAATTCCCAGTAATTAAGATTGATTTTGCTGGTGGTGTGCTCAGAAACCGGGAAGAGTTGGATGAAAAGATTCGGGATCTCCTTTGGAATAACGGCGATCGCCTGGGGGTTGGCTCGAAAAAGAAGAGTATCAGCGGGATTTTTGGAGAAATCATCGCTGGTGCAAGGGAGCAGTTTGGTGAAAGGGTAGTGGTGCTGGTAGATGAATACGACAAACCGATTCTCGATAATATAGATAACCCAAATATCGCCGCTGAAATGCGAGAGGGACTGAAAAACTTTTACTCAGTGTTGAAGAGTCAAGATGCCAACCTCCAGTTCGTGTTTATGACTGGAGTCACTAAGTTTTCTAAGGTCAGCCTATTTAGTGGGATTAATCAACTAACGGACATCACTATTAGCGAAGCTTACTCATCCATCTGTGGTTATACTGAAACCGACCTGCGAGAGTCCTTCGGTGACCACCTTGAGGGAGTAGATTGGGATGCACTGCGCCATTGGTACAATGGTTATAATTGGACAGGCTCAGAGACTGTTTATAACCCCTACGATATCCTCCTCTTCATTAACGAAGGCATGAGATTTCGTAACTACTGGTTTGAAACGGGTAGTCCCAGCTTTCTACTCAAACTGTTCCAGAAGGAGCGGTATTTCCTACCTAATTTGGAGGGAATCCAGGTAACGGAGGAAATACTTGATTCCTTTGATGTGGAGCAGATTAACCCAGTGACCCTCCTGTTTCAGTCTGGTTATCTGACCATTAAGGACATATTTACAGATATCAACCAAATAGTGTTTTGTTTGGGTATACCCAATATGGAGGTGAAGATTGCTCTCAACAACCAGTTTATCAACGCCTATACCAAATTAGTAAACGAAAAGTTAGGTGTACAAAGACTGATACATACCCAACTGAGTTCTGGAGATGTAGAAGGCTTAGTCAGCACCATCAAGCGATTATTTGCCTCCATTCCTTGGCGGAATTTCACTAATAACGACCTAGCGGATTTTGAAGGATATTATGCTTCTGTGATTTACGCCTTCCTCAGTTCCTTGGATGCTCGAGTTATCCCAGAAGATATCACTAATCATGGTCAGTCGGACTTAACTGTTATGGTGGGGGGACACATTTATGTGATGGAAATCAAGGTGGTAGAGGGGAATCAAGTCCAGGGAAATCCAGCACTTGACCAAATCCTCCAGCGAAACTATGCTGAAAAATACCGTGGGGAACCGGGAAAATCTGTCCATGAGATTGGTTTGATATTTAGTCGCAGCCAACAAAATCTTATACAAGCGGACTGGCACTAAATCTTGACTTTGCAATAATGGGGTGTTATGAATTTACAAAATTTGCCCTTGGGGATCAATACCCTGAGTGTGTTGCGTGAAAACAATTGTGTCTATGTAGATAAAACAAAGTTGGCTTACCATCTTATCAGGATTGCAGGAAGATTCTTTTTGTCACGACCAAGACGCTTTGGCAAAAGTCTATTTGTGGATACCCTGAAGGAGATATTCGAGGGGAATGAAAAATTGTTTGAGGGACTCTATATTCATGACAAATGGGACTGGAGTTGTAAATTCCCAGTCATTAAGATTGATTTTGCTGGTGGTGTTCTCAGAAACCGGGAGGAGCTGGACAAAAAAATTAATGGTATGCTGTTGAAAACCACAAAGTCCTTGAGGATTAACTGCGAACTGGACGATATTCAAGGACGTTTTGGAGAAATCATCGCTGGTGCAAGGGAGCAGTTTGGTGAAAGGGTAGTGGTGCTGGTAGATGAATACGACAAACCGATTCTCGATAATATAGATAACCCAAATATCGCCGCTGAAATGCGAGAGGGACTGAAAAACTTTTACTCAGTGTTGAAGAGTCAAGATGCCAACCTCCAGTTCGTGTTTATGACTGGAGTCACTAAGTTTTCTAAGGTCAGCCTATTTAGTGGGATTAATCAACTAACGGACATCACTATTAGCGAAGCTTACTCATCCATCTGTGGTTATACTGAAACCGACCTGCGAGAGTCCTTCGGTGACCACCTTGAGGGAGTAGATTGGGATGCACTGCGCCATTGGTACAATGGTTATAATTGGACAGGCTCAGAGACTGTTTATAACCCCTACGATATCCTCCTCTTCATTAACGAAGGCATGAGATTTCGTAACTACTGGTTTGAAACGGGTAGTCCCAGCTTTCTACTCAAACTGTTCCAGAAGGAGCGGTATTTCCTACCTAATTTGGAGGGAATCCAGGTAACGGAGGAAATACTTGATTCCTTTGATGTGGAGCAGATTAACCCAGTGACCCTCCTGTTTCAGTCTGGTTATCTGACCATTAAGGACATATTTACAGATATCAACCAAATAGTGTTTTGTTTGGGTATACCCAATATGGAGGTGAAGATTGCTCTCAACAACCAGTTTATCAACGCCTATACCAAATTAGTAAACGAAAAGTTAGGTGTACAAAGACTGATACATACCCAACTGAGTTCTGGAGATGTAGAAGGCTTAGTCAGCACCATCAAGCGATTATTTGCCTCCATTCCTTGGCGGAATTTCACTAATAACGACCTAGCGGATTTTGAAGGATATTATGCTTCTGTGATTTACGCCTTCCTCAGTTCCTTGGATGCTCGAGTTATCCCAGAAGATATCACTAATCATGGTCAGTCGGACTTAACTGTTATGGTGGGGGGACACATTTATGTGATGGAAATCAAGGTGGTAGAGGGGAATCAAGTCCGGGATAATGCAGCACTTGACCAAATCCTCCAGCGAAACTATGCTGAAAAGTACCGTGGGGAACCGAGAAAATCTGTCCATGAAATTGGTTTGATATTTAGTCGCAGCCAACGGAACCTTATACAAGCGGACTGGCACTGAATCTTGACTTTGCAATAATTGCAATAATGGGGTGTTATGAATTTACAAAATTTGCCCTTGGGGATCAATACCCTGAGCGTGTTGCGTGAAAACAATTGTGTCTATGTAGATAAAACAAAGTTGGCTTACCATCTTATCAGGATTGCAGGAAGATTCTTTTTGTCGCGACCAAGACGCTTTGGTAAAAGTCTATTTGTGGATACCCTGAAAGAGATATTCGAGGGGAATGAAAAATTGTTTGAGGGGCTCTATATTCATGACAAATGGGAATGGAGTCGTAAGTTTCCCGTAATTAAGATTGATTTTGCTGGTGGTGTGATCAGAAACCGGGAAGAGTTGGATGAAAAGATTCGGGATCTCCTTTGGAATAATGGCGATCGCCTGGGGGTTGGCTCGAAAAAGAAGAGTATCAGCGGGATTTTTGGAGAAATCATCGCTGGTGCAAGGGAGCAGTTTGGTGAAAGGATAGTGGTGCTGGTAGATGAATACGACAAACCGATTCTCGATAATATAGACAATCCAAATATCGCCGCTGAAATGCGAGAGGGACTGAAAAACCTTTACTCAGTGTTGAAGAGTCAAGATGCCAACCTCCAGTTCGTGTTTATGACTGGAGTCACTAAGTTTTCTAAGGTCAGCCTATTTAGTGGGATTAATCAACTAACGGACATCACTATTAGCGAAGCTTACTCATCCATCTGTGGTTATACTGAAACCGACCTGCGAGAGTCCTTCGGTGACCACCTTGAGGGAGTAGATTGGGATGCACTGCGCCATTGGTACAATGGTTATAATTGGACAGGCTCAGAGACTGTTTATAACCCCTACGATATCCTCCTCTTCATTAACGAAGGCATGAGATTTCGTAACTACTGGTTTGAAACGGGTAGTCCCAGCTTTCTACTCAAACTGTTCCAGAAGGAGCGGTATTTCCTACCTAATTTGGAGGGAATCCAGGTAACGGAGGAAATACTTGATTCCTTTGATGTGGAGCAGATTAACCCAGTGACCCTCCTGTTTCAGTCTGGTTATCTGACCATTAAGGACATATTTACAGATATCAACCAAATAGTGTTTTGTTTGGGTATACCCAATATGGAGGTGAAGATTGCTCTCAACAACCAGTTTATCAACGCCTATACCAAATTAGTAAACGAAAAGTTAGGTGTACAAAGACTGATACATACCCAACTGAGTTCTGGAGATGTAGAAGGCTTAGTCAGCACCATCAAGCGATTATTTGCCTCCATTCCTTGGCGGAATTTCACTAATAACGACCTAGCGGATTTTGAAGGATATTATGCTTCTGTGATTTACGCCTTCCTCAGTTCCTTGGATGCTCGAGTTATCCCAGAAGATATCACTAATCATGGTCAGTCGGACTTAACTGTTATGGTGGGGGGACACATTTATGTGATGGAAATCAAGGTGGTAGAGGGGAATCAAGTCCGGGATAATGCAGCACTTGACCAAATCCTCCAGCGAAACTATGCTGAAAAGTACCGTGGGGAACCGAGAAAATCTGTCCATGAAATTGGTTTGATATTTAGTCGCAGCCAACGGAACCTTATACAAGCGGACTGGCACTGAATCTTGACTTTGCAATAATTGCAATAATGGGGTGTTATGAATTTACAAAATTTGCCCTTGGGGATCAATACCCTGAGCGTGTTGCGTGAAAACAATTGTGTCTATGTAGATAAAACAAAGTTGGCTTACCATCTTATCAGGATTGCAGGAAGATTCTTTTTGTCGCGACCAAGACGCTTTGGTAAAAGTCTATTTGTGGATACCCTGAAAGAGATATTCGAGGGGAATGAAAAATTGTTTGAGGGGCTCTATATTCATGACAAATGGGAATGGAGTCGTAAGTTTCCCGTAATTAAGATTGATTTTGCTGGTGGTGTGATCAGAAACCGGGAAGAGTTGGATGAAAAGATTCGGGATCTCCTTTGGAATAATGGCGATCGCCTGGGGGTTGGCTCGAAAAAGAAGAGTATCAGCGGGATTTTTGGAGAAATCATCGCTGGTGCAAGGGAGCAGTTTGGTGAAAGGATAGTGGTGCTGGTAGATGAATACGACAAACCGATTCTCGATAATATAGACAATCCAAATATCGCCGCTGAAATGCGAGAGGGACTGAAAAACCTTTACTCAGTGTTGAAGAGTCAAGATGCCAACCTCCAGTTCGTGTTTATGACTGGAGTCACTAAGTTTTCTAAGGTCAGCCTATTTAGTGGGATTAATCAACTCAAGGACATCACTATTAGCGAAGCTTACTCATCCATCTGTGGTTATACTGAAACCGACCTGCGAGAGTCCTTCGGTGACCACCTTGAGGGAGTAGATTGGGATGCACTGCGCCATTGGTACAATGGTTATAATTGGACAGGTTCAGAGACTGTTTATAACCCCTACGATATCCTCCTCTTCATTAGTGAAGGTATGAGATTTCGCAACTACTGGTTTGAGACGGGTAGTCCCACATTCCTAGTCAAGTTGTTTCAAACCAATCGCTATTTCCTTCCCAACCTGGAACATTTGGAGGTTACAGAGGAGATATTGGAATCCTTTGAAGTAGAAAAGATTAATCCAGTTACCTTGTTGTTTCAATCAGGGTATTTGACTATTGAACGAACCTTTACCCGTCGCCAACGCTACATGTTTGCACTGAAAATTCCCAACTTGGAAGTTCGTCTGGCATTGAATGACCAGTTTATTAACGCCTATACGGAAAATGTGAACGAAAAGAGTGGGATTCAAGACTCTCTATACGAGTTTATGAATAGAGGGGATGTGGAATCAATGATTATGGCAATTAAGAGATTGTTTGCGGGTATTCCCTGGCGGAATTTCACTAATAATGACCTAGCGGATTTTGAAGGATATTATGCCTCTGTGATTTACGCCTTCTTGAGTTCCTTAGATGCTAGAGTTATCCCGGAGGACATTAGCAACTATGGTCAAGCGGATATAACCACCATGCTTGGAGCCCATATCTATGTGATGGAAATCAAGGTGGTAGAGGGGAATCAAGTCCAGGGAAATCCAGCACTTGACCAAATCCTCCAGCGAAACTATGCTGAAAAATACCGTGGGGAACCGGGAAAATCTGTCCATGAGATTGGTTTGATATTTAGTCGCAGCCAACGGAACCTTATACAAGCGGACTGGCAATAAGTCTGGTTAGGTAAACTTAGGGCTTGTTAGTTTGCTTTTTGTGAGTAGGTATAGCGTTGACAACTCAACAGTTGGCGTGATAAAATACCATCCACACTGAATCAGTATAGTAGAGTGAAGAAAAAATGACAGTTTGGTTGATATGCTTCTTATTATTATTTGCCATAGCGGAGGTATTCAGCTGGGCTTTTGACTGGTTGGGAGAGTTATCTCTACCCTTACCTATACACATTTTGGCAGGGTCAATTTTAGCCGTCGCTTCTAACTATGATAGGATACTAGCTCCTTATAACTATAATGGGGAATTTTGGTCAAGAACATCGAGAATAGACAATACTACACCGGAGATAACCGTATCTCCAGCTGCAATTAACTACAATCTTTTAGATCAAGAAAATATTAACAATAACTAATCAGCACTAATTGCAAAAACTTCTTTGGTGAGCAAACAGTTTAGACCACCTGTTGAATATGATTGACCAACTGATCAGGAAAATGCGTATTGCCTCTGTTGCCAATAAAGTCTGTACTAGTAAGAACACGAATAGACATATTAAGAAAAACTTAATTGCTAGGTCAAAAAGGGACTTGCATAATTTTTGGTCGGTTATTCTCGCCACCAGTATGGGAGTAACAGGTGTGATATGGGGGGTGAGCGAGATGAAATGGTTGCAAAGTATGGAGTTAGGTATTTATGACCGAATGTTGCGACTCCGCCATCGAGAACCCATAGATCGAAGACTTTTATTAGTGACAATTACAGAGGAAGATATAAAAAGGGAAAAATGGCCTCTATCAGATCAAACTGTAAATCAACTAATGAAAAAATTGGCATCTTATCAACCAAGAGTAGTAGGGTTAAATATTTATCGTCCTCAACAAAAATATAAAGATTTAGGTAACAATGTAGCAGGATCAGGTCAGGTAATTGCAACTTGTCTATTAAGTAATATTGGGAGGTCAGAAGTTCCTCCTCCTGGTAACATTCCCATAGATAATATCGGGTTTGATGATGTGGTTAGTGATAATCAAGTGGATCAGGTGATTCGTCGGGGTTTATTATTTGCTGAACCCACGGAGAAAGACGAAAAATGCCAAACGGAATTTTCCTTTGGCACCTTATTAGCTATTACATATTTAGATCGGCAGGGTATAGGATACACCTTCGGTCAAAATCAAGAATTGCAAATAGGTAAAGCCGTATTTCACCGCTTAGATAAAAATGCGGGAGGTTATCAACATGTAGATACAAATGGCTATCAAATTTTATTAAACTATCGTCATCCCCAGGATCTAGCCCAACAGGTTACACTCACACAAGTACTGAAAGGTAAAATTAAACCAAGTTGGATAAAAGATCGCCTAGTAATTATAGGTGCTACTGCTAGTAGCGTACATCCGGGATACTATACACCCTATAGCAGTTTATCTGATCAAAGCCCCAGACTGTCCCGTATGATGATCCATGCCCAGGTGGCCAGTCAAATCATTAGTACAGCACTGGATGGTAGAGCTGTAATTAATTATTGGTCAGACTGGTTAGAATGGTTATGGATTTGGAGTTATGCAGTTATTGGTGCAATTTTGACCAGAAAATGGCATCATCCTATCCCCATAACAATAGCACTAATTATGGTCATTGGGTTCAGTTTAGCTATTGTAACTATTTTGTCTTGGCAAGCTATATGGATACCCTTTATTCGACCAGTCCTATGTTTGATCATTAGTAGTATTGTTGTAATTAGTTATACTAATTATCAAGTACAAAAACAGAACCAGATAATTCTGGACCAGGTGCAAAAACAACAGCAAGCAATTGAGGAAATGAGTTTGCTATGGGAGCAAAAAACCCAACTTCCCACCCACGTTGACCAGTTTGATTTTGTTGATGCGGTTACATCTGGAGATACGGATTTACTTTTAGCTGGACGCTATCAGATCATGAGAAATCTGGCTTCAGGAGGTTTTGGCAGGACTTATTTAGTAGAAGATACTCAAAACCAAAACAAGGATCAGCATCATACCTGTGTGATTAAGCAATTAATGCCAGCCCGGAGAGATGACAAGTTTTTGCAGGTTGCTCGTAGACTATTTAACACTGAAGCGGAAATTTTAGCCATTGTAGGTCAACACCCGCAAATTCCCCAACTGTTGGGTTATTTTGAGGATAGACAGGAGTTTTATCTAGTTCAAGAGTATATAGTAGGTCATACTTTAAGTCAAGAGTTACCTCCAGTAACGGGTGCTAAAAGCCAGAGTTTTGTTATTGCTATGTTACTAGAAATCTTAGAGATTTTATCTTTTATACATCAACACCATGTAATTCACCGGGATATTAAACCTAGCAATATTATGCGACGCCATCAAGATAATCGTCTGTGTTTAATAGATTTTGGCGCAGTGAAATTAATTCAACCTCAAATTAATCCTGGCACTGAGTCAGCTACGGTTTCCATAGGTACAAGGGGGTATTCACCACCTGAGCAATTGGCTGGTCATCCCCGTTTATCTAGTGATATTTATGCTTTGGGTATGATTGGGATTCAAGCTATTACTGGAAATTTTCCCCAAGAATTGCCATTAGATCCCCAAACTGGCAATGTGGTTTGGCGGGACTTGGTTAATGTTAGTGACCACCTGGCAGATATTTTAGACAAAATGGTCTGTTATAATTTTGGCGATCGCTATTTTTCCACCACATCGGTGATTGAGGATTTAAGTCGCAACTTGTTTTAATTCATTTGGTTACAACAAGAATCATCCAAATTCCCTAGCAATCATAACCTATAAACTGGTAGATTTGTGAAAGAAAATATTCCGAAAACCGCATGAGATTGATGACACCGGGGTTGGCTTTCTTTTATGGTGGATTCGTGCGATCGCGTAATATCCTCAACACCTTAATGATGAGTTTTGTGTTGATGGCAATTGTGGGGGTAACCTGGGTACTGTGGGGCTATAGTTTATCCTTTGCTCCTGGGTTACCTTTTATTGGGGGTTTACAGTGGTTTGGTCTAAATGGTGTAGGTTTGGAAACAACAGGATATCTAGCAGGTTCAGCACCACAGGAAGTAGTTTGCTACGCATCAACAATACCCCATCAAGCATACATGATCTATCAGGCCATGTTTGCAATTATTACTCCAGCCTTAATTTCTGGGGCGATCGCCGAAAGGATGAGTTTTCGGGCCTACTGTCTATTTGTGCTATTTGTGCTGCTGTGGTCGACCTTTATTTACACACCTCTAGCTCATGCGGTATGGGACAAAGGTGGATTTTTAGGTTTATATGGTGGTTTAGGTGCATTAGATTTTGCTGGTGGTACTGTAGTACATATTAGTTCTGGGGTATCTGCTCTCGTAGCAGCGATTGTACTTGGCCCCCGAAAAAACCATCCCGATCGTCTCGCACCACCTCATAATGTCCCCTTTATTTTGTTGGGTGCAGGCTGGTTTGGTTTTAATGCTGGTAGTGCCCTATCCGCCGGCACTATTGCTACAGTTGCATTTGTTGCAACTAATACATCTGCTGCTGCAGGTGCGTTAATATAGCTTATGTTATAGCAGCTGTAGGAACATGGCTGATTTTAAAATTCATTTCAGCTACTGTAGGACTTCGGGTGCAAGAGGAAGCAGAAAACCAGGGACTGGATGTTCACGAACACGGAGAAGAAGGTTATAACTCTGAGTTCGGCGATCGCATTAACATTTAACCACAGGGTAGGAGGGAAAAGGGAATCCCACCCACCTAACCCTTTCATCCATGTAACTCTTTTTTAAAAGTTTTGGCTAAAGCTATATATTTACAATTGCCAAATAATCAAATAATATAACTATTCAGGACTCAAAAATCAGCGGAAATTATAAGAAAATAAGAAGTATTAATTTTAGTAGACAGTAAAAAATGGATACCAAAACTTTTAAACGTACACTACAACACTCAGAAAACTACAATCGCAAAGGGTTTGGGCACAAAGAAGAAGTGTCTACACAGTTACAATCTGAGTATGAAAGTAGTCTAATTCAAGAAATACGCAATAGTAACTACACGATTAAAAAAGGCAATACTACTATCCGACTAGCTCAAGCCTTTGGATTTTGTTGGGGTGTGGAGCGCGCAGTAGCGATGGCATACGAAACTCGTCAACACTTTCCCACAGAAAGGATTTGGATCACCAATGAAATAATTCACAATCCCTCGGTTAATCAACGTATGCAAGAAATGGGAGTGGGATTTATCCCCGTAACTACTAATAAAAAAGATTTTTCAGTAGTTGAACAAGGGGATGTAGTTATTTTACCCGCCTTCGGTGCTAGTGTACAAGAAATGCAAATCTTACATGACAAAGGTTGTCAAATTGTGGATACAACTTGTCCATGGGTTTCTAAAGTGTGGAACACAGTGGAAAAGCACAAAAAAGGTGAATTTACCTCAATCATTCATGGCAAGTACAAGCACGAGGAAACAGTAGCGACTAGTTCCTTCGCTGGCAAATACCTAATTGTATTAAATTTACAAGAAGCCGAGTATGTAAGCAACTATATCCTCCATGGTGGTAACCGGGAGGAATTTTTAACCAGGTTTGCCAAAGCCTATTCAGCGGGTTTTGACCCAGATAAAGACTTAGAGAAAGTAGGGATTGCCAACCAAACAACCATGCTCAAAGGAGAAACAGAGCAAATTGGCAAAATATTTGAAAAGACCATGATGCAAAAATATGGCACCTTAGCACTGAACGATCATTTTCAAAGTTTTAACACCATCTGTGATGCTACCCAAGAAAGACAAGATGCCATGTTAGAACTAGTTGAACATGAATTAGACCTGATAATAGTAATTGGCGGGTTTAATTCATCAAATACTACCCAATTACAACAAATAGCTATTAACAGAAATATTCCTTCCTATCACATTGACAGTGTGGAGAGAATTAAACCTAGTAATGCAATTGAACATCGGCAATTAAACGGAGAAATAGCAACCACAAAAAACTGGCTACCTATAGGGGAAACAATTGTTGGCGTGACTTCTGGTGCTTCCACACCTGATAAGGTCGTAGAAGACATTATCGAGAAAATTTTTACCCTAAAGGCGTTCAACATCAACTGATTTAAATGTTTTTTAATTTTTGTTTGCAGACGGATACAAATCCGTCTGTTTTGTTACAGAATAAAAGTCAACTAATGTTTTCACCCTAATATGATGAGTTATATGAAACCCGACTGGAAAACCGTTAAACATTACGACGACATACTCTATGAAAAAATAGATGGTATTGCTAAGATAACCATCAATCGCCCCCATAAGCGCAATGCATTTCGTCCAGAAACAATATTTGAAATATATGAAGCTTTTTGTGATGCTCGTGAGGATATAAATATTGGCGTAGTGCTACTAACAGGTGCAGGACCTCATACCGATGGTAAATATGCTTTTTGTTCCGGGGGAGACCAAAGCGTGAGGGGAGAAGGCGGTTATGTTGACCACACTGGAATTCCGCGCCTAAACGTGTTAGATCTACAACGTCTGATTCGTTCTCTACCTAAAGTAGTGATTGCTTTAGTAGCGGGATATGCTATTGGTGGAGGTCATGTTCTGCATCTAGTGTGCGATCTAACCATAGCAGCAGATAATGCGATTTTTGGGCAAACAGGACCGAAAGTAGGTAGCTTTGATGGTGGTTTTGGTGCTAGTTACCTAGCGCGAATAGTTGGACAGAAAAAAGCTCGGGAAATTTGGTTCCTCTGTCGTCAATACAATGCACAACAAGCCTTAGAAATGGGTTTAATTAATACCATTGTTCCGGTTCAGGATCTAGAAATGGAGGGAATAAACTGGGCTAAAGAAATTCTAGACAAAAGTCCTATTGCCATACGTTGTCTAAAAGCGGCATTTAACGCAGACTGCGATGGACAAGCTGGAATACAAGAGCTTGCTGGTAACGCCACTTTACTTTATTATATGACCACAGAAGCAGCAGAGGGTAAACAGGCATTTTTGCAAAAACGCCCCCCAAATTTTCGGGATTTCCCTTGGTTACCCTAGCGGGAACCGGGGAGAGTGGAAAAAGCAGTTTCCTCAATGCTTGTAATTTCTTGAACTTCTGGAACTGGGAGATTCTCAGTCCTAGTATCTAGATGACCGGGAACGGATAAAATTGGTAACATTGGTTTAGTCAGTGGTAAATTCCAACTTTCCTCCAAAGACTCCCATGTAGGTGCGAAAGCGGGAACAGCTAAAGAGCAGGCCTTCCAACAACCTTGTACGGGTGCGCTTAACTGACTACAAACACCACCTCTACGTCCTTCCGGTTGATAATGGCGACAGTACCTACAAGCTGATGCTAACGGGTTGATTGGTTTCATAATCGTTACTCTTGACGGTGGTTGATAACTATTTCCAGTGGTATTTAATATTGTGATCCCAAGAGAAATAGACCAAAAAGCCGAGGAGTTATTATGTGTTGGGGGTTTTAGCTATTTTTACTGAAAAATAATTTTTATTATATTTTTATATTCTTGTTATATTTCTATATGATTGGTGAAGTAACCACATACTTGTTTTAGCTGAAAGCCATTGGGGATCAAGGACAAATATTAAACTTTGGATTATGTCAGGTTGTTAACTTAATACCTTATATTCGGCATTTTGGGGCGATCATTTAGTTAATATAGGTGTCAACAATGAAATTGAACCGTCGTCAATTCCTCACCGTTTCGCTGGCCAGTCTAGCATCCTTTTCGCCACTGGGTTACAGCTTCCCTACCCTGGGAACCACTACTAATAGTACCATCAAACCACGAAGACTAAAAACTGGTAATGGCGTTGGTCTAATTAGTCCTGCTGGTGCAACCTTTTTACCAGAGGAGGTGGAAATAGTCCAGGATGCTGTTAAAGCATTGGGAATGACTCCCTATCTTGCTCCTAATCTTTTAGCACGCTATGGCTATTTGGGGGGAACAGATCTACACAGAGCAGCTGATATCAATCAGTTTTTTGCTGATGGTAAAATCTCCATGTTATTACCAATCCGTGGAGGTTGGGGTTGTGCCAGGATTTTGCCCTATTTGGACTACCAAGTAATTAGAAGAAATCCCAAAGTGTTAGTGGGCTTTAGCGACTTAACGGCATTAAATTTAGCAATTTATGCTAAAACTGGCTTAATCACCTTCCATGGTCCCAATGGTTTAACATCCTGGCGTGCTGAACAGGTAAATTGGTTTCGACGGGTTCTATTCGCCGGGGAAAAGCTTAATTTTGCCAATGAAGCAGACCCAGACGATAGGGGAAGGTTGATGAGGGTAAAAAACCGCATTCAAACCATTACCCATGGAAAAGCACGGGGGCGATTAATAGGAGGCAATCTTTCAGTGATTTCAGCCATGGTAGGATCCGCTTATTTGCCGAATTTTGCGGGGGCGATTTTATTTGTGGAGGATGTGGGAGAGAGTATTTACCGTATAGACAGAATGTTAACACATCTGAAATTGGCAGGAATTTTACAAAATTTACGGGGGTTTATTTTTGGTCAGTGTACTAATTGTGCACCAGATGGAGGATATGGTTCCCTAACCCTAGAAGAAGTTGTCCGCGACCACATTCAATCTTTGGCAGTCCCCGCTTGTATGGGATTGCAAATTGGACATCTGGAAAATATTGTCACTTTGCCCATTGGTATCGAGGTGGAAATGGATGCTACCGATGGCACAATTGTTATGTTAGATTCCGCAGTTAATTGAACTACCGACAGTTGGTTTCCCTGTGAGTAGTTCAATACATCCAACAGGTCAAAGCATCAACCAAATCGCCCCGCAACATAATCGCGGGTACGCTCGTCTAGGGGACTACCAAATATTTGGGTTGTAGCACCAAATTCTACCATTTGTCCAATACGACTTTCATCTGTACTGAAGAAAGCTGTAAAGTCAGCAACCCGTGTCGCCTGTTGCATATTGTGGGTAACAATAGCTATGGTTAGTTCTGATCGCAAACTGTGGATTAGTTCCTCTACTTTTAGGGTAGCAATGGGATCTAATGCTGAACAGGGTTCATCCATTAATAAGACTTTGGGTTTTACTGCTAAAGCACGAGCAATACAGAGTCTTTGCTGCTGTCCACCAGAAAGTCCTAAAGCAGATGAGTTCAGTTTATCTTTTACCTCATTCCACAAAGCAGCTCCTTTAAGAGCAGATTCCACAATGTCATCTAATTGAAATTTTGGAGCCCCACCAGAAATTCTTACCCCGTAAGCAACATTCTCGTAAATGCTCATGGGAAAAGGGTTTGGCTTCTGAAATACCATGCCAATTTCCCTTCTTAACCGATTAATGTTAATCCGGGAATCGTAAATACTCTGCCCAAAAAATTCTACGCTCCCATCCACCTTGACTTTACCTTCTAATTCACTAATGCGATTTAGGGCTTTGATAAACGTGGATTTGCCACAACCACTAGGACCTATTAGTGCGGTAACTCGATTCTTGTAAATATCTAAGGATATGTTCTCGATAGCTTTGTAGTTACCGTAGTAAAAACTGAGGTTTTTAATCTTGATAGCTGGAGTCAGATTAGTCATTTTAGATTATCTCCCATACTGAATTCTTTGTTTTCGCGAACCATGACACGCCTTACAATCATTAGATATCTCACAGACCTTTCCAAATCACTCACAAACTTCACTAACGCAATTTACTCTTGCGACCTAAAAAACGAGAGAGCAAACTAAAAAATAAAACTAAACTCAGTAGTATTATAGAGGTAGTCCAAACCAATTGATTAACTTTAGGATCGGGACTATTGTACAAATTAAAAATTAATACTGGTAAGGACGCTGTGGGACTGATTAGACCATCTGACCAGTTTTGACTAAATAGCGCTGTAAAAATCAATGGCGCAGTTTCACCAGCTGCACGAGCGATCGCCAGGGATACACCAGTGGTAATCCCAGGTATAGCTGATTTTACTACTATTCTAAATGTGGTTTGCAGTTTTGTTCCTCCTAAAGCTGCAGAAGCTAGTCTCTGATGCACTGGAACTAGCTTGAGTGCTTCCTCTGTGGTCAGGGTAATGACGGGTAACATGATTACGGAAAGAGCAAATCCCCCCGCTAAAGCACTAAACTCTTTAGTGGTTAGTACAACTACACCATAGGCAAACATGCCCACTACAATGGAGGGTACACCGGTGAGTATAGAAGTGAGGAATCGCACCAATTTATTGATTTGGCTGTTCTTGGCAAATTCTGCCAAAAATATGCCGGTTATGACTCCCACAGGTACGCTGAGTAGAGTAGCAATACTAACCATAAGTAGAGTACCCAGAATAGCATTGGCAAAGCCATTATCAATTAGGGGGAGATAAAACATTTCTAGTTTTAAACTAGAACTCCCCCGGGATATAATTTCCCATATAATTGATCCTAATGGTAAAAATGCCAGCAGACTTAGTATGAAGGATAAACCATTCATCAAATAACTAAATAACAGTCTATTGGGTGGTAGGGGATCTAATAATTCCCTAGCAAAAGATTCGTCTGTTCCGGAATTCATATGGGTAAATGGTAGGTAAACTGAGTGATTTGTGATGGGTAATTTTATGTGGGCAATTTTCGGCGCAAACTAAATCAGAATTTCTATTGGCATACCACTAAGAGTTCTTTTTGCCAACCCACTGAACTAATAGTACAGCAGCAATATTCACAGCTAGAGTTAATACAAACAAAATTAGTCCTAAATAACTTAATGCACCAATATGTAATCCCGGCTCCGCTTCGGCAAATTCATTAGCTATAACAGCGGGAATTGTATAGGCTGGATCAAGCAAAGAAAGACTAATTTGGGCTGAGTTACCAATTACCATAGTTACTGCCATGGTCTCACCCAAAGCACGTCCTAAAGCCAACATGGCCGCACTTACCATACCTGAAAATCCCGCAGGTAATAACACTCGAAATATGGTTTCCCAGCGTGTTCCACCTAAAGCCATGGATGCGGTTCTTAATTCCCGAGGAACTACCATTAACACATCACGAGAAATGGCAGCCATCGTGGGTAAAATCATAATAGACAAGATAATTCCAGCGGTCAACATATTATTACCTGCTGGATCCTGAGTGTTAAATAAAGGTATAAATTGGAGAAAGTTACTAATCCCCTTTTGTAAAGGCTCTATTACAGGGATAAATACAAATATTCCCCATAAACCAATAATTACACTGGGAATAGCTGCAATTAGTTCTACCACAAAAGCAATGGTGTTTCTAACTGGTAAGGGCAAAAAGTCCTCACTCGTAACCAAGGCCACAGATATACCCACAGGTACAGTTAACAAAATAGCGATCGCACTGCTGACCAAAGTTCCATAAATATAAGTTAACGCTCCAAATAACTGATTACCTGTATCCCAATCTTGGTCCCAGAGAAATCCTAAACCAAATTGGAGAACAGCGGGTTGAGCTTCTTTGAAGATGACTAAAGTCATGACAATTAATATTGTCACAGTGACCGCAGCAAAGAAATAAACTAAAAATGTGAATCCCTGATCAAGGCGGAAATTTAATCCACCACTTACCTGTAGGTCTAAATTTTGATCACCACTCACATAGGCGCGGGAGTGGTCTTCACTTGGTGGAAATGATTCATTCATGGTGGGAAATCATATTAAAAAAAGAACAAAAATTTGAGTGACTGCTCGAGTTGATATAGAGTGACTAAAGGGGGATGGGGCTCGTTAAAAGCCAAACCACCTTTCCCCCATTTTTTAAAAAAGCCTTACTTAACAGTGCTATTCACAGTTTGTAAAACCCGATTAACCACGTCCTGAGGTATTTTTGTGTAATTTAGGTCGTCATTAAACTGCTGACCATCTTTAAGTACCCAGTTAATCCACTTTTTGATAGCATCAGCTTTAGAAGGATTAGAGTACTTTTGATAAATCATCATCCAGGTTAAACCAACAATGGGATAACCCTGGGCTGGATCACCAACAAATACGCGATAGTTTGCAGGAAAGGTCACGGTTGATAGAGCTGCATTAGAAGCTGCTAAAGAAGGAGCGACAAATTCTCCTTTCCTGTTCTGTATTTCTGCAGATCTGAGGTTGTTTTTGGTAGCATAGTCATATTCTACATAACCAATAGACCCAGGAGTACGAGCTACTAAAGCAGCTACACCGGGATTTCCTTTTCCTTTTAAAACGTTGGGTAGAGTCCATTTTGGTGCGGTATTAGCTCCTATTCTACCCTTGAAATAAGGATTTATAGAACTGAGATGATTGGTGAAGATAAAGGTTGTACCGCTACCATCCGCACGAACTGCAAATCTGATTGGTTGATTTGGTAGGTTAACACCAGGGTTATCTGCTTTAATTTGCTGATCATCCCAATTAGTAATTTTACCAGAAAAGATGTCAGGTAAGGTTTTACGAGACAGTCTTAGTCTATTGACTCCTGGTAGGTTATAAACCACGGAAACCGCACCACCAGCTGTTGGTACTAAAATTACACCGTTTTTAACTTTAGCTATTTCGTCATCTTTCATAGCTGCATCGCTGGCACCAAAATCTACTGTGCCCGCAATAGTTTGACGAATACCACCACCACTACCAATCGCTTGGTAATTAACTTTCAATTCTGGATGTTTCTTTCTCACTTCCCTTGCATAACGCTCATACAAAGGAGCAGGAAAGGTCGCACCTGCACCATTTAATGTCTCAGCTTGAGCAATTGCTGTTAATAATGGACTAAAACCTAGGACTGTTGTTAGTGCTGCTGTAGAAACTACCGGACGGAAAATAGTGGTTAATGTCATGTTACCTCGTGTTTAAGGGATATTATACTAGCCATTGTTTGCTTGACGAAGTTACGTCCCAAATCTAGCTTTATGCCCACTGATTAAGATTTTTTTAATAGAAGCTAAATAAAAGATTAAGGTTTGGTTAAGATTTGATTGAGAATTTTTTAAGTATATTGGAATACAAGCGCTGTGCAAGGTGATTTGGGTTGCCCTCTAAGAAGAGTTGGGTAAAAATGGAAGGTAAGAGGTTTTCTGAGGTTAAAAATGTCGTTTTCATCATCTGAAGTTGCTCAAACCCCTAACTCCCGACTAGCTACCACAGAAAGCCATGATTATGATTTGATGATTGTGGGTGGTGGTATTGTTGGTTTAACTTTAGCTGCTGCTTTGAAGGATTCAGGCTTAACTGTTCTTTTGGTGGAAGCTCAGGTGACATCCACAGCGGTAGCTAAGGGACAAGCCTATGCTATACACATGTTATCAGCACGTATTTTTCAGGGTATTGGTATTTGGGGAAAAATTCTCCCTCACATTGCCAAGTATAGACAAGTGTTTCTATCGGATGCTGAATATCCAAATGTAGTCAAATTTCAAACATCCGATTTGGGGGGAGAAACACCGGAACTGGGTTATGTGGCAGAGCATTTTGCCCTGTTGGAACCCCTCCAGGAATTTGTCAGAACTTGTGCCAATGTGACTTATTTGTGTCCTGCTACTGTGGTTAGCACTAAAACTAGTGGGGATATAGTAACTGTAAATATTCAAATAAATGGTGCAGATCAAGTGTTTCGCACTAAATTAATGGTAGCTGCTGATGGTTCTAAGTCCCCTCTTCGTCAAGCTGCAGGAATTAAAACGAAGGGTTGGAAATATTGGCAGTCTTGTATAGTCGCTTTTGTCAGACCTGAGAAGTCCCACAACTACACCGCTTATGAAAAGTTTTGGCAAAGTGGGCCCTTTGCCATTTTACCCCTAACTGGTAATAGGTGTCGTATTGTGTGGACTGCTCCCCATGAAGAAGCTAAGACCCTGTGCACTTTAAGTGATGAGGAATTTTTGGCAGAATTGACTCGTCGCTATGGTCACCAGATGGGTAAATTAGAATTGCTGGGAGAGCGGTTTGTTTTTCAGGTACAGTTAATGCAAAGCGATCGCTATGTTCTCCCCCGGTTGGCTTTGGTGGGTGATGCAGCTCATAACTGTCATCCCGTGGGTGGACAGGGTTTAAATTTAGGTATCCGGGATGCTGCTGCTTTAGCTGAAGTTATTCAAACAGCTCACCAGCAAGGAAAAGATATTGGTAACATCCAGATTCTGCAGCAGTATGAACGCTGGCGCAAAAATGAAAATTTGGCGATTTTAGGGTTTACAGACCTATTAGACCGTATATTCTCCAATAACATCTTACCTATGGTCATTATTCGTCGTCTAGGTTTATGGTTAATGCAGAGGATACCCATATTAAAGGTTTTTGCCCTAAAATTAATGATTGGTTTCCAGGGTAGAACCCCCCAATTAGCTCAATTATCGCTAAATACCAACTTCCATGGACTAAATAACCAGTTATGATTAAGTGGGTGAGTGGAATTAAATATAAGACCAACGTAGGTTGGGTTGAAGTATGAAACCCAACACCACGGGTCTCGTTACTCGACCCATCCTACAAATAATTGTGCCTCCCTACTTACTATGATTACAAAAACTACTAAATTGATATCGCTTGTATCGGTTATTTCACTTCCCTTAGTTAGTTTGTTTATACATAATCACTACACAACTGGTCAAACTCCAACTATTAGCCAATTAGCACAAGTAAAATCCATATGGCAGCGGTTTTCCTCCCAGGAAGGAAAATTTAGCGTGTTGTTTCCGGGTACACCAAGGCTTAGCCAGCAAAAGATGACCAGTGATAATGGGGAACTACAGGTAAATCTATTTACCGTAAATCGTCCCCAGGAGGAGGCAAAATATACGGTTGCCTACATTGATTATCCAGCACAATACATTCAATTGTTACGAAGTAGAAATCTGGTGGAACAAGCTATAGAGCAGGGCAAAAGTACAGCATTAGAGAGAGTTCGGGGAACTATTGTCAGTGAGGAAAAAAAGACCTTGGGTGATAACGTGGGTATAGAAGTAAATTATACTACTCCTGCCGGGAAAGTTGTCAAGCAGAGAGTATTTTTAATTGACAACAGATTTTATCAGATTACTGCGGAAACCACTCAAAAAAGACAAAGGTTTTTGACTAGAAGTATGCAGGGTTTTTGTGATTCTTTTAAGTTGTTACCATAAGGTTATGTTCCCAAAATGCGCCTTGGTGTCGAATATCCTTTGAAATGGCAGATTGATTCCCAAAGTTTTTGAGCTAGTGCTAGATTGGCACAAAACCGTTGGCTAGGCTAGAAGTAAGTATCCATGTTAAAAAAACTACAAAACAAGCAAGTCTATTTGATTACAGGAGCGGGGCTCGGCGCCTTTCTCTTAGGTGTGGGGTTCTCATTTCCCCAGGCGCAAAAAACCTTGAGCAAATGGTTTGACCCCAGTCAGGTAGAAGCAAATCAGTCAATTCAAATGGACCAATCTCCTTCAACTGTTGGCATGACTGTAGCTCAATCTTTACCAGAAAGATCTAGTAAGCTCAGGGAAATTGCTGAAAAAGGAGACTCTCCAGATCGAGAAAGGGCCCGCTATGTCTTGGCTAGTGATTATATTCAAACGAATCAAGGTAAACCAGCGTTGGAATTATTGGTGGGTTTGGAAAAAGATTATCCAGTTTTGGCATCTTATATTTTATTGAAACAAGCCCAAGCTCAAGATATGTTGGGGGAAAAAGGGTTAGCTTCTGACCTGCGTCAAAGGGTATTAAGGGATTATCCAAAAAGTCCCGCAGCGGTGAAAGCCATGTATCTCATTGGACAACCAAAACTACAGGAACGAGCGATCGCCGAATTTCCTTCCCATCCGCTAACCTGGGAAATTATCCGCAATCGTCTGCGAGAAAACCCCAATCAACCCAAATTACAGTTAATTCTGGCCAAGTATGCTGGTGATGAACCAGGAACCGTAGGTTTTTTAGATAGCTTGGTTCCCCAATCTTCACTTACCCCAGCAGATTGGGAAGTGATTGGTGCAGCATATTGGGATAATAATGAGTTTGTTAAAGCCAGCAGTGCTTACAAAAATGCTCCTCAAACGGCTAAAAATCTATATCGTATTGCCAGGGGCTTACAAATAGACAAAAAACGGGAATCAGCAATTGTAATTTATAAACAACAAGTCAAGCTGTTTCCTAAAAAGAAAGAAACAGGAACAGCCCTATTAAGACTGGCAGAAATGTCTTCGGGGAAGGATGCCATATCCTATCTTGACCAAATAATTGCTCAATTCCCTTCTCAAGCACCACAAGCACTAGCACAAAAGGCTAAATTGCTGACCAGTCTCAAGGATAATCAGTCAGCTAATCAAACCTGGAAATTACTTCTAAGTAAATATAGCAGCTCTGATGCTGCCACAGAATACCGTTGGCAAACTGCCCTGAATAAAGCTAAAAACCGGGATTATATTGGTGCATGGGAGTGGGCACAACCAATTCCTACCCAGAATCCTGGCAGCATTTTGGCACCAAGAGCCAGTTTTTGGGTAGGTAAATGGGCAAGTCTACTGGGTAAAAACGAGGAAGCTCGTAAGTCCTATGAGTACGTACTCGCTAACTTTCCCCAGTCCTATTATGCTTGGCGTTCCGCTAGAATCCTGGGATGGGATGTGGGTGATTTTAATAATTTACGCCTACTCAATCCCCAAATTACCTCACCCCAACGTCCTTTACCCCCTGCTGGTACGGATACTTTCAAAGAACTGTATTTAATGGCACAAGATCGGGATGCCTGGTATGAATGGGAGACGGGATTTAAAAATAACAATCAGCCCACGGTAAAAGAACAGTTCACGGAAGGGTTGATGCGGTTAGTAAAGGGTGATAACCTCATTGGTATTGCTAAAATATCTCAGTTGGAAGATAGGGAAACCCCGGAGGAGAGAGCTGAATATGCTGTTTTAAGTCGACAAATTACCTATTGGCAAGCACGATATCCCCTATTATACTTAGAACCAATACAAAAGTGGGCTTCAGCTCGTCAGGTAAATCCCCTGCTGGTGATAGGTTTAATGAGACAGGAATCAATGTTCCAACCTAAAATTAAATCAGTAGCTGGTGCTGTGGGTTTAATGCAAGTGATGCCAAATACAGCTAAATGGATAGCACCACAAATTGGTGTGGATATGAAAACTATTAACCTGGAAAACCCCAATGATAATATCATGTTGGGAACTTGGTATTTGGATCATACCCACCAGGAATATAATAATAATTCCATGTTGGCGATCGCCAGTTATAATGCAGGACCTGGCAATGTTGCCAAGTGGTTACGAACCATACCCAAACAGGATCCCGACGAATTTGTGGAGGAAATACCCTTTGGGGAAACCAGAAATTACGTGCGTCAGGTGTTGGGGAATTATTGGAATTACCTACGGTTGTATAACCCGGAGATTTCAACCTTAGTTAGTAAATACGCCAAATCTGGAAACTAACCAACGGTAAAAAAGATAAAATATAAAATAGTTAAGGAATGTTGCCAACTCAACCCAACTCATGACACCTTTACCAGAAACAGAGACAGAAACCATAGATTTTGCTGAGGACACCAGTAATTTACCTGTGGACCCCCTAGATGAACTCCCAGACGAAGTGGAAATGCCGTTTTTTGACCATCTGGAAGAACTGCGACGGCGGATTTTCTATTCTTTAATTGCGGTGGTAGTAGGTATTGTGGGTTGTTTTCTAGTAGTCAAACCCCTGGTGCGACTACTAGAAATACCAGCCCAAGGGATTAAATTTTTACAATTGGCACCGGGAGAATATTTTTTCGTCTCCCTGAAGGTTGCTGGTTATAGCGGTTTAGTTCTATCCAGTCCCGTGATTCTTTACCAAATTATTCAGTTTGTCTTACCCGGTTTAACTCGTCGTGAACGCCGACTATTAGCTCCCATAGTTTTTGGCTCTAGTATATTGTTTTTAGGTGGATTAGTATTTGCATATTTATTACTTATTCCTGCCGCTTTACAATTTTTTGTTAAGTATGGAGCTGACGTAGTAGAACAGCTATGGTCAATTGAAAAATATTTTGAATTTATTCTGTTGCTATTATTTAGTACTGGTTTAGCCTTTCAAATCCCAGTTATCCAATTATTGCTAAGCAAGTTAGGAATTGTTTCATCACAGCAAATGCTCAATGGTTGGAGACTGGTGATTATGTTATCTATGATTTTAGGAGCAGTGTTAACACCCTCCACCGATCCCCTCACCCAAAGTCTATTAGCAGGAGCAGTCCTGGCTTTGTATTTTGGTGGTGTTGGTTTAGTCAAACTAACGGAGAAATAACCTGGATTGTCATAGTTTAGTCTTAATTAGTGTTGTTGGTGCTGGTTATGGCAGGACATAGTAAATGGGCAAATATTAAACGTCAAAAAGCGGTAGTAGATGCCAAAAAAGGCAGTGTTTTCACTCAACTTTCCCGGGCAATTATTATTGCTGCTAAAAATGGCATACCAGATCCCACAGGAAATTTCCAACTGCGAACAGCTATTGATAAAGCTAAAGCAGCAGGTATCCCCAATGATAATATTGAAAGGGCGATCGCTAAAGGTGCGGGTACTTTAGGTAGTGATAGTAATAGTTTGGAAGAGATTCGCTACGAAGGTTATGGACCAGGTGGGGTAGCCATATTAGTGGAAGCATTAACAGACAACCGCAATCGAACCGCAGCGGATTTACGGGTTGCTTTCAGTAAAAATGGGAGAAACTGGTTGTGTCAGTTGGATGTTTACCCAAAGGGGAGTTTGTATAGTTACAGGGGTGGAGGATGAAGAAAACCTATTAGAAGCATCCCTTGTCGGTGATGCTGAGAGCTATGAAATGATTGACCAACAAGTAGCTGAGGTTTTCACCCAGGTGTCCAACCTAGAGAAATTGAGTCAAACACTCAAAGCTAAAGACTTTAAACTCACAGAGGTGGAAATACGTTGGATTCCGCAAACTGAAGTGGAAGTTACCCATATAGACCAAGCTAAGTCCCTGCTAAAACTGATTGACACCCTGGAAGGGTTGGATGATGTGCAAAGTGTAACAGCTAATTTTGATATGGCGGAAAATATTATTAAAGCATTTTCTATGTAAACCGAACTCAGCCAACCTGTAATTCAGACAACACAGGAATTGTCAATTTGGATGCAACTTCAGCCAGGGTTTCTAAGTCATTAACATTTTCTAGGTATGGTAAACAACCCAAAACTGGAAAGTTAGTTAAAGACTCAATTAAATGGGTCGGAGTTAAATCCCCTATTTCTTCTTCCGAACGAGGTTGGTTACAATTCAAAACAATCCCCAATAAGTTTATTTTGGCTTGTCTAGCCAAAGCCGCATTAGCTACGGATTGAGCGATCGCACCTAATCTAACAGGAACAACCAAAACCGTTGGTAAACGCCATTCTCCCGCCAAATCAGCTACGGTCAATTCATCCGTTACGGGTGAACCTAAACCCCCGAGGGACTCCACCAGTAAAAAATCCCTTTCCCTTTGTAATTTGAGAAAAGTTCGCCAAACCAGACCCAAATCAATAGTCCGATTTTCCTTGGCCGCAGCAATTGGGGGTGCCAACGGTGCTTGAAAATACAAAGGGGTGATTTCTTCCTCGGACTGATCCAAACTAAAAAGAGACTGGTAGGTTTCTTTATCACCTACACCAGACTGTAAAGGTTTCATGATTCCCAAGCGACTTTGGGGAAGGTACTTTAGCCAGTAAGCCGCTATAGAACAGGTTAATATGGTCTTGCCAGCACCTGTATCAGTTCCAGCGATTAGTAGTGTGTTAGACAATTTATTAGCGGGTATTCAGGTATGTTTCACAGTGAACAAATGGAAAAGGAGGATCCTAACACTACTATAGTATCACTTATGGGATAATTTATATTTTGGCGTAAGTAGGGAGGCACAATTATTTGTAGGATGGGTCGAGTAACGAGACCCATGGGGGTGTTGGGTTTCATATTTCAACCCAACCTACGTTCATCTTATATTTAATTCCACCCACCCACCTAATCTCCAATAAACTATCATTAACTATGTGAGTAATTATGAGTAATATAGATTTTCGCATTGAACGGGATTCCATGGGCGATCGCCAAATTCCCAATAACGTATATTATGGGATCCAAACCCAACGCGCCCTGGAGAACTTCCCCATAAGTGGAATCAAGCCACTAGCCAGCTATGTAGATGCCTGTTTGTACATTAAGAAAGCAACTGCAATAGTTAATGGTGAGTTGAGTTGTATACCCTTAGATATAAGTAAAGCCATAGTTCAAGCGACAGACGAAATACTAGGGGGGAAATTACGGGATCAGTTTGTGGTAGATGTTTACCAAGCAGGAGCAGGTACATCCCACCACATGAACATCAACGAAGTTCTAGCCAATCGAGCCCTAGAAATTTTGGGGGATGAGAAAGGAAATTACCAGCGGGTTAGTCCTAACGATCATGTTAACTATGGTCAGTCTACCAATGATGTCATTCCTACAGCTATTAGACTAGGTGGTTTATTGGCCCTAACCCAAACCCTACATCCCGTATTAGAAAAGGCAATTGCCACCCTAGAAGCAAAAGCGGTGGAATTTCAACACATTGTTAAATCGGGAAGAACCCACCTTCAGGACGCGGTTCCAGTGCGGTTAGGGGAGAATTTTCGAGCTTGGTCCCATATTCTTAGTGAACATCAAAATCGCATATACACTGCTTCTGGGGATTTGATGGTCTTGGGTTTAGGGGGAAGTGCAGCTGGTACGGGAATGAACACTCACCCCGAATACCGCAAAAGGGTAGTGGAAGTGCTTTCCCAATTATTAGAAATTCCCCTGGAACCAGCGCCCCATTTAATGGCTGTTATGCAAAGTATGGGAGCATTTGTTAATACTTCTGGTGCAGTGCGCAATCTGGCACAAGATATGGTCAAAATCTCCCATGATTTACGCTTGATGGATTCTGGACCCAAAACCGGATTTAAAGAGATTCAATTACCACCCGTACAACCAGGGTCTTCTATTATGCCAGGTAAGTATAATCCAGTTATGGCAGAAATGACATCTATGGTTTGTTTTCAGGTTATGGGATATGACCAGGCGATCGCTCTTGCTGCCCAAGCGGGACAATTAGAATTAAATGTGATGATGCCGCTTATAGCCTATAACTTGATTCATAGTATTGAGATATTAGGTAATACAATTAGAGCTTTGACAGATAATTGTATTCAGGGTATTATTGCCAACAGAGAAAGATGTTTAGGTTATGCTGAGGGAAGTTTAGCTTTAGTTACAGCATTAAATACTCATATTGGTTATTTAAATGCTGCTGCTGTAGCCAAGGAGTCCTTAGAAACGGGGAAATCTCTAAGACAAATTGTTTTGGAAAGGGGTCTAATGACTGAAGAACAACTGGCCTTGGTTTTAGATTTGGAACAAATGAGTACTATTGTTCCACTGTGCTAATTTTTTGGGGGAATGGGGAAACTTGAAACTCGCCTTTACAATCAATTTAAAATGAATTAAGTAAAATCAATTAACCACTCCTTAACTTATGCTGACAACAAAACCACAAGTTAGTTTAATTAGAGCCACATCCTACCAACAGGATGCTTTAAAAGAATCCCTAACTACCCTATTAGATCCCTTAGGGGGAATAGGAGCTTTCGTGAAACCTGGGAACCGGGTACTGTTGAAACCCAATTTATTAACAGGTGCTCGACCCACCAAGGAATGTACTACCCGTCCAGAACTGATTCGCGCTGTTGCACAGCAGGTGATAGAAGCTGGTGGAAAACCTTTTCTAGGAGATAGTCCGGCGTTTGGTACTGCTAAGGGCGTGGCCACGGCCAATGGATTGCTGCCACTTTTAGAGGAGTTGAACATTCCCATTGTGGAATTTCGTGGTCAACGTTATACCTGTCCTGAGGGTTCCGGAAAAAGCTATGAATTTAATCATCTGCTCTTGTCGAAGGAAGCTATGGAAGCAGATGTGATTATTAATTTACCAAAAGTGAAATCCCACATGCAATTAACAGTCACTATGGGAGTAAAGAATTTGTTTGGTTGTGTCCCAGGAAAGATGAAAGCTTGGTGGCACATGGAAGCAGGTAAAGATGCCAAAAAATTCGGAGAAATGTTGGTAGAAACTGCCAGAGCAATTAATCCTAGTTTGACTATTTTAGATGGGATTATTGGTCATGAAGGTAATGGACCGAGTGGTGGTGAACCTCGTGATCTAGGTGTTTTAGGTGCATCAGAGAATGTGTTTGCCCTAGACCGAGCAGTATTAGAAATACTCAAAGTTGATCCCATGCAAGTACCTACCATGGTAGCTGCCCAAAATTTGGGTGTTTCTCCTGAATTGACAGATATAGAATTTCCCCATTTATCTCCAGATTTGTTACAAATAGAAGACTGGCGATTACCTGATAATTTAATGCCCATTGATTTTGCTATGCCCCGGGTAATTAAGTCAACTTTCAAACATCTTTATATCCGGTTTATCAAGGAACCAATGGGTGCTTACAGTCGAGGTTAAAAGCCAAAGGGGTGGGAGTGGGGACTTATGGGAATGTGAACTACGGGGAAAACAAAGATAAAAAAAGATAAAGTAGGTGACAAATCTTGTATGTAATTTATATAATGTGGTTGAGGTAGAGTTAAGGTTCTAACTAGCCATGAACAGGGGTTTACTTAATCCAATTCTAGTGAAAAATCACATGGTGTCAGGGTTTACTCTTTTAGTTGTTATAGCTACTGGGGTACAGGTGTCCTTGGCAGCAGAAGGGGTATACGAAATAGCGGAAAAAACTACCGTTAAAATCAATATATTTGATAATCAAGAGGGGCGGGAAGCGGATGGAGGTTCAGGTGTAATTATTAACAAATCAGGTAGAATTTACACCGTATTAACAGCGAATCATGTTGTCTGTGACCTTGATGAAATCGCACTGGCAAGAAAAAAGGTAGCATGCGAAACGGGTTTTAAGTATACTATCCAGACTAACACGGGCAAAGAATATCCAATTAAAGATCGTCAGGTACTACAAAAAGCACCAAGTGATCCAGATTTAGCAACAGTTACTTTTGAATCAGGGGAAAATTATGCCGTAGCTGTTCTGGGAAACTCCGGTCAGGTGAAACTAGGTACTGATGTGACTGTGGCTGGATTTCCTGCCATTTTTGGCAACAAAGGTAAAAATAGGACTTTCACTATTACGCCCGGTAAATTAGTTACTTTGATCCCCAAGGGACAAATGGGTTATAGTTTGGTATACAGCGCTGATACTTATATTGGTAATAGTGGCGGACCAGTGTTTGATGGTTCTGGTAGAGTTATTGGTATTCACGGATTAGCACATACTGATCAGGATAGTGGTGAATCAGAAACCCGGGGTCGTAAACGCCCAAGAATTAGGGAAATAATCGGACAAAGGGAAACAGGAGCATCTTCTGGAGGAAAGACAGGGTTTAATGCGGGTATTCCCATTAATACCTTTTTCTCGTTGACGGGACAACAACCTCCCACCAGTGCTGTACAACCGGTACTTCCCCCTCCTCCACCAGTAGCTCCCGGTGATTCTCCCAGAAGACCCACTAGATACAAAGCGCCTAGTGGACCAGCAGTTTGCCCGGGTACTGTTTGTTAGATTTGCAAAATTTAAGATTACACAGGAGGAGAATACTATGTGGAAGAGTTATTTAAGTACTATTTCATCAGTAATGCTCGTTTTAGGTTGTTTCTATACCAATCAGCAACAGGCGATCGCCCAAGCTGTCATAGAGCAGGATAGTTTAAATATAACCAAGGGAATACCCTGGGGTGCTGGAGGTTTCCCCTTTAGTCAAGTAGCCAACATTAAGGACTCTCTGGTTGATATTATTTCAGGGAAGGTGGTTATAGACCGACACGGAGAACCTGACAGCGGTTTATCTGGACCATTTTCCCAGCCTTTTCCAGGTAGGTTTGTGATTGTTTCCCTTTGGGGAAGCAATGTAGATGGATGTTTTTTACAAGTGGTGGTGCAAAAATCACCCAATGATGGTCAAGCGGAATTACAGCAATTAGTTCCCAAAACCCTAGAGATAGGAGTTAATAACCAAATTATAGAACTGGAACGCAACCCTAGCACCCAAGTGAGAGGATTTAAGGTTCCTTATAACTATACCCGGGCACAGGGAACTAGTGTAAATAGCCTTATAGGTAACCTTTTATTTGGTGCAAACAATCAACCAGCAGAGAACTCCAACAAGCAAATATCTAGCAATTGGTACATGGCTACTACTCTTTTTGCAGTAGATCAGGGCACTGCTAACTTCCTCAGAAGTGCGCAACCAAGAGAAATACGAATTCGCTTAAAATTTGAAAATGGTGACGCTAGAATTGTTAGGATTGGCAAGGGCACAGTGGAAAAGTGGCCAGAAGTCTACGGATTTAATTCCAAATGTGTTCCTCAATAAGCTTTACTTCTTTCTAAGTGGGTGAGTGGGATTAAGTTTTTTAAAACCACTGACCGAAACCAAGAAAAGTAGCTAGAATAGAAGGGAAACTCTCTTTTAAACAAGAAGAGTGGAACCATTAGGGAAAACCCAAATCAAACTTTTTATGGATTCAAATGGCCCGTCTACTAACCTGTCTAACACATACTCCCAACGTGTAGCAGATATTGTGGGAACGGTAATTGCTCTTTTAACCCTAATTATGCCTGTACTAATCATTTCCCATTATTCTTCAGCGGAAGTTCAGAATCCACCACAACCGGTAATCTACAATTTGACAAGAGATAAACCATAGCCATGAACTAACCAGATATAAGATCAGATTTCTTAAATAAGGATGTGAACATAGCACAATTATCCTAAAATCTAGCAAGAGAACCTCTGGTTCCAAATAAATTAACTGTTAGTACGGGAGTTTTGTTGTGGATTTATCTCTTATTCCTGCTCAACCTAAACCAGGTGTGATTAATGTGCTGATTGAAATTGCTGGTGGGAGTCAGAATAAATACGAATTTGATAAGGAATTAAATGCTTTTGCCTTAGACCGAGTGCTTTATTCTTCCGTCAAATACCCTTATGACTATGGTTTTATTCCTAACACCCTAGCTGAGGATGGAGATCCCTTAGATGGCATGGTGATCATGGATGAACCAACTTTCCCCGGTTGCGTTATTCCATCTAGACCTATTGGGTTTCTAGAAATGATTGATGGTGGTGAACGGGATGAAAAAATCCTTTGTGTTCCTGTTAAGGATCCTCGCTATGCCCATGTAAACTCGCTGAAGGATATCCCTCCCCATAGGTTGGAAGAAATTGCTGAGTTTTTCCGTAGTTATAAAAATTTGGAGAAGAAGGTAACACAAATTCTCGGTTGGCATGATGCGGATAAGGTTGCACCTTTAGTGCAAAAGTGTGTCGCTGCTGCTAAGTAGGGACGCAACAACAGGTTCTTCGGTGGATGTGAAAAACAAAAGAATGCTTGTGTGCACTACTTCAGTCCCAATCTGGCACTTTTTTCGTTTTTTGCCCACCTCCCCCTATATATTTTGATATGTTGTATATGTTGGCAAACAACTTTTAAAGAAATGCAGCGTACTCTACTTTTAGCCAAACTTCACAACTGTACCCTAACCGGTGCAAATGTTAATTATGTGGGTAGTATCAGTGTTGACCTAGTTCTTTTACATGAGGCTGGTATTCTACCATACGAGCAGGTACAAGTGGTGAATAAGAACAATGGAAAGCGCCTCATTACTTATACGATCGCAGCACCAGCTAACTCGGGGATCATTGAGTTGAACGGAGCAGCAGCTAGATTGGGCGTAACGGGCGATCGCCTGATTATCATGACCTATGGGCAATTTACTGAGGAAGAATTAAAGGAGTATTGTCCTAGGGTGGTAATTGTCAACGAGAAGAATCAAATCCTAGAGGTGAGAGATTATGATGATCAGTATATTAGGGGATCTGGAGTAATTGGTGTAGTTTAGCAGCTACTAGACCGCTATGGAGTAGTTCTCTAGCTTTATCTATTCCTGCTGACATATGTGGACTAATACCACTGTGCCATAAATAAAAACCTCCGTTCCAAATAGCTGTCTCCATCAAGTCATTGCTTTCTCCTCTAATAATAGATTTGATGTCTGTCATTAGCTGCTCTGGACTATGTAAGGGTACATTCTTATTGCTGAATTCATAGTCGCGGGATGCCAAATTCAGTCTTTGTAATTCCTGGGGAGCAAAGCAGGATGTGCCAATAATCGCAGTCCGATCCTTTGGTAAATCCGTACTACCTTCCAAACCTTTGATAAAGGTATATTGTTTCACTCCTCTCATCTCTAAAGCTGTTTGCAACATCCCCTCTGTGGGAGGATGAACAAAGCCAGCAATAATATGGGCATTACCTACATAAGGACACCAAATTAATTCCATTGTTGCTAGTGGTGGACGTTTTCCCAGTTGTTCCCTATATTCCCAAAGGCTTTTAGTTAAGCTAAAATGACTCGGTGTATGTATAAAACCAATACCGGTTATGTTAAATATTTTTTGAGTTTTTTCTAAGCATACCTTAGCCCAATTGATTCCTAAGTTTTGCCAAATTTCGACCAGGGGTAAACCATATTTTGTGGGATAGCGATCGCCTCCGTGCATGATTACAGGTTTACCCGCTGCTGTCAACAATAAAGTGGTAATGATATTAACTGGAGCTGTGCGGATTCTACCATCATAGGGTATGCCAAAAACTATGGGATTTTCATCATAGTTAGTTAGTGCCAATTTGGGACCCAGTTCATCATAAGCATCTAACATACCTGCCAATTCTTCACCCGTAGGGCGTTTAATCCGATGGGCAATTAAAAATGCGCCTATTTGTACAGGTGTGGGTTCAGATAATAACATCATCTTCATAGCTGTATAAGCTTCTTGACGACTGAGATTTTCTGAGGTGTGGTTTCCGCTACCAATTTTGCGGATAAATTCTCTAAATATATGGGACATAAGAAACTGTGAATGATTAATGGGGAATCAAGACAAAGACTGCTTTGGAGGGATATGGTCAGCTACTAATTGCCAAAAGTGTTCTATGGGGGGTATTGTTAACCGATCCTGGGTAGTTACCATCACCACCCGACGAGTGAAACTAGAATCCCCTCCTAATTCATGATCTTTATCCTCATTATTGTTGAGAGAACGTACTACTAGACTAGGATCAAACTTGGCTTCAATTAGCGCTGAATGAGGTAATAAAGCTATCAGTTTCCCCCGTCTCACCACACCCCGAAAAGCATCTAAAGTATTCACTTCTAATGCTGCTTTTAATACTGCTCCTAGCTGATCAAACTTCTCTTGAATTAGTCGCTGCATTCCATAACCATCCTTAAATACCACCTGGGGATATTTAACTAGTTCACTCCACGGTATGGATCTAAATTCCGCTAAAGGATGATTGATTCCTACTAATACTTCTATTGGCTCTTCATATAGGTTTTTTACCACCATTTCCTTACCAGTAATTAGAAACTTGTTGTACATCACAATTGCCAAATCTACTAGACCATCTTTCAATACTTTTAAAGAGCGATCGCTACCTAATGAGGTGACTCTTAATTGTACTTGAGGATAGTTGTGACAAAACATTTGTAACACCTCCGGTAAATAGGAACTACAAATAGAGTGGATTGCTGCAACACATAATTCTGGCTGTTTTCCGCTGATTAAATCTGTTAGTTCCTGGGTTGCAAATTCCCACTCTTGGCAAATTTTTCTCACACGCGGTAGTAACCTTTCACCACCTAATGTTAACTTAGCATGAGTGTTTCTATGAAACAACTCTACACCTAAATCTGCCTCTAAACCCTGAATTTGCCTACTGATCGTAGATTGGGTGACCCCACATTTTTTGGCAGCTTGTTGGAAACTACCTGTTTGGGCGATCGCTAAAAAGGCTTGCAACTGCTCTAAACGCATAATTAACAGGAATTGTATCCCGAGTTTTTAACTTAAAATTCTGATTCCATCATTTTATTAGGTTATGATACAAACTTTTGACAATTTTTGTTGTAGGCGTTGCATATTTGCGGGATGAATCAACTAAACGCGGGTATTACTTCATACTTTAAATAGTGAAGTAATAATTTAATTGAATACCTAAGCATATCTACAGATTTTGAATAGCATAGCGTTTTTCTATGTAGTCGCGCTAAGTAGTGACGTAAACGTGTATTTTCACCCTCTACCCTAGTCATATATGTTTTGCTCACAATATGATCCTCTGGCTGAATAAAACTCGGATAAACCCTCCACCCATCAGTAACATAAAAAAAGCATTGCCAGAGTTTAACGATGTCCCACAAAGGTTGAAATGCTTGTGAGCTGTGGTCTCCCACAACCCAAGCCAGGATATTTTTACGGAAGTGATTTACTGCTGTCCACAACCATATTTTGTTTTTTTTTGATCCCACAAAGGTCTCCAACTCATCAAGCTCACCTACCAAGGGTGTTTCCTCAACTGGTGGAGCATCTGGAAGTATGGAACCAATTTGTTTTAGCCAGTAAATAATAGTTGTATGATGAACGCCTTTATCGCGTTCAATTGCTCTAAATCCCATACCGTTAACATAAGAGCGCAGGCAACTTTGTTTAACTTCTTCTGAATAGCCTTTAGGTGGACTATAGACATCGATAAATTGACGACCACAATCAACACAAATGTGATTTTGTTTACCTCGACGTTTGCCATTCTTTCTGATTTTGGAAGACCCGCAGTTTGGACAATGCACAGTAGATTACCTCAATTCATACCTCTATTATGCAACGCCTTGTTGTAATAGCAATCGACTCAATATTTGAGTATTAACCTAGTATTAGTTTTATCTGCAAGGGGGGAGGGCTATATATTGGTTTTGTATTAACCTTGTATTAACTGGGCATTAATTGATCATTAATTCATTATTAACTCAAGCTCATAAATATGGGGGGAGGTGTATGACCCCACAAATGATCCACCCTTGAAGCAGGTGACTAGGGCTATAATATTTTTGACTAAATTTGTATCTAGGGAGTATTTCGTGAACACAGCTGTAAAATTGCGGGAGTTAATGGCACAATTTATCACTCCAGAAAGTTTCCAACCTTATGGACAGGTGATCTTTCCTTGTAAAGACGATAAAATTTTTGACTATACAGATGCTCAACTAAGTTTAGAGAATGGTATTACACGCTTCTATATTATGCGCTTAAAAAAACAAGGAACACGATTTCATAAGATAACTCGTCATGTTGAATGTACTCAGTGTCTAGGTTCTCTGGAAGGGAAGGATTGGTTTATGGCAGTTTGTCCACCAGAGAATAATAATAGGGAACCCATTTTAGATAAGTTAGTGGTCTTTCACATTCCCGGTAACTGTTTTATCAAACTAGAAGTAGGAACTTGGCACGCAGGTCCCTATTTCTATCATGATTTTGTTGATTTTTATAATTTAGAACTTAGTGATACGAATCTTGTTGATCATTTCACCCATGATTTTTTAAAAACTAATGGATTAACCTTTCAGATTGTACTGTAGTTTAGCAATAGGTACGTGAATACACCTCATATAATACATAATATATATTAATTATCCCCCTATCCTCTTGCTCTAACTCTAAGTAAGGAGGCACAATTATTTGTAGGATGGGTTAACCCATGGGGGCGTTGGGTTTCATACTTCAACCCAACCTAGGTTCATCTTATATTTAATTCCACCCACCCACTTAACTGCCTAACATTTGTAAATTATGTAAAGTTGCATAAAGTCCCCCTTGATTGATTAGTTCCTGATGACTTCCCTGTTCAATTAATTCACCTCTTTTTAAAACAAAAATTCTATCCACATTTCTAATAGTTGACAACCGGTGGGCAATTATTATAGCTGTCCTTGCAGTTAACAACTGATTTAACGCTTGTTGAATTAGTGCTTCAGTTCCCACATCTAAGTTGGCAGTTGCTTCATCTAAAATCAAAATTTGTGGATTACGAATGGCTGCTCTCGCAAATGCTAATAGTTGTTTTTGTCCCCCTGAAATATTTGTGCCTCTCTCTCTTAATTCCGTATTATAACCTTGAGGTAACTCTTGAATGAAACTGGCAACATTGGTTTTTTCTGCAGCGCTCTCAATCTCTTCTGATGTGTAGTTATCTCCTAAACTAATATTACTTTTTACGTCACCAGCAAACAAAAAGACTTCCTGCAAAATTACTGCCATGTAACGTCTTAGCTCAATTTGTGGTATCTCCTGAATATCTATACCATCAATTAGAATACGTCCTTTTGTGGGTTCATAAAGTCTACACAAAAGACGAATGATTGAACTTTTACCCGCTCCAGTAGGACCGACTAAGGCTATTTTCTCTCCAGGGTGAATGACAAAATCTAAATTTTTGAGTACATAATCATCATCTTTGTAGGCAAACCACACGTTCTCAAAGCGAATTTCTCCTAATGCTGAAGGAGTGATAAAGTTTTGTTCTTCTAAGTTCTTGATGGTGTCGTCTATATAGCTCCCCTGATTGTCTAATAGTGAAAATTTAGGACTGACCCGGTCTTTAATTTCTATGGGTTCATCTAAAATGTTGCTGACTCTTTCAATGGCAGTAAATCCACCCTGAATAATTGTGAATTTCTCAGCAAAGTTTCGCAAGGGGTCAAATAGCTGTTGAGCATATAGTATAAATGCTGATAGAATACCAAAGGTTATGCTTCGACCCAATAGTAAATAACCTCCAACCCATAAAACACCAGCAATAGCAATTAAGCTAACCCATTCTAATGTGGCAGAAACCGCTGAATCATACCAGATAGTAGTGTCAAGCTGTTGAATATATTTTGTATTGGTGGCACGAAATAATTCCGCATTTAATTTCTGTCTTCGGAACAACTGCACTACGTTAATACCAGCAATATTTTCTTGCAGTTGAGAATTTATCTTTGATAGCTCCTCTCTCGATTTATAATTTGCTTGACGATATTCTTTCTGAAAGTAGACAATTAACCAGGAAATTGGCAATAAAATCAATATTAGTAAACAGGCAAGTTGCCACTGAATTGTGAACATTAAAATGGTAATCACTAACATCGAAAATATATCAGAAATAATACCAATAGCACCTGTGGCAAATACATCTCCTAAACTTTCTACGTCACTAACCAATCTAGTAACCAATTTTCCTACCGGGGTAGATTCAAAAAATCTCAAGGATAGGGATGTTACATGACTAAATAAGTCTTGACGAATTGCAGCAGTAATTCTCTGCCCTACCTTTTGGACTAAATAACTCTGGACTCCTACCAAGGATAGTCTCACTACCATTATTGCTAGTAGTAGTGCTTGTATGATTCCTAGTCCTTCCCATAAACTGCGACTGGTCAGAAATTTGTAAGTCCCCGGTTCTTGACGAATTAATGATATTGCTTGTCCAATTAGCAATGGTTGTATGGAATTGGCGATCGCAATGGGTACAAGCAAAAGCAGCGATAATACAAGTAGATATTTACTGTTACGACCATAGGGAACTAAACGCAAAAATAACCGCCAGTCATTTTGATTTTGGCGGTGGTCTGGTTTAGGTGACTTCTGGGGGGGTTTGCGGGGCTTTTTATCGGATTTTTTCTGAAATGGGTAGATGATCATCTTAGTGATTGTCGCGTTGATTATCGCATGGTGACAAATTCTTCAGCTGAACTTGGATGAATCCCTACGGTAGCATCAAAGTTGGCTTTAGTTGCTCCCATTTTAATAGCAATTGCAACTCCTTGAATAATTTCCGCTGCATTATTTCCCACCATGTGAGCCCCCAGGACTAAATCACTGGTTTGCTCCACCACTAATTTCATCATGGTTTTTTCTTCTTTCCCTGCTAGGGTATAGTACATGGGACGAAAACGACTGCGATAAACTTTCACCGCGTCACCATATTTCTCCCGTGCTTGTTCTTCTGTTAGTCCCACTGTAGCTGCTTCTGGTGTGGTAAAAATAGCTGTAGGCACATTTTCATAACTCATGGTGCGAGACTTACCTCCGAAGACAGTATCAGCAAATGCCCTACCTTCATTTATCGCTACCGGGGTTAAGTTAATTTTGTTGGTACAGTCACCTACAGCATAAATATTCTCCTCTTCTGTGCGACTATACTCATCTACCACGATCGCCCCCTGGTCTAATTGGATTTTGGTGTTTTCCAATCCCAAATTTTCAGTTTTTGGTTTGCGACCTAAAGCTGCTAAACTTACCGCATCAACAATTACTGTGTCTTCTTCTTGTCCATCCTGACGGAATTTAACTTGGAATATTTCGCCTTCTTTTTCTATAGCACTTACCTGAGCATGATTAATAATATTAATACCGTGATCACTCATACCCTGTTGAATTTCACTTCGTAAATTATGGTCAAAACCACGTAAAATCATATCACCACGAATAATTTGGGTGACTTCTGTGCCCAATCCATTCATAATACAGGCAAACTCGCTCCCAATATAACCACCACCCAAAATCACCATTTTTTGCGGTTGGGTTTTCAGGTGGAACATGTCGTCAGATACAATGGCATGTTCAATTCCGGGGATATTCGGTTTAGTTGGATAGCCGCCTACTGCAATTAGTATTTTGTCTGCTGTGATTTGGCGTTCACCAACTGTAATGGTATGGGTGTCAACAAGTTTGCCATACCCCTGTATAACCTCCACTTGGGAATTATCTAACATTCTCTGATAAATCCCATTCAAACGGTTTACCTCGTTATTGACTGCGTTAATCATCTTTTCCCAATCTAGGGAACTGGTCACACTACCCCACCCATAACCTACAGCATCGGAAAACAATCCCGGAAAATGGGAAGCATAAACCATCAGTTTCTTGGGCACACAACCACGATTTACACAGGTTCCACCTAATCTATCAAACTCAGCAATTCCTACCTTTGCTCCATATTCTGCTGCTCTTCTAGCTGTAGCAATACCACCAGAACCTGCACCAATTACAAATAAGTCAAAATCGTAATTCATCTTTATAATTTCTTAATTACTATCGGTTTAATTAGTTTAATTAGTGAACCATACCAGTGGGTGAGAAGGAATCATTCCTTCCCACATTTTATTTCACTATCTTACGCTTTGCAGGTATTTTAGCATGGTGTCTGCATCGGAAACTTCAAAGGGATCAGTAGGACAATTATCTTCGTAACCAGGTTCAACAAACATCTTTTCTATGTGACAGTTATTCACTACCATGGAATAACGCCAAGATCTCATCCCAAAACCTAGGTTGGACTTGTCCACTAACATACCCATTTTACGGGTAAATTCTCCATTACCATCTGGTAACAAAAACACTTTCTGCGCTCCCTGCTGTTTACCCCACTGGTACATAACAAAAGCATCATTCACAGACACACAAATTACTTCATCTACACCCAAACTCTTGAACTCGTCATACAGCTCTTCATAGCGTGGTAAATGGGAAGTAGAACAAGTGGGAGTAAAAGCTCCTGGTAATGAAAACACAACTACACGCTTACCAGCAAACAACTGCTGCGTAGTCCGATCTTGCCAACGGAAAGGATTGGGACCACCTATCAGCTCGTCACGAACCCGGGTTTTGAAAACAACGTCAGGAACGGTTTGAATTACAGCCATGTTAACCTCTTCGTTTAATTGATAAATTTGTGTTTATGTCTATTCTTATCTCAGAATAATTCTGATTTAATAAAAAGTCAATAGTAATAAATACTTATTTTTTTTATTAAATAGTAAATGGCATTAGTTTTGGGATATGCTAAACTAGGCCTAATGTAAAAATTTTCATCAATAAGATTAGGATCATGCAGGAGCAAGCAAACGCAATTATTAAAACCTTAAAATCTAAGGGATTGAGGGTGACTCCCCAGCGCTTTGCAGTGTATGCAAATTTGTTATCTCGTACCGATCATCCCACAGTAGATCAAATCTTGACGGATCTGAATAAAGACTTTCCAGTTTCATCCCAAGCGACCATATATAGCTCTTTACAAGCTCTAAGGGAAGTGGGACTAGTTAGGGAGGTGCTCCTACAGGAGGGGGTATCTCGCTATGATGCGAATATACAACCCCATCATCATTTTTGCTGTCAGCGTTGTGGAGGAATTGAAGATATACCTTGGGACACCTTTGAATGTATAGAACTAAAAAATCTCCGTCCTGGTCTGCGGGGAAAGACTTACCAGGTTACGGTTCATGGAACATGTGATAATTGTCGAGAATAGAAAAGACACATCAGGAATTAACTGACGATTTGACACTTTGCGCCAAATTATATATCCCTCCCAAATCTAAACGATAGCTCAAGGGATGAACAATTAATCGAGCAGTACTTTCATACAAGGTGGCAATTTCTACCAGTCCGTTTTCCCGGAGAGTCTTTCCGGTGGAAACAATATCCACAATCGCTTCCGACATCCCCGTAATTGGTCCTAGTTCCACTGAACCATATAAAGGTACTATTTCCACTGGTAAGTCCAAACTTTCAAAATACTCCCGAGCGCAGTTAACATATTTAGAAGCTACACGACCGTGAGCAGGTAGGTCTAGGGGTGATTTATAAGAACTGGTAGACTTTACCGCCACGGACATTCGACAATACCCAAACTTTAGGTCAACTAATTGTCCTACTTGTGGTTTTTTTTCTTTTAGCACATCATAACCGACAATACCCAGTTGCGCTTGACCATATTCAACATATACAGGTACATCTTGCGCTCTGACTAACAGTCCCTTAGCTTTTCCACTAGCATCATAAATTTGCAATTGACGGTTTCCAGCATCTAGGAAGGCACTAAAATCCAAACCAGCAGATTGCATTAGTTGAATGCTATTTTTAAGTAATTCCCCTTTTGGTAGTGCAACAGTCAGCATTATTTTTTTTGATATGTTTGTCTTTGGGGTTTATTATCTCACTAGGAGCATGAAAATTTTATTAGTTGATGATGAAGTGGAACTGACGGATCCTCTAGGGCGGATCTTGACCCGCGAAGGATATATAGTGGACATAACATATAATGGCAAAAGCGGTAGTGAACTAGCACAAACAAGAACCTATGATTTATTGATTTTAGATTGGATGTTACCGGAAAAAACCGGGTTGGAAATTTGCCAGGAATTGCGTCGTCAGGGCAAAAATATCCCCGTTTTATTCCTCACCGCTAAGGACACCTTAGATGACCGAGTTCAGGGTTTAGATGCGGGTGGAGATGATTATCTAGTCAAACCATTTGAGCTAAGGGAGTTACTGGCCAGGGTTCGTGCCCTGTTGCGTCGTTCTAGTGTTGATAGTTATACCATAACGGGAAAGTTAGCAGTGGGGGACTTAGAACTAGATATGGAAAATCAGGTCGCCCATCGTCAGGGAAGAATAATAGAGCTATCAGAAAAAGAAAGTCAACTCCTAAAATATTTTATGGAAAATCCAGAACAATTACTAACTCATGGTCAAATTATGCAACACTTATGGAAAGGGGAAAAACCACCAGAGAGTAACGTCATTGCTGCGTTAATTCGTCTGTTGCGACGTAAGATTGAGTTAGGTGGAGAGTCTACATTAATTCACACCGTCTATGGTAAAGGATATCGTTTTAGTTACCATAATTACACGTTACAGACTACCCGAAAACCATAGTGGTCGTTATAGTAGTCGAAGTTGAAGTCACGAGAAGCACAACGACAGATCCTATTTAAATTAATCCAGGAACCACCACGTATCACTTTATATTGGCTACTCTCATCAATCCAGGGACTACCATCATTTGGCGCGCCCTGATAGTTTCGATGCCATGTATCTAAACACCACTCACACACATTACCGTGCATATCATACAAACCAAAGGCATTGGGCGGAAATATTCCCACTTCTGTGGTTTGTTGTCGCCATTCTCCCTTGGTCACTGAACCCTGGGTGTAGTTGCCATTGTAGTTGGCTAAATCCGTATTAATACTTCCACCAAAATGAAATGGAGTGATAGTACCAGCTCTACAGGCGTATTCCCATTGAGCTTCACTGGGCAAGGTATAGTTTTTTCCTGTTTTTTTACTTAATTGCTCACAGAACTTCCCAGCTTCAATCCAGGTTACTCTTTCCACCGGGCGTTTTCTACCTGGGAATCGAGAGGGATTTTCTCCCATTAGAACCTGATACTGCTCTTGTGTTATTTGATATTTACCCATGAAAAATGGGGGTACTGTTACTTGATGTTGGGGACTCTCGTAATTATACCTCCCCTCCTCATTTTCTGGAGAACCCATGGTAAATACTCCCCCTGGGATTTCCACCATTTTCAGTCTTATAGGGCCTATTTCTTCTAAGAAGTACCTAGCACTACCGTCGGTTCTACTAATTATCTCTCCTGTTTGATTAGTAGTTATTAAGTCAAACTTGAAATTTTCCAGATTTTCCAATTGAGGACACATTGGTTTGGTTTAATGGCTGCAATTGCGTTAAAATCGAAACATAACCAAAAGGAATAAAGGGGTTGCCATTTAGCCTTGTAGCGGTTGACCCGCTACAGACTCACAATTTTATACAAATTGTTTGAACGGTTATAAACCGGTGCACTGGTATTACTTGTAAAGTTCGGTAGCTAAACGCCAAGCCAAAATACCTGGAATTAAAGCTACGGCCAAGGCAATGTAAACTTGAGTATCTGAGATAGACATGGTGGTAACCCTCCAAAAAACAGGATGAATTGACATCTCCCAGCTATTTTACGGTTTTACCACAATTGAGACACATATTTTTACAAGACGCAACATGAACCAAAATGACGTTGTATTTAGGTATTGATTTTGGTACTTCCGGCGCCCGGGGCATAGTAATCGATGAAGATTCCACTATTAGGGGAGAAATTCGTCTTCTTTGCCATCCTGATCGGGGTGATGCGGTGGTATGGCGAGCGACTTTATGGGAGCTTTTAGGGGCAATTTCCCAGGACCTCCGTCGACAAATCAGGGGAATTGCCATTAATGGCACTTCTTCTACTGTTTTGCTGACAAATGCTATTGGTGAACCCGTGTGCCCACCCCTATTATACAAGGACGGAAGGGGGTCAGTCTTTATTAAGCGTTTAGCTGAGGTAGCTCCCCCCAACCATACTGTTATCAGTGCCACCTCTACCTTGGCTAAATTATTATGGATGCAGCAGTTACCTAATTTTTCTCAAGCTAGATATCTTCTACATCAAGCAGACTGGTTGGGTTTTCTTTTACATGGTAAACTGGGTTTTAGTGATTATCACAATGCACTAAAGTTAGGTTATGACGTCAAGGAATTACAATATCCGAAATGGTTAGAGGATCTGAAAATTCCCATTAAATTACCAAAGGTTCTCACCCCGGGAGAAAGAATTGGCAAACTAATTCCTGGGGTAGCAGACCAATTTGGACTCAGACGTGATTGTTGGGTATGTGCAGGAACAACGGATAGTATTGCAGCATTCCTAGCTAGTGGAGCTAAATTACCAGGGGAAGCAGTTACTTCCCTGGGATCGACCTTGGTTTTGAAACTTTTAAGTCGCACCCGAATAGAAGATGCACGATATGGAATTTATAGTCACCGGTTGGGAAATTTGTGGTTAGCAGGGGGAGCTTCTAATACTGGAGGAGCAGTATTAAAAAAGTTTTTCACTGATCAAGAATTGGTTAGTCTAAGTCAGGAAATAGATGGCTGTGCATCTAGTCAGTTAGATTATTATCCTTTGCTACAACCGGGCGATCGCTTTCCTGTGAACGATCCAATGCTCGCACCGCGACTGGATCCCAGACCTGAAGGTCCAAGGGAATTTTTACATGGGTTGTTACAAGGTATGGCAAGAATAGAACAGAAGGGATACAATCTATTAGAACAGCTGGGTGCAGATAAACTAATTCATGTTTATACTGCTGGTGGTGGAGCAGTTAATTCCACGTGGACTACTATGAGAAAGAGGTTTTTAAAAACAAATGTCACACCATCCACCCACACGGAAGCAGCTTACGGAACTGCACTTTTAGCAATGGGTCTGCCAATTGACCACCAATTAACCAATTAAAAGTTGTTAATTAGTAGAGGTGTTTATGATCAATTTCCAAAGGTAAAAATATTGTCATTACCTCACCATATTGGGAATTTTGCCGCACAATCAACTTGCCACCTATAGACTGAAATAGGTGTTTGGTCGCAGCAACATTTAAACTAATAGTACCAGTCTCCGGTTGAAAGATTAACAATTGACCAAGCGCTTTACGAATGGGTATGTGAACATCTTTAGTAGAATTATGACAACCCAACCGAGGTAATAACTGTAATTTAAGTTGGTGACCTGCAGGAATAACTTGAACTTGAATAGAACTACCAGGGGGTAAACTGCGGGTAAAACTCTCCATTAAACCGGTTAGTACACGATCTAGCATAGCGGGATTGCTAACTACAGTTGGTAATTGTTGAGGTAAAGCTACATCTAAAGTCAAATTACGTCGAGTTGCTGCTTGTTGCCAACGGGGAATAATTTGTTCTAGGATCTGATTTAAGGACATTGGTGTGAGCTGGGAACCAATTTGGGTGGTTTGGGAACTTGAAGTTTCAGAAGTTTCTAACTCTGCGGCCTTAAATAACAACTCCATACGGTCAATCTGCTCGGTACATTCGTGATCAATAACTTCCAACCGTTTAACAACAGCTCCGGGTAGATCCTGTCGCTTTAATAACAGTCGTGTCATAGTACGAATAGTTGCCAAAGGTGTGCGCACCTCATGGGAAAATGCCTGCAGTAGTTCCACATCAGAACGGGAAGGAGGTTTTGCAGATGACAAAACGGGATCCTGGGGAAAGGAAAAGATGGGAAAAGAATGGGTGGACCTGTCAGTTGATTCTGGTAATTCAGCAAGCAGAAATTGACTAAATTGAATAATGGTTTGATAGTTTGGTGCAGTTAGGGGGTAATTCTCAACCCTAGCATCTAATTGGGAAAACAATTCTGGATTAGTCAAAACTAGTCTTGTTCCTAATGCTTGCCAAGCTTGTTTAACCACATTCGGCTCAAAGGAAAATAAAAACTCTTTTTTACTACCAGTGGGAGCTGATAATACTAAAGCCAGTGTAAACTTTTCTGTAAATACTAGGCAAAACTGTTCATTTCCCAGGGGATCGGGGGCTAATAAAGGTAAAATAGAATCCCCAGGGAGAATGCTATTATTGTTATTATACAGATGAGAATAGTAAGTATTGTTTCTAATAGTAGTATCTTGATCAAAGAGCAAATTACCTTGGTCTGCTAACACTTTTGGTGGTACATCAAATGGCATTAATGCCAAAGGGTTAAAAGGTTTAGTCGCAAAGGTGACTGTCTGTAGGTTTTGGGTCAGATTAGGTTGACCGAACAGAGGAGTTGGTGCAGTCAAAACTAAACCTGGAGTAGTATAATGGAGTGTTGTAGGTGTTAGAGTGGTTAGGAGGAGATGTTCTGCAGCAGCAAGACCGACACGCCATTGTTGTTCTGCTTTTTCAGATGAACATGGAACTGTGTGGGATTGGCTTTGGGCCAGAATTTCTGCCAAACTTGGTAAAATCCATTGGTACACAGGTTTTCACCCTTTGATTGACTATAAGACGATTATTTGAACTATAGTTAAAGTATAATTAAAGTATACACCGCACTACATGATTTCTAGCTTATAGTCTTTTGTCTATTCGTGGGAGTGGTATAACCGAACTCCGCAGGTGGAATTTACCCAATTCCCTCAAAATACCTCACAATAGCTCTAATGTAAATGTGTGTTGCTATACGTCTTACCTGAAATAGATTGAATTTCGTCAAAAAATAAGTCTAAATAAAACTACATAGGATTTAAAATTCCCCTCATAAAAGACAATCTTGATAGCTACACCAGTAGTAGCTGATTAATTACTAACACTAAAAACTACTTTTCCAAGACTGTATGGGAATAACAGTTCTTAGGACAAATACGAGAACATGCTTGGCAACCAATACAATTTTCCGGTTGAGTAACAACCATCACCTTACGTTCAATTTCTTCATCATCTTCATCTTCTACAAATTCACCCTCTTCATTCAAGGCCATCAAACCTAAAACACTGTAACCACAAACCTTCATACACCTACCACAACCAATACATTTGTCCTTATCAATACCTTGGGCAAATTTAGGTGTCCAAGTTCCACCACCAAATGTCAATCCTGTTAATGTTGCCATGACTCTAACCTGAGCAATTTTACTTACAATTTTTTCGTTCCTTCTTTCTTGATAATAGTCTCATATTTTTACTTTTTAATGTTAAACGTTAACTTTTTTGTTAAATTCTCTGCGCCTGGTGATTTACTATTATTTACCGAAATATTTATGTTTTATTGACAATTATTTTTATTTACCTCCATTAATAAATAGTTGCTAGTTCATGATAAACAATCTGATCAAAATCTTTATGAAATTTATAGTTAATGAAGAACTAATAAAGTTTAAATTTCCGGGTATGAATAGGGAGACAAATCACAATCTACAGTTAACAGGGAACGGTTAACTATGAATCAAAATGAGACATCGAGGGTTAATTTAAGTCAACCATCTAGGCAATTTAACTAGGAAGTAGCCTTATGCCTTATATAATTCCTAATAAAAATTGCAATAGATGTGATAAATGCCGCCCCCAATGTCCTACGGGTGCCATCAAAATTGAAAATAATGAATATTGGATAGATCCTTGTCTTTGTAACAATTGTGAGGGTTATTATCCCGAACCACAATGCGTAATTGCTTGTCCTACCCAATCTCCTATACCCTGGCAAGCTAAAAAAGGCAGGTGCAAAGTTGAAGTAAGAGAATCTACCAGTCTGGATTTATTTTCTAATGGTAAAAACCACCCATTTGCTTCCGCTATAGTCATTTGGGAGGCGTGCAATATATTGGCCCAACGTAAATCATTACATTGGGCACAGGATGGGGGAGGTAATTTATACTATAGTCGTCAAGTTAATCAAGGTCGAGGTAATATTTCTTTTGCTATTCAAGACTCATCTAAATCTGGTTTCGTCAGAGATTTATCAACTATCGAAAATCTCGATATTCGTGCTGCCTGTATTCACCTAATTTTTGCAGCATACGCTACAACTTTGGAGCGACCTTGGGAACAGGAATTTACCATTGATGAACGGCAAATTGAAGCATATTTGGGACTGGAAAAACGCAAAGATCTGAACAAAACTACAAGGTTATGTTTGATTAAGAGTATTGTTCAACAGGTCTGTTCTTTGGTTGTTTCTATTGATTGGCAAGCTAGAGGTAAAGTCCCCGCTTTCTCTGTGCAGAAGAGTTATCTATGGGATTTGACAGATATTGAACATCATTTTCAGGAAGATGAACGAGGCTGTAAATATCTCATTGGTTTGACTTTTAAAGTGAAAGCTGGTCTGTGGTCTAGGCACTTTTTAAATAAACAGGGCTGTAAAGAAAGTTTGGCATTCTATCAATATGGTAGCTTACCAAAAACATTATTGACTACGGTGATGAGTCTTTGGCAACAACATGAAGGTGCTGTTAGGTTGATGTTATGGTTACTTTTTAAAACTAAAATGGGCAGGGAACAAAGAATTACTGTTCCTACTTTATTGCGCGTTGGTTATGGCGAGGAAAAAATTCATCTTGCTTCTAGATCCCGGGATGAGCGTAAGCGTTTGCTACGCACTTTTGAAAATGATTTGGAGGTACTTAATCACTATGGTATTAAAGTGATTTTTGACCCCGTTACTTACCCAGTAGAAATTCAGCCCCTCTGGGCAAAACTAGTTGATATTCCTGAAGATCCAGATGAGGCCTTGGAATTTTGGATTAATGATGGTAGTGGTGAGCATCGTCTGACTGATAGCAGTCCCCGTGGTAAGTGGAATATGTTGATGAATGCTCGAATTTTGTCTTTTGAATTACCTTCAGATTGGGAAAACGTCACTCCCCAACCCCATCGTAAACAACATCGTTCCGTCAAGGGTAAAAGGTCTGTGAAACCTCATGATGATTTATTGGGGGAACAGGTATTACAAGCTCGCAAAGCTATTAGTATCTCTCAACGGGAATTAGCAAAGTTGGCTGGTAAAAGTCAGAGTTGGATCCGTGATGTGGAAAATGGCCGTCTCAAACCTAAATCGGAAGATCAGCTTTTGCTTAGGAGAATCTTAAATATTCTCTAATCCGATCTTCAACTATATTCCCTGTCCCCCCCTATGAAATTACACCCCTACTTTTACTCCTCGACAAGCTTCTGCACAATTGCGACAAGCACTGGCACAAGCTGTCATCTTTTTATCAGTAGAGATGGTTTCACAAGCTAATGCACAGCGATCGCATATTTCTGCACAAAGTGCACAAGTCTTTCCAGCAAATAGGGAACCGCTAATTAGCATGTTGGTACATATCATACAAAATTCTGAGCAGTCACGCATGGCGCTGATGAGATTGGCACTCATATATTTACCACCTTGACTCATACAGTAGGTCATGGTTTCTAAACAGATTTTATGACATTCTGTGGTAGCATTGACGCAGTTTTGCATTTCTGTGGTCAAGGATTCAGTCATCATCATCATCATAATCAACACTCCTGATTTGTTTGGGGGTCAATTCCAAAAATTCATCCTAGCTAAGGTCTGGAGGTCAAGCTGGCCGCTTTGGCAGTAGTTTTTTCGGAGAATTCCCCCCTCCCTAATTAGTTTGTGCTACCCTAGGAATTAAAGTGTTTTTTAAGCAAACTTTAGGTGGGTTTTGTGCAATTGGGTATGCTCCTTAAACGGAAAAACCGCGCCATTGCAGCTGTGCTGGCCTTTTCCGGTGCGATCGCTATTTCCGGATTACACAAGTTTTATTTGGGACAACCACTATGGGGAATTCTGTATGTGTTATTATCGTGGACACCAATTCCTAAAATAGCTAGTGCTATAGAGGGGGTGTGGTATATCACACAGGATGAGGAGACTTTTAACAGGAAGTTTAATTCTGGTAACTTATCAGTTCACAGTTCCCCGGAGGTGAGCACCAATGTAGAATCGGTGGCCAATGCTTTACGTGAGTTAGATGCTTTGCGTGAGGAAGGGTTGATTTCTGAATATGAATTCGAGCAAAAACGTCGTCAATTGATAGACCGTATTTCTTAGTGGGGACTATAATTTCCGATGATTAGCTGGTTTCCTTGGAATCTCAAGTTACAAAAATTACGAGACAAACTTCTTCATGATCCCTACTATCGCTTACAGTCGGGTGAGGAAATACATCTTGCTGCACAATTGGGTATGCGGATTGATGTTAATCAAGCCAATGTGGATGACTGGTTACGATTACCCGGTTTATCTATTCATCAAGGTCGCTCTTTAGTGGCATTGTCGCGCTCTGGGGTGAAGTTTTACTGTATTGAAGATATTGCTGCGGCTTTGAGTTTACCCATTCATCGACTAGAACCGCTCAAGCCTTTATTAAGTTTTACCTATTATGATGAACACTCTCTAGTACACCACCCATCAATTAATATTAATACGGCATCTATAGAAACTCTATTGGAAATCCCAACGATAGATATGGTCCTAGCGGAGGCGGTGGTAAAAAACCGCCTCGCTGGCGGTGCTTATCGTAATCTGGTGGATTTTCAAAACAGGTTGGGATTATCTGGTGACCTGATCTCCAAACTAATGTACTATTTGCACTTTCAATAGTATTACCGCTAACCTATCAAACCCAATCGATTTAAGGGCCAAAAGCGAAATGCTGCATGACCAATTAGGTTTCTTCGCGGTAAAAAACCCCAGTACCGAGAGTCATTACTGTCATTGCGATTGTCTCCCATCACAAAGAACTTGTTCTCTGGAATTTTAATCAGGGGGAATGGTTGATTTGCTGGTTCAGCAATGTAGGTTTCTTCCAACTGTTTGCCATTCACATAAACTTGACCATTCACTATACCAACTATATCTCCTGGAAGACCTATAATCCGTTTAATAAAGGCTTGATTGTCATCATAACCACGCTCTTGTAATTCGGGAGGTGTCTGAAAAACCACGATGTCGCCAGCTTGAGGAGGATGAAGTCGGTAGGATATTTTCTCTACTACTAATCTATCCCCTATTTGCAGGGTGGGATACATTGATGCGGAAGGAATTAAACGAGGTTCTGCAATAAATACTCTGATCAATAGGGCTAAAATCAACGCCACCCCTATTAAAGTTAGATTTTCTTTCCAACCCCCCTGTTTATTTAAATTGTTTAAAGATGTGGAAGTTTCCTCAATGCTCTTGTTTTCCGGATCATTCATACTCTGGTGTGCAGGATTTTGGCTCTCCTATGATTTTAACATACTACGGTTTGAAGAAACCTAAATGATCTTTGAGCTTTTCTCAACTCAGTTTGGCAAATAAATCTCCTAAAACTACATTAGAAAACAAAAAACCCTGGGGATCAGTTAAACATAATCTATCTGTGGTCAATTTCACCCAACCTGGAATTACATAGGTTTGTAAGCACTTTTGTATTTTCTCAACTCTTTGATGACCAAACTTTTCTGCTAATACTCCTAGACTTAAACCTTCCGCTAAACGCATCCCCAACATTATAGTCTCTAACAGTTCCTCATCTACATATATAACTTTAGCATCAATTATTGCACCATTATTTAACCACTGATAATATTCCTGGATCCTTCTAGGACGAGAAAATCGTTTACCTTCTACATAGCTGGTAGCACCCATGCCAAAACCATAGTAAGCAAGATTTTGCCAGTAAACACGATTGTGTTTACATTGATGCCCTGGCTTAGCATAATTGGAAATTTCATAATGCTCATAACCCGCACCCGTAAGCATCTCTTGTCCTAGTTCATACATCTTTACCGTCATCTCATCCGCTGGTAGAGGGTGATCCCCAGCTTGATAATAACGACCAAACACTGTACCCGGTTCTATGGTTAAATCATAAATGGAAATATGGGTAGGAGCAATTTCTACCCCCTTGGTCAGAGAATTTTGCCATTGCTCTATAGACTGATGTGGCAAACCCGAAATCAGGTCTATGCTAAATTCGGGTATCTCCACTTGGTTAACTATATCAATAGCTGCAAAAATATCTTCAACCGAGTGCGATCGCCCAGCAGTTTTTAACAATTCTGGGGTAAAGGTCTGCACCCCTAAACTAACTCTGTTTACTCCTGCATTTTTATAACCTTGAATACGAGCTAAATCAAATGTACCTGGATCTATTTCCATAGAAATTTCTATCTTTGATTCCATGGCAAATCTCTGTTCCAAACTGCTCAATATTTGCTCTAGTTGTTTGGCCGACAATAGAGAAGGTGTACCACCACCAAAAAAAACTGTTCTCAGGGGTTCACTAAAAGTCGGTGTGATGCTGATCTCATGGCAAATGCTATCTACATACTGACTAATTGTATGGGATGCTTCCCCGGACACGCGATCGCCCGTCACATACACGGGAAAATCACAGTAAAAGCACCTGCGCCGACAGAAGGGAATATGTACATAAGCTGCGGTGGGGATTGGAAAACTCATGGAAAAAATTCATTGATAGAACTGTTGACAAAAATTACATTTTGTAGTTAAAACTAGCAGCAATCCTGAAAACCCTAGTATATCCAAAAACCCGTGGAGGTTTACAGGTAAACCTAAACCATCAAGGTATAATGGCCACATATATTTTCAGAATTCTCAGCCTTGGTAGGCCAGATGCAGTTTGATAATTATTCCGTCCTTCATATTAACCAATCCACATTTGACCAAAAAAATGCCTTAACCTCGCACAGACAAACATTATTCATTCAGGAAAAATAAATCATGCTTGATTTCACCATCATTATCTCATTTATTATAGCCTCTGCGGGAATAGGTTATTTCAGTACCGACTTACTACCACCAGGAAGTCTCAAAGGAGTAACCAATTTAGATGCTTTGCGTTTAGTAGTAGCTGTCTTTGCTGCTCTCATTGGTGGCGCGGTTGGACTGAGTTTTCAGACCAGCTATAGGCGATTAGAAACACAAGTGCGGGAAATGCCCATAGAAGTCATTTTAACTCGTGCTATCGGTTTAGTTATTGGGCTATTACTGGCCAATTTAATGTTAGCTCCCCTATTTCTACTCCCCATTCCTGTAGATTTTAGCTTTATTAAACCTTTAGTAGCAGTGGTTGGCAGTGTAATCCTATCCGTAACGGGAATGAATTTAGCTGATACCCATGGTAGAGGTTTGTTACGATTAATTAATCCTAATACGGTGGAGACCCTGGTAGTAGAAGGAACTCTCAAACCAGCTAATACCAAGGTTTTAGACACCAGCTGTATTATAGATGGTCGGATTGAATTACTGCTGGAAACGGGATTTTTAGAAGGACTAATTATCGTACCCCAGTTTATTTTGCAGGAGCTACAGCAAGTAGCAGATGCAACCAAGGATGTAAAACGAGTACGAGGAAGAAGAGGTTTAGAAATTCTCAATCGTATTAGGGAAAACTATCCAGAAAGGATAGTAATCAACTCGGTAGAGTACGATGATTTAAGCACGGTAGACACAAAACTAGTAAAGTTCGCCCAGGAAATTAATGGTACTCTATTAACCAACGACTACAATTTATCCAAAGTAGCCAGTGTCCAAAAAGTACCAGTATTGAATGTGAATGATTTGGTGAATGCAGTTCGTCCTTCCTACTTACCGGGGGATAACATTGACATCAAAATCCTCAAAGAGGGGAAAGAGCCCAGTCAAGGCATTGGTTATTTAGATGATGGCACAATGGTTGTGGTAGAAGAAGGTAGTGGTTATGTGGGTGGTGAAGTGAGAGTAGTGGTAACCAGTGCTCTACAAACCTCCGCTGGCAGAATGATCTTTGCTAAACCACAAGCCTCGGCTTTAGCGTAAGATAGCTAGTTAAAGTCAGTTCATACTTCATAGTGTAGATTGATGTTGGACAATCGAAAACACCTATCAAATCTGAGAACCAGGAAGATGTAAAATCTTAGCATTTATTAAGGTACTCAGCATGACAGTAAACACAACCAAGACATCTTCCACCGTTCCCAGTTTTTGTGAGGGAATTCAATACTTTGGGGAACCATTGCCAAACTTTCAAACCTATGGTGCAAAGCCAGTCATAGAATCTGGTAGCGTGTCCATAGCTGACATTAACCATACAGCAGCAGCTTATCAAACCTTACTAGCAGCAGATGCCCTGCGCTATCTCACCTTACAAATAACTGGTAGTAAAGCTTCTGGACATCCAGGTGGTTTTGCCAGTCAAGCCGAAGCTTATGCAGCCTTGGTCATGCTGGGACATAAAAATATTATTACGGAAGTGGGACATCATGCTCCCGGTTTTTATAGTGCCATGTTTTTAGATCGGTCCTTAGAAGACATGAGCATATTTACTGTACAACAACTGCGCGATCGCTTTCGGGAAAAACACGGACTAATAGGTCACCTATCGGGTTATATTCCTGGAATTTTGGCACCTGCGGGACCGTTGGGACAGGGACAACATTTTGCCATGGCTGCAGCTTTATTACACCGAGACAAACTATTTCCCTTCACTGTGGGAGATGGGGGATTAGGTGAACCTTACATCATGAGTTCCATGGCTCATTTTCACACCGCCTATCCTCAAGTCACCAATTTCCTACCCATTCTAGTGTGGAACGGTTATAGTCAAGAGCATCATAGTATGGTGTCCTTAAAAACCAACGAGGAAATGACTGCTTATTGGAAGGGCAATGGTTTTAAGGAAGTAATCATCGTAGATGCCAAAAAGTTTGACGACCAGAATCAACCCGGAGATTACGTAGATAGTACCATATTTTCCTGGGAAAGAAGACTAGAATTTACCAGAGAAGTATTAATAGGCATTAATCAAGCGACTAATTTAGCCCTTAATGGTACACTAACAGTATTTATTATCAAACAACTTAAAGGTGCAGGTGTACACGCGTTAGGAGCAAAATCGCATAATCTTTATCCTAAAGATACTTTAGACGCACCCCATATTGCCAAAGCTCTACAGAAAAGAGCCTTATCCATAGAAGCATGGCAAACAGTTCGTACCAATGCTGAACGTGCTGGAGGTGGTCCAGCAGCAAAAACAGTAGTGACAGAATTTGAATTACCCCTAGCACCCATTGGGGAATTACCATTGGAAGAATATGCAGTTGGTGGTGAGCCAAAGGTTTCCACCACAGCTATGGGTAGATTGGTAGGAATAGTAGGGAGTAAGGATCAAAACTTTCTGGTGACCAATGCGGATGGTAACGAAGCATCAGGGATTGGCAACATTAACCAAGCTCTGAAAATCAACCACCCCACAGCAGATGAACTATATAATCAAATTCCCGGAGGTCAAGTTTACGAACCCCTGAGCGAAGATGCTTGTGCAGGATTAGCAGTGGGATTATCCCTGATGGGTGGAAGAACCCTATGGTGTTCTTATGAATCATTTGCTATAAATGGACTGCCAATTTGGCAAACCGTAACCCAAGCTATGGCTGAATTAAGAAGAAAAACCCCATCTACAATCACCTTATTTACAGCAGGTGCATTGGAGCAAGGACGCAACGGTTGGACCCATCAAAGACCAGAAGTGGAAGCATACTTTGCCGCTATGATGAGGAATGGTAATGTCTTCCCCGTTTTCCCTCCTGATGCTAATAGTATTCAGGTATGTTATGATTGGGCTTTGACCACCAAAAATAAAGGTATTGTAATTACTGCTAGTAAATCACCTTTACCCATTAGAACCACTCTGGAACAAACTAAACAGGGACTGGAAAAGGGAGCAATTTTATTACACGAGGTTCCAGGGGGAAAACAAGTTGTATTTGCTGTGATTGGGGATATGACCTTAGTACCAGTGTTTGAAGCAGCAGCATTTTTAGAAACTGAGGGTATAGGGGTAAAAATAATTTCTGTGATTAATCCTCGTCGTTTATATCGTCCTGATGACACTGCTTGGGATACTTGTTCCCAACCGGATGGGGAGTTTTTAGCTGATGAAGAGTTTGAGGAGTTATTTAGTGGGGATGGGTTAATTGCTGTGACTGGTGGTGCGAGTGCTATGTTAGAGCCAGTTATGTTACGCAGTTCTATTAAACGGGATACTTTTGCTTGGAAGCGAGGAGAGACCACAGCTAGTGCAGGTGAGTTAATGTCCTTTAATGGCTTAGCTGCGGAAGCGTTGACAAAGCGCGCTATTGAGTTAGTGCATTAGAGTTAGGTGTAGATCCTTCTTTGATTAGGGGTGGGGAAAATCTCCCCACATCCGTTAAATTAATAAATTGCTCTTGATTCTAGGGTATAAACGGGGATATGCACAATTTCTCTATCTGTCAAATCGTACTGCTCACAAACCAGACTTAAACGATTCCCCGATGTTTTCATCGGATTAACAGAATGGGTCAAATTTCCCTGAAAGCAAACTAAGGTGTTGGTTTGGGGTTTAATCTTCTGAATGTGGCGATTATTTGATTTCAATACTAATTCCCCCCCTTCCATGTTTTCCGGTACTCGCACATAAAGAACCGTCACCAGATTTGGTGGTTCAATGGTTTTACAATAGGAGCGCAATGAACGATCTATATGTGGATCAACCCGAGAACCTTCTTGAAGTAGTAAAGGATTAAGATAAAATGCATTACAACTTGATTGTAGTGCCAATTCTAAATAGGGTTTAAAAAAGGGAAACTTCTCCTGGACAATTTTTATTCCCTGTCTTTGGAAAACCACAGAAAATCCTTTTGTCTGAATAAAGTCTCTATTGAGGTTATTGGTAGTAAAGTATGGACTGGCTTGGATTTCTCCCCCTAGGTCTTTCAGGTAACTACTTGGAAAAATATTGCTTTGTATTTGGTAGTATTTCACAGATTCCTATCTAAATTTATTTTTAGGTTTATTTTTAAAAACTATTACCCAATACTTTCTAAAATCCTCCCTATCATACCATTAGCTTGACTGCCATAACCACCCCCGAATAAATTAAAGTGATTTAAAATATGATACAAATTATAAAGTATTTTTCGTTTTTCATAGCCTGGTGTTAGGGGAAATTCTTCCTCATATCCTCGGTAAAAACTGGGAGGGAAGCCACCAAAAAGTTCCGTCATGGCAATATCAACTTCCCGATCGCCAAAATAAGTGGCTGGATCAAAAATCACTGGCTCACCATTAATTGTAAATCCCACATTTCCTCCCCATAAATCGCCATGAACTAGGGATGGTTCTGCTTCGTGGTCAGCTAATAAGCTAGGAATGACACCTAATAATTTTTGTTCTCCAGGAAAATTGCCACCGCGTCTTCTTGCTAACTGAAATTGGTAACCCAGTCGGTTTTTAAAAAAAAATTCATCCCAATTTAACATCCAACTATTAATTTGTGGTGTGGAACCAATAGTATTGTTTATATGCCAACCAAAACCTTGTTCACTGGTAGTTTTGTGCATTGCTGCTAAATTTCTCCCCATTTGTTGCCAGCTTTTATTATTGCCAGCTGACATGTGCAACCATTCTAATACTATGTAACTACAATTATCGGCGTTGCATAATAGAGGTATGAATTGAGGTAATCTACTGTGCATTGTCCAAACTGCGGGTCTTCCAAAATCAGAAAGAATGGCAAACGTCGAGGTAAACAAAATCACATTTGTGTTGATTGTGGTCGTCAATTTATCGATGTCTATAGTCCACCTAAAGGCTATTCAGAAGAAGTTAAACAAAGTTGCCTGCGCTCTTATGTTAACGGTATGGGATTTAGAGCAATTGAACGCGATAAAGGCGTTCATCATACAACTATTATTTACTGGCTAAAACAAATTGGTTCCATACTTCCAGATGCTCCACCAGTTGAGGAAACACCCTTGGTAGGTGAGCTTGATGAGTTGGAGACCTTTGTGGGATCAAAAAAAAACAAAATATGGTTGTGGACAGCAGTAAATCACTTCCGTAAAAATATCCTGGCTTGGGTTGTGGGAGACCACAGCTCACAAGCATTTCAACCTTTGTGGGACATCGTTAAACTCTGGCAATGCTTTTTTTATGTTACTGATGGGTGGAGGGTTTATCCGAGTTTTATTCAGCCAGAGGATCATATTGTGAGCAAAACATATATGACTAGGGTAGAGGGTGAAAATACACGTTTACGTCACTACTTAGCGCGACTACATAGAAAAACGCTATGCTATTCAAAATCTGTAGATATGCTTAGGTATTCAATTAAATTATTACTTCACTATTTAAAGTATGAAGTAATACCCGCGTTTAGTTGATTCATCCCGCAAATATGCAACGCCCAATTATCTATAGTCCCCCAACATAATGGTTGAGGAACCCGGATAGTTTTGGTTTCATACATTTGTCGTAAACCCAGCATTTCTGCTGCAAACATTTCTCCCTGGGATGCTTGATTGATTTTGACGAAGTAGGTGATTTTACCATTGCCAATGGCATAACCCTGGTTAATACATCCACCACTCACTGATGATCTTTGGGTAGTTTGGAACTTTTGCCCAGTTACCTCACTTATTTGCCGATCTATTTCTTGCCACATCACCCCGTTTTGAACCTCGCGTTTTTCAACTGTTTCCTTAGTAATTAACCTTATTTATTATCTTGGTTTAATAATAACTGCTCTATAGTCCTGTGGCGAAAGATATTTTTGTGCAGCTTTCATTAAGTCATGCTGATTCTGCATTTGGATGTGTTGAGGATAATTAAATGCTGGATCTAAATCACCCACCAAACATTGATAATAACCATACAATCCAGAGCGATCGCCTGGTGTTTCATTATTGAAAATAAATCTATTTGCGACTCTTGTTTGTATACGGAGAATCTCTGACTCTTTAACTAATTCCGTTTGCAGTTTCTCCAAATGTTCAACTATACCTGTTTCTACTGCTGCTAAATCTTCCACATTACATTTAGCGGAAATGGTGAACAGTCCCTGTAGTTTATAATTACTATTACTGACAGAAATTGTAGAAACCAATCCCCTTTCTTCCCGTAAATCCTGTACTAATCTGGAGCTACGTCCTTGTCCTAATATCCCCGCTAATACATCCAGGGCATAAGTATCTTTTAGTTCGCTCAATCCTGGTACTCGCCATAAAACAATTAGTCTAGCCTCTTGCAAACCTTCATCGGTAAATTCGTAACGGGTAATTCCCTTAAATGCTGGTTCCTGATTATCTGCAAACTCTGGATAAGCTGGGTGATCTGAAGACCTTGCCATCTTTTCTTCAAACCCCTCAGCTACAATTTCTATCAGCTGGTCCACTGGTAAGTTACCAACAGCTACAGCGGTTATAGAAGAAGCTTGATACCAGGTCTGATGAAATTCTCCCATTTGTTGGGGTGTCAACTGAGAAATTATGCTTTCTAAACCCAGTATGGGACGGCGATAGGGCAAAAAATCAAAGGCCGTTTCCATTAGACGGCGCGAAATTCGCCTTCCTATACTATCCTGTGAACGCCTAATCTCTTCCAAAACCACTAGTCTTTCTGTTTCAAAACCATCTGGGGGAATGGACGGGTTACAAACTAGATCTATTTGCAGTGGTACTAAATCCTTAAAGTCTTTAGGTGCACTGGTTATATAAAATTGGGTATAGTCCTGACTTGTGGCTGCATTAGTAATAGCGCCTCGCTCTTCAACACGACGCTCAAACTCACCACTAGCTAAATTTTCTGTCCCCTTAAATATAATATGTTCTAAAAAATGGGCCATTCCATTAATGGAATCGGACTCTACAGCAGAACCAACATTTATCCACACATTTAAACTAACTGCTTCAATTGGCATTTGTTCCGCAATGATGGTTAACCCATTGCACAGGGAATGTACCCTGGGTTTTTGAAGAGGTGGAGTTTTTGGCAAGGTTAATATCATTTGTGGTGGCAAGGTCTGCATTACTACTCATATCCTAACTACTCATATCCTAGGTTTATTGAATTGACTTTCCCCCAGGTTAAAAGCCCACTTCTACTATAGCAGATAGTTTGGTAATCCTTCAAGATTACCAAACTATCACTCAATTAGGCTCACACCGGAAGCGCTGATGGAAAAACGGAAACATTAGCCGTCGCATCAGTAAAGTTTAGGAACTTTTCAATTAGTAGTTGCTCAAATATATTGAATGAGTCGTGCCAATTTGCTACTATTTGTTGCAAGTCCTGTATTTTCTGTGAGGGACTATTTCCCAAGAGGGGATAGTTAAAGTTACCAGAAAATAAGATTGCCCCTACCACTTTATCAGGAAATTGAACTGTTGCTTGGTTAATACTCAAGTTCAAAACTCCCCTTTCTAAAGGATAACTTAACTGTAGACTTGCTCCCACTCTCTTCCCTCCAAATTCTTGCCATGGACCTGGTGCCAATAGCCTGCTATGGATGTATTTATAGGCATCTGCTTCAGAATTGAAAAGAACAAATCCCCTCGGATTGATACCAACCTGTTTATACTCTACTTGAGAGAGTTTTTCTACTAGTTTATGAGTAATATTTGATACTTCAATTTCCTCTTGAGGTTTTTGCGATAGGTTTTCAACCATAGTCACACCATTGGGATGGACAAAAATGCCCAATCCTGTATTAAACAAAATTTGTAACACTCCATTGTTGTAAACCGGTTGTTTGGCTAACTCCCATTCGCTAGGAATGATACCAGTGTATTTTAAAAAGTCAGGATTAACTACTGCGGGATTCAAGTCCTTGGCATTAATAGAGATTGCCAATTCCTGAAGTTGTAAATTTGCACTCATCGTTGTTATTGCCTATTGTTATTAATCCAGCAATACTGGATCTCAAATAGTTATTTTACATACAATTACTTTCTCATTTCTATAAATTTCTATGTCTTCCAATTTAATTTTATAGCCTATTTGTTGATGGCTATTGCTCCCGGGATAAACGGTGCCCTGGAAGTGGGTAAGGCTATACAATTATGAGTGATAGTATTAAGAATTGTAAATTAAATGTCCAGTTCATCTCTAAACATCAAGCAGTCTCGTGTTATTGTTGTTGGTGGGGGAATAGGTGGCCTTACCGCAGCAGCTCTATTAGCACGTAGAGGTTATCAGGTTTTAATTGTGGATCAAGCTTTGGTTCCTGGTGGTTGTGCTTCAACTTTTAAACGTCAGGGATTTATTTTTGATGTGGGTGCAACTCAGGTTGCAGGTCTGGAACCCGGAGGAATTCATTACCGGATTTTTCAGGAACTAGATATAGATCTACCCCCAGCTACACCCTGCGATCCCGCTTGTGCGGTTTTTCTTCCAGGAGAAACAACTCCAATCAATGTGTGGCGCGATCCGCAAAAATGGCAACAGGAACGTCAACAGCAATTCCCTGGAAGTGAACCCTTTTGGCAATTATTAGCTACTTTATTCCGTGCTAGCTGGGAATTTCAGGGAAGAGACCCTATTTTACCACCGGGTAATTTGTGGGATCTCTTACAGTTGATTAAAGCTGTGACTCCCAGCACCTTTATTACTGCTCCGTTTACTTTTATGAATGTGGGTGATGCTCTCAGATTATATGGTTTAGACCATGATATAAGACTGAGAACGTTCTTAGACTTACAACTTAAATTATATTCCCAGGTTAGCGCCCAAGAAACAGCTCTCCTTTACGCTGCTACCGCTTTAAGTATATCCCAACTTCCTCAAGGACTATATCATTTACAAGGTAGTATGCAAGTGCTGAGCGATCGCCTGGTGAAATCTTTAGAAAAAAATGGCGGTCAATTACTAATGCGTCATACGGTAGAAGGGATTAATGTGGAGGATGGCAAAGCTCAAGGTGTAACAATCCGCAATCAAAGGACTGGACAAGTATTTACAGAGACAGCAGATCACGTGATTGCTAATGTCACAGTGCAGAATCTCATGGAACTACTGGGAGAAAAAGTCCCCTCTGGATACAAGACAAGAATTGAAAAACTCCCCCCTGCTTCCGGTGCATTTGTGGTATATTTGGGGGTGGAACAAAGTGCTATCCCCCAAAATTGTCCACCCCACTTACAATTTATGTATGATATTAATGGACCAGTAGGAGAAAACAACTCCTTATTTGTTTCTGTCAGTCATGAGGGGGATGGTCGGGCACCTGCGGGAAAAGCAACAATTATAGCTTCATCCTTTGTGGATTTCGCTCCCTGGTGGAATAGTGACAATTATCCACAATTAAAGGCAAAATTTACTCAAGAGGCTATTTCTCGACTCGCTGAATATTTTGATTTGAACCCAGAAACAATTATTCTCGTCGAAGCTGCTACACCTAAAACCTTTGCTGACTACACAGCTAGACACAAAGGAATCGTGGGTGGTATTGGTCAAAGAATTTCTACTTTTGGCCCTTTTGGTTTTGCCAATCGTACACCCGTTAGGAACTTGTGGTTAGTTGGTGATTCTACCCATCCAGGGGAAGGTACTGCTGGGGTGAGTTACTCAGCTCTCACAGTAGTTAGACAAATTGATGACCTACAAAGAAGGTTGTCCCGGTGATAGCAGTGGGGTTGTGGGCACTACTTCTGGAACCAGTTGTTCTTTCCAAGTTCTAATTTGTAGTTGGGCATCCGCATAAGCAGAACTACTACGAGGGACTAATCTGGCAGTTTCAATACTCCTGACCAGGTCAACTTGACTTTGGGAACGAGCAATCTCTAATATTTGCTCACCCCACCGATCAATGGCAACGTTGATATCCATGCGTAAAACATTACGCCGAGAAACCCGATTGGCTAACCGTATGGCCTGGGACAGGGCGTCCGCTGTGCCTATACTAGCCAGTTCTCGCGCTTTTCTCCAATTTTCTCTGGCACGTATTTGCTCTTGCCATGTATCAATTACTGCCTGTGCTTCTCCTGCTAATGCTCTCCCGGATATGGCAATTTTTCTCGCCTCCTGTACAGCACTATTCAAGTCCCCACTTTCGGCTAACACTATAGCCCTATCTAAATAGGGTTGGTCTTCAATACGCTGAATGCTGGCATTCCAGGAGCGGATTCTCCTTCGTGCTTTTGAGTATAGGGCTCGACCTGAAGAAATCTGACTGGCTTCGGCGATCGCATTTTGTAAAGAGTTAATATCTCCGGCATTAGCAATTTGTTCTGCTCGGTCTAAATAAGGTTTGTCTTGAATGGTTTCTATTTGGTCATTCCAACGATTAATTTGGGTTTGAGCTTCTTGGGCGCGAGGGTTTTGAGATGGAACTTGTTGGGCTTGAGATATGGCAGATCTTAAATCCTCAATGGTACCCCCACTAGCTAGATCCCGAGCTTGTTCTAACTTAGTTATATCCTCAATTTCTAATTGCCAAAGAGAAATAAGTTCTTGAGCTCGACCATATATCCCCCGGGAAGGATCTAGTTGTTGGGCTTGAGAAATGGCATTCTCCAAGCCTAAAATGGTTCCTAACCAGGCATTTCGTTGGGCCTCTCCCAAATCTATAAAATCATCAATTTCCGACTGTAAGGAGGGAATAGGAGGGATTTTTCCGGCAATTTCCAAACCCCGATCTGCATCTCTTCTCTCCATTTGAGCTTGTGCTAGTTTCAGAATTTTTCGCCCAAATTGAGGAACTAATTCCTGAGCCTTCTTGTACAAGAAGCTTTCTGGTTTAACCGATTTTACTAACTTAATAGCTGCTAAAATATCATTAACAGAATTACGATCAGCTAATGAATCAGCTTTATCTAGTTTGTCACCATCTTCCCGCGCAGTTACAATAATTTGATTTAACTGGTCGTATTTCGTGGTCGACCAGAATCTATTATTAATGCGCAGTAATTTGGATGATAGCATAAAAGCTGATTGCCAACGCCTGTTTTCTAGTTCTCCAATGGAGGATTGGTAGATTTCCTCAGCGGTTGACCAGGTAGATTGCCATTTGAGAATTTTCTCCTCCACAAACTGACGATCTTCCAAATTTTCTGGAATTTGTTTAGCAGTAGCTATTGCTTCCTCCAAATTTCCTACTTGGAAGCTCTTCTCCGCCAAATTTATAATGTCCCGCGACCACTCCTGCAATAGATCATTAATTTGTCCTCGCAAAGGATGATCTTGTGGTAAATCCTTCACTAGGGCTATAGCTTGTAATAAGTCACTAACCGTCTGCTTGGAAGCAGCCAGGGTAGCACAGTGGACACGCATAGAAGCACTGGCTAAAGGCCAGAATATTCTAGGACAGTTGGGAGCGGAGGGTAGTTTAAGTAAGATTGATACTGATATAATACCCATGCTGCTGGGAATAAACGCTAGGACGAAAAACCACCATATCCAGCTTTTCTTCCACATTGCTAATTCCCATATCTTACCGGATAAAACAAAGTCAACAGGTCTATACCAATTGTTTTCTTTACCTTTTTCGTGTAAGCCATTGTTATTTTGTTGCTGCATTAATGAGCCAAAACTGCGATCGCTATCCTGAATAGCGTTCCCACCGGATGATTGATTGACCTGGACTTCTGAATCTGGGGACAATCTTGGATTTTGCTCTGGTTTTGTGGTCTCAACCGGAGAAAAACCTCCTGAAATATCCTGATCTGTCATCTCTCACACCACACTAAATTGATTAACAGTCCATTCTGACAAATTTATCCTATCAACTCCAGAAGGTAGTGCAGGTGCGGTCCACTCTATAGACTGACACCCACTCCGATCTGTAAAACCTATCCAAAAATATATACCTCAGGGAATATGCTTAATTTTAGTATTATTTTACCATATTAGAATAATTTAACCTTTAACATTTTGTAAATCCACAATTAGTTGGGCCAGATTATCACTGCTTGCTTGATAAACACTACCACAAAAATCGCAGGTAGCTTCAGCTCCGTTGTCCTTGAGAATCATATCTTGTAATTCGGACTCTCCCAACATTTTTAACGCTCCTAGCACGCGCTCAAAGGAACAACCACAATGAAAGTGTAGAAGTTGAGTTTCAGGAAAAATTGTCAGTTCCATATCCCCCAATAAATCCTCAAAAATGTCGGTTAAGCTTTTACCTGCTTGTAATAATGGTGTAAATCCAGATAATGTGGACACTCTCGATTCCAGTGTTTCCACGAGAGCTTCGTCTCTGGCAACTTTTGGCAGAACTTGAATTAAAATTCCTCCAGCTGCAGTTACACCACCCGAACCAACAAACACACCTAATACTAAAGCGGAAGGGGTTTGCTCAGAGTTAACTAGGTAATGGGTGACATCATCCCCAATTTCTCCGGACACCAGTTCTACCGTACTAGAATAGGGATAGCCATAACCAATATCTTTAACTACATACAAATACCCTTTTCCTACAGCACCTCCCACGTCCAGTTTACCCTTGCTGTTGGGTGGTAGTTCTATGGATGGGTTGCCCACATAACCCCTGACTGTACCATCTAGTCCAGCATCTACTAATATACCCCCTAATGGTCCATCTCCCTTCACCCGCAGGTTAATTCTCGCACCAGAGCGTTTCATCCCTGAAGCCATTAACAAACCTGCTGACATAGTTCTTCCCAGAGCTGCTGTGGCTACATAGGAAAGTTTATGGCGCACTCTTGCCTCTTCGGCTAACTTTGTGGTGATTACACCCACCGCTCGAATGCCACCATTTGCTGCTGTGGCCCGCATTAGTTTGTCCGCCATAAACACCTTTACTATTCACAAAAAACTGCTCAGTGTGACCACTTGGCTTTAAACACCGGAGAAAATTCTCTCCTATAATCATTATATAGTTAGTGCTGACTCTCCTCTAAAAATTGGGCTACAAGCTGTCGATTCTGGTATAATCCTAGCCACCCACAAGATTCCCAAATGCTCATTTTTAGGTCCATACCGTTTTTACTAAAACTATAAAATAACAACTATTATGTTAGGAACTTTTCAACAAAGCCAATTGCGCATAGAAATAGAAGCATCCTCCCAAGCTATTCATGATAGTCTTGTGTTTCCTTCACAATTACGTGAATGGCTACCATTTGCAGGCCTTCCCCCATCCATGCCAGAAAAATTGACCCCCGGTTTTGATTTCACTACTTCTATAGGATACGTAACTACATATCATCATGTGGATGTTTTGAAGGTTAATTGTTTGCGCCTACTTCTTAGTGGCGCTATTGATGGTTTTCATGAGTGGTATTGGGGAGAAGGTTGGCTACAGTCCCGACTAGAGGGTGTGTCACTCTTACCCTTGAATTTGGGTCAAACTCTCAGTTTGTTGAGACTACGTCATTTTTTGACCCTTCCCTAGTTACCTGTGTAACTTAACTACCAATACGGAACAATGCGCTTCTTCCATTACTTGTGTACTGACGGAGCGCAAAACGATTTTTTTCATGCCTGTCAATCCACGGTTCCCAATCACCACTAGATCGGCTTTATAAATATTTGCTAGTCTGATTATTTCATCCGCAGGATCCCCTGATACTAGTTCTAGTTGGCTTTTTACCGCCAATTTTTCTTGGTAGGTTTGCAATTGCTTTTCTACCTGAAAATAAGACAATTTGGGTGAGTCTGGATGAGGACGATCAGCTGGCAATTCCGTGGCATCCGATGATGGAAATACGTGACAAAGAATCACCTGCGCATTCTGGGAAAGCATAAGACTCCCTAATGTCTCTATCACTCTTTCCGCAATTTCGGAATCATCTAAAGCCACTAAAATAGTATTTAACACCGCTTTTACTTCCTTAACTCAAAATCACCCTAGTTTTTTTAGTTTACTCTGTTCCACCTCATTTCTAATTAATCCTGATGAAGGAATTCCCCCGCAGTTGTAATCTGGGGGAATATGGTCAGGAATGAGAAAGTCTATTTATGCTTCTAGCTATCAGCATCAAATCTTATACGTACTGAATCCGCATGAGAAGGTAAACCCTCCGCCCTAGCCAAGGTGGTAATGGCACTGGCTACTTTGTCAAGTGCACCTCGGGAGTATTGTATAATACTTGAGTGTTTGAGGAAGGTTTCTACACCTAAAGCGGAGGCATAACGAGCAGCACCGGATGTAGGTAGGGTATGATTGGGACCGGCTAAATAGTCACCTACCGCCTCTGGTGTAGAATCGCCCAAAAAAATCGCCCCCGCATGACGGATATGCTGAATTAGTGACCAAGGGTCTTTTACCTCCAATTCCAAATGTTCCGGGGCAAATATATTAGAAAATTCCGCCGCTGCTTCCAAAGATTCCACAATTACGACCAGTCCATAATGGGCGATCGCCTTTTCTGTGTCTATCCTTCTGGGATGATCTACTAATTGTCTATCTACCTCTAACTGAACCTTTTTGGCTAAACCAGTGTCCGTAGTCAATAAAATTGCCGCTGCCATAGGATCATGTTCCGCTTGAGCTAACATATCTGCCGCCAGATGTTTGGGATTAGCAGTTTCATCGGCAATAATTAACACCTCACTCGGCCCAGCTAAGGAGTCAATACCCACAGTCCCATATACTAGTTTTTTGGCTAAGGTGACATAAATATTACCAGGACCTGTAATTACATCTACCTTGGGAATGGTTTCTGTACCGTATGCTAGAGCTGCGATCGCCTGGGATCCCCCAATGCGATAAATCTCGCCTATTCCAGCTTCTTGAGCAGCTACCAATACCGCCGGATTAATTACTTTATCAGGACCTGGTGGCGTGACCATGACTATCCGAGGTACACCTGCTACTTTAGCCGGTATGGCATTCATTAATACTGTACTAGGATAGCAGGCCCGACCACCGGGAATATATAGACCCGCCCTATCTACGGGTGTATAGCGTTTACCTAGAACCACTTCATCTTCCCCAAAGTGCACCCAGGTTTTTGGTACTCTCTGACGATGAAAAGCTTCTATTCGTTCACAGGCCAGCCTAATTGATGCCAACAAATCCTTCGATATTTGTTGGTAAGCCACGTCCATCTCAGAACCTTTTACCCTCAATTCCCCCGGTTCCAAGGTTTGGTGATCAAACTCGGCTGTGTAGTGGAGTACGGCTTTGTCGCCTTGGTTTTTTACAGACAACAAAACTTCTCGTACTGTTGCTTCTTTGTTAAACACCTGTTCGTCCTGGGTACGTTCGCAGATGCGTTGTAGTTCGGATACAACGTGTGCCTGCTGAGTGATAATTCGCAGCATGGAGTAGTAAGGACAGTGCCAAAATTAGAGTTTTTTCCCTTGTGATCATTAGTTTGGCTTTTTATTCTTTCGGATAAACAGCTACCACTAATTTTCTTCTCTAGCTTAACCTGCTTTTTTTTAATCCCACCAGTATTTTGACCTATCATTTATCGCTGTAAAAGCTTTAAAAACAGTTTGGTGATCTTATACTCCCTAACCAGTCCGTGATATACTGGAGTAGTTTGGGGAGTAGCTTGGCAGTATTAGCGGTATTAATCATGAGTTTTTTATTTCTAGACCCTATTATAACCTATTTTTTTTGCCGAACTTTCTCCATCTTTACCAACTCTTGACCGGACTTTACAAAAATTTTGTTAAAAATTGTAAAATTTTTCCTAAAATTTTTCTGTGGAATTGCAGCACTTGCAAATTTCGTGCTATCCTAGTATTTCTAGTAGTGTGTGTACATATTAATTGATAGTTTTTTTGGGAACTGACCGTGGCAAACACAAAATCAGCACTTAAACGCGCCCAAATCGCGGAGCGTAACCAACTGCACAACAAAGCATACAAATCAGCAGTAAAGACGCTGATGAAGAAGTACTTTGCTGCAGTGGAGGCCTATGCTTCCAACCCTACGAGCGAGTCTAAACAGTTGGTGGATGAGAGGATGTCACAAGCCTACAGCAAAATTGACAAAGCTGTTAAAAGGGGAGTGTTGCATCCAAACAGTGGGGCTAGAAAAAAATCTAGATTAGCACGGAAGCTCAAACCATTGACCCAACCAGTTTAGGAGTCAGAATAGTCACTAATTTGTAATTCGTAATTCGTAATGGGAATAAAGCTAAGATAAGTCGTTAAATCAAAAAAACCGGTTGATTTTGGTTTAGTGACTACTTGAACCTGGTTATGGATTATGGATTAGCAAATTATGGCAAATCAGGAGTTGTTGTCACTGGTAACTGAAAAATGCAATTAATAGATAGCCACGTACATCTGAACTTTGAAACTTTTAAGCCAGATTTAGAGGCAGTGAGACACCGTTGGCAAGAAGCAGGGGTAGCGCACCTAGTGCATTCCTGTGTTCATCCAGGGGAATTTGCCAGCATTTGGTCTATAGCTAAACAGTTCCCGGAGGTGAGCTTTGCCATTGGGTTACATCCTTTGGATGCTGATAGATGGGAAGAACACACAGGAGCTGAAATAAGAAATTTAGTCCACCTATCTAACCAGTCAAATGCTCCTGTTATAGCAATTGGGGAAATGGGACTAGATTTTTATAAAGCCAGCAACCGTGAGCAACAACATAAGGTATTTGAAGCCCAACTGGCGATCGCCACGGAATTAGATTTACCGGTAATAGTCCATTGTCGGGAAGCTGCTGTAGAAGCGAGAGAGGTGCTAGAAAAATGGCGAGAAAGGGAAGGAGACAGGGTGCGGGGTGTGATGCATTGTTGGGGAGGAACACCGGAGGAAACCCAATGGTTTTTAGATCTGGGTTTTTACATTAGCTTTAGTGGTACAGTTACCTTTAAGAATGCGAAAGCTATACAATCCTCAGCAGCGATGGTAGGTAAAGATAGAATTTTGATTGAAACTGACTGTCCATTTTTGTCACCCACGCCCAAGAGAGGAGAGAAGCGTAACGAGCCAGCCTATGTAGGCTATGTAGCAGCGCAGTTAGCAGAAATCCGAGGAGAAACCGTAGAATCCATAGCTGACCAAACAACTGCCAATGCTTGTAGACTGTTTGGGATTAGACTGGAGGAAACAAAAATTCAGCCAAATCCATCCTGATACCGAGAATAACCTGGCGGATCCTTGATTTTTGGTGTCTTAAGAACGAGTGTAGATGAGGTCTGGATAAATAGTATGAACAGAGAATTAATGAGCAAAATGTACGTAATGAGTAGATTACCCACCACTCGTCAACAGTTAGCAGGAGCAAGGTTTCCAAGTTTATCTAATTTTATTTTTTTATTGGGCTAAAAGCGGCGTTCTCAGAACAAGTTTAACCAGGTTGATAAAGGTAGAGGCATGAACAACGAAAACTATATGGAACCATCCTTTCTATTACCAGATCTAATTGAAATTCAGCGTTCTAGCTTTCGCTGGTTTTTAGAAGAGGGTTTAATAGAAGAGCTGAACTCATTTAGTCCTATTACGGACTATACGGGGAAATTAGAACTCCATTTTTTAGGACATAACTATAAGCTAAAAGAACCAAAATATAGCGTAGAAGAGTCAAAAAGAAGAGATAGCACATACGGTGTACAAATGTATGTGCCCACGAGATTGCTTAATAAAGAAACAGGTGATATTAAAGAACAGGAAGTATTTATAGGTGATCTACCGTTAATGACGGATAGAGGAACCTTTATTATTAACGGAGCCGAGCGAGTAATAGTCAATCAAATTGTGCGATCGCCCGGAGTATATTACAAATCAGAGATTGATAAAAACGGGAGAAGAACATATTCTGCCAGTCTAATTCCCAACCGGGGGGCATGGCTAAAATTTGAGACAGACCGTAATGATTTAGTGTGGGTAAGAATAGATAAAACCCGCAAATTGTCAATTCAGGTACTACTTAAAGCATTAGGACTATTAGATAACGAAATTTTGGATGCTTTAAGGCATCCAGAATACTTTCAAAAAACCATTGAAAAAGAGGGACAATTCTCCGAAGAGGAGGCCCTTCTGGAGCTATACAGGAAGCTGAGACCTGGGGAACCACCCACGGTAATGGGGGGACAACAGCTATTAGAATCACGCTTTTTCGATCCCAAACGTTACGACCTAGGTAGGGTAGGTAGATATAAACTCAACAAGAAACTGCGCCTTTCCGTTCCTGACACCACTAGGGTTCTCACCCCAGGGGATATCCTATCTGCTGTGGACTATCTCATCAACCTAGAATATGACATTGGTAGCATTGATGACATTGACCATTTAGGAAATCGCCGAGTTAGAAGCGTTGGTGAGCTGCTTCAGAACCAAGTAAGAGTTGGTTTGAATCGTTTAGAGAGGATCATTAGAGAAAGAATGACCGTCTCCGATGCCGAAGTTTTAACACCAGCATCACTAGTCAACCCCAAACCCCTAGTAGCAGCCATAAAAGAGTTTTTTGGTTCTAGCCAGCTAAGTCAATTCATGGATCAAACCAACCCCTTAGCGGAACTAACCCATAAACGACGCTTGAGTGCTTTAGGTCCTGGTGGACTAACCAGAGAGAGAGCTGGTTTTGCCGTGCGAGACATTCATCCCAGCCACTACGGACGCATTTGTCCTATTGAAACGCCAGAAGGTCCAAATGCGGGGTTAATTGGTTCCCTAGCTACCCATGCTCGTGTTAACCAGTATGGATTTTTAGAAACACCTTTCAGACCCGTAGAAAACGGAAGAGTTTGCTACGAAAAACCTGCTGTTTACATGACAGCAGATGAGGAAGACGACCTGCGAGTTGCACCTGGTGACATTCCGGTGGATGACAACGGACAAATACTAGGAATCCAAGTACCCGTTCGTTATCGCCAGGAATTTTCCACCACTACTCCCGAACAGGTAGACTACGTAGCTGTGTCACCAGTACAAATCGTCTCAGTAGCCACCAGCATGATTCCCTTTTTGGAGCATGATGATGCCAACCGAGCCTTAATGGGTTCTAACATGCAAAGGCAAGCAGTACCCTTATTGAAACCCGAGCGTCCCCTAGTGGGAACTGGACTGGAGGCCCAAGGTGCCAGAGACTCAGGTATGGTAATTGTTTCTCGTACTGATGGAGATGTGGTATATGTAGATGCGACCGAGATTCGTGTTCGGGTCAAAGAAAAGGCCGCTCTTACCAACCGTGAAAGCGAAAGTATTCCCCATAAACCCCAAGAAATTAAATACGTTCTCTCCAAATATCAACGTTCTAACCAGGACACCTGTCTCAATCAAAAACCCCTAGTGCGGATTGGGGAAAAAGTCATAGCAGGTCAGGTATTAGCAGATGGTTCATCCACAGAAGGGGGAGAATTAGCATTAGGGCAAAATGTTATTGTTGCCTATATGCCTTGGGAAGGGTATAACTACGAAGACGCAATTTTAATTTCTGAAAGACTGGTTCAAGAAGACGTTTACACCTCAATACACATTGAAAAATTTGAAATAGAAGCAAGACAAACCAAACTAGGTCCTGAAGAGATTACCAGAGAAATACCCAACGTTGGGGAAGACGCCCTTAGACAATTAGACGAACAGGGGATAATCAGAGTAGGGGCGTGGGTAGAATCAGGAGACATTCTAGTGGGGAAAGTGACCCCTAAAGGAGAATCAGACCAACCACCAGAAGAAAAACTACTCAGGGCGATTTTCGGAGAGAAAGCTCGCGACGTGAGGGATAACTCCCTGCGGGTTCCCAATGGGGAAAAAGGAAGAATAGTGGATGTGCGACTATTCACTAGAGAGCAGGGAGATGAACTTCCACCGGGAGCCAATATGGTAGTGCGGGTGTATGTAGCCCAGAAACGTAAAATCCAGGTTGGTGACAAAATGGCTGGGAGACATGGAAATAAAGGCATCATTTCCCGAATTTTGCCCCTAGAAGACATGCCATACCTTCCTGATGGCACCCCAGTAGATATAGTCCTTAACCCCCTAGGTGTACCTAGTCGAATGAACGTAGGACAGGTGTTTGAATGCTTATTGGGTTGGGCGGGTCACAACCTGGGAGTACGCTTTAAAATTACCCCCTTTGATGAAATGTACGGGGAAGAATCTTCCCGACGTATAGTTCACGGCAAATTATGGGAAGCTAGGGAAGAAACCAGTAAGGATTGGGTATATAATCCCGAAAACCCCGGCAAAATCATGGTTTATGATGGACGCACGGGCGAACCCTTTGATCGTGCAGTCACAGTGGGGATAGCCTATATGCTCAAACTTGTCCATTTAGTTGATGATAAAATTCACGCTCGCTCCACAGGTCCTTATTCCTTAGTCACCCAGCAACCCTTGGGTGGTAAAGCACAACAAGGAGGTCAAAGATTTGGAGAGATGGAAGTGTGGGCACTAGAGGCATTTGGTGCTGCTTACACATTACAGGAACTGCTAACTGTGAAATCAGATGATATGCAGGGACGTAATGAAGCATTGAATGCCATTGTTAAAGGAAAAGCTATTCCTCGTCCTGGCACTCCTGAGTCCTTCAAAGTGTTAATGAGAGAATTACAATCTTTAGGATTGGATATTGCGGTACATAAAGTAGAAACCCAAACTGATGGTAGTTCCCTAGATGTAGAAGTGGACTTGATGGCCGATCAAGTATCTCGTCGCACTCCTCCCCGTCCAACATACGAATCCTTTTCCCGTGATTCCCTGGATGAGGACGAGTAATTAATCAGTAATTACACTAGTTAACAGATGGGGAAAGGGGACTAACTTGACCTGGCAAATATAAATCTCATAAATCACAAACGTTAGAACAATCTAGAACTAAATTTACTTAACTATGCGCTCCGTTCAATCTAATCAATTTGATTACGTTAAAATTGGCATTGCTTCACCAGAACGTATCCGCGCTTGGGGGGAACGTACCTTACCTAATGGTCAGGTGGTTGGCGAGGTGACAAAACCTGAAACCATTAACTACCGCACCCTCAAGCCAGAAATGGATGGTTTATTTTGTGAGCGGATCTTTGGCCCTGCTAAGGATTGGGAATGTCACTGTGGTAAATATAAACGGGTTCGTCATAGAGGTATTGTCTGTGAGCGCTGTGGAGTGGAGGTAACAGAATCACGAGTTCGCCGCCATAGAATGGGCTTCATTAAGTTAGCAGCACCTGTAGCCCATGTTTGGTATCTCAAAGGCATTCCTAGTTATATTGCCATACTACTAGACATGCCCCTACGAGATGTTGAGCAAATCGTCTACTTTAACTCCTATGTAGTTTTAGATCCTGGTAATGCTGACACACTCGTTTATAAACAACTGTTAACAGAAGACCAATGGTTAGAAATTGAGGATAGGATTTATAGTGAAGATTCTCAATTAGTAGGGGTAGAAGTAGGAATTGGTGCAGAAGCTTTACTACGTTTATTATCAGGTATTAATTTAGAAGAAGAAGCAGAAAAACTGCGGGGGGAAATTGAAGCAGCAAAGGGACAAAAACGGGCTAAATTGATTAAACGTCTGCGGGTAATTGACAATTTCATTGCCACTGGTTCCCAACCGGAATGGATGGTGATGTCAGCCATTCCAGTCATTCCACCCGATCTCCGTCCCATGGTACAACTAGACGGTGGTAGATTTGCTACCAGCGATTTAAACGACCTCTACCGTCGGGTGATCAATCGCAATAATCGTTTAGCTAGACTACAGGAAATCCTGGCCCCGGAAATCATTGTCCGCAATGAAAAACGCATGTTACAGGAAGCGGTAGATGCTTTAATTGACAATGGTCGGAGAGGACGCACCGTAGTAGGAGCCAATAACCGTCCATTAAAATCCCTATCAGATATCATAGAAGGTAAACAGGGGCGATTTCGGCAAAACCTCCTGGGTAAAAGAGTAGACTACTCAGGACGTTCGGTTATTGTAGTTGGTCCCAAATTGCAAATTCACCAGTGTGGACTCCCCAGGGAAATGGCCATAGAATTGTTTCAGCCATTTGTGATTAATCGTTTAATTCGATCGGGAATAGTTAACAATATTAAAGCAGCCAAAAAACTCATTTCTCGTAACGACCCTACTGTTTGGGATGTTTTGGAAGAAGTCATAGAAGGACATCCGGTTATGCTAAACCGTGCCCCTACGCTGCATAGACTGGGAATTCAGGCCTTTGAACCCATATTAGTAGAAGGAAGAGCAATACAGTTACATCCTCTTGTTTGTCCGGCATTCAATGCTGACTTTGATGGAGATCAGATGGCTGTTCACGTTCCCTTATCCTTAGAAAGCCAAGCGGAAGCAAGACTGTTAATGTTAGCATCCAACAACATTCTTTCACCTGCTACGGGTAGACCCATCGTCACACCCAGCCAAGACATGGTTTTGGGAGCCTATTACCTCACTGCTGAAAACCCCAATGCTACCAAGGGAGCAGGCAAATACTTTGCCTCCCTAGATGATGTAATCATGGCATATCAACAAGATCAAGTGGAACTACATGCCTATATTTATGTTCGATTCGATGGCGATGTGCAAACAGGACAACCGGATAACGAACCCTTGGAAGTTACAGAAAACGAAGATGGTAGCCGTACTCTCTTGTATAAATTTCGTCGAGTACGAGAAGATGCCCAAGGGAATTTAATTTCCCAATATGTTTATACAACTCCTGGCAGAGTGATTTATAACAAAGCAATTCAAGATGCTTTAGCCAGCTAATTATCCATCCAGTTTGTCCTATTCTCCATTTCTTAACCCACCATGACAGAAAAAATGATTTTCCGTAACCTTGTTGTCAACAAAGGTCAATTAAGAAACTTAATTTCCTGGGCATTTACTCACTATGGTACCGCCCGGACAGCTGTGATGGCCGATAAACTAAAAGACCTAGGATTCCGGTTTGCGACCAAAGCCGGTGTGTCCATTAGTGTAGACGATTTAATGGTTCCTCCCTCTAAGAAGTCCCTTTTACAGGCAGCTGAGGCGGAAATCTTGAGTACAGAGGCGAAATTTAAGCGTGGTGAAATTACGGAGGTAGAGCGTTTCCAAAAAGTAATTGATACATGGAATAGTACCTCTGAAAATCTCAAAGACGAAGTAGTTAATCACTTTAAAACTACAAATCCTCTTAATTCAGTTTATATGATGGCCTTTTCCGGAGCCAGAGGAAACATATCCCAAGTGCGACAACTAGTGGGAATGCGCGGACTAATGGCAGATCCCCAGGGAGAAATTATTGACTTGCCAATTAAGACCAATTTTCGGGAAGGACTAACAGTTACCGAGTACATTATCTCCAGTTATGGTGCGAGAAAGGGATTAGTAGACACAGCACTACGAACCGCTGACTCAGGTTATTTAACCCGACGGTTAGTGGATGTTTCCCAAGACGTGATTATTAGGGAGGTAGACTGTGGAACCCTAAGAGGTGTACCCGTACGGGACATGACAGAAGGGGCAAAAGTATTAATTCCCTTAGGGACAAGACTAGTAGGGAGGGTTGTAGCTAAAGATGTTATTAATCCTACAACTGGGGAGATTCTGGCAGCCCGAAATACACCAATTTCTGATGAACTAGCAGCGGAAATTCACAAAGCGGGAGTAAAAGAAGTATTAGTAAGATCACCATTAACCTGTGAAGCTGCCCGTTCCGTATGTCAACATTGTTACGGGTGGAGCCTAGCCTACGCGAAAATGGTGGATTTGGGCGAAGCAGTGGGAATTATTGCAGCTCAAAGTATTGGGGAACCCGGAACTCAATTAACCATGCGGACCTTCCACACTGGTGGGGTATTTACAGGAGAAGTTGCCCAACAGGTGAGAGCCAAAATCCCAGGAACAATCAAATTTTCCCGCAGCTTAAAGACCCGCCCCTATCGGACTCGTCATGGAGAAGATGCTTTATATGCTGAAACCAACGGCAATTTGATCCTAGAAAGTACCACCCAGGAGCATCAAGAAATTTCTGTGACCCAGGGTTCCACACTGTATATTGTCCCGGGTCAAAAGGTAGAGGTGTCCGAATTGCTGGCCGAAGTAGCTCTAGGGGGTAAAACAACTAAAGCTAATACAGAAAAAGCAGTAAAAGATGTAGCTTCTGACTTAGCGGGTGAAGTAGTGTTTTCTGATGTTTTAGCGGAACAAAAAACTGACCGTCAGGGAAACACCACCACAACAGCAACAAGAGGTGGTTTGATTTGGATTTTGTCGGGAGAAGTTTATAATTTACTCCCCGGTGCAGAATTGGTGGTCAAAAATGGAGATAAAATTACTGCCAATGGGGTGTTGGGGGAGACTAGACTCAATACCGTACACGGAGGAGTGGTCCGCCTACCTGAACCCATTCCTGGTCGTCCCACCAGAGAAATTGAAATCATTACAGCTTCCGTAATTTTAGACCAAGCAACAGTCACAGTTCATAGTTCCCAAGGTAAAAATAATTATTTGATTCATACTGGCCCAAGACACCAGGAGGAAATCTCCAAAGAGAGTGAGGGATCTTTCCAATCCCAAACATTTAATCTCAGGGCCACACCCGGAACCAAAGTACAAAATGGTCAAGTTGTAGCTGAATTGATTGACGATAGGTATCGCACTACCACGGGAGGAATGTTGAAATTTGCCGGAATTGAAGTCCAGAAAAAAGGCAAAGCTAAACTCGGTTATGAGGTAGTAAGTGGAGGAACCTTGTTGTGGATACCTGAAGAAACCCACGAGGTTAATAAGGATATTTCTCTACTGTTAGTAGAAGATGGACAATTTGTGGAAGCAAGCACAGAAGTAGTTAAAGATATATTCTGTCAAACCAGTGGAGTGGTGGAAATTACACAGAAAAACGACATTCTGCGGGAAATAGTCATTAAACCCGGCGAACTTTTGATGGTAGATGATCCAGAAGCAGTGCTGGGGAGAGATAATACCTTTGTTCACCCCGGAGAGGAGTTACTAGGAACTACTGTAACGGAAATGCGTTACATTCAATATGTGGAGTCTCCCGAAGGACCAGCTCTTTTGAGTCGTCCCGTGGTGGAGTTTGAGGTCTCATCCCACCCCGATTTGCCTTCCACTACTTCCGTTAGTCAACAAACTGGAAGATCTATACAATTAAGAGCAGTACAGAGGTTGCCATACAAAGATGGGGAGCGAGTAAAAGCTATAGATGGAGTTGAATTACTCAGAACCCAACTAGTATTAGAGATTGAACAGGAGGGAGAGCAAGACCATGCTTCTCCTTTAGCAGCAGATATTGAATTAGTCCCTGATAGTGAAAACTCTGAAATTCAACGCCTGCAGTTAGTGATTTTAGAGTCTCTGGCACTCAGGCGAGATATGGCAGCTGATGCCACCCAAGGTAGCACTCATACTACCTTAGAGGTGGAAGATGGTATTACCATTCCACCTGGATCCGTAGTAGCAAGAACTCAGATCCTGTCTAAGGAGGGAGGAATCATACGAGGGGTACGACCGGGCGCAGAAACGGTTCGACGCTGTCTTATCCTCAGAGATACCGATATGATTATCGTTAAGACTAATCTTCCACCCACTGTGAAAAAGGGAGATCTATTGGTACAAGGCACAGAAATTGCTCCAGGAGTAACAGCTCCTGTTTCTGGACAGCTGGTGGATATTAGTCATCAATTACCCCCCAACAACAATCAACAAGAACAACTTGTAGAAGCAGCATACTCCTTGAAAATTCGCATGGGTCGTCCCTATCGGGTTAGTCCAGGAGCAGTCTTACAAATAGAAGACGGCGGATTGGTACAAAGGGGAGATAATTTAGTTCTATTGGTGTTTGAACGCGCAAAAACAGGAGATATTATCCAAGGGTTGCCAAGAATTGAAGAATTATTGGAAGCTCGTAAACCCAAAGAAGCATGTATTTTATCCCGTCGTTCTGGGGAAGTAAAAGTAGTTTATGGGGAAGGGGATGAAAACCTAGTCAGTCGGGAAGCATATTCAGTCAAAGTTGTAGAATCTGATGGTGTGGTCATAGATTATCCTTTAGGACCAGGACAGAATTTAATCGTTCCCGATGGTGCGATGGTGGAAGCTGGTCAACCATTAACTGATGGACCTTCTAACCCCCATGAAATTTTAGAAATCTTCTTCAGTTTAGGATCTGAGGATGGACTTTACGCTTGTGCTAGTCATGCTCTACAAAAAGTGCAAAGCTTTTTAGTGAATGAAGTACAAATGGTATACCAGTCTCAGGGAATTGACATCGCAGACAAACACATTGAAGTCATAGTCCGACAAATGACTAACAAAGTGCGCATTGATGATGGTGGTGACACCATTATGTTACCTGGAGAACTAGTTGAATTAAAACAGGTAGAGCAGGTAAATGAGGCCATGTCAATTACCGGGGGCGCTAGATCCCAGTACACACCGGTATTATTGGGTATAACTAAAGCATCATTGAATACAGATAGTTTTATTTCTGCAGCCTCCTTCCAAGAAACTACAAGGGTGTTGACAGAAGCAGCAATTGAGGGTAAATCTGACTGGTTAAGAGGACTAAAAGAGAACGTTATCATAGGAAGATTGATTCCCGCTGGTACTGGTTATAATACTTATGAAGAGGTAGGAGCAATTGAGGACTATGGTACAGATGTGGCTACGAGTGTATTAGATGAGGTGGATGATCCATTAGATATGGTTTTAGATGACCGAACCGCTAAGCTGTATAGTTTAGATAACTCTGGACTGGATGGGACTTATGATGATAGCTACGATCATGATAATACCTATGGTAGTAACCATAGTACGGCTTTAGAGGATGAAGATGAGGATCTAATTACTGATGAAGTAATTACGGGTGTAGATGAAGATGAAGACGAGGATGATTATGAAGACGAGGATGAAGATGATTTTGATATAGATGTAGATCTGTAATCATTGATGTTTAACCATTTGGGGGAATCATTTCCCCTTTTGTTTTTCCATCCCTAGAGTAATATGAATTCCAACCTAGAAAATTTAGAGTTTATTGATTATATTGACCATGGTGGTGAATTACCTATACAACTTGAAGGTAAGATAGGGGTTTACGCAATTTTTAATCAGGAAAAAATTTTGCAATTCATTGGTTATTCTCGTGATGTTTATCTCAGTTGTAAGCAACATTTAGTTCGTCAACCCCATAAATGTTATTGGTTAAAAGTCCACACTATTGAACGTCCTGACCGAAAAATTCTATCGGAGATTGAAAATAGTTGGATTGCCCAAAATGGTAGTTTACCACCGGGTAATGGTGAGCATAAACAAATATGGACTAATGCCATTAATGTCCAAGAGCTAATGACTGATACAGAAAAAGAGAATTATCACAATCCATTAATTGATGATTTAGCTAAGACTAAAGTGTTAAAGAATGTATCACGTCGAGTAGAGTCAGAAATATTAGAACTGTTGACAGCAAGAGGGTTAAAAACTCAAATTCGCTTTAACCCCAAGTTGAAAGAGGAGGGTTTACTAGATTTAAAATAACCTCACTTCCAGATGGTAGTGTAATCCGAATTATAATTTAGAGGAGTTCCCTACCCAGGAAAAGACTTCTCTAGTCCAAAATGAATTATCATAATTACCTTTAAACAGTCAAACAGATAACCATGCTAGAACAAGGTACTATCAGTATACACACTGAGAATATTTTCCCCATTATCAAGAAATCTCTCTATTCCGATCATCAGATATTCCTGCGCGAACTCATATCTAACGCAGTGGATGCGATCCAAAAAATCAAAATGGTCTCCCGTGCTGGGGAATATGGTGGAGATATAGGGGAACCGGAAATTACCATTGCCATTGACAAGGAGAAGAAAACCCTTTCTATCTCCGATAATGGTATTGGGATGACTGGGGAGGAAGTAAAAAAATATATTAACCAAGTAGCTTTTTCTAGCGCAGAAGAGTTTATTCATAAGTATGAAGGAAAAGCGGATCAACCAATTATTGGTCACTTTGGTTTAGGCTTCTATTCCTCCTTTATGGTTGCCAAAAAGGTTGAGATAGATACCCTTTCTTACAAAGAGGGTTCACAAGCAGTACATTGGAGTTGTGATGGTTCACCGGAATTTACCTTAGATGAATCTTCTCGCAATATTCGTGGTACAACGATTACTTTAACGTTAATGCCCGATGAAGAAGATTATTTAGAGACGGCTAGAATTAAAAACTTGGTTAAAACCTACTGTGATTTTATGCCAGTTCCCATAAAACTGGATGGGGAGGTGTTAAATAAACAAAAAGCACCTTGGCGAGAATCTCCCAGCACTTTGACCCAGGAAGATTATTTGGAGTTTTATCGCTACCTTTATCCCTTTCAGGAAGAACCTTTATTGTGGGTTCATTTGAATACAGATTATCCATTTATTATTAATGGAATTTTGTATTTCCCTAAAATGCGTCCTGATGTGGATGTAACCAAGGGACAAACTAAGTTGTTCTGTAATCAAGTTTTCGTCAGTGATAATTGTGATGAAATCATCCCCCAATTTTTGATTCCTATGCGGGGTGTTATTGATAGTACAGATATTCCTTTGAACGTTTCTCGTAGTGCATTGCAAGGCGATCGCACGGTGAGGAAAATAGGAGATTATATCGCTAAAAAGGTAGGTGATAGGCTAAAGGAACTCTATAGGAGCGATCGGGAACAATATATCAAAGCTTGGAAGGATTTAGGGACTTTTGTTAAGTTTGGAGTTCTCAATGACGAGAAATTTAAAAAACAAGTGGAAGATATACTTGTTTTCCGAACTACTGCTAAACTCACGGAAAGTCCTGCACATGAACCAACAGTTGAGGTGCAGTCAGCGGAGAGTGATATTTGGCAAGATGTCAACAAGAGCAACACCAATACTTTGCCCTACACCACCCTGAAGGAGTATCTGGAGCGGAACAAAGAGCGTCAGGAAAATAAGGTATTTTATAGCACTGATGAAGCTAGCCAAGCTACATATATAGAACTACACAAAAATCAAGGTTTAGAAGTTCTATTTATGGACTCATTCATTGATACTCACTTTATTAATTTTCTAGAAAGGGAATATCAGGATGTTAAATTTACCAGGGTAGATTCTGACCTAGATAACACATTATTAGATGATAAATCGGGGGAAATTGTAGACCCGACAACACAGAAAACCAAGAGTGAAACCATCAAGGAGTTATTTGAGAAATCCCTTAACAAACCCAAGGTAAATATTCGGACTGAAGCATTGAAATCCGATGATCCTCAAGGGACACCACCAGCAGTAGTGTTATTACCAGAAATTCTTCGTCGTCTGCGGGAAATGAATGCCATGATGCAACAACAAAATGCCGATTTTCCTGAAGATCACATTTTGTTGGTGAATACGGCCCATCCTTTGATTCAAAACCTGGTTAGCTTGAATCAAGGTAGCATTATTCAAGGTAGTGGTGAATCACCAACAGGAAAATTGGTGAAAATGATTTGTCAGCACGTTTATGATTTAGCGTTGATGTCTCAAAAGGGATTTGATGCAGAGGGGATGAAGTCCTTTGTTGAACGTTCTAACGAGGTGTTAACTAAGTTAACTTCAGCAAGTTAAATACTCGTTAATAGTCCTATTCAATCTCCCCATGGCAATAGCCAATTTTTCCAGGGGACAGGGAATTCATTCCCCGTATCTTGCAAAGCTTTTACCTCTCATCTGGCGTTCAGGCGATCTCGCGTAGCGAGATCGCCTACCCATTTCTCAATTTACATCTTATACTCTCGAACAAAATGGAGTGGCAAAAATGAACAGATACACAAAATTAGAAAACCTATTAAAAGCTCAAGACTTTAAAGAAGCAGATTTAGAAACAAATAGAGTAATAGTAGAAGTAGCTAACAGAGAAAGGGAAGGTTATTTAAGAGAAGAAGATGCAGAAAAATTTCCTTGTAAAGAATTGCGCGCCATTGATAATCTGTGGCTAAAATATAGTCAGGGTAAATTTGGTATATCTGTCCAACAAAAAATATATAAAAACCTGGGCGGCACAAAACAATTTGATGAAAAGGTATGGGAATCCTTCGCAGATAGGGTAGGATGGAGAAGATTGGGATCATGGCTCTCTTACAAAGACTTAAACTTTTCACTGTCCGCACCAATTGGTCAACTCCCAGCTGCTATCGGGTCAGTGTGCGGAGTTAAGGGTGAGTGTGTGGGTGGTCCGTGTGGTGGCGTCTTGCCATATGGTATCGCATCACTCCCAGGTATTGAGACATTAAACTCAACATCTACATTATAGGTTTACCAAAAAAACTATAATCCCTATTGATGAAAGTATAATTGCCCCTATAAGCACCGGTTTAACTAGATCTAAACCTTTTGATGACTGACCGCTTTTATGGGCTGTATTTTCTAGTCCCTGTGCTACTGTTGGATTCCCCGTGGCTACTATCACCTCGAATTTTAACTCAAAGGGTTGCCAATTCTCTCCTGTCCTTGGTTTTCCCGTGAGTTGCAGTTCATAAACTCCTGGTTTAGGAAATGTAATTTCCGCTCCTGGTATACCCTCATATCTTTCCGCATTCATAGGTTTTAAGGGTGGTTCAACCAGGGCGGGTTCCCCGGGTGTATGTGGTTGGGCATAAATAGCTAAGTGACAATTACAGTCTTTTAAAGGCACGGTTTTACCACCTTTTTGAGTTAAAGCAAACCATACTGGTGTAATTTCACCTGCACGGGCCCGATCCTTAGGTTCAATGTGAAGAGTAGCTCCTATATCATTTGATATTTTCACTGTGTGAGCATTAACTATATTGGTGAATGTTGCTGTTATTAGTATAAACAACAAGTAGAATATTACTTTATGCCTGTATTTATTTGGTTTAATTAACATATCAGTAAATGTCCATTATTTTTTCTGCTTTAAAGGAGTATAAAATTCTTTTAACTTAAAAATTGACCAAATTAAGGGCGATCGCATCATTAAAACCGCGAGTATAATGAATATTAATAATAAGGTTGCTATCTGATTAAAGATAGTTAACTTTAAAGCTCCTAAATAGGTAGAACCAATCAAAACTGCATGAATAGCAGTCAATATCAAAGCTGGAATCGTCAAAAGATGGATTCGACGCCAGTTTGGACCTAGAGACTTTTGCATAAAGTCAAAACTTGTAAAAGCAGCAGGAGTCATAAAAATTAAAGCCAAAACACCTGCACCCATTCCCCACTGAAATTCCACTGGTAAAAACCAAACAGCTGATAAATTCCATGCTAACAAGTGTTCTAATTTATGAATTGTATGTACTAATGATAGCAGAAATGCTCCCACACCCAATCCTCGACGATAACGTATAAGAGCTGGCAATAGAACACGTGTGGGACGGGCGATTAAAGCCAAAATTAAGCAAATTAGGGCAGCATAACCACTATAATCAACCATAGTCTCCCCTGTGCGGGATATGGTAATTATACCAATAATCATACTTACCCACCCCCCCATGCGAAATAGTTGACTACGTTGATCTTTACTCATTAGGGAAGTGGAAATACTTACTCCTAACATAGTTGGTAGAGTACCCAAACCAAATGCCAACATAGTTATTGCCCCATGCCATCCATTTCCTGTAGCTGCTGCTTTAATTTGAGCAGCATATAAAAAACCACAGGGCATTAGGCCCCAGGTCATACCTAAAAGTGCTGGTGTCCACCATTTTGTATGTAATGATAAATTTACCATTACAGCACTTAACCGATTATGTAAACTATTTTGTAGCAAAGGGTGGAATATGGGAATTTTAGGTATTAAATGTGGTTTAACCTGTGCTAATCCTAACCAGATTAACATCATTCCAGTAATTATTGCTATCCATCTGCGTAAATCACTACCAACTCCTCCTAATTGTCCACCTTGTACCAATGCGGAACCAAGTGTGCCTATAGCAGTACCAACTAGAGCATAGCTAAATACTCTACCTAAATTTAAGAGAATATGAAATTGTAGTTGTCGTTGCCAGGATTGAGTTTTCTCCGGGTAAGAAAAAGAAAAAGCCACTGCTAAAGGTCCACACATGCCAATGCAGTGACCAAAGCTTCCCAAAAAACCCAGCATAGTAATTAGCACTAAGTCCAACATAATTAAAAGAGTTGTTGGGTAATAACCGGTATGTTGGAATCAGGTTGGTGATTTTGTCAAAAGACAAGCTGTAAAACTTGGTATGGTCGACTATTCCTTAGAGATTGTTGTGGGAAAGGTCAAGCTCCAGTTTTGAGGATTGTTTAGCTCAAAAAATAGCCCTTGAAAAATCATTTTTATGCCCATACGAGTAGGTACATAGTATCTGATTAAAATATTTCCCGGTTCGGCGAATACATCATCATAATTTTCACTGTATCCAAAAGGACGGGCGCAGTACTGACGACCTCCGGGAATAGATAACATAAAAAACTGACTTTCTTTGTATGAAGCAGGGACTTGAAATATTCCATATATATGATGTTGACCCAACCAAGGTTGAACACTAACTTTAGTAGCTGTGACCTGAAAATTAGCCTTTTTTAATTTTGCCAGGGTTATGGGACTGCAATTAGAATCATTGACTGGCCACCAGATAATTACTAAGCAAGAAAGTGTAAAAATTAGACCATAGATAATCAAACGGCGCATATTGATGCAATTGTTTTATGAACAAGTAACAAACATGAAGTTTTTGTAAACCCATTTAATCTGGTCGTTCTCACCAAAGGAGGTTACAATCACTTTAAGTAAAGAGATTAATCTAACCATAACTAAAAACCATGATAAAGAATGCCCTAACCAGAAAAAACCACAAAAAAGCTATCATATTTACAGGATTATTAAGTGCGATCGCCTGGACACAATATTTGACAATGTGTGCCATCGTCCATGCAGCAGATAGGGTAACCATACGTTATGGATTCCTGGAAGAGTCGACTTCTGTTGCAGAGCTGAAAAAGGCCACGGAAACTGGGCAATTGCCAGGTAGTCTACAGATTTATACTAGTGCACTAAGCCAAGAACAACGTAACTGGTTGGTGCAAGGATTAAAAACTAGAATACCCATAAATGTGGTGACTTTAGATTGGTTACTGAATACTCAATTAGGTCAAACAGTAATCAATGACATAGCAACAGTTTTTGATCGTCGTCAGGATCAATCAGGGGTGCAAGCAGTTAGATCCGGTTTAATATTGGCTGCTAGTTCACCAGAAGGTCTATCTATGCTCAGTTTTATTGCAGCATACCCCAGTCAAACCCTGAGACTGAATTTACCACAGGTTTTGACGGTAGCAAGGTTTTTAAATATAGATTTTTTGCAGACTCAGCAATTCCTACTGATGCACAGTCCCCAAAGTGATAGGCAAAAACCATCCATAAATATTCCATTTGATCCCACCCAACCGGGAACACAGAAAGTAGAAATATCTAAGTTAAACTTAAGTGATGATAAACGTAAACGTAATATTATCGTGGATATTTATTGGTCAACTCCTACCAATGGTGAAAACAATATTGAAAAACCCTTAATTGTCTTTTCCCATAGCTCTAGTTCAGCAGGTACAGACCTGCAATATTTAGCTCAACATCTTGCTTCTTATGGTTATGTGGTTGCAGCTTTACAAAATCCTGGTAGTAATTTTTTTACTAATAAAGGCAAAGTAGGTTTGAACCCTCAAGAATTTTTAGCTCTTCCCCAGGATGTAAGTTTTGTTCTGGATGAATTGGCGAAGGTTAACCAAAATCCTAATAATTCCCTACAGGGAAAACTAACCACTAATAAAGTCATGTTTGTTGGTTATTCCCTGGGTGGAACTACAGCATTAGCATTAGCTGGTGGTGAACTACAAATTGCCAGTCTAAAAAGCAGTTGTGAAAAAAATGCTGGTAAATTGAGTGATGTTCAAAGTTTTATGTGCCTGGCCAGACAATTGCCACAAAATAACTATCAACTACAAGATCAAAGAGTCAAACAAATAATAGCTCTAAAACCAGCTTCTTCCCTCCTATTTGGTGAAACCGGTTTGACAAAGGTAAAAGTTCCTACCCTAGTATTTACCGCATCTGCTGACCATGTCACCCCAAGTTTGACTGAACAAATTAACGGTTTTAATCGTATTGCATCTCCTAAGTGGTTAGCTGCTGCGGTGGGTGCTAGCCATTACAGTGTAGTGGATCCCCTAGTAGTCAATGCTTCTCTAAACACAAATAACACTCCCATTACCAGTCGAGAAGTAGTGGGAGAAAAATCAGCGGATGTGCGCAGTTACGTGAAGGCGATTACTTTAGCCATGGCCGCACAACTAACACCAGATGCTAATAAGTATAATGTTTTTCTCACTCCCGAATATGCCCAATTCGCCTCTACACCTCTTTTTCCATTTCGTCTAATTGCGCCCCTTCATAGTATCAATACTACAAGCAAGAACTAGTTAAGGGCACCAAAAGCTATTCTTAATCCCCAAAATACAATTAAAACTGCCACAGCTAACCAATCGGGTGGTTTTAATTGTAGTTCGTGCCATTTGACCTGATGTTCATTGGGACTGGTAAAACCCCTCACTATCATCGCATTTGCTATTTGTTCTGCTCTCAATAGCAGATTTTCTAATAGTCTCTCCATGACAATTAACCAGACCCTTATACCCCCTTTTAATCCCAGTTTCTTCCAGTTGATCGCCCTGGTCATTACGGAACGGATCAGATTTTGAATCTCTTCTAAAACTAGGGGAATAAATCGCAATGATAGGGTTAGTGTAAGGGTAATTTCAGTAACAGGAATGTGCAACTTTTTTAAAGGCTGCATTAAGCTCTCTATACCTGATGTTATCTCCTCTGGTGCGGTTGTTAATAAGTACAAATTACTGCTATATATTAATGTAAATACAATAGTACTTAAACTAGTTGCTAAACTTAATGACCGCCGACTGATCTTAACCGGACCTTGATGAAAGATTATATACTTGTACTTTTCATTTGTAGGTAAGGGCAATTTAGTTTTATTTTCAGAATTTGTGGATGGTGCTGGACTTAATATTTGTTCACTTGCTGGTAGGCGTGGTTGATAGTCTATGCTCATACCATCTGGACTAATAGAAATGATGGCGAACACCATAATTGACAATACTAGCAACCACCCCATTTGTTGACGCCATACCCTAAGAGGAATTTTGGCAATCAAGGTAAAAATAATCAGCAGTAATACCAGTAACACACGCCAGTAGTTGTTGGCAAATACATAGCTGGTCAGAAAACTTAACAACCAAATTAATTTCACCCGTGAATCTAATTTATGTAGCCAAGTTTGAGGAGCATCTAAATATAACCCCAAAGGAAGCGATCGCAATAAGTCCATGTGTCAATTCCTAAATTCCCAACTAACTTTCTCATGTTACTGATGAAAAGGTGTTTCAGACACGAGTTGCTCGATTAAGAGTGCCAACTTCCATTTCTCTAACTTTTTTGCTACGCCATAAGATGCGGATTGGTGTTCCCTCAAAACCCAATTGCTTGCGAAACTGTCTTTCTATGTAACGTCTGTAATTTTCATTGAACCGTTTAGCATCATTAACAAACAATGCAAAGGTAGGTGGTTGGCTACTGACCTGGGTACCATAATAGATTTTACCCTGTTTACCACTGCGTGAAGCTGGTGGTGAGTGCCAACTGACTGCATCTGTGAGAACTTCATTAACCACGGATGTACTGACACGGCGTTTATGGGATTCAGCAGCTTTATTAACCAGGTCTAAAATCTTTTCTACTCTTTGTCCAGTTATAGCACTAACAAATATGGTATCTGCCCATTCAGTAAAGTGTAATCTTGCCTCTAAGCTTTTTTCATGGTCATATATAGTATAAGAGTCTTTTTCTACAGCATCCCATTTATTCACCACAATTATACAAGCACGTCCATCTTCAACAATCCGTCCAGCTAATTTTTGATCCTGTTCTGTAACACCATCTAAAGCATCCAGCACTAATAGCACCACATCAGCACGGCGGATTGCTTTAAAAGCACGATTAATACTGAAAAATTCCGTCCCGTATTCCACATGTTTCTTTTTCCTAATTCCCGCAGTGTCAATTAACCGGTAGGCTTGTCCTTCTCGTTCAATTAACGTGTCAATAGTATCCCTGGTAGTTCCAGAAATTGGACTGACTATTGCCCTTTCCTCGCCGACAAAAGCATTTAAGAGACTGGATTTACCCACATTAGGACGTCCAACAATAGCTACTTTAACTTCCGTATTTTCCTGTAACTCTTCAACTTGAGGAATATATTGAATTAAGTCATCAAGCAAATCACCCGTACCACTTCCATGAATAGCGGATATGGGGTAAGGTTCTCCCAGTCCCAACTCCCAAAACTCACTAGCTTGAATAATACCTTGATCTGGTGATTCGCATTTGTTCACAGCTAGGAGAGTGGGAACAGGTTGTTGACGTAACCATTCAGCAATTTCCTCATCTGCAGGAGTTAGACCAGTTTGTCCATCTACAACAAATATGGCAGCACAAGCTTCTGAGAGTGCGGTTATTGCTTGTTGACGTATGAGAGGGAGAAATTCCGTATCATCATTAAACACTAGACCTCCAGTATCAACCACCAAAAACTCCCGATTTTGCCAAAATGCTGGACGATAGGTACGATCTCGTGTAACACCAGGTTCATCGTGAACTATTGCTGTTTGATCCCCTGCTAAACGGTTCACAAAAGTAGATTTGCCCACATTGGGGCGGCCGATAATTGCTACAATTGGCAGTGCCATAAATTCAATTCCGAATGCGGATTGTGCGGACGTGCTGGGTTATCTATATTTATTTTTCACCCACCACAATGTAGAACTCCTTATGATATCATATTTTTTAGTATTTGTCATTGCTGGCAAGTTTCCTCTTGCTTGTGATGAAAAACTACCCAAACCAAGAGCAATGTCTAAAAATGTCCACAAGTCAGCAAACAGTTTCTAACCCCCTTAAAACTCCTCTGCTCCCCCCCCTGCTTGGTGCTTCAGTGGATGAATTAACCACCTGGGTACAACAGCAGGGACAACCAGGATATAGGGGTAAGCAACTACATAATTGGATTTATCACCACGGTGTACACAAAATTAGTGATATATCTGTATTTCCTAAAACTTGGCGCGAACAGGTTGCTGATGTTTCCATAGGTCGCTCATCGATTGACCATCAGTCTTTTGCCACGGATGGTACAGAAAAATATTTGCTCCAACTGGCGGATGGTGAAATTATCGAAACCGTTGGCATCCCAAGCGATAAGAGGTTAACTGTCTGTGTTTCTACTCAGGTTGGTTGCCCAATGGCTTGTGATTTTTGTGCTACTGGTAAAGGTGGGTTCAAACGCAATCTCAATCGTGGGGAAATTGTTGACCAGGTACTCACAGTACAAGAAAATTTCCAACAACGAGTCAGTCATGTTGTGTTTATGGGAATGGGTGAACCATTGTTAAACACTGAGAATGTGATTCTGGCTCTCAAGTGTTTAAATCAAGATTTAGGAATTGGACAACGCTCTTTGACAGTTTCTACTGTAGGTATTCGTGACCGTATTCGTCAACTGGCTGAACACCATTTACAAGTTACTCTTGCTGTTAGTCTACACGCACCTAACCAGAACTTAAGAGAACAAATAATTCCTAGTGCTAAAACTTACCCCATAGAACAATTATTAGCGGAATGTCGAGAATATGTGGAAATTACAGGAAGAAGGGTCACTTTTGAGTACATTCTTTTAGCTGGTGTTAATGATTTACCAGAACAAGCTTTGGAGTTATCCCAACGGTTGCGGGGTTTTCAAAGTCACGTCAATTTAATCCCTTACAATCCCATTCAAGAAGCAGACTATCAAAGACCAAACCGGGATAGGATCCATGCATTTGTAAATATTTTGCAACAGCAAAAAATAGCCGTCAGCATCAGATATTCTCGCGGTTTGGAAGTAGACGCAGCTTGCGGTCAACTCAGGAAGCGGCAAAATGTGATTAAACAGAAGTTTACATGCTAATTTTAGGTTAAACTAATGTCTTTCCAGCATAAATGCCTGGTGCATAGGCTTCAATCACTCTACCTGTACGAGTACAGTTGATCATTAAATAGTCACAAGCTGGACATTGGGTTCTAGTAACTTGACTCTCAGATATAAAATAGCGCTCCGCCATTTTGCCACAATTGGGACAGTGAACTTTACTATGTAAGACTGGCATTTTAAACTCCCTGGATAACTTTTTGTTAATTTTTTCACCCAAACCAAAAAAATCTTTTTCCGATTTTGCTCATCATCTCTGAGCTAATCTTATTAATCCTCATTCCTGAGATATATCAATTTATATTAGCTGTTCTATCGAACAGGTTAATTACTGATCCCCAGACCTTAATCTTTGAGACACTGTATCTTAGCCTGCACTACAAAAGTATCAGCTTATTTAATTCAACAGCTACAAATATGAAAAAACTGTATTACAAGTCACAGAATTTTTTTCTTAATAATCCATTAATAATATTGCAATAGGAGAACCGCTTTTAGCCCTTGTTTTAGCGGCGCTTCGACTAGTATAGTAACAGCCCACAATCGGGATGACTGGATTCGAACCAGCGGCCCCTTCGTCCCGAACGAAGTGCGCTACCAAGCTGCGCCACATCCCGTGAGAAAAACACAAGCAATAAAAATAATACTTCTCCCACTATAACATAAAAACTATCAGTTTTTCTAAGTTAGAATTTAATTTACAAACATCTTGCTTGGAACTGGAGTAAGATATATTGTATTGGGTGGAATTTACAGCGATGTCTTAATAGTCTCCGCACCTGAAGGTGCAGAGATTGTCACAGATATCACACAACTCCACTCCTGGTCAAACGCTAGTGCTGTAAAAGAGAGGGGCAAGCATTATGACAACTACAAGCATTTCTAAGAAAGAAATCGCCGCCATGACACCAAAAGATGTCAAAGATTTGGCTGCTCGTCTGGAACTAGATAATTATAGCAATGCTTTTGATGGTTTAAATGATTGGCATCTACTACGGGCGATCGCCTTTCAGCGTCCAGAGTTGGTGGAACAATACGTTTACCTATTAGATTTGGAACCTTACGATGAAGGATAGAAACCGTGAAATCAATCTACCTTACAGGGAGAGGGAGTCCCTCACTTTTAGCCGCGTCAACTACCCATTTCTTTTAACATCTCTTCTACCCTAACCATCCCGTCCGCATCCCTACCAGTACGATATAGTCTTAGGGCTTGTCTTAAAGCATTACCAGCCTCTTGCATTTGTCTACGCTGTTTAAACATAGCACCTATTAACTCATACACCCGTGGGTTATTTCTATCTATTTTAGTTGCCTGTTCAAAAGCCCATTGTGCAGCATCATAATCTCCCAAACGGGTTTGACTTGCACCCAATCCTAAATAGGCATTGAAATTATTGCGATTAATCTGGATGGCACGACGGTAAGCCTCCTTAGCACCTACTGCGTCTCCTAGGTTCCCTTTAATATAACCAACAGCGTAGTAAAAGTCACTGTTGTTAGGATTGATAGAAATAGCTTGGCGGTAAGCAGATAATGACTGTGAAAAATTGCCTTGTTGAGCATACAAATAACCAATACCAGAATAAATTTTGGCATTTTTAGGCGCTAACTTGGCTGCATCTTGATAAACAGCAATAGCACCGCTGTAATCTCCTGAATCTACCAATTTTCGTCCCTGCTCTAACAATTCTCGTAGCTTACGATTATCAGCTTGTACTAGTAATACCTCTCCTGCTTGAGACTGAGTTGTCATCACAGGACTAACATTTGAAATCACGCTTAATATTAGCGTTGCTAAGAAGAAAGATGTTTGTTTGTATTGCATAACTTTTTGGTATTTTATTCATCAAGATTTGGTGTATTTGTTGTACTGGAAGGGAATGAGTCAGAACGCCTACCCAACTATCATTTTTAGCCATCAACCCTTTCTATAGCGTTCCCACTAAAGCTATATTTTGAGGATAAGATCAGCAGTTAAAACCCCTCCTTTATACTCCACTTGCTATCGGTAACTTTCCTGCACACTAGTCAACAAAAAGACTAAACCCCAGTCCCTACCTACAGATTCTGAAAAATATCCTTTGATCAGGATTAACAGCTAGAAAATATTGCGATTGTACTAAGAACTTAAACCCAATATGTCACCCGATTGAGCTGTATAAGCTTTCTAAGTCTAGTAAAGTCAATAAGTGACAAAAAGTGTTAAATATGTATATTTTGGGATAAAAGTAGTTAATAGAAAATGATAAAACTTACCTTTGGCGCTGATATTTGCCCATGAGTTGTGCCTTAGCCAAAACATGATTTTTCATAGCTACCATAATGTCATTTTTAGTTACACCAGGTGGGAAATTTAGCTGTTTATCTAATGCGTAAAGATGAAAAAAATAATGGTGGATTCCAGTTGGTGGACAAGGACCACCATAACCCAAGATATCAAAATCATTTTTACCTTGTATACCACCACCGGGGATATGCTGACTGTTGATTATCTTTTCTGACAATTGGTTAATTGTTGGGGGAATATCAAAAACAACCCAATGAACAAAGGTTTTTCCCGGTGCATCTGGGTCATCCATAATTAAGCATAAACTCACCGTTTCTGGAGGAACCTCATCCCAGACTAAGGGAGGAGAAATATTTTCACCATCACAGGTATACTTCATGGGAATTAAACCATGGTCAACAAAAGAACTGCTAGTTAGTTTCATGGGTTTTTGTACCTTAGAAGTTATAACTGTAGACACCTTTAGGCGAAAGGAACCCGTCTATCCAAACCTGACTTTTACCTAGGTTTCTACAATCTTAAAGATAGCAAAACTTTCATGAATAAAAACTCGTCTTTTAGTCATATATAATTGGTAGTATAGTCTACCACTTCAAAAATGCCTCCTCAAGGCCCTTTTCTCTTCTAATCTTTCCATCTGATTCAAACCAATTAATAATTTGCTTAGCTGTCAATTGCTCAATTGGTAGCTCATGCTCCTGAGCAATATGTTGTAAAATCCTCAAGGAAGAAATGGTCAGTCTGGTTAAAAACTTCTCAGAAGATGATAACAGAGCTGCATCAACCTGAGCGGATTCATCGGGGGTTAAAAATTCAGTTGATGATTGATTAGGTAGAGCTTCCATAAAATTTCTGGGTATGAGTTTACAATTACTACCAGTTCATTAAACCATAAAAAATTACGGTATGCAAAAACTACCCTAGGTCAAAACATAGAGTCTTTACACTACACTTGTTCGTCATTACAACTTGCCACTAGTTTCTCTTAATCAAGTAGACACATCTATGCTGCCCATCTATTAACCAGTGAGTTCTTTGCACACTACAATCGGGTAATATTGCTGCAAACATTTCCAGCTCATGTCCACACACACTAGGAAAAGACTCAGCAACATTAGAAATAGCGCAGGTGTGTTCCATAAATAAGAAGCCATGAGCACCCTCATGACCATCATCATTTTCTTCCACTGGGCGGAACTCAGCCATAAAACCTTCGGCCTTTCTTAATTCTACTAAGGTAGCTACCCTTTCTTCTAAACAACCCTGGCCAACCTTTTCCTGATATTCCTGGGCTTTCCGTTCCCACTGCTTTTGTAAAATAGTTTTTACCTGCTCCCTTCCCACAGTTTCCGCTAGGGTATCCAATAGCGAAACTGCAAACTCCCCATAACCACCACTAACCTTAGTGGCGCTTCTTTGTAAATACTCCTTACCTCCTGGACTCAAATGATAAATGTGTTGGGGTCTACCCATACCGGAATTTTCTGGTATGGAATACACAACCATCTCATCCGTCTCTAAATCTTTCAAATGCCTACGAATAGCCTGTGGACTAACTTCTAGGATTTCTGATAGTTGGCCCGCTGTGGCTTGAGAGTGTTTCAAAAGATACTGTAGGATATCCTGCTTAGTTGAGGACTGCTGGGTAGTCGCCATGTTAGTCCCAAAAAATTTTTCTAAAATTTGACTTAAACAACACTGTTGTTGTTAATCTATCGTACAATAGATTTGGGTTAAACAACAGCCTAGTTGTTTTACTCGCCGATTTCATTCTAGCAGTTTAGTGACTGAGTTAGTTACACCTTAACCGCTAAACCCATTGCTTATCCTTTAAAGAGAACACAATAGAAACGATGAGCGCATCCGTCAAGACCCTAGTTAACCAACCTTATAAGTATGGCTTTGTCACTGACATTGAAACCGACACCATACCCCGTGGGCTAAATGAGGAAGTTATCCGCTTAATTTCCGCTAAAAAACAAGAGCCAGAATTCATGCTGGAATTTCGTTTGCGTGCCTACCGTCAGTGGTTAAAGATGACGGAACCAATTTGGGCGCATGTTAACTATCCACCTATTAATTACCAAGATATTGTTTATTATTCTGCACCAAAACAAAAGAAAGCAAAACTGAATAGTTTAGAAGAAGTTGACCCAACCTTACTGGAAACCTTTGAGAAATTAGGTATTTCCCTATCCGAGCAAAAGCGACTGGCCAATGTAGCTGTGGATGCAATCTTTGATAGTGTTTCCGTGGCCACAACATTTAAAGAAAAACTGGCGGAGGATGGGGTGATTTTCTGCTCCATTTCGGAAGCATTGCGGGAGCATCCAGAATTAGTCAAGAAATATCTTGGTAGTGTGGTGCCCATTGGTGATAATTATTTTGCTGCTTTAAACTCCGCTGTTTTTAGCGATGGTTCATTTGTATATATTCCTAAAGGGGTCAAATGTCCCATGGAATTATCTACCTATTTTCGCATTAACTCCGGTGATACGGGACAGTTTGAAAGGACTTTAATTGTTGCGGAAGAAAGCAGCTATGTTTCCTATTTGGAAGGATGCACAGCACCAATGTATGATAGTAATCAATTGCATGCTGCTGTTGTGGAATTAGTTGCTTTAGATAATGCTGAAATAAAATATTCCACAGTGCAAAACTGGTATGCTGGTGATGAAAATGGTAAGGGAGGGATTTACAATTTCGTTACCAAAAGAGGTTTGTGTCAAGGAGTCAATTCCAAAATTTCCTGGACTCAAGTAGAAACAGGATCTGCTATTACGTGGAAATATCCCAGTTGTGTGTTAGTTGGTGATAATTCAATAGGTGAATTCTACTCTGTAGCTCTAACCAATAATCGCCAGCAAGCTGATACGGGAACTAAAATGATTCATATTGGTAAAAATACTCGTAGTACAATTATTTCTAAAGGTATTTCCGCAGGCAAATCAAGTAATAGCTATCGGGGTTTAGTCAAAATTAATCCTAGTGCCAAGGGTGCTAGAAATTATTCTCAATGTGATTCCATGTTGATTGGAGACAATGCCCAGGCCAACACATTTCCCTACATTCAGGTTCAGAATAATACAGGTAAAGTAGAACATGAAGCTTCCACCTCTAAAATTGGTGAAGACCAACTATTCTTTTTTGCCCAACGTGGTATTTCTGCTGAAGATGCGGTTTCAATGATGATTAGCGGTTTCTGTAAGGATGTTTTTAACCAGTTACCGATGGAATTTGCGGTAGAAGCTGATAAGTTATTGAGCTTGAAATTAGAAGGTAGTGTGGGTTAGTAGATCAAAAAGAGGATAGGAGCCATGATTATTGAGAACAGTGATTTGATTTTGTCCGTTAAAGATTTGCAAGCCCAAGTGGATGGAACTCCAATTTTGAAAGGAGTTAATTTAGAGGTGAGAGCAGGTGAAATCCATGCCATTATGGGACCAAATGGCTCTGGCAAAAGTACCTTGTCTAAAGTTTTAGCTGGACACCCTACTTACAGTGTCACCAGTGGTGAGGTAGTTTTTCAGGGTGCTAATCTTTTGGAAATGGAAGCAGAAGAAAGAGCTAGAAGTGGTGTATTCTTGGCCTTTCAATATCCTCTAGAAGTTCCTGGTGTTAGCAATTTAGATTTTCTGAGGGTTGCCTATAATTCTCATCGTAAAGCCAAAGGTTTACCGGAAGTGGATACTTTTGATTTTGATGATTTAGTAATGGAAAAGTTGGAAGTTGTGAAAATGAATTCCAGCTTTTTAGAACGCAGTGTTAACGAAGGCTTTTCCGGTGGTGAAAAAAAGCGCAATGAAATTTTGCAAATGGCTATTTTAGAGCCTAAATTAGCCATCCTGGATGAAACCGATTCTGGTTTAGATATTGACGCACTCAAGATTGTTTCTAACGGGGTGAATCAGTTGACAAATGCAGAAAATGCCACCATCATGATTACTCACTATCAACGACTTCTGGATTATATTGTTCCTGATTTTGTCCATGTGATGGCTCAAGGACGTATTATTAAAAGTGGTGGTAAGGAGTTAGCTTTAGAGCTAGAATCTCAAGGTTATGACTGGGTATTGGAAGAAGCTTTAGGAGTGGGTGTGTAATTATGACTATGGAAGTTTTCCCCCCTGCTGTTAGCGATTCTTTATTAGATTTGGATAAAGATGCTTTTTTAACTAGGTTGCTAAATCAGCTAAATGAGATTTGTCTATCAAAAGAACCAAGCTGGTTAGAACAAGTTAGGACTAATGCGACCAAGTGGGTGCGTCACTCGGTGATTCCTACTACCCGAGATGAAGAGTGGCGTTTTACAGACCTATCTCCTTTACGGGAGATCAGTTTCGCATTAGGTTCTAATTTAGGTAGTTCCCAAATTGCCATGGAATCTTTTATGGAGGGTTTAGGTTTACCTGAAGCTACCCACCGGTTGGTTTTTATTAATGGTGTTCTCACACCAACTTTATCCCAGACTTCAGATCTACCCTCCGGTTTACATGTTGGTAACCTAAATTCTTTAGAAGATTCTGTTGCTCAGAAATATTTGGCGCAGTTTGACGGAACAAGAGATGTTTTTAGCGACCTAAATACTGCTGGTTTGAGTGATGTTGCAGTGGTATGGGCGCGCAAAAATGTGGTAGTTGAAGATCCCATACAGCTGTTATTTATTTCCCTGGTGGGAGAGTTCCCAACTTTTTGTCAACCCCGCTGTTTGGTAATTGCTGAAGGTAATTCCCAGATAAGTCTAATTGAGGAACATATTACCCTAACTACACCTTCACCACAAAATAATCCTAGTCCTGGTTTGAACAGTGGTTTTAACAACAGTGTGACAGAAATCTGGGTGCATGAAAATGCCCAGATCAATCATTCTAGAATTGTCTTGGGTGGTGATCATAGTTTTGATATTGGTAAAACTGCTGTAACCCAAGCAAGATACAGTCGTTATAGCTGTAATGCCATAACCATTGGTGGTAAAATTTCTCGTCACAACTTAGAGCTTGTACAAACTGGTGAACAAACTGAAACTAATCTCCACGGATTAACCGTTATTGCCCAAAAGCAATTGGGTGACACTCATAGCGCGATCGCACTGAACTATCCTTATGCTACTAGTAGACAATTACACAAACTTATTATAGGCGATCGCGCCCATGGGGTATTCAATGGTAAGATATTTGTTCCCAAATCTGCACAATTAACGGATGCGTCGCAGTTAAACCGGAATTTGCTTTTATCATCAAAAGCGAGAGTAGACACCAAACCCCAATTAGAAATTACCGCTGACAATGTTAAGTGTGCCCATGGTGCAACCGTTAGTCAACTAGAAGACGATGAAATCTTCTACCTGCAAAGTCGGGGAATAGGAGAAACGGAAGCGCGTAAGTTATTAGTTAATGCTTTTGCAACAGAAGTTATTAACCTAATTCCACTTGCTTCCTTGAGAGAGAAGCTGTTAAAAACAGTTAGCTCTCTAGTCAATAACTAAGAAATCAGATAATCAAAACTAGCGAAATATGACATTTACATCAACTAAAACCCTAGCAGATCAAGTTCGTTCAGACTTTCCCATTCTTCAACAAAAAGTTCATGATAAACCCCTAGTTTATCTAGATAATGCAGCTACTTCTCAAAAACCAACCTTAGTATTGAACACTTGGCGGAATTACTACGAAGAGTATAACTCCAACGTGCATAGGGGTGCGCATTTTTTAAGTGGAAAAGCTACGGATGCTTATGAAGCAGTAAGAGATAAAGTGGTTAATTTTATCCAAGCAAAATCCCGTCAGGAGATAGTTTTTACCCGCAATGCTAGTGAAGCCATTAATCTAGTGGCTTACAGTTGGGGAATGAACAATTTACAACCAGGAGATGAGATTATCCTCTCTGTAATGGAACACCATAGTAATATTGTCCCCTGGCAATTTGTGGCTCAAAAAACCGGAGCAGTCCTGAAATTTGTAGAATTGACACCTGCACAAACCCTAGATTTAGACCAGTTTAATAACCTAATTTGTGAAAAAACTAAACTGGTATCTATTGTGCATATTTCTAATACATTAGGTTGCATTAATCCAGTCCAAGAAATAGCTAAAATTGCTCATAGATACGGAGCAAAATTCCTACTAGATGGATGCCAAAGTGTTCCTCACACCCCCATCAACGTCCAAGACATTGACTGTGATTGGTTAGTTGCATCTGGACACAAAATGTTAGCTCCCACCGGTATTGGCTTCGTATACGGTAAATTAGAATTACTAGAATCCATGCCACCATTTTTCGGTGGTGGAGAAATGATTGCAGAAGTATATTTAGACCATTCTACCTATGCAGAACTCCCCCACAAGTTTGAAGCTGGTACACCTGCTATTGGGGAGGCCATAGCTCTGGGTGCAGCAATAGACTATTTAACTAATATAGGGATGGATAAAATCCATGCTTATGAAGCAGAATTAACTAGCTATTTATTGGAGCAACTAGCACAAATACCCCAACTAACAATCTATGGACCAAAGCCAGATATTCATGGTGAAGGCAGAGCCGCTTTAGCGTCTTTTACTGCCAAAGGTGTTCACGCTAATGATTTAGCCACATTACTAGACCAAGAGGGTATAGCTATACGTTCCGGTCACCATTGTACACAACCATTACACCGTTATTTAGACTTAGCAGGAACCGCACGAGTAAGTTTATCTTTTTATAATACCCGTGAAGAGATAGATGTATTTGTTAACACTTTGAGAGAAACATTAGATTTTTTTGCCAGTGTTTTTAGCGAATAGACCGACATAAATAAATAGACCGACATAAATAAATGTATTGGGAAAAAAAAATGGACTTTGTGAACATAGTGGGATTAGCTGCGGGAACCCTAACAACAATTGCTTTTTTACCTCAGATGTTACAAACCTGGAAAACCAAGTCAGCAAAAGATGTTTCTTTTGCGATGTTGATTACATTCATGACTGGGTTGTTCTTATGGTTTATTTATGGTATTATGCTAGGCGCGACACCGATTATTCTGGCCAATGGTGCTAGTTTGTTTTTTAACCTAATTATTCTGGGTTTGAAGGTTAAGTACAGGTAAGAGGAAATATAGCTTTAATGCTATTAAATCCCCATACCACCCACCATCAGCCCATTAAAATAACAGTGTCAATAACATGAATGACACCATTGTCGGCCTCAATATCTGCTGCAATAACTGTAGCATTTTTAACTTCAAAACCATCATTACAATCAATTTTGATTGGTGAACCTTCTACGGAATTAACCGTGCCCAATTGTGCTAAGTCAGATTTGGTCAATTTTCCGGGAACTACATGATAGGTTAAAATTCTTGCTAACTGTGGGATATTTTGCAATAGGGTGGTAATGGTACCAGGGGGTAGTTTAGCAAAAGCATCATCAGTAGGTGCAAAAACTGTAAAAGGACCTGGACTTTTGAGAGTTTCCACCAAATTAGCTGCTTGTACGGCCGCTACTAAGGTTTTGAATGAATCATTCCCAACTGCAATATCAACAATATCAGCCATTAATGCCACCTTTTATCTACCGAGGGATATTTACAAATTGTAAATCATTGAGAGGTTAGGTTGCTCATCTCTCCTATCTACAGCTGTAATTGCTAGTTTTTCTCAAACTAGTTGACAAAAATTCTCAATCAAGTTAGAGTTTTATATAGTGTTCTCCTCTCTTTAAAGGATAGGCAAGTGGGAGTAGTCTTAGTGGCTAGTCCCTCTTTTTTTGATAATTATTCCTAATAATCAATTGTTTTGGACAAAATTTGTTTTAACTTCTCACAACTTTTTTGAATACTGTAGCTGGTGTCATCTTATTGATTTTTTGGGTAAAATGAAGTTAAACGGACAAAAAATCCTGTTCATAACTTTTTTAAAACCCTAGTTGAACTCAGGAAGGAGAATTATGGCATCCGCACAAAAACTTACAAACGTCAATATTGGGATCAGTGAACAAATGAGAGGTAAAATTGCTGAGGGTTTATCCTGTCTATTGGCCGACACCTATTCACTTTACCTGAAAACTCATAATTTTCATTGGAACGTCACCGGTTCAATGTTCCAAACTCTACATTTAATGTTTGAGACCCAATACACTGAATTAGCCTTGGCAGTGGATTTAATTGCTGAGAGAATTCGTGCACTGGGTTACCCCGCCCCCGGAACTTATAGCGAATATGCTCGACTTACGTCCATTCCAGAAACTTCAGGAGTTCCCAAAGCTAAGGAAATGATCCAATTACTAGTGGAAGGTCAAGAAGCAGTGGTGAGAACTGCACGCTCCATTTTTCCCTTGGTAGATGAGGTCAATGATGAACCTACTGCGGATTTGTTGACCCAAAGGATGCAAATCCATGAGAAAACTGCCTGGATGTTAAGAAGTTTACTGGAAGACTAGGACTGGAACAACTGTCTGGTTCTAGCAGATACGATCGCCCCTGATACAATCGGGAAGAATAAGTAGGGAGGCACAATTATTTGTAGGGGCCATGGCGTAGGGGGTGTTGGGTTTCATACTTCAACCCAACCTACGTTCATCTTATATTTAATTCCACCCACCCACTTACTTCATAAAAGGATTCCCTTGATGAATCCAACTGGCAATCGCTCCTCATTTTAGTATAAACTTCAGTAAAATGGCTCTGAACAGGTTTAACAGGTGTAGCAAAATCAAGTCAGTAGAGATTGGAATTATTGGTGGCAGTGGTTTATACAAAATGTCAGCATTTGGGAGTCAAATACTTACTTTCAGCTAGTGCTGTTGGTTCCTTAAGAGCGGAGGTAAAACCACTGGATATGGTGATTCCTGATCAGTTTATTGACCGGACTAAAAATCGTGTTTCTACCTTTTTTGGAGAGGGAATTGTGGCTCATATTGCTTTTGGCAATCCCATTTGCCAAAATTTGGCAGCAGTTCTAGCAGATGCGATCGCATCTTTGAATTTACCTGATGTTACTCTTCACCGTGAAGGTACTTACTTATGTATGGAAGGCCCTGCTTTTTCTACCAAAATTGAAAACGGCAGTGATTTTTGCTAATCCCAACAGTCATTACAGCAACAGTCTCAGAGAAGCATTTACTAGGAACTTTGAAAAACTAGGTGGGTCTGTGGTTCGTTACCCGCTGATTGATTTAACCAATCCCTTGTTAGATATACGCAGGGAGATATCAACTACAGAATGAAACATCGGGATATCCACTCCAGTTCTCAGAAGACAAGGAGCGGTTGGGATAAGCGGTTTTGGTCACTGTTAAAGATGGTAGGTTTGAACCTGTGACAATGGGTTGTAAAATGTCTGGTTATCTAAGAAGTAGCTGTCACTGGAGCGATGATCGAATTTATCAATAAGCTGTGGTGGAGTCAGCACTTTAATAAAATTTAACGGTAATCACTGAATAAATCGGTTATACTTAGGTGGGCAAGTGGAATTAAATATTAAGATGAACGTAGGTTGGGTTGAAGTATGAAACCCAACGCCCCCATGGGTCACCCCATTTCGGGAGTTTGAGCAAAAAAAAAGCCCTGCTGATGATCAATCTGACATTGCCAATATGGCCATTATTGGGAATGTGAATAGGGCGGTACGGGAAATAGCTCCCCTACCTCGAGAAACTATAGAGTCTTCATTTCTTCGATGCTATCCATTTGACCAACTACTCTACCGTTCTATTCTGTTCATGGTGACAATGATTGGTACTTGCTCCTTAATTTTTTTGAGTATTGCAGTACTTGGTATTTATCGTTTATCTAATCCATGCACACCAAATGAAAAGAAAGCACTTGGTATTTTATGTTTAGAAGGCTCAGAAACTAAATCAATAATTAATTCTAATGGAAATGATCCGAAAGTTTCAATTGAACAAAATAATGACTCAGCTGAAAAACAGGGAAATCCTTTAGCATTAGCAGTGGTTTTGCCATCCTCTGAAAACATAAGCAATAACAATGTTACGGGAAATGTATTGAATGGAGTAGCCAAAGCACAGGACGAATTTAATAAAAAACAGAAGCAAAAAAATAGTAGATTAGTCAAAATATTGGTTGAGTATAGTCAACAATCGGATGCACCTAAGAAAGCAAAGGAATTGGTAAATAACCCATCAATACTGGGAGTAATACATTATTATTCTCCCTATTCTGCTGATACTAATGATCTCATATCAGTCTACGAGAAGGGAGGAGTACCCTTTATTTTTCTGTCTACCCAGGATATGAAACCACAGGGATCCATCCTAACTACAAATATTGGACCTGATAGCGCTAACAAGCTAGCTGAATATGTTTACAAAAACTTAAAATTAAAAAGTGCAACAATTTTTGCTAATACAGGTACTAACTATACCAAAGCTATGGCGAAAGAATTTGAAAGTAGTTTTCAAAAACTGGGTGGTAAGGTAGATGAGGTGATTGATCTACGAGATAAGGAGTTTGACACCGAAGAAAAAGTTAATCAACTGAAATCTCCAGTTGCTGTCTTGTTTCCAGATCGAGAAAATAGTCAGAAAGCAGTTGATATTGCCAATGTAAAGTATGAATCATCAAGTGAAAAAGTCCGAAAGTTAAAATTATTGGGTGGAGATACCCTTTATGGAACTAATATCTTGATAGGAAAACCAGTAGAAGTAATGGTTTTATCAATACGTCAGTTTAACAATAGGGTAACAAATAATGCCACTCAAGTTCTAATTAATTCTTTAGGTTCTAATCCTAACAGAGAGTCAGTCCTAAAAAATATGCAACGCCAGCAAAAAACTATCTTGGTGAAAATCCAAAATAGTGAATTTGTCATCCTCAACCCAAAACCGTGAGCTGGTGTCATCTTATTGATTTTTCGAGTAAAGCGAACGCTTATTTTAGCGTACCAGTCAGCTACCTTTACATTGGGGTATCTCACCTTAAAAAGCATTATTCGTAGGGCTTTGGCTATTTCCGGAGATGTCTAATTAATGTTTCTAGATTTTTGGCTACCTGTTGAGAACAATAAACTCCTTTATAGAGTTCTGAAACTACGATGATGGATAGATAACACTGGCTAAAGTAGCGATTGAATTTAGCAACAGCTTGAGGGTTTTCGTTGAGTAGTGCTATGCAAATGTTGGTATCTAGTAGATACATTAGTCGTTATCCTGATTATCAATTGAGTCTATAATTCTACCTTGATAAGTATGGCGTTCTTGGTCAATTTCTGCAAATATTTGGGTTAATTCAGGTTGATTTTTCCAAGTACCGAATAATTTATTTAGTTTAGCTAGTCTCTCCTGTTCTGTTAATGGTTGTTTTGGTTTTCTGATTTGGTTTTCAATAAATTCTAAGTCTACTATGATTTCTGTTCCATCTGGAATATTGTTAAGTTGTTCTAATATTTCTATATTCTGTCCCCGTTTTATGCCTCTAACTTTCATTTTCAATTTCCTCTTATTAATAGTTATTAGTTGACTAGTTGACTGTTTAATTTTCGGTGAGTTGATAACATTTTATTTGTCGGAATCCAGAAATGTTGAATGTCGTTACAAAACTTTATATCTTCCATCCAATGAACATAACTGATAGCTCACCGATTAGACCTGTTGGGAAATACTAATTAAAACGGCAGAAATCCTGATGCAGTCTAGCTTTGAGGAATTTTACGGTATAATTCCTGAAATCCTTTTGATGAATTTAACTGGCAATCGCTCCTCATTTTAGTATAAACTCCAGTAAAATGGCTCTGAACAGGTTTAACAGGTATATCAAAATGAATCCCGTAGATATTGGAATTATTGGTGGCAGTGGTTTATACAAAATGTCAGCATTACAAGATGTGGAAGAACTAGATATTAAAACGCCCTTTGGTTCCCCATCTGATACGATTATTATCGGTACTTTAGCGGGAGCAAGAGTGGCATTTTTAGCTAGACATGGTCGCAATCATGGTCTCTTACCTAGTGAATTACCATTCCGTGCCAATATTTATGCTATGAAGCAGCTAGGGGTCAAATACCTACTTTCAGCTAGTGCTGTTGGTTCCTTGAGAGCAGAGGTAAAACCACTGGATATGGTGATTCCTGACCAGTTTATTGACCGGACTAAAAATCGTGTTTCTACCTTTTTTGGAGAGGGAATTGTGGCTCATATTGCTTTTGGCAATCCCATTTGCCAAAATTTGGCAGCAGTTCTAGCAGATGCGATCGCATCTTTGAATTTACCTGATGTAACTCTTCATCGTGAAGGTACTTATTTATGTATGGAGGGCCCCGCTTTTTCTACCAAAGCGGAATCTAATATGTATCGCAGTTGGGGAGCAACGGTAATTGGCATGACCAATTTAACGGAAGCCAAGTTAGCTAGAGAAGCGGAAATTGCCTATGCAACCCTAGCTTTAGTTACTGACTATGATTGTTGGCATCCGGATCATGATCATGTGACGGTAGATATGGTAATCTCCAATTTACAACATAATGGCATAAATGCTCAAGAAGTAATCATAGAAACTGTGAAAAGATTAAATGAAAGCCTACCCCCAAGTGAGGCCCATTCTGCACTGAAATACGCCATTCTCACAAATTTGGCAGATGTCCCCCCAGCAACAAAACAGAAGTTGGGTCTGCTACTAGAAAAGTACTTGGAGGTTTAAAAGTTTACGAGGTAGACCCAAGTGGGCGCAAGGAAATGTAATATTATGGATAGGCGTTCTGGCTTGCCTCCATCTGAGGCTATAACCATCTGTTAAGATTTATGAACAGTAATTTGACAGATTTTGCACGACTACAGGGAAGAAAGCCACCGGCCCCCAGTATGGATGAAACCTATGTTGACCCTCCCTTGTTTCATAAGGGATAGAGCCTGAAAGCCACGCTTGAAAAAGCGGCGTTTATGAGGTTTAAGACTAATTAAGCTTAGAGCTAAATCAGCCCATAGTTCCATGCTATAAATCCATAATTGTCCGTAAACAGCAAAGCTAAAATCACTCTGACGTGGGTAATTGTCCTGATGTTGTTGAATCCGTCCGGCATAAGTCTCTATCCCTAATTTTTTCATCCGTTGACCGTACGGCTAAACTATAAGCAATCACAATTAATAAAACTAAGGCTAAAAAACGAGTTTCATTTACTTTAGTATCCTCTAGATTATAACCACCTGTTTTACAATCTTTGAAAAATTGTTCAATTCCCCATCGACATCTATAGAGGCATAAAGTTTGTTTGAGATTTGGTAGATTCGTTAAGATATACCAAGGTTCTTTTGGTCCTTTATGACGATATTTTCTCTTCCAATAAACAGCGATATTAAATAACCCTAATTCATCTCCTTTACCACATTTAACTCCCTGATAAAACTTTGACATCCCCGGCTTAAATCCTTGGTTTTTAAGAACTTGATATTCAAGTCCTATTTCTTCTTGAAAATGAAGGTCTTTTTTCTGACGTAAAGCAAAGTAAACTCCTTGCTCATCAAGCCACTTAGCCAGTTTTGCACTATGAAATTCTCTATCTGCCAACACCACAATTCGACATTTTTTCAACAACTTTATTGCTGTCTTTATCAATCTTTTTTGGGTTGATAAGTTACTATTTCCTACATGATTTAATGTTTCCCAATATAGTGGTAAGGCATGAGTACCCCATACCAATGTCACCATAAATATATTCCGTCCTTTCCACTGTGTTCTATCCAGTGCTACCATCCAGTAACCATACTTTTGATATTGTTTTTTATGAAAATAGCGGCGCTGTTCTCAATTCAATTGTTGTGGTGTTAACGATTGTCTAATCCAATATTTTATCAAGGGAAACCATAATAATTTTACGCAGAGTTTATTTATTCCTAAAAATCTTTGTAAATTACGTTTCCTGCTTTCATATTTAATTGGTTGGGGAAACAAACTCGCCAATTTTGACAGTTTTACTTGGCGATAAGCTTGTATCAATAATAACAATATCTCCAGTGTCAAATACTGCTGTTCACTCAAATGCTTTCGGAAAATTTTGTGATATGATTGTGGTAACATTTTGTTGTTTTGGGGCTCCCTTGCCCCTATTTTTTTACCCCCTTATTTTCTCAAATTATTGCCACATCTCATCTTCAACCCCCTTGTCACCCGGTAAGTGATTTTTGAGACGGAAATTGCAGACAAAGTATCACAAGTCTGGACGTGGTTCCACAAAAAAAAGTAAGGGACAGGTAGTTTTAAACTGATTCTGATTGAAAAACAAAGTTTAGGCTTGCCCAGTTGTTCACATCTAGTGCATAAGAATCAGTACCGCTCACACTACTTTCCGACTTGGGAGTAACACTAATAGCAACATGCAAATCCTCTAATATGGCTTGAGTCACATCCAGAGGATTAAATAATTCACTAATAGACTGTTGATCTGTAAATTTGCTATAGGAGCTTGCTAAAGCTAATAAGGTTTTGGTAAAAGGAGAAGTGCTGAAAATCAATTGGTGTTCGCAAAATAATGACTTTTTCGGCAATAACCAACTAAAACTTTGACCATTCTGGGGAAATTGAAGTGATCCCCCCGGAGCAATCACAATCTGTTCTAACACAGGTTTATTGTCACCAACCTTCTCTGGGGAAGAAATTGCCCATGGATAAAAAGCCACAGGAGTTTTATGATTATTTAACCCTACTAGCATACAATAAATTGGGCGATCGCCAAAATTGACCACCTGGTAGACCATGATGCTATTAACCGGAACAGTAGGAACAGCTGCTGATTGGTCTACAACTCTTTTTTGGCTTGTCCTATCCTGTAAGGAAACAGGATAGGTTTCCCTTTCCCACACTAGGTGACGTGAAATTGTACCAGACTGGGAAAAGAGATTTTTGGTAACAACTTCCAAGCTGACTTTCACAGACAATTGAGAAGAACCCTGATTTTCTGTCAATCGCCATAATTTGATTGCCAGTAATTGAGAAAATTTCCTAGTTAGTCTTTGCACTGCCACTTTTACTAATTCTCCCGCTTCCCCAGCTGTATTCTCGAGGAGTTCACCACCAAGGGAAAATAAACCATAACGGGTGGGGAGACCTGATAATTTACCAAAAAGATAGTCAGCGCTCCCCTCTGGTAAAGTGATATTTACCATGCGAGTTAAAGCAGAAAAAGCACTAGTAGCATCTACACGCTCAATTCTGTCCAGTCCTGAATCTAGGGTTACCATGAGGTTAATATTACGAGATAGGACACGCACTGTCTCTTGCACTAATTGACCAACCTTTAAGGAATTAACTGGTGTATCTTGGACTTGTGCTTTTGCTGTCAAACCGCTACGAGACTTCAAGATTAATTTTTCTCCCCCAACTGCGGTAAATCTGGAATTAACACCATAATGTAACCATACTTGGGGTGGTAATCCTCCCAACCATAACTGGGCTGTTTTCCCCTCCTGGTCAATACTGGTAATTACCCCCTGAGCGCTTTCCATGGGAAAATTCTCGGTAATTAAATCGGTAATTAAAACGGATGGGGAATTTTCCTTTGTATTTAAGGTTAACAAATCTGGTTGTTGACGATTACCTAGTTTATATATATAATTATTAATGTCGGATAGAAAAATATGAATAGTTTTGGGCGGTATAACTTCCCAAAGATACTGGGTCAGGGCATAGGTAAATAAACCTGCACTAAAACCATAAAACAGGGACTCCCCTGGCGATTGGTCGGGTTGTGAACTGGCCCTTAAAATTACGGACCCATTCTTGCTTGAACTAACTCCCTTGGCAATGCCATTATTTATGGGCAAACCCCCTGTTAGGAGATGGTTCAAGAAATTCAGCTCTTGGGGATTTAATCTCTTGGTTGGGGGGGTCACCAGGGAGCGAAATCTTAACCCAGAAGGTTGGGATATGGTTTTGGGATAATAACCAGTATCTAACACTGCTGTTACCTTATCCGTGGGAACTAAACCCAATAATAACAACAGGGTTTCTTCTAACAGGTAGTTAGCAAAATTATTATCTTCTGGGTTGTTAGATCCATCCGACGCACTTTCATCCACGGGGATTAAAGCATGAGCCCCCCCTGGTAAGTCTTCTAATTGAACACGGGTGCCATAACCACTAAAATGGAAAACCACCGCATCATCAGTCTTAACCTGCTTAATCAAATGCTCAGAAATGGCCGCTTCAATAAATTCTCGACTGGCTTGTTCCTCGGTTAAAGTCAGGATATCAGAACTCAAAAACCCAAAACGGTGAATTAACAGTTCTTTTTGTAACTCAACATCGGTTAAGCAACCACTCAATGGAGGACTTTCTGGGTAGTTATTAATACCTATTAGTAAAGCCAACTTGTGACTAGGGGGTGTTGCTAAGGCTTGATAATACTGACCTCCTAAACCTGACCATGCAAGATTAGTCCATCCTGCAGTTCCCAGTATGGAACCAATTCGTTGTAAAAATCCACGCCGTTTCATAAGTTAACTAGTACCCCCGAGTCCATCAGCTAATAGCTTAAATGGCAAAGAGCTAAAAAGTAAAGTTTGAAATTACACTCTCCTAGGTTATCTGCAATTTGCCAAATGTCAACGGGTACTCTAGGTAGTATACTATACCAAAGCTGTTTGTCCAATACGCATGGCTCGTGCCAATTCTGCTGCTACCTCGGGACGAGAAAACTCAGGTGGCGGTAATTCACCACGACGCAACATTTCTCTAACCTTTGTCCCTGAGAGGTGAACTCGCTCTCCTGGGGTACTAGGACTAGTTTTAGTGGTAGCCATTTGTTTCGTACGGGTACAATAGAAAGCATGTTCAAATTTCATTGGTACAATGCCCAGTTCTGAAGGTTGAAACTCATCGAAGATATATTGAGCATCATAAGTACCATAATAGTCGCCCACACCCGCATGGTCTCTACCTACTATAAAATGGGTACAACCATAGTTCTTACGAACTATTGCATGGAAGATAGCTTCCCTAGGTCCAGCATAGCGCATAGCAGCAGGGTTAATTGCTAGAATTACCCGATCCAAGGGATAATAATGCTCGATTAAAATTTCATAGCAGCGCATGCGAACATCCGCTGGAATATCATCTTCCTTGGTAGCGCCCACCAGGGGATGTAGAAATAGACCATCAACAGTTTCTAACGCACACTTTTGAATGTATTCATGGGCCCGATGAATGGGGTTACGAGTTTGAAAGCCCACAATAGTTTTCCAGCCTTTTTCCCGGAACATTTGTCGAGAAGCTGCAGGGTCTATTTGGTAGGTGGGAAAGTGGGGGTGAGCATCACGTTGCAGTAACCAGATATCCCCAGCCAGATTCACAGAACCCTGGGCATATACTACTTGAACTCCTGGATGTTGGGCTTCGTCTGTGCGATAGACATTCGCAGCCTCGCGCTTTTTATTGTAGGTATATTTTTCACTGAGTTCCAACACGCCAATATATTCACCTTGGGAGTTATCTAGACGTACTAACCCACCCACCTGCAAAGGACTTGCCACTTCTTCTGTCACAGACAAAGTGATGGGAATTGACCAAACTACACCATTAGCCAGACGCATTTCCTCTACTACACGGTTGTAGTCCACCTGGTTCATAAAACCAGTTAAGGGACTAAAACCACCAATGGCTATCATTTCTAAGTCTGAAACAGCCCGCTCATCCAGGATCACTCTCGGTAGGAAATCAGCTTTAGCACAAAAAAATTCTTTTTGTTCTGGTGAAGCAACTCGGTTTATTAACTCTCCGCCGTGGGGGGCGATCGCATCTCGATGGTAACTCAAGGTGATCCTTCCGTAATTTAGTAATTTATAGTTTTGTTGCCAATCAATTAATAAGTTATCAAATGCTTGGTGCACTGTCCTAGTAGTTTGGCAAAAAAATTTCTTGGTGGTGCGGTGCCCAAACTACATTAAAATTTTGCCATCTTTGGTAACTACACCGCAAGTCCTAATTATTGGATCAGATCCGGGAAAACAATTTCCTCATAAAACTCCTGGATCGGCAAACTCAAGCTAATGCTTTTTAGCTCCACCCGATCACCTGGGCGATCGCTCAGAATTAACCAGTCACCTGTCTCATTTTTGTGATAAATATCAATTGCGATTTCGTCAGAGCTGGCTAATACGTAATCAATCAAGTTGGGATTACGTCTGTACTTTTCAAACTTATTACCACGACTATATGCCTCAGTACCGCTCGATAGAACTTCAACGATTAAACAGGGATAGGTAATATAGAGGGAATGCTCCCGATCTCGATTGTCGCAAGTTACACTCAAATCTGGATAAGTATAGTTAGAAGTTCCAAGGATATTAACCTTTAGGTCTGAGTTAAAAACTTGACATGTACTTCCTCGCAGATGAGACCGAATTAATAATAAAAAATTAATTGCGATCGCACTGTGATTTTGTGTGCCACCACTCATTGCATATACGCGACCATCGATTAGCTCGTGCTTTTCTAACTGCTGTTCTTCCCAGCAAAAATACTCTTCAGGTGTAAAAAACTGGTCTTGTTCTTTGACTGCAATCATAGGAATCATCTGAACTAAAATTGACATACTCCCCTACCTTTTTATCACTTTACTTTACTCCTGCTCAAAGGCCTGACTGTTAAATTTGAGGGTGCGGCAATTTTCTGTGACAGTGCGCACCACATCATCAGGTACACCATCGGGAATGTCTGCTTCAATTTCTAATACTATCCTAACTTTCGCATCTTTTAAGCTGGTTAGGTGCTGAATGATTTCATTGGCGATCGCAGGAGCATCGCGATTAATTCGTAAGGGGTCAATCTCTACTGTGCCATGAAATCTCTTGAGCTGGGGTTTTGTTTCTCTGGTTCTCTCGGTTGGGGTGGGTTCTTGGGTGGGTTGGATCGGTTTTTTAGGCGTTGCATAATAGAGGTATGAATTGAGGTAATCTACTGTGCATTGTCCAAACTGCGGGTCTTCCAAAATCAGAAAGAATGGCAAACGTCGAGGTAAACAAAATCACATTTGTGTTGATTGTGGTCGTCAATTTATCGATGTCTATAGTCCACCTAAAGGCTATTCAGAAGAAGTTAAACAAAGTTGCCTGCGCTCTTATGTTAACGGTATGGGATTTAGAGCAATTGAACGCGATAAAGGCGTTCATCATACAACTATTATTTACTGGCTAAAACAAATTGGTTCCATACTTCCAGATGCTCCACCAGGAAACACCCTTGGTAGGTGAGCTTGATGAGTTGGAGACCTTTGTGGGATCAAAAAAAAACAAAATATGGTTGTGGACAGCAGTAAATCACTTCCGTAAAAATATCCTGGCTTGGGTTGTGGGAGACCACAGCTCACAAGCATTTCAACCTTTGTGGGACATCGTTAAACTCTGGCAATGCTTTTTTTATGTTACTGATGGGTGGAGGGTTTATCCGAGTTTTATTCAGCCAGAGGATCATATTGTGAGCAAAACATATATGACTAGGGTAGAGGGTGAAAATACACGTTTACGTCACTACTTAGCGCGACTACATAGAAAAACGCTATGCTATTCAAAATCTGTAGATATGCTTAGGTATTCAATTAAATTATTACTTCACTATTTAAAGTATGAAGTAATACCCGCGTTTAGTTGATTCATCCCGCAAATATGCAACGCCGTTTTTTACTGGTGCTTTCACTTCTACTGGGTGAGGTAAGTTCTTTGACTTGCTCCTCTTCTAGCTGTTTTGTCGCTATTTCGGGTTTTACAATCAGGTTTTCACTGCTGATGCTGGGGTTTATGTTATGCAATACTACTAGGTTTTTATATTTCTGTTTGCTCTCTTCCCACCCCTGTGCATAACCAAAGTGATTCTGTATGTCTATTTTTTGTACTCCGTTTTTTACTGCTTCTAATAGCACTTCTGGGTTCTTTAATCGGGGTAGATATACGTATTGGGCTAAGTATTCCCACAGCTGTTTGAGATCTATGTGGTTGGTGTCTCTCCATAGGTATTTGTCTAGTGCTTCCATTCTTAGGGTGTTGCTGGAATATTCTGTAATCAGTTGTCCATCGTTTACTAGTTGGCGACTAGCTCTTAGTATGGGAGAACTCTCTCCTGGTATTCGTTCGCAGTTAATCTCTATCGGTTCGTGGGGATTTGGTTGCTCAGGTGAAATTAACCATTGATAGGTCTGGTTCAAAATTGTTTTTACATATTTTTCTGATTGTTCTTTCTGAGCTGTGGCTTGTTTGGTCTGTGAAACATTTAGGTTTAATGTGTCTTTGTCATTCAATATGGAATCCCATGCTAGATACTGGGCAACATTCTTGTTTAAATTTTCTATGTTGTCTTCCTCCGCAGCAACAAATACTAGGGTGTTTTTATAATAGCGGCGGCTGGTTCCTCTATGATTCAGAACGTCTTCTATCCATTCTATAGCACTGCTATTTTTTTTAGCTTTATTGTGCTGGAGTTCGGGACTAAGAACTACAAGTCTCACTCCTAGGTTAGGATCGTCGGGTATGTCGCTGCTGGAGTCTGGAGCAGTATGAATGGCTGTAAATTCACCCCGCTCTTTGTCGCTTTTTAATCTTCTAATTATTTCTTCTGTGACTTTGTATAGTTCCTCTAAAAATTGGTTGGTTCTATCCTGTGCTGTACGGGTAACGTTGGGTTGATTAGAGATCCAGTAGCGGTTACCATCAATATACAAGTAGGTAGCTCTATCTGTTAATCTTCTAAGAGCATCTACAAAGGTGGCTACTACTTCCCCTGGTTGGACACAGCCAAGTTTTATCCGCTGTTCTTCTAATCCTATGTTGGCGGCCTGTTGAATGGGCGCTGAGCCTAGGTATATGGTGCGTGCAACTCTCCGACAAGCAGAGTAACGACCAATGGGGGTGTTTTGCCTGTCTATCTCCAGAGGAAGGGAGTTTATTCCATCTACATCTTTTTCGATGATGGGAACCCAGTTGTCATCCAGGTATCTTGTTAGTTCTGACTGAACTTGAGCATCATCCATGGGAATTTGACCTGGCATGATCAGTAAACCTTTATCTTCTCTTTCCCACAGAGAATGGATTACTTTGGCCATTAGACGCAATACTCCCCTAGTTCGCTGAAATTTATCCAGAGTTGACCATTCTGAATAAAGGCGATCAAATATTTCTGGGTGTATGGGGTAAGACTCTTTTAGGCGGTTTTGATATTTGGCTTCTGCGCATTCACTAGGAAACTCTTGCTTTTGCTGGCGATACATATCATAGAATGCCCGAATCACCCTATCTCTTTCCACAAACAGGTCTGGGTTTGTAGTAGTCTCAAATAGGCGACGACGGACTATTTCCAAGCTCTCTTCCGCACTGGATGGTCTCCAGGGAGATTCTACCCTACCCATAGCATTTTTTAATCTGTCCAGGGCTTGTTTGCCCCTATCTCCACCTATTTCGTTATCAGAGGAGGAGGGGATGCTCACTACTAACAGGGTGCGGTCGGCATTTTTTGCTGATTCGCTCAGGGTCTGGGCAAAGGTAAAGTGGGTATCAAAACTCCCTCCTGGGAGATCTGGTTGTTCATGAAGTTGGCGAGCGTAAGCAACCCACTCATCTATTAATATCATGCAGGGAGCATAGCGGTTAAATAGGTGTTTGAGAGTATCACCAGGATTAGTAGCTGTTTGGTCGCTGTCTCTCACCATTTCATAACCCTCTTTCCCTCCCAGTTGCCAGGCTATTTCTCCCCACAGGGTACGTATTTGGGTGCCATCTGATTTTTTATAAATGGTACCAGGTGAGATTTTGTTACCCACTATGACTACTGTGTTGACGTTTTGGGGTAGTTCCTTGATGGATGTTTCTTCAAATACTGGATCTAGTCCGGGTAGTTCGTGGGGTTGTAGTCCAAAAAACATGTGATAGAGGGCAAGTATAGCATGGGTTTTGCCTCCTCCAAAGTTGGTCTGTAGTTCGATTACTGGGTCTCCTCCTTTGCCTGTCAAGCGAATGAGGGCATTAGTAAGGAGTTTTTTGAGTCCTTCCGTCAAGTAGGTGCGTCGGAAAAATTCTGTAGGGAGGCGGTATTCATCAGAACCTTCATCTTGATATACTTGCCACAGGTCGGCGGCAAATTCTGCTTGTTGGTAGCGACCTGATGCTACGTCGGGGTGGGGTGTGGCAATTTCTCTCCATGGTTTTAACCATGATGATGGTTGTCCTTCTGTGGGTGCTTCTGCTTTGCGTCTTGTTTCTCTTTTGGCTTGTTCTTCATACCGGGTTCTGAGGATTTCTTGTTTTTGCTTTTCTACTTCTTCGGTATCCCCAGAAACTGCATTTAGCAGTCTGGTAATACTGTCAAAAGCGCGGTAGGTGTCGTCTAGGGAAAATGAACTGTTATGGGCCCAGCTGTTGCGGGTCTCTCTTAGTTCACTCACTAATGAGCGATCGCTTCTCCCCAGGGTTTTTTTAAAAACGTCGTTCCAATATTCCCACATAACAATAAGTAGGGCTGATACGTCTTCTTGAAAGATAGTATCTGCTGTTTTTCGGGTTGTGTAGCTTTCCGGGAGGCAATTTATGGCCATAGTAGTCCATTGTTTACCATAGGTTTGTTTCATTTCTCTGTCCACAAAGGGGTAGAGTCCTTCTTTAAGGGAATCAAGTGCCCTTCCTACACGTTCCCGATTACTTATTGCCATGAGTTTTTTATATATGTTATTAATGCAGTTATTAACTATAATGCACGATTTTGGTCATTAAAAACAATGGCGCTCATAAAGAAAGACTAATTTGGTGATCACTAGGGGTTCTATATTGGTTGGCTAATCGGGTAATCTCCGTCCAGGATATGACTAGACTATTATAGGCTATAGCCTCTTGATTCCATCCCTTGCGATCGCACAGGTTATACAATCTATAGGCCAGGTCTCGGGCGAGGTAGGGACTGGTTTCTAGTTGGGCTAGGAGTTTGGCTGCACCGACTTCTCCTTGAAATAGGAGTGAGTGGATAAGATGTTGAGTGATTTCCCAGATTGGCATGCGGGTATCTTTTTGTGGTTTCCAGTCTGTAGGGAGGTCTTCTCGTTTGAGGAGTCTGACCTTACCCGCTTTAGCTTCTAAAATGCCTGATTCTACTAGACCTTGAACGCTGGTGTTTTTAGCTTTAGAAAGGGTTTCTGCATCACCATAGGGACCATCAGAGAATTGGTGTTGCTCAAACCAGGTGAGGGCCCAGCGGGTATCGCTATCGAATTCGCCTTCTTGTTCGGTGAGGAATTCGTCCAGAATTTGGTTAATAGATTGGAGTGCGCTGCGTACGCGTAGGGACTTGCCATCAGGTTCTAATACAGCAGCATATTTGGAGAAGATAGCCATACCGGGGCCTATGCTGGCTTGGGCTAGGTCAACGGGGGCGATGTTGCCTTGTTGTAGGAGTTTGAGGGCTGGGGGAAGGTCTGTTTTGAGTTCTTTGAGGAATTGGCGGCGGGTGGTTTTGGGTGCGTCTTGGGGTCGGGGGCGACATACGAGAACTATGGAGGAGGCAAGGGCGTTAGAATTTTGTCCTCTGATACGATTACCTAATTCTGTTCGTAGTGGCCATGTTCCATTAATACTAAAACTAGATTGGATTAATCCTTGTAAAATAGTTTCCCATCCTGTAGAATAGATGTTTTGTTCATTGTCTGTTTCGGTTTGTTTTAACGCATAATATATTGTTATAGGATAATCTTTGTCATTAATTTGATTGATACGTTGAAAAACTTGAATAAGACTATCTTCAAAAAATTGTTTTGCCTTATCTTTAGTTTCGTGTCGAAAGTGATCTGCCACCATTTCTTGAGCTTTCGGAACTAATACAGTATTAAAGATGTCTGGATAGATAGAACCTATAGATTGGCGCAGCCAAACATAAAAGAAATCAGATAGATCTGCATAGGGAATAGCGTCATAGTAAGGTGGATCTGTGGAGATGAATTTGGGTGTATTGTTGCTAGATTGTGATGTGGTGGCATCCAGCTGAATAGCTTTTCCCTGGGGAAAACAAGAAGACTTTTCAATAACCTTCCAAATCCAATCAATAGCACCATTAAAATTGCCGCTGGAATCACTCATAGGATTAGCTTCAGCAAAATCCCAAGTCATGGGAATAGCTTGTCTTGTAAAGACATGACTCATTTTTTCCCCACTTATGTGCCAAGTGCAAATACTACTCCAATAATCTGAGCTTTTGTCAATAGCGATTGCCAAATAGGTAGCTACTGCATCTGCATAAGCGGTAGCTCCCATACCCCCATCATTGAGAGAGAGATGATCATCAGTTTTTCCTGCTGCTATGGCGTGGTCTTTTATCTTCTCTCTTGCTTCCTGTACTAGGTCGCTGAAGGTGGTCAGGGCTACAAGTTGGCGCGAGGTGAAGAGATCGCTATGTTTTGTCATGCCATAACGAGGTGTTGCCATGTATTGGGAATGGGTTGAAAGTTCTGTCTCTGGTTTCCAACTTGGTTCGACTAAAAGAGCTATTTGTTCATGTTCATCACTAGGAGAGACATAAATTCTTCCACTTTTTCCTTCAGCTACAATGGCCATTAATTGAGCATTCATCCTTCCTGCTTTCCCTTCGCTACGGATATGATCCAATGTCACGGGTGTTTTACAGGCTATACAAACTGCTCCTTTTCTACTTACAGTCCCCTCTGGTGCTTCCCCCTTTCCTGTGTTTACCTCAAATCTTATTTTGGGAGTTAGGGCCCCTTGCTGCTGCTCAATCAAAGGTTCAACCCAAGCCTCTTTCCCTTTCTTGGTTGAAAGATGAAACTTATTAACCAATGGCATTTGACAACCACATGCTGGGTTAGGACATTTGACGGTTCTAGCCCACACCCAGGCAATAACTGTGGCTTCTCCGCCTCCCTGCTCTTTTGCTAGCTTGACCTTGGGATACAAATGCCCAATTCGTTTAAAGGCTTCATCCCGCATCCACTGTCCATAATATCTGATATCTTCTGCTAATCCCTGGGCACCATACCATTTTCCTGTGGGGGTGGCTGATGGATTAACTGGGCGTTGGTCTCTAAATTTGGGTGGAATCTCAATGAGTGCTTTGGTAATTAATACTGCTACTGGGTTGAGGTCACTACCATGGGACTGAAGTCCTAATCGCTGGGCTTCTAGGGGTATGGATCCTCCTCCGCAAAAAGGGTCGTATGCGGGGGGGGCATTTTTAGCGATGTAGTCTCTTATGGCATCAGGTTTAGTCGGGGGTTGGTCTCCACGTTCCCAAGCTAGGCAGCGGGTGATTTCTTTTTGAGCATCTATTAATACTGTTGATTTAGGATTATTAATGTCATCCCAGGATACTAATCCTTTTACAGTCTCTTTTATATTTCCTTTTTTATCTTCTTTAATTTCAATTCTTCGTGACATACTCCACACACTCCCTTACAGGTGAGTGTGGGCTTCTCAACGACTCTTCTATGAAGACATTGATTGAGCTTTGAGGGCGTGTGTCCCACGCGCCTTTATATTTATAGCCGCATTTAGATCCCGGCACAAGCTGACCTTGCAATTAGGGCAATTGTGCCTTCTTTCTGATAGCGGCTTTTTGACTTTGTGTCCACAGTTAGAACATTCTTGGTTCGTACCGTTTGGATTTACAGCTATCACTTTCAAGCCAGCATTCTCGGCTTTGTTTGAAAGTATGGTGATGAACTGTCCCCAACCAGCATCGTTAATACTTTTAGCCAATCTTGTTTTAGCAAGTCCTTTTATATTTAATTTTTCAACAGCTACTACGTCATACTTTTTGAGTAGATTATTAGCTGTTTTGAATTGGAAATCTTTTCTAGTATCAACAACTTTCTTGTGTAGAATACCCAGTTTTTTAATCGCTTTTTTACGGCGATTAGAACCTCTCTTCCGACGAGAGACACGACGTTGCGCAGATTTTAACTTGCGTTCAGCTTGGCGTAGAAACTTAGGTGCGGCAATTCTTTCACCGTCTGAGGTGACAATAAAATCAATCAATCCGACATCAATACCAACAATATTATTAGCATTAAAATCAGGCTTAATTGTGGGAACTGTTTTGTCGTCAAGACTTAGAGTTACATAATACCCGTCTGCTTTTTTAGTGACAGATACAGTTTTAATTTGAAACCCGTCGGGAACTTGACGATGAACAATTACTTTAACATCGCCTATTTTTGATAGCGTAATCTTGTTATTGACAAAGTGATGTTGTTTGAATTGAGGAAAAGTAAATGTTTTATATTGTCCCGTACTTTTAAATCTAGGTCTACCAGACTTTTTGCTGTTGCTATCACCTTTTAACCATCGGTCAAAAGCTAACTCAACTTTCTTTGCGACTTCCTGTAGCACCTGAGAATGAATCTCTTTGTACCAAGGACGGTCTTTTTTAAGTTGAGTTAATGATGCTTTTTGGTTGTAATAATTAGGTTGCTCTTTGAGTTCTGGTAAATGACAAACGAATATGGAACATCTATTAATAGGGGAACGATTTTGTTCATACCAATCAAACCGTTGAGCCAGCAAATAATTGTATTGATAGCGCAGCATTTCTAGCGTTTTATCAATCTTTTCTGCTTGCTGTTTTGTCGGTTTAATTTTGTATTGATAGGATATCCGCACCTGATTATCGCCTTTTTCTGATGTTGGTGTTACTATTCTAGTATACACTAATTATGAGAAATATGGCAAGAAGCTTATGAAAAATGATTTTGTTTCAAAGGGAAGGTCAGTCAGTGACTTAAAAGTACATCTAGTTTTAACGACAAAATATAGGCGCAAAGCCTTTACTGGAGATATGTTACAGCGATTACATATCATCCTAGCAGAATAAGACAGTGTTCGTTTTCTCCATGTTCCCTATTAGTCAGGGAACTGTCGTCAACTCACGCGCCATTCATCCCACGCTCACTCTTAGGAGCGTGGGGCTTCTGTCGGCAAAGCTAATGGCTTCAATGAGCAGTTCTCGCAACTCTTTGCCGGCGATCGCTTTGCCCAAGACGTCAAAAACCTGTCCTCCTAGGGCTTTTTGTTCGGCTTCTAGTTTTTCTAGGAGGGTGCGATAAACGTCTCCTTCTCGGGTTTCATGGGCGACCAGGTTCCAGAGATGACATACTTCTGTTTGTCCAATACGATGAATGCGACCAAATCTTTGTTCTAGGCGGTTGGGATTCCAGGGGAGGTCGTAGTTAACCATCAGATGGGCTCTTTGTAGGTTTATACCTTCACCTGCTGCGTCTGTGGCAAGGAGGACTTGTACTTCTTTATCTTGTTTGAAGTTTTCTTCTGCTTTTTTGCGGTCTTCTCTTCCCATAGCTCCATGTATGGTGACTACGGTTTCTGAGTTACCTAGGAGGTTGGCAATTTTATCTTTGAGGTAGTTAAGGGTGTCTCTATGTTCAGTGAAGACGACTATTTTACGTCGATATCCTCCTTGATCAAACATTTCTGCTTTATCTTGGAGTAGATGGGAGAATTCTTCCCATTTGCGGTCTTTCCCGCTTAGACGCACGCTGTTGGCTAGGTCTTCTAGGTTTTTTAGTTGGCTGATTTCAAATTCTAGTTCAGCAATTGTACGTGCTGCTGTGGCTTGATCTACTACTTCTTCTATGGTGGATTCCCGCTCTGTGCTATCGCTATTTTCTAAGTCATCATCTATGTCTTCTTGGTCAATAATACTACCATTTTCTACTTCTAGGTTTTTTCCTCGTTTGAGTAGTTGTTCTTCTCTGACTCGTTTTGCTAGTCTTTCTCGTCGTCGTTTCAAGGACTGATAGATGGCTTCTGGGGATGAGGCTAAACGGCGTTGTAGGATGGTGAGGGCAAAGCCGACTGTTCCTTTTCTGCCATTATTAGAGAGCATTTCTGCTCGGTTAAATTCTTCTCGGACGTAATCTGTTACTTTGCTGTAAAGAAGAGCTTCTTGGTCGGAGAGTGGATAACTAACTGTATGGGCAATTCTTTCTGGAAACAGTGGTTTGCCATCAAACTTGAGTAATTCTTCCTTAACCATACGACGCATCAGGTCGGATGTGTCTGATACATGAACACCATCCCGGAATCGCCCCTCAAAGCGATCTCCATCCAGGAGGGCAAGGAATAATTGAAAATCTTCTTCTTTGCCATTATGGGGTGTGGCGGTCATAAGGAGAAAATGGCGGGTGAGGGTGGAGAGGAGTTTGCCCAATTTGTAGCGTTTGGTTTCTCGAATTTCTCCACCAAAAAACGAGGCGGACATTTTGTGAGCTTCATCGCAAATGACCAGATCCCAATCTGTGTGCTGGAGTTTTTTTTGTAAGTCATCATTGCGACTGAGTTTATCTAGTCTGGCAATAACCAAGTTCATTTCATCAAGAGCATTACCAGTTATAGCTGCTTCTATACGTTCATTAGTGAGGATTTGGAAATGGAGGTGAAATTTGTGATGTAGTTCATCTTGCCATTGGACCGCTAAACTTCCTGGACAGACAATTAAACAACGGGCTAGATCCCCACGAATTAGTAGTTCTCTGATTAATAGCCCTGCCATAATAGTTTTTCCGGCGCCTGGGTCATCAGCAAGAAGGAAGCGGAGAGGTTGGCGATTGAGCATTTCACTGTAAACAGCAGTGATTTGATGGGGTAAAGGTTCTACTAGTGATGTGTGAACGGCTAGAAGTGGGTCAAATAGATAAGCTAGGTTAATGCGATGAGCTTCAGAAACTAGGCACAATGTTTCCCCGTCACCATCGAAGCTCCAGGGTTTTCCCTCGTTTACAATTTGTAGGCTTTCTTCTCTATCTCGGAAAAGTAGTTCTGTGTAAGGACTACCGTGGATATCTTTGTAGGTTAATTCAACTGTGTCTGTTCCGAACCACTTGGCATCAATGACTGTAACACCTTGACCAGGTAGAATGCCATTTATTATTGACCCTTGTTTTAGCTCTTCTAGTTTTATCAAATTTAGTCTCTCTCTTGCGATCGCATTTCTATATTTTTATCCTCCAGTCCCTATTCTAACACAGTATTTTTTGGGCGAACAGGCGATTGGGAAGCACTCCCTATGGGAGATCACTTTCTTATGTGGATCCATCTATATTTAGCCTGCTATATGTTGTATAGTTCTGGATTTGTACTGTTACACTGAGTAAGTTTTTTATCAAGTTGCTGTATTAAATAGAAAAATAATCTCATACTAAAGTTATTTTATCTACAGGTGACTGTTTTAATATCTACCCTAAGATGGATTAAATATCTATCTTAGGGTAGATACAAGGAGCAAGTAGTGTTTATTGAGAATAGATTTTGATGACATTTTTGCTGATTTACTGTTTCTCGAATGCTTTTTTCACTCTCTATGTTTATTTTTATGCTAACTTTGATTTTTTATCTCAGTAATTTCCCTCCCTGATAGTTGAGGGTGCGGAATGTGGGTATAATGGCAGCAAAATATTTACCAAAATGGTAAACTAAAATATAGTTCCATCGATGGATATTACCTTCGCTGACAGCAAACTTCAGAAGCTATGCGAGCAGCAATCGGTCGCCCAACAGAAACTGGGTCGAACCTGCGCTCGTAAACTTCGCTCTCGCCTCGCTGACCTTCGTGCTGCGGGGTCGGTAAGGGAGCTGGTGTCAGGGCGGCCGCATCCCTTAAGAGGCGATCGCGCTGGGGAGTTTGCTGTAGATCTAGAAGGTGGGAGACGACTCGTCTTCAAGCCAGCTAGTACTCCTATCCCTATAAATGAGGATCGAAGTATTGATTGGTCGAAGGTCACTCGCGTCTGTATCGTTTTTATAGGGGACTACCATGACTGAAATTACACGCCCCTTCACCCCTGATTGGGTCTCTCCTCCTGGTGATACTATTCTGGATCTGCTAGAGGAACGCGATTGGACGCAGGGCCAACTGTCAGAGCGTCTGGGGTATACAACAAAGCACATAAGCCAACTGATTAACGGCAAAGCACCGATTAATGAGGAGACTGCGCTTAAGTTAGAACGGGTACTAGGAAGTACCGCTGGATTCTGGCTTAACCGGGAGGCTCAGTACCGCGCTCAACTTGCCAAGATTGAGGAACAAGAGCGTTTGCAAACCTGGACTCCCTGGTTAGATGAATTACCCGTAAAGGAGCTGATGCAGCAAGGAGTAATCCCAAAGCGTCGAATTGATGCTAAGAGTAAACCTGGCATTGTCAGGGAACTACTACACTTCTTTGGTGTGGCATCACCAGATGACTGGCAAACCTTTTACGTTGGGATGGAGTGTGCCTTTCGTCGGACGCGAGAGGCTCAAAGTGATGTGGGAGCGATCGCCGCCTGGATTCGGCAAGGGGAAATTCTTGCGGAGCGGCTCAACTGCCCGAAGTACAGTAAGCCAAAATTCGAGAAGGCGGTGCGAGAGATTCGCACGCTCACCATGTTAGAACCCGAAGAGTTTGATCCAGAGATGCGGAAGCTCTGCTGGGAAGCCGGAGTGGTATTTGTGATTGTCCCGTCAATTCCAAGGGCGCACGTAAGCGGGATGGCCCGGTGGTTAAATCCGCACAAGGCACTGATTCAGCTATCGCTCTATGGCAAGCAGAACGACCGCTTCTGGTTTACCTTCTTCCACGAAGCAGCTCACATTCTTCTTCACGACAAAAAGGATATCTTCCTAGATGAGTGGGATGGAGGAGCAGTAGTGCAGTCAAAGCAAGAGGAAGAAGCAAACTGCTGGTCACGGGAGTTTTTAATTCCGCTACATCACGAGTTAGAACTACCTAATTTGAAGTCGAAGGAGGCTGTAATTGACTTTGCCAAGCGGATTGGAATTCATCCCGGTATTGTGATAGGAAGGCTTCAGCACGATAAAGTGATTGCTCCTACTTGGATGAACGGTTTGAAGGTAAGTTTTCGGTTCAAAGGGAATTGTGCCTCCCTACTTAACTCATCCCAAAAGAGCTTGTCCTGGTGATGTTTATTTCCTCTTTCTTTCATTTGGTTTCATCCCAGCTAAAAGCTTACTCCCCTACGATCGCCCGTAGGGAGTGTAATGCGATCTCGCGTAGCGAGTGCTTCGCAATCGCCCATAGGGGGTGTAATGCAATCTCCCCTCAACACATTCAGATTTTTCCCTACTTAATTCTAGGGAGTGCTTCGCAATCGCCCTTCAACACCTTCAAAATTTTCCCTTGAGAAGGAACTAGGGGGATAATCTCTAAGAGCGATCGCCCAGAGGGAGTGCTGCGCAATCGCCGACCAAACAAAAGATGGTATATTTAACGTGTCCTTGACTTATTATTGTTAATTGTCCATCCAATATGTATATTAGCTCCTCTTAAACCATGATAGCTAACACCCACTGTAAAACCTGAACCAGTATAATTAATACCAGCTTGACCGGTAAAATCGGTACTGGTAAAACTATCTTTTTTATAAAGCCATCCAGTAGCGTTAGACCGTATGATATTGGCTCTTTCAGCAAAGTAGAAACCAGGTCCCCCATATAAAAATAAATCCTGACTTATCGGTAAAAAGCCCAACAGGTCTATTCCTAGTTTTGAAGTCTCTCTTTCTCCAATACTTGTGTAATAGTTGTGGGGAATATCAAATTTCTCTATTGTAGGCATATTGCCAAATGAGGCGACTCCTATTTCTAAACCATACCAGTCTCTTCTAAAACCAACTGCTCCAGTAATTGTTTTTCTTGTTGCAGGTCTTTCAGGCGTTGGTTAAGACGGCTTTCTAGTTCGTCCGCTCTGGCTTGGGCTTTGTTAGAATTTAATCTGGCATTAGGTTTGCCTGCTTCTTCTTGTAAACGCAGTTGGCTGGCTCGATAATCCCAATAGTTGATTTCTTTGGTTAATCGGTCTTTTACTGCTTTCATGGTCTTTTCTATTAATTCTTCTTTTCTCTGTTTTATCTCTTGCAGGTGTGCTACAACTAGATTGGTAATGGCATATTCTATGGCTTTCTTTTCTATATTATTTTCTATTTGTAGTGAATCTAGTATGGGATCTACTAGGGATTTTTCATTCTCTTTTAAGGGTCTATAGTTCAAATAGGGTGCATAGCCTGCATTTTTTACTTGGTTTTCTTTGCTGTCTTCATTTTGCTTGTTCACTCTCAGGGGAATTTCTACATACTGCATGCGCTTTGAGACTACTCTTCTTTTTCCATCCCTATTTAATCGGGCATCTTGAATGGCATGTTCTAAATATACTAGGGCGCGAATCTCTTCTGTATAATCATTTTCATCAATTAGTATGGCTCCTCTTTTGAGTAGTTGCTGTTGATCTAGTTTCTCTTTTACAACTTCGTTTAGTCTGGCTTTTACCTCTGGGCGATCGCCATATCTAATGGCTTCAATGAGCAGTTCTCGCAACTCTTTGCCGGCGATCGCTTTGCCCAAGACGTCAAAAACCTGTCCTCCTAGGGCTTTTTGTTCGGCTTCTAGTTTTTCTAGGAGGGTGCGATAAACGTCTCCTTCTCGGGTTTCATGGGCGACCAGGTTCCAGAGATGACATACTTCTGTTTGTCCAATACGATGAATGCGACCAAATCTTTGTTCTAGGCGGTTGGGATTCCAGGGGAGGTCGTAGTTAACCATCAGATGGGCTCTTTTGGACTGCTAAACTTCCTGGACAGACGATTAAACAACGGGCTAGATCCCCACGAATTAGTAGTTCTCTGATTAATAGCCCTGCCATAATGGTTTTTCCTGCGCCTGGGTCATCAGCAAGAAGGAAGCGGAGAGGTTGGCGATTGAGCATTTCACTGTAAACAGCAGTGATTTGATGGGGTAAAGGTTCTACTAGTGATGTGTGAACGGCTAGAAGTGGGTCAAATAGATAAGCTAGGTTAATGCGATGAGCTTCAGAAACTAGGCACAATGTTTCCCCATCACCATCAAAGCTCCAGGGTTTTCCCTCGTTTACAATTTGTAGGCTTTCTTCTCTATCTCGGAAAAGTAGTTCTGTGTAAGGACTACCGTGGATATCTTTGTAGGTTAATTCAACTGTGTCTGTTCCGAACCACTTGGCATCAATGACTGTAACACCTTGACCAGGTAGAATGCCATTTATTATTGACCCTTGTTTTAGCTCTTCTAGTTTTATCAAATTTAGTCTCTCTCTTGCGATCGCATTTCTATATTTTTATCCTCCAGTCCCTATTCTAACACAGTATTTTTTGGGCGATTTGTGGTCCAGCGAGTGGGACTTGTGGCTTTCTGGTGGCTGCTAATGAATATTTACGGGAACATCACCCGGAAGTAAGGAAGTTGTGCATGAGCAGGTTGATCATCTTGCACCTCAAGAAATTCTGGCTAATTTAGCGAAGTTAGAGGTGGAAATTCAGCAGGGGATGGAGAAATTAGAGGGGATGCTGAAATAATTGTGTTTGTTAAGATTAATTTGACTGTATTTTAAGTTTTATTAGGATGAAATGTGATGAAAACCTTTGATGAACTCCGACAACTTTTATCACTACAAAAGCAATCTCTCTGTGAAATTTATCAAATTACAGAAATTGGGATCTTTGGTTCTTATGCTAGGGGTGAGGAGACGGAAGCAAGTGATGTTGATATTTTGGTTGATTATGAAACAGCGCCTACTTTTATTATGTTAGTGGAACTTAGGGATTATTTAAGTCAGTTGTTTGGCTTGAAGGTGGATGTTGTTACTAAGAACGGGCTTAAACCCCGGATTCGTGAGCGTGTTTTGGCTGAGGCTATTTATATATGAAGCGTAGTTATACGGAATTTTTACAGGATATTTTAGACGCTATTACAGAAATTGGTTTGTTTGTAAATGGTGTTAGTTATGAGGCTTTTGAGTCCAACAGAGAGAAAACTTTGGCGGTGGTGAAGTTATTAGAAGTTATTGGGGAAGCTGTTAAAAAAATTCCTAATGAACGCCGTGAACAGTATCCAGATATACCTTGGAAATCTATAGCAGGTATGAAGGATATGCTTGTACATGAATATTGGCAGGTTGATGTGGCGGTTGTCTGGGCTACGGTTCAGCTTTCTTTACCATTATTAAAAGCAGTTGTAGTGATGGAATTGGAGGAAAAACCATAGTGAAAAACAGAGAAATTTTGCCAAATTAGCCAAGTGGGTCTAGACAACGGTAAGAGTAAGGGATTAGAATAAGGGATAGACCGCTTCTATCTAAGAAGCAGAATTAATGGAAACTCAATAAAGTATCAGCCCGTGAAATGTCTGGTATTACAAAAAAGACCGCTTCCTTCAGTGGAAGCGGAACTAATAAAAGTAAACACAGGTTAAAGCTGGGGATTTATATCCTTTTTAAAATGCTCTGACCCAGGGATTTACAAAACAAAATCATCAATTATTTTAATTAAGTATCTTTATTTTCGTGATAAAGTAAAAGCTTTAGCGATTTATGATTATGCCAGAATCAGATTCACCAGGACTTTTTCGGGTAGAAATTGAAGAAATAGAAGTTAAAGAAAATTACTCGCAAGATTTACCAAATTTTCTCTCAGGTAAATTAACCTTGCACCACAATTCTCAATCACAAAATTTACCAGAAAATAGACAACAAGCTTTAAGCCTTTTACTCTATAATTTAACTTGGTTAATGTTTCGTTTAGGAGGGGTTGGACAAGGCGCAAGACGACCCTGTTATAAGAGAAGTAGCAATCCATATTGGCGCGGTTCCACTTTAATTCCCCCAGATACAACTGGCGAATTTTGGAATTTACCTGATACTCTATTAGAATTTCAAGAATTATTCCGAACCCGACTCAAAGACTTTTATAGAGGTTTACGTACTTTTAGTCTGATAGCATTTGACTATAATGAGTTAAAAACCGTTCAGACTACAAGTAGAGAATGGATTGAAACTGTGTTTGGTGCAACCACTGGATTACGGCGAGATTTTGTTCAGCAATTAACAAAAGATCCTTCTAATTGTTTACAAATTTTTCCCCTAACCACATCTAATAGGACTTAATGAATTACCCATACTTTCCTTTTTGCGTAAGTCCTTGGTATGCACTAAAGCGCACTTCCCTTTGGGAAGTGCTATTAAATTAGCGATCGCATGAACAACTAGAGAAATGCGATCGCCCCAGAACTTAAAACATCCTTTAAAGTAGCAATCTCGCGTGTGGAGTGTTTTGGGATCTCATGTTTTTAAAAACACTCTACCCCCTACCCCAAAACCCTTGAAATAATTGATTTATATCCTTACCAAAAACCTTTATCCTCAATCTTTGATCAAGCAGGATCCGAAGTGAAATGCGAATAATCTAGGTTGGGTTGAGTTTAATAACCCAACACCCCCATGGGATATAAACGGGATTGCGAAGCACCAATAATCAAGACAATGGTAAATTTACATTAATACTATGATATACAGTATTTAAGCCTTAGTTTACTTACCAAGTTAAGGAATATAAAATGAGTACATCAATAAGTAGAATTCGGGGAAAAGAAGCATTAGTTAGACTGGGTATAATAACATCTATATTTACAGGTATAGGTAGTATAATTGCTTCTAATATTCATTGGGTTACCCATGGGGGCGTTGGGTTTCATACTTCAACCCAACCTACGTTCATCTTATATTTAATTCCACCCACCCAATTATTTGGTTTAATACTTACAGATCCAAATGGAAAAAATATTATCTCCTATTCTGGTAAAAATTCTTCAACACCCATATCTTGGAGAGCAGCTCTTAACCCTGAAGAATTAAAAAATCATCCTTATGACCTGCTGCTTGATCCCCCTGCTATTTTTCCTCAATCGGTATATGCTAATCCTCGTGCAACCGAACGAACTGCTAATCCTTTTTCTACTAGTGGTTGGATTCACTCTTATGCTGTTGCTATAATTGTCACTATTGTAATGGTTATTTTGATGATCTTAGAACATACTTTAGCTCGAGAAAGAGAAAAAAAACTACAAGAAAATAATAGGAAGCTGCAAATAGACTTAGCGGAAAAAATTCAGGAACGTGAATTACAACAAACCCAAATAGATAGTCAAATCAGTCAATTTGAGCAAGAAGTTGAGCAGTTGCATAATAAAATTGGTGTTTTGAATCAATCAATAGCTCAATTACAATCTCAGTGCCAAAATGAATTATTTGAACTACAAAATAAACTTAGGGAAGCTCAATTGCAATCACAGCAAAATTTAAATCAGCAACAAGAATACGAAAACCGCATACAACTATTGACACAACAGTTAAATGAACAAAAAGGTAATCAGTCTCAGGAACCAAGAAGACAGATTTTAATCAAGATTTTCTGCATCAAATTAAACCTAAATGGGAAGAACAATCAAACCCAACACCCCCTATGAGATATAAATGCGATTGCAAAATATCGCTCTTTATTTGTAGCGTATCATTGCTTTAAGGATGGAAATAGGCAAAAACTTGCTGTGCCAACTTCAATCCAATTCCAGGAGCTTCTGCTAATTGCTGAACTGTTGCTTGACGAATATAATCAATAGTGCGAAAATGAGCCAATAATAGCTTCTGTCGATGGACACCCAAACCAGGGATTTCATCCAAACAAGACCTTTGCCATTGATTACTTCTCTGTTGACGATGAAAACCTATAGCAAATCGATGAGCTTCATCCCTAAGTCTTCTTAACAGTTGTACACCCGGTTGCTCTGTTTGAGTTATCAAAGGTTGAGACTCCTGGGGTAAAAAGATTTCTTCTCTTTTTTTTGCCAAACTAATCACTTGTAAATCCTTTAACAAGTCAACTTCTTGTAAAATATTCACAACCGTAGATAGTTGACCCTTACCCCCATCAATCATAATTAAATCTGGCCAGTCATCATTTCCCTGTCTTGGCAATTGGGGATTTTCAATATACTGTCTGAATCTACGATAAATAACCTCCGCTAAACTGGCAAAATCATCAGAATGACCAATGGTGACATTAGAGTTTTTAATTTTATAGTGACGGTAATATTGTTTAGCTGGTAGACCATCAATAAACACTACTTGGGAACCTACCGCATTACTACCTTGAATATGGGAAATATCATAACCTTCAATCCGATGAGGTAAATCTAATAAACCCAGAATTTCTGCTAAATCTTCCAGACATTTTTGATTAACCTCACCCATTTTTTGCATTCTTTTTAATTCATACTGGGCATTTTTTTCTACCATCTCAATTAATTCTGCCTTGGTTTGTCGCAAAGGAGTAATAATATTTACCTTTTTGCCTTTACGTTGCCTAAGAAAATCAGCTAAAATATCTCCATGGGGTAATTCATATTGTACCAATATTTCCGTGGGAATTTCCACACTATCTGCAGTTTGATAGTGTTCTTCTAAAACCCTCTGTAAAATCTCCCCTGGGTCAGCATGACCATTGGCTACAAAAGCTAATCTTCCTACTAATTTGCCAGCACGAATTTGAAATAACTGAATATGGGCTTGTTGATTGTCTGTGGCTAAAGCAACAGCATCTCGAGAAACTGTATCATCGGGTAGGGATACTTTCTGACGAGCAGTTAGGGATTTTAAACCAATAATTTGATCTCTAATTCCAGCAGCAGCTTCAAACTTTAATTCACTGACGGCGGTTTCCATTTGTAATGTTAAAATATCAATTAGTTCCTCCGTTCTTCCCTGAAATACCATAGCCACTTTTTCTACAACTTTATGATAGTCTTCTACAGAAACTAACTTTTGACATACTCCCGGACAGCGACCAATATCATAATTTAAACAAGGACGGTCTTTAAATAAAGGTTGAGGTCTTTGTCGCATGGGAAATATCTGTTGGCATATATGTAAAACTCCCCGCAATAGGGTTGAATCTGTATAGGGTCCATAATATTTATCCTTGTGTGGTCTATCTCCTTGAAGTTTTTGTGTTCCCCGTTGACGTTTACGGGTGATAAACAGTCGCGGATATTCTTCTGACCAGGTGATACATAGGTAGGGATATTTTTTATCATCTTTAAGTAGAACATTAAAATATGGTTGATGCTGTTTGATTAGATTTGCTTCTAATGCTAAGGCTTCCGCTTCTGTATCCGTAATGATGAATTCAATATCTGTAATCTGTTGCACCATTGTATTGATACGTTGGGTTTTACTTGTGTAATCCCTAAAATAAGAACGTACTCGAGAGCGTAATTTTCGTGATTTACCAATATATATAATGGTATCCTTCTCATCTCGCATCAAATAAACCCCTGGTGCTAGGGGAATTTCTGATAAGCGACTTTCTAGTTGCTCAGGATTTTTTACCAAGGGTTGGCTGCTATATGCTCTCACTACTCAAGTTAATTAACAAGTTAACTGATTCTAAGATATCTTAGCATTGGTATTTTAACTTAATTTGGGTGATTATGGCAAGATTGCTTTTTGGAGGGATTTTAACTTTATTAGTCTTGTCTATAACTGCATGTAGTAGTCTTGTATTAATTCCAACTTATGAGTTAGTTTTCAAGGCGGTCAGTATGCAGCTAGAACAAGCTCAGCAGGAGCTAGAGCAAAAACTAGATTTGGATTTTGAAGGGTTCACTATTGAACATCTGGTAATTAATCAGCAACAAGCTCTCACAATTGAAAATTTGCCGGGTTATCATGTGGAAGGGGTTTATGATTTGAAGGTTAAATTACCAAGTAGACAAATCACCCAAACGCACAATCATTTTAATATCTATTTACAAATTCAGAAGGAAGGTAAAAGCTGGCGACTACTCATACCTGAGAAAAGTGGGGAAAACCAACCATTAGTTTGGCGTGGTTATTTAATTATATGAGTTATTTCTGGAGTTTAGATTGTCTAAACTCACTTATTTTTGGTTTCACCTCTACCGTTTGAGGAATTCTTAAAAACTAGAAAATATATTCATAACAGATGTATTCACCAGCTTAGAAGATATCTGTCGATTGATATATTTCATAATAGAAGCAATGATTTCTTCCTCAAGAATTTCACACAATCTTGTTTTATGACCGTGTTTCATCTGTAATACTAACTCCTGAGTGCGACAAGAGATGTCTTGCATCACATATTCATCTGGCAAAATCACAGGAGTTTTTAAAATATATTTAGCAGAATTATTTGCTGAAGGGTTAATAGATTTTAAGCAATGCCAAAAAGCAGGAGAGTTACAATAAGCTAATAAGAAAAATAAATCTATGGAAGATTTAGGAAAAATTCCTACTATAGACTGATCAAAAAGAGTCTGCTCAATTAATACTGCTGTCGGACGTTTAGAGGTTACCATAGGAAAGCCAATTCCTGTTTTGAAATAATATATAATAATTTATTCATTTTTCTATCAATTACTATTTACGATTACAGTACATCACTAATAGAATAAATATTCCCAATCCCACTAAATACTTAACTGGATCTGGTATTATGGGGTTGGGAGAGAAAAACCCCTCGATTATTCCAGCAATAATTAGTAATGGTACAATTCCAAAAACCAATTGTGCAGCAAGGGAACTGTAATATTTAATTGCTTCTAGACGTAAATATTTACCAGGAAATAGAATTCCTCTACCCAATAATAAACCTGCTCCCCCTGCAAAAAATATGGCAGGTAATTCCAGGGCACCATGGGGAAATACAAAGGCCCAAAATGGATAGGCTAGATTATTTTCAGCCACTAAAGTAGCAATAGAGCCAATCAATAATCCATTGAATACTAATATGTAAATAGTGAATATTCCCCCCGTAATTCCCCCAGCAACAGCAGAAAAGGAAACGGAAATATTATTAATCATAATATTACTGGATGCTAAGGGTTCTATACCGACTATGGAACCTATCCATAACTCACCCCGATCTTGAACTTGGGAAATCAAACTCTCAGGTATCAGTAGGGACATAAAACTGGGATCTTGCCAAGTATACCACCAACCTACTAACATCCCTAAGATGAATAGTCCTGTAGCAGCAATGATATAGGGAAAGGTCTGTTGTACTATAGCTGGAAATCTCCAACGGTAAAACTGTATGACTCCTTCCCATTCTTGTTTTCGAGAACCTTGGTAAATTTGTGTGTAAGCACGGGTTGCTAGGAGTTGTAAACTTTGAAATAAAGTATGGGACACGTTGTAGGTGCGCGCTCGTGCTAAGTCAGCTGTTATAGACCGATAAAGACTAGCCAGCTCTCTAATTTCTGACGATTTCAGGGATTTTAGTCTTTTTCGCTCTATTTTGCTCAAAAGGGAGTCTAACCGTTGCCAATTTTCTTCCCTTGTGCTAATCCAACGTTTAATATTCATTAAATTTACGGTACTGAGGTGAATTTAGTTTAATATATTCTTACTCTCAATAATATCCGTTCCTTTTGCAAATTGCCTACTGTGATCTGACTTAGTAGTTAATTGGAGTGTTTTTTATTATGGCTGAGAATAGAGGTTTTTACACCACCGGACAGGTTTTAACAGTGGGAAATGCAGTTAGCGCATCAGTTCGCTTATATCGTTCCCATTTTAAAGACTACTTTTTGCTGTCTTTAAAAGCTTGGCTATGGATATTTGTACCAGTCTACGGTTGGGCTAAATTTTGTGCTTTATCAGCTCTGATTAGTCGTTTAGGTTTTGGTGATTTGGTTAATCAACCAGAAAGTGTTCACTCGGGTGAACGATTTGTTAATTCCCGATTGTGGCAGTTTTTAGGCACATTGATTTTAATGTTTTTCATCTACGTTGGGATTTTTGTTAGTTTTTCTATTCTAGGATTTTTGTTGGTGCTTATTCCTACGGCAATTTTGGGTGGGTTAGACATTCAGAATCCCACTAATATAGGTACTTGGTGGGTTCTGATATTTCTCCTAGTTCTTCTGTTGGCTATTGTCGCTATTGTAGGATCTATCTGGTTAGAAATTCGGTTTTCTCTGGTAACTCTCCCTCTAGCAATTGAGGAAAATATGGATGCTACCTCTACTATTGGTCGCAGCTGGGAGTTAACCAAAGGTCATGTATGGAGAATATTTCTCATCCTTTTTGTAGCATCTTTAATCACTTTACCAATGCAAATTTTATTACAAATTATTTCCTTTATTGTTCAGGGAATATTGGAATTCACATCTGACAATAATCCCCTCCTTAATAGTTTACTGCTTCTCTTCTTTATTGCTATATTTATAGGCGGTAGTGCCCTAATTTTACCTTTTTGGCAATCTCTCAGAGCTGTAATTTATTATGACTTACGCAGTCGTCGCGAAGGATTGGGTTTAAAGTTACGAGAACGGGAAATTTAAACCATGCACTTATTCAATAAAGTCAAATTTAATACTCCCGAAAGTGTGGAGCTGGAATTTACCTTAGCTGGTATAGGAAGTCGTGCTTGGGCTTTTTTAATTGACTATTTGGTCTTGACTACCACTTTAATTTTGGTGATCATTGCTTGGGTATTTATCTTTAGTCAATTAGTTATATCAACAATTTTAGACTCAGCTTTTGGTTTGTGGATATGGGCGATCGCCTTCCTGACTGTTTTCACTATTTATACGGGCTATTTTGTCTTTTTTGAGACTTTATGGCAAGGACAGACCCCTGGTAAACGCATGGCTAAAATTCGGGTAATCAGAGATGATGGTAGACTAGTGGGACTACAACAGTCGGTATTGCGAGCTTTACTCCGTCCTGTGGATGAGTTTTTTTTCATCGGTGCTTTTTTAATCATCTTAGCTAAGAATGAAAAGCGTCTGGGTGATATGGTTGCTGGAACTATAGTAATCCAGTCTCAAATAGAAAATAAAGTTGTCAACTTAACTATTTCTCCAGAAGCGCAGTTGCTTTGTGTCAAGCTGCAGCAAAACTGTGACCTGTCCCAGTTGTTGCCCGATGATTTTGCGGTGATTCGTGAGTATTTAAAAACCCGTGGTGGTATGTCTTCTAAAGCTAAAGCTTCTTTATCACTGGAATTGTCTCAGCAGGTTCAGTCCATAATTAATTTATCAGTTTTGCCCGGTGATATGTCAGCTGATGTGTTTTTAGAAGCTGTCTATCTAGGATATCAAAAATTGGAATTTGTTTGATCGCATTTATAGTCCCCATTTCCCCCTATCCCCTTAAAACCTGAAACTAGACCAGTTTGGTTGACGATAATAATGGGTCATATCATCAAACTTTCTTACCTCAGCTTGACTGACCACAATTTCTGAGAAATTTAACAGCCAATATTGATTTAATTCCGATAATAAATTACTCAGATTAACCCGGTCTAAGTTAGCAGGGATTTCACTAAAATAACCTAACGTAATATGGGCTGTGAAGTGATAGTGCTGTTCAATGCCCAGTCCCATTAATTTGCGATTTTGATAAATTAGTCGTCGTAGTTGAATAATTTCTTCGTATGAGCGTTCATCCTTTGGTATTAAACCCAATGCTATAGCTCTAGGCATTACTATTACTCCTAAGACTTGCCAAGAAATGGGACCTTGCGATGAACTACGCAATTTTTGGTACTGACCAAACAAGTCTCCTAGATAAGAGTTTAGCTCTTCTTCAAAATCAGGCTTTTTCTCGCAGGCGTGAATAAACGCATGATCCCAAATCAAATCTGCCAAAGTAACATGAAAACTGCTCACCGGTAAGGGTACAATCAAATCGGAAGCAATTGGTAACTCTAACAGCAATTGCCCAAAAGTCTCTATTTGCTTGTAAAAGTCCGCATTTTGCGGATCCTCACTTGCTGGTGGAGTAATCAGGGTATAACCGGGAAAGGGGGTTGCTCTGAGGACACCATCTACGGACTGGAATTTAGAGGATTCCTGGATATGTTGAACCTGGGTTCTGAAAGAATCTGGTAGCGTCATTCTCGCTAACCGATTTAAGTAGGTTTGGTAGTTATCGTCCAATCTTGTTACCCTCGTGATCTTCTTGATAAATTCTAGAAAAAATTACCTGATCTGAGCAATTTTTATTTAACCACAGTTCCCCACAAGCTGTAAAATAATATAGCGATCGCATCCTTTAGCCCAAGGTAAAATCAACTCCTACCCAAAATATAATCAAAATATAATTACAACATACAATTGTGGTTTATCGTATCCTAGATGCAAATTTAAATAGATCCCGGGAGGGGCTGCGAATCATTGAAGAATGGTGTCGTTTTGGCTTAAATGATGCCTCCCTAGCTGAAACCTGTAAAAACCTACGTCAAGAAGTTGCTAGGTGGCACACACCACAAATCAGAGCAGCACGAGATACTGTAGGTGATCCTGGCACGGTTTTGAGCCATCCTCAAGAGGAACAGCGTAGTTCTATTACATCCCTATTACAGGCTAATTTTTGCCGTATTCAGGAAGCCTTTAGGGTTTTAGAAGAATACGGCAAGCTACATCACGAAGAAATGGGGAAAACTTTTAAGCAAATGCGCTATCAAGTGTATACCCTAGAAAGTACCTTGATGGGTCATCAACGTCATCACCTATTATGGCAGTCTCGCTTGTATTTAGTCACGTCTCCTGCGGATAACTTATTAGCTATTGTTGAGTCTTGTCTCCAAGGTGGACTGACCATACTGCAGTATAGAGAAAAAACAGCTGATGACATGGTGCGTTGGGATAGGGCTAAGAAACTCAGAGAGTTGTGTCGAACTTATGGTGCTTTGTTTATTGTTAATGACCGTATAGACCTAGCCTTAGCTGTTGACGCGGATGGAGTACATTTAGGACAACAAGATCTACCAGTTGCTGTAGCTAGGGAATTATTAGGTTCACAACGTATCCTAGGACGTTCCACCACCAACCCCCAGGAGATGCAAGCAGCAATTACAGAGGGTGCGGATTATATTGGTGTCGGTCCTGTATATGAAACACCAACTAAACCAGGAAAAGCAGCAGCAGGATTTGACTATGTAAGTTATGCAGCTAGAAACTGTCCCATTCCTTGGTTTGCCATTGGAGGTGTGGATATGGGTAACATTCATGATGTCATCAAGGCTGGGGCCCAGCGCGTAGCTGTAGTAAGGTCGCTTATGGAAGCAGAACAACCTACCCTCGCTACCCAATATTTCATATCCCAGCTATTGCGCAAGTAGGTTAACTCCCATTTAATCTTACCATGAGATCTTTAGATTGCTTGCTAATAGCTGACCAGTTTTCCGTTAGTACCCATTGTTTAGGGAACAATTCCCCACTCAAACCTACTGCAATAGCTCCCCCTTGCAAAAAAGCTGAGGCATTGTCTATAGTCACCCCACCTGTGGGAATCAGGGGAATATGACCCAAAGGACCTTGTAAACTCCTAACATAGTTAACTCCCCCCATAGCTTGCACAGGAAACACCTTGACACTACTTGCACCCTGATGCCAAGCTGTAATGATTTCTGTAGGTGTTAAAGCTCCAGGAATAATGGGCACGTTTTTAAAAACTGCCATTTTAATCATTTCTACATCTGTGTGGGGGGTAAAAAGAAACTGGGCCCCAGCAGCGATCGCCTCTTGTAATTGTTGAACATTAAATAGGGTACCAGTCCCAATTAGACAATGGGGTAAATGAACTCTTAACTTAGAAATTAAATCCCGGGCGCGATCGCTATCCCAAGTAATTTCTATTAACTGCATACCTGCGGATGCTACGGCCATAGCCATCTGTTCACCCCAGTACATTTTTGGGGTACGAATAACAGCGATCGCCTTATGTTGTTTTAATTTTGACAGCCAGGTTTGATCAGACATAGGGCAACTATCTCGACAGTTAGTCTTGTGGAATATCTTCAGAAGGTGTAAAAATAGTTCTACCTTGAAATAGTCCAAAAATACCAGAAATAAAAACTATGATCATGCTTCCTCAGCTGCAAAATGCTTTTCTTCGCCGCAACGTTTTAAAAGTAATTAGCGGTTTAAATAACTTCAACCTTGACAGTGTAGCTGCTATAGTTAAAGCGGCGGATTTAGGCGGTGCAACATTCGTTGATATTGCTGCTGACCAAAGATTAATCCATTTAGTCAAAAGTTTAACCAGCTTACCAGTTTGTGTATCTGCTGTGGAACCAGAGCAGTTTGTCCTGGCTGTAAATGCTGGTGCCGATTTAATTGAAATTGGCAACTTTGACTCATTTTACGCACAAGGTCGCAAATTTGAAGCCGACGAAGTTTTATCCCTAACCCATAAAACTCGTGCCTTACTGCCTGAAATAACCCTATCTGTGACTGTTCCCCATATTCTCACCCTAGACCAACAGGTGCAACTAGCTGAAGCCCTAGTTCAAGCTGGTGCTGACATTATTCAAACCGAAGGGGGAACTAGTAGTAAAGCAACCCATGCTGGAACCCTGGGTTTAATTGAAAAAGCTGCTCCCACCCTAGCAGCAACATTTGAAATTTCTCGTGCTGTGTCCATCCCCGTTTTGTGCGCTTCTGGTATTTCCAATGTCACCGCACCCCTAGCTGTAGCTGCTGGCGCTGCTGGTGTGGGCGTAGGATCTGCGATTAATCAACTTAACAGTGAAATTGCTATGATTGCCTCTGTGCGCTCTCTAGTAGAATCCCTGTCTAATAGTAATATTAGTTCACCTGTGTAAGCGGTTGTCAGAGAATTCTTAAAGGGTGTTTGGTCCTGGACCAAACCCATATTCAACTAACTCAAACAGTCCTTCAAACTATAAATCACCCTGTCTTGCTGCTCCTGAGTCAGTTCTGGGAACATAGGTAAGGATATAACTTGATGACAAGCTGCTTCAGACACTGGCAATTTTCCACACTCATAACCTAAACATTGATATACTGGTTGCAGGTGTAAAGGTACAGGGTAATAGACCATGGTGCTCACTCCCCTTTCTTGTAGCGCAGTTCTCACCCAGTCCCTATATTTAGAACTAGCGCCATTTCTCTCTTGACTGGAAACGCGAATAGTATATTGATTCCAAACTCCTATCCCCCCCAATAATTCTTGCGGTGGGGTAATCCCAGAAATTTGTCCCAGATGTTGATAATAATAGGCGGCTATTTTTTGCCGTTGTTCATTCCAAATATCCAAATAGGGTAGTTTGATTTCCAGAATTGCAGCTTGGAGAGCATCTAAACGACTATTTACACCTACTTCCTCATGAATATATCTTGTCTTGCTACCATGTTCCTTTAATAGTCTAATTTTGTCCGCTATTTCTCTATCGTTAGTGGTGATTGCTCCCCCATCACCACAACCCCCCAAATTTTTAGTGGGATAAAAGCTAAAACACCCAATATTTCCTATACTACCAACCTTTTGTCCCTCCCAACTCGCACCTGTAGCTTGAGCGCAATCCTCAATAACAGCTAAATTATGGGAGTGAGCAATCTCCATCAAAGCTGTCATATCCACAGGTAATCCAAACAGGTGTACAGGCATTATAGCTTTAGTTTTTTTGGTAATAGCCGCTGAAATTTTGCTCACATCCAAGTTAAAGGTAGTGGGGTCAATATCTACAAATACAGGTATAGCCCCTACCGCACTAATCACTTCCGTAGTCGCAAAAAAGCTAAAGGGTGTGGTAATTACCTCGTCCCCCGCCCCAATATCCAAAGCCCGTAGCGATAAATACAAGGCATCAGTACCGGAATTACAAGCTACACACTCGTTAACACCATGATAGGCAGCAAATTGCTGTTCAAACCCCTCCACTCCGGGGCCACCAATGTAACGTCCGGAACTGAGAACTTCTAACACAGCACGACTAATTTTGGACTCAATGGCCAAATACTGCTGTTTGATATCAAATGCGGGAACGGAATTTACACCTTGGATCATGGTTTTTATCTTAATTGCGGGATAGGGATCAGACGGAAAAGTATTGTTCTAATAGGAATGGCTATTCTATTCGCCTGTTCTAATTGTACTGGTTAGTCATACTATTTATTATATTTATAATATGGTCATATACTAGTATTACTGAACTATGTCAGATTTAGTTAGGTTGGACATTACGGATTTGGGTTTTGCTCTGGGTTTAATGGCTATTACCATTGGTTTATCCGTCTGGGAAAAATTGGGACTGGAATTAAACCTAGTCATAGCAGGGTTGCGAAGCTTTTTCCAATTGGTCGTGTTAGCATACGTTTTAGATTTCGTTTTTGCCACTGATAATGTTTGGGTTATTGGGGGGTTTGTCCTGGTTATGTTGACAATTACAGCTATTGTAGCCAGAAACCGCATCAGTACCAAAGTTTCTTTCTTACTTCCCCTGGTTTGGACAACTATTTTTGTCAGTACATCACTAATTCTTATTTATATAAACTTTTTGATTATTAAACCTGATAGATGGTACGAACCACGTTATTTAATTCCTATATCCGCCATATTGCTTGCTAATGCCATGAATGCAGCAGCAGTAGCAGGGGAAAGATTAGTTGGCAGTATTCGTCAATTTCCTCAAGAAATCGAAACCCATCTCAGTTTAGGCGCAACGCCACAACAAGCTGTTAGTCAATATCGCCGAGACGCAATTAGAACAGCTCTTTTTCCCACACTTAATCAAATGATGTTCATGGGGATGGTAACCATACCTACTTTTAGTAGCGGACAATTACTGGCAGGTATGTCACCGCTGGAAGCCTTATCCTACCAAATTCTTATCGTTTTTATGGTAGTCCTGGTTAATTTACTAACGGCAATTTTGATTACTAGATATCTATATCGTCAATTTTTCAATGATGCTATGCAGTTGTTAAAGTAGTTCAATGTTTTTTGCTCCCATATTCCATAATGTTTTTGTTTCTTTAATTAGCCAGCTTAAATAAGTCTCACTTACATAATCAATTGGCATAGCCACAATACAAGGTGTATCGTAAGAATGTAGGGAACTTATCTTATCCTTTATTTGTACAAATAGATCTTGTCGAGATTTCATAATTAAAATTGCTTCTTTTTCTACTTGAACTTCACCATTCCACCAGTAAATACTATCCATATTTTCTACTATGTTAGCACATGCCACAAGACGCTTTTGTACTAATAGCTTACCTATACTAATAGCTTCATCCCGGTCTTTACATGTAACGTACAAAAAAATAACTTTCATATCTTAAATGATTAATGTTTCTTTAGTTGTCACTTATCATGAGAACTGATTGAACCTCTCCCAGAATCGTTTTCTTCCCCATGACATACAGTCAAATCCTACTCCCTCCTGGGACGTTGTGGAAAAAACTCCAGGAAACTACTCACCATGCTTTACAGTGCGGTGCACTCATACCCATATCTACCAAGTCCGAATTTGTTGAACAAGATGGAGTAATCTTTTTAGTACGAGTCTTGTCTAACCTGAATCGCAAACAAAGTGCCCAAAAAAAACAAGATCAAATTATTAAGGTTTCCGGAACAGACTTTAACCCTTTTCTGCCATATCAAGAAGATCTATTTGTAGCTGATATCTCAGAAACTCATGTTTGTATATTGAATAAGTTCAATGTGGTTAATTATCACCTATTGATTATTACCCGTGCTTTCGTAGAACAAGAGAGTCTGCTGACTGGGGAAGATTTGGCAGCAATGTGGGCCTGTTTAGCCGAATTTGATGGACTGGCATTCTATAATGGCGGTAAAGTTGCTGGTGCTAGTCAGCGCCATAAACATTTACAAATTATTCCCCTAGCTGAAACTGAAATTCCCATAGCTCCATTATTGACTACAGCTAAATTGGAAAATGGCATTACTACCATACCAGCATTTCCTTTCCTTCATGCTTTCACTGCTTTTTCCCCCGATGAAACTCCTCAAGACATCCTGTCCAAGTATTATGCTTTGTTAGACATGGTTAGCATTACAGCAACTGATAATCTTCAACAATCCGCAGCCTACAATTTTCTGGCAACCCGAAATTGGATGTTGGTTGTACCAAGATTAAAGGAGGATTTTATCTCCATTCCTATCAATTCCCTGGGGTTTGCAGGTAGTTTATTGGTTAAAAATTCCGCACAAATGCAGCTAGTTAAGGACATTGGCCCTATGAATATTTTAAAGAACGTTGCCATATCCAATATCTAAAAATGTTATTATATCTATAGGATTTCTATCTTCACCTGTTTCTAATCTCCCTATGTCCGAATCTCTTCCTTTACGCGATCGCTACCTAGCTTTAATCGACGAGATAGTCAATAACACACTAAAAGGCAAAATTAGCTCCGTGGATCAAATCTACCAAATGTTACTCAATGGTATAAGTTTGGGTACGGGGGAGGTATTTGAATTGGCTCTGAGCGATCGCACTAGGGATATACAACTTCAAGTAGAAAATGAGAAAGATGAGACAAAAAAAGGCAAAGCCAATCGTAGTTTAAGAGCGATAAAAACGGTTCAAAGCCAATGGCAGCGGTGGGAGGAGCAAAACCAGGCCACAGAGGTAATTACATCAGCAGTAAGAGAAATTATCAGTGCTAGTCCTGAAGAAAATTTAACTGAATTTTTACGATACTTAGATCCTAATCAAAAACATGCTCTAAACCTGTCCCAACTCCAACAAATAGCTAAATCATTAGATCAGTTTAGTACGGTTAATAGAGATATAAAGGAAATATGTGAGGGAATTGGGCTGGGTATTAGCAGTTGGCAACGGATACAAGAGAACCTATTAAGTTGGATGTATGAACAAAAGAACTTGCTGGGATTTGGTGGGATACCGGGGGAAAGTGGTCCTTGGGCCAGTTGGGCAAAACTGGTGAAAAGTGAAGTACCGCAATCATTGTTTCAAACTCTAGCCATGGAAGATTCCGCCATAGAATTTGCTCGAAAGCAGCAAGGTATGAGTTTAAGCGATTGGGTGGAACTGGCAATAATCTTACAATTTCTACAACGAGGTTTAGTTAGTTGGTTTGACCAGCAGGTTTATGATATTCAAGCTGGTCCAAAATTATCCATAGCTACATTTTTAACCTTTGCTATCATTTGGAGTCAGCTAGCATACGGTTGGGAGAACCAAAAAGCTAAATATAGGGATGGTGCATCGCAAATCGTTCTACAAATATTGCGAGCTTTTGCCCAGCGTTCCTATTTTCCCCTCTATGGGGGAATTTTTGCTTCCTTTTGGGGTAGTTACTTGCGAGATGCGCTCGATTATTTGGATGCACCATTAAACACCGTAGCAGGTACACAGGAAAAAGCCAGAATTTTAACTTTGTTAGGTTATTCTCAGCGTGCTATGGGTAATTATTCGCGCTCTTTAAATTTTCATGAACAGGCCTTAGAAATTGCCAGGAATGGCGAAGACACATCCTGTGAAATTGCTAATTTGAATCATTTAGCCCGTACTTACGTGCAGAGTAAGAACTATGCAGAGGCAATAAATTATAGTCAAAGAGCCTTAATACTAAGCAGACAAAAGGGAGATAAAACTGGAGAAAGTAACGCCTTAGTAAACCTGGGCTACAGCGAAGTTATGCAGGGAAGGGAATTGGAAAACCTGGAACCCGAAATTTACGAATCGGCAATTAATTACCTGGAGCGGGGACTAAAACTGGCGGAAAAATTACAGGATCTTGCCACCCAGTCCTTGTGTTTTAGCAGTCTGGGTATTGCTCACTTAGTCATCGGACAACATCAAACAGCAATTAAATATTTAGAAATGGGTTTTAGAACCGCTCAGGTTACTGGAGACTTATATACCCAGGGTTGTAACCTAGCCTACTTATCAGAAACCTATTATCAATTGTTGAATTTTGAGAAAGCAGTTTATACAGGTTCCTTAGCTGTGTACCTATTAGAGCAGATCGCATCTCAAGAATGGCATCAACCAGCAATGCTATTAAACACTATAATCAGACAAATAGGTAAGGATAGCTTTCAAGAGCTACTGGGAAAAAACCGAGCCAAAATCATTTCTGTGATTGGTGTTGATGGTTATGATTATATTCCGGAACTATTGGAAGGGTTATAATAGCAGAAATTAACACCAATACACCCAATATTAACTCATGAGTCGTTCAACACCATATCAACCGCTAATTTTGAGGATTCTACACTCCTTGAGTGGTACTTTAGTGCTTGCTGCAATTATTACCGGGTTTTTAGTATATAATACCTTCGACAAAAGATTTGGCAGTCTTCCCATCGCCAAGATTAATCCTATTCAAGATATACACGGTACTGTTGCTTTACTATTCTTACTCTTATTACCCCTGTTTTCGCTTTATAGCTTCCATGGCGGAAAAATACGTTTATTGCAAGCGGACTCGCTACAGAAAGTATCCCAGCTCAATGAATTTAATCAACCGATTTGGTGGCTAAGTTTACAACGGTTGGCAAATACCTTCATGTTAATTGCTGCAGTTTTAGCAGTGACATCTGGAAGAATGATGAAAGAAGAATGGTTACCACTGGGAGAATTGGATCATATTTGGTATTATTGCCATTTAACAGCATGGTTAATTCTAATCTGTTCTTTAGCTATACACCTGTTAATGTCTGCTAAAGTTGGTGGTGCGCCACTACTGCTTTCCATGATTTCATGGAAAGTGCGCACTCAAGACAGTCCCAAGCACTGGTTAACTCGTTTACGTAATTGGTCTCTAACTCATAATTATAGGCAAAGCTTGGCAAACCTTTATCAGTTGCTACAAAGTAACACAATTTTAAGTTTGATTGAATTGCTAGTGATACTGGGAATTATTGCTGCTTTCCTATTACCTCTATTTTTCTCATCCGGTGATTAACCAGTAATGTTAGAGCAGAGTGGAAACTTGTAAACTACTCTTGTTTTTAAATAATACATATTCCACATCCCATATTTTCCTATCATGATTACATTACCACCATTACCACGGACAGTAAACAATCAAAAAAGTGACCGCACTGTTGGGCGTGGTCCACAATCCATATACTTAATACTATTCACCTTGTTAATGCTCTCTGGTATCACTGCTCGTTTGGTTTACTTACAAATCATTCAAGGACCCAAAATGCGGGTGCGCGCAGAATCTAACCGCGTGCGAATAATTCCCAAACAACCAGAAAGAGGAAATATTTTTGACCGTAATGGCAAACTATTAGCTACCACCCGCTACCCAAGATCCGTTTATTTGTGGCCCATGACACATACTAAACCATCTTGGTCTGTTGTTGGCCCTCGTTTATCGAAAATTCTGAATATCCCCCAGGTAGATATGGAAGATAAGCTGGAAGAAGCTGGAGCTTATTCTTCTTCTCTAGTTCGTATTGCTCGTCATTTAAATGAAGCTCAAATTACAGCTTTAAAGGAATATGCCACGGAATTACCAAACGTAGAAATAAATACCGATGCTGTTAGATACTATCCCCATGGAAAAATTTTAGCTCATGTGCTTGGCTATACACGAGAATTAACAGCAGAGCAACTGAAAAAACGTAGGTCCGAAGGTTATCGTCTGGGTGATGTGATTGGTCAGATGGGGGTGGAAAAAGCTCACGAAAAAACACTGCGAGGAGAATGGGGTGGTCAACAGGTAGAAGTGGATGGAGCTGGTAGACCCCTACGGGTGTTAGGTCAAAAAGAAGCTAAGGCAGGTAATGATTTACACTTAACCATAGATTTAGACATTCAAAAAGCAGCTGAAAAAGCTTTAGGTAGGCGTAATGGCTCAATAATTGCTCTTAATCCTAATAATGGTGAAGTGCTGGCCATGGTGTCCCATCCTACTTTTGATCCGAATGTTTTCTCCAAACAAAGACTTTCTCAGCGAGACTGGGAAAGTGTGCAGGGTGCGGATCACCCTCTAGTTAATAGAGCTTTGAGTGCGTTTCCCCCCGCTAGTACCTTTAAAATTGTGACCACTGCAGCGGCCATAGAATCAGGCAAGTTTGCTCCTAATACTGTGTTACAAACCTATGGTTCTTTAACTATTGGTGGAACTAGATTTGGGGAGTGGAATCATGCGGGATTTGGCCCCCTTGGTTTTGTCGGTGCAATGCAGTGGAGTAGTGATACTTTTTTCTACCAAATTGGCAAAGGTATTGGTGGTCCCACATTGATTGAATGGACTCGTAAATATGGATTTGGGAAAAAAACCGGTTTTGATTTTGTCACAGAAGAAGCTAGGGGTTTAGTACCTGATGACAATTGGAAACAGAAGGCTTGGAAAATTCCCTGGAGTATAGGTGACACTATTAATATGACCATTGGACAAGGTGCGCTTCTGACTACACCTTTACAAGTGGCAGTTATGTTTGCCGTACCTGCTAATGATGGCTACAGAGTTAAGCCACATTTGATAAAAGATAATGGAGATGCTAAAAAATGGCGTGATTCATTAAATATGAAGCCCATAACTATTAAGATCTTACGAGATGGTTTACGAAAGGTAATAACTGAAGGTACAGGTAAGGTTTTAAATAAACCTACCATTCCCCCAGTAGCTGGTAAAAGTGGTACTGCGGAAGCATGGAGGAATAAGGTGAAAGAAAATCATGCCTGGTTTGGTGCTTATGCACCTGCAGACAAACCAGAAATTGTTATCGTCGCTTTTGCGGAACATTCTGGTGGTGGTGGTGGTAGTGTTGCTGCACCGATGATTTTGGAAATTCTGGAAGATTATTTTTCCAGGAAACGTAAGTAAGGATTTACACTACTACTGGTTCCAAAAACAATCGGTTAGTAACCGATCCTGGGGGAAAGGACAAGTTGTGGGGAGTTCAACACCAGGATATATATCCCTTACATCTGATACAGCATCTTCCCAGGTTTCTGGGAAAACTTCCCCAAAATAGTTCTTGAGACTAGGTGACACTGCTAACAAACGCTTAATTTGTCTGCGTTGTTCTTTAATAGTTAACTCCCAACCTCGGTTGTCATAAGTATTGTTTATATAGCATCTTTTTAGTAGGTGTTCCAATAGGACTTCTAAGCGGTTTTGCAGAGCTTGTTTCTCACTGCGTCCCAAACTACTTATCTCCTCCCTAATATTTATCCAGTCAATACCATCTAAATCCTTATCTTCCAGCCTTTTTGCTTGCTCTTGAGTCCACAGCACAAAATCGTCATGGTACAGTGAGGAATTCATAACTGTCCCTTTATCCATCCTAACTCCCCCCCAGTTTAGCATTAGTGAGGAGAAATTGAAATCACAGAATAAATCACAAAATTGTCACACTTCTTAATAAATCAACAGCGTTACCACAAAAAGTTCTAATCTAAAAATTGACTGGGTTAATTTACTGGCAGTTTTGTAGGCGAGCTAAGCATAAAAATACCAATATGTCAAGTATATCAAGCCGCAAAACAACCCAGACTTAACACATAGACTTAACTTATAGGAGTTTTAACAATTCGATGAGTGTTAAGGCAAGTGGTGGAGGCTCCGTAGCACGTCCACAGTTATATCAAACTTTACCGGTAGCGACCATTTCCCAAGCGGAACAGCAAGACCGTTTTTTAGGGAGAGGGGAACTAACAGAACTGGAAAGCTATTTTGCATCCGGTGCAAAGCGCCTAGAAATTGCACAAGTTCTGACTGAAAACTCAGAGACCATTGTTTCTCGTGCAGCTAACCGCATCTTTGTTGGTGGTTCACCCATGGCATTCTTAGAAAAACCCCAAGAACCAGAAATGGCTCTGGTGGGTGGTAGTACCATGAATGTGCAAGAGGGTATGAAACTGGGAACCATCACCTATGTAGAAAGTCGGGGAGGATTCTTCGAGAGCTTGCGTTCCATTTTCAATACTTCTGCAGGTGGTCCCACACCTCCTGGGTTTAGACCGATTAATATTGCCCGTTATGGTCCTAGTAACATGTCCAAGAGCTTAAGGGACTTGTCCTGGTTCTTGCGCTATGCTACTTATGCCATTGTTGCAGGAGACCCAAACATCATTTCTGTTAATACCAGAGGACTCAGGGAAATCATTGAAAATGCTTGTTCTGGTGAAGCTACTATTGTTGCTTTACAGGAAATCAAGGTTGCTTCTTTGTCTTTCTTCCGTAAAGATCCAGTAGCTACAGAAATTGTCACTCAGTACATGGATGTTCTGCTGACTGAGTTCCAAGCACCAACCCCTTCCACAAAGGTTCGTCAACGTCCATCCGCAGATCAACAGGGTTTACAATTACCACAAATTTATTTTAACGCTGCCGAGCGTCGTCCTAAATATGTGATGAAACCTGGTTTGTCTGCTACTGAGAAGACAGAAGTGGTTAAGGCTGCTTATCGTCAGATCTTTGAGCGCGATATTACCCGTGCTTATAGTTTATCCATCTCCGACTTGGAATCGAAGGTGAAAAATGGCTCCATCTCCATGAAGGAGTTTGTGCGTCGTTTAGCTAAATCTCCCCTTTACCAAAAACAGTTTTACCAACCTTTTATTAATAGCCGAGTTATTGAACTGGCTTTCCGTCACATTTTAGGACGTGGACCTAGTAGTCGGGAGGAAGTGCAAAAATACTTTGCAATTATTTCCAATGGTGGTTTACCCGCTTTAGTAGATACCTTGGTGGATTCCAGAGAGTATAGCGATTATTTTGGGGAAGAAACCGTACCCTATATTCGCGGGTTGGGACAAGAAGCTCAAGAGTGTCGTAACTGGGGACCACAACAGGATCTGTTTAAATACAGTGCACCTTTCCGAAAAGTTCCCCAATTTATTACCACTTTTGCCGCTTATGAACAGCCATTGCCAGACCAACACCCTTATGGTTCGGGTAATGACCCTCTAGAAATTCAATTCGGCGCTATCTTCCCCAAAGAAACTCGTAACCCCAGCAGCAGTCCTGCACCTTTTGGTAAGGACACTCGTCGCATCCTCATTCACCAAGGACCAGGTATTAATAACCAATTGAGCAATCCTAAAGCTAGGGGTCTGGCCCCCAGTTCCTTGGGTGCAAAAGTGTTCAAGTTAGATCAGTTACCTGGAACTATTGGTAAAAAATCTGCCAAGGGTGCTAGTGTTAAATTCTCGGAAAGTTCTACCCAAGCTGTAATTAAAGCCTGTTACTTACAAGTATTTGGTCGCGATGTTTACGAGGGGCAAAGACTTAAAGTAGCAGAAATTAAACTGGAAAACGGTGAAATTACTGTTAGAGAGTTTATCAGAATCTTAGCCAAGTCCGATTTATTCCGGAAGATGTACTGGACTTCCTTATATGTTTGTAAGGCAATCGAGTACATTCATAGACGATTACTTGGTCGTCCTACCTATGGTCGTGAAGAAAACAACAAGTATTTTGATATTGCCTCTAAGAAGGGCTTTTATGCTGTTGTGGATGCTATTCTTGACACTGTAGAGTATAGCGAGTCCTTTGGTGAAGATACTGTCCCCTATGAACGTTATTTGACTCCCGCTGGTCTTTCCCTCCGTCAACTGCGAGTTGGTACTATCCGCGAGGACATCAACAAGGTGGAGAAGGAAGAAACTCCTCGCTTCGTGGAATTGGGTGCAGTTAAGGAATTACGGACCCAACCTAGTGTGGATTTCCGCATTAACCAAGGTGTAAGCAAACAGCGTGAACAAACTAAAGTGTTCAAACTAATTGCTACGGATAAACTAGCAGTTCAAACCCTGATTGGAGCTGCTTACCGTCAGGTATTTGAGCGGGATATTCCACCCTACATTATCCAAAATGAGTTTACCGATTTAGAAAGTAAGTTGGGTAATGGGGAAATCACTGTTAGGGAATTTATTCAGTCTTTGGGTGGTTCTGGTCTTTACATTAAGGAATTTTACACACCCTATCCCAATACTAAGGTAATTGAGCTGGGTACTAAGCATTTCCTTGGTCGCGCACCCCTAGATCAGGCAGAAATCCGTAAGTATAATCAAATATTGGCTACTCAAGGCATTAAAGCCTTTATCAATGCCATGGTAAATACTGCGGAATATGCTGAATCCTTTGGTGAAGATACTGTCCCCTACCGTCGCTTCCCCACCCTACCTGCTGCTAACTTCCCCAATACCGAAAAACTCTACAACCAGCTCACTAAACAAAATGATGATTTGGTTGTGCCTAGCTTTGAAACCCTACAACCTCGGATTAAGTCGGAAAATACCCCACTTCTGGGCAATGCGATCGCAGATTTAGCCATTAAAGCTAAACAAATGGACAAATCTAAACCATTGTTCATTGAACTGGGTCGTTCCTTTAACGATGGTCGTGGTCAATCAGTAGAAGTTGGTGTAGGCACAAGTCGCCGCAAACCGGCTCGTATCTACCGCATGACCGTAGGTACAAACAAACCTGAGATCAACCAGGTAATCAATGCCATTTACGTTCAGGTAATGGATGTATTTAGTGGGCAAATTCCCGACTATATCAGACGCAGTGATTTAGACAGTAGACTGCGTAATGGGGAAATCACCGTGCGTGAATTTGTGATTGAACTAGCCAGTTCGGAGATTTATCGCAAGCGGTTCTACACACCCTATCCCAACACCAAGGTGATTGAATTCTTGTTCCGTCACATTTTAGGGAGAGCCCCTGCAACTCAAGGTGAAATCCGTCAATATAACAAAATATTGGCAGATAGTGGTCTTAGAACAGCTGTAGAAACCATAGTCAACACTGGGGAATACAGTCGTTACTTTGGTGAAGATGTTGTCCCCTATAACCGCTTCCCATCCTTACCTGCTGGTAATTACCTAGGTAGTGTGAAAGCTGAAGCAGATCTAGTTAAACAGTCTTGGTCTAGTCTATCTCCATCCGTTTTAACCGGTCGCGGTACTAACAGATAAGGTAGATGTGGGGAATAGGACAGGTAGTGACAGGTAAAGTTACTCCTGTTTTACAATTCCCCAGACCCAAAACCCGGAAAATGAGCGATTGTGAAAAAAAATATTACAAAGTATTAAGAGCAGTAATGAATGCTCAACATAATGCTGGAAAATATTTTCCGGAAGGATAGAAAAATTTGGTAACTTCTTCACATTTGGGGAGCAAATGTAACCCAGAATGTATTAAGATACAAAACTGCTATCGACCAATGAAAATCCTACCAGTTTCAAACCTGGTGTCATTAGTTTTGGAGGAATCCATTAATGAGTATCGTCACGAAGTCCATCGTGAATGCTGATGCAGAAGCTCGCTACCTCAGCCCTGGTGAGTTAGATCGGATTAAGAGCTTTGTTTCTGGTGGTGCAGCACGTCTTCGTATTGCCCAAGTATTGACTGACAACCGCGAGCGCATCGTTAAGCAAGCTGGCGACCAATTGTTCCAAAAGCGTCCTGATGTTGTTTCTCCTGGTGGTAACGCTTACGGTCAAGAAATGACAGCTACCTGTCTTCGTGACCTAGACTATTACTTGCGTCTTGTAACCTACGGAATCGTTTCTGGAGATGTTACCCCCATCGAAGAAATCGGTATCGTTGGTGTACGTGAAATGTACAAGTCTTTGGGTACTCCCATTGAAGCTGTAGCTGGTGGCGTTGCTGCAATGAAATCCGTTGCTGCTACCCTGTTATCCGCTGAAGACTCAGCTGAAGCAGGTGCTTACTTCGACTACGTTGTTGGTGCAATGTCATAGGTTAGAGCGATTCCACAGCTAGAACCGAAAACTTTTGCAATCAGGTTGGAAATAAGGAAATAACAACAATGCAAGACGCTATTACCTCTGTAATTAATTCTTCTGACGTTCAAGGTAAATACCTGGACACCGCTGCTCTAGAAAAGCTGAAAGGCTACTTTGCCACTGGTGAACTGCGCGTCCGTGCAGCTACCACCATCAGTGCTAATGCTGCTGCGATCGTAAAAGAAGCTGTAGCTAAGTCCCTGTTGTACTCGGATATTACCCGTCCCGGTGGTAACATGTACACCACTCGCCGCTACGCAGCTTGTATCCGCGATTTGGATTACTACTTGCGTTATTCTACATACGCCATGTTAGCTGGAGATGCTTCCATCTTAGATGAGCGTGTATTAAACGGTTTGAAAGAAACCTACAACTCCTTGGGTGTACCCGCTGGTGCTACAGTTCAAGCTATCCAAGCCATGAAGGAAGTAACTGCTAGCTTAGTTGGTGCTGATGCTGGTAAGGAAATGGGAGTTTACTTCGACTATATTTCCTCTGGTTTGAGCTAAGAGTGAGTTAGCACTTTTTGGCATTCTATAAATGTTAGCAGTGCTACTTGGTTAAGGTCTGGAAATCAAATATGAGTTCTAGGTCGTTCTATATGCTTCGGGTGAGTATTAGCGGTCTAGTATTGATGTTAGATTTCCAGACTTTTAGGGTAAGCTCTACTGAGATAGCTTGTGGAGTAGACAAACCTCTCAAGAATCATCTTGAGACTACGATGAAACAGCAAGTAGGTTCTAAAGTCCAGATTTGTAAAGGTCTGAGTAGCTTTGGGTAGATCCTATAGAGCGGAATAGAATAGATATAGATATAGCCGTAGTCACCTACAAAGGTGCAAAGGCCTTCAGAATAGCTACCCATCAACCCTGTCTATAGCGTTCTGACTAGAGCTATAAATTCAAAGATTTGAGACAGGATTTAGTCTCAAGATTTTTCCGATAAAAAAGGTTTTCCAAAACACAGGGAGTTTAGAAAAAATGGCTCGTTTATTTAAAGTGACCGCTTGCGTTCCCAGCTTAACCCGCACCCGCACCCAAAGGGAATTACAGAATACTTATTTTACCAAGTTGGTTCCCTACGAAAACTGGTTCCGCGAGCAGCAACGAATTCAGAAAATGGGTGGTAAAATTGTTAAGGTAGAATTAGCAACTGGTAGGCAAGGTACTAATACTGGTTTGGCATGATTCTCATAGGTCAAAACTAGTCAAGTCTCCCCCGCTCCAACCGCCTTACTCGCTGTAGGGCGGTGTAAACATATATAGTTTCAACGTGAACCTACGTCAACTCATTCCATTTTTTGATCATTCTGCTGGTAATTGGGCCCCGGAAGCACGTTTGTTGCGCTGGTTGACATTGCTATGGTTAATCCTGGGGTTAATTATGCTTTTTTCTGCATCTTATCCCGTAGCTGCTGAACGCCAGGATGATGGGTTGTATTACTTTAAACGTCAAATTATTTGGGTCTTTGTTGGTCTCATTTTATTTAACTGGATTGTAAATACCCCCTTATCTAAAATTTTAGCAGCATCCCATTGGTTTTTATTCCTATTTTTATTACTAATTTTCCTCATCCTTGTTCCCGGGGTAGGAAAAAAGGCTTTTGATGCAGCGCGGTGGATAGCCATTGGTCCTATTCCCATTCAACCATCAGAATTAATCAAGCCATTTTTAGTCCTACAAAGTGCTAGACTTTTTGCCCAGTGGGAAAAACTCTCCCCACAAGTTCGTCTGTTTTGGTTAGGTGTGTTTTGTTTAGTCCTGTTAGGGATTCTTGCCCAACCTAATCTTAGTACCACTGCGCTTTGTGGCATGACAATTTGGTTTATTGCTCTAGCCAGTGGCATACCCTACAGATACTTGGTAGGAACAGCATTAGGAGGGTTTTCCCTGGCATTATTAAGTATGAGTATTAAGGAGTACCAACGGCGTCGAGTCATGTCTTTTCTAAATCCTTGGGCTGATCCTACAGGGGATGGATATCAGTTGGTACAAAGTTTACTAGCAGTGGGTACAGGTCAAACCTGGGGAGTGGGATTTGGTATGTCCCAGCAGAAATTGTTTTATTTACCCATTCAAGATACGGATTTTATTTTTGCAGTTTTCGCTGAAGAGTTTGGTTTTGTGGGTGGTATAGTGCTTTTATTAGTGTTGGGTATGTTTGCAACCCTGGGATTAATAATTGCCTTGAAGGCTAAAAATCCCATTCACAAATTAGTAGCAACAGGTGTGACTGTACTTATAATTGGACAATCACTATTACATATTGCTGTTACAACAGGTGCCATACCAACCACGGGTTTACCTTTACCCATGTTTAGTTATGGGGGTAATTCCATGGTTGCCAGTTTAATGGCTTGCTCTTTATTAATTCGCGTTGCTAGAGAAAGTAGTGAAGCTGAGATTTTGTCGTTGAAAAAATCAGACTAACTCAATCAGCGAAATAACCATTGCTGGGGAGCTAAACCATAATGGTTAAATTTTGGTTAATAATGAAAAAAACGCCACCGGGTGTAGTATCTATGTAACAGCACGTACATAAATAGTGTGCTGATAACCCGGATAAAATTTAACCTCAAAAAATGCCAACCCTATCCCGACTTCCTCATCTAGCATCTACCCAAATCATCAACCTAGATTGTTGTAGTAGGAAAAACCTGCTTGATTACTTTAACAACTCTTGGGAGTTAGAAACAACCCTATTAAGAAGCATCACTCACCCGGATGCTTTTTACCTGAATCCGGATCCTTTGAGAAACCGATCAATTTTTTATTTGGGACACTCAGCAGTTTTTTACATTAACAAGTTAGTTCGAGTTGGATTATTGCCAAATCCCATCAATCCCCAATTTGAGATTTTGTTCGAGGTTGGTGTTGACCCAGAAACACCTGATGAACTAGAATTGGCAACCCAACATATTATCTGGCCCGATGTAGACCAGGTTTGGGAATATAGAGAAAATGCCAGACAAGCAATTACTGAGATAATTGAAAATACACCTTTAAATTTGCCTATTCACGCCCAACATCCCCTATGGGCATTATTAATGGGAATTGAACACAGTCGCATACATTTTGAGACCTCTTCTATGCTGCTACGTCAGTTACCAGTTGAGTATTTAAGGTTGCCATCAGGATGGAATTATGCACCCAGTCATGGTAAAATACCCCCTAATCAAATGCAAGAAATTCCTGGTGGTTTAGTTAAATTAGGTAAGAAAGAAGATGATTTAACTTTTGGTTGGGATAGCGAATATGGCAGTTTAGAAATTGTAGTTCGACCGTTTTTAGCCAGTAGTAATCTGATTACCAATGGAGAATTTTTACAATTTATACAAGCTGGTGGCTATGAAAATTCAGAATATTGGCATGGTGAATCCTGGCAATGGAAACAACAAAATAATGTGCAACATCCTAAATTTTGGCTATTGGAAAATTCCCACAATTACAAGTATCGGGCAACTTTTGATATTTTAGAATTGCCTGTAGATTGGCCAGTGGAAGTCAATTATTATGAAGCAATGGCTTACTGTCAATGGCAAGGTACTCGTTTAATGACAGAACCAGAATGGAATCGGGCTTGGGAATTTTCCACCAATAACCAGGGAGATAGGACTGAGGAAAATAATTATAATCTCAACCTGAAATATATTTCTCCCAGTCCCGTGGGCATGTTTTCAAAAAGATCCGGGTTAGCTGACCTACGAGGAAACGTGTGGGAGTGGTTATCTAGTACATTTTCTCCCCTACCTGGATTTACCACCCATTATCTATATGAAGACCAGTCAGCACCATTTTTTGATGGTAAGCATCAAATGATGGTTGGTGGTTCTTGGGCTACAAATGGCACTATGGCCCTACCCTGTTATCGCAACTGGTTTCGCCCCTATTTCTATCAGCATGTGGGTTTTAGAACTGCCATGAGTTTGTAAGGGAAATTTCCAGTTACTAATGACTCAAAATCCTGAGATTTTGATAAAATCAGAGAAATAAAAATAAGAGGATAAAACAAATGCTTTTAGCACCCGTAACAGTTTTAGAACAACAATATCAACACTTGCATGATGATGGTCAGGATGTAATTCAGGGATTACTTGGAAATCCCAAAACCTTGTCCCCTAAGTATTTTTATGATGATCGGGGTTCCCTATTATTTGAGGAAATTTGTGATTTGCCAGAATATTATCCTACTCGTACAGAAGCTTCAATTTTGCAACAATATGCTGGGGAAATTGCCGAACTAACTAATTGTTGTGAGTTGATAGAATTGGGTAGTGGTAGTTCTACTAAAACTCAACTTTTACTGGATGCTTATCAGAAAATATCCCATACTTGTAGATACCTACCAGTTGATGTGAGTGGAGGTATTCTCAAAACTAGCGTTCTGCAATTGAAGGATAAATATCCTCAAATTGATATTCATGGGTTGCTGGGAACCTATGAACAGGCATTATTTCATTTAGAGTCCAATTATTTACAATCTCGTTTGTTGTTTTTCCTGGGTAGTTCCCTAGGCAATTTTAGTCAACAGGAATGTGATAGATTCCTCACCCAAGTTTCCACAACTTTAAAAACCGGTGATTTCCTTTTGCTGGGGGTTGATTTACACAAAGACAAAGGGATTTTAGAACCAGCTTATAATGATGCTCAAGGTGTAACTGCTGCGTTTAACTTGAACATGCTTACCCATTTAAATTGGCGATTTAATGGAAACTTTGACACAAACTTGTTTAAGCACCAAGCAACATATAATTTGAAAGAAAGGCAAATTGAAATGCGACTCCATTGTCAAGAAAGTCATTGGCTGAATTTAGCATCTTTGGATTTACAGGTTTTCTTTGAAGCAGGTGAGTCTATACTAACAGAAATTTCCCGCAAATTTGATTTACTCCAAATGTCCCAGCAACTGGAAAGCAAAGGATTAAAAACAGTGAGAACTTGGAAGGATGACAATGGGTGGTTTGGATTAATTCTTTGTCAAAAATCTTTGTAATTCGTCCGTGTGCGTTATTTAACGCACCTTTTTCATTCAATATCAATCAATTGATTAGTTTATATCTAGCACCTGGGGTGCGATCGCCGAGGTACTTTCAGTATTAATGACAGATTGTAAAGTTCCAAATTTTTCCACTTTAGTATGGTAGGATAAACGCTCGGTTAGGAAATTTACTTACTTGAGGTGAAAAGCTATGGAAGCAGTAATGAAAATACTCTAGGGAATTAACCAGTCGAATGCTATTTTTGTCAAGATAGCTGCAATTTTGATAATACTAACACTAATACAAGTGTTGAGAAGGTTTTTTGTGGGAGTACTGATCAAAACCATAGAAAATCTGACAAAGAAAACAAAAACCACACTGGATGATGAGTTCATTAGTATTATTAAGCCAGCTTTAAACTGGTTAATTTTGATAGGGGGATTTTGGATAGTTAAGGAAATTCTTGCTCAGGAGTTGGGTGTCAAACTGACAGAGACTATTGGCAAGAGTTTAAATCTAATAGTGATCTTCATTATTGGTTATATTGTTTATCGTTCTTCTTCAATTTTGGGGCAAATAATTGCCAACTTTGTGCTGCAAACTGAAACTGAGTTAGATGAGTTGCTCAGACCACTAATGCCCAAGATTTTTCAATCAGCTGCAGTGGTTGTCTTGGCAATCAAGATCAGTGAAATATTTTTAGGTCAATCTGCAGGTGCACTTGTTGGTCTGTTAGGTGGTGCTGGTATTACCTTTGGTTTATTACTTAAAGATATCGTTTATGACTGGTTTTGTACGGTGATTATCTATTCTGATTCTCTGTTTAAAGAAGGTGACTGGGTAGGAGTATCAGGACTGGATGGTTTTGTACAGGTTCTACATATTGGTTTTAGAACTACAACACTGCATGTAGTTAAATGGGGTTCAATTATCAAGATGCCCAATTCTCGGTTGATTGGTGGAGTGGTGGAAAATTGGTCCCAAAATCCAGGGGAAGAATTAAGGTGGGGTCTGAATTTGGTTCTCAAAATAGATGGCATTTCCGCACGACAAACTGCCAGAATCTGTGATAGCATTCAACAAATGCCAAAGTCTATTGCTGGATTATCTCCTATTTCTACAGTCAGGTTCAAAAACATTGAAAAAAACGCCCGTGTAATTGAGATAATGGCATTTGTTAATGATGATAACCTCTATTTTCAGGCCGAGAGGGAATTAAATTTAGCAATCTTGGAAATGTTAGAGCAAGAGGGTATTGATTTCCTCTATGTGGATCTAAGAACTGAGCCGGAAAAATATAAGCTCTCTATTGACAATAATTGAAGATTAGTACGTCTTTAATGTTGGTAGTCAGTTATTTATGGTTTGGTAATAGTTTCTTTATAGTTTTCACTCCCATAAAATTATAATCGTGCTAATATAGCACTAATGCTGGGTTGTGCATCTATCTTGCAACTATTTTTTTACCGAAAATCCAAGGTACTGCATGAACCAACTAATTATTGTTAACACCTCAATTATCCTGGTTGAGATACTGGCGATCGCAATTTTTTTCTTGATATCAAGGTGGTTACTAACCAAATTTTGCCACTTCCTGGTTCAAATACCCTTATTTGAGGGGAAAACCACCAAAATTAGACTAATTCGTCGCAATGTTACTGCTTTACTGTTGCTTACTTGCTTAGTAGTAAGTCTTGGAATTATTGGTGTCAACAGTTTCTTAATCTATCAGGGCGAAAACCTAAAAGAATATACCATAAACTTGATCCACCTTATTCCATCAGGATTTTGGTTAGGTTTGGGAGTTGGCATTACCCAGAGTCTAGGGTTAATAATTGCAGCAGCTTTTGTGATCAAATTACTTAATTATTGGTTGAAGATAGGCGTTAAAAAAGTTAAAAGTTTAGATCAAAATACAGCTGACGATGAAAGCGTAGATGCTTTTTTTACCACTCTTAACCGCAGAATAACCCTGGGAGTTTGGTTATGGATAGTGGTTGTTTGTACCCAATTCCTGAAACTACCATCAATAGTTACAGAATACCTTTATATAGGACTAAGAATTTATCTAAGCATTGCTATTGGGTTACTTATACTCAAAGCAGTAGCAGCAGTTGTTGATATTTTGGATGTTCTTAGCGTTAGATACTCTAGTCCAGATAATTTATTGAGGTTTTATGAACGACTACGACACTTAGTTCCTTTTTTGAAACGGTGTTTGGAATTTGTAGTTTACGTATCTACCGCCACATTAGTTGTTCAGCAAGTACAATTAATAGCTAATTTGGCAAATTTTGGCGTAAAAATTATCAAAATTATTGCCATCATCTTTATCAGTCGAGTTGTTTTCGAGATAATTTACCTACTGCTAGAAGAGTTTCTGTTTACCCAACAGGACTTAACTGACACACAAAGAAGTAGACGATTAACTATGATTCCCTTGTTTCGTAGTTTGTTGCAGTATTTAATTTACTTTGGGGTTGCAGTTTCCATTCTTTATACTTTAGAGATTAATCCCACCCCCATTCTTGCAGGGGCGGGAATTATCGGTATTGCTGTAGGATTGGGAGCACAAACCCTAATTAATGATATAGTTTGTGGTTTTTTCATTCTGTTTGAAAACTATTATTTGGTCGGTGATTATATTCAAGCGGGAAAAGCAGAAGACAAAACTGTTGAAGGTATTGTTGAAGCTATTGAACTGAGAACTACTCGTATTAGAAACACTAATGGGCAATTGCACATAATTCGTAATGGGGATATTGGATCTATTACCAACTATTCTAAACAATATATATTTGCTACGGTAGATGTTAGTGTACCTGCCAACTGCAATTTGTCGAGCGTATGTCAGGTGATTGAAGAAATAGGAAAAAAGCTAAAAATTGATCAGTTAGATGTGCTGGAGTCAACGTTTGTAGAAGGTGTAGAAAGTTTAAGTGAGTCCCACTTATTGTTACGAACCTTGACAAAAGTTAAACCGGGAAAACATCTTCACATTCAGCGTGTTTTGCGTCAACTTTACATAGACAATTTTCAGGATCTAGGGATTTTACTTCCTCCTAATATTACAAAAGTTGAGGATTAAGTAGGTGGGTGGAATTAAATAAAATATAAGATGAACGTAGGATGGGTTTTGTTCCTCAACCCATCCTGCAAATAATTGTGCCTCCGTACTTAAGAGATTTAATTAACGGGGTGAGGTCCTACCCAATGGCATGGAGTCAGTTGTCCATTGATCGCCCAGACTACGAAATAGAGATAATTGCCAGTCAGAAACCTCTTCATAGCTGAGATGATGAGTATCAGCACAACTTGTCCAAAAATTGCCACGAATTGTGGGATCTTCAAAACGCAGTAGGTTAAGTTTTTTTATATTTTGTTCTTGTGGGGTTCCTGGAATTGGAATAATTGAGTAGGGGGTAATAAAAAAGTTGAGGGATGGATTAATAGTTCTAAGATCTTGTTTTAGCTCACTAATTGCTTCTTCTAGATAGAGAAAACTATCTCGATTATCGTCAGGTAAACCAATGATGAAACCATAGGAAATAGTTGGAACCCCCGCATGTACAATGGCTCGGAGCATTTTGCAGTGCTGTTGCCAAGGGAGTAGTTTTTTGTACGATTGACGACCTATGAAGGGGCGTTCAGCAGGGACATAGGCCATGAAGCAACCAGTTTTACCATCCCAACCCCACATGGCTTGCACAAGTTCTTCATCCGGATCTAAATCCTCTGGATTTCGCTCTTTACCCCGTCCCCTAGTTGCTTTTTTTAGTTCGATACCATTGTCCCAGGAAACGGGGAGGTTCATTTTTCTCAGTCCTTCGGTGATATCCAACACCTCTTGTCGTCCTTCATCTCCAAATAGTACTCGACCGAGAAACTGATCTGAATCAGAAACAATACTTTTTGCCCCTGCTTCTTTTTGTCGAGTTGCCCATGATAAAGCCTTTTCAGGAGTCATTCTTAAATACCCTGATCCATAGGTCGGAGTCTGGCAAAAGTCGCAGGTGCGATCGCATCCCAAATCAAACATAGCAGAACCTACTGGTAATAGGGAGGATTCAGCCAGGTTATCCATAAAATCTTGGCCGCCTCCTAAACAAGCATTAGCAACTGCAACTGAAGGCAAAAACCAATCTTGGGGGTGTAGAGGGTGGCGACGTTTACGATACTCAGTTCCATCAGCAAAAAGCACCCCTGATAATTCTTCTCGTTGGGGTTGTCCTAAAATATGATCGAAAATTGCCCAGTTTGCCGCCCCTGACTTATCTGTAACAACCACTGTAGCTCCCGCATGGAAGTAATAATTGGGTTGGGCAATCACATCGGAACCACCGACCACTATGGGTTTGCCCCCTTTAGCTAGATGGGCCAAAAGAAAACCTGTCAATTCCCTGTATATTGTAAAGTTATTGGTAATACCCCAGGCGTCACAAGATTGAGGGTCAATAGAGGAAACCCTCTTTCCATAAGCAATTTTCAGAAGATTCATTCCCTTCCAATAGGTTTCTCCAAACAGTTCTTCTTCCGTGCCTTTTTTAAGGTTAAATAACTCCACCTCAAACCCGCCAGCTTCCAGGTTCGACATCAAAATCTGCTTACTAATTAGTGGATGTTGATTTTGCTCGGTCCAGTCATTGCCATCGGGATCGAGAAGTTTGAGTTGAGGTAGTTCTACGAGTCCAATCTTCATGAATCTTATACTCTTGAGGTTTTTAAAAAATACATTTTCTGAAAACTTGGATGAATTCAATACTAAATGGAAATTTTACCTTCTTTTAAATCCGGCTAAACCCCACAATAAACTCTTCCAACAGATCCCCAATTCCACTTCTGATGTGGAAAAGGAATGGTAATATAATACCACTGTTGGTAATAATAAAGGTCTTTTTCATTAATTACACGGTCAATTTTTGTAACTTTTCCACGATGTTATGGTATTATGAACTAAGAGGTTAGAATTTAGAAAAGCTAACTTCGCACAAAAAAATCTTCAAGGCTTTAACCCCTGGAGCATGAACCAGAAAGAGTAACCTACAAATGATCAGACCAAATCCCATTCCCCCACAACCAGGACAGGAATCAGTTTGGGACTATCCCCGTCCCGCTATTCTAGAGAGTACTGGCAAACACCTAAAAGTAATTTGTAACGGGGTTGTTTTAGCTGAAACTACCCAGGGTAAAAGAGTTCTTGAGACCAGTCACCCCCCTACCTATTACTTTCCGCCCACTGATGTCAAACTGGAATGCTTAATAGCCACATCTAAGAAAAATCTGTGCGAATGGAAGGGAGCATACCAGTACTACGATGTACAGATTGGTGAGCGTCTAATCAAATATGCAGCTTGGCGATATTTTGCTCCTACGCCTGACTTTCTCCCTATTCAAGAATACTATGGGTTTATTGCAGCTTTGATGGATGCTTGCTACGTTGATAACGAGCTAGTCACACCCCAAGCTGGTGATTTTTATGGAGGATGGGTTACTGCGGATATTGTGGGGCCATTTAAAGGAGGTATGGGTACTTGGGGATGGTAAATAATGAAAATATCAGTGCTTAAAATTGATAAATGTAAAATTCAAGAACATCACTTAGAAATTATCTATAGCGTAGATGAATTTGAGTTTGCAACTAAGATTTTCTACCATGATGTTTCCTTATGGGAGTTGATCGAGAAATATTCTCGATCGTATATAGAGAAAATAGTTGCCCATATTGCCCTATTTGAGGGGATGAAATTCTGCTCTCTATTTCCCCAATATTATGATATTTCCAGCATTGCTAAACATCTAGAATCTGAAGCTTTAGATTTATTTGTTCAAATATATCAAGGAGTATTTGGCCAGCATTGGTATGAGAATAACATCACCAATTATCAACACCCAGAAATTATTAGCTATCAAGAGATGGGAGCAAGTGATCCCAGAGAAATCTTGGGAGACAATCAAACTATTCTCACAGGTTGTGGAGGAGGTAAAGACAGCATTTTAGCTATGAAAATATTAGAACAAGCAGGTATACCCTTTGCCTCACTGCAATATTCTCATAGTGTTTATGGCAAAGCAGACTTTCAACACAAATTAATCTCTCAGGTTGTGCAATGCATCAAACCGATCGAAAAGCATCAAATATCTATTTATGACGATTTCACCGAGTCACCTTTTTTAAAAATATATTTCCCTGAAAACTCTGGTATTATTGCACCAGAAACACCAGTTTCAATTTTTCAGTCCCTGATTTTAATATTGGACCGGGGTTACCACTACCTATGTTTAGCCCATGAAAAAAGTGCTAATACAGGTAATTTATACTGGGAAGAACTAGGGAAAGAAGTCAATCATCAATGGGGTAAAGGTTTATTAGCAGAACAGATTTTAAACCTGTTTATCCAAGAGCATCTTTTGACAAACTTCACCTATTTTAGCATTTTACAACCGATTTACGACTTTCGCATTTTTCGGAACTTTAGCCAATACCCTGAATTGATCCCTAGAATACATTCTTGCAATGTACACAAACCCTGGTGTTATAAATGTCCCAAATGTGCATATGTTTGGCTGGGACTAATGGCATTTTCTCCCATAAATATGGTCGAGAAAGTTTTTAAAAACAACCTATTTGATGATTTAGATCTAATTCCTATTTTTCGAGAAATGATGGGTTTAGCTCAGCATACACCATTTGAATGTATTGGAGAAATTCAAGAGAGTTGGTTGTTAATGAGAAAGTGTTTAGATAGGGGAATAACAGGTAGAGTTTCAGACATATTTAAAGAAGAAATATTATCAAATTCCCAGATTCATTGGGAAGAAATAGAAGCTAAATATAATAGGGTTTATGAAGAAGAACATGATATTCCTGATTGGATATTTAAGAAAATCAAGGAACAGTTATAACTTTTCTGATTTTAACCATTCCCTCACCACATCTTCTACAGCAAGAGATTGATTGTCTACTTGATAATTCATCTTTTGCATTTGAGTGGTAGATATTCTCCCGACCAACTGATTAATCGCAGGTTCCAATTCTGGGTATTTTTCCAGAATTTGTTGGTTAAACACAGGGACAGCTTGATAGGGTGGAAAGTATTTCTTATCATCTGCTAGAATTACCAAATCCAAAACCGGAATTAATCCATCTGTAGAATTTGCAGCTATTAAGTCTACCTGTTTTTGCTTCAAAGCCTCATACATTAAACCCAACTCCATTTGTTTAATATCAGCAAATTGTAATTGATATGTTTTAGACAAACCTGGATAACCATCTGCTCGTTCCAAAAATTCATAGCCGAAACCAGCTTTTAATTGATTACTATAACTAGCTATTTGTGAAAGATTTTTAACCTGCCATTTTTTAGCATCTTCACTGCGAATAATTAGGGCATAGTTGTTTTCAAATCCTAAAGATGGCATCACAGTTAAGTTATATTTTTCCCGATATGCTTGTTTAGTTTTCTCATAAACAGTTTGAGGATCTGTAATTGGCTTCTCCTTTAAAATTGCTGTAAATGCAGTGCCAGTATACTCTATATAACCTGCGATCTTACCAGCTTTTACTGCTTCGTGACAAACAAAAGTACCCCCCAAATTAAACTTACGTTCCACCCGTAACTGGGTATGATTTTCTATTTGTTGTGCTAAAATTTCTCCCAATATCACCTGCTCGGTAAAGTTTTTCGACCCAATAGTAATGGTTGCCAATTTTGGTGTTTTAGACTGTAAATTAAGTACATTATTAAATACATTAAAAATCACTAATCCACATAATATCAAACCTATCACTGAAATTATCCCCAAACTTTTACTAAAGATCCCAGAAACTGGTTCTTTATTACCCTTACCAACTATTTGTTGAGTCAGATAATTTTCCAACATACCCAGGCAAAAATCCGCACCTAGAGCAATGAGAGCAGAAGGAATTGCGCCCGCCAAAATCAGTTCATTATTAACTGTAGAAATTCCCCGGAAAATAAATGTTCCTAAACCACCACCACCAATAGCAGCAGCAATAGTGGCAATTCCTACAGATATGACAGTTGCTACCCTTACACCAGCTAAAATCACCGGTAAAGCCAAAGGAATTTCCACCTTTAATAGCAACTCCCTTTCTGTCATTCCCATGCCAATTCCTGCTTCTCTAATCGCAGGACTAATGCCATTAATACCAATATAAGTATTACGAATAATAGGTAGTAAAGCATAAAGCGTTAAAGCAACAATAGCAGGATTTCTACCAATCCCACCCAAAAAAGGCACAGAAATTAAAAAACCAAATATAGCCAAACTGGGAACTGTCTGAATAGCATTAGCTAAACCTAAAATCGCTGGCGCAAATTTGGGTCTGTGAGTAATATAAATTCCCAAAGGAATACCAATAGTAATTGCTATCATCATAGCAATACTCACTAACACTAAATGCTCCAGACTACCAATCAGAATTTCTTTACTGTGTTGCAATAAAAACATAGCTTTAACTTTATTTTGGGGATTGGGGCACTTATTCTCGACGTTTACCAGCATTTAAACACGCCAAAAATGCCTTAGCTTCCGGATGTGAAGATTGGAGGAATTCTTCTGTTGTACCCAAAGCAACTAAGTTCCCCTCACACATTAATCCAATTCTGGATGCTAAAAAGAATGCTTCTTGAATATCATGAGTTACAAATACCACTGTTTTGCCCAGTTGTTGTTGTAAATGCTGGAATTGTTGTTGTAATTCCCAACGTGTAATCGGATCTAGAGCTGCAAAGGGTTCATCCATTAATAATATGGGTGGATCCGCTGCTAATGCTCTAGCAACTCCTATTCTTTGTCTTTGTCCCCCCGAGAGTTGGTGGGGATAACGATGGACAAACTTAGTTGGTTCCAACCCAACCAGGTCTAGCATTTCATAGACCCTAGTTTTAATTTTTTTGCCAGACCATTTTTCTAGGGATGGTATAAGTCCAATATTTTCAGCCACATTAAAATGGGGGAACAAACCAGTTTCTTGAATCACATAACCCATGCTTCTCCTCAGTTTAATCACATCCCATTTATTCGTGGAGAGACCTTGCACAAAAACTTCCCCTTGGGTAGGTACAAGCAAATGATTAATTAATTTCAGGGTAGTGGTTTTACCGCTACCACTGCGTCCCAGCAATATCAGTGCTTCCCCTTGATTAATTTCTAGATTGAGCTTAGATAAAAGAATACGGTGATTAATTTCAAAACTCACATCCCGAAATTCAACTGCTATCTTCCCATCTGAGGACATAATAATCAATCGTTTTATGGTTTTATTACTATTTTATCGTGTTGCTTCCAGCAATTGGGAGAAATAAAAACGGGTTCTGGTCATGGCTTTTCGTTGAACTGTAAACCCATTTTTTGCCAAGATGTTGATTACATCCACTTCTCGGTGTAAATAGGCACGAGTCGCTTTACTCGGTCCCGGAAAAAAACTACCTATTTTCTTGAGAATGGTCAGCCAAAAGGTTTTGGGAGCAAAACTAATAATGATCCGCGATCGCGCTAAGGAACATAAATGGGATATCATCTCATCTGCTTTTTCTTGGGGATAGTGAATTAGCACGTCCAAACATATTACCGTATGATAGTTACCAGTTAAAGATTCTAAGTCTTGGACGGTAAAGGTAGGGTTGGCGGTATTTTTCAAAGAAATTACAGCTCTATCCTGAGCTTCTGCAACCATTTTTGCCGAAATATCACTGGCGTCAACTTTAGCTCCTTCCACAGCAAGGGGAATACTTAAACTACCCACACCACATCCAGCATCACAAATGGTGAGTTGGGACAAATTCTGGTCATCCTTTAACCAGGTAATAACTGTATCTACAGTTTGTTGATGTCCTGTACGAATGTCTAATTGTACACTGTTTACTTCCCCATCACCATAAATACGTTTCCATCGGTCAAATCCCGTAGAATTAAAATATTCACGTACTATTGTTTTATCATCAGTTGCGTTCATAGTTTTGATTAGATTTTGATTAAGTTTTGACTAGTTCAAAAGTGGAAGAGGTTAATTTGTGGACAGCTAGCAAACAACTATAGTAAATCATCAAAGGGGAACAATTCAACATTATTTTCCTCGTTGTTATCTTCATCATCTGCAAGAGTAGTTTGTGGAGCTAGGGTTTCCAGGTTTTGCAATAATTCCCAAACTTGGTTTTGTAATAGGTCATGTTCATCCCTGAGTAAGGAAATTCGATTTTGCAATTGACTCACTTCTGTTTCGTGTTTTTGTTTATGGTGTTGTAGGTCAACCATTTTGGCTTGTAAACCCTGCTCAGTTTCTATAGCTTCCTGTAATAGGTTCTTTTGTGTCAAGACCTTATCTTCTAAATCTTGACTTTCCGTTCTCAGTTCATGGAGCTTCTCTTCTAGTTGAGGTTTAAGTCTCTGGGAAAGAACTAGGTTGCTTTCTAGTTCCTCTTTTTCTTGTTTATAAATTGCTATTTGAGATTGTAGCTGGCCAATTTCTGACCGTAAAACCTGACAATTAGTATCCAGACGACGCTTCTGAGCTGTTAGATCTATACAAGACTTATGCAATTCTTGCCTACTGTTTTGTAGCTCACCCATGGTTTCTTCCATCGTGCCAATTTCCAACTCTAATTGCCTTTTTTCCGCAGCATAGTTACCTATCTCCCGGTGAATAGTATCTCTCTTATTACGACAATCTAGTATTTGATTTTCCAGTTGTTTTGATTCTGTATATGCTAAAACCTTATGTTGTTCTAATTGTTCGATTTCTCTGACAATGCGATATTTCAACTGCTCCATTTGCCTGATCTTAGGGTAAAGGGAATTTAAAACCATTAATTCATGATTTCTCCGTCGTTTGTCAGCGAATAAGGCAGCTGCATAAGTGGCAATCACAGTAATGATAGCACTAATCAAAGCATGACTAAAATCCCATCGAGGGACAATACTTAAACCAAAACTTATACTGAACGATAGCACACCTATAACCAGTCTATTACTACCTATAATTGATGGTATCTTGCTGACTTTGACTGTATTTATCTGGTGAGAATTAGTAGTTGTTATTGTCATTTGAATCGGCTTGTAGGAAGTCAATAAACTGTCGTGCTGTACGACCGGAACGCCCATTATGACGGGTTGCCCATTGGAGAGCTTGAAATTCTAGATCTTCCCCGCCTAAATCCATACCCGTTTCTGCTGCTAAGTGATGAATTATTTGTAAATAGGTTCTCTGATCAGCAGCTTCAAAGGTTAGTGTTAAACCAAAACGATCTGCAAAAGAAAGTTTCTCCTCCATTGTATCCCAACTATGAACCTCTTGGTGATCCTTTGGGTTTGGTCTGTCAGTAAAATACTCCCTGATTAAATGGCGACGGTTAGATGTAGCGTAAACAACCACATTATTGGGACGGGGGGTTAAACCACCTTCCAAAACAACTTTTAGTGATTTGAAGACATCATCATCCTCTTCAAAGGAAAGATCATCAACGAAAATGATAAATTTCTGAGGTAAATCCCGTAAATACTCCACAATTTGTGGTAAACTATACAACTCTGATTTTCTTACTTCCACCAGGCGCAGATTGTGGTAACCATCCTGATTTAATAGGGATTTTACTAAGGAAGACTTTCCAGAACCACGACTACCATAAAGTAATACATGGAGCGCTGGTTGTCCTGATAATAAAAACCGAGTATTCTTTAACAGGATTTGTTTTTGTTCCTCATAACCTACCAGTGTTTCCAGTTTAACCCTATCAGGATAGGGTATGCCAAAAAACTCCCCATTCTCCCATCTAAAAGCTCGATATTCAGCAAATAACCCGCTTCCCTGGTGTTGATAATAGGTCACCAGGTCCCCAATGATATCACCCCAGTTTTCTAACTGTTGCCAAGTGCTCATTAAATCTTGAAGTATTACTGTTTGGATTGGTTGAGGTTGGGGTTCCTGATACCATACAACTGGGGAAACCGGTAAATGGCATACAGTCTGTACCCACTCACTCAAAAGGGCACAATTACACTCGTACAAGTTTTGTAATATCTGTAGATCATGTTGCGCAGCAGCGATTAATGCTGATGGTAAATCAGTAAATTCTCGCTTTTGAGCCAGTTTAGTAAAGGGATTGTCTGATAGGAGAATTTGTCTAATTAAATATTCTTCCCAAGTTTGCTGACTGCTTGCTAAAGAATGAAAGTAATTGCCATAAGCTTGGAGACAATTACGTCCATCTCCATCCGTATAGCGTATGGCCTGGAGTAATTCTAGAAACGCTATTCCTACTTCCGTTTGTAATACTGACTGATAAAGTAACACAGACGCCGCTTGACGCTGTAAAAATTGGACTTTGGTGTGGAATGAAGTATTAATGGTGGACATGAGCTGATCAGTATATGTATATTTTACCATGAATAGGATAAAAACTAAAAATTCAATGTATACTGGGAGTATTATCGTCAGTGGTGTCAATATTTTACAGGACTATAGAGTCTTCCGTATAATTTGAACTGCAATTGAAGTGCAAATCAAGGTAAATTTGCCATATTGGCAAGTTTTCACTAAATAAACAAGATATTACTAGATAACAGCAATATTTAATGGTTGGTGTATTGTCGCTATCTACTTAATCCTCACAACGGAAAACTCCTCAATTTCCCCATCAATCCGCTCGGTAATTTAAGTAACTGGGAAAGTTATACATGAAAATATCACTGTCTTCCGAAAATGTGATCCAGTACCTTTATGACACAGGTCTGTTCAGTTCACAAGATTCTCCATCCCCTGAATCTGATTTACCTAAAACTACTATTGATAACCATATTTTCTTGGTAAAACTCTCTGGTAACCGCCAAATTCTAATTAAACAAGAAACCCCTAATGGGGAATATCCCAGTAACTACCAGTTCTCGAACGAGTGGGTTTTTCACCAATTACTAGTGCAATTTCCCCTTCTTGGTAATATTCCGGCGATCGCATCTTTACTATTACACTTTGATGCGGAAAACTCTATCCTGGTCTGTACTTTTCTGAGCGAATATATGGAACTGGAGGAATTTTACAAAAATCGCAGTATTTTCCCCCTAGAAATTGCTACTTCTATTGGTAGTGCATTAGCATGTTTACATCGTTCCACTTTCCAGAAGCAGGAATACCGTGATTTTATAGATACTGCACCCGAGGGAGAGTTACGCTACAATTATTACAATCCGGTTCAAGGAATAAGCTCCCTTACCCAGCAGGTGTGGGGCAAAACTCCCACAGCAGCACTGGAATTTCACGCGCTTTATCAACAGTATGAAGAACTAGAATCTGCCATTGCGGATTTATCATACCATTGGAAACCATGTTGTTTAACCCACAATGATTTACAACTAGATAATATTCTAGTTCATTCCCGCTGGCAAAACTTAGATGACTGTCTAGTCAGATTTAAGCAATGGGGAGTATATGCTTGGGGGGATCCCGCTTTTGATTTAGGAACTCTACTCGCTAGTTATCTACAAATATGGCTTTCTAGTTTGGTGGTAGATTCCAGTTTAGACCTAGAAGAATCCCTGGATTTAGCCCTTGTTTCCCTGGATACGGTTCAACCCTCCCTAATTGCAATTATGCGAACCTATCTCCAGATCTTTCCCATGGTTTTAGAATACTTCCCACAGTTTATTATCCGGGTAGTTCAATTTACAGGATTGGCACTTATCCATTATATTCAAAAATGCATCAACTACTATAAGTATTTTGACAAAACTCATTTATCTATGTTAGAGGTTGGCAAAAAACTATTAACCATGCCAGAAAACTCACTATTAAATATTTTTGGCACTTCACCCCAGGAAATTCTGCCATCTGTGATAGGAGTTAAGATAGGGGTTAAAACTTACAGCAAAAAAAATGGCCGGGAAACCGATCGCCAAATAGCACCAATCTACTACCCTAAAACTCGTTTACGCGGTTGTTGATCCCATTAGTGATTATGTTAAGGATTGTTCATCCTATCCTATGGATGTTTGTTAAAACTTTATGTACTATTTGCTGTTAGAGCCTAAATTGCCAGTATATTTGAGTTATATTTCGGAGGTGCAAGTCTATTAAGATGTTGAGTAGTTACCAAGTAAATAATTCCCCCATAAATAGCCATTTGCATGGTCTGCAGTTAAACAATTCCCCCCTAAATAGTCAAATAAGCCAAATCAGTAGTTCTCAAAGTTCCCCAGTAAGTCGACTAGATAATTATCACCTGTCCGTTATTGAGTCCCTATTTGATATTGCTAGAAATATTGAGATTTCAGCGGATTTCTCTATTCAACATCCCCAATATCAACCTTTTGCCATACCTAGTACGGTGGCACAAAGATTTAGACACAATTCACCGGATTTGCAGCAAAAATATCTAAACCTATTGCTGCGCAATTTCCTCCATGGTATTTATTATAACGGGGCACTGCAACCCATTTTATCTACCAATAATCAGCAGTGTGGTCATTTACTAACCAACGGATTAGAACCAAATTATAAATTAGGTGTTGACCGAAATTTTTACCAACAGCTACATGAAAATAATCACGGTATAGGTAACTATGATGCTGAATGGGAGGTATTAAGAACAGAACCAGATGGGACTATTGCCGTGATGAAAAATAATCTCACACTGTATGTAGAACCAGAATGTTATCTCAAGTCCAACCGATCTCCTAATCCTGGTGATTTAATAGGGATTTGGATGCCAAAGAACCGACTGCAAAATGGTTGTTACATAGCAGTTGGCAACTGTAATCAGCAACATCTATCTTATAACCATAATATAAATTATTATTCTAAAAAAATAGTAAAAATCTATTTTAACATTACCCCATCCGGAGCGATCGCCCTGATGAACATTTTAACAAAACGACTAAACGATGCCAGCATTCCCTTTAGTTTTGAAGTATTATATAATCCTATTTCTTATAGAAGGTATGATACAGCCACATTGCATTTTAACTGTCAAGACTATCCAGCTATCCGTAAAATTTTAGAACCAACTTACCTAGAGACCGAAATTTATTTTCAGCCCCAAATACCCCTATTTACCAAATACTTAGCCCCTGGATTGAGTTTAGCTGAAGAACCGAACCAAAAATTCTCTCCAGAAGAGAGTTTTGGTATGAACCGTTGTCAAATAATTGCCAATGCTCTGTTAGAAGCTTGGCAAAAAGGTAAAAATGCCATAGAAGAGCGAATACAGATTATTCAGCAACATTTTGCATCTCAGCTAATTGATTTACATTACCCTTACCTCAATCCCAGCTCTCAGGATGTTTATTGATTATCAACTATATATCTACATATCAACAATGATTTTCACTTATCAAAGAACCATAAGATTTGCGGATACTGATGCAGCAGGGGTTGTTTACTTCGCGAACATTTTAAATATATGTCACGAAGCCTATGAAGATTCCCTAATACATGTTAACATCAACATGAGGAATTTCTTTACCCATCCATCAATAGCTTATCCCATTGTACATGCAAGTGCAGATTATTTACGACCAATTTATTGTGGAGACAAATTAATAATTAACTTGATTCCCAAAAAAATCACCGAGGACAAATTTGACATTAACTATGAAATTAGTGTGAATAACGTGATTGTAGCCAAAGCAATTACCAGACACGTGTGTATTGATGTAGCTACACGGAATAAGAGACAAATGTCAGGTGAGATAATTTCCTGGTTAGAAACTAATCGTAGAGACGTAGAAGATATCGAGAGAAAAAAATCCAGGGAGGAGATTATATGATCATTTCCTGATCGAGAGATTCCAGGACGATCTGTTGAAGTTGTGAAATGTTGATTTTTCCCTGTGGATTACGAGGTAAGCTAACCACGGGAATCCAATATTTAGGAATTTTAAACCTGGTTAATGTTTGCTGGAGTTGGTTTTTGATTTCTGGGATGGGAGTGGGAGGAGATTGGGGGACATAAATAGCTGTTACTGCTTCCCCCCAATTATGATCTGGTATGCCAATTACACACACATCCATAATCAGATTAGTTGCTCGGATTGCTGCTTCCACTTCTGGAGGATAAATATTCTCACCACCGGAAATAATTTTATTACTCCTACGTCCCATAATATGTAAATAACCATTCTGGTCTAAAAATCCCATATCATCGGTTAAAAAACCCTGACTATCCTGCCAAATTGTGGGATAATAGCCCAAAACCAAAGATTTAGCTTTAATCCTAATAGCTCCCAGATGATTTCCCCCATAATGTTCATTTTCCAGAAGATGCTCTATCACAATTTCTGCATGGGGGAGAGTCCGACCACTATTTTTAGTTTTTAAAAACTCATCCGGTGCTATTTTTAAAAACTCATCTGGTTTTAAGGTGGCTATTTGGGAAGCTGTTTCGGTCATACCGTATGTGGGAGCTAACCTAATGCCATTTGCTCTAGCTTTGGTTAATAAATCATTCCATGATGGTCCACCTCCCAATAATACAGTTTCAAACTCCGATAGCCATTGGGTTAATTTTTGATTGTCTAATAGTTTTTGTAATTGAGTTGGCACTAGAGATATAAAAAAGTCTGAGTTTTTTATCTTGTAAATATCTGATGTTTGGTTAGATTCAGATGTGAGCTGTTTAAATGAAGTAATAACTAATTTTCCACCGGTGGTAAAACTTCTTATAAACTGCATCAAACCACTCACATGATATAGTGGTAAAACACAGAAAGAATTCACCGAACTTAAATTAAAATATTCTGTAAATCCCCATACTGACGCGGTGAGAGTTTCCCAGGTATGAATGGCAAATTTAATCTTTCCCGATGAACCACCAGTGGGAATCATAATGCCACTAATCATAGGTTCTTCCGGAATATTAGTGGTGGTAAAATCAGGAAATTTTATCTCATCACCCCAAATAATATCTGGTTTTACTAAATTCCAAACTTGCTCCCATTCATTTTTTTCCCAGTCGGGATTACATAAAAAAACTGCACACTCAGCTGCACAACCAGCAATAAATCCCGCCAGAAATTTTACCGGATCTCGCTGGGCTAAAATGATTTTTAGGGGTTTATATACGGGTTCATGGTTGTGGTCAATTTGCCTATCTAATTGGTGACGTATTTCACCATATAATTCCTTAACAAGGGGTTCAAATTGTTCACCATTTTTAACTATTAACCAATTTTCCCGAGAGATGTTTTTATCTTCTAGATCTGATAAACTTTTTAATAAATAGGATTCCATAAAACTTCTGGCCAGTTTGTAGATTGTAGTGCAAAATAATGATCAATACCAAAACCTAAAGAACGGCAATTACCAGATAGGTTAGATATCCCATAAGATAGTTCCCCAGCTAACTTGAGCGCAGCTTCTCTACCAATAGGAGTTTCAAATACAGAAGAAAATACCAGATCAATGGTGTGATTTTGGCAGAATTCCCTCAACCGAGATGGTGAACCTAAAATAGCTGGTTTGACCACAAAAACTCCTCGCCACCCCATTTGATAACAACTTTCTAACTTTTGCCAGGTAGCAACAGACTCATCTAAAGCGATTTCTGTTAAATATACCTGACTCAATTCTAGCATTTCTTCCAACCTATCCATCCCCAACGGTTGCTCGATAAATTCAATCTTTTCAGAAAATTGATCACAAACTTCTAACCATAATTTAGCCTGTTGATAATTGAGTCCTCCATTAGCGTCTAACCGAATTTTGGCAGATTCTGGTAGTTGACCAACCAGTAAGTGCAAAATTTCTAATTCCTGAGTTATGTCATCCACCGCTATTTTTAGTTTGAAGGTCTCATAACCCTTTTGCCATAAATTTTTCCATCCCTGAACAGCAGCTTCTCCTCTAGGTAATAAAGCACTATATTTCATCTTTTTACTTATTAGGCTTTCATCTCCTAAATGTTGATTTTTAAAAACAGGCATTGAATTGGAAAAATTTTCTCTGGCAGATTCAAAAGCAAATTGACAAGCTGGTAAGTGCGCTGGAATGCCCAAAATCATCTCCAGAGTAATTATCTTTGGTAGTTGACTACAAAACTCCCTAGCTTGTTCTAAGGTTTCTGAACCAAACCAAGCAATAGGAGAAATTTCCCCCCAACCTACTTTCCCAGTTCGGTCAACTAGTCTAATCATTACGCCCTCTCGCATATCCCAAACACCATGATTGGTAATCACAGCATGGGTAAATTTCTGACTAAAGTGACGAAAAGAAAATTGGTACTCCATTTTTCTAACCCAAAATAAACCCTATCCCTAATAACAAACAACTCCAAAAATGCACCCCGATGGCAATGAACTTGCAATTACTCACCTTTTCGGGAAGATGATGGTTTTTCCACACGTGACCACATAATTTCACCCCAAAAGGTAAACTCAACCAACTTAATAGAGTCCAAAAGGGAAAAATCCCTAACAATACCAATAATAAACATATCACATAAATGCTAGCGGTAAACCATACTAAAACTTCCGCACTCCTTTGTGTTCCTAACCTCACAATGGGTGACCGTTTTCCCGCAGCAATGTCATCTTTTACTTGATGAAAATGAGAACAGAATAATACTAAACTAGTTACAATACCCACAATAACCGAAGCAGCTAAATTAGTAGGTGACCAATTTTGGGTTTGACTGTAGTATGCTGCTGTCATCCCCACAGGTCCAAACGCAAAGAAACACAAAACTTCTCCCCAACCCTTATACCCCAATCTAAAGGGAGGTCCCTGGTACACATAACCTAAACTACAACACAATAGAATAAGTCCAATCACAGTTGGATCTTTCTGTAACCAGGCGATCGCAATTATTCCTGACAAACCCAAAACTAGGCACAAATTACCCAACCAAAACATTAATTGCTTATTACCTGTTAAACTTACTAATGAGTGATGTTTATTTTTATCAATACCCGTTTCCGCATCAAAAACATCATTAGTGATATTCTCCCACGCTAGAATCAAAATTGCCGCAGTTGCAAAAATCCCAAATAGGACTCCATGAAAAATTTGAGTTTGCGCAAAAGCGACACAAGATCCCACCCATATAGGCATAATAGCAACACTGTACATTGGTGGTTTAATAGCAGCCATCCATAACTTACGATTGGGTATTTGTCTTGTGGTCATTATTCCTCATCAACTACAATCTAATAAATTTACCACCGGATCCTATACTGAAATTTTATAGTTCTTATAGCTCCAAGTTCCCAGAAGATGCTAATTTGAACTAATAAAACCTGCAATAGAACTAGTAATAGAATTAAAATATTACAATCCATTTGTTACACTTGATCAATAAAACTTAAAAAAAATTAACAGACACATCCATGACAATTTCACCATGTCTTCCAAGATTCCTCACAGATTATAAAGATTTGCATCAACTACTGTTAGCAGTGCAACAAAGATGCTATGAAAATCATCACCAGCAAATTGTTAGCATCTCCCTGGCAATTGATTTTATAGATCCCCTATTTGTATTAGATAAGTTAGGACAAAGGAACACATTGAACTTTTATTTTGAAAATAAAAGTAAAGGGGAAGCCATTGTGGCTATTGATGCCATAAAGAAATTAGATATTAATGGTCAAAACAGATTTAACAAAACGGAAGATTTTATCAAAGATTGTCTAAAAAATATCATTAATTTCGGTAATCTTAATGAACCGTTCACAGGTAGTCACTTTTTTTGCAGTTTTAGTTTTTTTGAACAGCACCAGCATTCAAATTATCCCTTTCCAGCAGCGACAATTTTTCTACCCAAATTACAAGTAGCTGTGAAAAATTCCTCTTGTACTCTAGTAATCAACAAGCTAGTTGATGCTGATGCTGATGTTGATGTTAACCACATACTCCAAGATATCCAAAATAAAATCAGGACTTTACAATCTTTAACCAATGGTCTCCCCATGGCTGTGACTACCTGCAAAAGTTCCCACAGAAGCCAGATAAACAATCCGGACGTTTTTAAAAACTCAGTTTTATCAGCTCTCAAAAAAATAGAGGCTAAACAGTTAAGCAAAATTGTTTTGGCAGACACATTAGATGTATATTCATATAGTTCGTTTAATCTATTAAAATCCCTAAATAATTTAAGGAACTTACATCCTAACTGTTATGTGTTTTGTATTAGTAATGGTCGAGGAGAAAACTTCCTAGGCGCCAGTCCAGAACGACTAATTAGCATTCAAGACCACCAGCTAATCACCGATGCACTAGCTGGTTCAGCTCCCAGGGGTAAAACACCTAAGGAAGATGCAGTTAATGCCCATAGATTAGTCAACAGTAGCAAGGAAAAACACGAACATAACCTGGTAATTGATTTTATCAGTCAGAGACTATCACAACTGGGGTTATTTCCCCAACCCCTAACTCCACGACTACGACAACTGGCAAATATTCAACACCTCTGGACACCAATTACTGCTGTGGTTCCCAATAATGTTCACCCCATAAAAATTGTTGCCCAATTACACCCCACACCTGCTGTAGCAGGGGCGACTAGAGAAATTGCCTGTGCGGAAATTAGGCACTACGAAAAATTTGATCGGGGTCTATATGCTGCACCCCTAGGATGGTTAGATAGTAGGGGAAATTGCGAGTTTATTGTGGGTATTCGTTCCGCTCTTATTAACAATAATTGTGCCAGATTATATGCTGGTGCTGGTATTGTTGCGGGTTCTGACCCTGAACGAGAATTTGCTGAGGTGCAGCTTAAATTACAAGCCTTACTTAAAGCTTTGGTGTAGTGGGTACTTTCTGGTAAACTAGGACCAGCTGCGTTAATCTCTAACAATGTCCGACACCCAAATCACTGCTGCTGTAGCCAAACTTTATGACACTTACCCGTTCCCCCCTGAACCAATTCTAGACCAACCACCACCAGGATATAATTGGCGCTGGAATTGGTTAGCTGCTTATAACTTCTGTACCGGGAGAAAACCCTCAAAACAAGATATCCGGATTTTAGATGCTGGTTGTGGATCGGGAGTTAGCACGGAATATTTAGTACATTTGAATCCCTACTCACATGTAGTAGGAATAGATATTAGTCCAGGTACCCTAGAAGTTGCTAGAAAACGCTGTCAAAGTTCCGGTGCTAACCGGGTGGAATTTCACCACCTGAGTATTTATGATGTGGACCAAATACCAGGAAAGTTTGATTTGATTAATTCCGTTGGTGTACTCCATCATTTACCTGACCCCATCACTGGTATTCAGTCCCTCGCTGGTAAACTGGCACCAGGAGGAATTATGCACATCTTTGTTTATGGTGAATTGGGTAGATGGGAAATACAACTTATGCAAAAGGCGATCGCACTTCTCCAAGGAAGTAAACGTGGCGATTATGGAGATGGGGTGCAAGTGGGTAGAAAAGTATTTGACACTCTACCAGAAAACAATAGAATTGTCAATAGAGAGAAAGCCAGATGGTCATGGGAAAATCAAAAGGACGAGTGTTTTGCTGACATGTACGTCCATCCCCAGGAAATAGATTATAATATTGATTCTTTATTCCAGCTCATAGATGCTTCTGGGTTACAGTTTGTAGGATTTTCCAATCCAGGCTTTTGGAACCTGGAGAGATTATTGGGGAGAGCGCCAGAACTGATGGCAAGAGCCCAAGAACTATCCCCCAGAGAACAATATCGCCTCATAGAACTATTAGACCCCGAAGTTGCCCACTACGAGTTTTTCCTGACTTCTCCTCCCTTAGAAAAAAGCCATTGGCAAGATGATCATGCCCTACTAGCAGCCATACCAGAACTAAACCCTTGTCTGGATGGATTTCCCAGTCGATGTATATTTAATTACGACTACCAGATTATTAATCTATCTCCCCAGGAGTTAGAGTTCATGGAAAAATGTAATGGCTCCCAAACCATATCACAAATTCTCGTAGAAAGTCAAGTGGATTTAGCTGGAGTCAGGAAATTGATAGAGCAGCAATTATTGATACTCAGTCCCAACCCCTAGTTAGAATTGCGATCGCATTGTTAAAGGCGAGTGAGATAAAGGTAAGCGAAACAAGAACAATCTTTGCCAACTTCCGGCAAAAAATTGCCAAAAAAATTAAGTTAATTGTTTTTTCTAAAGTATTGTTACCACTAACGTGGTATGATTCAGCTGACTGAATAAGCAGTCACCCTATTTAGTTGAACTGGTTTCAAGTTCCGTGAGCTTGTCATCAAGAACAAAATGTATCCACTCCGACAACAAAAAACGATGACCAACCTGATTCTCAAACCAGAGGAACAAAAAAACTCTGCCATGAAAGAGTTTTACCAACTCTATCAAGAGCTGTTGGTCATTACCCTTGTCCTAACAGCAGTAATTTTCACAGCCGTTTGGATTGCTTATTCCCTGAACATGGCCTTAAACTATTTATTAGGGGCATGTGCGGGAGTGCTTTACCTAAGGATGTTGGCCAGAGATGTAGAGCGTTTAGGCACAGAGAAACAACAGCTGAGTAAAACCCGATTAGCCTTATTAGTCGTGCTGATATTGTTAGCATCACGGTGGAATCAACTGCAAATCATGCCCATATTCTTGGGATTTCTGACCTACAAAGCCACGCTCATCATCTATGTAATCAGGATGGCTTTTGTCTTGTGACTCTACAAAGCTGCGGGAACCTTAAAAAGCTCCGCTTCTCCAGTAAGATGAAAGAAGCGACCCCATTAGAAAGAAAATGCTCAATTTTCTGAACTTCTACTCCTTTCCCTTAGCAGAATTGGAGGTGGGTAAGCATCTGTACTGGCAAATAGGCAACCTAAAGCTCCATGGACAGGTGTTTCTCACATCCTGGTTTGTAATCGGCGTATTAACACTAGCTTCCATTCTGGCAAGCAGCAATGTGAAACGCATTCCTAGAGGCATTCAAAACCTAATGGAGTTTGCCCTAGAATTCATTCGGGACTTGGCAAAAAACCAGATTGGCGAAAAAGAATATCGCCCCTGGGTGCCTTTTGTGGGCACGTTGTTCTTGTTCATTTTCGTCTCCAACTGGTCCGGAGCATTAGTTCCATTTAAACTAATTCATTTGCCAGAAGGTGAACTGGCCGCTCCTACCAGCGATATCAATACAACAGTTGCCTTAGCGTTGTTAACATCTTTAGCTTATTTTTATGCTGGATTCAGCAAAAAAGGCTTAGGGTACTTTGGCAACTACGTGCAACCAGTGTCCTTTATGTTGCCCTTCAAGATTATTGAAGATTTCACCAAACCTCTTTCCCTAAGTTTCCGTTTATTCGGTAACATTTTAGCTGATGAACTGGTAGTTGGCGTGCTAGTGTTACTAGTGCCCCTGTTTGTACCATTGCCAGTGATGGCCTTGGGACTATTCACAAGTGCCATTCAAGCCCTAATTTTTGCCACCCTCGCTGCTGCTTATATTGGTGAAGCGATGGAAGATCATCATGGCGAAGAGCATGAGGGAAGTCATTAGACCCCTCAAAAAAAACAGTCAGTGATGAGGTGACAGGTGAGAGGTGAAAGTGCCAGGGTGACAACAGGTAGTCAAAAGTCAACCGAGGGAGCTTCACCAATTAATAGCATCTGATCGCCAATAACTGATAGATGATAGCTGACTACTAACACTATATTCCCAAATCAACCGTATCTCTAAAGTAAGGAAAGAAGATCATGGATCCATTAATTTCTGCTGCTTCCGTATTAGCTGCTGCTCTAGCTGTTGGTTTAGCTGCTATTGGTCCTGGTATTGGTCAAGGTAATGCAGCAGGACAAGCTGTAGAAGGTATTGCTCGTCAACCAGAAGCAGAAGGCAAAATTCGCGGTACATTATTGCTGAGTTTGGCGTTTATGGAAGCGCTAACCATCTACGGCTTAGTAGTTGCCCTAGTATTGTTGTTTGCTAACCCCTTCGCATAAGTAGTAACCAGTCTATTGGACTGAGTGACAAAAGATGGGATTTAGGAGTTAAGAGTTAGGGATTGAATTAATCACTCACTAACTCATAACTCATCCTCTAGTTATAACTCAGGACTATAACCATACATAGGAACAAGCAACAATGACACATTGGATCACCTTGTTGGCAGTAGAAGAGGTTGCCAAGGAAGGGGGCTTGTTTGACTTAGACGCGACTTTGCCCTTGATGGCAATTCAGTTTCTAGTTTTAGCCCTGATATTGAATGCAACCCTCTATAAACCATTGGGTCAAGCCATTGATGGACGTAATGACTACATCCGGAATAATCAATTGGATGCCCAACAGCGTTTGTCCCAGGCGGAAAAACTGGCGGCTCAGTATGAACAAGAACTAGCTGGTGCAAGAAGACAAGCGCAAGCAGTGATTGCTCAAGCTCAAGCAGAGGCGCAAAAAGTAGCGGCTCAAAAAATAGCGGCAGCACAGCAAGAAGCCCAGGCACAAAGAGAAAAAGCAGCTAGTGAAATTGAGCAGCAAAAACAACAAGCTTTAGCTTCTTTAGAAGCGCAAGTGGATGCCCTCAGTCGCCAAATATTGGAGAAGCTGTTAGGTGCTGATCTAATAAGCCAACGCTAAATTAGGTCAAAACTAACTTACAGAAATGTCATGGTGTCATAAATCATCAATTTGAAGAATGACCACTGACAAGAAAATTTGAATTTGGCTGCGCAGTTGTGGATGAAAAAACATGGGGACTTTTTTACTATTGATAGCGGAAGCAACCGCTGTCACGGGTGAATTGGCAGAGGGAGCAGAACATAGCGGTATTGGTCTAAATACTAATATTTTTGAGACCAACCTAATTAACCTTGCCATTATTATTACTGTGCTGTTTGTTTTTGGACGTAAAGTATTGGGTAATACCCTAAAAACTCGTCGAGAAAACATCGAAACAGCGATTAAGAGTGCAGAGGAAAGAGCTGCAAATGCTGCGAAGCAGTTAAAGGTAGCTGAGGAAAAACTAACACAAGCCCAGGTGGAAGCTAACAGAATTAAAGCTGATGCGGAAACCAATGCCAAAGCAGCTGGGGAAGCAATTTTAGTCCAAGCTGCTGCTGACGTTGAGAAGATGCAAGCTGCTGGGGCAGCCGATTTAAATGCGGAACTGGAGCGGGTAATTTCTCAATTACGGCAGAAAGTGGTAGCTCAAGCTTTACAAAAAGCCGAAGCAGAACTCAAAGCTGGCATTGCTGAGGATGCTCAAATAAGAATTATTGACCGTAGCATCGCTCAATTGGGAGGTTAGGAACCATGAAAAGTAATGCAGCGACAGCAGAAGTAGCACAGCCCTATGCACAGGCTTTGTTATCAGTGGCTAAAGCCAACAATTTGACAGAAGAGTTCGGCACAGATGCGCGGACTTTGATTAGTTTGATTTCTGGTTCTGGGGAACTACAAAACTTTTTGGATAACCCCTTTATTCGACCAGAAAACAAAAAGAATCTACTCAGACAACTGTTGGGGGAAAGTGTTAATTCCTACCTGAGAAATTTCATCTTGCTGTTAGTTGATAGAAGACGGATTTCCTTTTTGGAACCAATTTTACAGCAGTATATCATTCTGTTGCGGGAATTAACCCAAACGGTTTTAGCAGAAGTTAGTTCTGCCATTCCCCTAACCGATGAACAACTACAAACAGTAAGAGAAAAGGTAATTTCTATTACCAAAGCTCGGGAAGTAGAAATTGAAACTAAAATCGACACCGATTTAATTGGTGGTGTAGTGATTAAAGTAGGTTCCCAAGTAGTTGATGCCAGCTTACGTGGTCAACTACGTCGTCTTTCTCTACGCTTAACCAGTGGTTAAATAGGGAAAATGGGGAATTTGGATAGATTTCATCTGTTACCAATTACTCATTACCAATTAGCAATTACCAAAAACTTCTGCCGTCTCACAAGAAAACCGAAAATAGGCACATGAGCATTTCCATTAAACCTGACGAAATCAGCAGCATTATCCAACAACAAATCGAGCAATATGACCAAGAAGTCAAGGTTGCTAATGTTGGTACTGTACTACAAGTTGGTGATGGTATTGCCCGGATCTACGGCTTAGAACAAGTCATGTCCGGGGAACTTTTAGAATTTGAAGATGGCACTGTTGGTATCGCCCAAAACTTAGAAGAAGATAACGTGGGCGCCGTACTAATGGGTGAAGGCAGAAATATTCAAGAAGGTAGTACCGTTACTGCAACCGCTAAAATTGCCCAAGTAGGTGTGGGTGAAGCCCTCATCGGTCGGGTAGTAGATGCTTTAGGCAGAGCAATTGACGGTAAAGGTGAAATTAAGGCTACTACCACTCGCTTAATTGAGTCCCCCGCCCCTGGGATTATTGCCCGTCGTTCTGTACATGAACCCATGCAAACGGGTATTACAGCTATTGATTCCATGATTCCCATTGGTCGGGGTCAACGGGAGTTAATTATTGGTGACCGTCAAACTGGTAAGACCTCTATTGCTATTGACACCATTATTAACCAAAAAGGTGAAGATGTGGTTTGCGTTTATGTAGCAGTGGGTCAAAAGGCTTCCACAGTTGCTAACGTGGTTCAAACCCTACAGGAAAAAGGCGCTTTAGAATATACGGTAGTTGTAGCAGCTAATGCCAGTGACCCAGCTACTTTACAATTCCTGGCTCCCTACACAGGTGCTACTATTGCTGAGTACTTTATGTACCAAGGTAAAGCTACCTTAGTGATTTACGATGACCTTTCTAAGCAAGCTCAGGCTTATCGTCAAATGTCCTTGCTGTTACGTCGTCCACCCGGAAGAGAAGCATATCCAGGAGACGTGTTCTACATTCACTCTCGCTTATTAGAAAGAGCAGCAAAATTGAGTGATGAATTGGGTAAGGGTAGTATGACTGCTTTACCTATCATTGAAACCCAAGCTGGTGACGTTTCTGCTTACATTCCTACCAACGTGATTTCTATCACTGATGGACAGATTTTCCTTTCTTCTGACCTGTTTAACTCTGGTGTTCGTCCAGCAGTGAATCCGGGTATCTCCGTATCCCGGGTGGGTTCCGCTGCCCAAACTAAAGCAATGAAGAAAGTAGCAGGTAAGATTAAATTGGAATTGGCACAGTTTGATGACTTACAAGCCTTCGCCCAATTTGCTTCTGACCTAGATAAAACTACCCAGGATCAGTTAGCACGAGGACAACGTTTACGGGAACTGTTGAAACAGCCCCAAAATGATCCTCTCTCTGTTGCTGAACAGGTCGCTATTCTTTACGCCGGTATTAACGGTTATTTAGATGATATAGCTGTTAACCAGGTGACCAGCTTTGTTAAAGGTTTCCGTGACTACTTAAAGAGTGGTAATAACTCTTACTACCAAGGAGTGCAAACCAGCAAAGTCCTAGGAGAAGCGGAAGAAGTAGCCCTGAAAGAAGCTTTAGCTGATTACAAAAAGACTTTTCTAGCTACGGTGTAATCACAGTGTAATCGGTAATTGGTGATTGGTAATTCCCAAGACTAATCATCAATAACCAAGAACTCATGACTAAGGACTAAATTATGGCTAATCTCAAAGCAATACGCGATCGCATTCAGTCGGTCAAGAACACTAAAAAAATCACCGAAGCTATGCGGCTAGTGGCTGCAGCGCGGGTGCGTCGTGCCCAGGAGCAGGTAATTGCCACCCGTCCCTTTGCTGACCGTTTAGCACAGGTGCTGTATGGTTTACAGGTCCGGTTAAAATTTGAGGATGTAGATCTACCTCTACTGAAAAAACGGGAAGTGAAGTCTGTTGGTTTATTAGTAGTTTCCGGTGATAGAGGGCTATGTGGTGGTTACAATTCCAACGTCATCCGACGAGCGGAAAACCGAGCCAAGGAATTAAAAGCTGAGGGGTTGGATGTTACCTTTGTTATTGTAGGTCGTAAAGCTAATCAATACTTCCAACGACGGGGTTACAAAATTGATGCCACCTACAGCGGTCTAGAACAAATTCCCACTGCTACCGAAGCTACAAATATAGCTGACGAGTTACTTTCTCTGTTTTTATCAGAAAAGGTAGACAGAATCGAATTAGTTTACACTCGTTTTGTTTCTTTAGTCAGTTCCCGTCCCGTAGTCCAAACCCTGTTACCCTTGGATACTCAAGGTTTGGAAACCCCCGATGACGAGATATTCCGACTAACTACTCGTGGGGGCAAATTTGAAGTAGAGCGGGAAAAAGTTACCAGCACAGTAGCACCCCTACCCCGGGATATGATTTTTGAACAAGACCCCGTACAAATTTTAGATTCCCTGTTACCTTTATATCTGAGCAATCAGTTATTAAGAGCTTTGCAAGAATCGGCGGCTAGTGAACTAGCAGCAAGGATGACAGCAATGAGCAATGCCAGTGATAATGCTGGTCAACTCATTAGCTCCCTCACTCTTTCTTACAATAAAGCCCGTCAAGCAGCAATTACCCAAGAACTCCTGGAAGTTGTTGGTGGTGCAGAAGCACTTGGCTAATAAGCACCTACATAAGTAATTGGCAATAGGTAATAGTACAAATATACCATTAACTTATTGCCGATTATTTGATGAATATAGATATATAATAGGGCTAGGTGGGCGTTCTGGTTCGCCTCCTTCCCCTAAAAGCTAAAGACATATATGGAAAACAACAACTGGTTAGAACAACTGATGATGGTGGGAATAGGTACAACTTCCCTAGTAGCAGATAAACTTAGACAGGTTGGGGATGAACTGGTCAGGGATGGAAAACTCAATCCTGAGCAAGTGGGGACATTAATGGATGATATTGTTAACCAATTGAAATCAGAACAGGGGAACTGGGAAGGACAAGTTCAAAGACAACTGCGGAACATGATGCAGGATTTTGGAGTTCCGCGCCAGTCCGAAGTTGACGAATTACGCGGGAGAATTGACCGCTTAGAACGTCAAATACGGGATTTGGAAAATAAATTTTGGCGTTAGGGAGGGTTTATTTTGAAAGGTATTTTTATTAGTGCTGTATTGATAATAGTATGTGTTGCAGCTTTGGTAATAGCACAAATTAATAGTGGTAAACAAGACACCACAGCTAAACTCACAGAAACTACACCCACAGCTATCATTACAGAAAGCAAAACCCAAGACCAAGAAAATAATCAAAAAGATAAAAATTTAACTGCGAGCAACAACATGTCTGATACTAACACCGTCACTACTTCTACCGGTCTTAAATATGTTGAATTACAAGAAGGCACTGGTTTAATACCCCAAAAGGGACAAAAAGTAGCAGTTCATTATACTGGTACTTTAGAGAATGGTCAAAAATTTGACAGTTCACGCGATCGCAATCAACCTTTCAGCTTTAAGCTAGGGGTTGGACAAGTAATTAAAGGGTGGGATGAAGGACTAAGTACCATGAAAGTAGGTGGTCGTCGTCAACTAATTATTCCCCCAGACCTGGGTTATGGATCTCGTGGTGCAGGTGGGGTAATTCCACCCAATGCTACCCTAATTTTTGATGTGGAGTTGTTGGGAGTCGAGTAGAAAGTCAACCGCCCCATCCCTTACACCACCACTAACCCATCTAGAACCTCTAAATAGAAAATCAGCGTAGGTTGGGTTGAAGCATGAAACCCAACATCCCCATCCCTTACACCACCACTAACCCATCCTACCAATAATTGTGCTAAACCAATTTTTAAAAACAACGTCAAAGGATATATAAGCTTGTCTGAATTACGCAAATGTTTCGCTAAAACCTGAAAAAGTTTACGCTATTTCGGTTTAAAGTATTTTGGAGAATTGGCTTTTTGTTTAAAATTACCTGCTACTATTATCTTATTTCGGATTAAAGTCCCTTCAAGTGCAATGGTAGCTCAAAAGATAGCAAATGCGATCGCTTTGCGTAATGATTGGTATGGACATTAGGGTTGTTGGGTTTCGTTCCTCAACCCAACCGAAAAAACTAGTCGATTGAAAACCGACTTGCGCTTTCAGACAGGGAATAAATTCCCTGTCTCCCTGAATATTTCATCATTAATTTAGATGCTTTTTTACATCTCAGTAAAGATTGTGCTTTTTAATTGTCATAAAAATATATTTATATTTACTGTATTTTAAGTACCCAGGCAAATTTAATTTTACATATTCATTGAAGAAATAATTTCTGTAAGGGTTATCTGTTAGGTCTTTTCAGTTATCAGTTCCCTCCCTGAACTGCGAAATTTATTTTGCACGACCACTTAATATACTAAAAAATTGGTATATAACTATGCCAATTGTAGCTTTGAGTCTAAATACTGATTATATATAAAGTATTTTATTTTGTAAGTACAAATCAACTAAGACTTAGGTCAGTGCTAAACTCAATATATTTACGCAAGATTTATTTACCTAATAAGTTATTTTTGTTATAGATTAGACCTGGTTAAATTTAGTTACATCATTTTAATGTCTGAGACCAAATATCTATCTAAAGATAGATGAAATAAAATGTGATAATCAATTACGGTCTCATTGTTAACTCTAAGTTAAAACTTGCACCTTATCGAAATATGAAAATTCACTCATTCTTCTGGTTTCCTGCGGCACTCGCTAGTTTGGCTTTTACAACATCCGTTAAAGCTGAAGAAGTTTCCGCTAAAGCTGCTGACTTGATGGGAGTCAACACTGATAATCAGGATCCGTCTAATTTATTGGCTCAATCTTCTGACGGTTTCACACCATTAGCTCCCACACCAAGCTCTACCACGCCTTGGTATAGTGATAATAATCCGGATTTACCCGCGAGTAATTATGGTTACGGTAGTCTTAGCGTTGGTTTTGGTTCTCAAAGTAATGTGGATATAACGGATAATGGTCAAAAGTGGGCGGAATTCAAGGATTTTAATGGTGCATTTTCATTTAATGCAGCATTTGGTTATCAATTTCAACTATTTAGGGCTGAATTAGAAGTTGGTAACCAGTTTTTGAGTGCCAAGAATCTAGATTATGACCTCAATACAAGATTTCCCAGAACGGGAACACTCTCTGGTAACATGAGTGCAACTACTATTCTATTGAATAGTTATTTTGATATCCCCACGGGTTCCAAATTCCGCCCCTATGTTGGTGGTGGACTTGGTTTAGGTGTTATTACGGGTAAAATAGAGAACTTTCTTGGTGGTTACAGTCTTAATGGAACTGCTTTTGCTTACCAGTTAAAAACTGGTCTACAGTATGAAATAGCAAGAAAGGCGAACATCTTTGGTGAGTTAAAATATTCCAGTATTTCCAGTTACCAGCAAAATCAGTATGCTAGTGATGTCATTGGTCCTTTTAATTCCTTTGGAGCTGCTATTGGCTATCGCCAAGGTTTTTAACTGTTAACTGTAAATAACCCTCTCACCATACTGGGGTAATTGTGATGGGAGTACATAAATAAGTAGGGAGGCACAATTATTTGTAGGATGGGTCGAGGAACGAGACCCATGCGGGGGTTGGGTTGAAGTATGAAACCCAACCTACGTTGATCTTATATTTAATTCCACTCACCCACTTATATATCAAATAGGGATTAGACCTGGTTAAAATTAGTGACATTATTATTTTAATATCTGAACCGAATATCTATCTAAAGATAGATGAAATAAAATGCTACAATTAATTATGGTGTCACTGCTAACTCTAAGTTAAAACTTGCACTCTATCTTCTAAGAATATGAAAATTTACTCAATCTTCTGGTTTCCTGCAATACTTGCTAGTTTGGTTTCGACTGCATCCGTTAAAGCTGAGCAAGTTTCCAATAAATCTGCTAACCTAATAGGAGTCAGCACCGATAATCAGAACCGATCTAATTTGTTGGCTCAATCTTCTAACCCCGGTTTTACGACAACATCCCCTACAACAGGTTCTACTCCTTTAAAATTATCTCAAGGTATAGCACCTAGAGTTATTAAACTGCGGTTATCAGACACTGGTATTTCAATTGGTAGTGTAATCTTTTGGGGAATTGCTGGGTTATTTCAAAAGAGATCAACGGACTGGGTACGGCTAGAAATAAATGGGAATGAAGTTAAGGTAGTACATACAACCAGAACAACTAACACAATTACTCAGTTTTCAAAATGGTGGGATCATCCTGTCAGAAAAATTGCTTTCAAACCGGATTCTTGTACTAACAGTTCAGATTGCGTTGTAGTCAATAAGGAAAATGGGATAATAGACATCAACGATATAAGTTTGTTGAGCAAAGGAGAATTTCAAATTGAATACCTAGAAAGCGGTGAGTGGAAATATGTGGACTTCAGAGTTCCAGCTAAAGAGTAGATATAGAGGAAAAGGGCTAAAAGCTGAAAGGAAATTTCTATCCAGATATTAACAAATCTATCGAAATGTCCACATACTAAAATGTAGTGTATGCAGAAGTAAAACCTAATAATCCTTGGTACTATGAATCCTCTAAGGTTCTAAGAATCGGGCTAAGGCTATTTCTAAACTGGCTAAAACTCACGCTAAAGTGTAAAACATTCGCAAAGATGCCATTCATAAACTCACTTATGATCTCGCTAAAAACCACAGCGTTATCAAAATTGAAGAATTGAGTATCAAAGCATTTTTGAAGAATTACAAACTAGCTGGTGCAATTGGGGATTGTGGAATGTACGAATTCAAGCGCCAATTAGAATATATCCCACATTCCGCACCCTCAACTATGATGGAGGGAAATTACGGAGATAAAAAATCAAAGTTAGCATAAAAATAAACATAGAGAGTGAAAAAAGGATTCGAGAAACAGTAAATCAGCAAAAATGTCATCAAAATCTATTCTCAATGAGCAGCAATAAGAATTCACATTACCCACACAAGTAAACAAATAAATAAAATTAAGATATTCAATGAACATAACTGATTTGTTGACACATACAAGCTTGAAGATAGCGGAACTTATCTAACATTTTTTCACCCCATTCATTGGGAACGGATACAAGTTGTAAAATTAGATAAGCGATGAGACTGGCATAAATTTGTATGCCAATGCCATTAACGTTTTTCGTAATTAATTTATCCAATTTTAGGTGCATTTTTAAAAACTTCCATAACAGTTCAACTCCCCACCGTAAACGATAAATATCTCTGATTTCATCATCTGTAACTGCTGCTTCTCCATCTGCAGGTAAATTCGTGACTAAGCCAAATTCTGTTTTCGTTTCTAAATCACAAAAGTTAACTACCCTGTAAGCAGAAGCATGACTCGCCGAACCGATTTTTACTAATCCAGTTTCTACTTCAAATTCTAGTTTACAATTATTCTTAATTCGTACCACAAAGTATTTGTCTTTTTGTACTAACTCCCGTATAAAATTTAGTCCTGCAAAACCTCTATCCATTACCCCAACTGCATCTTGAGGTAAATTAGACATCATTGATGAGCCAAATTTGTAATCATGATTATGTCCAAAATTTATCAAATTATCTTCTGGACTTCCCGTAGAAAGATTCAGGGAGCTAAACAATTTTACTTGATGATAACCTAAAACCCATAACAACTTACTTGTTAAAGTAATTATTGTTGAATCGATTGAACAAATTGCGTATTTATCATGTAGCTTTTTATAAGCTTTTTTTGTACCAATTTATTCAATTGATGATAAATATTTTGGAATATCTCTTGATTCCTGTGTTTGTTAGCTTTGGAAAATGTCGAAATTATTACATCAATACCTGTATGGTTTAATCTTGTAAATAAGTCCCGCATACTTGTTAAACTATTATCCAAGGCATAAGCCAACCAACACTCAACATAAAGACGGCTGTTCAAAACTGGATAATCATTTTTTGGTAACGGTCTGAGGATGTCCTTGACAATCTTGGGGAATGAATTTATGATCATTATCAAATTAATATTTTGATATGGGTTGCCCAAATTTTAATATATTTTGGGCAATTTTTATCACAACTTTCTTAACATTCAACACTTCTACTACATTACCTTTTGAGTGATTTCCTATTCTGTATTCCAGTGTTGTCTTCATATTGTTTCGTGGCTGCTATTGACAAGTAAATCATATCTCAACTATACTTTTGAAATCAACAAACATTGAAGGTCGAACAATGTACGGATGCCAACAAGTTCTTATCAAGTCCGATAAATCAATAACAGCGATATTGGAGTACCTCTGCACAGAAGCTAAAAAGCTGACAAATTGTGGCGTTTACTATTCTAGGCAGATGTACTTTAAAACTGGTTATATTCCTAGTAGAGCAGATTTGCATAAACAACTAGGAACTTATCAGAAAAACGTTCATTATCAGGCATTGTATTCTGATACTTCTCAACAAATACTAACCAGTGTAGCTGAATCCTTTAAATCGTACATTGGGCTAGTAAAAGCTGCAAAAAAGGGCGAAGTTTCCCAAAAACCAAAATTACCTAATTACTGTAAAAGTGTTATGACTGTAGCTACTTTTACGGGCAGGTCATTAAAGTTAATTGATGGGATGATTAGGTTTCCTTTGGGAACAAAAGTTAAGGCATGGTTTGGGATAGATTCTTTTTGTCTACCAATGCCATCTAACCTTGACTTCAAATCAATCAAGTACGCATTTTACCTAGAAATAGACAATTTTATGCAGAATTTGTCTATCAGGTAGATGAAATAAAATCTGATGTTGATAGAAATAATGTTTTAGGGATTGACCACGGGTTAAATAACTGGTTAACTTGTGTTTCTAATCTGGGAACATCATTTATTGTTGATGGACTTCATTTAAAAAGTTTAAATCAGTGGTACAACAAATCAGTAGCTAAACTTAAAAGTGATAAACCGCAGGGTTTTTGGTCTAACAGATTAGCTGCTATTACCGAAAAAAGAAACCGACAAATGTGTGATGCAGTTAACAAAGCTGCAAGAATAGTCGTTAACCACTGTATTGAAAATAAGATTGGTGCTATTGTTTTTGGATGGAATAAAGGACAAAAAGATAGTATTGATTTGGGGCCTAAAAACAATCAGAAGTTTGTCCAAATTCCCACAGCAAGATTAAAAGACCGTATTGCTCAATTATGTAAACAATACGGAATAGATTTTATTGAAACAGAAGAATCATACACTTCTCAATCATCGTTTTTTGATTGCGACAATATACCTAAATTCGGTGAAAAACCCGAAGGGTGGGAAGCAAGCGGGAAACGAGTTAGTCGGGGAGTATATGAAACTTCTGATGGGTTCAAAATTAATGCGGACTGTAATGGTGCTGCTAATATTTTGAAAAAAGTAGCGGTGATGCTAGGAATTGATCTTAGCGGAATCAGTAGAGGCTGTTTAAGCCAGCCTCAGAAAGTTCGTTTATGGACTCTTCAGAAATCTCCGTGTCTTTAGACCGGAGAAGCTTAACTGAGACATAACTTGTGCGCGTATTGAATTAGCAGCTGTCTCTGCAATTTCTGCTCTATCAGAATCAGTAAGAAGTACTGCAAGTAGCGATTTAAGAGCTTCGCGGTTATATATAAACTCTTTCGAGTATAAATTATCTTGCAACAAGGTGGCTTCTAAGTAAGGTAATAGCTCAGGTGGAGGAGATAGCAACCTTTCTTTAATGCGTCTCCTTGCAGTCTCTATTGCTGAAGAAGTACCTACACCTAAATCCCATGTTTCAATTATTAGCCTGATTTCACGGTTAAGTGATACACGCAGCGTTGATAAGCGACTAAATAAAGGAAGGTTAAGCATTAAAGGTGGTAGTACATTTCCCCAATCTAAACCAGCACTAATAGTGCAATTGGCTTCATCTTCGATACGAGTAGCCTCATCGAGCCATCCTTCACCCAAAAGTAAATCTATGGCTTCTTGGGTTGTTACTGGCTCATTCACCTGAAAATTATTATTTTGCTGTTGATGATTCATAAATTGTTACCTTATCTCCGTCTTAATGCCCCATACTCAAAATAAACTAGATTATCGTATTCTTCATCAGGTCCGCAGTTAAACATATTTTGTTTTTCATAAAATCCTACAGACCTTAGTAAAGAATGTAACCCCACTCTACCTTCATACCCAAGCTCAACACTTCTAATTCTGGCAAAATTTAAAAGTGCTTGACCAACACCTTTGAATTGAGGCGGACGCTGAATTTCAATTCGGTTAGTGGGGGTAGTGGCAATACCATCAACATAAACTAGTCTCTTACCAATATTCAACCGGGAACCGTGCATTTGTGTTTCTATTATCATTAGAGGTATTATCAATACCTCTTTTTAATGAAATTTTTCGTTGCATTGCTTCGTCAAATATACCCCTACATTATTAATATTTTAGCCCACATTCCGCGCCTAAGCTGTAACAGATCAAAGAGGATAGTAGTACATAATAACTCTCCCACCACACTGGGGTAATTATGGTGGGAATACATATATATTAAATTGTGGTAAATACCTTCACCGCAGCAGCAACACCAGCACCAGGAATAAAGTTCTCATAACCCAGTTCCCCAAGAACCACCTCCAGGGCCGAAACACAACTAAGAATATCCCGATCGCTCACGAATCCCAAATGACCGATACGAAAAATCTTGTTAGTCAAATGATCCTGTCCACCCGCTAAAGCGATGTCAAACCGCTTTTTCATCAAAGAGCGAATTTTATCTGCTTCCATCCCGGGTACTGACACCGCAGTAATCGCGGGACTGGCCCATTCATCCGGTGCAAATAGGGGCAAATTCAATGCTTTCATCGCTGCACGGGTAGCATTTTTTTGCCGCTCGTGACGGGCAAAAATTGATTCTAATCCCTCCCTCTTCATCATCCCCAAGGTGGTATGTAATGCTACAATTAAATTCACTGGTGGGGTAAATGGTGTGGTGTTCTTGGCTGTGGATTTGCGATATTTACCTAGGTCTAAGTAGAATTTCGGTAATTTGGCAGTTTTATAGGCTTCCCATGCTTTGTCACTGACGGAAACAAATCCTAAACCCGGTGGTATCATATACCCTTTCTGAGAACCGGAAGCGACTATGTCTAGTCCTAGTTCGTCTACTGCTACATTATATGCTCCCAAACTGGTAACTGCATCAACTATAATTAATGCCTCACCGTGTGCTTTTACATGGCTGTTAATCGCTGCTAAATCATTGATCACCCCTGTGGAGGTTTCGCTATGGGTGATAACTACAGCTTTAATTTCCTTTTTGCTGTCTGCTGCTAATATTTCCCCAAATTTGCTTGGGTCTAGGGGTTTTCCCCACTCAGCAGTTAATACTTCTACGTTTAAACCAAATGCTTCTCCTACTTCTACCCAACGTTCCCCAAATTTGCCGTTATTACCCACTAATATGCGATCGCCTGGGGAGAGAAAGTTAATGATTCCTGCTTCTACTGCTCCTGTACCACTAACATTAAGCATTAATACATCATTAGTGGTTTGATGTAACCATTTTAGGTTTTCTGTGACCTCACCCATCATGTTGCTAAACTCCCCGGTTCGATGACCAATGGGATGTTTGGCTAATGCTAGTAAAGCTGCTTCTGGTACTGGAGTTGGTCCAGGAATCATCAACATTAATTTGTTTTCCATTATTTCTACCTTAATTGTTTATAACACTAACACTACTAGGTTTTTGATTTTCCACGAACTCTCAATCATATCATTGGTTGATTATATCTAAATAATTCTTTACTTTCCAAAAAGTTGCTTAATTGCTAATTCCGGATCTGGTTGTTTGACTAGGGACTCGCCTACTAGTATTGCTGATGCACCTGCTTTTTCTACTATACTGATGTCCTCTGGTGTGTGTATTCCTGACTCGCTAACTACTAAAATATTTCTTTCTTGGATTTGACTTCCTCTCTGTTTGAGTAGTTCACCGGTGGTCTGCAAGTTAACGGAAAAATCTTCTAGGTTACGATTATTTATACCAATTAAATTTACTCCATCTAGTTTTAATACTCTGTCTAGTTCTTCTAAACTATGCACTTCGATTAATGCGGTCATTTTCAAACTTTTGGCAATCTTGATGAAATACTGCAAATCTTGATCACTTAAAATCGCTGCTATCAATAAAATTGCGTCCGCACCATTGACTCTGGCCAGGTACATTTGATAGGGATAAATAATGAATTCCTTGCACAGTAATGGCAGATCTACTGCACTACGAATCAATGATAGATTCTCAAAACTACCTTGAAAAAATTTGCCATCTGTCAACACCGAAAGACAACTTGCACCCCCTGCTACATAGGATTGGGCAATTTCCACAGGGTTAAAGTCTTTTCTTAATACCCCTTTGCTGGGAGATGCTTTTTTTACCTCTGCTATTAGAGCAGGCTTGGTTTTACTTTGGCGCAGTGCAGCTAGAAAATCACGGGTTGGAGGTGCAACTAAAACCTGCTTTTGCAGTTCCCTTAGAGGTACCTTGTCCCTCCTTTGTTCTACTTCTATCTCTTTTGACCAAACTATTTCTTCTAAAATGTTATTTGGCGATGCGTCCTTTAGAACGACTTGGTAGCGCACTATAGAAACGTCTATGGCGGGACTGGGAGAACGACGACGTATTTGCATGAAGTTAAAACAGGAGAGGGTTTAACACCTAGGGGAGGATTGACCTCTCCCCTATGTTTGGATATTCTAGCTGGCGATCGCTCGTTTATAGGCCTCATCCAAAACTTCTGAAAGTGTGGGATGGGCGTGAACTAGATATGCTAGGTCTTTAACAGAGTGACGATAAGCTACAGCGGAGGATGCTTCATGAATCAGATCGGAAGCGTGTACACCGAAAATGTGTACGCCTAATACTTCCCCAGTGTCTTGACGATAAATCACCTTGGCTATACCATCTGCTTCGTTTTCTGCTAAAGCTTTAGAGTTACCTTTAAAGTAGCTTTTAGTAGTGCCAATTTCAAAACCTTGAGCCAAACCTAATTCTTGAGCTGCTGTTTCTGTGAGACCCACATAACTAACTTCTGGATGGGTAAATGCAGCAGCGGGTATGCTACGGTAATCTACCTTTTTGTTTCTACCGAGGATATTTTCCACTGCAATAATTCCCTGAGCGGAAGCAGCGTGAGCCAACATCATTTTACCATTAGCATCGCCAATCGCATAGAGATTAGGAACAATTTCACTACCAGCAAGTATGTGCATACCATCATTGACAGGAATAAAGTTCCGTTTATCCAGTTCCACACCCACGGTTTCTAAACCCAGATTTTTAGTGGCAGGGATACGTCCTGTAGCTACCAAGCAGGCATCTACCTCTAACACTTCCACATCTTCTTTAGTTTGGAAGTCTGCCAATTCAATTACAACCGGGGAACCGGGAATAATTTTCTTAGCGTAAATACCTACCTTAGTTTCAATATCACGAGAGGTAATTAATACCCTTTCTGCTAGTTTGGCAATATCCCGATCAAATCCTGGCATTAATATATCCACGGCTTCAATCATTGTTACCTCAGAACCTAAAGCCGTATAAATATCGGCAAATTCCAACCCAATGTAACCACTACCAATAATGGCAATCCAATCAGGTAAAGACTCTAATTTTACCCCTTGGTCACTGGTAAATACTGTTTTGCCATCTATTTCGATTCCAGGAGGGACAAAGGGAACTGAACCGGGAGAAAGAATAATATTTTGGGCAGTGATGATTTTTTCACTTCCAGTTGTCACCACACTCACCTTTTGTGGCCCAGCTAACTTTCCCCAACCCCTAATAATATCTACACCCAAACGCTTGAGACTATTAGTTAAATCCCCTTGTATTTTGCTAACAAGATTATTGGCATGTTGGGCGATCGCATCTCGCTGGAAGGAGACTCCTCCCAACTGAATTCCCAGGGACTGAAGATGGTGAGCATCACGCAATTCGCGCACTTTTCCCGATGCTGCCAACAAAGCCTTAGAAGGGATGCAACCCCTATTAACACAAGTGCCACCCATATCAGCTGCTTCAATAATAGCCGTTTTCAGACCATAATGGACAGCATGTAAAGCCGCACCATGTCCGCCCACACCTGCGCCAACAATCACTAAATCGTAATCAAATCCAGAAGTCACGTTAGTCTCCCCACTGCTTTAAACTGAGTTGCTTTTTCATTTTTCACCTGATCTCAAGTTACCATCGGGCAATTACTAAAAAGAGCAACTAGAAAAAATTTATCCACTGGTTGTTTAATGAAGATGTGAATTAAACACATTTGTATTACTCAGGGCAATTATGTGCAATCCAACCTAAAATCACCTGATTAACCAGTTCAGGTGACTCATCATGGGGACAATGACCCACCTCTTGTAAATATAACACTTCTAACTTATCATTATATTTAGCAAATTCAGAAGCCAATTTAGGTGGGATAAATCTATCCTTTTCTCCCCAAATCAACAGCATAGGAATGGTTAAATTGGGTAATAGAGTCTTAGCGCTAGGACTAAGTTCTGCACCAATAGAGGCTTTAAACAGGGCGATAAAAGCACGAGTAGAACATCTATCTTGGGGTGGTCCTGCCAAAATATCAATTAACTCATCTAGTTTTGTCGTGGGTAATCGTAGGTTGGGTTGAGGAACGAAACCCAACAAACCAACCGGATATATATAAATGCGATTGACTCCATACAGGCGATTGCGCAGCACTCCCTAGGGGAGATCGCCAATTACCCGTTATTGTTTAAATTAAACCCTACCTGGAGACTGTCTGTGGGGGAGACCGGGAATCAATTCTGGGTCTCAAAGCGAAAGTCAGTTTAAAACCGACTAGTTTTGTGATATTGTAAGTTGAGTTCAATAACTCAACATCCCTAAACAAACTATGTTATATCAAATTAAACCGATTAAGTCAGTACCAAAGTGGGAGGTATAGACATGGTGAGGCAAATTCCATCAAAAACTCAACTGCGGGTGATAGATTCTAACATTAGTCAGGGTGTGGAGACGCCTAAAATTGTCTACCCAGAAAGTGATAATAAACCTATGGCGGATAACACTAGACAATTTACATGGATTGTCAAAATTAAGGAAAATTTAGAAATACTATTTAAGTATAATGCGGATGTGTTTGTGGCTGGGGACTTATTTTGGTATCCAGTGGAGGGTAGTAACAAAATTAAACTAGCCCCTGACACCATGGTAGTGTTTGGGAGACCCAAGGGGCACCGGGGGTCTTATCGACAGTGGGAAGAGAATAATATTCCACCCCAGGTGGTGTTTGAAATTTTATCTCCTGGTAATAATAATACTGAGATGGACAGAAAAAAGCTCTTTTATCTGGAACATGGAGTGGAGGAGTATTATGTATATGATCCAGATAGGATTAGTCTAGAAGTATCCATTAGGGAAAATAACTCATTTAATGAGATTGAGAATTTTACCACTTGGACCAGTCCAAGATTGAAAATAAGATTTGACATGAGCCAAGATGAATTAGTCATCTATTATCCAGATGGGAGTAAGTTTCTTAGTCCTGTAGAATTGAGTAATTATGCAGAACAAGAAAGATTTCTCAAAGAACAAGAAACTCAACGTGCAGAACGTGAAAAATTGCTTAAAGAGCAAGAAACCCAACGTGCAGAACGTGAAAAATTGCTTAAAGAGCAAGAAACTCAACGTGCAGAACAAGAAACTCAACGTGCAGAACGTGAAAGACTTCTCAAAGAGCAAGAAACCCAACGTGCAGAACAAGAAAGATTTCTCAAAGAACAAGAAACTCAACGTGCAGAACGTGAAAGACTTCTCAAAGAGCAGGAACAAATAAAGTATCAAACCTTGCTATCACAATTAAAAGCTAAGGGTATTGATATTACTGCACTCGAATAAACTATTACCTCCACCAGAATACCCTTGGGAGGTTTTTAAAAACTGGAGTTTATACTAAAGAGAAGAGCGATTGGGAAGCACTCCCTACGGGAGCTGGCGAAACACTCTCTATGGGAGCTCCCCAGGGGATTAACCATAATTGTTTAAATTAACCCCTACCTGGAGACTGTCTGTGGGGGAGACCGGTCTCAAAGCGAAAGTCAGTTTAAAACCGACTAGTTTTGTCATGGGTAATCGTAGGTTGGGTTGAGGCACGAAACCCAACAAACCAACCGGATATATATAAATGCGATTGACTCCATACAGGCGATTGCGAAGCACTCCCTAGGGGAGATCGCCAATTACCCGTTATTGTTTAAATTAATCCATACCTGGAGACTGTCTGTGGGGGAGACCGGGAATCAATTTTGGGTCTCAAAGCGAAAGTCGGTTTTAAACCGACTGGTTTTGTGATATTGTAAGTTGAGTTCAATAACTCAACATCCCTAAACAAACTATGTTATATTAAATTAAACCGATTAAGTCAGTACCAAAGTGGGAGGTATAGACATGGTGAGGCAAATTCCATCAAAAACTCAACTGGGGGTGATAAAATCTAACACTAATCAGGGTGTGGAGACGCCTAAAATTGTCTACCCAGAAAGTGATAATAAACCTATGGCGGATAACACTAGACAATTTACATGGATTGTCAAAATTAAGGAAAATTTAGAAATACTATTTAAGTCCAATGCGGATGTGTTTGTGGCTGGGGACTTATTTTGGTATCCAGTGGAGGGTAGTAACAAAATTAAACTAGCCCCTGACACCATGGTAGTGTTTGGGAGACCCAAGGGTCACCGGGGGTCTTATCGACAGTGGGAAGAGGATAATATTCCCCCAGGTGGTGTTTGAAATTTTATCTCCTGGTAATAATAATACTGAGATGGACAGAAAAAAGCTCTTTTATCTAGAACATGGAGTGGAGGAGTATTATGTATATGATCCAGATAGGATTAGTCTAGAAGTATCCATTAGGGAAAATAACTCATTTAAGGAGATTGAGAATTTTACCACTTGGACCAGTCCAAGATTGAAAATAAGATTTGACATGAGCCAAGATGAATTAGTCATCTATTATCCAGATGGGAGTAAGTTTCTTAGTCCTGTAGAATTGAGTAATTATGCAGAACAAGAAAGATTTCTCAAAGAACAAGAAACTCAACGTGCAGAACGTGAAAAATTGCTTAAAGAGCAAGAAACCCAACGTGCAGAACGTGAAAGACTTCTCAAAGAACAAGAAACTCAACGTGCAGAACGTGAAAGACTTCTCAAAGAGCAGGAAACTCAACGTGCAGAACAAGAAACTCAACGTGCAGAACGTGAAAGACTTCTCAAAGAGCAGGAACAAATAAAGTATCAAACCTTGCTATCACAATTAAAAGCTAAGGGTATTGATATTACTGCACTCGAATAAACTATTACCTGCACCAGAATACCCTTGGGAGGTTTTTAAAAACTGGAGTTTATACTAAAGAGAAGAGCGATTGGGAAGCACTCCCTACGGGAGCTGGCGAAACACTCTCTATGGGAGCTCCCCAGGGGATTAACCATAATTGTTTAAATTAACCCCTACCTGGAGACTGTCTGTGGGGGAGACCGGTCTCAAAGCGAAAGTCAGTTTAAAACCGACTAGTTTTGTCATGGGTAATCGTAGGTTGGGTTGAGGCACGAAACCCAACAAACCAACCGGATATATATAAATGCGATTGACTCCATACAGGCGATTGCGAAGCACTCCCTAGGGGAGATCGCCAATTACCCGTTATTGTTTAAATTAATCCATACCTGGAGACTGTCTGTGGGGGAGACCGGGAATCAATTTTGGGTCTCAAAGCGAAAGTCGGTTTAAAACCGACTGGTTTTGTGATATTGTAAGTTGAGTTCAATAACTCAACATCCCTAAATAAACTATGTTATATTAAATTAAACCGATTAAGTCAGTACCAAAGTGGGAGGTATAGACATGGTGAGGCAAATTCCATCAAAAACTCAACTGGGGGTGATAAAATCTAACACTAATCAGGGTGTGGAGACGCCTAAAATTGTCTACCCAGAAAGTGATAATAAACCTATGGCGGATAACACTAGACAATTTACATGGATTGTCAAAATTAAGGAAAATTTAGAAATACTATTTAAGTCCAATGCGGATGTGTTTGTGGCTGGGGACTTATTTTGGTATCCAGTGGAGGGTAGTAACAAAATTAAACTAGCCCCTGACACCATGGTAGTGTTTGGGAGACCCAAGGGTCACCGGGGGTCTTATCGACAGTGGGAAGAGGATAATATTCCCCCCCAGGTGGTGTTTGAAATTTTATCTCCTGGTAATAATAATACTGAGATGGACAGAAAAAAGCTCTTTTATCTAGAACATGGAGTGGAGGAGTATTATGTATATGATCCAGATAGGATTAGTCTAGAAGTATCCATTAGGGAAAATAACTCATTTAAGGAAATTGAGAATTTTACCACTTGGACCAGCCCAAGATTGAAAATAAGATTTGACATGAGCCAAGATGAATTAGTCATCTATTATCCAGATGGGAGTAAGTTTCTTAGTCCTGTAGAATTGAGTAATTATGCAGAACAAGAAAGATTTCTCAAAGAACAAGAAACTCAACGTGCAGAACGTGAAAAATTGCTTAAAGAGCAAGAAACCCAACGTGCAGAACGTGAAAAATTGCTTAAAGAGCAAGAAACCCAACGTGCAGAACGTGAAAGACTTATCAAAGAACAAGAAACTCAACGTGCAGAACGCGAAAGACTTCTCAAAGAGCAGGAAACTCAACGTGCAGAACAAGAAACTCAACGTGCAGAACGTGAAAGACTTCTCAAAGAGCAGGAAACTCAACGTGCAGAACGTGAAAGACTTCTCAAAGAGCAGGAACAAATAAAGTATCAAACCTTGCTATCACAATTAAAAGCTAAGGGTATTGATATTACTGCACTCGAATAAACTATTACCTCCACCAGAATACCCTTGGGAGGTTTTTAAAAACTGGAGTTTATACTAAAGAGAAGAGCGATTGGGAAGCACTCCCTACGGGAGCTGGCGAAACACTCTCTATGGGAGCTCCCCAGGGGATTAACCATAATTGTTTAAATTAACCCCTACCTGGAGACTGTTTGTGGGGGAGACCGGTCTCAAAGCGAAAGTCAGTTTAAAACCGACTAGTTTTGTCGTGGGTAATCGTAGGTTGGGTTGAGGCACGAAACCCAACAAACCAACCGGATATATATAAATGCGATTGACTCCATACAGGCGATTGCGAAGCACTCCCTACGGGAGATCGCCAATTACCCGTTATTGTTTAAATTAATCCATACCTGGAGACTGTCTATTGGGGAGACCGGGAATCAATTTTGGGTCTCAAAGCGAAAGTCGGTTTAAAACCGACTGGTTTTGTGATATTGTAAGTTGAGTTCAATAACTCAACATCCCTAAACAAACTATGTTATATTAAATTAAACCGATTAAGTCAGTACCAAAGTGGGAGGTATAGACATGGTGAGGCAAATTCCATCAAAAACTCAACTGGGGGTGATAAAATCTAACACTAATCAGGGTGTGGAGACGCCTAAAATTGTCTACCCAGAAAGTGATAATAAACCTATGGCGGATAACACTAGACAATTTACATGGATTGTCAAAATTAAGGAAAATTTAGAAATACTATTTAAGTCCAATGCGGATGTGTTTGTGGCTGGGGACTTATTTTGGTATCCAGTGGAGGGTAGTAACAAAATTAAACTAGCCCCTGACACCATGGTAGTGTTTGGGAGACCCAAGGGGCACCGGGGGTCTTATCGACAGTGGGAAGAGAATAATATTCCACCCCAGGTGGTGTTTGAAATTTTATCTCCTGGTAATAATAATACTGAGATGGACAGAAAAAAGCTCTTTTATCTAGAACATGGAGTGGAGGAGTATTATGTATATGATCCAGATAGGATTAGTCTAGAAGTATCCATTAGGGAAAATAACTCATTTAAGGAAATTGAGAATTTTACCACTTGGACCAGTCCAAGATTGAAAATAAGATTTGACATGAGCCAAGATGAATTAGTCATCTATTATCCAGATGGGAGTAAGTTTCTTAGTCCTGTAGAATTGAGTAATTATGCAGAACAAGAAAGATTTCTCAAAGAACAAGAAACTCAACGTGCAGAACGTGAAAAATTGCTTAAAGAGCAAGAAACTCAACGTGCAGAACGTGAAAAATTGCTTAAAGAGCAAGAAACCCAACGTGCAGAACGTGAAAGACTTATCAAAGAACAAGAAACTCAACGTGCAGAACGCGAAAGACTTCTCAAAGAGCAGGAAACTCAACGTGCAGAACAAGAAACTCAACGTGCAGAACGTGAAAGACTTCTCAAAGAGCAGGAAACTCAACGTGCAGAACGTGAAAGACTTCTCAAAGAGCAGGAAACTCAACGTGCAGAACGTGAAAGACTTCTCAAAGAGCAGGAACAAATAAAGTATCAAACCTTGCTATCACAATTAAAAGCTAAGGGTATTGATATTACTGCACTCGAATAAACTATTACCTCCACCAGAATACCCTTGGGAGGTTTTTAAAAACTGGAGTTTATACTAAAGAGAAGAGCGATTGCGAAGCACTCCCTACGGGAGATCGCCAATTACCCGTTATTGTTTAAATTAATCCATACCTGGAGACTGTCTGTGGGGGAGACCGGGAATCAATTCTGGGTCTCAAAGCGAAAGTCGGTTTAAAACCGACTGGTTTTGTGATATTGTAAGTTGAGTTCAATAACTCAACATCCCTAAACAAACTATGTTATATTAAATTAAACCGATTAAGTCAGTACCAAAGTGGGAGGTATAGACATGGTGAGGCAAATTCCATCAAAAACTCAACTGGGGGTGATAGAATCTAACATTAGTCATGGTGTGGAGACGCCTAAAATTGTCTACCCAGAAAGTGATAATAAACCTATGGCGGATAACACTAGACAATTTACATGGATTGTCAAAATTAAGGAAAATTTAGAAATACTATTTAAGTCCAATGCAGATGTGTTTGTGGCTGGGGACTTATTTTGGTATCCAGTGGAGGTAGTAACAAAATTAAACTAGCCCCTGACACCATGGTAGTGTTTGGGAGACCCAAAGACTCGGGGTCTTATCTACAGTGGGAGGAGGATAATATTCCACCCCAGGTGGTGTTTGAAATTTTATCTCCTGGTAATAATAATACTGAGATGGACAGAAAAAAGCTCTTTTATCTGGAACATGGAGTGGAGGAGTATTATGTATATGATCCAGATAGGATTAGTCTAGAAGTATCCATTAGGGAAAATAACTCATTTAAGGAAATTGAGAATTTTACCACTTGGACCAGTCCAAGATTGAAAATAAGATTTGACATGACCCAAGATGAATTAGTCATCTATTATCCAGATGGGAGTAAGTTTCTTAGTCCTGTAGAATTGAGTAATTATGCAGAACAAGAAACTCAACGTGCAGAACGTGAAAAATTGCTTAAAGAGCAAGAAACTCAACGTGCAGAACGTGAAAGACTTCTCAAAGAGCAAGAAACCCAACGTGCAGAACGTGAAAGACTTCTCAAAGAACAAGAAACTCAACGTGCAGAGCGTGAAAGACTTCTCAAAGAGCAGGAAACTCAACGTGCAGAACGCGAAAGACTTCTCAAAGAGCAGGAACAAATAAAGTATCAAACCTTGCTATCACAATTAAAAGCTAAGGGTATTGATATTACTGCACTCGAATAAACTATTACCTGCACCAGAATACCCTTGGGAGGTTTTTAAAAACTGGAGTTTATACTAAAGAGAAGAGCGATTGGGAAGCACTCCCTACGGGAGCTGGCGAAACACTCTCTATGGGAGCTCCCCAGGGGATTAACCATAATTGTTTAAATTAACCCCTACCTGGAGACTGTCTGTGGGAGAGACCGGTCTCAAAGCGAAAGTCAGTTTAAAACCGACTAGTTTTGTCATGGGTAATCGTAGGTTGGGTTGAGGCACGAAACCCAACAAACCAACCGGATATATATAAATGCGATTGACTCCATACAGGCGATTGCGAAGCACTCCCTAGGGGAGATCGCCAATTACCCGTTATTGTTTAAATTAATCCATACCTGGAGACTGTCTGTGGGGGAGACCGGGAATCAATTTTGGGTCTCAAAGCGAAAGTCGGTTTTAAACCGACTGGTTTTGTGATATTGTAAGTTGAGTTCAATAACTCAACATCCCTAAACAAACTATGTTATATTAAATTAAACCGATTAAGTCAGTACCAAAGTGGGAGGTATAGACATGGTGAGGCAAATTCCATCAAAAACTCAACTGGGGGTGATAGAATCTAACATTAGTCATGGTGTGGAGACGCCTAAAATTGTCTACCCAGAAAGTGATAATAAACCTATGGCGGATAACACTAGACAATTTACATGGATTGTCAAAATTAAGGAAAATTTAGAAATACTATTTAAGTCCAATGCGGATGTGTTTGTGTGGGGACTTATTTTGGTATCCAGTGGAGGTAGTAACAAAATTAAACTAGCCCTGACACCATGGTAGTGTTTGGGAGACCCAAGGGTCACCGGGGTCTTATCGACAGTGGGAAGAGAATAATATTCCACCCAGGTGGTGTTTGAAATTTTATCTCCTGGTAATAATAATACTGAGATGGACAGAAAAAAGCTCTTTATCTAGAACATGGAGTGGAGGAGTATTATGTATATGATCCAGATAGGATTAGTCTAGAAGTATCCATTAGGAAAATAACTCATTTAAGGAGATTGAGAATTTTACCACTTGGACCAGTCCAAGATTGAAAATAAGATTTGACATGAGCCAAGATGAATTAGTCATCTATTATCCAGATGGGAGTAAGTTTCTTAGTCCTGTAGAATTGAGTAATTATGCAGAACAAGAAAGATTTCTCAAAGAACAAGAAACTCAACATGCAGAACGTGAAAAATTGCTTAAAGAGCAAGAAACTCAACGTGCAGAACGCGAAAGACTTCTCAAAGAGCAGGAAACCCAACGTGCAGAACGTGAAAAATTGCTTAAAGAGCAAGAAACTCAACGTGCAGAACGCGAAAGACTTCTCAAAGAGCAGGAAACCCAACGTGCAGAACGTGAAAAATTGCTTAAAGAGCAAGAAACTCAACGTGCAGAACGTGAAAGACTTCTCAAAGAGCAGGAACAAATAAAGTATCAAACCTTGCTATCACAATTAAAAGCTAAGGGTATTGATATTACTGCACTCGAATAAACTATTACCTCCACCAGAATACCCTTGGGAGGTTTTAAAACTGGGTTTATACTAAAGAGAAGAGCGATTGGGAAGCACTCCCTACGGGAGCTGGCGAAACACTCTCTATGGGAGCTCCCCAGGGGATTAACCATAATTGTTTAAATTAACCCCTACCTGGAGACTGTCTGTGGGAGAGACCGGTCTCAAAGCGAAAGTCAGTTTAAAACCGACTAGTTTTGTCATGGGTAATCGTAGGTTGGGTTGAGGCACGAAACCCAACAAACCAACCGGATATATATAAATGCGATTGACTCCATACAGGCGATTGCGAAGCACTCCCTAGGGGAGATCGCCAATTACCCGTTATTGTTTAAATTAATCCATACCTGGAGACTGTCTGTGGGGGAGACCGGGAATCAATTTTGGGTCTCAAAGCGAAAGTCGGTTTTAAACCGACTGGTTTTGTGATATTGTAAGTTGAGTTCAATAACTCAACATCCCTAAACAAACTATGTTATATTAAATTAAACCGATTAAGTCAGTACCAAAGTGGGAGGTATAGACATGGTGAGGCAAATTCCATCAAAAACTCAACTGGGGGTGATAAAATCTAACACTAATCAGGGTGTGGAGACGCCTAAAATTGTCTACCCAGAAAGTGATAATAAACCTATGGCGGATAACACTAGACAATTTACATGGATTGTCAAAATTAAGGAAAATTTAGAAATACTATTTAAGTCTAATGCGGATGTGTTTGTGGCTGGGGACTTATTTTGGTATCCAGTGGAGGGTAGTAACAAAATTAAACTAGCCCCTGACACCATGGTGGTGTTTGGGAGACCAAGAGAGCTCGGGGTCTTATCGACAGTGGGAAGAGAATAATATTCGACCCCAGGTGGTGTTTGAAATTTTATCTCCTGGTAATAATAATACTGAGATGGACAGAAAAAGCTCTTTATCTAGAACATGGAGTGGAGGAGTATTATGTATATGATCCAGATAGGATTAGTCTAGAAGTATCCATTAGGGAAAATAACTCATTTAAGGAGATTGAGAATTTTACCACTTGGACCAGTCCAAGATTGAAAATAAGATTTGACATGAGCCAAGATGAATTAGTCATCTATTATCCAGATGGGAGTAAGTTTCTTAGTCCTGTAGAATTGAGTAATTATGCAGAACAAGAAAGATTTCTCAAAGAACAAGAAACTCAACGTGCAGAACGTGAAAAATTGCTTAAAGAGCAAGAAACCCAACGTGCAGAACGTGAAAGACTTCTCAAAGAACAAGAAACTCAACGTGCAGAACGTGAAAGACTTATCAAAGAACAAGAAACTCAACGTGCAGAACGCGAAAGACTTCTCAAAGAGCAGGAAACTCAACGTGCAGAACGTGAAAGACTTCTCAAAGAGCAGGAAACTCAACGTGCAGAACGTGAAAGACTTCTCAAAGAGCAGGAAACTCAACGTGCAGAACAAGAAAGATTTCTCAAAGAACAAGAAACTCAACGTGCAGAACGTGAAAGACTTCTCAAAGAGCAGGAACAAATAAAGTATCAAACCTTGCTATCACAATTAAAAGCTAAGGGTATTGATATTACTGCACTCGAATAAACTATTACCTGCACCAGAATACCCTTGGGAGGTTTTTAAAAACTGGAGTTTATACTAAAGAGAAGAGCGATTGGGAAGCACTCCCTACGGGAGCTGGCGAAACACTCTCTATGGGAGCCTCCCAGGGATTAACCATAATTGTTTAAATTAACCCCTACCTGGAGACTGTCTGTGGGGAGACCGGTCTCAAAGCGAAAGTCAGTTTAAAACCGACTAGTTTTGTCGTGGTAATCGTAGGTTGGGTTGAGGCACGAAACCCAACAAACCAACCGGATATATATAAATGCGATTGACTCCATACAGGCGATTGCGAAGCACTCCCTACGGGAGATCGCCAATTACCCGTTATTGTTTAAATTAATCCATACCTGGAGACTGTCTGTGGGGGAGACCGGGAATCAATTTTGGGTCTCAAAGCGAAAGTCGGTTTTAAACCGACTGGTTTTGTGATATTGTAAGTTGAGTTCAATAACTCAACATCCCTAAACAAACTATGTTATATTAAATTAAACCGATTAAGTCAGTACCAAAGTGGGAGGTATAGACATGGTGAGGCAAATTCCATCAAAAACTCAACTGGGGGTGATAAAATCTAACACTAATCAGGGTGTGGAGACGCCTAAAATTGTCTACCCAGAAAGTGATAATAAACCTATGGCGGATAACACTAGACAATTTACATGGATTGTCAAAATTAAGGAAAATTTAGAAATACTATTTAAGTCTAATGCGGATGTGTTTGTGGCTGGGGACTTATTTTGGTATCCAGTGGAGGGTAGTAACAAAATTAAACTAGCCCCTGACACCATGGTAGTGTTTGGGAGACCCAAGGCACTGGGGTCTTATCGACAGTGGGAAGAGAATAATATTCACCCAGGTGGTGTTTGAAATTTTATCTCCTGGTAATAATAATACTGAGATGGACAGAAAAAGCTCTTTTATCTAGAACATGGAGTGGAGGAGTATTATGTATATGATCCAGATAGGATTAGTCTAGAAGTATCCATTAGGAAAATAACTCATTTAAGGAGATTGAGAATTTTACCACTTGGACCAGTCCAAGATTGAAAATAAGATTTGACATGAGCCAAGATGAATTAGTCATCTATTATCCAGATGGGAGTAAGTTTCTTAGTCCTGTAGAATTGAGTAATTATGCAGAACAAGAAAGATTTCTCAAAGAACAAGAAACTCAACGTGCAGAACGTGAAAAATTGCTTAAAGAGCAAGAAACTCAACGTGCAGAACGTGAAAAATTGCTAAAGAGCAAGAAACCCAACGTGCAGAACGTGAAAGACTTATCAAAGAACAAGAAACTCAACGTGCAGAACGCGAAAGACTTCTCAAAGAGCAGGAAACTCAACGTGCAGAACAAGAAACTCAACGTGCAGAACGTGAAAAATTGCTTAAAGAGCAAGAAACCCAACGTGCAGAACGTGAAAGACTTATCAAAGAACAAGAAACTCAACGTGCAGAACGCGAAAGACTTCTCAAAGAGCAGGAAACTCAACGTGCAGAACAAGAAACTCAACGTGCAGAACGTGAAAGACTTCTCAAACAGCAGGAAACTCAACGTGCAGAACGTGAAAGACTTCTCAAACAGCAGGAAACTCAACGTGCAGAACGTGAAAGACTTCTCAAAGAGCAGGAACAAATAAAGTATCAAACCTTGCTATCACAATTAAAAGCTAAGGGTATTGATATTACTGCACTCGAATAAACTATTACCTCCACCAGAATACCCTTGGGAGGTTTTTAAAAACTGGAGTTTATACTAAAGAGAAGAGCGATTGCGAAGCACTCCCTACGGGAGATCGCCAATTACCCGTTATTGTTTAAATTAATCCATACCTGGAGACTGTCTGTGGGGGAGACCGGGAATCAATTTTGGGTCTCAAAGCGAAAGTCGGTTTTAAACCGACTGGTTTTGTGATATTGTAAGTTGAGTTCAATAACTCAACATCCCTAAATAAACTATGTTATATTAAATTAAACCGATTAAGTCAGTACCAAAGTGGGAGGTATAGACATGGTGAGGCAAATTCCATCAAAAACTCAACTGGGGGTGATAGAATCTAACATTAGTCAGGGTGTGGAGACGCCTAAAATTGTCTACCCAGAAAGTGATAATAAACCTATGGCGGATAACACTAGACAATTTACATGGATTGTCAAAATTAAGGAAAATTTAGAAATACTATTTAAGTCCAATGCGGATGTGTTTGTGGCTGGGGACTTATTTTGGTATCCAGTGGAGGGTAGTAACAAAATTAAACTAGCCCCTGACACCATGGTAGTGTTTGGGAGACCCAAGGGGCACCGGGGGTCTTATCGACAGTGGGAAGAGAATAATATTCCACCCCAGGTGGTGTTTGAAATTTTATCTCCTGGTAATAATAATACTGAGATGGACAGAAAAAAGCTCTTTTATCTAGAACATGGAGTGGAGGAGTATTATGTATATGATCCAGATAGGATTAGTCTAGAAGTATCCATTAGGGAAAATAACTCATTTAAGGAGATTGAGAATTTTACCACTTGGACCAGTCCAAGATTGAAAATAAGATTTGACATGAGCCAAGATGAATTAGTCATCTATTATCCAGATGGGAGTAAGTTTCTTAGTCCTGTAGAATTGAGTAATTATGCAGAACAAGAAAGATTTCTCAAAGAACAAGAAACTCAACGTGCAGAACGTGAAAAATTGCTTAAAGAGCAAGAAACTCAACGTGCAGAACGCGAAAGACTTCTCAAAGAGCAGGAAACCCAACGTGCAGAACGTGAAAAATTGCTTAAAGAGCAAGAAACTCAACGTGCAGAACGCGAAAGACTTCTCAAAGAGCAGGAAACCCAACGTGCAGAACGTGAAAAATTGCTTAAAGAGCAAGAAACTCAACGTGCAGAACGTGAAAGACTTCTCAAAGAGCAGGAACAAATAAAGTATCAAACCTTGCTATCACAATTAAAAGCTAAGGGTATTGATATTACTGCACTCGAATAAACTATTACCTCCACCAGAATACCCTTGGGAGGTTTTTAAAAACTGGAGTTTATACTAAAGAGAAGAGCGATTGCGAAGCACTCCCTACGGGAGCTGGCGAAACACTCTCTATGGGAGCTCCCCAGGGGATTAACCATAATTGTTTAAATTAACCCCTACCTGGAGACTGTCTGTGGGAGAGACCGGTCTCAAAGCGAAAGTCAGTTTAAAACCGACTAGTTTTGTCATGGGTAATCGTAGGTTGGGTTGAGGCACGAAACCCAACAAACCAACCGGATATATATAAATGCGATTGACTCCATACAGGCGATTGCGAAGCACTCCCTAGGGGAGATCGCCAATTACCCGTTATTGTTTAAATTAATCCATACCTGGAGACTGTCTGTGGGGGAGACCGGGAATCAATTTTGGGTCTCAAAGCGAAAGTCGGTTTTAAACCGACTGGTTTTGTGATATTGTAAGTTGAGTTCAATAACTCAACATCCCTAAATAAACTATGTTATATTAAATTAAACCGATTAAGTCAGTACCAAAGTGGGAGGTATAGACATGGTGAGGCAAATTCCATCAAAAACTCAACTGGGGGTGATAGAATCTAACATTAGTCAGGGTGTGGAGACGCCTAAAATTGTCTACCCAGAAAGTGATAATAAACCTATGGCGGATAACACTAGACAATTTACATGGATTGTCAAAATTAAGGAAAATTTAGAAATACTATTTAAGTCCAATGCGGATGTGTTTGTGGCTGGGGACTTATTTTGGTATCCAGTGGAGGGTAGTAACAAAATTAAACTAGCCCCTGACACCATGGTAGTGTTTGGGAGACCCAAGGGGCACCGGGGGTCTTATCGACAGTGGGAAGAGAATAATATTCCACCCCAGGTGGTGTTTGAAATTTTATCTCCTGGTAATAATAATACTGAGATGGACAGAAAAAAGCTCTTTTATCTAGAACATGGAGTGGAGGAGTATTATGTATATGATCCAGATAGGATTAGTCTAGAAGTATCCATTAGGGAAAATAACTCATTTAAGGAAATTGAGAATTTTACCACTTGGACCAGCCCAAGATTGAAAATAAGATTTGACATGAGCCAAGATGAATTAGTCATCTATTATCCAGATGGGAGTAAGTTTCTTAGTCCTGTAGAATTGAGTAATTATGCAGAACAAGAAAGATTTCTCAAAGAACAAGAAACTCAACGTGCAGAACGTGAAAAATTGCTTAAAGAGCAAGAAACCCAACGTGCAGAACGTGAAAAATTGCTTAAAGAGCAAGAAACCCAACGTGCAGAACGTGAAAGACTTATCAAAGAACAAGAAACTCAACGTGCAGAACGTGAAAGACTTCTCAAAGAGCAGGAAACTCAACGTGCAGAACGTGAAAGACTTCTCAAAGAGCAGGAAACTCAACGTGCAGAACAAGAAAGATTTCTCAAAGAACAAGAAACTCAACGTGCAGAACGTGAAAGACTTCTCAAAGAGCAGGAACAAACAAAGTATCAAACCTTGCTATCACAATTAAAAGCTAAGGGTATTGATATTACTGCACTCGAATAAACTATTACCTCCACCAGAATACCCTTGGGAGGTTTTTAAAAACTGGAGTTTATACTAAAGAGAAGAGCGATTGCGAAGCACTCCCTAGGGGAGATCGCCAATTACCCGTTATTGTTTAAATTAATCCATACCTGGAGACTGTCTGTGGGGGAGACCGGGAATCAATTCTGGGTCTCAAAGCGAAAGTCGGTTTAAAACCGACTGGTTTTGTGATATTGTAAGTTGAGTTCAATAACTCAACATCCCTAAACAAACTATGTTATATTAAATTAAACCGATTAAGTCAGTACCAAAGTGGGAGGTATAGACATGGTGAGGCAAATTCCATCAAAAACTCAACTGGGGGTGATAGAATCTAACATTAGTCATGGTGTGGAGACGCCTAAAATTGTCTACCCAGAAAGTGATAATAAACCTATGGCGGATAACACTAGACAATTTACATGGATTGTCAAAATTAAGGAAAATTTAGAAATACTATTTAAGTCCAATGCGGATGTGTTTGTGGCTGGGGACTTATTTTGGTATCCAGTGGAAGGTAGTAACAAAATTAAACTAGCCCCTGACACCATGGTAGTGTTTGGGAGACCCAAGGGGCACCGGGGGTCTTATCGACAGTGGGAAGAGAATAATATTCCCCCCCAGGTGGTGTTTGAAATTTTATCTCCTGGTAATAATAATACTGAGATGGACAGAAAAAAGCTCTTTTATCTGGAACATGGAGTGGAGGAGTATTATGTATATGATCCAGATAGGATTAGTCTAGAAGTATCCATTAGGGAAAATAACTCATTTAAGGAGATTGAGAATTTTACCACTTGGACCAGTCCAAGATTGAAAATAAGATTTGACATGAGCCAAGATGAATTAGTCATCTATTATCCAGATGGGAGTAAGTTTCTTAGTCCTGTAGAATTGAGTAATTATGCAGAACAAGAAAGATTTCTCAAAGAACAAGAAACTCAACGTGCAGAACGTGAAAAATTGCTTAAAGAGCAAGAAACTCAACGTGCAGAACGTGAAAAATTGCTTAAAGAGCAAGAAACCCAACGTGCAGAACGTGAAAGACTTCTCAAAGAGCAGGAACAAATAAAGTATCAAACCTTGCTATCACAATTAAAAGCTAAGGGTATTGATATTACTGCACTCGAATAAACTATTACCTCCACCAGAATACCCTTGGGAGGTTTTTAAAAACTGGAGTTTATACTAAAGAGAAGAGCGATTGGGAAGTACTCCCTACGGGAGCTGGCGAAACACTCTCTATGGGAGCTCCCCAGGGGATTAACCATAATTGTTTAAATTAACCCCTACCTGGAGACTGTCTGTGGGGGAGACCGGTCTCAAAGCGAAAGTCAGTTTAAAACTGACTAGTTTTGTCGTGGGTAATCGTAGGTTGGGTTGAGGCACGAAACCCAACAAACCAACCGGATATATATAAATGCGATTGACTCCATACAGGCGATTGCGAAGCACTCCCTAGGGGAGATCGCCAATTACCCGTTATTGTTTAAATTAATCCATACCTGGAGACTGTCTGTGGGGGAGACCGGGAATCAATTTTGGGTCTCAAAGCGAAAGTCGGTTTAAAACCGACTGGTTTTGTGATATTGTAAGTTGAGTTCAATAACTCAACATCCCTAAACAAACTATGTTATATTAAATTAAACCGATTAAGTCAGTACCAAAGTGGGAGGTATAGACATGGTGAGGCAAATTCCATCAAAAACTCAACTGGGGGTGATAGAATCTAACATTAGTCATGGTGTGGAGACGCCTAAAATTGTCTACCCAGAAAGTGATAATAAACCTATGGCGGATAACACTAGACAATTTACATGGATTGTCAAAATTAAGGAAAATTTAGAAATACTATTTAAGTCCAATGCGGATGTGTTTGTGGCTGGGGACTTATTTTGGTATCCAGTGGAGGGTAGTAACAAAATTAAACTAGCCCCTGACACCATGGTAGTGTTTGGGAGACCCAAGGGTCACCGGGGGTCTTATCGACAGTGGGAAGAGGATAATATTCCCCCCCAGGTGGTGTTTGAAATTTTATCTCCTGGTAATAATAATACTGAGATGGACAGAAAAAAGCTCTTTTATCTAGAACATGGAGTGGAGGAGTATTATGTATATGATCCAGATAGGATTAGTCTAGAAGTATCCATTAGGGAAAATAACTCATTTAAGGAGATTGAGAATTTTACCACTTGGACCAGTCCAAGATTGAAAATAAGATTTGACATGAGCCAAGATGAATTAGTCATCTATTATCCAGATGGGAGTAAGTTTCTTAGTCCTGTAGAATTGAGTAATTATGCAGAACAAGAAAGATTTCTCAAAGAACAAGAAACTCAACGTGCAGAACGTGAAAAATTGCTTAAAGAGCAAGAAACTCAACGTGCAGAACGCGAAAGACTTCTCAAAGAGCAGGAAACCCAACGTGCAGAACGTGAAAAATTGCTTAAAGAACAAGAAACTCAACGTGCAGAACGCGAAAGACTTCTCAAAGAGCAGGAAACTCAACGTGCAGAACAAGAAACTCAACGTGCAGAACGTGAAAGACTTCTCAAAGAGCAGGAACAAATAAAGTATCAAACCTTGCTATCACAATTAAAAGCTAAGGGTATTGATATTACTGCACTCGAATAAACTATTACCTCCACCAGAATACCCTTGGGAGGTTTTTAAAAACTGGAGTTTATACTAAAGAGAAGAGCGATTGGGAAGCACTCCCTACGGGAGCTGGCGAAACACTCTCTATGGGAGCTCCCCAGGGGATTAACCATAATTGTTTAAATTAACCCCTACCTGGAGACTGTCTGTGGGAGAGACCGGTCTCAAAGCGAAAGTCAGTTTAAAACCGACTAGTTTTGTCATGGGTAATCGTAGGTTGGGTTGAGGCACGAAACCCAACAAACCAACCGGATATATATAAATGCGATTGACTCCATACAGGCGATTGCGAAGCACTCCCTAGGGGAGATCGCCAATTACCCGTTATTGTTTAAATTAATCCATACCTGGAGACTGTCTGTGGGGGAGACCGGGAATCAATTTTGGGTCTCAAAGCGAAAGTCGGTTTTAAACCGACTGGTTTTGTGATATTGTAAGTTGAGTTCAATAACTCAACATCCCTAAACAAACTATGTTATATTAAATTAAACCGATTAAGTCAGTACCAAAGTGGGAGGTATAGACATGGTGAGGCAAATTGCACCAAAAACTCAACTGGGGGTGATAAAATCTAACACTAATCAGGGTGTGGAGACGCCTAAAATTGTCTACCCAGAAAGTGATAATAAACCTATGGCGGATAACACTAGACAATTTACATGGATTGTCAAAATTAAGGAAAATTTAGAAATACTATTTAAGTATAATGCGGATGTGTTTGTGGCTGGGGACTTATTTTGGTATCCAGTGGAGGGTAGTAACAAAATTAAACTAGCCCCTGACACCATGGTAGTGTTTGGGAGACCCAAGGGGCACCGGGGGTCTTATCAACAGTGGGAAGAGAATAATATTCCCCCCCAGGTGGTGTTTGAAATTTTATCTCCTGGTAATAATAATACTGAGATGGACAGAAAAAAGCTCTTTTATCTAGAACATGGAGTGGAGGAGTATTATGTATATGATCCAGATAGGATTAGTCTAGAAGTATCCATTAGGGAAAATAACTCATTTAAGGAGATTGAGAATTTTACCACTTGGACCAGTCCAAGATTGAAAATAAGATTTGACATGAGCCAAGATGAATTAGTCATCTATTATCCAGATGGGAGTAAGTTTCTTAGTCCTGTAGAATTGAGTAATTATGCAGAACAAGAAAGATTTCTCAAAGAACAAGAAACTCAACGTGCAGAACGTGAAAAATTGCTTAAAGAGCAAGAAACCCAACGTGCAGAACGTGAAAGACTTCTCAAAGAACAAGAAACTCAACGTGCAGAACGTGAAAGACTTCTCAAAGAACAAGAAACTCAACGTGCAGAACGTGAAAGACTTCTCAAAGAGCAGGAAACTCAACGTGCAGAACGTGAAAGACTTCTCAAAGAGCAGGAACAAATAAAGTATCAAACCTTGCTATCACAATTAAGGGCTAAGGGTATTGATATTACTGCACTCGAATAAACTATTACCTGCACCAGAATACCCTTGGGAGGTTTTTAAAAACTGGAGTTTATACTAAAGAGAAGAGCGATTGGGAAGTACTCCCTACGGGAGCTGGCGAAACACTCTCTATGGGAGCTCCCCAGGGGATTAACCATAATTGTTTAAATTAACCCCTACCTGGAGACTGTCTGTGCTATATGCTCCTAAACTACCGCCAAGTACCTCCTGGTTAACTATCTCTATTAGGGGTAATGCTCCTTGTCAAGTATTTGCCAAAACCCGATTATTTGTAGGATGGGTTAGGGGTAACCCATGGGGGCGTTGGGTTTCATGCTTCAACCCAACCTACGTTAATAGCCGTTTTCAGACCATAATGGACAGCATGTCGCACCATGTCCGCCCACAATCACTAAATCGTAATCAAATCCAGAAGTCTCACCTGATCTCAAGTTACCATCGGGCAATTACTAAAAAGAGCAACTAGAAAAAATTTATCCACTGGTTGTTTAATGAAGATGTGAATTAAACACATTTGTATTACTCAGGGCAATTATGTCCAATCCAACCTAAAATCACCTGATTAACCAGTTCAGGTGACTCATCATGGGGACAATGACCCACCTCTTGTAAATATAACACTTCTAACTTATCATTATATTTAGCAAATTCAGAAGCCAATTTAGGTGGGATAAATCTATCCTTTTCTCCCCAAATCAACAGCATAGGAATGGTTAAATTGGGTAATAGAGTCTTAGCGCTAGGACTAAATTCCGCACCAATAGAGGCTTTAAACAGGGCGATAAAAGCACGAGTAGAACCTCTATCTTGGGGTGGTCCTGCCAAAATATCAATTAACTCATCCGTGATAGCTTGGGGGTGGGCATAAGCAAGACCAGCCCAGCGTCTGAGCACAGCTGGTTGACGAATGAAATTGAATAGGGGTTTGAGCAACAGCGGAGAGGCGAATATACCCTTAATTCCCCTCACCAGGGGATGAAGAAAAGGTGGTAAAACCTCCTGTTCCAGATTAGGATCGGGTAAACTCATCATCACCATACCCTGAACCATATCGGGATGAACTGCTGCTGCTACTAGGGTAACTAGGGAACCAAGAGAGTTACCTATTAATATTACAGGATGATGGATAAAAGTCTGCCAAAAATCATAAAGTTGCTCCACCCACAGATTGACACTGTAATTAGCGGGAACCTTTTCAGAACCGCCAAAACCCAGCATATCCAGAGCATAAACCGTGTGGTGTTTTCCCAACACCTCTAAATTATGTCGCCAATGACCAATAGAAGCACCAAAGCCATGTAGCAAGATTAAAGGAGTTGCAGTTTGGTGGTGATTCACAGGGCGGATAAAAGTATAGCGGATTTGCCAACCTCTCCATACCCAGTCCCTTTGATTACCGACTCGTTTTTGCCAAGATAAAGCTGTTGTCACAGGTGAGTTTGCTTATATTTAACCCATAACATTATGACTTGGTCTACAGCAAATGTCAAGAGACTGTCCGTGGGGGAGACAGGGAATGAATTCCCTGTCTGAAAGCCAAAGTCGGGTGATCGTAGGTTGAGTTTAATATTAAACCCAAAATTGACATATTAACCAAAGGAGAAGACGGTGTCATTGAAGTCGTAATCATTGACCCCTACACCAGCGGGTAAATCTTCGAATCCAAAGACATTATTGCCAAAGCTCCTGATGTGAGCTGCACCATCTGGGTTGGCCGCACCAAAGCTAAAGTAAGCAACTGGGAAAGAGGTATAGTTTTCAGCGGTGGCTCGACTATTATCAGCATTAAGTTGGAAGAAGGTGTTAATAGCATCCTGCATGCTACCGAACAAGTTACCACCATTGGCAATAACGAAGGGAGCGTAAAATTTATCCCCGCCCACAACCACATTTCCAGTTATGCCATTTCCCGAACCCCCAGCTCGTACTGCAAAACTAGATACTGCTCTGTTTAAAGCAGCCCTAGCATAGCCAGATTGTCCTGGGGCAATGCCATTAACTGTACCTGTAGCATCATCTATTTCATAAAGACCAAACAGGTTATTAAAAGCCGCATCAGTACGACCTAAAGTTCTTTGCAGAATATCCCTGGATTGAGTTGGATTATAGCCAGCACGGAAATTGAAGGACACATTATTAACAATACCAGACAGGGAACCAGCTTCTGAAGGAATTAAGGGATCACCGGGGTTAACATTGGTTACATCTGGGTTTACCACAACTTTTGTTCCGGTCACATTAACCTTGACGTTTGCAGTTGCTGTTAAATTTCCTTGGTCAGAGATAGTATAGCTAAAAACATCATCTCCTATATATGCAGCATCCGAGAGGGTGTATTTTAGCTGATTGCCAATAATTTCCACCTTACCTTGTTTACCGTCAGTTACGCCAATAATTTTCAGTTGATCAGCGCTATCAGGATCAGTATCGTTCTTCAAAGGTTCAATGGATCCGCTAGTATCTCCAACAATGGCTAAAAAGTCACCAATAGCAGTAGGTGCTTCATTGACATCTTCAACCTTGATATCGATATCTCGGATTACAGGGGTTTTACCATCTCCGACCGTGACTTGTACTTGGTAAATATTATTCTTATCCGCATCCTCGGGTTTTTCAAAGTCTGGTTCTCGATTAAACGTCAAGTTACCTTGGGAATCAATGGACAGTAATTTAGCATCAACTCCTGCTAGGGCAAAGGTAATAACATCTTCCGGTTCCGGATTTTGAACACTGATTCTACCGACTGATTTACTATTTTCAGAGACCTTGAAGGAGACAGCAGAGAAAACAGGTGGTTCATTAACGTCTCTAACACCAATAGTCAGCTGTTTCTCAAAGAACAGTCCACCTTGGTCGGTGATCCGAACTCTAATGCTGTAGCTGTTCTTGGTTTCAAAGTTAAAGGCAGCAGCAGTTTTTAGTTGACCACCATCTATGGTAAAGAAACTGTTATCGGTAGCACCTGTTCCCGTAACTAGACTATAGCTAAAGGTGTTTCCAGCATCCGGGTCTGTGGTAGAGAAGTTACCCACCACTGTGCCACTTGCTTGGTTTTCCTCAATAGTGGTGGCTGATAAAGTCAGGTCTGTGGGTGCTTCATTAACGTTGGTGACATCGATAATCAGAATCTGGGTAACTGGATTATTACCGTCCGTAACTTGGATTTGCAGGTTGTAGCGATTATCAGCTCCCACATCGGTTGGGGCTTCAAAGTTAGGAGCGGTAACAAAGCTCAAAGCTCCCGTAGTGCTATTGATGTTGAACAAACTCTGGTCTGCTCCCCCGTTAATGCTGTAGGTCAGGGTATTACCATCTGCATCAGTGGCAGTGATATTTCCCACTGCCGTGCTATTTTCCGCCACGGAGAAGGTGGAGCTACTGGTTATTACCGGTGGATTGCCAATTTCATCCACATTGGTGACATTAATGGTAACTGCTTGAGTAGCAGTTAGGCCCCCACTATCGGTGGCGGTGACGGTCACACTGTAAGCATTGGTTCCCGCTGCACTACCTTTCGCCTCAAAATCAGGGGGAGTTTTAAAGGTCAGTGACCGGGTCGTATTATCAATGTTGAACTTGCCCGCATCTGCACCGGAAAGGCTGTAGGTAAGGGTGTCACCCGCATCCGGATCGTTAGCAGGAGCGATGGTTCCTACAGTAGTGCTGTTTTCCGCTGTAGAGAAAGTGGCAGTCGGATTGGCAAAGCTGGGTGCTTCATTAATACCGGTAACATTAACGGTAACTGTCTGGGTAGCGTTTAAACCCCTAACATCGGTGGCGGTAATGGTCAGACTGTAGGTGTTGGTTCCCGCTGCACTACCTGGTGCTTCAAAATTAGGGGGAGTTTTAAAGCTAAGGGCGCGAGTAATGGTATTAAAATTAAACTTGGTTGCGTCCGCTCCCGATAGGGTGTAGTTCAGAATATCCCCCGCATCTGGGTCGGTAGCAGGAGAGATGGTTCCCACATTAGTGCTATTTTCCGCTGTGGAGAAGGTAGCAGTGGTATTAGCAAAGCTAGGTGCTTCATTAACATTGGTAACATTAATGGTTAACTGTTTCTCAAAAGACAGTCCACCTTGGTCCGTGCTACGAACTCTAATACTGTAGCTGTTCTTGGCTTCAAAATTAAAGGCAGCAGCAGTTCTTAACTGGTTGCCAACTATGGTAAAGGAACTATTATCGATAGAACCTGTTCCCGTAACTAGACTATAGGTGAAGGTGTTACCAGCATCCGGGTCTGTGGTAGAGAAGTTACCCACCACTGTGCCAATTCCTTGATTTTCTGCAATGCTAGTAGCTGATAGAGTCAGGTCTGTGGGTGCCTCATTAACATTGGTAACAGTGATAATCAAGTCCTGGGTAACTGGATTATTACCATCGGTAACTTGGATTTGCAGGTTGTAAACGTTATTGATTCCTGCGTCTGTTGGTACTTCAAAGTTAGGATCAGTAACAAAGCTCAAAACCCCCGTATTGGCATTGATAGTGAATAAGCTCTGGTCTGCTCCCCCGCTAATGCTGTAGGTCAGGGTATTAGCATCCGCATCAGTGGCAATAATAGTTCCCACTTGTGTGCTGTTTTCTGCCACGAAGAAGGTGGAGCTACTAGTTATCACCGGTGGATTGCCAACTTCTGGGACATCGGTGACGTTAACAGTAACTGCTTGGGTGGTGGTTAGGCCCCCACCATCGGTGGCGGTTACCGTTACACTGTAAGCATTGGTTCCCGCTGCACTACCTCGTGCTTCAAAGTTGGGGGCAGTTTTAAAGCTGAGCAAGCGGGTAGAAGAGTCTATATTAAACTTGCCCCCATCTGCTCCAGAAAGGGTGTAAGTAAGGGTGTCGCCTGCATCTGGATCGGTAGCAGCAGCAATGGTTTCTACAGTAGTGCTGTTTTCAGGTGTAGAGAAGATAGCAGTGAGATTAGCAAAGCTGGGTGCTTCATTAACGTTAGTGACAGTGATAATCAAGTCCTGGGTAACAGGATTGACGCCATCCGTAACTCCGATTTGCACGTTGTAAATGTTATCAGTTCCCGGTGCTTCAAAGTTAGGAGCATTAACAAAGCTCAAAGCTCCCGTATTAGCATTGATGGTGAACAAACTCCGGTCCGCTCCCCCGCTAATGCTGTAGGTCAGGGTATTACCATCTGCATCAGTGGCAATAATAGTTCCCACTGCCGTGCTGTTTTCTGCAATGGAGAAGGTGGAGCTACTAGTTATCACCGGTGGATTGCCAATTTCTGCCACATCGGTGACGTTAACGGTAACTGCTTGGGTGGTGGTTAGGCCCCCACGATCAGTGGCGGTGACGGTCACGCTGTAAGCATTAGTTCCCGCTGTACTACCCGGTACTTCAAAGTTGGGGGCAGTTTTAAAGCTGAGTAAGCGGGTCGAGGAGTCTATATTGAACTTGCCTGCATCTGCACCGGAAAGGGTGTAGGTAAGGGTGTCGCCTGCATCTGGATCGGTAGCAGCGGTAATTATTTCCACCCTAGTGCTGTTTTCTGCAGTGGAGAACGTAGCAGTGGGATTAGCAAACCTAGGTGCTTCATTAACGTCGATAACATTAATGGTAACTGCTTGGTTAGTGGTTAAGCCAGCAGCATCCCTGGCGATAACAGTAACGCTGTAAGTATTACTACCTGGTGCTTCAAAATTAGGAGCAGTCTTGAAGCTTAAAAACTGGGTGGTAGAATCAATATCGAACTTGCCTGCATCTGCACCGGAAAGGGTGTAGGTGAGGGTATCTCCCCTATCCGGATCAGTGGCAGCCACACTTCCCACAAGGATTGTGTTTTCCGCTGTGGAGAAGGTAGCAGTAGGGGTATTAAAGCTGGGCGCTTCATTAACGTCGGTAACAGTGATAATCAAGTCCTTGGTAACCGTGTTATTATCACTATCTTTGACTTGGATTTGCAGGTTGTAGCGATTATCAGATCCCACATCGGACGGGGCTTCAAAGTTAGGCGCTGCAACAAATCTCAGAACTCCTGTGGTGGGGTCGATGGCGAACAAACTTTGATCCGCTCCCCCGCTAATGCTGTAATTAAGGGTGCTAAGTTCTACATCAGTAGCAGTAATAGTTCCCACTGCCGTGCTGTTTTCTGCCACGGAGAAGGTGGAGCTACTAGTTATCACCGGTGGGTTGCCAACTTCTGGGACATCTGTGACATTCACGGTAATTGCTTGGGTGGTAGTTAGACCCCCACCATCGGTGGCGGTTACTGTTACACTATAAGCATTAGTTCCCGCTGCACTACCTGGCGCTTCAAAGTTAGGGGCAGTTTTAAAGCTGAGTAAGCGGGTAGAAGAGTCTATGTTAAACTTGTCCCCATCTGCTCCAGAAAGGGTATAAATGAGGGTATCTCCCGCATCTGGATCGGTAGCAGCGGTAATTATTTCCACCCTAGTGCTGTTTTCTGCAGTGGAGAACGTAGCAGTGGCATTGGCAAAGCTGGGAGCCCTATTAAATCTCACTTCCCGTGCGATCGCTGCACTGGTATTACCAGCAGTATCTGTGGCAGTTGCCAGTAAAGAAAGTATTCCTTCACTAGGTAATTCACCCGCGCTAATATTCACTGACCACTGGCCATTAATAGCGGTGACCGTGCGTGTCACATTACCAAAGGTCAATCGAACTCGGGAGTTGGCCTCTGCAGTTCCTGTAATGGTAATGCCACTTGATCTTTCTGCAGGGTTGATGATATCGTCACCTGTAACCGGATTAATGACAGGGGCGTTGGGTGGGGTGGTATCTAATAACAGAGTGCGAGAAGCGGCGATGGTTTGGGATCCGGACTGAGCAATGCCAATGGCCTCAACACTGTATGAACCATCTCCTGGCAACTCCTGGGGTGTAAAATTAGCAGTCCAGTTTCCACCATTGACGTTTACTGTTTTCCTTTGTCCAGCAATGGTGACTTGTACCTGAGCTAGTCCGGTTGCAGTTCCCGTAATAACAGCACCCGCTGCTTTTTCGGCTGCATTCAAAATGTCATTTCCAGCAATGACTCCAATGGTTACTGGTGGCAAGTCATCACTAATAATAGTTGTTGCTGCTTGTCCCGCTGCTACCATTACTGAGCCTATATTAGGAGTCTCTATCCTCATTACTAACTGTTCATCAGTTTCAATGAGAGTGTCTCCTAATACGGTGACCTTCACCAGCTTTTCCGTTTCCCCATCTGCAAAGTTGATTAAACCAGACAATGGAGTACCAGGAGATAAATCATCAGCATTAATGGACCCCTCCAATCTGTAGTCCACTGTGAGATTACCGCTGGGGTTGGTGCGCCATACCCGGAAGGTAACATCTTGTGAAGCGCTGTTTCCTTCTGTAATAGATAATGGAGTAGCCCCTACACCAACGGAAGTAATAACTGGAGCTTCTGCTGGAGCAGTCTTCCCTTCAGGTTCATCTGGAGACGCCTGCGCACCTTGAATAAAAGATCTTTCTCCCGTTAAGAGGTAATCATAAATGGCTGCATTCTGTAATACAGGATCGGTAATTCCTTCAGCAGCAGTGCGTGCTGCTGTTAATAAATCTGCAGGAACTTGGTTCAGGTCAATAACGCCTTGAGGGAAATTACTGCGGTCAAAACCGCCAAATCTTTCTCCCACACCATAGGAGAAAAGGGAATCCTTACCATTGTTTGTACCTACCGCATCTAACCGCCAACTATTGGCAAAGGCTCCATAAAGATTCTCAAACCTGACTGGCTGAGAATAGAGAGTGCCATCTCGCCCGGTTAGATCATCTGTCCTATCGTTGTTCCGATTGCCCAGTAATCCTCTAAATCCTCGAGTACTACCTGTAGGACTTTCAGCAACTAAGACATTTACATCCATAAAGGCATCGTAAATCTCTACTCTAACCTGCTCTCCTAAATCGTTTAGGGTAATGGTGTATTCGTTGCCATTAGTAATTGCCCTCCGCTGTATATCAAAATTACCATCACCATTTATATCCACACCTCCCTCTGCAGGGTCAATATTACCATCGCCATTTATATCTGCAGGGTCAATGGATACAATTACTCCATCCACCAAGAGCTGGTCTGACCCTAGCTGCAACTCAATCCGTCTTTCACCGAGTTTAACAGCCATACGAGTAGTAATAGACACCACTTCCGAACCAGGATACGGTTCATAGCGGACTTGCACCTGGAAGGGGTTATCGGACCCAGGGGTTGTTTCCACTAGGACAAATTCGCCCACTGCCATAAAGTCATAGGCCAGTCCATCTAGGGTTACCAAGTGAGGATCTCCAAAACCCCAACCCCAGAATAGACCATCATCATTTAAAATCCGCGCCTGGGCGGAATTTTGTGAAAGCGAGATCGATGCAGGATCTGGGTTGTTAATAACAGCTTGAAACCATTCTGCAAATTCACGGGTATTATCCCCTTGAACGCTGATAGTCAAAGGAGCAGTGGATTGCCCCGGTGCAAAATTAACCGTTCCTGAGGGGAATGTGCTACCGACAAAATCGTTACCATCAGCATTGGGGAAGAAGAAGCTTTGAGTATTCCAGTTGACACTCAGGGCTGAATTCAGGTTACCCTGGCGGACAACTTCAAAGGTGTAGTTTGTGGGGGTTCCTTGATTGCCTTCAAAACGAGTTTGCAGCCATGCATTCCCTGGGTTACGAATAGAAAGAAAAGTCTTGGTGGTAGCAATATCTGCGGAATTGATATGATTAAACTGATTATCACCACCCTCAAATCCTAAATTATAGGCATAGCCTTCTTCGCTACCTAAACCCCTGTTACCACCATAGGACCAAATATAATTGGCTTTTCCATAGCCCCCTGTGCCAATTCCATCTTGGTCAGTTTGAATATCAAAATACTCATTAACCCAAATATAAGTGTTAATGTTCCTTAAACCAAAATCGAAGCTATTCTGAACAGAAGTGACTTGATAATAACCAGTCTTACCCGTATCATTGGGTTTTGAATTTATAGCAAGGTATCGCCCTGGAGCGTTAATGTAATCTCGACTGGCATAGCCATAGCCCTTGTAATAGTCATTATTTGTGTCTTCGCCATAATAATAAGTAAATTCAAAGAAGACATTATTACTTCTTATATCGGCTTCAAAGAAGTTGCTAAAATAAGGGTCAGAGCTGAAAAAGTTAGGATCGTATGCAAAACCATATTCTGAACCCAAACCAGAGAAACCACTAACTGTACCCTGTGGCGGCCATATATTAGTTGTTGGTCCAAATCCTGTATCAGCGTCATTGTAGCTGGTAAGGTAAACCAGGTTGTTAAAGGAAATGTTAGTGGTAATTTCTCCAAAAGAGTCAATGGTGTAGGATCCTGTTTGACCAGTTTCATTAGTATTGGAAACAGGTATGTTTTGACCCTGGGTGTAGGTTCCCACTGGAGCATACACATAACCACTATAGCTATCACCATTACCGTAGCGGTAAGTAAAGTTATACCGCTGATAGCCAGGTAGACCAACAGTCAGAGTAAATGGGTTAGAAAGAGAGCTGACATTACCCGCAGCATCCGTAGCCTGGGCAGTGAAATCGTAAGTTCCTGGAGCTAGGTTAGCAGTGGTGAAGGTATAATCCCCAGGAGTGTTGGCAGCAGTAGCGTCACCATAGGTAAGACCATTACGGAACACCCGTACGGAACTGCCTGCTTCCGCTTTGATATTCAGGGTCGGGGTGAGATCATCTGTGGTAATACCGTTGCCAAAGGTTCCTGTAACTGGCGCCACATCATCTCTGAAATTGATAATTTGGGGAGCATCAGGAGGGGTATCATCCACATCGGTGACGTTAACAGTAACTGCTTGGGTAGCAGTTAGGCCCCCTCCATCGGTGGCGGTTACCGTTACACTGTAAGTGTTGTTTCCCGCTGCACTACCTGGCGCTTCAAAATCAGGGGCAGTTTTAAAGGTTAATGACCGGGTTGTATTATCAATGTTGAACTTGTCCGCATCTGCACCGGAGAGATTGTAGGTAAGGGTGTCGCCTGCATCTGGGTCGGTAGCAGTGATGATTCCTACAGTAGTTCTGTTTTCCGCTGTGGAGAAGGTAGCAGTGGTATTAGCAAAGCTAGGTGCTTCATTAACATTGGTAACATTAATGGTTAACTGTTTCTCAAAAGACAGTCCACCTTGGTCGGTACTACGAACTCTAATACTGTAGCTGTTCTTGGCTTCAAAATTAAAGGCAGCAGCAGTTCTTAACTGGTTGCCAACTATGGTAAAGGAACTATTATCGATAGAACCTGTTCCCGTAACTAGACTATAGGTGAAGGTATTACCAGCATCCGGGTCTGTGGTAGAGAAGTTACCTACCACTGTGCCAATTCCTTGATTTTCTGCAATGCTAGTAGCTGATAGAGTCAGGTCTGTGGGTGCCTCATTAACATTGGTAACAGTGATAATCAAGTCCTGGGTAACTGGATTATTACCATCGGTAACTTGGATTTGCAGGTTATAAACGTTATTGATTCCTGCATCTGTTGGTAATTCAAAGTTAGGATCAGTAACAAAGCTCAAAACCCCCGTATTGGCATTGATAGTGAATAAGCTCTGGTCTGCTCCCCCGCTAATGCTGTAGGTCAGGGTATTAGCATCCGCATCAGTGGCAGTAATAGTTCCCACTGCCGTGCTGTTTTCTGCCACGGAGAAGGTGGAGCTACTAGTGATTACCGGCGGATTACCGACTTCCACCACATTAGTGACATTAACAGTAACTGTTTGGGTAGCAGTTAGGCCCCCATCATCGGCGGCGGTAACGGTCACACTGTAAGTGTTGGTTCCTGCTGCACTACCTGGTGCTTCAAAATCAGGGGCAGTTTTAAAGGTTAATGACCGGGTTGTATTATCAATGTTGAACTTGGCCACATCTGCACCAGAAAGGGTGTAGGTAAGGGTATCACCTGCATCTGGATCTATAGCAGCAGAAATTGTTCCTACAGTGGTGCTATTTTCCGCTGTGGAGAAGGTAGTAGTGCCATTAGCAAAGCTAGGTGCTTCATTAACATTGGTAACATTAATGGTTAACTGTTTCTCAAAAGACAATCCACCTTGGTCCGTGCTACGAACTCTAATGCTGTAGCTGTTCTTGGTTTCAAAATCAAAGGCAGCAGCAGTTCTTAACTGGTTGCCAACTATGGTAAAGGAACTATTATCGATAGAACCTGTTCCCGTAACTAGACTATAGGTGAAGGTGTTGCCAGTATCTGGGTCTGTGGTAGAGAAGTTACCCACCACTGTGCCAATTCCTTGATTTTCTGCAATGCTAGTAGCTGATAGAGTCAGGTCTGCGGGTGCTTCATTAACATTGGTAACAGTGATAATCAAGTCCTGGGTAACTGGATTATTACCATCGGTAACTTGGATTTGCAGGTTATAAACGTTATTGATTCCTGCATCTGTTGGTAATTCAAAGTTAGGATCAGTAACAAAGCTCAAAACCCCCGTATTGGCATTGATAGTGAATAAGCTCTGGTCTGCTCCCCCGCTAATGCTGTAGGTCAGGGTATTAGCATCCGCATCAGTGGCAGTAATAGTTCCCACTGCCGTGCTGTTTTCTGCCACGGAGAAGGTGGAGCTACTAGTGATTACCGGCGGATTACCGACTTCCACCACATTAGTGACATTAACAGTAACTGTTTGGGTAGCAGTTAGGCCCCCATCATCGGCGGCGGTAACGGTCACACTGTAAGTGTTGGTTCCTGCTGCACTACCTGGTGCTTCAAAATCAGGGGCAGTTTTAAAGGTTAATGACCGGGTTGTATTATCAATGTTGAACTTGGCCACATCTGCACCAGAAAGGGTGTAGGTAAGGGTATCACCTGCATCTGGATCTATAGCAGCAGAAATTGTTCCTACAGTGGTGCTATTTTCCGCTGTGGAGAAGGTAGTAGTGCCATTAGCAAAGCTAGGTGCTTCATTAACATTGGTAACATTAATGGTTAACTGTTTCTCAAAAGACAATCCACCTTGGTCCGTGCTACGAACTCTAATGCTGTAGCTGTTCTTGGTTTCAAAATCAAAGGCAGCAGCAGTTCTTAACTGGTTGCCAACTATGGTAAAGGAACTATTATCGATAGAACCTGTTCCCGTAACTAGACTATAGGTGAAGGTGTTGCCAGTATCTGGGTCTGTGGTAGAGAAGTTACCCACCACTGTGCCAATTCCTTGATTTTCTGCAATGCTAGTAGCTGATAGAGTCAGGTCTGCGGGTGCTTCATTAACATTGGTAACATTAATGGTTAACTGTTTCTCAAAAGACAGTCCACCTTGGTCCGTGCTACGAACTCTAATGCTGTAGCTGTTCTTGGTTTCAAAATCAAAGGCAGCAGCAGTTCTTAACTGGTTGCCAACTATGGTAAAGGAACTATTATCGATAGAACCTGTTCCCGTAACTAGGCTATAGGTGAAGGTGTTGCCAGTATCTGGGTCTGTGGTAGAGAAGTTACCCACCACTGTGCCAATTCCTTGATTTTCTGCAATGCTAGTAGCTGATAGAGTCAGGTCTGTGGGTGTTTCATTGATGTTGGTTACACCAATGGTTAACTGTTTCTCAAAAGACAGTCCACCTTGGTCCGTGCTACGAACTCTAATGCTGTAGCTGTTCTTGGTTTCAAAATCAAAGGCAGCAGCAGTTTTCAGTTGACCACCATCTATGGTGAAGGAACTATTATCGATAGAACCTGTTCCCGTAACTAGGCTATAGGTGAAGGTGTTGCCAGTATCTGGGTCTGTGGTAGAGAAGTTACCCACCACTGTGCCAATTCCTTGATTTTCTGCAATGCTAGTAGCTGATAGAGTCAGGTCTGCGGGTGCTTCATTAACGTCGTTAACACTTAGGGTCACTGTGTTAGTGGCAGTTAGTCCACCTCCGTCTGTGACTGTGATCCCAAGGGTGAAGGTGTTAGGTAAACTTTCAAAGTTGTTAGCAGCAGCTGATATACCTGCTGCTGTCAAGGTAATTTGTCCACTACTAGAATTAATGCTGAAAAATCCGCTTTCATTTCCACTGGAAATGCTATACTGTCTAATACCTACGTTATCTGTATTGGGCAAGTTGTCACTTGCTGATACTGTTCCTAAGGTGGCTCCCTGCAGTTTATTTTCTGGGTAGGATAGGACTTGAGTTGTTATCGTGGGGTTAATACCATCGAAGACGTTCCTTGAATTACTACTAAAGTTATTTCCCGCTATAGTAATACTGTTTGCAGTAATCTGGGCTGCGTCACGTAAGACAACCCCAACTTCCCAGTTTCTAATGGTGTTGTTTTGGATGTTGAGATTGCTATTATAGGTTCCATAGTCAGTGAAAGTGGGAATTACATCAATACCGTAATAACTAGCAGCTTGATGAGTTCCACCTTCACCGAAAAACTCGTTATTTTTGACCGATACCAGTCCCGGCAAACTACCGTAAAGGTTCAGACCCGTGATTAAATTAACACCGCCATTGGTACCTGTTGGAGTTAAAGTGTTGTCTTCAATGGTCACACCGTTGAAGTTACCCCGCACCTCTAAAGAAGATTTGTGGTCTGTAGTATATTTGAGTTGAGCTAGATCCATTGTGATCTCATTGTCACGGATCACTAAATTACTACCGGAAGGACCTCCAGTCACAACCTTAGCGGTTGCCATGACAGCAGGAATCAGACCGGATAAATTATTTGTAGAGGCTTGAGTATAAGCATTAACAAAGTTGTTAGCAGGAAAAGTATTCTTCTCTATAGTGACATTATTGAATAGGAAGGGATCATTCACTTCACCATAAAGCTGGATACCACCGCTGTTAAACTGACCACTATTATTTTTGATATTAACAGTATCATTTCTCCCCTTGAGTTCTAACCAATAGTTACGACCATAGCCACCACCATAACTACCACCATAGCCACCATAGCCACCGTAACCATAGCCAGTCCCGCTAAAAAATTTCCCAAATCCGTCAAAATCGGCACCACCAGCGTGCAGTCCGTGATAGAACTTATTACCATCTATGGTAACATTGGTGAGAGATGCCAGGTATAGGTGGGCAGCACGAGGGCGCCAAAAAGTGTTATTATTAATACTTGAATTACTGAGTCCGGCTAAGTACATAGACCCGCCCGTGCCACCACCGCCCAATAAGCCACCAATGTAGTTGGCATCAATCTGCCAACCGGTAACTTGATCGGTTGGGTTGTTGCTGTTAGCATCTCCGAAACGGGGTCCCTTATTGGCGTTATACCCGGTAACGTAGTTGTTGAGTAGTTTAAAGTTATCTGGTGTACTAGTCCATTGCAAAGGACCGTTTTCATTTCTGAGTCGGAAACCATCAATAGTAACATTGTCTGCTGTTACAGTAACAGTGCCCTTAATCCAAGCTTCTGGGTTAGTACGGTATCCCTGATTGATATTAATACCACCAGTTAAGTTAATATCCGGTATAGTTGGTCTAATTCCTTTATTGGGACCTTCCAGTGTAACCGACTTATTTATAGTCACGTTTTCATTGTATACACCGGATAGCACCCTAATTACATCACCGTTGCTGGCAGCATCAATGGCTGCTTGAATTGTTGTATAAGTTTGACCGGGTCCAACTTCCAGAATAGCGGTGACCTGGTTATTGATGGCAACCGGAGCAATAGGATCTACTGTGAGGCTAGGATTACTGCTACGAGCAATAAAATTAACTGTTGCCTGGCCATCAAATGTACTGGTTGTTACAAAGGGAATATTAATAAATGATTTATTAGTTACAGATGTAGTTAAATTTTGAAAGGTTAGCAGCACAAAATTCCCCGTGCTGCCATTACCATCAGCATTGTTAGTATCAGCACCTGTTATTCTGCCACCTAAGGGAACAGTACCTGTATTATCACCAATAGTGATAGCATCTACATCAATTTGAAGTTCATTGCTAAAGTAAACCTCTATACTTGCTGAAGACACAGCCGGATCTGTAAAGTTTTCCAGTCGATAGTCGAGATTAATCTTTCCACTACGTGGTGAAATGCTCTGAATTTTCGGTGTGATTACAAGTTTTGGTGTAGACATAAATCTCCAGTGTATTATTTAGGGGTTATCGTAACAAATCAGCACAAGCATAACACAACTTGCCAGTCTCTAGGAATATAGTCTAAGCAAACTAATGTTTCCAAGATTATAGTGTGTACGGACTACACATGGGTATATAAGGTTTCGGATATCATTATTGCAGCATTAACAGAACTATGGTAGCATTTCCAGAGAATGTGGTGTTAATTTTATTATTTGTTTACATTGTAAAACCACAAAATCCGCTCTTATAAACTTACCAAAACCTACCCAAACCTAGTTGAAACTGGACGAAGATAGGTTTTGGCTTTTTATGGAGACTTAATACGGTCAGCAACCTGCCAACTTTAGGAACTTACACCCACAAAAAATCAAATTCTAGGTGTTAGTCCCTATTAAGTTACTTAAAGCTTGATTGAGTTCGTCGCCTGTATTATTAGGACCATTGAGTTCTGATCCAAAAGCAGATGCAACCAGCTGAAAGATTTGATTGCGGTTCGGGTTGCTCCCCAATAACAAGTATTGGTTCATCAAGAAGATATCTCCTGGCGAAGTTGTTGAATTTCCGTCAATATCAAAGAGGCTTAACTGTGCTTCAATCCCATTGGCAAGTGTAGCTCCGGTAGTATTGGTGGATCCCACGGTTTCACTGGGGAAACGAGCGAAGGTAGTTTCTAAGATGGAGTTACGGTTAGGATTATTCCGTTCTGCTAAAAACTGGTTAATTAGGAATGCATCGGATCCAGTAAAGACCCCGTTACCATCAATGTCCCCTATAGCACCATCAGCTATGGTTACAGTAGCTCCGGTGGTAGCACCCAGGTCATAGGTAACTCCATCTGTGAGACTGAGAATAACGATTTGATTACCTTCTACAACAGCATCATTTATCGGCAAGACATCAACAACCGCTGTAGTTTGTCCACCAGCAATTGTGACTGTGCCAGGTAGAAGTGTGTAATCTTCCCCACCAATAGCTGTCCCACTGACCGTGTAGTTGACGGCAATTCCTCCTACTGGAGCCGCTTCTGACAAGGTAAATGTGAATTTACCATTGTTGACTCTAGGTGTTTGAATTTCAGCAGCATAGGGATCTGTAGCAGCAATTGTTACGGTGGGTACATCATTGGGGATATCAGTGACGTTAATAGTAACGTTTACAGGAGAAGAGGTGTTGTTGGCAGCATCACTAGCAGTTATTCCCAGTGTAAACGTATTTGGAGTAGTCTCAAAGTCATTGGATGCGGCTGATGCAGCTGTACCTGCTGCGGTGAGGGTAATTACTCCACTGTTACTAATGGCAAAGAACCCGGAATTATTTCCAGATGCGATCGCAAAACTTGTAACTCCTACTGCATCGGTAGCTGTGACCGTTCCCACTTGGAAGTTAGCCGTTTTTCCTTCTGCATAGGAGAACGTTTGGTTGGCGTTTACAACGGGGGCGGTGTCATCCACATCGGTGACGTTGATGGTCACGTTTACAGGAGCAGAGGTGTTGTTGGCAGCATCACTAGCAGTTATTCCCAGTGTAAACGTATTTGGAGTAGTCTCAAAGTCATTGGACGCGGCTGATGCAGCTGCACCTGCTGCTGTGAGGGTAATTACTCCACTGTTACTAATGGCAAAGAACCCGGAATTGTTTCCAGATGCGATCGCAAAGCTTGTGACTCCTACTGCATCGGTAGCTGTGACTGTTCCCACTTGGAAGTTAGCCGTTTTTCCTTCTGCATAGGAGAACGTTTGGTTGGCGTTTACAACGGGGGCGGTGTCATCCACATCCATGACGTTAATAGTAACGTTTACAGGAGCAGAGGTGTTGTTGGCAGCATCACTAGCAGTTATTCCTAATGTAAACGTGTTTGGAGTAGTCTCAAAGTCATTAGACGCGGCTGATGCAGCTGCACCTGCTGCGGTGAGGGTAATTACTCCACTGTTACTAATGGCAAAGAACCCGGAATTATTTCCAGATGCGATCGCAAAACTTGTAACTCCTACTGCATCGGTAGCTGTGACCGTTCCCACTTGGAAGTTAGCCGTTTTTCCTTCTGCATAGGAGAACGTTTGGTTGGCGTTTACAACGGGGGCGGTGTCATCCACATCGGTGACGTTGATGGTCACGTTTACAGGAGCAGAGGTGTTGTTGGCAGCATCACTAGCAGTTATTCCCAGTGTAAACGTATTTGGAGTAGTCTCAAAGTCATTGGACGCGGCTGATGCAGCTGCACCTGCTGCTGTGAGGGTAATTACTCCACTGTTACTAATGGCAAAGAACCCGGAATTGTTTCCAGATGCGATCGCAAAGCTTGTGACTCCTACTGCATCGGTAGCTGTGACTGTTCCCACTTGGAAGTTAGCCGTTTTTCCTTCTGCATAGGAGAACGTTTGGTTGGCGTTTACAACGGGGGCGGTGTCATCCACATCCATGACGTTAATAGTAACGTTTACAGGAGCAGAGGTGTTGTTGGCAGCATCACTAGCAGTTATTCCTAATGTAAACGTGTTTGGAGTAGTCTCAAAGTCATTAGACGCGGCTGATGCAGCTGCACCTGCTGCGGTGAGGGTAATTACTCCACTGTTACTAATGGCAAAGAACCCGGAATTATTTCCAGATGCGATCGCAAAACTTGTAACTCCTACTGCATCGGTAGCTGTGACCGTTCCCACTTGGAAGTTAGCCGTTTTTCCTTCTGCATAGGAGAACGTTTGGTTGGCGTTTACAACGGGGGCGGTGTCATCCACATCGGTGACGTTGATGGTCACGTTTACAGGAGCAGAGGTGTTGTTGGCAGCATCACTAGCAGTTATTCCCAGTGTAAACGTATTTGGAGTAGTCTCAAAGTCATTGGACGCGGCTGATGCAGCTGCACCTGCTGCTGTGAGGGTAATTACTCCACTGTTACTAATGGCAAAGAACCCGGAATTGTTTCCAGATGCGATCGCAAAGCTTGTGACTCCTACTGCATCGGTAGCTGTGACTGTTCCCACTTGGAAGTTAGCCGTTTTTCCTTCTGCATAGGAGAACGTTTGGTTGGCGTTTACAACGGGGGCGGTGTCATCCACATCCATGACGTTAATAGTAACGTTTACAGGAGCAGAGGTGTTGTTGGCAGCATCACTAGCAGTTATTCCTAATGTAAACGTGTTTGGAGTAGTCTCAAAGTCATTGGACGCGGCTGATGCAGCTGCACCTGCTGCGGTGAGGGTAATTACTCCACTGTTACTAATGGCAAAGAACCCGGAATTATTTCCAGATGCGATCGCAAAACTTGTAACTCCTACTGCATCGGTAGCTGTGACCGTTCCCACTTGGAAGTTAGCCGTTTTTCCTTCTGCATAGGAGAACGTTTGGTTGGCGTTTACAACGGGGGCGGTGTCATCCACATCGGTGACGTTGATGGTCACGTTTACAGGAGCAGAGGTGTTGTTGGCAGCATCACTAGCAGTTATTCCCAGTGTAAACGTATTTGGAGTAGTCTCAAAGTCATTGGATGCGGCTGATGCAGCTGTACCTGCTGCGGTGAGGGTAATTACTCCACTGTTACTAATGGCAAAGAACCCGGAATTATTTCCAGATGCGATCGCAAAACTTGTAACTCCTACTGCATCGGTAGCTGTGACCGTTCCCACTTGGAAGTTAGCCGTTTTTCCTTCTGCATAGGAGAACGTTTGGTTGGCGTTTACAACGGGGGCGGTGTCATCCACATCGGTGACGTTGATGGTCACGTTTACAGGAGCAGAGGTGTTGTTGGCAGCATCACTAGCAGTTATTCCCAGTGTAAACGTATTTGGAGTAGTCTCAAAGTCATTGGATGCGGCTGATGCAGCTGTACCTGCTGCGGTGAGGGTAATTACTCCACTGTTACTAATGGCAAAGAACCCGGAATTATTTCCAGATGCGATCGCAAAGCTTGTGACTCCTACTGCATCGGTAGCTGTGACTGTTCCCACTTGGAAGTTAGCCGTTTTTCCTTCTGCATAGGAGAACGCTTGGTTGGCGTTTACAACGGGGGCGGTGTCATCCACATCCGTGACGTTAATAGTAACGTTTACAGGAGCAGAGGTGTTGTTGGCAGCATCACTAGCAGTTATTCCCAGTGTAAACGTATTTGGAGTAGTCTCAAAGTCGTTGGACGCGGCTGATGCAGCTGCACCTGCTGCTGTGAGGGTAATTACTCCACTGTTACTAATGGCAAAGAACCCGGAATTATTTCCAGATGCGATCGCAAAGCTTGTGACTCCTACTGCATCGGTAGCTGTGACTGTTCCCACTTGGAAGTTAGCCGTTTTTCCTTCTGCATAGGAGAACGCTTGGTTGGTGTTTACAACGGGGGCGGTGTCATCCACATCCGTGACGTTGATGGTCACGTTTACAGGAGAAGAGGTGTTGTTGGCAGCATCACTAGCAGTTATTCCCAGTGTAAACGTATTTGGATTAGTCTCAAAGTCATTGGACGCGGCTGATGCAGCTGCACCTGCTGCTGTGAGGGTAATTACTCCACTGTTACTAATGGCAAAGAACCCGGAATTATTTCCAGATGCGATCGCAAAGCTTGTGACTCCTACTGCATCGGTAGCTGTGACTGTTCCCACTTGGAAGTTAGCCGTTTTTCCTTCTGCATAGGAGAAGGTTTGGTTGGGGTTTACCACCGGGGTAGTGTCATCATTGGTAATGGTTCCTGTAGCAGTCGCTGTAGTAATGGTGGCATTAGTGGGGTTGGAGAGAGTAACAGTAAACCCTTCATCTGGTTCAACCGTGCTGTCTCCTGACACATTTACTGTGATAGTTTGAGTGGTTTCACCCGCTGCAAAACTCACCGTACCAGAAGTTCCACTAAAATCAGTGCCATCGGCTTGGTTAGTGCCAGAACCCGTTACTGCCCAATTAGCACTGCTAGTGCCAGTGGTATCTCCACTACGGGTAACGGTGAAGGTGAAAGCTTTTGTACCTGAGTTACCTTCACTTTGGTTGGCATTAGTAGATGCGATCGCTAATCCAGTCCAAACCAAGCGATCGTCATTAAATGGGTCAGCGAAGGACACCACTCCACTGGTTAATTGACTGCTCACACTACTGCTGTCCCCTCCATTACTAGAGTCACCCCAGGTAACAACAGAGCCATCGCTTTTTAGCGCCGCAAATGCAGTATTAGTAGAGAAAATCTGGGTGACACCGGAAGTGAGACTGCTGCTCACACTACTGCTGTCCCCTCCCAATGTAGAGTCACCCCAGGTAACAACAGAGCCATCGCTTTTTAGCGCCGCAAATGCAGTATCAGTAGAGAAAATCTGGGTGACACCGGAAGTGAGACTGCTGCTCACACTACTGCTGTCCCCTCCCAATGTAGAGGAACCCCAGGTAACAACAGAGCCATCGCTTTTTAGCGCCGCAAATGCAAATTCAGTGGAGAAAATCTGGGTGACACCGGAAGTGAGACTGCTGCTCACACTACTGCTGTTCCCTCCATTACTAGAGGAACCCCAGGTAACAACAGAGCCATCGCTTTTTAGCGCCGCAAATGCAGTATTAGTAGAGAAAATCTGGGTGACACCGGAAGTGAGACTGCTGCTCACACTACTGCTGTTCCCTCCATTACTAGAGGAACCCCAGGTAACAACAGAGCCATCGCTTTTTAGCGCCGCAAATGCAGTATTAGTAGAGAAAATCTGGGTGACACCGGAAGTGAGACTGCTGCTCACACTACTGCTGTTCCCTCCAGATGTAGAGGAACCCCAGGTAACAACAGAGCCATCGCTTTTTAGCGCCGCAAATGCATTATTAGTAGAGAAAATCTGGGTGACACCGGAAGTGAGACTGCTGCTCACACTACTGCTGTTCCCTCCAGATGTAGAGGAACCCCAGGTAACAACAGAGCCATCGCTTTTTAGCGCCGCAAATGCATTATTATTAGAGAAAATCTGGGTGACACCGGAAGTGAGACTGCTGCTCACACTACTGCTGTTCCCTCCAGATGTAGAGGAACCCCAGGTAACAACAGAGCCATCGCTTTTTAGCGCCGCAAATGCAGTATCAGTAGAGAAAATCTGGGTGACACCGGAACCGGAAGTGAGACTGCTGCTCACACTACTGCTGTTCCCTCCAAATGTAGAGTCACCCCAGGTAACAACAGAGCCATCGCTTTTTAGCGCCGCAAATGCAAGAAGAGTAGAGAAAATCTGGGTGACACCGGAAGTGAGACTGCTGCTCACACTACTGCTGTTCCCTCCAAATGTAGAGTCACCCCAGGTAACAACAGAGCCATCGCTTTTTAGCGCCGCAAATGCAGTACCATTACGATACTCATGCCGTGTTTTATACATTACACTCTTTGCAATACTCCCCCTTACCACAGTCCCCGGCGCCACATCGTTATCCAAAATGGTGCCTGTCACCGCACTACTACTACCTACCGCATATCCCGTCCCCGCTGCCAAGGTCAGTGCCACAGTTTCATTCCCATCACTAACCACATCTGAACTGGGGTCTAAACTGAGAATAACCACACTAGACCCTGCTGCAAAGGTCACACTACCAGTAGTCGTTCCAAAACTGGTGGCTCCCCGTTGCACGTAGTCGTCGTTTAAGGTGGCACTTCCACTCACGTTGAAGTTAACAGTTAGGGAATTAGTGGTATCCCCGGTGCGACTAAATACATAAAATAGGCTTTGGGGTCCATCTTCGGTAACTGTGCTGGGTGACCTGAGGGATAAACTGACTGTGGGAAGAAGATCATCATTATTAATGGTTCCCGTAGCAGTCGCTGTAGTAATGGTGGCATTGGTGGGACTGGAGAGAGTAACTGTAAACCCTTCATCTGGTTCAACCGTGTTGTCTCCTGACACATTTACTGTGATAGTTTGAGTGGTTTCACCCGCTGCAAAACTCACCGTACCAGAAGTTCCACTAAAATCAGTGCCATCGGCTTGGTTAGTGCCAGAACCCGTTACTGCCCAATTAGCACTGCTAGTGCCAGTGGTATCTCCACTACGGGTAACGGTGAAGGTGAAAGCTTTTGTACCTGAGTTACCTTCACTTTGGTTGGCATTAGTAGATGCGATCGCTAATCCAGTCCAAACCAGGCGATCGTCATTAAATGGGTCAGCGAAGGACACCACTCCACTGGTTAATTGACTGCTCACACTACTGCTGTCCCCTCCATTACTAGAGTCACCCCAGGTAACAACAGAGCCATCGCTTTTTAGCGCCGCAAATGCATTATTATTAGAGAAAATCTGGGTGACACCGGAAGTGAGACTGCTGCTCACACTACTGCTGTCCCCTCCCAATGTAGAGGAACCCCAGGTAACAACAGAGCCATCGCTTTTTAGCGCCGCAAATGCATACAATGTGGAGAAAATCTGGGTGACACCGGAAGTGAGACTGCTGCTCACACTACTGCTGTCCCCTCCCCAATTAGAGGAACCCCAGGTAACAACAGAGCCATCGCTTTTTAGCGCCGCAAATGCAAATTCAGTGGAGAAAATCTGGGTGACACCGGAAGTGAGACTGCTGCTCACACTACTGCTGTTCCCTCCATTACTAGAGGAACCCCAGGTAACAACAGAGCCATCGCTTTTTAGCGCCGCAAATGCAGTATTAGTAGAGAAAATCTGGGTGACACCGGAAGTGAGACTGCTGCTCACACTACTGCTGTTCCCTCCATTACTAGAGGAACCCCAGGTAACAACAGAGCCATCGCTTTTTAGCGCCGCAAATGCAGTATTAGTAGAGAAAATCTGGGTGACACCGGAAGTGAGACTGCTGCTCACACTACTGCTGTTCCCTCCATTACTAGAGGAACCCCAGGTAACAACAGAGCCATCGCTTTTTAGCGCCGCAAATGCAGTATCAGTAGAGAAAATCTGGGTGACACCGGAAGTGAGACTGCTGCTCACACTACTGCTGTTCCCTCCATTACTAGAGTCACCCCAGGTAACAACAGAGCCATCGCTTTTTAGCGCCGCAAATGCAGTATCAGTAGAGAAAATCTGGGTGACACCGGAAGTGAGACTGCTGCTCACACTACTGCTGTTCCCTCCATTACTAGAGTCACCCCAGGTAACAACAGAGCCATCGCTTTTTAGCGCCGCAAATGCAATAAGAGTAGAGAAAATCTGGGTGACACCGGAAGTGAGACTGCTGCTCACACTACTGCTGTTCCCTCCAAATGTAGAGTCACCCCAGGTAACAACAGAGCCATCGCTTTTTAGCGCCGCAAATGCAAGAAGAGTAGAGAAAATCTGGGTGACACCGGAAGTGAGACTGCTGCTCACACTACTGCTGTTCCCTCCATTACTAGGGTCACCCCAGGTAACAACAGAGCCATCGCTTTTTAGCGCCGCAAATGCAGTACCATTACGATACTCATGCCGTGTTTTATACATTACACTCTTTGCAATACTCCCCCTTACCACAGTCCCCGGCGCCACATCGTTATCCAAAATGGTGCCTGTCACCGCACTACTACTACCTACCGCATATCCCGTCCCCGCTGCCAAGGTCAGTGCCACAGTTTCATTCCCATCACTAACCACATCTGAACTGGGGTCTAAACTGAGAATAACCACACTAGACCCTGCTGCAAAGGTCACACTACCAGTAGTCGTTCCAAAACTGGTGGCTCCCCGTTGCACGTAGTCGTCGTTTAAGGTGGCACTTCCACTCACGTTGAAGTTAACAGTTAGGGAATTAGTGGTATCCCCGGTGCGACTAAATACATAAAATAGGCTTTGGGGTCCATCTTCGGTAACTGTGCTGGGTGACCTGAGGGATAAACTGACTGTGGGAAGAAGATCATCATTATTAATGGTTCCCGTAGCAGTCGCTGTAGTAATGGTGGCATTGGTGGGACTGGAGAGAGTAACTGTAAACCCTTCATCTGGTTCAACCGTGTTGTCTCCTGACACATTAACCGTAATAGTTTGAGTGGTTTCACCCGCTGCAAAACTCACCGTACCAGAAGTTCCACTAAAATCAGTGCCATCGGCTTGGTTAGTGCCAGAACCCGTTACTGCCCAATTAGCACTGCTAGTGCCAGTGGTATCTCCACTACGGGTAACGGTGAAGGTGAAAGCTTTTGTACCTGAGTTACCTTCACTTTGGTTGGCATTAGTAGATGCGATCGCTAATGTGGGTGCTTCATTGACATCAGTTACTGTAATTGCTACTGCTTGGGATGCGCTTAAACTGCCATCACTAGCACTAACGGTGATGTCATAAACATTGTTACCACCAGTATCACCGGGAGTTTCAAAGTTGGGTGCGGTTTGGAAGGTAACTGCTCCCGTGGTGCTGTTTATATTAAATAGTCCTGCGTCTGTTCCTGACAGACTATAAGTAAGAGCAGTTCCAGCATCTGGGTCTGTAGCTAGAACGGTGTAAGCAGTACCAGTGCCATTTTCAGCAAAGTTGGCTGCAGCTAGACTGGTAATAGTGGGTGCTTCATTGACGTCAGTTACTGTGATTGCCACTGCTTGGGATGCGCTTAAACTGCCATCACTAGCACTAACGGTGATGTCATAAACATTGTTACCACCAGTATCACCGGGAGTTTCAAAGTTGGGTGCGGTTTGGAAGGTAACTGCTCCCGTGGTGCTGTTTATATTAAATAGTCCTGCGTCTGTTCCTGACAGACTATAAGTAAGAGCAGTTCCCTCTGGGTCTGTAGCTAGAACGGTGTAAGCAGTACCAGTGCCATTTTCAGCAAAGTTGGCTGTAGTTGCACTGGTGATGATGGGTGCTTCATCTACATCCGTCACCGCAATGGAGAAGATTTGGGTATTGGTAGACCCATCACTACTGGTGGATTGAACCGTGATGGAGTGAGAAGTGGTGGTTTCAATGTCAAGTAAGGAGCTGTTAGCAACGGTGACCACCCCACTATTGGCATCAATGGCAAAACGTCCACCAGCATTGTCTGTGAGACTGTAGGTAACAGTATTATTAGAACCATCACCATCTGTAGCGTTGGCAGTAATACCCACCCCAGTGCCATTAACTGCATTTTCAGCAATGGTGTTGGCAGCTGTATTGGTGTCTGTTGGTGCAGTTACATCAAACTCATCTACATCAGTGACGTTAATAGTAATGTTGGTAGAAGTAGATGTGTTACCAGCAGGATCACTAGCAGTTATTCCTAATGTAAACGTATTTGGAGTAGTCTCAAAGTCATTGGACGCGGCTGATGCAGCTGCACCTGCTGCTGTGAGGGTAATTACTCCACTGTTATTAATGGCAAAGAACCCGGAATCATTTCCAGATGCGATCGCAAAGCTTGTGACTCCTACTGCATCCGTAGCTGTGACTGTTCCCACTTGGAAGTTAGCCGTTTTTCCTTCTGCATAGGAGAACGTTTGGTTGGCGCTTACCACCGGGGCGGTGGTGTCTCCTCCACCAGTAGTACTATTAATAGTTATCGTTCCATTGACTGGGGTTAGAGTCAGGATATTATCACTTGAGTCAGTTATATCGTTGTTAGGAGCCAAACTCAAAGTAAGGGGAGTAGTTCCAGCAGAAGCGGAGGATTTAATTGTGAAATTAATCGTTGCCAAATTGAGTGGTAACCCAGAACTAATGTTAGTACCGGTAGCGTTCGCTCCCGTGATAATAACAAATCCCTGGGAATCATTAACATTCTCAACTGTGGTGAAACCTGCCGCTGTATTAGGGGTCACATCTGAAGAATTACCAGTAGCGGAAGTAATATCCAAGATGTTGGTATCAAAGACAATTCGCAAGCCATAAGACGCTATATCATTGGCCCCATCTTCAGTTGAGGTTACTGAAAGAGTGACGCCGACGATGTCTCCCGGATTACCACTGGTGGATGAGACAGTAATTGTTGGGTCCAGACCTGGAACAGCAAGAGAAGGATTTGTGACAATGGGAATAGACGGGGTACTTATTCCAGCAGCAAACCGCAGTACGTTAACCGCATCAGCTGAATTAGTTCGACCATTGTTGTTCGTATCCGCAATCAGATTAGGATCTACTAAATCAAAGGGATCAAAACCATCACTCAGTCCTGCGGCTAATCGTAAAACGCTAACAGCATCAGCGGAGTTAACTCTTCCATTGGCATTAGTATCTCCAAAGAAAGCAACTTTCTGTACAGCAGTGCTATCGGAAATAGTTACAGATCGCGAGCTAGCACGAGCACCAGCACTTATCTCTAACACTTCCGCAGAATTAAAAACTGCACTTGTGGGAACATCAGCAATTAGGCGAATCACTTCTCTATCCCCAGAAGGTAGAGGGCTACTGACCCCATCATTAAGCTTATCCCGTAGATCAACTGTCACCCTTCCACTGGCAATAGTTGGCCTACCCACAATTTCCCAAGTATCTTTTAAGGCATCGGGAAGTTGAGCATCAGTAATATTTAGTGCATCAGGATCGTAGTCCACCGTAATCCGAATATTAGTCAGCCCATCAGTATCGGATATTTTTACTGGTATACCAGTACCATTAATATTTACTGGTTGACCTGGTCCACGAGCAAAGCTAGGCAAATAGACCACAGGCCCAGCAGCTGGAACATTAAAGGTAGCCGACTGCAAGTTACCAGCGGTTAAATTGGCACCTTCCGCTTTGAAATCAGATGGGTCAGTATAGGTAATGGTATAGTCACCTGCTGCCAAGATGGGATTGGTGGGAACAAAACGCAGTGTGTTATTATCTTCATCATACACTAGCGAACCTGCCACAGATCCACTGGGACCATTAACCCTCAAGCTAGGTGTAATACCACTCGCACCATAGAGTTGCAGACTGGCCACATCTAGGGGAAGACTAAACCTTTGAGCGAAAGATGTGCCTCGATCAATCCAGGTATTAGGTTGATCAAGAGATGCCTTGACCATATCCAATTGATAATTGCCAGTGTTTTGATAAAACTCTCGCAGTTGGGCTTCAGTTAAAGCGGGGCTAAACCCTGGGTCATTCCCGAAGTCAAACTGGTCAGTGCCAGTACCAGTGGACATTACCACGAAGTAATAATTATCAGGTGTTAGATTTGCTAACACGTTACCCGTTACAAGTCCTTGTGGACCATAGTCATTTACGGTAACTGGGGCACCTTGAGAATCAAAAAGCTTTAAGGTTGGGCGAGCATCATCGATCGCAATACCTGTGCCACTGGTAGTGAAGCGATAAGCACCAGATTCAGTAATGCTAATTGGATAAATATCCACATCATCAGCACCCACATCGGAGCTAGTAGCTGTCACATTAGCAGCATTACCTGTTAATCCTTGAGCTTCAATGTAAATACGACCAAAGGCATTACTTTCTTCCGCTGTGGCACCAGCTTGGTCTATATCTTCACCCAGACTAGCAAGGATGGTGCGGGGGGTAGAGTCAAGAGTGTAAGTGCGGGGAGTTCCCTGTCCAAACAGATCAATGTCAAAGTCTAGGGAGTTACCATAAAGACTTCCCTTCAGGTTAGCAGCATTGAGAATACCACTTAATAACTGGCGATCGCTACCAGAAAGGCTCAAATCAAGGGTGTAGTTGCCCGTATTAGCGGATGTTCCGCTGCCCATAATGAGAGGATTGAAGTTTTCGTTCCCATAGCCAGCAACGCCTACATAGTAGTCAGTACCAGGATTAAGGGAGATTTGTACCGTATTAGGACTGCTGCTAGACGTGGAGGCTGATAGGCGATCGCCCTGTCCGTTAAACACATAGACCGTAGGCACCAGGGCACTTTGTCCTGTACCTATTCCCCGAGCTGTGGCCGTTAAGATACGTGTTGTTGTGCCAGTTCCCTCGAAATTGACTTTCACAAAATCCACATCAGTTGCACCAACCGCCACCTGATCATCGTTACCAATGTTGCGCTGGAGGGAAGTGAGGTTACTGCTGCCAGTATTAGTCTGAGTTAGATTAAAACTGGGTAAGTTAGCGTGGATATATCCATCTGCATCTGTTGCAGTAGTGGCGCCTCCACCATACTGCAGATTGATTTGGTAATCTCCCGCAGATGGGTTTGTGCGGCCATTCAAATTGTTCACATCATAGGTCTGGTTACCGCTGGCGGATACGCCAATGTAATAGGTACTGCCAGCGGTCACATCTAACCGAACAAAACTATCAGTAGAATTGTTGCCCAATTCTGTAAGTGAGTCCCGGTTAAAGCCCTGAGCCGTACTGTCGTCGTTAAAGTAGGGACTGGGAAGGGCAATACCATTGCCATCAAAAATCCGTAGGTAGGTATTCAGGCTATTACCAGTGGCTGTGTCTAAGTCAATCAGCACTACCCCACTTTCATTGGCTACAAAGCGATATAAATCTACATCACCGCCTGTAACACTAATTGTTGTATCCGCCAAGATGTCAGTGCCAATCTGCTCAGAAAGGGTTAAGTTAGAGCCATAGAGGAGATCAACGGGAATGGCACCATAGAAAACACCGTTGGGGTCTTGAGGAGCAGTGTTGGGTTGCAGAATGATGCTCAACAGAGATGAACCTGTACTACCCGAGCGACGGCTTGAGTCATTGTCAACAGCATCAGGCAAGGTATTGATGTTGTAAGTGGAGTTACCATGACCGCTCACTCCTAAATAGTATGTACCTGCTGTGGTGAAAACATATTCCAGACGAGACAGTAATCCTTCCCCACCGTCATCATCAATGGCTAACTGATTACCACTGGCATCAAATAAACGCAGCACAGTGTCTATTGAGTCATCAAAACTTCCATTGCCATCGGAATCTAATAGGTCTAAATAGGCTTGACCGCGTGTCTGTCCAAATTTCCCAATGTAGTCAGGGACATAATCACTGGTTTGGAAGATAACCAAACCGGGATCGACGGTGAACTTGATCAGGTCCACATCTTTGTCTCCTACCGCAATGAGATTTTCCGGTGTGGGGTCAACACCCGGTAGGTTTGTATCTAGCCCAATGATTGAAGGAACATCAGCACCGCCAGCAGTGGCAAAATTACTTAAAGCACCTATATCCCGTGACCCTGTCGCCGTACCATTGGGGTCACCCACAAAGCGTGTGGCATTGGGATTAAAGGCAATGCTGATGGCATAATCTCCATTACTACCTTCAACCCCACTGTTGGCACTATTGGGAGAGTAAGAGAAATTGGCATAACCACTGACACCAAAGTAATAGGTGCCTGCCTCTAAATAGGCGTTGAGACGAGAGTAGAAATTAGGTCCCGTATCATCATCCGTTCCCAGTTCATTCCCGTAGACATCAAACAAGCGCAGAATGGTATCCATGTCTACACCGTTCTGCGGACGAGAGGTCTCTAGGCTAATAGTACCAGGTTGGCTCAGTTCAAAACGGTACATGTCCACATCCGCTGGAACTAGATTATTGGAACCTGGGTCAGTTCCCACACTGAATGACGATGTATCTGGACTGGTGAGGATACTTAAAGTTCGCTGATTGATCACACCCAAATTGGTGGCTGTTGCCAAGGTGGCGTTGGTGTCCGCACCATAACTGCTTATAAGATCCGCTTCATAGAAGGTCGAGCCGCCATTTCCAAATATTGGATCCGTTGTGATGTAGTTATAATCGTAGGCATATCCGTACTCAGATCCAAGACCAACAGTTCCTTGTCCCCAAGCGTTCCATGCCCAGCCATAGCCTGTGTCACCGTCATAGTAGTTATAGACGTAAACCATGTTGGCAGAGGAGTAGTTCGAGTTGGCATATACAGAATCAATTGTGTAGTAACCTATTCCACCAGTTTCATTAGGGGAAGTTTGGTTAATGCGCTGATCTTGTGTGTAAGTACCAGAAGTAGCGTAACCATACCCTTGGTAATAGTCACCTTCTACACCCGTAGTGTTTGGGTCATCGTTGTAGTAATATGTGAAGTAGTACAGGTCAACTCTACTAGAATTGCCTAGATCCGCCTCATAATAGTTGTTGAAGTAGTTATCGGGACTGGAGTAGTAGTAGTCGTAAGCATAACCTGATTCTGACCCTAGTCCACTATACCCTTGAGCCCAAACGCTGTAAGCTGGTCCGTAGTTCGTATCAGCATCATTGTAGTGGAAAACGGAGACCTCACCGACAGTGCCGTATGTAACACTAGAGATAGAGGCAATTTGGTAGTAACCTGTTCCACCAGTTTCATTAGGGGAAGTTTGGTCAATAAGCTGATCTTGAGTATAAGTACCAGAAGTAGCGTAACCATACCCTTGGTAATAGTCACCTTCTACACCCGTAGTGTTTCGGTCATCGTTATAGTAATATGTGAAGTAGTAGAGCTGCTTGTCATTACTGGGTACGACAAGATCAACTTCGTAAAACTTGGAGAAGTATGTGTCTGCACTTAAATAGTTAGCATCGTATGCACTACCAGATTCAGAACCCAGACCATCATAGCCTGAACCATAGGCATAGATTGCTGGTCCGTAGCCAGTATCCGCATCATAATAGTAATCGACGAAAACGGAGTTAAGATAGCCAAAGGAATCACTATAGACAGCGGTGATATCGTAGTAACCTATCTCACCAGTTTCATTGGCTGAAGTTTCAGGAATACTTTGATCTTGTGTGTAAGTATCAGCAGCTGCATAACCATAGCCCTTGTAATAATCGCCATTACCATAGTTGTAAGTAAAGTAGTAAAGTTGTCTGTCTCCACTGTTACTCGTAACTAAGTTGGCTTCATTAAAGGTACTAAATGACGTATCAGTACTTTGATATGCATTGTCGTAGGCATAACCAGACTCAGAACCTAGACCACTATAGCCATTACCCCAAACGTAGTGGGCATAACCATAACCACTATCACCAGCGCTATTTAAACCATCATAGTAGGTGGTGACATACACATAGTCGGAGGCATAACTATAAGTACTGTCGTAGACATAATCAATGATGTGGTAACCTGTCTGACCAGTTTCATTTAGAGATGTTTGGTTAATGCGCTGATCTTGAGTATAAGTACCCGCCACAGCATAGCCATAACCTTGATAGAAGTCACCATTGCCATAGTAGTAGGTGAAATAATAAAGCTGGCTGCCCGGTTGTTGGGTGATAAGGTTAGCTTCGTAAAAGTTGTCGAAGTAAGTATCAGTACTTTGATAGTTATAGTCGTAGGCATAGCCCGATTCTGATCCCAGACCGCCGTAACCGGATCCGGAAACATAGTAAGCAGAACCATAACTGCCGCCGGGGTCAGTATTATTGCCATCAGCACCATCATAGTAAGAATTAATGGTCACCTGATTAACAAGACCATAACTTTCCCAAACTGAATCTATGACATACTGACCAGCCAACCCTACTTCATTTAAATTACTTGATCTAACTTCGGTAGCCGCAATAACTTGTCCTGATTGATAAGTATTGGCATTGGCATAACCCCAACCTTGATAGGAATCACCATTACCATAGGTGTAAGTAAAATAGTAGAGCTGAACGGGGGGATTAACTACTACTCCATCGGATAGATTTGCTTCATTATGTTTGGAGAAGTAGGAATCAGCACTAGCGTAATTATAGTCGTAGGCATAGCCTTCTTCAGTTCCCAGCCCTCCGTAGCCAGTTCCAGAAACGTAGGAGGCATAACCATAAGCACCGCCAAGGTCACTTCCATTACCATCTGCACCGTCGTAGTAAGAATAAACACTTACGGCGTCGAGCAAACCATAGTTACCCTCGGAAACTGAATCAATGGTGTAGTAACCATTATTCCCTGTTTCATTGGGTGATGACTGATTGATGCGCTGACCTACAGTGTAAGTACCAGTAGGGGCATAACCATAGCCTTGGTAGAAGTCGCCTTCTACGACATTCGTGGTGGTTGGGTCGTCGTTATTATAATTGTAGGTGAAGTAATAAAGTTGGTATGTAACCACGAGTTCTTGGAGGTCGGCCGTGTCAGAGCTACTAAAGGAAGTATCAGGCCCCCCAAAATTACTGTTATAGGCGAAACCAGATTCACTGCCCAGTCCTGCACTACCACTAGCATCTACATAGATGGCATAACCAAAACCAGTGCTGCCATCGTAGTAATCAGTGACTGCAACTTCTCCTACCGTACCTGATTGATCATTAATTACTTCTGTGATTGTATAACTTCCTAGAGATCCAGTGGGTGTAATGCTTTGTCCTAATGTATAAGTATTAGCAGCTGCATAACCATAGCCTTGGTAGAAGTCTTCAGTCTGTTGATTAGAGTTGAAGACAAATCGGAAAAATTGGGAGGTACCATCTCTGGGAGGAGGAGGGGAGGTAAATAGACTATCTACTGCTTGTACGGCATCATAAACATCAATGCGTAGATAGGTGGACCCTGTGGGGGTAACATTGGTGTCTTCATCATCGCCATCCACAATTCTATCAGCAGTATCCAGTAAAATTCGACGAATCTCATTAGGTGTCAAAAGGCGATCGCCGAAGGTAAGGGCGGCATCTTGCATCAAGGCAACCACTCCAGAGACCATAGGTGTGGCCATACTAGTACCAGCAAGGCCCCCTATTTGATTTCCAGGCAAGGTGCTTTCAATAATTGCCCCTGGGGCGAAAAGCATACCAGGATATGTACTGAGTCGCTGACTGAAGCTCACCAACCTATCAGCACCGGTTGTATTATCTCTACTACCACTCCATCTAGCATTGCTAACAGTACCATCTTGCCATACGGCCCCAACTGCGGCCGTACTGGCAATAGCAGGAATAGAGACATTTTCCCGGAGACTGGGGTTTTGATGATTTTGGGCGTAACTGTTACCTGCTGCGGAAACCACGGTAACCCCCGCCTGTTCTAGCTCTTGGATCAAACGTCCCCATGAATTGTAAACTGGATCATCCTGACCTTCTGGGGGTTGGGTATAGAACGCGGAGGGAATACCCAGGGACATATTGACAGCAACGATGTTGTACTCTGATCGATGGTCTAGAACCCATTGCAATGCCTGGGCAACTTCCGATCCATCTTGACCTTCCCCCAGTACCCGGAGTCCGATCAAATCCACGTTGTTGGCTACGCCAATATTTGGGTCTGTTGCTCCAATAATGCCGGATACATGAGTACCATGCCCATCCGGGTCATTGTTGTCGCTTAAAATGCCTCCTAGTAAAGTTCGGTCATTTACATCGGTAACGGTAACTGCTATGTTCTGATTTACCGTATTTTGACCATCAAATACGCTTACCTGGATATCATAGATATTATTGCGACCCACATCTGTAGGCGTTTCATACATTGGGTAGTTCAATAATTACCACACTCGTACTATTTACTCTAATAATGTCATCTCCTTTTCCTGGCATTACCGTAGTTTGACCCGTGGTGGCATTTATATCATCTCCTTGGTCCGTGCCGGATCTTACTTTGGGTTGATTGTCATCATTGGTAATTGTCCCTGCGACTCCAGTAGTGGTTCCAATGGTGTAACCAGTACCTGATGCTAGGGTTAAGATGACTGTTTCATCATTTTCTACTGTGCTGTCAGCAGTGGGGTCAACTGTAACTGTAGCTAGGGTCACCCTACAATTACATGCCACCAGTTTATCATGACAAAAGATAAATTGGCAACAGTTTTAGATTGAATGATAAAAATATTTTATGATCTGGTTTTTATTGGTATGGGTTAGGTTGGTTAAGATTTGTATGAATAATATGTGGGTGAGTCACATGATCTATTTCTACACAAACAAACTACCCACTGCTATATTTCCTAAACCCGGTAAATTACTACTATATCCCGTCAGATTAATCACCAAATCTGTAGCAGTATTAAACCCTCCTATCCCATCATTCACTATTAAATAAGTGCCACCTATTCCTTGTGCTGTTGATACCACCAATGCTGCACTGTTAGTCCCCAAACCTTGATTGCCACTTGTTGCTCCATTCGCATCAATAAACACACTATCCACCACACTACTCAATGTACTAGCACCGCTATTGCCAGCACGGGTTAATACACTTGGTGACACCCCATTCACCCTTATCTTGTCCTTGCCAAATTGAAAATCCCCTATTCTATCTGGTTTACCCACTACGGAATCCCCAAGGTTAAACACAAAGGTGTCGTTTCCTTGTAGTCCTGTCAGCACGTTTTGACCACTGTTTCCCGTGATTACATTGTCCTTCCTGTTACCTATGCCATTGATATCCTCCGTACCCCAGAGGGTTAAGTTCTCTATCTGTGGTAGGGAAGCTAGATTATAGTTAATACTGGAAAATACAGTGTCATTACCTTCGTTCGGTAGTTCAATAATCACCACACTCGCACTATTTACCCTAATAATGTCATCTCCTTTTCCGGGCATTACCGTGGTTTGACCCCTGGTGGCATTTATATCATCTCCTTGGTCTGTGCCAGATATTACCTTGGGTTGACCATCTCCTGCTAAAGTCAGTGGTCTAGCTTCCAGGGTATATCCCGGTGCTACATCTACCGCTGTCACATTTACCTTGCTTTGCTGGAAGGATGAAACAGTATTAAAGGCAAAATCTCCTATTTTCACTGGCAGATTTTGATTGGGCCAATTGCCACTAAAATCTGCATATTGAATTTGAATATAACGGTTAGTAGAAGTGTCTCCATCCAAATCTTGTTCATCCAGGTTGTCAGTTACATCACCAAATAAATCTGTTGACAGTAGGTTACTAGCACCTTGGTAAGAGATTTGATTAGAATTGTAGTGAAGACGTATTCCTATACCTGTTAGGGTATTGTCACCACTATCCACATTATAGGTAACCCCTATAGAAACAGGAGCGCCAGGGGTAAGGGAGGAATTAGAAGTAGTTAGGTCAATAATTTGCTTTGAGGAGGAAGTAGCGTTAAAGGTCTGGGCAAATAGGGGTAAGAAGGTAGTTTGTTGGGGAACCAACGGGGAAGCTGAGGAAGTACCGCTAATACTTGCTAGATAGGATTCAATCTGGCTGAGATTACGAGTAGCATTGGGAGATATGGCCCCATTGATTAAAGCATTTCCAGGGAAATTGCCAAACAAGTAACGTACTGCCATAATCCCATCGGAGAGAGGGCGAACTGCACCATCACCGTCTATATCCAGTATGCTCCCTGCTTCTCCTAGGTAGGTTCTAATCTCACTGGGGGTGCGGGTTGCATTAGGTGCGATCGCATTTCTTGTCAGGGCATCTCCAGGAAAGTTGCCAAACAAGTAGCGCATAATCATGATGCCATCAGATAAGGCATCTGAAGTATAGTTACCATCTACATCTAGAGTCCAGTTTTGTTTATATATTTCTATGGGAGCAGCTTCAAGGGTATAGCCAGGAGCAGCGCTAACACTAGTAATATTGAGTTGAGTTTCTTGAAAATTGGTGCTAGTGGTGAAAGCAAAATCTCCCAATTTCACTGGAAGCGACTTATTGGGCCAGTTACCATTGGTAGCAAAGTATTGGATTTGAATATAGCGGTCTGTAGTATTATCTTTATCAAAGTTTTGGTTATCTAAATTATCACTAACAGCTCCAAATAGATTGGTTGATAATAGATTCGTCACCTGTTGATAAGATAGGTCACTGGAGTCATAATGAAGACGAATGCCAATGCCATTGAGAGAATTGTTAGAATTAGACGTATTATATAAAAGGGGAACGGTTAGAGTTGCACTAGGTGTGGCTCTTAGTCTGTTAGATGTGCTGGTAATTTGTTGATTATCCCCTAGGTCATCGTTGGTAATTGTCCCCGTGACTCCACTGGTGGTTCCAATGGTGTAACCAGTGCCAGATGCTAGGGTGAAGATGACTGTTTCATCACTTTCCGGTGTGGTGTCAGCGGTGGGGTCAACTGTAACTGTAGCGGTGGATGACCCAGCTGCAAAGGTGACGCTTGTACCAATATTATTGTAGTCACTACCGTTAGTTGCTGTTCCCCCAATGGTGTAGTTTACCGCAAGGGTGTTAGTGGTGGAATCAGTGCGGGTGAAGGTGTAGACTAGATTGGGTGTGCCGTCTTCTGTAACACTGGTAGGGGAAACAGTTAAGGTAACTTGAGTGTCATCATTGGTAATTGTCCCTGTGACCCCACTGGTGGTTCCAATGGTGTAACCAGTGCCAGATGCTAGGGTGAAGATGACTGTTTCATCACTTTCCGGTGTGGTGTCAGCGGTGGGGTCAACTGTAACTGTAGCGGTGGATGATCCAGCGGCAAAGGTGACGCTTGTACCAATATTATTGTAGTCACTACCGTTAGTTGCTGTTCCCCCAATGGTGTAGTTTACCGCAAGGGTGTTAGTGGTGGAACCAGTGCGGGTGAAGGTGTAGACTAGATTGGGTGTGCCGTCTTCTGTAACACTGGTAGGGGAAACAGTTAAGGTAACTTGAGTGTCATCATTGGTAATTGTCCCTGTGACTCCACTGGTGGTTCCAATGGTGTAACCAGTGCCAGATGCTAGGGTGAAGATGACTGTTTCATCACTTTCCGGTGTGGTGTCAGCGGTGGGGTCAACTGTAACTGTAGCGGTGGATGATCCAGCGGCAAAGGTGACGATTGTACCAATATTATTGTAGTCACTACCGTTAGTTGCTGTTCCCCCAATGGTGTAGTTTACCGCAAGGGTGTTAGTGGTGGAATCAGTGCGGGTGAAGGTGTAGACTAGATTGGGTGTGTCGTCTTCTGTAACACTGGTAGGGGAAACAGTTAAGGTAACTTGAGTGTCATCATTGGTAATTGTCCCTGTGACCCCACTGGTGGTTCCAATGGTGTAACCAGTGCCAGATGCTAGGGTGAAGATGACTGTTTCATCACTTTCCGGTGTGGTGTCAGCGGTGGGGTCAACTGTAACTGTAGCGGTGGATGATCCAGCTGCAAAAGTGACGATTGTACCAATATTATTGTAGTCACTACCGTTAGTTGCTGTTCCCCCAATGGTGTAGTTTACCGCAAGGGTGTTAGTTGTGGGACCAGTGCGGGTGAAGGTGTAGACTAGATTTGTAGTGCCATCCTCTGCAACACTGCTAGGAGAAACTGCTAGGGTGATGGAGGGGATGTCATCATTGGTAATTGTTCCTGTAGCAGTAACAGTGGTAATAGTGGCATTATTTGAGTTAGAGAGCGTAACTGTAAACCCTTCATCGGATTCAACCATGGTGTCTCCCGACACATTTACCGTGATGGTTTGACCGGTTTCGCCTGCTGCAAAATTCACTGTGCCACTTGGCAGAGTTCCACCAAAATCAGTTGCATCTGCTTGGTTAGTGCCAGACCCGGTGACTGCCCAATTAGCACTGCTAGTACCAGTAGTGTTTCCACTGCGGGTAACAGTGAAGGTAAAAGCTTTGGTTCCTGTATCTCCCTCTAGTTGAACAGCACTACTAGGAGCAATTGCCAAGGTTGTTGGTTGACTACCATCATCATCTAAAATCGTCCCTGTAGCAGTGCGAGTACCAATAGTAGCTCTTGTAGCTGTAGACAAATACACTGTAAAGGTTTCGTTGGGTTCAATGGTGCTGTCTCCTCTGACCCTCAATCTGATTTCTTTTGAGGTTTCTCCAGGTAGAAAGGTCAGAGTTTCTCCTGGTGGAATTGCTCCACCAAAATCCGTGGAGTTAACGGGGTTATCACCAGATGCAGTAACAAACCAATCTACCGTACTTATATCATTGGTATCTCCTGTTCTATTAACAGTAAATATAAATGATTTGTTACCTGAGTTACCCTCCGTTTGCATACCAGATGTACTAGTAATATCTAAAACTACATCGCTGGTCACATATTTGAAATAGCTACCATTTAGGCTGAATTGTGATGGATTGATTAAACCTTGGGTGTTTTCTAAAACAGCAATTAGTTCATCAGGTTCGCTATCAGGCTTGTTGATGTAGAGGTTAATATTATTACCTGACACTGTGGTCGTGTAATCACTACTGGAACCCAAAAGCTGAATGATATCTTCCTGGGGATTAAAGTCTTTGATGTTCAAGTAGTCAATTTCACCTGCATTGGTAAGATTATAGTCATCATATCCAACCCAACCTGTGGCATCGCCCAGAATAAAAGTGTCCAGCCCTGCTCCCCCGGTGACCGTATCTACCGTACCTAAACCTGGTTTGGCGATATTGGGATTGACTAATATAATCAGGTCATTGCCGTCTCCTCCTGCAATATCATCATTTCCTTCACCCCCAATTAGCTTATCATCTCCACTGTAGCCCCTTAGGTAGTCTGCATAAGCTGTCCCCGTAATCTCAAATATCTCTATATTGCTATAGTTTACCAATATCTCACGGTTCCAATTCCACAACCTAGGCAATAAAGCTTCAAAACTATCGGTATACATGTTAGTTACCCCATAGCCAGCGTAATTTAAATATCCAAAACTAGCACTGCTATAATCCGCAATTAGGGTGTCTGTACCACCCCCACTATTAATGCTGCCATTGCTTACTAATAAATTACCAATAGCTATTATAGTATCATAACCACTGCCTAGGGTCACAGATGATATGCTCTCAAAATTGTTAATGCGGGTGTTATTATCTCCACTTATCTGTTCTGTGGCTCTTAAATCCAATACTAAATCTACTTCTAAACTAGTTAGGTCTAGGCTTTGTAGGGTATCACTACCCTCTCCCCCGTCAATACTGTCCCCAGCTTTAGCACTGACTACTATGTCATCCCCTGTTCCCCCGTTAATAACCTGACGACCTGTGCCACCATCAATGGTATCGTTACCATGCCCACCCTCAATTTCATCGTCTCCCCCTTCCCCTTTCAGGATGTCGTTGCCATCTCCACCCCTGATGAGGTCATTGCCATCTCCTCCTGCAATATCATCATTTCCCTCACCCCCAATCAGCTTGTCATCTCCACCATAGCCTCTGATATAATCGGCATAAGCTGTCCCCGTAATCTCAAATATCTCTATATTGCTATAGTTTACCAATATCTCACGGTTCCAACCCCACAACCTAGGCAATAAAGCTTCAAAACTATCGGTATACATGTTAGTTACCCCATAGCCAGCGTAATTTAAATATCCAAAACTAGCACTGCTATAATCCGCAATTAGGGTGTCTATACCACCCCCACTATTAATGCTGCCATTGCTTACTAATAAATTACCAGTAGCTATTATAGTATCATAACCACTGCCTAGGGTCACAGATGATATGCTCTCAAAATTGTTAATGCGGGTGTTATTATCTCCACTTATCTGTTCTGTGGCTCTTAAATCCAATACTAAATCTACTTCTAAACTAGTTAGGTCTAGGCTTTGTAGGGTATCACTACCCTCTCCCCCGTCAATACTGTCCCCAGCTTTAGCACTGACTACTATGTCATCCCCTGTTCCCCCGTTAATAACCTGACGACCTGTGCCACCATCAATGGTATCGTTACCATGCCCACCCTCAATTTCATCGTCTCCCCCTTCCCCTTTCAGGATGTCGTTGCCATCTCCACCCCTGATGAGGTCATTGCCATCTCCTCCTGCAATATCATCATTTCCCTCACCCCCAATCAGCTTGTCATCTCCACCATAGCCTCTGATATAATCGGCATAAGCTGTCCCCGTAATCTCAAATATCTCTATATTGCTATAGTTTACCAATATCTCACGGTTCCAACCCCACAACCTAGGCAATAAAGCTTCAAAACTATCGGTATACATGTTAGTTACCCCATAGCCAGCGTAATTTAAATATCCAAAACTAGCACTGCTATAATCCGCAATTAGGGTGTCTATACCACCCCCACTATTAATGCTGCCATTGCTTACTAATAAATTACCAGTAGCTATTATAGTATCATAACCACTGCCTAGGGTCACAGATGATATGCTCTCAAAATTGTTAATGCGGGTGTTATTATCTCCACTTATCTGTTCTGTGGCTCTTAAATCCAATACTAAATCTACTTCTAAACTAGTTAGGTCTAGGCTTTGTAGGGTATCACTACCCTCTCCCCCGTCAATACTGTCCCCAGCTTTAGCACTGACTACTATGTCATCCCCTGTTCCCCCGTTAATAACCTGACGACCTGTGCCACCATCAATGGTATCGTTACCATGCCCACCCTCAATTTCATCGTCTCCCCCTTCCCCTTTCAGGATGTCGTTGCCATCTCCACCCCTGATGAGGTCATTGCCATCTCCTCCTGCAATATCATCATTTCCCTCACCCCCAATCAGCTTGTCATCTCCACCATAGCCTCTGATATAATCGGCATAAGCTGTCCCCGTAATCTCAAATATCTCTATATTGCTATAGTTTACCAATATCTCACGGTTCCAACCCCACAACCTAGGCAATAAAGCTTCAAAACTATCGGTATACATGTTAGTTACCCCATAGCCAGCGTAATTTAAATATCCAAAACTAGCACTGCTATAATCCGCAATTAGGGTGTCTATACCACCCCCACTATTAATGCTGCCATTGCTTACTAATAAATTACCAGTAGCTATTATAGTATCATAACCACTGCCTAGGGTCACAGATGATATGCTCTCAAAATTGTTAATGCGGGTGTTATTATCTCCACTTATCTGTTCTGTGGCTCTTAAATCCAATACTAAATCTACTTCTAAACTAGTTAGGTCTAGGCTTTGTAGGGTATCACTACCCTCTCCCCCGTCAATACTGTCCCCAGCTTTAGCACTGACTACTATGTCATCCCCTGTTCCCCCGTTAATAACCTGACGACCTGTGCCACCATCAATGGTATCGTTACCATGCCCACCCTCAATTTCATCGTCTCCCCCTTCCCCTTTCAGGATGTCGTTGCCATCTCCACCCCTGATGAGGTCATTGCCATCTCCTCCTGCAATATCATCATTTCCCTCACCCCCAATCAGCTTGTCATCTCCACCATAGCCTCTGATATAATCGGCATAAGCTGTCCCCGTAATCTCAAATATCTCTATATTGCTATAGTTTACCAATATCTCACGGTTCCAACCCAACAACCTAGGCAATAAAGCTTCAAAACTATCGGTATACATGTTAGTTACCCCATAGCCAGCGTAATTTAAATATCCAAAACTAGCACTGCTATAATCCGCAATTAGGGTGTCTATACCACCTCCACCATCATATGTATCGTTACTTACTAATGCGCTCCCTAACAATTCTAGCCTATCATTGCTGTTAGTACCAGTGAAGGTTGCTTGCTCAATTTTAATCACTTCACCACCTAGAGCTATAACAGCAGAATCATCCTCTGCTCTTAGGTTTCTCAAACTCTCATCATCCAGAGTTTTACCCAAGACCAGGGCTGCAAAAATTTCTCCCTCATCCCCGGGGCTATCTTTGGCATTCACCTGGGCATCAATGTGATGACCATATTCTTCTAACAGCACTAGCACTAAATCAGCAAGTTTAGCAGCTACCACAAACTGCTCTGACATATATATTTTATCTGTATCTATACTATATGCTCCTAAACTGATGCCCAGTACCTCCTGGTTGACTATCTCTACTAGCGGTAATGCTCCCTTATCTCCTAGTCTCCATTGAGTACGCAGTTCTTTTACCCGCAGCTGATTGTATGTTTGCCCAAAGGCTGTGTCAAATATTTTCCAAAAGTTGGACTGCCCGGCAAATTCTTGCAGGGTCTCAATTAGTGAGGTTAACGCATTATTTAATTTGTTCCTGACCTGATTTTGCTGACTCATTTTTTTATCCTCCCTGGCTAGTAAACTGCAAAATATCAACAATAGGTTTCTTCAACCTAACTTACGTTGGTCTTGTATTTAATTCCACCCACTTAAGTTTAGGAGAAATGCGATCGCCTGTACATGATTCCGGAAAAAGAGCGATCGCTTGCGGTTTTGATATAGTGGAGTAAGATACCCTGTAGGATTAACGAATGCGCTCTTCCCATTTTCTATCCCTCCCATGCTTTCCCCTGATCTAAAATCTCGCCTTTCTCAACCTTTAAAAATCGGCTCCTTTGAGGTTAAAAGCCGGGTTCTACAGTCCCCCTTGTCTGGGGTGACGGATTTAGTGTTTCGTCGCTTGGTGCGTCGCTATGCGCCGGATTCCATGATGTACACTGAAATGGTTAATGCTACGGGTTTACATTATGTTAAACAACTACCCAAAATCATGGAGGTGGACCCTAATGAGCGCCCTATTAGTATTCAGTTATTTGATTGTCGTCCTGATTTTTTAGCAGAAGCAGCAGTGAAAGCAGTAGCAGAGGGTGCAGACACTGTGGATATTAATATGGGCTGTCCGGTGAATAAAATCACTAAAAATGGTGGCGGGTCATCTTTATTACGACAACCAGAGGTAGCAGAAGCTATTGTGAGGGAAGTGGTCAAAGCGGTAAATGTCCCGGTTACGGTGAAAACTCGTATTGGCTGGAGTGATAAAGAAATTACTATTCTAGATTTTGCCAAACGGATGGAAGATGCGGGGGCAAAAATGATTACTGTCCATGGTAGAACTCGTGCCCAGGGTTATAATGGTAATGCTCGTTGGGAATGGATAGCTAAGGTTAAACAAATACTTTCTATTCCAGTGATTGCTAATGGGGATATTTTTTCTGTTGCTGCTGCTGTTAAATGTTTGGCAGAAACTGGAGCAGATGGTGTAATGTGCTCCCGTGGAACTTTGGGATACCCCTTTCTAGTAGGTGAGGTGGATCATTTTTTAAAAACTGGGGAATTATTACCTCCCCCTACTCCCACTCAACGCCTAGAATGTGCTAGAGAACATTTGTATGCTTTGTGGGAATATAAGGGCGATCGCGGGGTACGTCAAGCTCGTAAACATCTTACCTGGTATGCGAAAGATTTTATGGGAGCAGCAGACTTACGAGGGAAGTTAAGCACTATAGAAACTGTACAACAGGGGTTAGACCTAATTGATAAAGCTATAGAAGGTCTCAGAATCCTACCGCTCATTAATGTCTAACCAAACCACTCAGACCTTAACAATCTGGGTAGGTGGGGTGAGCGTGCATGACTCCCCGATAAATCTGGGGTATTCTCGCGGGTTAAGATAAATTTTGAACGAATGATCGGTGGTTTAATGTAATATAGCTAGATAATTGTCCTAGCTACATAACTCCTAATGGTAAAAAATAACCACTCAAAATCCCCACGGGAGATTTTTAATATCTCCAGGTGGGCGATTAAATTTTCATGGCTGACGGTATGCTTCTGGATTGGGGTAACAGCAGCAGGTCTGTTAGCTTTCAGTTCCCTAAAATACGCACTTTTCCCAGATATTAATTTCCCTGTGGTTGTGGTAAATGCTCAAGCACCAATCACTTCAGCTATGGAAACAGAAGAAAAGTTAACTAAACCAATAGAAACAAGTTTAAAATCTATACCAGGAATTGATAATATTCGTTCTTCTACATATCCAGGACAAAGTGCTATTAGCCTTTTATTTGCAGTTGGCACAAATTTAGAAGGTTCTACTCAAAAAACTACAAGTGTACTCAAGGGCGTAAAACTACCAGCAGGAGCAAGTTATAAAATTATTCCCTTGAATCTAAATGAGTCTTCGGTAGTAAGTTATACCATTGAAGATGAATCTCAAAACTTAGATGACTTGCATCAATTGGCAAAAACAAAAATTGTACCGACAATTGAAAACCTAGCGGGGGTACTCAAGGTCTCACTATTGGGCGCTGCACCAAAATCCGCTTTACCGAACACTAGCAGCTTAATTTCAGACAATGGAAATTTAATCAGATTTAATGGCAAAGATGTATTAGCATTTCAGGTGGTAAAACGTGGAGACGCCAATACCTTAGAAGTAGTAGATAAAGTGGAACAAGAAGTCAACAAGCTACGCTCTAGTCTGAAAAATGTCACATTCACTCTAGCAGCTACTCAAGCAGACTATATTCGCGAAGCTACCCAATCAACTATAAATGCGTTAATAGAAGCTATCATCCTAGCAGTTGTGGTCATTTTTCCCTTTTTATGGAGTTGGCGAGCTACTTTAATTTCTGCTTTAGCAATTCCCATATCTTTACTAGCTACATTGATTGTGATGGCCTATTTTGGCTTTAACTTAGAAACAATTACCTTGTTAGCTTTAGCTTTAATCATTGGTAGTGTAATTGATGATGCTATTATTGATGTAGAAAACATACTACGTCATATTCAAAATGGTCAAAGTTCAAAAGAAGCGGCACACTCAGCTACTGATGAAATCGGTCTAACAGTAGTAGCAGCAACTGCTACAGCTATAGCTGTTTTCTTACCCATTGGTTTAATGGGGGGTGTGGTTGGACAATTTTTCAAACCGTTCGGAATTACTGTTTCTGCAGCTTATATTGCTTCTACATTGGTAGCGCGTACTCTCTCACCGGTATTATCCATTTACTGGCTTAAACCGCCTAAAAAAAGTTACTCCCTGGGACCAATGAGAGGTAAAAAACAGGATTTATTATCAAGTTTGACGAATGTGGGGGACTATGTTAACCAATCCTATGCCAATTTACTGTACTGGTCTCTCAATCACCGAAAAATTGTCATCCTATTGGCTATACTGAGTTTTGTGGCCGGTCTTGCTATTATCCCGTTTATTCCCAAAGGTTTTATACCCAAGTTAGACCGAGGTGAGTTTAATATTAGCTATACTGCACCACTACCAAAAATCCCTGATTTGTCAGCATTACAGCAGTTAAGAACTGCTCAGGATCCTACCGAACCCCTAATTGCCCTCCCTAATCCGCTTCAAGATTCCCTAACAGTGGCAAAAAAACTGGAAGCAGTTGTGAGAAAATACCCAGATGTAGAAACAGTATTTACTACAGTTGGTTCCCGTGGAGGTGAGCCCAATAAGGGCAATCTTTATGTGAAATTAAAAAAAGACCGCCAGCTGAAAACTGCCCAACTACAGGATCAATTACGACAAACTTTACCTAAAATTCCTGGTGTAAATACTAGTGTGGAAGATATTCAATTTGTAGATACTGGAGGAGATAAGCCATTACAAGTGGCCCTGCGCGGCAACGATTTAGCAACTTTAAGTTCAGTATCTAAAAAGATTAAAGAACGTATTATTAACCTACCCGGATTTGCTGATGTGACGGTGACGGGAGATGGCAATCCAAGGAACCAAGTTTTGCAAATCGAACGACTTAATCAGCAGCGAGTGGTCTATATCAGTGCTAATCTGGGTGGCAATTTAACTCTTGGTGATGCTACTGATAGAATTGTGACGGAAGCCAAATCTCTTTTACCTGCTGGTGTAACTCTAGATTTAGGAGGAGACTCTGCTAGACAAAATGAGGTGGTGGGTAGTTTTGTGTCAACCTTACTCTTATCAGCTTTGTGTATTATTCTGGTCTTGGTTTTATTGTTCAAAAGTTGGGTAGATCCTCTGGTTATTGGTGCTTCCTTACCTTTGGCATTAGTAGGAGCTATGTTGGCCTTATTATTCACTAAGAGTGATTTTGGTATGATCTCTCTAATCGGATTTGTGTTTTTGCTAGGACAGGCAAATAAAAATGCAATTTTGTTGGTAGATTATATCAACCAACTACGCCGAGCTGGAATGAAACGCACACAAGCTATTTTGCAAGCAGCACCTGTCAGACTTAGACCAATTATGATTACTACTTTTTCCACCATTTTGGGAATGTTACCTATTGCTTTGGGCTTTGGCGCAGGTTCTGAGTTACGATCCCCCATGGCAATTGCGATCGCTGGAGGTTTGGTTACTTCTACTATTCTCAGTCTAGTTGTTGTACCAGTTGTTTATGCCATTTTAGATGATTGGTTTCCCAGGAAGAGTATGAATTGAACTACCAGAACTAAAGATATGACTGATATTCTAATTCTTTCTAATGGACCAGGAGAAGTAACAACTTGGGTACGTCCTGTGGTCATAGCTCTCAGAGAACAATTGGGCAATGATATTTCTCAGGTGAGAATTTCTGTGATTTTATCACCCTGTCCCCATGCTACTGGTAAGGAAGCTAGGATCGCTAAGTCCTATCCACAGGTGAATAGGGTTCAAGCTCCTGAACACTTCTGGGAGTTTGTATTCACGGGCAAAACTGCGGAAAATTGGGATTGGCGTAAAAAAGGTGTGGTGATATTTCTGGGGGGAGATCAGGTTTTCTCTGTAATTGTTGGCAGAAGGTTGGGATACAAAACCCTAGTTTATGCGGAATGGGAAGCTAGATGGCATGGTCTAATTGACTGTTTTGCAGTTATGAACTCCCAGGTGATGAAAAATGTTTCACCCAAGCATATTCATAAGTTTCATGTTGTGGGCGACTTGATGTTAGAAGCTGCTAATAAGGATTATGTAACTTCAAAGTCCCCTAGTTTAGATACTGGAACCCCCTTGGTTGGACTTTTGCCCGGATCCAAACCTGCTAAGTTGACTCAGGGTGTGCCCCTAGAATTAGCTATAGCCGAATATATTTATGCTAAAAGACCCCATACCAAGTTTTTTATACCCGTAGCACCGACTCTAGATTTACTGACCTTGGCCAGTTTTGCCAATCCTCAAAAAAACAAGTTTGCCCAATCCTTTGGTTTTCAAGGTGCATACTTAAAGGATAATTATCTAGAAACTTCTGAGGGGTTAATGGTAGAATTGACTCAAGAAAACCCCGCTTATCACTTGTTATCTTCCTGTGCTATTTGTTTAACTACGGTGGGAGCAAACACTGCTGAACTGGGAGCTTTAGGTGTACCAATGATTGTGTTATTACCTACCCAACAATTAGATGCTATGCGCTCTTGGGATGGTCTACCGGGACTGCTGGCAAATTTACCCGTTGTGGGTTCCAGTTTGGCAAAATTGATTAATTGGTGGTTCCTCCGAAATAAGGGTTTACTGGCCTGGCCTAATATTTGGGCGGGGCGAGAAATTGTCCCGGAATTGGTTGGTAACTTGGCACCTCACGCGGTGGGAGAAATGGTTTTAGACCTGTTAGAAAATCCTCTCAAATTGGCTCAAATGAAACACCAATTGCTAATAACTAGGGGTAAAAGTGGCGCTGGGAAACGTTTGGTTCAACTGGTAGAGACTTTGTTATCTGCTTGATATTTGATCATATCTGTTTCTGATTTGTTGTATGTCTTGCCACATTAACCACTTGGGGGACCCTTGCTCTTTAGAAGGGTTACGTAATAGATAGGAAGGATGAAAAATGGGCATACATAAGCGTCCTTCCCATTCTAACCACTGCCCGCGAATTTTCGTAATTGGCAGCTTGCTACCTGTAACCCCTTTTACAGCAGTAGCACCTGTTAATAAAATGATTTTTGGATCAATCAGGCGGATTTGTTCTAATAGGTACGGTCTACAAGCATCACTTTCCTCTGAAGTAGGAACTCGGTTTTCCGGTGGACGACATTTGACAATGTTGCATATATACACATCCTGCTCTGTGGTCAAATTCACGGATGCCAGGATTTTATCTAACAACTGTCCAGATTTACCCACAAATGGCAAGCCAGTTTCATCTTCATGTTGTCCTGGTGCTTCGCCAATAATCATGATTTTAGCTTGTGGGTTTCCCCTTCCTACCACTGCATGAGTGCGATTTTTACCCAGTCCACACCGATGACAATTTTCACAGTGGAGTGTTAACTCGTTCACATTTACATAGGTTCCCACGGGAACGGGAATTTTGGCATCAGTGGGAATCAGCCCCTTTTGGTCAAGGACTGATTCGTTAAATAGACTTAGTTGGGTGTCGCTGTTCATGAAGATGGCTTTCAACTGTTCCTGGTAGTTTCTATAGCGCCTCGGGTGGGGAAATTTGAGGACCGAAACAACTTCCTATTTTACCATGCTGTATGGGACTTTGATGATTAACATTTGTGGCTTTTTCACCTGACCCACATGATGATGACAAGGAAGGATTAATTGATTGGAAATTTTTGATCCCTTGATTATTTGCCTGTTCGTACATCATGGATAACCCACCTAGAGCACTAGCTACAAGAGCTGTATACCCCAAATATAAGTGAGTCGAACTAAGTTCCATGTTCAATGATCGAGAAGGCTTTTTATTTTTATACCAAGATGGTAGAATTGATTTACAATTGTCGCTTATGGGCAAAGAATTAGCCAAATTAGCTCCATTCAATCCCAAAGCATTACCCATAATTCTAATGAAGCCCCGAATTAACACATCTTCGGGCAATTTTTCCACCTCCCCATTTTCCACTGCTGCCATCTGATTTGGTGATATATAAGTATACATAGTTAGTTTATGTAGGGTTAACCCTTGAGATTCCCTAGCTTTTTTCAGTTGTGCACCTATTTGACGTAAGGCTTCTAATCTCTCTTCCTCCGCTTTTTTTGCAACTAGTTGACTTTTGGAAAGTTTTTGATTTTGCCATGGCCACTTTTTGAATGTTTTTTGTGGATCCGGTTTGTTTTCGCCTTTCACCCTGTCTGGTTTTTGCTCGCTTTTTGGTTTTGGACTCGGATCATTTGGCTGTGATCTATTTTCCAAAACTTGTTCAGATATCTTAACCGTTTGATTGCTGAGTTCTTTTATATCATTACTATCAGTAGAATCATTTTTGCTACTGTCCGTGCTAGTAGCGGATTGTTTGGTGACAAATCGCTCAAAAGTTAGCGCGATCGCTTCTCTACTAATAGCTTGTATTAACTTATTAAAATTAGTGAGCTGTTCATGAGATATGTCAAATAGTTTCTGTGCTTTATCCACAACCGCACGGTAAGCATGGCTATGATACAGCTGGGATTCTACCTCTTTAAGCAGCGATCGCAATTCTTCCTTACTGATTGGCTCAGTGGGATGCCCGGGAACATTTAGGGAGTAAGCAGATGCGGTAGTCATGATTTGAATCTCTTAGTTTTTTTTGTGAGAACATTACTTTTATACTGTTTATTCTGGGATTAATGGTCACATCAGGATTTTTATCCCTAGGGTCTTAAGTTAAGTAAGTGGGTGGAATTAAATATAAGATGAACGTAGGTTGGGTTGAAGTGTGAAACCCAACACCCGCCATCGCCAACCCGTCCTACAAATAATTGTGCCTCCCTACTTAGGTCAATTAAGACTCCCGATAAAATGACTGTAATTATTCGGATATCATGGCAGTTTTTAAATGCCAGTTATTTGACTGCTCATAGGCGTAGGCTACCTGAAAAAGTTGATCCTCCCTTAGCACCTTCCCAATTAATTGCATTCCAATTGGTAAACCCTTGCTATCAAAACCACAGGGCACGCTAATTGCAGGCAATCCAGCTAGATTAACAGGAATAGTCATTAGGTCATTGAGATACATACTTAAAGGGTCTGTTATTTTTTCCCCAGCTTTAAATGCTGTGGTTGGTGCTGTGGGGGTTAGTAGAACATCAACTTTAGTAAATGCCTGTTCAAAATCTTCCTTTATCAAAGTACGAACCTTTTGGGCTTTTAAGTAATAAGCATCATAATAGCCTGCACTTAAAGCATAAGTACCAATCATAATTCGTCGTTTAACTTCTGGTCCAAATCCTATGGCACGGGTGCGGTTATACATGGATAACAAATTATCCGGATCCTGGGCGCGAATCCCATATTTCACACCATCATAACGAGCAAGGTTGGCTGATGCTTCTGACGGAGCAATGATGTAGTAACTGGGAACCCCATAGCGGAAACGAGGACAGGAGATTTCCTGGATTTCTACCCCTAAATCTCTTAATTGGGCGATCGCCTGGTTGACTGCTGAGGAAACCTCCTCATCTAGACCCTCACCAAAGGTTTCCCTAATTACCCCCACTTTGAGTTTTTTCTCTTTTAAATCCGGGGTTAAATTGGCAGTGTAATCGGGAATTTCCACTTTTAAACTGGTGGAGTCATGAGGATCATAACCGGCGATCGCATTTAACAAAATTGCTGCATCTTCCACGGTTCTACCAAAAGGACCTATTTGATCCAAAGAAGAAGCATAAGCAACCAATCCGTAGCGAGAAACCAGTCCATAAGTAGGTTTCATCCCTACCACACCGCAAAAAGAAGCTGGTTGACGGATTGATCCTCCCGTGTCCGAACCCAGGGATACCACACATTCTGCTGCTGCTACTGCTGCTGCTGAACCTCCGGAGGAACCACCGGGAACTGTGGATATATCCCAAGGGTTAGCAGTGGTTTGATAGGCGGAATTTTCCGTAGAACTCCCCATGGCAAACTCATCCAAATTAGTCTTTCCTACTGTCACTGCTCCCATCTGATTTAACTTTTGAGTTACCGTTGACTCATAAGGGGGGATAAACCCTTCCAGAATTTTTGACCCGCAGGTGGTGACAATACCTTTGGTACATAGGTTATCTTTCACACCAATAGGTATGCCCGCCAAAATGCTAATTTCTTCCCCTGAAGCAATCTTACCATCTACATTACCAGCTTGTGCTAAAGCATGTTCCGCAGTAATATTCAAAAAACTGTGTAGCTTTGGTTCTAAAAGGTGAATCCGTTCCAGGTAGTCTTGGACAATTTCAATAGCGGAACGTTCTTTACTGACTAGCTGTTGGTGTAATTGGCGAATGGATGGCATAGATAAATAAATAAAGTAATCAATAATTTTCTTTGGTCTTGTTAAGCTGACCAGTCTGGAGACCCATTGTAATTTCCCGACTGTAACATATATTTTTTCCAAAGTTGAGTAACTCTTCAAAAATTTTCCACAAACCTGGTGTGGATCACATTTAAATATATTAAATACAAATTGAATAGAATAAATTCGCTTTAGCTATTGTATCTTGACTAATGAACACCAAGGAATTAATATTTAAAAAGGCATTAGTTAAGCATTGTGGCTATTTGTGGAAAAAGTTGAGCGAGTAGTTGAAAAAATGCGGCTATATGTGAGAAGATAGTTATTTGTGTTAAATTCCTCCCGGCTTTACTGTTTGTAAAATTATGGCTAAGAGCAAAGGTGCCCGCATAATAGTGACACTAGAATGCACCGAGTGTCGAACAAATCCAGACAAGCGTTCTCCAGGCGTTTCTCGCTATACTAGCACCAAGAATCGTCGGAACACCACCAGTCGGTTAGAGCTGAAAAAGTTCTGCCCCCATTGTAATAAGCATACTGTTCACAAGGAAATTAAGTAAAAAATGAGCTATTATCGTCGTCGTCTGTCACCTATTAAACCAGGAGAACCCATAGACTATAAAGATGTTGAGTTACTGCGTAAATTCATGACAGAACGTGGTAAGATCCTACCAAGAAGGATTACTGGGTTGACATCTCAGCAACAACGGCAATTAACTTTGGCGATTAAACGAGCCCGCATTCTAGCCCTGTTGCCATTTATCAATGCCGAAGGGTAAAGCTGTTGGGTGATTTTACCGCGCTGAGAATACAAGCCGTGCTTCTAGGAGGGCCTTTCCTGGGAAACAGGCTTGTTATTTTGAGTGAACCAGTGTATAGTATATAAATAGTTGGCATGAGGCGTGGGCAAGACCTTAAGCGGATGGTAAGCAATCGTAAGACTACTTAGGTAGCAAGTTTCTAACTAAAAGTTCAAGGTCAAGCCTCTAGTCAGATGTTTATAAGCCGTTAGAACGTAATATGGTCAAGTTATACTAAGTTATATAAGTTTAGATAGCTTTATCCACAAACAAACAAGCGGCAGCTGTTAGTCCAGTCAAATTGCCTAATCGAGTGTTAAGATATAAAATTTAAAATTACTAGAAAGTAAGAAGGTTGTGGAGAAGGGGACGCTGGTTGAATTTAGGGTTCAAGGCGATCGCCGACTGGGAGTGGTAGATCGTCCAGACGGTAAGACTCGTTGGTTTGTGGTGGATGAAAGGGGTCAATCCCACAGCCTGGCACCCCGACAAATAACCTATATCATTAGTAACGGAGAGGGTTATAAGTCAACACAGATTCCCAGGTTTTTGGAGCAGGTTGAACCGTACTTAGATCCATCTAGTCTAGAGGTAGCCTGGGAATTGTTGGTAGCTGAGGGAGAAAGTGTCACCCCCAGTCAAATGGCAAATCTACTGTTTTCTGAGACCTTACCATACCAGTGTTATGCCGCCCATTGCTTACTATCGGATGACAAACTATTTTTCAAGCAAAAGGGAGAAGTTTATGAACCGCGTAGTGCTTCCCAGGTAGCAGAAAGAAAACACCAGATAGAAGTAGAAACCCAAAAAGCTCAAGGACAACAGGAATTTTTACTCCGAGTAGAACGGGCACTCAAAGGTGACACAGTAGAATGGCAAAAGTCTGACCGTCAACGTTTAGATGCCCTGGAAAAATATGCTACTTTAGTAGCCGATATTATACGTATGGGGGTAAATTCGGAATCTTTGGTGCGTAACTATCCACCTCCAGGTTCCGTATTAGAAACTATGAATATGCTGGGACGTTCTGCAACTCCCCCAGCAGCTTTGCAATTACTGGTCGACCTAGGGTGGTGGAGTCCCCATGAAAACCTATTCCTGCGTCGTTCCTCAATTCCCATTCAGTTCCCTAGCAAAATATTAGAAGTGGCGCAAGAAATTTTGGATTCCCCACCAGCGGATTTAGATGTTAACCGGTTAGACCTCAAGCATCTTAAAGTCTACACTATTGATGATGAAAGCACTACAGAAATAGATGATGGTTTAAGTTGTGAATTGCTGGAGGATGGAAGACAACGGGTCTGGATACATATTGCTGATCCCACCCGGTGGTTAATACCAGAAGACGAGCTAGATCTAGAGGCCAGGAGACGGGGTAGTACGGTTTACCTACCCACAGGAATGATCCCCATGTTTCCAGAAGTGTTGGCCACAGGTCCCATGAGTCTGATACAGGGAAGGCTTTGTTGTTCCCTCAGCTTCAGCGTAATTCTAGATGATAGTGGTGGGGTTGCAGAGTATAGTATTCATCCCTGCTTAATTAAACCTACCTATCGCCTGACCTACGAAGATGTAGATGAAATGCTAGATTTGGCAGTGCAAGCAGAACCAGAAATTCAAGCGATCGCCGGTTTAGCACAGAAAAGGAAAACCTGGAGGAACAACCAGGGAGCAATCAGTATTACTATGCCAGAAGCGATGATCAAAGTCAAAAATGATGAGATCAGCATAGACATATTGGATGAGTCCCCATCTCGACAATTAGTGGCGGAAATGATGATTTTAGCGGGAGAAGTAGCAGCACGTTATGCTAAAAGCCATAATATTCCCCTACCCTTTCGTGGTCAACCCCAACCGGAACTACCACCGGAAGAGGAATTACTGCAACTCCCTCCAGGGTTTGTGAGATTTTGCGCTCTACGTCGATGTATGCCAAAAAGCGAGATGAGCACAACCCCCCTACGTCATGCAGGTTTAGGACTAGACACTTATACTCAGGCTACTTCCCCTATTCGTCGTTACAGCGACTTACTCACCCACTTTCAACTCAAAGCCCATTTAAGGGGTGAAGAACCACCTTTTTCTGCTGAACAAATCAGAGAGGTGATGATGACTGTGAGCAATACCACCCAAGAATTAACCATGGTAGAACGGCAAACCAACAGATACTACGCCTTAGAATACCTACGTCGTCATCTAGAACAAGTATGGGAGGTGATAGTTTTGATGTGGTTAAGGGAAGATAGTAATCTGGCATTGATTTTATTTGAGGATCTAGGTTTACAACTACCAATGATGTTTAAGCGCTCTGTAAAATTAGGTGAAAGGGTATTAGTCAAGGTAGCTCTTGCAGACCCGCAAAAAGATATCATCCAGTTTCAAGAAATAGTGTATCAAGACGTTGTAAATTAAGTCTTGTCCATACTATTACGTATAATCCAAGTAGAGGAGATGCAAATTTGATTGATTAGCCCTAGAAAATCTGACGATGGATATTTTGGGTTAGTAGGTTGTAAAATAGCCCTAAGTTTTTGTCACACAACCGTACAATCACTGATATGACCTATTGTCTGAGAATAAGTGACCTACCAGAAAATGAGCGTCCGAGGGAAAGACTAATTACCCATGGGGCGAAGGTTTTAGCTACTGCGGAACTGATTGCCATTCTACTAGGAACAGGACAAGGTCCTGGTAAACTATCCGCCGTAGGTTTGGGTCAACACATACTACAAGAACTGGGAAAAGATCAAGGGGATCCCCTAGCTGCTTTGCGGGATGCTACCCCTGCTCAGTTGACTGAAATTCACGGTGTGGGATCTGCAAAGGCCACATCGATTCTAGCTGCGGTGGAACTAGGAAAAAGAGTTTTTCTATCTCGTCCTGCGGAGGGAGCGATTATTGACAGTCCCATAGCAGCTGCGGCTACCCTGAGTCAAGACTTAATGTGGCAAAGTCAAGAAAAATTTGCAGTTTTACTATTAGACGTGAAAAATCGGTTTTTAGGAACGAAAATAATTACCATTGGTACTGCAACTGAAACCTTAGCGTCTCCCCGGGACATTTTTCGAGAGGTAATTCGACACGGTGCAACACGTATGATCATTGCCCATAATCATCCTTCGGGTAATTTAGAGCCTAGCCAAGCAGATATAGACTTGACCAGACAATTGCTATCAGGCGCACAGCTGTTAAATATTCCCATATTAGACCATCTGATATTGGGTAATGGCAATCATCAAAGTTTGCGAGAGATTACTAGTCTTTGGGATGATTTCCCCCAGGAGAATTAGTGGGTCTTTAGGATATGATTATGTCATCCCTGGCGTGGATTTATCTTCCAGCTAGGTGAAATCAATTTATGTACTTATTGTAATGGAAGTAATTCAGCTTAACCAAGTTTCCCTGTGGAGAAGAACACAAGAAGAGTTTTCCTACGATTTAAAAAGAACCCTACTTTCCATTGTGGAAGGTAAATATCGTAAACCCGTGAAAAAATTAGTTTTAGATAATATAAATTTAGTTGTAAAACAAGGGGAGAAAATTGGAATTATTGGTGCTAATGGTTCTGGGAAATCAACACTTTTAAAAATCATTTGTGGCATTTTGCGACCCACCCAGGGCAAGGTACGTATCAATGGCAAAATAGCACCTTTAATCGAATTAGGCGCGGGTTTTGATCCTGATATTTCCGTTATGGATAATATTGTACTTTACGGAGTATTATTAGGATTTTCTAGATCGGAGATGAAAGCAAGAGCATATTCAATTTTAGAATTTGCCGAATTGCAAGATTATGCTTTAGTTCCCGTTAAAGGATTGTCCTCTGGGATGGTAGCAAGGTTGGGTTTTGCTATTGCTACGGATGTACAACCAGACATTTTAATTTTAGATGAAGTCTTATCTGTGGGAGATGAAAGATTTAAGCATAAATGTCAACAGCGGATTGAAAGATTTTGGAATGCGGATGCAACAGTTTTAGTGGTCTCCCATGATTTAGAGTTTGTTAAACATTCTTGTCAAAGAATAATTTGGTTAGATCATGGACAGATAAAATATATGGGTGATGGACAGCATGCTGTTCAGTCTTATTTAACTGGTACAGGAGGATTGTAACTCATGGGAAGACCCACGAGTTAGCGAGGAAACTAATTAATCACAATATGTCTTACCAGAATACTCATAACCTCCCCAGGGTTACCAGTTGGCGTGAGATCACTCCAATCAGTTGCATTGGCATAACCAAGCACGTGTAGATAGTGAATCGTACTAATAACCGCCTTTTTCGAGCCAATCAATAGGTGTTTTAGCGGTTCCCGGTGACCAGCTTGTGAAACCACCCTAGAGTCATCAACATTGCTGATAAAGTTTCTGGTGTGTGCCATAATTTATGTGCCTCCATGTTGGGGTGTAAGGTGATCAGAGGTTTCCGCCAAGAAATAGAGATCACCTTACTTTTTCCTAATTATAAAACTATTTGAACAGACATGCAAGTAGTTTATAGAAAATAATTAATAATTTTTGTAAAATCTTTCGACTTGTCAAGCATAAATGAAAAATGCCAGAATCTGGCACTCCCTAATGGGAGATCGCCAAGCACCCCGGTTAGGTAGAGAAAACTCAATATATCCCGTGGGTTTGTTGGGTTTCGTTCCTCAACCCAACCTACAATGACCTGCGATAAGACTGCGCTTTTAGATCGGGAATTGATTCCCGGTCTCCCCCACAGACTTAATTGGGGAATTAATGTACTTCAACACTATGATGGAAAACTAGAGTCAAAAATGGTTAAAGATTACGATTAATACATAATATTGACTTTTTAATTAAGTGTTTATTCGGTTTGCATCTTGATTATTGATTTGCCATAACAGTACAAACAGGATATTCACAAGGATGTGTTTATCCTTTAGATAAAGAACAAAAAATTTATGGTTAATCAACTGGAATTGCCCTCTCTCCATCAGATTCCTCGCCAGAAAATAGAGAACCATCATCTGCAAAATATTATTTTTCCCACAACTACTATTTGTACAGTTGAAGAATTATTTTTTAGGAATAATGACCAGGTAATCTTTAACTATGAGCATCAAATCCTGGAGTTAAAACCGGGTAATCTTGTTAGTTTAGACACATATTTTAATGGTTTTTATGTGGATAATTGGCGAGAATATACTAGTTTAGTAGATATAAATGTCAGTTTAAAGTTTCAAGGTACTGGCAAAGTGAGTCTTTATAACATTGACAGATTAGGTGAAACTAAAACCCTCTTGGCACAAAAAATAATCAAGAGTAACACAACCAAGGAATTGGAGGAAATCCTAGTTTTTAAAAATCTGGATATATCATCCTATACGGGAATGATATATTTAGAAATCCTGGCTCTAGAAATGTGTCAGATTAGTCACGGTCACTTTTCAACTTCCGAGCAACCCAAGCAACAGGTAAAAATAGCACTGGTAATTTGTACTTACAAAAGAGAAAAGTATATTCAGAAAAATATTCAATTATTAGGATCACATCTCTCAGAAAATCCCCAATATAGAAATCAATTAGAAGTATGGATCATTGATAATGGTAGAACATTAAATATAGAAGATATTAAAGATATCAATAATAACCTAAAAATTCACCTTATACCTAATAAAAATGCAGGAGGGAGTGGTGGTTTTGCCAGAGGAATGCTGGAAGTAATTGAAAATTCAAATCAGTTCTCTCATATTCTGCTGATGGATGATGACATTCTCTTTCACCCAGAAATTTTTAACAGAGTCTGGGTTTTCTTGAGTTTATGCCATGGAAAATATGCAAAAGAAATTTGTCTTGGCAGTAGTATGTTAAGACTAGATAAGAAATATATACAGCATGAAAAAGGAGCATACTGGAACAGAAGTCAAGGTTTTGTACCCGTCAAGCAGAATATGGACTTAAGGAAATTAAAAGATACCTTGTTCAATGAAGTAGATGAGTATATTGATTACAGTGGTTGGTGGTTTTTTTGTTTTCCGGTTCACATAATCAAAGAGCATGGACTACCATATCCATTTTTTATCAAGGTAGACGATGTAGAATTTTGTCGAAGAATTGGTAAAAAAATCATCATTTTAAATGGTATAAGTGTATGGCATGAACCATTTGAAAATAAAAAAAATCCATCTATTGAATATTACTATTTCCGAAATAGTATGATTTACCATAGTCTATATTTTGAACAAGAATTTAGTAGAATAAAAGCAATCAAATGGTTTTTAAAACCCTTGTTAAGGGAACTATTTTGCTATAGATATGAAACAGCAAAAAGTATTATCAAAGCCACCGTAGATTTCCTCAAAGGTCCCCATGCTTTAGTTGCTAACCATCCCGAAGAAAAGCATAAACAAGTCTGTCAATCTGAGGAAAAAACCAGTAGAAATCCAGACCTATGCTTTGTGTATAAAAAATATTGGGAAAGTGTAGAAAAGACCGAAAGTAAATTACATAGGTTTTGGAGACTTTTAACCCTTAATGGTCATCTTTTACCCGATTGGTTATTTTTTGAGGATGACACATTGAGCGATAAGGGATATAGTATTGTGCCATCTAATAATGGTAGACCCTTAAATACCTTTAGGGTGAAAAAAGTTTTATATTACAACTTAACAACACAGGAAGGATTCATAGTTAAATTTTGCCGGAGAGAATTTTTTAGAATTTTTATATCGGCTTTGTGGTTGGCATTATTAATGATGATTCAACTAGAAAGAACTAAACGGCAATATATAGACTCATTTACTAAATTTACCAGTCCTAATTTCTGGGAAACTTATCTAGAAATAGCCCCACAGTCATCTAAATATGGAGAATAAATTATGTATGACAGAATGTTTGATTTTCTGATTGTTGGAGCTGGTTTTGCTGGTTGCACTCTAGCAAATTGTATAGCTACACAGCTGGATCGTAAAGTTTTGGTAATTGATACTCGTCATCATATTGGTGGTAATGCTTTTGATTGTTATGATAATGCGGGGGTATTAATTCATAAATATGGAGCGCATATTTTTCATACCAATAGTAAAAAAATCATTGATTACCTTTCCCAATTTACTCAATGGCGAGTTTATCAACATCAAGTTTTAGCCAGAGTTGATGGTGATTTATATCCAATTCCTATTAACTTAAATACAATCAACAAAATGTATGGTTTAAATCTTAATAATGAAGAAGTTGCAGATTTTTATGAACAAATTAAGCAAAAATATGACAGAATTGAAAATTCAGAACAAGCTGTAATCAGTAAGGTCGGAAATGATTTATATGAGAAGTTTTTTAAAAACTATACTTATAAACAATGGAATTTATGGCCTCACCAATTAGATGCTTCTGTGTGCGCTCGTATCCCCGTGAGAACAAATAAAGATAACCGTTATTTTGGCGATAAATATCAGTTAATGCCACTACATGGTTATACAAAAATGTTTGAAAATATGTTGGCACATCCCAATATTAAGATTATGCTCAATACAAGCTTTCAAGATGTGGAAAAGTGGTTAAAATTTGACCATTTAATTTATACAGGACCAATTGATCAGTTTTTCGATTACAAATTTGGTCAACTTCCCTATCGTTCCTTACGCTTTGAATTTGAAACTCACGATGTTGAATATTTTCAACCTGTTGCTGTTGTCAATTATCCCAATGATTATGACTTTACAAGAATAGTAGAATCTAAACATATCACGGGACAAAAACACCCGAAAACCACCATTTATTATGAATATCCCCAATCGGAGGGAGACCCATATTATCCCATACCTCGTCCAGAAAATCGTGATTTATTTGAACAATATAAAACTGCTGCAGATAAACTGGCATCAGTAACTTTTGTTGGTAGGTTAGCACAGTACCAATATTACAACATGGATCAGGTGGTTGCTGCTGCTCTCACAGTTTTTGAAAACCGCATTAGTCAACTTTCTTATTATCCTCTTATTACAGGTAAAATCTCTCATGGAAACTAGAATTAACGCTCAAATACAAAGCCAGAATTTATGGGATGGTGCCACTCTCATAGATATCATGCGTAAACAAGCAATTGAATATGATTTTAATAAGGGTAGAATGGTTATTAATTCTATTTTATTAGCTGATAAAACAGAAGTAAACAACCGAGGTTTTTTATTAGATAAAATCAGAGATTATGGTTGTGCATACCAAGGATGGAATCTTTACGCTCCTTATCAACAATATCTTAATGCTTCTGATTATGGACCATTACAAATTCCTACAGAATTAGCTGACTTTTTAATTTTCTCTATTCAAAAACAACCCCAATCATTTTTAGAAGTGGGAGTGATGTATGGAGGATTCTCTGTTTTATGCTGCGCTGTGTTGTCTAAATTCAACAAAGATTTTCATTATATCTGTGTTGATATAGAGGATAACTTTAGAGATTGGCAATATTTTTCATCTATTTTACCCCTAGAAAAAGCTATTCCTGCTACATCTGCTGACTTTATTGGCAAGAAATTTGATCTGGTTTATATCGATGGAGACCATTCCTATCATGGCATGAAAAGAGATTTTATGAATGTGGGACGTCATGCTAAATTCTGTGCTTTTCATGATATTAATGCTACGGAATATGATTACCTAGATGGTGGTACAAGACGATGTTGGAATGATCTTAAATTATCCTATTGTCACTCAGCTTCTATTTGGGAAATTAGTCATATTGCTGAAGAATGGATGGGTATTGGAATTATAGATTTTAATACATGATCAAGAGCAAATTTGTAATTTATTCCGTTATTTAAGTAGGGAGGCACAATTATTTGTAGGATCCCCATGAGGGCGTTGGGTTTCGTTCCTCAACCCAACCTACGTTCATGTTTAATTCCACTCACCCACTTATCCTATTTATCTTTACATAGTTTGGTCTTTTAACGCCAACTTACCTTAGTCTATGATTTATGAAAATCACTAAAGTCGCTGCTATTATTGTCACATGGAACAAACGTAAGGATGTTTGTGCGGTAATTAAAGACATAGAAAGTCTAGATTTACAGAACATATCTTTGGATATTTTTGTGGTTGATAATGCTTCACAGGATGGAACCCAGAATTATCTTGAACTCCATTATCCACATATCAAAGTTTTACAAACCGGAAAAAACCTTGGTGGTTCTGGTGGTTTTTCTCAAGGGATGAATTTTGTCAGTAACCTTGATTATCAATACATTTGGTTACTTGATAATGATGTACGGTTAGATCCTTATGCTTTAGTCCCTTTAGTGGAAACTTTAAACAGATATGCGGAAGTGGGGTTGGTAGGATCTCAAATTAGGAAGTTAGATAATCCAGATATTATTCAAGAAATAGGGAGTTATATTCACGAACCCAAAGCTCACTTGCAAACCTATTTAGGTAATTCACCGGTTCAATCTCCAGCAGAAATTTTAAACAGTAAGAATTATCTCACTGTAGATATTTGTGCTGCTGCTTCACTATTATTCAGAAGGGAAATTATTCACCAAATAGGCGTTTTTGAAAACTATTTTTTACACTTTGATGACGTAGAATGGTGTTTGAGAGCTAAACAATTTGGTTGGGTGATTGCTGCTCATCCCGCATCGATTATTTGGCACTGTTCACCGGATTTTAAACAGCGTCCTTGGATTAGTTATTATGATGAACGCAATCTCCTCTATTGTTGGCACAAACACAGACCAGATCTCTTATTAAGACGCTTGAGAATATTATTTCCTAAGTTGGTTTATTATTCCTTAACTGGACGCCATTTTTGGGCATTAATTCATTTGCAAGCTATGACGGACTTCCTGAACCTCATTCAAGGTGAAATGCCCAATTTGTTATCAAGTTTTACTTTAGGAGAAATTTTACCTCATAATGGACAGGTATTAATACAAGATTCTATCTATCAACATATTTGCGATTTTTTAGATGTTAAGCAAGAGCAAAAATTTACTCTCTGGTATCCACCTAACAAATATAATAAGTTATGGGCTTGGGCTTATTTATCATTTATATCTTGTTTTTCTAAACCCGTAGACTTAGCAATTGTCAGCTACTGGAAACCAAATTTTTATTATCTTCATCTGTCTAGAAAGCTTTATTTCTTTACTGGTAACGGTTATGTTATGTCCCAAATTAGTTTCACCCAAATTATATTGGATAGTCTCGGAGTAGTGTATGGGTTTTTAAAAATATACCTACGGATGACTCACTTGCTTAAAAAATCTGACAAATCTTTTAATAAGCTGGTTATCTCAAATCTACTTCACCCCTTTTGGGTAAATAAGGTAAAAAAATTGTTGTTGATAATTTCAACTATTTATAGTTAATCTGTCATGAGGGATAATTATGTCAAGTCCAGAATTAGTATCTATAGTTATTTGCACTCTCAACCGTTGTTGTTCTTTGGAAAAAACTCTCAAGTCGTTAAATCAGATTAATTATCGATATTTTGAAGTTATTATTATAGACTCCTCTGATGATGAAAGTACCCGAAAAATGGTGGATGACCTGAAAATGGATTTGGATTTTCCCATTCAAATATTCCGCTCCTCTGTCAAAAACATCAGCGTCTCTAGAAATATGGGCACACAAAAATCATCTGGCAAAATAGTTGCTTTTATTGATGATGACGCAATTCCCCAAAGAGATTGGTTAGATAAGTTACTTACTACATATACTTTAAAAGGCGATAAATGTGCTGGAGTCGGTGGGAGTGTAAAAGATATGACTAAAGCCGATCTTCCTTGGCAATATTATCAGGGTATTACTAATGTTATGAGTCATACTATTCCCATTCGTTTAGGAAAGGTGCCCAACCATAATCAATCCCAGGGTTTTTGGTACAATGGAATGATGGGAACAAATTCATCCTACCGTAAAGAACTGCTGGAAAAAATCAACGGTTATGATGAGTTTTTTGACTATTTTTTGGATGAAACTGATGTTTGCTTACGATTAATTCAAGCTGGTTATGAAATTCACTACTGCGATACAATTGTACATCATTATCCTCAACCCAGCCATAACCGTTATGATCAAAAGCATCTGACCTGTTGGTACTCATTGGCAAAAAATACGACTTATTTCGCTTTAAAGCATGGCTATAATAAAATGCCATCCTGGATATTTATATTACGTTTGAGTTCATTGTTAATTTATCGCTGTTTACTCAGAATATTACGCTTAAAATTCAGTCACAATCTGAATAATCACATTCTATTAGATTATATTAAGCAGGCAATTAAAGGTATATATCTGGGGTGGAGTTATGGTGTTAATACGTCTGTTCACTCCTCGAATTAACCACGAATGACAGTAATACACCTCCCAGCAGGACTAACTACTTCTTGAGTAGTTGTGCGATCGCCTATAGGAGGTAGGTTAGGACGGCGATCGAAAATGACTAGCCATCCAGTTTCCAGGTTTAGTCCAGCAAGGTACTTATCCAATTGTTTCAGTCCTTGACTGAGAGGGTCTTTTCGTTTTGGATGCCAAACTTTCAGTTCTATCCCCATTACCACTTTACCATAACGTAAACAAATATCCATTCTTCCCGAACCAATAGCATATTCCCGTTCTAACCTACCACCACCATTAACCACCCGGTGTAAAAAAGCCATTAGCACTAAATGGGGAGCAATTTCTGGATAGGGGGTGCTTTTCAGTAAGGGTTCTCCGTGTTGTCGCCAAAATTCCAAAAATACTTGTAATAATTTATCAGGCAATAATTCGCCTTGATCACTAAGCCAGTTGGGTTCTATCACCCCTATGGAAGAACGAGTAGTATATGTTAGCACTCTGGGAATAACTTCCCGATAGATGGGATTGGCAATTTCTAACCCCTGATCATTTTTATCCTGACAAAGTCCTAAATCCAGAACGTAGCGAATATCATCTGATGGAACATCTGGTAATTCCTCCCCAGCTAAAATTGGCTCTATAATAGTTCTGACTCTGGGTTCCCGCAGTCTTTCCGCAAGACTATCCAAATGGGTGTCTTGTCGCTGAATCAGAATTTCCTTGGCTTCTTCTATAACTTCAACGGTAATGGGTTGGTTAATGTCCTTCACCACATCTTCCGTAGCTTGACGAGCTAAAGCATTAACCAACCATGGTTGTCCATCGGTTAAATAAAAGGAATATTCCAGAGCTTCTGGTGTGAAAACCTGTCCTGTAGCTGTTGTATGTTGTTCATAAAGAGTCTTTACATCTGTAAAAGTGAAGTTACCCATAGTTAAAGACTCCACCTTAATATTAAAAGGACTTGCCGTATTCAGGCGATCGCCCCCACCGGATTTAACTTTATAGTCCCGTATATCTCGCATACCAATTAAACCTAAAGAATGGGGAAATCCCTGAGGGCGGTTAGGATAACCTGAGCGCAGTTGACGGAGGATGGAAATTAAGGTTTCATCGCTTAGTGCATCGATTTCATCTAAAAAAAACACTAAGGGACGAGGAGAGGTTACTGCCCAATTACTTAAGAATATGCTTAATTGTGAGCTGTTATCAACAGCAGGCCATCGGGTGGGTTGTAGTTCTGATGGTAGACGAAAACAAATGGATTGTTGCCATTCGGTTAAAATAGCTACCTGCGCTGCTACAGGATCATGAGGGAACGCAGCACCTACTTCAGCAGAAAGCATAACAGCAGTATATTTTCCACCTTCGGTTAATTCTTGGGCTAAGGCCAACATAGCAGTAGTTTTACCCACCTGACGAGGAGCATGAATAACAAAGTAATTTTGTCTATCAATTAGAGTACGCACTTTAGGAAGGCGTTCCGTAGGAGGTAACATGTAGTGAATATCTGATTTACATGGACCTGCTGTGTTGAACCATTTATTCATAGTTGATTTTTATATATCTTTGACATTCGTGCGATCGCATAAGTAGGGAGGCACAATTACTTGTAGGATGGGTTGAACTATGAAACCTGTCCTACGTTCATCTTATATTTAATTCCACTGATTTGCACAGCCAAAAAGATAATGTGTTTAGCACCAGAAACCCGCAAAGCCAAAATAGTCAAAGAGGTATTATATGGGGATATTTCTTCCAAATGTCCAGCTTCAATCTTACGTCGTCAACCACAGGCCAGCTTGTTTTTAGATCTCAACTCTGCTAGAGAAATCTCTCTTGAATCCTCCAACACCTAATTATCAAGCTGAGTAAGTTTACCATCTTCCATTTGAATAATGCGATCGGCAATATCCAAAATACGATTATCATGGGTGACAATTAAAATGGCACAGTTTTGTTCTCTGGCTAATTCCTGCATGATATTGACCACATCTCGACCGGATTTACTATCTAAAGCTGCTGTAGGTTCGTCTGCTAAAACTAATTTAGGGTGACTAACTAAAGCACGTGCAATAGCAACTCTTTGTTTTTGTCCTCCCGACAGATCCTCAGGATAATAATTAATCCTGTTACCTAATTTTACGGACTCAAGGATGGATTGGGATTGCATTCTAGCTTGACCTTGAGGAATATGGGTCTGTAATTCCAAAGACATTTGTACATTTTCTCTAGCTGTTAAAAAGTCTAACAAATTATGTCCTTGAAAAATATAACCTATTTGACGACGTACTTGGACTAACTTCCCGTTTCTAACTCCACATAATTCCTCTCCCAGAAATTTTAAACTTCCTTCTTGAACAGAACGTAAACCACCAATCAAGGTTAGTAGGGTGGTCTTTCCCGATCCGGAAGGACCTGTCATAATCACAATTTCACCAGCGTCAATTCTTAAATTAATGTCAAATAATATCTGGTTCTTTAATTTGGGTTTACCAAAATACTGATTTAAGCCCTCAATTTCTATGATGGGGTTTGAACTTTTCATATTTCCTCCGACTTGGGAAACAACTTTAGACAACTGTGAGAGATGTTAATGTTTTTAAAAAATATCAGCCGGATCTAACTTTCGTAGTTTGTTAGTGGAGAAAAAACCTGAAGTTAAACACATAACCACAGCAGAGATAAATACAATAAATGCTTTATCACCATCCATGACAATGGGTAATTGGGTAGCATTTTTGGCTATGTCGTAAAGTCCTAAAGAGATAGCAAATCCAGGAATGTATCCCAAACCTGCTAAAATTAGAGCCTGTTGAAAAACAACTCTGAGGAGATATTTGTTTTTAAATCCCATGGCTTTGAGGGTAGCAAATTCAATCAAATGGCTGGATATATTACTATAAAGAATTTGGTAAACAACTATGACACCAACCACAAAACCCATAATTACCATCAAGTTAAATACAAAACCGATAGGTGTTCTTAAAGTCCAATAATTTTTTTCAAATTCGATGAAGTCATGACGGTTCATAACCATCACATCTTCGGGTAAGTTAGCTGATAGTTCACCTAATACCCTTTGGGAATCAGCACCAGGTCTTAGATGAATTAACCCTATATCTATTTGATTGGCATTGCGCTCTCGAAAAACTCGCATGAAAGTAGAATCGCTGACAATTAAATTCCCATCAACCCCAAAAGATGGACCAAGACTAAATAAACCACTTACCCTAACTTTATAACCTATTAACCCCAGATAACTGAATATCTCCATGCTGACAGGTTTATTTTGGCTATAGTGTTGGGCAATTGGACCAAACTCAGGACGAGCAGCACGGTCAAAAAATACCTGATCTGGTATTTGGAGTAATTTAAAATCTTGTTGTATTTCTGGCAACTTAAATATTGATTTAACCGGATCAAATCCCAGCACATAAATGGGATATTTCCGCCCAGTTACCGGATTTTTTAACTTAGCAAACTGTACATATAGGGGATCAACTGACTCTACATCCTTAAAACCCAGGGTTTGATATAAACGACTGCGAGGAAAACTTTGGTTAGAAGTTAAGGATTTATATTGAGCACTAATCAAAAATAAATCTCCTTCGATATTCTTATGCAATTGTGTGGCACTAGCATACAGTGCATCTTGAAACCCAATTTGCATAAACATTAAAACAGCAACAAAGGAAATTCCTGCTAGAGCTACAAGAAACCGAACTTTTTGTTTAGCCAGTTGTAGCCAAGCCAGAGGAATATTTAGGATCATTTTGAAGACCTCTTAATTTAAGTTTTTATGTGAATTGACTCCTAACTTTTAACTATTACATGTTGATCCATACCTGAACCTGTAGGTTAGTTAAATCTGCAACCCTTTGGTTGTCTTTAGGATTGTTGATCCGAATTTTGACATCAACTATTTTGTTGTCTGTATCAGCACCAGGACTATTATTAAAAATATTTTGCTGATTAACTTGCAATCCAATATCTGTAACTGTTCCTTGAATTTTCCCTGGAAAAGCATCAGCAGTAATGTCTACAGATTGTCCTAATTTTACTTTTTTAACATCAGTTTCATAAACTTCTGCTACCACATACATTTGCTGGGTTCTCCCTAATTCAGCAATACCTTGACTACTAATTATTTCTCCTGGCCAAGCATTAATTTTTAAAACTTGTCCATCAATCGGTGAACGAATTATACTTAAATCTAATTCTGCTTGAGCTTGGGTAACTGAAGCTTTTGCGCTCGCCAGATCTGCTTTTGCTAGTTGTATATCGGTGGGACGAATTTCTACAATACTGTTGAGTCTTGCTTGAGCTTCATTTATTTGTTTTTGCAAAGTTTCTTGAGTTCTATTTAGTGCTGCTTTTGCTTCATTTATTTGTTGCTGTAGAGTGTCTCTTCTTAGACGTTTACTCTCTGCATTTGAAGCAGAAATTGCTCCATTTTCATATAAATCTTCATATCTCTGATTTTCTCTTTGTGCATTATTTAATTCAGCTTGCAATCTAGCAATTATGGATTTTTGTGCTGATGTTTCACCACGCAATTCTGCTTCCAATCGCCCAATGGTGGCTTTTTGGGCATAAATATCTCCCTGTTTTGCTCCAGCTTCTACTTTTTCTAGATTTGCTTTTGCTACTTCTACTTGTCTGTTAGCCTTTTCTAAAGCTGCAAGATTAGGACTGTAACTGTCTAAAAAGGCAATTAATTGACCTTGGCGAATTTTATCGCCTTTTTTGACTAGAAGTTTTGCTATTCTTATACCTCCTCCCAAGGAATTAGGAGCAGATAACCGAATTATTTCCCCTTGGGGTTCTAGTCTTCCTAAAGCAGCAACACCAGTAATTATTGGACTGGGACTATTAATAGGAATTGCCACCTTGGATTGGGATTTAGTCTGGAAATTTGAAATACTTTGAAAAGATATGAGTAGGGTAGATATAAATGTGGTAGTCGCTAAACTAATTAACAACCAACTTCTAAAATTGACAAGTAAATGCTTTTCTTTGTCTACCATAATTATGCCTTTAGTTATCCGTTTACTATCCCTTAAATCAGGTTTTTTAATGGCCATTGAGCACCTTTTAACCTTGTGGTTTGAGACAAGCTACTTATGATACGGCGGTAGATAGCATTCTTTTGATAACTGCAATTGATATGGTGAATTTTATTTAACAAGATAGAGTTTCAAGATATAGCTAGGAGGATGTATTTTCATCTATTCCTTAGCTATATCCACCTAGAATTTGAATCAGTTCCAATTATTTGTTGAGCATTAGTTCCTTTTTCTTTTTCATAATTGCCAGGTATTCATTGCGAGTTCCGTCAACACGATAGTGATCACAAATTTGACACAATTTGAGAACATCCAAGCGACTGAATACCTTTTGATGTTCAATTCCATTGTCATTACGCCACCGCCAAAATGTGGTTCTATCAATTCGACGTTCCGTGTCAGGCCATCTACGTTTTGATAGAAATCCTACCAATTCATCCTCGTAAAAAGAGTAGCCTTTTGGTAATTTCAGCAGTTCTTCTCTCAACTCATTTAGCGGTATGAGTGGATCTAGTTCAGATAGTCTCATGCCAGCAAGCCCTTATAGTTTATTTTAATTAGCATTTTGCATTTGTCAATATACAAACACCAACAATTGCATGATTTTTATTTGTAATCCTCCATAGTTAAGGGTGGATAAACTGACGAATTGGCAACCTGGATTAGGGATCAATTTGGTGTGAATTTATCTGGTCGCTTGGTTCCCTATCTATCCACCTGATAAACCAACGGGATGGATTTACATTTACATCATTCAACCAAATACAATAAACTGATTAATGTCCAATTTCAAGCCTTATGCAACAAAATGCTATACTTAATTTTGTGAAGTTTTGTGGGCAAGTTAACTTTGATTACTATTTACTACTCAAATATCTAGATGATCTTTGTTTGATCACAAATTTTAAATTATTCTCTTTCCTTAGATAGATGCAACGCTTGACTATTTTGTTCCACAATCCCAAACCTTAATCCAAAAATTATAGTTTGAGTCAGAACCCTTTTGCTTTTTTTAGTTGTATTTAAGTTGCATAACTGTTGTCAAATATTGTTGGCAAGTTTAATATCAGAATAAATCAGCGGCAAATTAATTTATCTAAGTTACAGGGAAGAGGATAGGATTTTTTTGTTTGGGTTTCTGGAATGTATCCTCACTTTGGCCGCAAAGCATTTTACCAAATTAAACTCAGAAATAATCTATCTTGACATTAGGAACTACTTGTATCCTAAAAACTTGATTTTAAAGTTTGGGGTAAGTTTAACCCATGTAAATTGAAAAAGCAAAATATCCCCATGAATCACGCCAAACTTGAGTCAGATTTAGCACAGTTGCAGGATGAAGTTAGCAATTGTGAACGGGATTTATTAAACTTAATTAAAGGAAAAAAAACCATGGAATATTCTCAAAATCATAATGGTGGTAATCAAAGTAATCAAATTGCCATTATTGGTATGGCTTCCCTATTTCCCCAGTCAAAAAACTTGCAGGAGTATTGGCAGGTAATAGTGGATAAAATAGATTGCATTACGGATGTGCCTGCTTCCCGTTGGAGCGTGGAAGACTATTATGATCCCAATCCTAAAGCACCAGATAAAACTTACTGTAAAAGAGGTGGGTTCATCCCCGATATTGATTTTAATCCTATGGAATTTGGTTTACCACCAAATATTCTAGAAGTGACAGATATTTCTCAATTATTGGGTTTAGTCGTCGCCAAAGCAGCTATGGAAGATGCTGGCTATGGTGAGTCTCAACAGTTTGATCGGGATCGCACAGGGGTAATATTAGGTGTGGCAATTGGTAGACAATTGGCAGTACCTTTGGGGTCACGATTACAATATCCCGTTTGGAAAAAAGTTTTTAAAAACTGTGGACTTTCTGATGATGAGACTGAAAAAGTAATTGAGAAACTGAAAAGTGCCTACATACAATGGGAGGAAAATGCGTTCCCTGGAATGTTGGCTAATGTAATTTCCGGGAGAATTGCCAACCGACTTGATTTGGGCGGAACTAATTGTGTAGTTGATGCTGCTTGCGCCAGTTCCCTGGGCGCACTGAATATGGCAATCAGCGAACTGCTTGCACATCGTGCTGATATGATGATTACAGGTGGGGTTGATACCGATAATTCCATTTTTGCCTATATGTGTTTTAGTAAAACTCCCGCAGTTTCCCCCAGTGAAAAAGTTAGACCATTCGATGTGAATTCCGATGGTATGATGTTAGGTGAGGGCGTGGGAATGTTGGTACTCAAACGTCTGGAAGATGCTGTTAAAGATGGCGATCGCATTTATGCTGTAGTTAAGGGTATTGGCAGTTCCAGTGATGGTAAATACAAAAGCATTTATGCTCCCCATTCCCAAGGACAGGTAAAAGCCATTCGTCGGGCCTATGAAAATGCTGGTTTTGCGCCCCAAACTGTGGGTTTAATTGAAGCTCATGGTACGGGAACTATGGTAGGAGACCCCACGGAATTTACTTCAATCAATCAGGTGTTTGGTGATAATAACTCTCTAAAACAACACATAGCTTTAGGAACGGTTAAATCTCAAATTGGACACACAAAAGCTGCTGCGGGTGCTGCTAGTTTAATTAAAACCGCCTTGGCATTACATCATAAGGTGTTACCACCAACTATTAACATTACCCAACCCCATCCCAAACTGAATATTGAAAATTCTCCCTTTTATTTAAATACGGAAACTAGACCATGGATTAGCAATCAACCGAGACGAGCTGGGGTGAGCGCCTTTGGTTTTGGAGGTACAAATTATCATGTAGTTTTGGAAGAATATGAATCGGAACATCATCAATCATATAGATTACATAATTGCGCTAAGTCAATTTTCTTGAGCGCACCCACAACACCAGAATTATTATCCCAATGTCAACATCTTTATCAACAGTTGGAATCAACAGATAAAGAACAACATTATCAAAGAATAATTGCCGAATCTGAACAATTGATAATTCCTGCTGATCATGCTAGAGTAGGATTCACGATCCTCTCTTTAAGCCAAGCAATAGCCCATTTAGCTATCATTATTGACTTGCTAAAAAATCAACCTTCCGTTGAGTTCTGGGAACATCCTAAAGGAATTTATTATCGTCAACAGGGTATGGAAACAACCGGAAAAGTAGTGGCCTTATTTTCCGGACAAGGTTCCCAATATTTGGAAATGGGAAGAGAATTAGTAATTAACTTTCCTTGTTTACGACAAACCTACTCTCACCTGGATGATTTATTCTCCCGCGAGGGATTAGAACCTCTTTCTCAAGTGGTCTTCCCCACTCCAGTTTTCACTCCACAGGAACGACAAGAACAATTGGAAAAACTGCAAAGAACCGAATATGCACAACCAGCAATAGGAGTATTAAGTGCAGGATTATATAAAATATTGCAGCAAGCTGGATTGAAAGTTGATTTTGTTGCTGGACATAGCTTTGGAGAGTTAACAGCTCTATGGTCTGCAGGTGTATTAACTGAAGAAGATTATTTCTTTCTGGTCAAAGCTAGGGGAAAAGCAATGTCCACACCCCCAGCAGTGGATGCTGGAGGAATGTTAGCAGTAAAAGGTAATATTAGCCAAGTAACGGAATTAATTAAAGACTTTCCCCAAGTTGCTATTGCTAACTATAATTCCCAACAGCAAATAGTTCTAGCTGGGAATAAATCAGAAATTACTCAAGTACAGAATGTTCTGCAATCTAAGGGATTCTCCTGTTTCTTATTAGGGGTTTCCGCTGCTTTCCACACACCCTTAGTCTCCCATGCACAAAAACCCTTTGCCCATGCGATCGCACAAGTAAATTTTCAATCACCTCGCATTCCGGTTTATAGCAATGTGACAGGAAAATTATATCCTAATGAACCTGCATCCATGCAAAAAATTCTCCAAGAACATTTATTAAATCAGGTGTTATTTCAACAGCAGATTGAGAATATATATCAGGCTGGTGGTAATTGTTTTATTGAGGTTGGTCCGAAAAATGTCCTTACCAATTTAGTTAAAGAAATCCTGATAGACAAGCCTCATATTGCGGTGGCATTAAATGCTAATTATCGTCAGGATAGTGATTTATTATTACGGGAAGCTGTTACCAAATTGAGAGTTTTTGGTGTACCATTAAAAAACTTAGATCCCTATCAGATTCCTGCTAAAATTTCTTCATCTTCCCAGAAAAATGAACAAAAAACTTTGAATATCAGATTGAATGCTACCAATATCAATGACAGATCACAAAAAGCATTTGCCCAGGCTTTAGCAACTGGTCCAGTTATCAAAAAGTCAACAGTTAGTGAAGATAACTATCAAATTCAGCCACAGAAAATATTAGTGGAGAAAAATCCTCAGATAAATCCAGAAATAATCTCATCAAGTATCCTCACTTCAAAAAATAGTTCTCAAGTCAAAAACCATAGTATAGTGGAACCAAAGATGGAAATTCCCGTGGAAAACTATGATCGACTTCTTGATAGTTTAGAACAATCATTAGCGGAATTTACTCGACAGCAAAGTGAAATTAATCAGGTACATCAACAGTCTTTACAAAATCAAATGGAGTACAATAAAACCTTTTACGAATTAATGCAGCAACAGTGTTTGTTCCTAGCTAAGGAAGAAACTAATGAATATCAAGCCCAAACACAACAGTTAGCAATTTCTAGTACGGAACGTAGCATGATGCGACTACATGACCATCAAGCTGAAACTATTCGTATTCATGAAAAATATCTCAATTATCAACAGGAGTATACCAATAATTACTTTCAATTACTTGAGCAGCACTATAGCTTGTTCGAGGTAGGATCTCCTAATGGGTATCCTCATCTTCCATCTTCCCATGTTGCACAAAGTGACCCACCAGCACAAAAGTTAATTTATCCTCTGGAACCGGAAAATAATTCCCAGAATAATCTACCTGACATTACAGTTGGTTTCCCCATAGCTACCTACCTTGATAAAGAAAAACTGAGGGACACCCTGATCAATATTGTCAGTGATAAAACGGGTTATCCTGTGGAAATGTTGGACTTGTCAATGGACATTGAAGCAGATTTAGGAATTGACTCTATCAAAAGAGTGGAAATTCTGGGAGGACTTTTAGAACTTTACCCCGATCTACCCAGACCTAACCCAGAAGAATTAGCGCAATTGGCAACTCTGGAACAAATTGCTGAGTATATAAACAACTTAATTACACAGGTGTATGAAAATCAACCCGTAGAGGAGACAGTAGGGAGCGGAAAATCTCCCTTATCTCAAGAAATCCCTGTAAAAGCAATCAACGAACAGACAGCAACCATAGAAACCCCATCACCTGTTACCGAACTTGATAATCATCCACAATTCTTGGTTTTATCCCATGAAGATTCATTAGATAGATCCCATCAACCAACAATCACCATTCCCGATAATTTAAGTCAGATCTTGCTCACTATTGTGAGTGATAAAACAGGTTATCCTGCAGAAATGTTAGACCTGTCCATGGATATGGAAGCAGATTTAGGAATTGACTCTATCAAAAGAGTAGAAATTCTGGGAGGACTTTTAGAACTTTACCCCGATCTACCCAGACCTAACCCAGAAGAATTAGCACAATTGCGGACCCTGGGAGAAATTGCTGAGTATATGCGCCATCAAGCTGAAACTGTGGAGAGGTCGAATTTATCCCCATTAGAAAAACCAGATATGTCAACCACGGAAGTAGGGGATAAAATCCTGCGCCTTCCAGTGCAATTAAAACCACTTCCTCAACCAGACAGTTTAGATTTAACCATTCCAGAAAATCACTTTGTCTTAATTACTAATGATGGTTCAGAAGTTACCCATAGGTTAGTAGCTAAGCTCGCAGATAAAGGATGTAAAACTGTTGTTTTAACCTTTCCATGCTTGGAGTCAAACCTATCGGAGGAGATTGCTCAAATCAGATTAAACGATTGGCATGAAGAAACTTTGCAAGAACATTTGACCGAACTTACCACCAAGTTTGGTCCTGTGGGTGGTTTTATTCATCTACATCCTAACTCCAACAATAATTTGGGAATGGATAAAGCCATTGTTCAGCACGTGTTTTTAATTGCCAAACACCTGAAGGAAGATCTCAATCAACTGGCTAAAAAAGAACGTGCTTGCTTTTTTGCAGTTGTGAGATTAGATGGTGAATTAGGAACGGCAAAAACTCACAACTTTAGTCCTATTAGTGGAGGATTATTTGGACTAACTAAAAGTTTAAATCAAGAATGGCCAGAAGTATTTTGTCGTACCCTGGATTTAAGTCCTGATTTAGATGCGGACACAACCGTAAAACATATTCTGGCTGAATTGCAAGATCCTAATTTATTAGTTACCGAGGTAGGATACAATAAAGTAGACAGGTTTACCTTAGTAGCAGAACCTGGTAAATCATCCATCATTCCCGATTCATTAAATATTACTAAAAACCAGGTTTTTTTAGTTAGTGGGGGTGCTAAGGGAATTACTGCCAAATGTGTAATCAAATTGGCTGAAGAATACCAATGCAAGTTTATTCTTTTAGGACGTTCTAGTGCAGAAATTGAACCTGTTTGGTCTGAAGGATATGAAGATGAAAATGAACTGAAACGGCAAATCATGGAAGATTTTCTCGCCAAGGGAGAAAAACCCACTCCCATAATGGTGCAGAAAAAATATCAGACTATTTCCTCCCAAAGAGAAATACACAATACATTAAAAGCAATTACTGAAGCAGGAGGAAAAGCAGAATATGTCTGTGTTGATATCACCGATGGTATGATGTTGAGAGAAAAGCTAACACCTATAATTGACCAATTTGGTACTATTACTGGAATCATTCATGGTGCGGGTAACTTAGCAGATAAAAGAATTGAGAAAAAGACGGTTCAAGATTTTGAAACAGTTTATGCTGCCAAAGTCCAGGGTTTACAAAACCTACTCAATATTGTGGAAACAAATCAACTGGAATATTTAATCCTATTTTCTTCAGTAGTGGGATTTTATGGTAATGTTGGACAGACGGACTATGCAATAGCCAACGAAATTCTTAACAAATCAGCTCATGTAATTAAACATAAACACCCTAATTGTCATGTAGTTTCCATTAATTGGGGTCCTTGGGATAGTGGTATGGTTTCTCCAGAATTACAGACAGCATTTGCACAACGAGGAATTAAAACCATTCCCCAAGAACTGGGTAGTAGTATCTTAGTTGATCAACTAAGAAATAGTGATTCAACTATGACCCAAGTAGTAATTGGTAGTCCCTTAGTCTATATTCCTTCTACCTTGTCTAGTGAACTAAAAACCCATCAAATTACCCGTCAATTAAAGTTAAACTATAACCCATTTTTACAGGATCATGTGATTGCGGGTAATCCTGTTCTTCCCGCAACTTGTGGACTGTCCTGGATATCTAGCAGTTGTGAACAACTCTATCCTGGTTTCCAAACTTTCCACTGTCCTAACTTTAAAGTCCTTAAAGGAATTGTTTTTGACCAAAATTCCCCCCATGAATATATTCTTGAAATTCAAGAAGTTGCTAAAATTGACAATCAAGAAATTCAGCTTGCGGGCAAAATTAGTAGTGTTACCAACCATGGAAAAATCAGATATCATTTTAGTAGCAACCTAATTTTGAAAAGACAAATTCCTTTAGCTGATAACTATGAACTTTTTAACCTAACCCAAGATGGTCAATTCCTAGCGAGCAATTCCTTACTATATCAAACTGGTGGTGGTAGTTTATTTCATGGTAATACTTTTCAAGGGGTAAAATCTGTGTTAAATATCAGTCCCGGTAAACTGACTATGAAATGTGAACTACCCGAACCCACATTATACCAACAGGGACAATTTAGAGTACAGACTCTTAACCCCTATATAGCAGATGTGCAGATACATTCTCTGTGGATTTGGACTCAACACTTTCATCAAGTTGGTTGTTTACCATCAGAAATTGAAAATTTTGAACAATTTGCACCCGTTCCCTTTGGAGAAACGTTTTATGTAACTTGTGAAATCAAATCCAAAACCGAATCTTATGTAGTTGCTGATGTAATTACTCACAATCAAAAAGGACAAGTTTATAATCAGATGAAGGCATCAAAAGCTACAATCTTACCCAATAGCTACTAATAAGCAAATTCAGTCAAGGTAAGTGGGTGGGTGGAATTAAATATAAGATGAACGTAGGTTGGGTTGAAGTATGAAACCCAACACCACGGGTTACGCTACCAAATAATTGTGCCTCCCTACTTAATTGGGCTTTGTAAGACTCGTCAAATTTAAAAATGGAGAATTGTCATGCAGGAGTTAATAGAAAATCTATTTCAGAAAATGGCAATTGTGGGGTTAGATTGCCTAGTGAGTGGTTCTCAGGAACTAGATAGTTTTGAACGTAGTATTTATGAAGGAAAGCAGAATTTTACACCTATTAACTATAATCTTGAGCCATCATGGAAAATTCCTTTACCACAGATAGAAAATTTATCACCACCACAAAAACTAATGTTAAAGGTGGCTGAGAATACTCTCAAAACTGCTAACTTAAGTCAAGAAACTCAAATAGCAGTGATATTGGTGAGTAGGTTCCAAAGTGACCACCAAAATAAATTGGCTAGTTATATTTCCCAGTTATGGAATGCAACAAGTCCAGCATTCGCTGAAGAAAAATCGGTCTTTTCAGCATTAGATTTAGCACAAAAACTACTCACTAAAAATCAAGTAAATGCTGTTTTAATAGCAGCAATAGATTGGGATCACAAAAATTCTGAAAATTTTGAGACTCATACAGGTCAACAGACTCTCAGCTATGACCAAAATGCTACTAAGACTTTGTCAGGAGAAGGAATAGCAACAATAATTTTGCAACTGGAAGAAACGGCCAAACAACAAAATTCTCACATTTATGCAGTAATTGATGCTGTCAGTATGGTGGATCAGTATCCAGACCAAGCACAAGCAGTTACCCGCTGTTGTCAAGCAGCTTTTGAGATAGCAGAAGTTACAGCTCAAGATATTGGTTATATAGAAGTTCATGCTAGTAGTATTGGGGAACAAGATGATGCGGAAGTTCAAGGTTTAATCACTGCTTACAAAACTCAAAAGTCTAATTTAACCTGTGCTTTAGGTAGTGTGAAGACTAATATTGGTGACACTCATATTGCATCAGGAATGATGAGTTTGATTAAAACTGCACTTTGTTTATATCATCGTTATATCCCAGCTGTTCCCCAATGGACTGGTGTGAAGAAATTAGATATTTGGCATGACACTCCTTTTTATTTTGCCACCCAATCCAAACCCTGGTTTTTAGAAATAAACACCTCTAAAAGAATAGCTGCTATTAACAGCATAGAAACTGACAGGAATATACATATAATTCTGTCAGAAACAAGCAGTGAACAAGAACGGAGTAGTAAATATTTGGCCCAAATGCCTTATTATCTATTTCCCATAGGTGGTGAAAATCAGTCCTCTCTGCTAGAAAAAATGATGAAATTGCAAGATTATCTAAAGCAAAATCATTCTTCTCTATCTCACCTAGCAAGGCAAACATTTCAAGAATTTCAAAATTACCAAAGATCCCAAAATACATACGCCATAAAAAACTATATTGTCGCAATTCTCGGCAGAAATTTAGAAGAATTAATCCAAGAAATAGACAGAGGTATTGAAGGAATAAAAGGTGCATTTGCTACTGGAAAAGATTGGCAAACTCCCCTAGGTAGTTATTTCACAATTAATCCCCTGGCCAAAAAAGGTAAAATAGCCTATGTTTATTCTGGCTCATTTACATCTTATATAGGATTAGGAAGAAGTCTGTTTCGACTATTCCCTAAAATTTACGATGACCGAGTAATTAATAATGTGTATGAACGGGTAGCTAACATCGAAAAAATTCTTTATCCTCGCACCATCAATAAGGTGACCAGTAGAGAATTAGAAGCCATAGAACAGCAACTAATAGATGACCCGGTAGCCATGCTAGAATCGGAGGTTGGCTTTGCTGGATTAATTACCGCAATTTTTAAAAACTATTTTCATCTCCAACCTCAGTGTGCTTTTGGTTATAGTCTGGGTGAAACTAGTATGATGTTAGCGCAAGGTATTTGGACTAGTTTTAAAAAAACCAGTGATTATTTAAATGCTTCCCCCCTATTTAAGACCGAACTTTCTGGACCAAAAAATGCTGTTCGTCAAGCTTGGGCATTACCCCTAGATGATAATAACAAGAATCAAGATTTTTGGGGTAACTATATTGTTCTTTGTCCAGTTTCTCAGGTGAAAGAAGCAATCAAAGATGAAAATCGGGTTTATATTACTTTGATTAATACACCAGATGAAGTAGTCATTGCTGGAGAAAAACAAGCCTGTCAAAGGGTGATTGAAAAACTTCAGTGTGATGCTTTTCCTGCGCCCATTGATCATGTCATTCATTGTCCACCCATGCGATCGCAGTATGGAGAACTAGTGAAAATGAACACTTTGCCAATTCAACATATTCCGGGGATAACCTTTTACTCTGGTGCTAATTATGAACCATTTACCATAGACAGTGAAATTATTGGGAATAACATAGCAAAAAATCTTTGTTACCAACTGGATTTTCCTCGGTTAATTAACCGGGTTTATGATGACAACATTAGAATATTTATCGAAGTAGGGGTTGGTGGTAACTGTTCAAGATGGATTAGTTCAACCCTGAAGGAAAAAGAACATCTTGCTGTCTCTTTAAACAGAAGAGGTGTGGAAGACCACACTTCAATTGTGAGAGCTTTAGGTAGATTAGTTAGTCATCAAGTTTCCTTAGACCTATCACCTTTATATGGTCTGACTAATATAGAACAGGTCAATTCTTATTCACCAACCCAATGGGATAAGAATCATGCTGTAAATTTACCAAAGTCGGCAAAAATCTTCAAGTCTATTCTCCCCTATTCTTTGCAGTCTCAGTATAAAAAATTGAGTCAGAATCATGCAATGATAAATCAAGCCCATAGCCTTTTATTAAAATCTCGGCAAGTAGCATTCCAGCAAATGAGTTCTTTGATTGGGCAAAAAATAGAGGTTTATCAATGGAAAATTGACCAAGCTAATAGAATTAAATAGGATCTATATCAAACAAGGGGGAGGAGTGGGTGGGAAGTATTAGCTCAATATTCTCCTGCTCGCAGGTTTCCCCAATCACTTACATCACTTACAACAAAGGTTTTCCACAATGTTAGTCAGAGAAAATATCATCAATCTAGACATTAATCGAGATAATTATCTGAGAGTTTCTAATTTATTTATTAATCATCTTATTAACCATCGCCCATGGCAAGGTGATTTTAATACGGTTGCATTCGACGCAAAAGAAATCAAATCAAAGTTGAGACTCTTAGAAAAACCTTGTTATGTAGTCAGACATGAAAATAAAATCGGTATTACCAATGAAGAAAGTGTATCTGGGGGTAGCACCCAGCTAGAAATGTTAATGACAGTTCCTTCCCTAACAACTGCACAACTAGGGGATGAAAATTTTCTCAAGTCTTATGGTGTAAAATATGCTTATATGACTGGAGCAATGGCCCAGGGAATAGCATCAGAAGAAATGGTAATTGCATTGGGGAGAGCGGGAATTTTAAGCGTATTTGGTGCAGGTGGTTTATCTCCCTCTCGTGTGGAAAAAGCCATTGCTAAAATTCAACATTCCCTAAATAAAAAACCTTACGGTTTTAACTTACTCCATAGTCCTAGTGAACCAGCAATAGAACGACATAGCGTAGATTTGTACCTAAAACACCATGTGAAAGTAGTTGAAGCATCAGCCTTTTTAGATTTAACTGACAACATAGTTTATTATCGAGCTGCGGGATTGAGTTTAAATTCAGCCAATGAAATTGAAATCCGAAATAAAGTTATTGCTAAAATTTCCCGTCAAGAGGTAGCAGCAAAATTTTTACATCCTGCTCCCACTCAAATTCTCAAACAACTAGTAGCACAAGGTTTAATTAGTGAACTACAAGCTAATCTTGCCAGTCAAATTCCTATGGCCGATGATATCACGGTAGAAGCTGATTCGGGAGGACATACGGATAATCGTCCCCTAATTTGTTTATTACCTTCTATCTTGGAACTAAGAAATGAAATTCAAAATCAATACAATTATAAACATCCAGTAAGAATTGGCGTAGCTGGGGGAATTTCCACACCTAAATCAGCTCTAGCTGCTTTTATTATGGGTGCTGCTTATGTTGTTACCGGTTCCATAAATCAATCTTGTATTGAAGCTGGAACTTCTGCACACACAAAGCAATTATTAGCCCAAGCTCAAATGGCTGATGTGATGATGGCTCCAGCAGCTGATATGTTTGAAATGGGTGTGAAATTACAAGTTCTCAAACGAGGAACTCTTTTTCCCCTCCGCGCTCAAAAATTATATGAGTTATACAAAACCTATCAATCAATAGAGGAAATTCCCGACTCAGAAAGAGATAAATTAGAAAAACAAGTTTTTAAAAAATCTTGGCAAGAAGTTTGGCAAGAGACAATTAATTATTTATCTCAAAGAAATCCAGAAAAGTTAACCAAAGCAGCAAACAATCCTAAATTGAAAATGGCATTAATTTTCCGTTGGTATTTAGGACTCTCTTCTCGTTGGTCTAATACTGGAGAAAAGGGTAGAGAAATTGATTATCAAATTTGGTGCGGACCAGCTATGGGTAGCTTTAATGATTGGGTGCGAGGTTCTTATTTAGCTGAAACTCAAAAACGTCAAGTTGTTGAAGTTGCTAACCATATTATGACGGGAGCAGCATTTCTATATCGTGTCCAAAACCTAAAAATTCAAGGATTACAAATTCCCAATGAGTATACTCAATATATTCCAGAAAAACTCTAAATATTTTTTTAATCCTGTCAATAAAAGACAATTGAGTAGTTTAGAAACTACTATGGAACTTCTCAACCAACGCGCTAAAACTTGGAATTTGGTTACTATTAGTCGCATTCGAGGCCATATCCAAAAACCAGTTTTGAGAGAAGCTCTAGATCTTTTGCAGTATGGTCATTTAGTTCTGAATTCTCATATTGTTACCCATCAGCATAATTTTCAAAATCGGTTTTATTTGCAAACAGGTACTACAGAAGAAATACCTTTACGGATGGTAATTAATTCGGAGGAGAAACAATGGCAAGAAGTTGTTAATCAGGAAATGAATCAACCAATTGATAGTGGTAGATACCTGATGCGAGTGGTACTAATTATTAATCGGGAAAACCCAAAGGTTAATTATCTAGTGACTACCCTACATCATGCAATTGCTGATGGGTTATCAAGTGTTAATCTACATTCGGAAATATTCACCTATTATGAACAAATCACCTCCGGTAATATGTTAAACCCGGTTAGTACTTTACCCCCATTACCACCACCAGAAAAACTATTGGGTCATTTACAAGGAGCAAAGTTAAATGGATGGATATTACTGTTAAAGATCGCCTGGGAGAAACTGACTAACCCTCCACAAACTTTAAAAGTGGAAAAATATGTTCCCATTTCCCAGAGGAACTCCCAAATAATTCATAGACAAATATTATCAGATACAGCTGAAAAGTTTTTTGCCCAATGTCGAGCAGAAAATGCTACGGTGCAGAGCGTCTTATCTGCTGCTATGCTATTGACAGTAGCTAAAAAAATTCTCAACCAGCAGCGTAAGTCCATTCGATTAAATTGTCTATCCTACTTTGATTTAAGAAGACGGTTACAACCACCCATCAATGAACAGAATATTGGTCTATTAGCCACATCCCAGATGAGTTTTCACACTGTCACAACCAACACCTATTTTTGGGATCTGGCCAGGAGGATTAAACAAACCCTAGCAGCAAGTATCCACAGAGGGGATATTTTTAAAATGGTATTTCTTGCTAAACATCTGATTAACTTTTGCTTTCTATTTCCTCATCAAATTGCTGCTAGTGTTTCCGTTTCTAACATTGGTAAGGTTAACATCCCTGGAATATATGGTGAATTACAACTAGAAGAAATCAGTTTTGCGGGTTCTCATGCACTATATGCAGGTATGTTTATCCTTCATGTTGCCACTTTTCAAGGCAAGATGTTATTAAATTTCGTCTTTTCCCAACCTTCCCTCAGTCAAGACACTATGGAAAAACTAGTGAATGAATTTATGGAAATGATTGAACAAATTTCCCATTTACCATCTCAGGTATCATGAATTCAAGATTTTAATGATTAAGAAACTGGAGGTAAATAGATGAGTCAAATGACTAAGCTAAATAGTGCTGGGGATATTGAACAATGGCTAGTTAACAACATTGCTTTTATATTAGGAGTAAATCCAGAAGAAATAGATATTAAACAACCTTTAGATAGTTACGGTTTAGATTCACAACAAGCTATGATTTTAGCAAGTAAAGCCGAAAAACTTTTGGGGTTTAAATTGTCCCTGATGTACTTGTGGTACTATCCCACCATTCAACAATTAGCACAACGATTAGCTCAAGAATTAGAAAATTCCTCCTCAGAAATATTGCAAATTTAAGATTTTCCAGTTTTCCTCCTCTAAGACTGACACTGGGACTGAATGGAGGACTATACAATCCGTTCAGCCAAGTGTCTTTTTTTTCTCTCAGCTTTTTATCATTAATCACTTTTTTTCATATTGGAGACTTAGTCATGAACGCATCGGAAATCTTAGCACTTCTAACTAAGCAAGGTGTGGAATTTTGGATCGAGAATCACCAACTAAATATCCGCTCTCCCAAAGGAATAATTACACCAGAAATGCAAGCGGAAATTGCTAGCCACAAAGGAGATATTTTGGCCTTATTGCAAGAAATGGATATCTGTAGCAACTCTACCCCAGAAAATCCCATTTCTGGTATTAGTATACAAACCATTGGTAAATTGATTGGGGGTTTCACAAGTGAACTACCTATAGAATATCAACCCCCCATTATTAACCCACACATTATGGCTAAAAACCTCAGTGTCACCTTTAGACCCTTACCCAATGGGTATGATAATCATAGAATTATTAAATTCCGTCAGGACTTAGCCATTAAATTAAAAAATTTGGGTGTTGCTGTGGTTCCTTGGCAAGATTCTATTAGGGACTTTTGTTATAGAATTAATGTTCCCATTGTTAATTGGCATTATTCTTTTACCATTAAGGGGGTAAGGTCAGAAATTGATGCAGTAATAGATGTAGCAAGGCCCAATTCATGGTTGAGAAAGTTGGGTATATTTGTCGCTGAAAGTATTTACACTTTATTTTATCGTTGGTTAATCAAGAAACAAAATATGTCTGTTGTACAAATTGCTAGACTAAGTAGTTGGGCCGAAGACCATGCTGCTAAATACGTTGAAGATCCCACCAATACTCAAGTGATCATTCTTAGCGACATCGATGATAAATTTGTGAGTCCATTAACTCACTATCAAGAGAAAATTAGTATTGGGATTAACACCTTGATTCAAACGTTTTCTGAAATAGTAATTGGGGTGTCTAAAGAACAAATCTCTATCCTAAATATGAATTTATCTGATTCTATTTTTCCTAGGACAGAAATTGATGATTTTATATTAAAATCCCTAATTCCTAAAATTTATGTTCCCATTACCCCCCTATTAATGAATAGATTTGAACTGGGAGTCTATAATCCCTATCTATCTCCCTATGCTCATAAATTAGCAAAGTTAGGCAAGGAACTGACCTCAACAGGTTTGTTTCCACCAGGTTTTAAATTGGCGGAGGTGATTAAAAGAAAATCCCATAGGGATATAGTTAATGTTATCGTTAATGGGAGAACGGGGGTTTCCTATGGTTTTATAGCCTATATAGAACCACCTTCCTATGTGGGAGAAAGGGAAATAAGTGCCACCCAATGGGAAGATTTATTGGCAATTCCTGGATTGAATAGTGATGAAGTGCGCAAAAATCAATCAGGTAGACGGTTTTTAAAAACACGGATTGGTGGAGATTATATATTTAAGCAAATTCCCGATATTTGGTTAGTTAGTTCCCGCTCAGGTTCCAATAAAACAGACCTGAGTCTGGAACAGGATGTTCTTCGCATTGGACTAACCAATAATTTACATCTCCAATTACCTCCAGCACATAATTCCCACAAATCCGACATTAAACCTTCTTACGATATTTATGTCATGCTGGCAATTAGTTTGTCTGCTGCTTTATACGCACCAGAACTAATTGAAAATGGAGCCCCCATCATTCACTTTCATGGTTATCCCGCTTTTGATTGGTTTCAAGAGGATGAATTTTGTTTTGGTGTTGATAATCCTTCTGTACCCTGTGGTACTTATGAGTCGGGTGTGTTTAATTTTCTAGGTCTTGCCAATTTCTCCGCTCAACCAACAAAACATATCAAACTAGTCAGTTTAATAGAACCAGACCATGGTACTAATTTAATTGCTCGAGACACAGAATATTTAATTGATAGGTTGAAACATGGTTGTATCGCTGATAAAATTGAACTTGGTGGTCAGCATTTTGCTTCTTTAAGAACTAATTTGACCAGGAATATCCAATAAATAACTCAACGCACCCCATCTAAGTATAAGACTATAGATGGGTACTCAATTCAATAAGCAACTAGGAGAATAGAAATAGTATAAGCTATTGTTGAACTACTACAGGTGTACCTACACTAGCCCAGTTAAATATTAACTTAGCACGGTTAGGAGGGAGATTTATACAACCATGACTTACCGGTGTACCAAAACGTTTATGCCAGTATGCTCCATGAATAGCATAACTACCATGATAATATAGAGTATAGGGCACATTGCCAATATTATATCCCCTACCCCGCATGCGAGTAGTTTTATGTTTACTTTGAACCCTGAATCTACCCACAGGAGTGGGAGTTGACTTTTTACCAGAGGAAACTTTAAATGTGTAGACGCGTCTTTTACCTTCCCAAGCAGTCAACTTTTGCTGTGATAGGTCCACCTGAATCCATCGCTCTGAAGATTTTTTAGGAATAGCTATAGCTATATTCTGAGATGGTTTGTTTACCAGAGTTTGATCTGGTAAAGGAGTAAGAACACCAATGGTTAGGGTCAATAGTATGATCTTTAATCTATTTACCCAATTGAGATCATGTAGCTTGGACTTGTTCCTATTCATGGGATGGTCCTCTAGTTTGTAGAATTCTGCTTTACATATATTTGAGTTAACCTTTTGAAAACTGCTTGTAACCCCATTCCCCCCAAGCTAATACTAGACTAATGCTTTCTAGGTTAAACTGCTGCTAGTTCACGGTATATCCGATCAACTTTGCTCTCTTCTATATCTCTAGCATAAATTTCGCAGGAATTGTTGGGACTTTCAATTAGTTTAACCTTGTGCAGTTTTGCTCCTAATTCTTCAATGGGCGATCGCACTACATTGGTAATATAAACAGCAATATTTTCTGCAGTTGGTACAACCTCGGTAAAATAGGGGAGGTCTTGATTTAAGAAACTATGATCCATAGGTTCAATGACATAGTGTTGAATTATCTGATTTAATCCCACCAAATCAACACTCATTCCCGTGACTGAATCTATCTCCCCTTGAACCGTCACTTCCAAATAATAATTGTGTCCGTGACCATTAATGCGAGAGCATTTGCCATAAATAGTCTGATTTTTCTCCAAACTAAGGGTAGGATCGGCCAACCGGTGTGCTGCGCTAAAACCCGTAGCTACACTGAAAAATATTTCTGAGTCCTTACCTTCATACTCTACCCACAAGTGGTCACTTTCAAATAATTTTACCCGGGACAATTTCACCCCCAGTTGACTAATGGGGAATTGCAGCAAATCACTCATGTATCGGGCAATATTTTCCGTAGTAGGAACTATATGGGATGTAGAAAAGTAGGGAATATCTTCATTAATACAGGAATGGTCAAATAATTCCAGGATCTCCCGTTCTACAATTTCATGTAAACAGCCAAGGTCCACAATCATTCCCGTGCGTCCATCCATTTCTCCTTCCACAGTCACTTCTAAATGATAATTATGTCCATGGGTACGGGTACATTTGCCATATTTTTCTGCACTTAGATTGGGTGCTAACCGATGTGCAGCGCTGAAATGACTTCTCACGGTTAAGGAACTTTTTTCCCCTTCATATTCTGTCCACAGTTGGGGATGTTCAAATAGCTGCACGCGCACCAAGGGTAAATGAGGTGCCAGACGGTTCCAAATTACCCTAGCAATATTCTCCGTGGTGGGTAGGGTGGCTTGAAATTCCTCCCACACCTCATTGAGGTAAGAAAAGTCCAGCTCGCTGGTAACTTCACTCTTAATTACCTGTTTCACATCAGATAGATTAAGTACCATTCCATATTCATCCAGTTCACCCGACATGGAAATGAATAGCACGTAATTATGTCCATGTCCAGGAAATTTCGCACACAGACCAAATTTTTCCACATTTTGCGCTTCACCAAGTTCTGGCAACCAATACCGACGACTTGCCGAAAATTGGGCGCGCCTATTTATGATACATTCCATGATTGCACTAAGAACGGATTTTAATATTTCTTTATCTTTGACTGCTTTCAGTGTAGTCTAATTTGTTGCAGGTTGACAACTTACCAAGAAAAAGGGTAGGACTTTATTCCTACCCTGCATATAACCATTAAATATCTCAGGTGACTAACCTAACAATGCTTGAGCTTTAGCTACCACATTGTCAACGGTAAATCCAAATTTCTCCAGACAAATGCCACCTGGCGCAGAAGCACCAAATCTGTCAATACTAACAGCATCACCTTCAATTCCAATATATTTGTGCCAGCCAAAACTGCTTCCAGCTTCTACAACTAGACGCTTGGTTACTGCCTTTGGTAACACCGACTCTTTATAGGAACTATCTTGCTCTTCAAACAAGTCTGTAGAAGGCATAGAAACTACGCGCACCTTATTACCTGTAGCAGTTAGTTTTTCAGCAGCACCTACACACAGGCTTAATTCCGAACCTGTGCCAATAAGGATGATATCTGGTGTACCTTGAGAATCTAAAATGATATAACCACCCTTGGTCACACCTTCCACAGATGTACCTGCTAAGTTGGGAACATTTTGTCTAGTGAAAGCCAACAGGGTAGGAGCATTTTGTTTAGCTCTGGTAATAGCTACAGTGTAAGCTCCAGAAGATTCATTGCCATCAGCAGGACGAATCACTGTCAGGTTAGGAATCGCACGAAGAGAAGCTAAGGTTTCAATCGGTTGGTGGGTTGGACCATCTTCCCCCTGACCAATGGAGTCGTGAGTCATTACCCAAATTACTCCAGCTTCAGACAAAGCAGACAGGCGAATAGCAGCCCGCATATAGTCAGTGAAAATTAGGAAGGTCGCACCATAAGGAATTAAACCTGAGCCATGTAAAGCCATGCCATTACAGATGGCACCCATAGCATGTTCTCTGACCCCGAAGTGAATATTACGGTTTTGGAATTGACCCTTTTGGAAGTCTCCTTCACCCTTAATTTCCGTTAGGTTGGAGTGGGTGAGGTCAGCAGAACCACCAATCAGCTCTGGTAAAACCCCAGCCAATTTATTCAGACAGGTTTCCGAATGCTTCCGGGTGGGTAATGCTTTGTCTGCTGCTGTGTAGGTGGGAAGAACTTGATTCCAACCATCGGGCAATTTACCACTGACCAGACGTTCAAATTCTGCTGCTTCTTGGGGATATTTAGCTTTGTAGTCTGCAAAAGCCTTATTCCATTCCTTCTCATAATCAGCACCACGACCTACTGCTTTACCTAGGTGACTAATTACATCTTGGGGAACCACAAAAGGTTCATATTCCCAACCTAGGTTTTTGCGGGTTAAAGCTACTTCATCACCGCCCAAAGCCGCACCATGAACACCCGCTGTATTGGCCTTATTAGGAGAACCATAACCAATGGTAGTTGTTACCTTAATCATGGTTGGTTTGTCCTTAACCGACTTTGCTGATTCTATAGCTGCTGCGATCGCATTTATGTCGGTATTACCATTTTCCACATGCAGGACGTGCCATCCATAAGCTTCAAAACGTTTGGAAACATCCTCAGTAAAAGCAACATCTGTGGAGCCATCGATGGAGATATGGTTATCGTCATAGAGAGCAATTAGCTTACCTAACCCGTAGTGACCAGCCAAGGAAGCTGCTTCACCGGAAACACCTTCCATATTACATCCATCACCAAGGATAACATAAGTGTAGTGGTCTACAATAGTGGATCCGGGTTTGTTAAATTTAGCAGCTAGGTGAGCTTCCGCCATAGCCAAACCAACTGCATTGGCAATTCCCTGACCCAAAGGACCAGTAGTTACCTCTACACCAGCTGTTTCAAAATTTTCTGGGTGTCCAGGAGTTCTAGAACCCCATTGACGAAATTGTTTAATATCCTCAATGGTGACGCTATCATAACCTGTAAGATACAGCATAGCATACTGCAACATACAACCATGACCAGCGGATAAGACAAAACGATCCCTATTAAACCAGCGAGGATTTTTAGGGTTGTAGCGCATGAACTTATCCCACAGCACAAAAGCCATAGGAGCTGCTCCCATGGGGAGTCCAGGGTGTCCAGACTTAGATTTTTCTATAGCATCAACAGCTAAGAAACGAATTGAGTTAATACAAAGTTCTTCGAGGGATTGGGTTACAACAGCCATAATCTCTTGTTTTTAAGGATGGGTGAGGAATTTTTGATAGCTTGGCTTTTTGCTTGGGGGACATTATTTAATGATCCCAGCACTTATATCATCCCATTTTGGCTGTAGATGGACAAGCGGGATCTGATGAGTTTTTAGTAGTTCTTGGTGATGAATCTGAGCTGGGTTCCTAATGGTACTTCCTAAAGGCAATAGTCACATTATGACCTCCAAAACCAAAGGAGTTAGATAGGGCCACTTCTACCCTTACTTCACGGCTTTTATGGGGCACATAATCTAAATCACACCCCGGATCTGGATTATCCAAGTGTATTGTAGGGGGGACTCGATCATTGGCGATCGCCAGAATTGTAGCCACAGCTTCTATTCCTCCCGAACCACCCAATAGATGACCGGTCATAGATTTAGTGGAACTAATTGGGATATTATAAGCATAATCACCCAAAGCTTTTTTAATAGCCGCCGTTTCTGTGACATCATTAGCTGGGGTGCTAGTACCATGAGCATTGATATAACTAATCATAGCTGGTGTTAGTTCACCATCTCTCATGGCCAATTCCATAGCTTTAGCAGCACCCAAACCACCTGGTACAGGAGAGGTAATATGATAAGCATCACAGGTCATGCCATAGCCTACCATTTCCCCATATATTCGCGCACCCCTAGTCAAAGCATGTTCTAACTCTTCCAGAATTAGAATTCCTGAACCTTCCCCCATTACAAACCCATCCCTGTCCCGATCAAATGGACGACAGGCCGTTTCAGGATCATTTTTAGTAGATAAAGCCCTAGCAGCAGCAAATCCAGCCACAGAAAGAGGTGTAATTGCTGCCTCCGTACCCCCACAAATCATTGCTTGGGCATATCCATTTTGAATAATCCGAAAAGCATCACCAATAGCATTAGACCCAGCAGCACAGGCAGTAACCGCACAGGAATTGGGACCTTTAGCACCCGTATGGATTGCTGTTAACCCTGCGGCCATATTGGCAATCATCATTGGGATCATAAATGGACTACAGCGATCTGGACCTTTATTCAGGTACACAGTCTGCTGATCCTCCAACACCTTAATTCCCCCCACGCCCGAACCGATCATGACACCTATATGTTCGGCATTGAGGTCATTGATAACTAATTGCGCGTCCGAAAGAGCTTGTTTGGCCGCCCCAATGCCAAATTGAGCAAACCGGTCTGTACGTTTAGCTTCCTTCTTCTCCATGTAATCACAGGGGTCAAATTTCTTCACCTCTCCCGCGATTCGGCAGTCGTGCTTGGACGGATCAAATGCTGTGATGTAGTCTATCCCATTCCTTCCGTCTAAGAGTCCTTCCCAATATTCCCAGGGTGTTTTACCAATAGGTGTAATCGCGCCAACACCTGTTACAACAACGCGATTACGTTTATAGTCTGTCATGATTCAGTATCCAAGACCTATAATGCGGACTCAGGAGCATTATTTATGATGTAATCTACTGCTTCCTGAACTGTAGTAATTTTTTCAGCAGCTTCATCGGGAATTTCCACCCCAAATTCCTCTTCCAGGGCCATTACCAATTCCACCGTATCCAAAGAATCCGCCGACAAGTCATTGGCAAAACTTGCCTCGGGGATAACTGTTTCAGCATCAACACTTAGTTGGTCAACCACAATTTTCTTTACTCTCTGAAAAGTTTTGTCAAAAATTTCATTCGCGCTCATATAACAAACATTCCTTAACTTCTTGCTAGATCTGCTCACCGTGGACAATTTTTCCTGAGCATATACATCTTATCGGAAAGGGTGGTAACTAGCTAGTATTTTTCCAACTATCCACGTGCTATAATTTCGCATAAGGCAATCCCCTGGGGAAACGCCAATTATTTATTGCTTCTTACACTCATGCTCAAATACGCCTACTACCCTGGTTGTGTAGCCCAGGGCGCTTGTCGGGAGCTGGATATTTCCACTCGTGCTCTGACCCAATCTTTAGGGATCGAACTGGTAGAAATTAAAAAGGCCGCCTGCTGCGGTTCAGGAACCTTTAAGGAAGATTCCCAATTGTTAGAGGACACTGTTAATGCTCGCAATATAGCTTTAGCAGAGGAATTAAACCTACCTTTGTTAACCCACTGTAGCACTTGCCAGGGTGTGATCGGTCGTGTAAATGAACGACTTAAACACTGTCAAGAAAATAATCCGGTCTATTTAAACCAAGTTAATGGACTATTAACAAAAGAAAACTGTTCCCCTTACCAGGGTAACACAGAAGTAAAACACATTTTATATGCTCTGATTCAAGACTATGGTTTGGAGAAAATAGGTCAGCGTCTGACTCGTAAATTAAGTAATCTTAAATGTGCTGCATTTTATGGTTGTTATTTACTGCGTTCAGAAAAACATCCTAATGAAGATCCCTTTCGCCCTGAAGGAATGGAAAACATATTTAGGGTTTTAGGTGCTACCCCAATATATTATCGTGGTAGAAATCAATGTTGTGGTTGGCCCCTTTCCAGCTACGGGACAAATGAGTCTTTTAAAATGGCAGGAATGCACATTGAAGAAGCTATATCCCAAGGTGCGGATTGTATTGTGACACCTTGTCCCCTTTGTCATTTGAACCTAGATTCTCGTCAACCAGAAATAGAAAAAGTGATATCGAAAAAACTACAACTGCCTATTTTACATTTACCCCAATTAATTGCCCTAGGTCTGGGAATTAGTCCCCAATTACTAGGTTTGGAACGTCATATTGTTTCCACTAAACCGGTTTTGGAAAAATTAGGAATCTGATTACTATTATTGCGGAGAAACCTGCGGTAATTTTGCACCACACCTTTTACAAAATAGAGCGTCACCATCATGAAAAGCTAAACCACAACTTGAACAAGTGTTCTCTACCTGATTAGAGGTTTTTAAAAATCTTTTAATCAAATCCCCCACTTGCCAAGGAATCAAGGCCACACCGGTTAAAATCATGAACACAGTTAATAACCGTCCCCACTCAGAAACAGGTGTCACATCCCCAAATCCTACAGTTGTCATGGTGACTACCGAGAAATAAAAAGCATCTAAAAAGGTGTTAAACCTTTCATGGTTAATCGGATGTTCAACCTGATAAATCAAACCTGAATACACAAAAATGATGGCAAATAAGGTAAATAATATCCGGGCAAAAATTACACTATCTTCACTAATACTAAAAAATAGGAACTTTTTATCGATGAATCTCAGTAATCTTAAAATTCTTAACCATCTCAATAATCGAATAAATCTAATATCCACAAACCCAATAAAGTATGGAATGATTGCCATCAGGTCAATGATTGAATAAATACTAAAAAAATATTTCCCTTTCTGCTTTGCGCTCCATAAACGCAATAAGTACTCTCCGGTAAATATGGCTAGTATACAGGTGTTTAAGATGCTCAGTTCCGTGCGAGCATCAGGAGAAATATTATAGGTTTCTACTACAAATATTGCCGATGACAACAAGACCAATAATGCTATTACGAAATTAACTATCTGGCCAACAGGGGTTGTTAAATCTGTTAAGTAAAATTGGATTTTCTCCCTATTGAATAGGTTCATAATAAATTATGATTTAAGGTAAGTAAGGTAAGCAAGTCGATTTGGTATGTCCCCATTGTACCACCAAAAATGCTACCTATTACCATCACCTATATTGACGACGATTCCTTTGTTGGAATTGCTGCCATTGTGCTCTTTGTTCAGGAGTTAATACGGACTGTATTTTTTGTCTGGATGATGCTCTGATTTCTCGAATTTGATTTTTTTGCCCATCTGTTAAACCCAAAGAACGCAAAACATCACCCATGTGACCACGTCTTCCATAGTATCTTGGTTTTGACTCACTAGGGTTGGGATATTCTGTCTCACGTTGTTTCACTGCTGCTTGGAATTTAATCTTTTGTTCCGGTGTGAGAACACCCTCAATTTTACTATGGGTATCACGACGGATATCTCGTATTTTAGCTTGTTGCTCTGAGGTCAAATTCAACCTTTGAAATGAATTTCGTTTTTCTCTGGTTTGATTAACTGGTGTTCCTGTTAATAGTGTCCTTTCACTAGCAAAAGCACTCTGAGAAACTCCACCCACCACTAACAAAGTGATCAGCCCAAAGCTAAAAAGTTTTTTAGAGTTAACTCTCATCGTTTTTCACCTCAATAAAATCAATTTCTATTCTATCTTTCCAGGTTGACCCTGTTAACCAGAGATTGGTTCCCACCCTTGCGGATATTTTTCGGTCATTTTGAAACTGCTGGGGGGTTTAAGTCCTAAACCCCCTTAGATTGGTCTTAACCCAAATGCTTCTGCACTTGTAAAACTATTTCCCTAGTCCAGTAGTTAACCAATTCCCTATCCCTAGCTTCCACCATTACTCTAATAACCGGTTCTGTACCAGATGCACGAACCAATATTCTACCACTATCTCCCATTGCTACTTCAGCAAGAGCGATCGCCTGTTGTATAGGTTGACATTTTTCCCATCCCAAGCGTTGTTCCCTATCTTCCACGCGGACATTTTGTAACACTTGGGGATAGGTTTGAAAACTCTCATCTACCATCTGTGCTAGAGAAACTCCCCCTATTTTGACTATGGAGGCTAAATGCAATGCTGTCAATAGTCCATCTCCAGTCATACCATAATGACGACAAAGAATATGTCCGGACTGCTCCCCTCCTAACATTCCCCCTGTTTTTAGCATTTCTGCTTGCACGTATTGGTCCCCAACTGCTGTGCGAATTAATTTACCACCTTGCTGTTCCCACGCTCTTTCAAATCCTAGGTTGGCCATGACTGTGGAAATAATTAGGTTGTCTGGCAATTTTCTTTCCCCCTGCAACTGACAACCCCAAAGGTACAAAATATAGTCCCCATTAACTTGTCTACCTAAATTATCCACCGCCAATACCCGATCCGCATCCCCATCAAAGGCGAATCCTATATGCGCTCCATATTCTTTTACAGCATCCGCTAAAATGTCCAAATGGGTAGAACCACAATTCACATTAATGCGATCGCCATCCGGTTGGTTATGTAAACAAATTACGTCAGCTCCCATCTGGGTAAATATGGTTGGTGCTATTCCCACAGCAGCTCCCCAGGCCACATCTAAAACTATCTTCATTCCTGAAAGATTTACCTGATTTTGTAATGGATGTTGCAGTGCTTTACCGTAATTTCCGATTAAGTCTGTTCTCAGGTAGTGTTTACCCCATTGTTTAGGACTACTACTAGGTGTAGTTTTACCACGCAGTCCCGATTCTATTGCGACCTGTAGTTCCTTGGATAATTTTGTACCCTCGGAACCGAAAATCTTAATACCGTTGTCTTCCGGTGGATTGTGACTCGCAGAAATCATTACCCCACCCATGGCGGAGGTAATGCTAGTCAGATAAGCTACACAAGGCGTGGGGCATAAACCCAAGTACCACACTTCTAAACCCGCTGCAGTTAAACCTGCACTCAAAGCCATGGCCAGCATATCACTGGAATTTCTGGAATCTTGACCCAGAATAATCGGTCCATCATCCACACTGTGATCCCGCAGAACCATACCCGCCCAAAAACCTATTTGTAAAGCCAGAGGTGCGCTTAATAGCTCTCCTACCTTGCCCCGAATACCATCAGTGCCAAATAAAGGTGTTGCAGGTAAAGGTATGAGGTTCAGAGCAAAACTACTTTCTGTTTTCAATTCTTTTGACACCAAGCTTTGAGTCCGATTCATAGAAGAAACCATTTTTAACACTCCACACCATCACCAAAAATCAGCAGAATTTTGATTACACTTATAACACGTTAATATTTATCCCACAATTGTTTCTCTTACCAGAAGTACTGAGTATAAACTATTTTACGGCATTCCCAACTTAATGAATTTTAATATAAATTCTCATCATAAAGTTCTAATGTAACTTTTTAGTGGGATTTTTGACAATTTGTTGTAAAAACCCCAACAGTTGACTTTTTAAAGTAGAGAAATTTAACATGAGCAGTAATTTAGCCTCCAAGTTACGAGTAGGAACCAAAAAAGCACACACCATGGCAGAAAACGTAGGTTTTGTCAAGTGTTTTCTCAAAGGAGTTGTAGAAAAAAACTCATATCGCAAGTTAGTTGCTAACTTTTATTTCATTTACTCAGCAATGGAAGAGGAAATGGAAAAACATAAAACCCACCCGGTTGTGGGCAAAATTTATTTTCCAGAACTGAACCGCAAGCGCAGTTTAGAACAGGATTTAGCCTACTACTATGGTTATAACTGGCGAGAGCAGATTCAATTATCCTCTGCTGGTGAAGCATACGTAAAACGTATTCGGGAAATTTCCGCCACAGCACCAGAATTATTAGTTGCACACTCCTACACCCGTTATTTAGGAGATCTCTCCGGTGGACAAATTCTCAAAAACATTGCCGTAACCGCAATGAACCTCACAGCAGGTGAAGGTACTAGTTTTTATGAATTTGCAGATATTAGCGATGAGAAGTCATTTAAAACTCAATATAGACAAAATCTAGACGCTATGCCCATTGATAATCAAACAGGCGATCGCATTGTAGAGGAAGCCAATGCAGCTTTTGGTGTGAACATGAAAATGTTCCAAGAATTGGAAGGGAATTTGATTAAGGCCATTGGTATCATGGTTTACAATGCCTTAACCCGGAAACGGTCAAAAGGTAGCACGGAACTAGTAATTGCTGAGTAGTAGTTGACTTCTTCCCATTGCAGGTGGCCACTAGCTCCCTGCAGAACTATCAGCCAATTCCGATGTAACGCCCTTTACTCTTCGAATGGGCAAGTTGGCGATCAAAGCAGTGGTACGTTGGTCACTTTCTAAAGAAAACTCGGAGCCATTAGTGTCAATTTCTACATACTTACAGACAACCTCCAAAATTTCCTGACGCATTTTATCCAGGGTTTGGGGGTCTATGCTAGCGCGGTCATGGGCGATAACCACTTGCAGTCTACGCTTCACCTGATTGCGACTGGTGTCGGTTGTGCGGACAAAAAGTTTTTCTAAAAGTTCAACAATCATTGCTAGTACTTGCCGAGAATTGAAAAATAAGTTATGTGTAACAAGATACCTGATAAAGTATTGAAAACACACTATAAGGATTGTCTTGTTTTTCAGCCCCTGATTTAAAAAGTTGGTAAATATTCTTGTGTCCTGGTTGAGTTTATTTCCACAACAATTTACGCAAGCGCAGTAGGAGGTTGTCATTACTCGAATCAAGGTCGAGAAATTCCACAGTTCCCCCTTCTAATCTGCGAGCAATGTTTTCGAATGCTACAGAGGCCATAGAAGGTGTTTCTGACAACACCAGTGGTTCCCCCTTGTTGGTGGAGACTATCACACGTTCATCATCGGGAATGACTCCGATTAGGGGAATAGCAAGAATTTCTTGTACGTCCTCCACTGACATCATATCATTAGCTCTCACCATTGCTGGTCTAATCCGGTTGACTATTAAATGAATTTTTTTAATATCTTGTGCTTCTAGTAGTCCCACCACTCGGTCAGCATCACGAACAGAAGAAATCTCCGGTGTGGTGACAATAAGAGCTTCGCGAGCAGCATTAATAGCGTTTTTGAACCCCATTTCAATCCCTGCTGGACTGTCTATCAATACATACTCATATTTTCGCGCCAGTTCATCTACCAGCAATTTCATTTGTTCTGGTGTAACAGCATCTTTAGTACGATTTTGAGCTGCTGGGAGCAACACCAGATTTGGTTGTCGCTTATCCTTCACTAAAGCTTGCTCTAGGCGACATTCTCCCCCTAGAACTTCCAGTGCTGTATAAACTATGCGGTTTTCTAGTCCTAATAACAGATCTAAATTTCTCAGTCCAAAATCCGCATCCACCAGGGCTACCTTGCGCCCAGTCTTGGCTAAGGCCATGCCTAGATTTGCGGAAACTGTGGTTTTACCCACTCCTCCTTTACCGGAGGTAGTTACAATAATACGACTCATGATAGCAACGGATTTAATTGAGTTAGGCAGCAACAGCAGTCAATCAATAGCACTTAACTTTCTGGCTAAAGCTATATTTTACTTAGCTGATTCCTAGAAAAGCTAGTGGCTCTGGCAATACGAATACCATTATTAGTGATATACGCAACCTCTGGAAAAAAGCTGGTTAGTGATTTTTCCGGAGACCTGGCTAAAGCATCGGCAATTCTGATTTGAGTTGGCTCCATTTGCAGGGCCATGATTAAAGATTCCCTGTTTCCCCCTGCACCAGCATGGGCCACTCCTCGTAAACGTCCCCACACCATAATGTCCCCTTTTGCCACCACAATACCACCAGGATTGATGTCTCCTAAAATAACTACCGTTCCAGGATGGCGAATTTCCCCCCCAGATCTGATAGTTGTTTCTAAATACAAAGCATCTGCTAGAGCTTTCGGATTTTCTTGGGTGTCATTACCAAAGGATGTTTGTATTTTCGTCTGCTCAACGGAACATCCTATTGTACAAGCTGCGATCGCAGTTTGTCTCCTGCTGGTAATTACTAGTTTTAATTCCAGTTGCAGGTCATTTAAGGTATCTTGCAGCTGTTGTAACTGCCTACTATCTAATAGGCGATCTTTTGCCACCAAATGTAATACACTATTGGGCTGACGCAGGCGATCGCTCCCTTTAAGACGCTGTTGGATTTGTTGCCAAATTTCTGACCAGGTAAACGTGGTAGCTGGTGCTTGGGATTCAGTGGGCAAGATTAATAGTATTTTACCATCCTCTGTTTTTATCTGGACTTGAACATTGTGGTTTATATTGTGATTAATACTGTAGTTAAGAGAGTCCGATGGAAGACCGTTCTCATCCAACTCAGTCTTCTCTGGGGGACTAACCTCTATATTGTTCATAACATGACCTGACTCTAGTTCCAAATTTGCTACCGACTTGCGAACATGATAATTCATAGTTTTTCCCGATTTTTGCACTGCTAACTACCAAGTATCCATCCCAAATTCCCAATTACTTGGCTGGATTAGTAATGGTTAGTCGTTGACAAATTGTAGCTAATCCATCCACATTACCTACATTACCTGGAAATAAAACCAGCGGTAGATTAGGGAAATGAGGATGATCAGATGGGGTAATGACCATGGAGCACCCGGGCAAGATTTGACCCAATAACCTAGCGGAGGTCAGGGCAAGTCCCGTACTCAACACATCGTTAGAAGTTATACCTCCTTTACTGATAAGAAATCCTATGTCCCTGGGTAGTCCCCGGACGATATCCATTAACAAAGCTGAAACCCTAAGTCCAAAGTCTAACCTGGTTTTAACATCTGGAAAAGTCAATTCTTGACGACTGGTGAAGACCACTGGTATTTTGTCTGCATGATGTACCTGTTCTACCTGCTCCAGAATTTCTTTTAAAAGTTCCCCAGATTCATTTACCGATTCATAGAGGAGTTTGGCCACATTCACTTCTATTCCCACCGTTTGAGGAATTTTTAACAATGACTCCAATTGTTGGGTGGTTTTTTTCACGTGGGATCCTACAATTACTGCTCCTGGCTTACCACCGCGCACGTACCTAGCCATATTTTCTGGGGCGATGGGTTGGGGAGGTAAATTGGCTAAAGCGGTTAATATACTAGCAGCAGAACGGAACAAAAAGCGTTTACCCTGAGTAGCGGCGGTCAATATGTCCCTCGCAAACATGTTGAGGTCTTCCTGGGTTTCTCCATCAACTACTCCACACTGATTATTGTGTAGTGTTAATAATCTACTCAAACTCCCCTGACGCATATCTTCCAGGGTAAATTTGGTGACTGCACTTTCCGGTATGCGCCCTTGAGTTTTTTCCTCAACATATTTAGGTAGATAACTGTAATTGTAACCAAATACTGAATCACGGGCAAATTCCGTTTCATGTACGGGGGTGGGAATACCATCAACAATTAGGTAATGGATGGCATCACGAGTGATTCTACCACCTTCAAAAAATGCCGGAATCAAAAAATGGGCATCAAAGGGTCCTAGTTCCTCAGCTATCACATCCGTTTCTATGGGGTAATGACCACGCAATGTGGAGTCAGAACGACTTACTACCAGAAAATCTGCCACATTTTCTTCTGCTAGGGCAATTTTGAGGTTATGACACACTTCTCGAGTGGTTTTATCCGCTGCTTCTGGGGTAAGGGAGCGCGTGTTGGTCAAAACAAAGAAAATAGGGGCATGATCCTGGAGACCTAAACGAAGAGTTTCCACATCCCATTGCATTAGCAGTAGACAACTGTGAACCGTTTGGGAACCTGTGGGATCATCATCTAAAACAATTATCTTGAGTCTTTTATTCATTGAGATTGGCTAATACTAACAAATATTTTATATTTAGAAGTTCCACAAATATTATCTATTATATCATCGCCAACTTGCTAATTTCCAGTATTGAGCAAGAATGGGGGCGTTTCTTGACACCCCCTTAACCTATGCAATCTCAAGACCTTTCCTCAACCTAAGTCCAATGGTTCCATGGTTTTGGCAAATTGGCACACAAAATTTTCGTGCCACCGGTCTAATGAAAATATAACCAATAAAAAAGGTTAGCCTTCTAGGGGAAGGATGGTACCCAACCCCTGGAACTCAAACTCTTGGGGAATATGCTTGCATAAAAACAAACATATACTGCACAGCCGTGACTTGTTTTTTGAACTAGCATTGTTTTTCAAGGATTCACTATATTTGATCATTAATCATTGATTAATTGAGAGATAACTCTATCAGCTTCTAACCTCTGATAAGTTAAACTAACTAAACTGGCAATATTGCGTGAACCTTGTTTTTGACAAGCGAAAGCAAAAGCGTCTAATAGCATACCAATGTTAGTAGACTCATTTGCTAAAGATAAGATAAATTCAGTAACACCTGGTGCTGTTGTATCCACTGGTATGGCTTTCATGAGAAAATGTAAACACTCGGTGGAAAACATGGTACCTTCTAATTCATGGCTCTGGGTGGCAAGAAGAATAATACCAGACATAATTTGATTTGGTGTTATTCCCCCTTCCATCAGAAGGATAAATAAAGAGGCCACACTGCTGGGGGTATATTTGTCGAGCTTGATATTCATAACGCCTATATAATTAGGTGTAACAATAAACCTGGAATTTTTGGCTCATCCGGAAAATTTAACTGATTTTTTTACTCTATTATTTTATTTATTTATTTTTCAGTAGGTGTAATGTGAATAAGCAGCTAAAATCAGGTTTACTGGTGCTGATCTTTAGCATCACCATGATGATAGTATTGATATCATCCTTAACTTTGAGAGCGGAAGTGGTTGTTTCCCAAGAAAAAAGATTGGGAACAATGGGAATATCGGAGTCAAGAGGTGTGTGGTTAACCAATATTGACAGTGATGTTTTATTTACCAGGGAGCGGCTAAAAAAATCACTCAAAACCTTGAGAAAGTTGAACTTTAATACGGTTTACCCCACGGTCTGGAATTGGGGTTATACACTTTATCCCAGCCAAATAGCCAGTCGGGTAATTGGTAAATCCTTAGACCCTACACCGGGGTTAAAAAACCGAGATATACTGAAGGAAATAACTGCTCAAGGACATAAACAAGGTCTAACAGTTATTCCTTGGTTTGAATTTGGGTTTATGGCTCCTGCTGATTCCCTACTAGCCCAAGCAAGACCAGAATGGATTACTACCCGCAGGGACGGTACTAAAATCGTAAAAGAAGGGATACATGACCGAGTGTGGTTAAATCCATTTCATCCCGAGGTGCAAAAATTCATGGAGAATTTAATTGTAGAAATCGTCAAAAATTATGACATTGACGGTATTCAGTTTGACGATCATTTTGGATTGCCTTCGGAACTGGGATATGATCCCTATACTGTAGGGTTATACAAACAGGAGCACCAAGGGAAAGCACCGTCTGAAAATTTCCAAGATCCAGAATGGGTAAAGTGGAGAGCAGATAAAATTACTAACTTGATGAAGCGAGTGTTTTTTGCCATTAAAGCCAACAAAAAGAACTGTCTAGTTTCTGTTGCACCCAATCCCCAAAGATTTTCCTACGAATATTATTTAGCAGATTGGCAAAAATGGGAACGGATGGGACTAATAGAAGAACTCGTATTACAAGTGTATAGGGATGATTTAAAGGTTTTTATCAGTGAATTAGAATACCCAGAAGTAAAAGCTGCCCAAAAACATATACCCGTGAGCATAGGAATTTTAACCGGTTTAAAAAATCGTTCTGTTCCCATAGAGCAGATTGCAACCCAGGTAGAAAAAACACGCGATCGCAATTTTGCCGGGGTTGCTTTCTTCTTTTATGAAACCCTATGGAACATGAGTCAAGAAACAGTTGCTAAACGACAAGGTAGTTTTCAAAAACTATTTCCCAGGACTGTTCAAAGGAACACCCGACTTCCAAGTCGGGTGTCACCCTAAAAAATTACTAACCTATGCCCAATTTTCCAGCTAGAGCAGGGGTAAGGGGTAAGAGGGTACTAATCATTAAAAACAAGGCCAAAAGACCTAGAGCTGCTCTTGCATCATCAGGTTCGGTAATTTCATTTAAACTGGGACGTTCCCCATCCCGTTGCAAAAAGAAAATCACAATTGCCCAATAAAAGGCCGTGGTATTACCTAAAGAAACCAAAGCTAAAACCGCTAGGGTGGCGATTGTGGTTGTCCGTGCGGTTTTACGTCCATAAATTGCTTGAACAATACGCCCCCCATCCAGTTGTCCTGCTGGCATTAAATTTAAAGCTGTGATGACCAGTCCTAACCAACCAATAATTACTAGGGGATGAATATTAACTACGGGTGCTTGTAGGGTGGATCCTAAAATCACTCGTGCTAAACTACCCACTAGAATTGAACCCTGGAAGAATTTATTAGGTATTTGAAATAAACTCCCAGGGTGAGAAAGTAATAACCCGGTCACCAACATCACCAGGGAGACTAGACCACCAAAACCAGGACCTGCTAAAGCAATGTCAAATAAAGCCTTACGGTCAGGTAGGAGGGACTGAAAGCGAGTAATTGCTCCAAAGGAGCCAATTTGCACCGCTGGTAAGAAAAAAGGCCAGGTCAGTTGAACTTGATGTTTTTTGGCAAATAACCAATGTCCCAGTTCATGAGCTACCAAAATTGCCAATATTCCTAGAGCTATGGGTAGAGCTTCCGTAATCCGTGATGGGGTGGTAAATAAGTCAAAATTCAACAGCAAACCCCCAGTTTCTAAACTGGTAGCAATGGTTGCCAGTAATAAAATTACGGCAAATACCTTTTGTCCTAACTGCATGGGTCGTGGATCGCTGCGACTGGGTAAAATGATTACTACGGGTTTACCATCCGTGTTCTCTACTAAAAAAAGACGGTATTTGTCTCCTAATTGTCCCGCTAAATTTTTAGTCAGTCGCTTATGAACCTCTTGTGCATCACCCCGTAGGTTACCTTTAAAAACTACTCCTTCCTGATAGGGAATGGTTTCCGTGGCAAAGAATGTATCAATGCCAAAAATCCCCTTGATGGTGTTTAAATCTTCTTCTGGGATGGTTATGGGCTCTAGTTTGACCACTGGTGGACCGCCATTTTCTGTCTGACTTACTGTTGGTGAAGTTTCCTTGGCAATTCTTTCTGTGGCCTTTGTTTTGAGAATTACATCTTGACCAGCTTTCCGTAACTGCCAACCTAAGAAGATATATATACTTGTTGAAATAACCAGTAGTAACAGTACACCTGCTATATTGATATAAATTCCAACTGCAAACAGACCAAAGAACACCAACCACGGAGCCATTAAGACAACAGATTGCAACCAAGCCAGGATCCCTAGTTTGCCAAAGGGTCTGGAACGGTAAAAGCCCCAAGCCAAAATACCTAAGGCGACTAATATTACAGCCGCAATTATAGGAGTTTCTGATGAAGTTAACATCGCTAAACCTTGGTTTTTGAACTACATTAACTACTGTACAACCTACTTTCGGTATATTTGGCTGAAACGGAAGCACTTCCGTGCCAAAGTCGGAGCTGGGAAAAGTTAACAATCTCTATTCAATTTGCCTAAGCTGCTTTCAGTTCTAATTCCAGTGGTGGTAATCCATAAATAGAACGATATAGGTCTTCATACTTTTTGGCAGATTCATACCAACTAAAGTTTTGACTCATACCGCGTTTTTGTAGTTCTTGCCATTGAGGTTTGTAACGAAAACCTTCCCAAGCACGAATCATACAAGTAAACAGATCTAAGGGTTCATAGCGGTCAAAACAATACCCAGTACCTGCTTGATTTATGGGATCATGATGGGTCACAGTGTCAACCAATCCTCCCGTCCGCCGCACAATGGGAACTGAACCATAGCGCAAAGCCATCATTTGACTAATACCACAAGGCTCAAAACGACTGGGCATGAGAAAAGTATCAGTTCCTGCATAAATACGACGAGAAAGAGCTTCATTGTAAAGCAAGTAGGTTGCTATACGTCCAGGATAGCGGGATGCTAACTGCCACATTTGAGTTTCGTAATAGCGATCGCCTGTTCCTAAGAGTATAAATTGAGCATCCGTGTAAGCTAGGAACCGGTCAAGCATTTGGATGATTAAATCTAAACCCTTTTGCTCCACCAGTCTACTGACCATACCCATTAAAAAGGCATTGGAGTTGACCTCCAAACCCATTTCCTCTTGCAGGGCAATTTTATTAGCCTTGCGTTTGTCTAAGGTATTGGCATTAAAGGTTTGAGTTATATATTTATCACTGGCTGGATTATACAGTTCCGTGTCTATACCATTGATAATCCCTGATAATTTACCACTGATAAAAGATAACAAACCCTCTATTTGTTCACCATAGGCAGCGGTTTTGATTTGCTCTGCATAAGTTGGCGAAACCGTATTAACTCTATCAGCATACTGAACTGCTGCGGCCATGGTATTATGTCCTTCCATATACCAAGGACACCAAGTAATTTTCTCTAAATACCACCGCCATGGACCCTGGTAAGCTAGGTTATGAATGGTGAAAACCGTGGTGATATCAGGATCTTGGTGCATCCACACAGGAATCATGCCTGTGTGCCAATCATGACAGTGAATTATTTCCGGTTTCCAGTAATTCCAGGCAAACTCCGCAGCTCCATTAGCAAATAGGGTGAACCTCCAGTCTTCATCTTCCCCTGAATAAATACGCCGAGGCAAAAAAGATGGATGTCCAAATAGATATAAGGGAACATCTGTTCCTGGCAGAAGAGTTTCATAAACAGAAAAGTCTTGAAACATGGCAAAGCCCTTCCATACAGGATCTTTGGGAATTTCCATCTTGTCGGGTAAAAAGCCGTAGTAAGGTAGGAAGATCCGTACATCATGTCCCATTTGTCTAAGGAATTTTGGTAATGCACCTACAACGTCTCCCATACCTCCCGCTTTAGCAATGGGGGCAGCCTCTGCTGCTACAAATAGAATTCGCATAATTAGTTGGTGATTGGTGATTGTTTAATCATGGAGGGTTAATAAGAGAAAAGTAAGCATTTTTTCTCATTTTAACAGGAACGATAGATAGGGAATGGCTATTTATAGCTCTGTTTCTATTCTCCTATGAAAGGTTCTCAACCAGTCTTTAAGACCCACGTTGAATTTGAGTGAATATTTCCTCCAGAATTTCCGTTGCTCCCTGTTCCCTGAGAATATTTGCTAACTGGGTACCTAATTTTTCCGCATCAGTAGCAGCACCGGTAATTGTATTTTTTACTAGGTTTTCACCATTCACACTGGCAACAATTCCCGTTAGGGTGAGGGTTTCTCCGTCTATTTCTGTGTTTACACCAATGGGAACTTGACAACCTCCTTCTAAAGAGCGCAAGAAAGAACGTTCAGCTAAACAGCGATCGCGTGTTTGTGGATGTTCAATTGCTTTCAGAATGGTAATTAGTTCCAGGTCATTTTCTCGACATTCTATGCCCAAAGCGCCTTGACCAACCGCATGAAGGGAAATATCCGGGGGTAAAATTTCATGAATACGATGGTGCATATTGAGTCTTTCTAGACCAGCAACAGCTAGAATTAGAGCATCATATTCACCTGCATCAAGTTTGGTCATACGAGTGTTGAGATTACCTCGTACATCCTTAAAGGTGAAATAGGAGAATTTATGGCGCAACTGTGCCAGTCTTCTCAGGGAGGAAGTACCAATTACCGATCCTGGAGGTAGGGTGTCCAGGGTTTGTCCCAGATGGTTTTGGTGGAATACCACTGCATCAGCTGGGTTTTCCCGTTCTGTGATTGCTGCTAAGGTCAAACCTTCTGGCAAATTGGTGGGCAAATCCTTGAGAGAGTGAACAGCAAAATCGATTTCCTGATTAATCATTCCCAGTTCCAGTTCTTTGGTAAATAAACCCTTATCACCAATTTTGGCCAATGCTACATCCAGGATCTTATCCCCCTGGGTGGACATGGTATGAACTTGAAAATCAATATCCGGATAGCTTTTCTGTAGTTGCTCTTGCACCCAATAGGTTTGCACTAGAGCAAGTTCACTTTTGCGAGAACCAATACGAATGATGCGTGAAGGGCTAGAAACTGAGGTCATAAAAATAATTTGTCAAACCAGGTGATAAATTCACATTTATCTAGACTACCTCAGTAAGTGACCCACCGGACACAATTCTCATGTTGACATCCTTTACGGTTTTCTATATAATAATGATTATCATTTTATCCTAAAACTATGTCGTCTGGGAGTCTAAACCATAATCAATCCCTAGGTTCTCGTCGTCTACCCATGAACCAGACTTTGCAAAAAATGTTTCAGGAGACAACTTTGACGGTGAACGACCTGATCTATCCAATGTTTGTTATTAGTGGGGAACAACAAAAAGTGGAAATTACTTCCATGCCAGGTTGTTATCGCTACTCCCTGGATCTTCTGCTTGCGGAGGTTGAACAGCTATCACAATTGGGAATTCATGCGATCGCATTGTTTCCGGTAATTCCAGAGGAACAAAAGGATAGTCAGGGTACTGAAAGCTATAATCCAACAGGTCTGATACAAATGACGGTTAAGGCTATTAAACAGGCTTACCCACAAATAATAGTTATGACTGATGTGGCCCTTGATCCTTTTACTACCCATGGTCATGATGGATTGGTTGATGAATCTGGGGTAATTTTAAATGACCCCACGGTAGAAGTGTTGGTCAAAATGGCGATTTCCCATGCCCGTGTTGGCACGGACTTCGTCGCTCCTTCTGATATGATGGATGGCAGGGTAGGAGCGATTCGTCAGGCTTTAGACAAAGAGGGTTACATTAATGTTGGTATTTTAGCGTACTCAGCTAAATACGCTTCTGCCTATTATGGACCTTTCCGAGATGCTCTAGACTCCGCTCCTAAATTCGGCGATAAGAAAACCTATCAAATGGATCCGAGTAACAGTCGAGAAGCTCTCAAAGAGGTTCAACTAGATATTGCTGAAGGTGCAGATATAGTTATGGTTAAACCTGCCTTGGCGTATTTGGATATCATAAGTCAGATTAAAACCAATACTAATTTACCTGTTGCAGCATACAATGTTAGCGGTGAGTATGCGATGATAAAAGCTGCAGCGGCAAATGGTTGGATAGACGAGAAAGAGACAGTTTTAGAAACTTTAACTAGTATAAAGCGAGCTGGTGCAGATTTAATTCTAACCTACTTTGCTAAAGAAGTGGCTTTAATATTGAGTTAAGTACACCCAGAGGCTAAAACTAGAATTGCTTTTGCTCATTTTGGTGTTACACTATTTACATCCAATTTATAAACTATGCAAAATATCCCGCTTACATCAAAGAACGTAGACGTAGAAATTCCTAAATTAGGAATGCCAGTCAGCATCATAACTGGTTTTTTAGGTAGTGGTAAAACCACATTGTTAAATCAAATTCTGCAAAACAAGCAAGATTTAAAAATAGCGGTTTTGGTAAATGAATTTGGGGATATTGACATTGACAGTCAATTACTGGTGACTGTGGAACAAGACATGCTAGAGCTGACGAACGGTTGTATATGCTGTACCATCAATGATGGTTTAGTGGATGCGGTGTATAGAATATTGGAGCGAGAGCAGCTGGTTGATTATTTAGTCATTGAAACCACAGGAGTAGCGGATCCCCTACCAATCATCTTAACTTTTTTAGGCACAGAGCTCAGAGACTTAACCAATTTGGACTCGATTATCACAGTTGTGGATGCTGAAACATTTGATGAAAACCACTTTAATAGTGAAGCAGCTTTGCAGCAGATCACTTACGGTGATTTTATTCTATTAAACAAGATAGATCTTGTGAACGTAAGCAAATTGGAAGAAATCAAAGATTTCATCTCCAAGGTAAAACAGGGATCCAGAATTTTGCCGACTCAACAATGTCAGGTTCCTCTGGAATTACTTTTAGGGGTAAATCTTATGCCCAGGGATAAATACATATCTGACAACTATCAAAATAGTCGTGAACACAAGCATCATCATCATGATCACGAGCATCATAGTCATTCCCATCATTTAGAAAATGATGGTTTTGTATCTATAGCCTTTAGATCAGATAAGCCATTTGATGTGAATAGATTTGAGGACTTTTTAGCTGAAGCGATGCCACAAGACGTTTTTAGAGCTAAGGGGATATTATGGTTTAGTGACAGTGATATGCGACATATTTTCCAACTCAGTGGACCTCGATATACCCTGAATGCGGATGACTGGAGAACACCACCCAAAAATGAATTAGTTTTCATCGGGAGGAAATTAGATCAAAGGGAAATTGTTACAAAACTCAGTCATTGCTTGTTATGATAGGACATGGAAATAGATCTACTTCACATCGAAAATTGCCCGTGAGAAATTTATGAATTTGATCCAACATCATGGAAGTTTTGATCCGCTTTAAACTCCTCTAAACGCCATTTTTAAAAATGGCGTTTAAAGCATTTGAGAATTGAGTATATTGGATATTATGAGTTTAATCTATTTTGTTTCTCCATAACCATATCCGATAAAGACTGACGATAAGCTTGAACCTTAACTAACAACTCTGGTTTATAAGTAGCGAGAATCTGCACTGCCAAAAGGCCAGCATTCTTGGCACCACCTATAGCTACCGTGGCTACAGGTATGCCCGCTGGCATTTGCACTATAGAGTATAAAGAATCTACTCCCTGCAAATTACGCGTAGGCACAGGAACCCCAATTACTGGTATTGGAGTTAAAGATGCTACCATGCCTGGCAAATGTGCCGCACCACCAGCTCCGGCAATAATTACCTTTAATCCCCTGATATGAGCTGTTTCAGCATATTCCACCATACGCCGAGGAGTGCGATGGGCAGAAACAATAGCTACCTCGTAGCTAACGGAAAATTCCTCACAAATGGCGATTGCCTCTTTCATGGTAGGGAGATCAGAATCACTACCCATGATAATGCCAACTTCAAGACTCATAATAACTAAAAATTAATGACTGAAAATTTAGGTTAGAAACTGGGACTTAGGGGAGTAATTGTCAAGATTTCCATCTAAAATGAGATAGTAGATTTATCTGGACAGGGTGATGACCACAACAACAGCAGAGCGGATAATTTGCAACACCGATATTATCAATGCAAAAGTACCCGGTTATCAAGGTTTACAGATGATCTGGGTGAACGAGCGGGGGAACATCGAAGAAATCTTACCCATGACCCAGCTGTGTCAAAGACAAACCAGGGATAACTTGCGGGTTCTGGATTTAGCAGGTGATTGGGTCTCATTGGGTGGTGTGGATCTGCAAATCAATGGGGGTTTGGGTTTAGCATTCCCCGACTTGACAGATAGAAACATCCACAGACTGGAAGAAATATCAAATTTTTTGTGGGAACAGGGGGTGGATGCTTATTTACCCACTTTAGTGACAACCTCCATAGAAAATATACATCGTTCCCTAGACCTCATAGCCAATTATGAGCAAAAATCCGGGGCAAAAATTCTAGGAGTCCATTTAGAAGGTCCCTTTTTAAATTATGGTAAACGGGGCGCACATCCAGCAGAATATTTACTCCCCTTAACCATGAATGAGGTTAATCGGGTATTAGGGGATTATGCTTCCCTGGTGAAGGTCATCACCCTAGCTCCTGAATTAGATCCCACTGGGGAAGTCATACCCTATCTGAGATCTTTAGGAATAACGGTGAGTTTAGGACATTCTCTAGCTACAGCAGCACAAGCAGATGAAGCTTTTAGATCGGGTGCTACTATGGTGACCCATGCGTTTAATGCCATGCCACCTCTACACCACCGAGAACCAGGTCTATTAGGTGCTGCTATAAATCATCCCCATGTGATGAGTAGCTTTATCGCCGATGGACAACACATTGTGCCGCCCATGTTAGAAATTTTATTACGTGCTAGCAAAGGACTATTTCTAGTCAGTGATGCTTTAGCACCACTAGGACTACCAGATGGAGAATATCCCTGGGATAGTCGAAAAATTACAGTAAAAAATGGTACAGCTAGATTAGCAGATGGAACCTTATCGGGAACCACATTTTCCTTACTAAAAGGAGTACAAAAGCTAGTGCAGTGGCAAATTTGCGACACTGAAACTGGAATCTTTTTAGCTACGGATGGGCCCAGAAAGGCAATTAATCTACCCACCATTGGTGCGGGTGTACAGGCCAATTTACTCCGTTGGTTTGAGGATCAAAATACAGGAGAATTGACTTGGAAAAGAATAGAACTTGCTAGGACATGACTATAACAGAAAAAATTCTCTCCCAACTGCCAGGAAACATATTAGAGAACCTACGGCGCAGCGATAAAACTTTAACATCCCTAAAAACCGATAACCAAACCTTTACGGAAGTAGTGAAACAGGAATCAACCCCATTAGAATCTATAGATTGGGATGTGATAATTTGTGGTGGGACATTAGGAATTTTAATTGGTAGTGCCCTAGCAGTGCGGGGAGTGCGAGTAGCATTATTGGAAAAAGGGGTTTTACAGGGAAGAGAACAAGAATGGAATATTTCTCGTCAGGAATTGTCAGTATTGATAAAATTAGACCTATTGACACAGGAGGAGTTAGCAACAACTATTGTTACCACCTATAACCCAGCGCGGGTAGGTTTTGCCAGTGGTGGGGAACTGTGGGTAGAGGATGTACTCAATATTGGGGTAGATCCGATTTGCCTACTCAAAACTCTCAAGAACCGGTTTCTGCTTGCAGGAGGAACATTACTAGAGAACACCCCATTTAACAACGCGGTGGTCCATTCCAATGGCGTAATGGTGAATAACCAATTTTCAGGTAGATTACTACTAGACGCTATGGGACACCTTTCACCCATTAGTAAACAAGCACGCGGGGGTAAAAAACCAGATGCAATATGTTTAGTAGTGGGAAGTTGTGCAGAAGGATTTACCAGCAATGACTCAGGGGATTTATTGCTATCCTTTACTACCCTACAAAATCAGTGTCAATACTTTTGGGAAGCCTTCCCCGCACGGGATGGTAGAACCACTTATTTATTTACCTATATTGACCCAGCATCCCAGCGGTTAAGCCTAGAAGAACTAATTGGTGAATATTTTCGCTTACTACCAGAATATCAAAAAGTAGAAATTGATAAATTAACTTTTAAAAGGGTGTTATTTGGTTTTTTTCCTAGTTACCGTCAAAGTCCCTTGCAAACACCTTGGAATTACATTTTACCCGTGGGAGATAGTAGTGGTAATCAGTCACCCCTAAGTTTTGGTGGATTTGGTGCCATGATTCGTCATTTAGAGCGATTAACCATGGGGATTGAGGAAGCATTACAAACTAATGAATTATGGGCTTCCTCCTTAAAATTACTACAGCCCTACCAACCTAGTTTAAGTGTGACCTGGTTGTTTCAAAAAGCCATGAGTGTAAGAATAAATCAGCAAATCCCACCGGATCAAATTAACCAACTACTGTCCGTAGTATTTACGGAAATGGCAAAATTAGGCACTCGGGTTTTAAAACCTTTTTTACAAGATATAGTGCAATTTTCAGCCTTGAGTCAAACCTTGTGGAGAACGGGTATAAACCATCCCTTATTAATAGCTAAGATTATTCCCCAAGTTGGTCTTTTCAGTTTGATAGATTGGATAGGTCACTATATAAACCTGCTGATTTTTACCCTTTTATTTTCTTTCAGCTCCATACCAGCACTAGGCAAAATAATTAATAACCTACCAAAAAGTCAACAATATTACATTCATCGGTGGATAGATGGTTGGAAATTTGGTTCCGGTAGAGATTACCACCTAAATCCATAGAATCTGTGGATAATGTAAAAATAAATGTAAAGTGCTAAAGGAAAATGATTTTGATTCAAAGCATAGAGATTGATTGGATATTAGTAAACACCGGTTTACAGTTTATCACCTGGGGGGTTTTCTCCCTATTACTAGCTGAAATTCTCCGGGATATTTATCATGCTTTGTGTCATCAAGTCACCTGGTTGTCAAAATGGCATAATAAGCACCACGCAGCATATCGTCGAGACCTGACCATTGCTTCTCAAAAAGCCTACATAGACTCCCAATTATATCATGACATTGTGGAATCTGTCATCCTGGTAGTTTTATTAATCTTTGTTACTCTCTTGACAAAACAGTGGGGTTTGTGGTTAGGGGTAGCCTATTCCATCACCTTTTTATACGGTGCATCTTTGCGCTACTTTCAAGGCACAATAGACACAGATTATAATCATTTACCCGGACCATTAGCAACAATTCCTTCCGTTTGGTTTGTGAATAGAACCTATCATTGGCGACACCATTTTGATGATGTCAACGCCTATTATAGTGGAGTATTTTCCCTAGTAGATAAAGTGTTGGGAACGGGACTTTCTCTTAAAGGTAAAACCATTGCTATTACCGGAGCTTCCGGAAGTTTAGGAAAAGCACTAACCACCCAATTAACTAAACAAAATGCCAAAGTTGTAGCCTTAACAACTAACCCAGAAAATATCCCAAACCACTCTGGAATCAAAGTCATCCCCTGGCAATTGGGCAACGAAATAGAACTAAAAGCCAACTTAGAAAAAGTTGACATTTTAATTATCAACCATGGCATTAATGTTTATGGCGATCGCACTTCAGCTGCTATGAATAATTCCTATGAAATTAACACATTTTCCGCACTGCGGTTAATAGACATATTTTCGGAGACTGTTACTGGACCCCATGCTAAAGCAACCAAGGAAATTTGGGTGAACACCTCGGAAGCTGAAGTTTCACCTGCATTAAGTCCTCTTTATGAACTGAGTAAGAGAGCATTAGGAGATTTAGTCACCCTAAAACGCCTAAATGGAGTCTGTGTAATTAGGAAACTAATACTAGGTCCGTTTAAAAGTCAACTTAATCCCTATGGGGTCATGTCATCAACCCAAGTAGCAAAGGGAATCGTGTTTTTAGCTCAACGGGACTTTAGAAACATTATTGTTACAGTCAACCCCCTAACCTACCTACTGTTCCCCATCAAAGAGTTTACCACATGGTTATATTATAGAATTTTCACAAACAGCTATAGTTTAAGGCGATTGTAAAGCACTCCTGATGGTTATGGAATTACCCGTTATTGTTTGAGTCAACCCACGCGACTGTCTGTGGGGGAGACCGGGAATCAATTCCGGGTCTCAAAGCTCAAATCGGTTTAAAACCGACTAGTTTTGTCGTGGGTATCGTAGGTTGGGTTGAGGAACGAAACCCAACAAACCAACGGGACATATATAAATGCGATTGCATTGCACTCCCTACAGGAGCTCGCGAAAGACTAGCAACCTGGAGACTGTGTGTGGGGGAGACCGGGGAATCAATTCCGGGTCTCAAAGCGAAAGTCGGTTTAAAACCGACTGGTTTTGTCGTGGGTAATCGTAGGTTGGGTTGAGGAACGAAACCCAACAAACCAACCGGATATATATAAATGCGATTGCAAAACACTCCATACAGGAAATCGCCAATTACCCGTTATTGTTTAAATTAATCCATACCTGGAGACTGTCTGTTGGGGAGACCGGGAATCAATTCTGGGTCTCAAAGCGAAAGTCGGTTTAAAACCGACTAGTTTTGTGATATTGTAAGTTGAGTTCAATAACTCAACATCCCTAAACAAACTATGTTATATTAAATTAAACCGATTAAGTCAGTACCAAAGTGGGAGGTATAGACATGGTGAGGCAAATTCCATCAAAAACTCAACTGGGGGTGATAGAATCTAACATTAGTCATGGTGTGGAGACGCCTAAAATTGTCTACCCAGAAAGTGATAATAAACCTATGGCGGATAACACTAGACAATTTACATGGATTGTCAAAATTAAGGAAAATTTAGAAATACTATTTAAGTCCAATGCAGATGTGTTTGTGGCTGGGGACTTATTTTGGTATCCAGTGGAGGGTAGTAACAAAATTAAACTAGCCCCTGACACCATGGTAGTGTTTGGGAGACCCAAGGGGCACCGGGGGTCTTATCGACAGTGGGAGGAGGATAATATTCCTCCCCAGGTGGTGTTTGAAATTTTATCTCCTAGTAATAATAATACTGAGATGGATAGAAAAAAGCTCTTTTATCTGGAACATGGAGTAGAAGAGTATTATGTGTATGACCCAGATAGGATTAGTCTAGAAGTATCTATTAGAGAAAATAATTCATTTAAAGAGATTAAGGATTTTAGTGTTTGGACTAGTCCAAGATTGGATGTACGGTTTGATATGACGGGAGATGAATTAGTCATCTATTATCCAGACGGTGGTAGGTTTCTTAGTCCTGTAGAGTTGAGTAATTATGCAGAACAAGAAACCCAACGTGCAGAACGTGAAAGACTTCTCAAAGAGCAGGAAACTCAACGTGCAGAACGTGAAAGACTTCTCAAAGAACAAGAAACCCAACGTGCAGAACGTGAAAGACTTCTCAAAGAGCAGGAAACTCAGCGTGCAGAACGTGAAAGACTTCTCAAAGAGCAGGAAACTCAACGTACAGAACGTGAAAAACTTCTCAAAGAGCAGGAAACTCAACGTGCAGAACGTGAAAAATTGCTTAAAGAACAAGAAAGATTTCTCAAAGAGCAGGAACAAATAAAGTATCAAACCTTGCTATCACAATTAAAAGCTAAGGGTATTGATATTACTGCACTCGAATAAACTATTACCTGTACCAGAATAACCTGGGAGGTTTTTAAAAACTGGATTTTATAATAAAGAGAAGAGCGATTGCGAAGCACTCCCTACGGGAGCTCGCAAAGGACTAGCAACCTGGAGACTGTCTGTTGGGGTGGGGGAACCGGGAATCAATTCTGGGTCTCAAAGCTCAAATCGGTTTAAAACCGACTAATTTTGTCGTGGGTATCGTAGGTTGGGTTGAGGAACGAAACCCAACAAACCAACGGGACATATATAAATGCGATTGCGAAGCACTCCCTACGGGAGCTCGCAAAGGACTAGCAACCTGGAGACTGTCTGTTGGGGAAACCGGGAATCAATTCTGGGTCTCAAAGCGAAAGTCGGTTTAAAACCGACTAGTTTTGTGATATTGTAAGTTGAGTTCAATAACTCAACATCCCTAAACAAACTATGTTATATTAAATTAAACCGATTAAGTCAGTACCAAAGTAGGAGGTATAGACATGGTGAGGCAAATTGCACCAAAAACTCAACTGGGGGTGATAGAATCTAACATTAGTCAGGGTGTGGAGACGCCTAAAATTGTCTACCCAGAAAGTGATAATAAACCTATGGCGGATAACACTAGACAATTTACATGGATTGTCAAAATTAAGGAAAATTTAGAAATACTATTTAAGTCCAATGCAGATGTGTTTGTGGCTGGGGACTTATTTTGGTATCCAGTGGAGGGTAGTAACAAAATTAAACTAGCCCCTGACACCATGGTAGTGTTTGGGAGACCCAAGGGGCACCGGGGGTCTTATCGACAGTGGGAAGAGGATAATATTCCTCCCCAGGTGGTTTTTGAAATTTTATCTCCCGGGAATACTCAAGATGAAATGGACAAAAAAAAGCTGTTTTATCTGAAACATGGAGTAGAAGAGTATTATGTGTATGACCCAGATAGGATTAGTCTAGAAGTATCTATTAGAGAAAATAATTCATTTAAAGAGATTAAGGATTTTAGTGTTTGGACTAGTCCAAGATTGGATGTACGGTTTGATATGACGGGAGATGAATTAGTCATCTATTATCCAGACGGTGGTAGGTTTCTTAGTCCTGTAGAGTTGAGTAATTATGCAGAACAAGAAACCCAACGTGCAGAACGTGAAAGACTTCTCAAAGAGCAGGAAACTCAGCGTGCAGAACGTGAAAGACTTCTCAAAGAGCAGGAAACTCAGCGTGCAGAACGTGAAAGACTTCTCAAAGAGCAGGAAACTCAGCGTGCAGAACGTGAAAGACTTCTCAAAGAGCAGGAAACTCAACGTACAGAACGTGAAAGACTTCTCAAAGAGCAGGAAACTCAACGTGCAGAACGTGAAAAATTGCTTAAAGAACAAGAAAGATTTCTCAAAGAGCAGGAAACTCAACGTGCAGAACGTGAAAAATTGCTTAAAGAACAAGAAAGATTTCTCAAAGAGCAGGAACAAATAAAGTATCAAACCTTGCTATCACAATTAAAAGCTAAGGGTATTGATATTACTGCACTCGAATAAACTATTACCTGTACCAGAATAACCTGGGAGGTTTTTAAAAACTGGATTTTATAATAAAGAGAAGAGCGATTGCGAAGCACTCCCTACGGGATCTCGCGAAAGACTAGCAACCTGGAGACTGTCTGTGGGGGAGACCGGGGAATCAATTCCGGGTCTCAAAGCGAAAGTCGGTTTTAAACCGACTGGTTTTGCCGTGGGTATCGTAGGTTGGGTTGAGGAACGAAACCCAACAAACCAACGGGACATATATAGACATATATAAATGCGATTGCGAAGCACTCCCTACGGGAGCTCGCAAAGGACTAGCAACCTGGAGACTGTCTGTTGGGGGAACCGGGAATCAATTCTGGATCTCAAAGCGAAAGTCGGTTTTAAACCGACTAGTTTTGTGATGATGAATTAGTCATCTATTATCCAGACGGTGGTAGGTTTCTTAGTCCTGTAGAATTGAGTAATTATGCAGAACAAGAAACCCAACGTGCAGAACGTGAAAGACTTCTCAAAGAGCAGGAAACTCAGCGTGCAGAACGTGAAAGACTTCTCAAAGAACAAGAAACCCAACGTGCAGAACGTGAAAGACTTCTCAAAGAGCAGGAAACTCAGCGTGCAGAACGTGAAAGACTTCTCAAAGAGCAGGAAACTCAACGTACAGAACGTGAAAGACTTCTCAAAGAGCAGGAAACTCAACGTGCAGAACGTGAAAAATTGCTTAAAGAACAAGAAAGATTTCTCAAAGAGCAGGAACAAATAAAGTATCAAACCTTGCTATCACAATTAAAAGCTAAGGGTATTGATATTACTGCACTCGAATAAACTATTACCTGTACCAGAATAACCTGGGAGGTTTTTAAAAACTGGAGTTTATACTAAAGAGAAGAGCGATTGCGAAGCACTCCCTACGGAAGCTTGTGCAGCACTCCATACAGGAGCTCTGGTCTTGTCGTGGGTAATCGTAGGTTGGGTTGAGGAACGAAACCCAACAAACCAACCGGATATATATAAATGCGATTGCAAAACACTCCATACAGGAAATCGCCAATTACCCGTTATTGTTTAAATTAATCCATACCTGGAGACTGTCTGTTAGGGAGACCGGGAATCAATTCTGGGTCTCAAAGCGAAAGTCGGTTTTAAACCGACTAGTTTTGTGATATTGTAAGTTGAGTTCAATAACTCAACATCCCTAAACAAACTATGTTATATTAAATTAAACCGATTAAGTCAGTACCAAAGTGGGAGGTATAGACATGGTGAGGCAAATTCCATCAAAAACTCAACTGGGGGTGATAAAATCTAACACTAATCAGGGTGTGGACACGCCTAAAATTGTCTACCCAGAAAGTGATAATAAACCTATGGCGGATAACACTAGACAATTTACATGGATTGTCAAAATTAAGGAAAATTTAGAAATACTATTTAAGTCCAATGCAGATGTGTTTGTGGCTGGGGACTTATTTTGGTATCCAGTGGAGGGTAGTAACAAAATTAAACTAGCCCCTGACACCATGGTAGTGTTTGGGAGACCCAAGGGGCACCGGGGGTCTTATCTACAGTGGGAGGAGGATAATATTCCTCCCCAGGTGGTGTTTGAAATTTTATCTCCTGGTAATAATAATACTGAGATGGATAGAAAAAAGCTCTTTTATCTGGAACATGGAGTGGAGGAGTATTATGTATATGATCCAGATAGGATTAGTCTAGAAGTATCCATTAGAGAAAATAACTCATTTAAGGAGATTGAGAATTTTACCACTTGGACCAGTCCAAGATTGAAAATAAGATTTGACATGAGCCAAGATGAATTAGTCATCTATTATCCAGATGGGAGTAAGTTTCTTAGTCCTGTAGAATTGAGTAATTATGCAGAACAAGAAACTCAACGTGCAGAACGTGAAAAATTGCTTAAAGAACAAGAAAGATTTCTCAAAGAGCAGGAAACTCAACGTGCAGAACGTGAAAAATTGCTTAAAGAACAAGAAAGATTTCTCAAAGAGCAGGAAACTCAACGTGCAGAACGTGAAAAATTGCTTAAAGAACAAGAAAGATTTCTCAAAGAGCAGGAACAAATAAAGTATCAAACCTTGCTATCACAATTAAAAGCTAAGGGTATTGATATTACTGCACTCGAATAAACTATTACCTGCACCAGAATACCCTTGGGGGTTTTTAAAACCTGGAGTTTATACTAAAGAGAAGAGCGATTGCGAAGCACTCCCTTGTCGCCCTTATTATATACTACTAAATAAGAACACAGATATTTTTAAAAACCAACACAAAACCAAAAACAAATGCTAAAATTGAGCAGATGAGACTACTTTCCAACCCTGCACCCCCTCTTATCAACCGTGCGCCAACCTTTAACCACCACCCAAAATGGAACCACTCCCCTTGCTGGGGAATCCCTCAATCTCCCAGATCACACCCAGCTACCGGACTCTGATGATAATTTCGTGAAGAATTTCCAAGAACACCCACAAAGCATAATATTAACCACATCCATTGAACCCTTACTAAAAGAAATCCATCCCAATGGAGACTATTGCATAGGACAAGATAGAGATGGGCATAGAATTGGGAATACTGTATGACAACCAGAACCCACCCACACCGTGGTTAAGATGGTGGAGGGATTCACTATAAGTTAGGAGTAATAAAATGACAGCAGCTTTAAACGAATTAGTGATACTATCTCCCATGGAAGAGATTCCCAACGGGTATCTAAACATCATGGGGTATGTTGACAAATCCGAGGTTAACGGACCCGGTCGTCGTGCTGTGGTATGGATGCAGGGTTGTCCTCGCCATTGTTCCAGTTGTTTTAATCCCCAGTCTTGGAGTTTTGAAGTTAACAAGTTAGTTGCTATTGATGACCTAGCGGAAGATATCCTGAGAAATTCTGAAAATACAGGGGTTACTTTTTCAGGAGGAGAACCATTTCTGCAAGCCAAGTCCCTAGCGATTTTGGCAAGAAAACTCAAAGCTAGGGGTTTAAATGTAATGTCCTTCAGCGGTTTTACCCTCCAGGAATTACAGTCGGAATCAGCACCCCCCGGTTCTCGGGAATTATTAGGAGAATTGGACATTTTAATTGATGGTCCATTTGTAGATTCCTTAGCTATTAACTCCCCCACCTCCCCCGTATCCTCCCGGAACCAAAAAGTCTATGTGTTTAACCCAGAGTTTAATGATAAGATCACCTGGGCCAGCGATCAAATAGAAGTTCACATTCTGAAAGATGGAGCACGAATTGTGACCGGTTATCAAGGTTCCCTGGAACTGTTTAATTAAGCTTCTCCGGTCTAAAGACACGGAGATTTCTGAAGAGTCCATAAACGAACTTTCTGAGGCTGGCTTAAACAGCCTCTACTGATTCCGCTAAGATCAATTCCTAGCATCACCGCTACTTTTTTCAAAATATTAGCAGCACCATTACAGTCCGCATTAATTTTGAACCCATCAGAAGTTTGATATACTCCACGACTAACTCGTTTCCCGCTTGCTTTCCACCCTTCGGGTTTTTCACCGAATTTAGGTATGACGTACTCCAATATCGCTGTTATTGATTTATCGGACTTGATAAGAACTTGTTGGCATCCGTACATTGTTCGACCTTCAATGTTTGTTGATTTCAAAAGTATAGTTGAGATATGATTTACTTGTCAATAGCAGCCACGAAACAATATGAAGACAACACTGGAATACAGAATAGGAAATCACTCAAAAGGTAATGCAGTAGTGCATCTTGTATGGATACCTAAACGCCGAAAAAAGGTATTATCTGGAGAGATAGCTAAATGCCTTAGACAGATAATTTACGAACTAGCCAAAGAAAAAGACTGGGATATCCTCTCTCTTGAGGTTGCTCCAGACCATGTTCATTTATTTGTAGAACATCAACCAGATGTTGCTATAAATCAAGTGGTTAAAGCTTTTAAAGGACGGTCATCTAGCTTGTTAAGACGAAAATTTCCTGAATTACTTAAACTTCCTAGCCTATGGACTAATAGTTATTTTTATTCCACTGCTGGACAGGTTTCAGCAGATGTTATTAAAAGGTATATTGAAGATCCGCGTCACGGTTAAATATCAAGGCGAATAAATTCGCCGTTGGCACTTCCTGTCTAAAGCCAAGTGGCTTCCGTGCCGGCGATTTTCTTGTGATAAAAAGTGGCCTGTAGCTAACAGTCCTAAGAATCTGGTATGGTAGCTACAGAATCTACTTATTGAGGCTATGCAAACCCTACCATCCCTTGAGACTGGTAAAATCATCACCAGCCAACCTACTTTTGACACCACTATTAAACGTCGTAAAACCCGTGCTGTTAAGGTGGGGGATGTGATTATTGGTGGTGGCTACCCCGTGGTAGTACAGTCAATGATTAATGAAGACACCTTAGATATTGATGGCTCTGTCAGCGCTATTCGTCGTCTCCATGAAATTGGCTGCGAAATAGTTAGAGTAACTGTTCCCAGTATGGCCCATGCCAAAGCATTAGCGGAAATTAAACAAAAGTTACAACAAACTTACAGGGATGTTCCCATTGTAGCTGATGTTCACCACAACGGGATGAAAATTGCCTTAGAGGTGGCTAAACACATCGAAAAAGTCCGAATCAATCCAGGATTATACGTATTTGAGAAACCGAACACCAATCGCACTGAATATACAAAAACTGAGTTTGACGAAATAGGGGAAAAAATTCGTGAGACCCTAGCTCCACTGGTAGTGTCACTGCGAGATCAAGGTAAAGCTATGCGTATTGGAGTGAACCATGGTTCTCTAGCAGAAAGAATGTTATTTACCTATGGTGATACGCCCGAGGGTATGGTAGAATCAGCTTTAGAATTTATCCGTATTTGTGAATCTCTGAATTTTTACAACATTGTTATTTCCATGAAAGCATCGCGGGTTCCGGTGATGGTAGCTGCATACCGACTCATGTCCAAACGGATGGATGATTTGGGTATGGATTATCCCTTACATTTAGGGGTGACGGAAGCAGGAGATGGTGAATATGGTAGAATTAAATCCACTGCGGGGATTGCCACCTTGTTAGCAGATGGTATTGGTGATACCATTCGCGTGTCTTTAACAGAATCACCGGAAAAGGAGATTCCCGTTTGTTACAGCATTCTTCAAGCTCTGGGTTTGCGGAAAACAATGGTTGAATACGTCGCTTGTCCTTCTTGTGGTAGGACTTTATTTAATCTAGAGGAGGTGCTCCATAAAGTTCGGGAAGCAACGAAACATTTAACCGGGTTAGATATTGCTGTTATGGGTTGTATTGTCAACGGTCCAGGGGAAATGGCTGATGCGGACTATGGATATGTGGGCAAAAATCCCGGTTTTATCTCTTTGTATAGGGGTAGAGAGGAGATTAAAAAGGTTCCAGAAGACCAAGGGGTGGAAGAATTAATTAATTTAATTAAAGCTGATGGTCGTTGGATAGATCCTTAATTGACTGACACTCCCCCCAATTGTGGGGGGTCGGAGTCTGTTAATATCCCTCATAATGGATTTTGGGTGGGTACGCCCACAGGACGAGGAAAACTGATAGGTGTGTGTAGCACCTTCCTTAAATATACACAGTGACGAACACTTTTAGTCAGGGGAGTGGTAAATCTATCTATCAGATCTATCCTAGCTCCCAAAATATTGGCAGTATGTTCTAAATTTTGATTTTCTTCCTGTGTCCAGGTTCCCCGATAAATGATTGCCAAACCGCCTTTTTTGATTAAGGGTAATGCATATTCACTACATATAGAAGCACTAGCTACAGCGCGAATGACTGCTAAATTATATTTCTCCCTGTATGGGGTGTCTTGTCCAATTTCCTCCGCTCTTCCTAGAATTGTTGTTGCATTACTCAGGGGTAGTTTTTCTATAGCACTGTTGATAAAGTTAACTTTCTTGCGAGTAGAATCTAGTAGAGTTACCTGGTAATGAGGAAAAACTATGCCAATTGGTAGACCGGGAAATCCCGCACCGCTACCAATGTCAATTATTGACCCAGCTGCATTCAATTCTGGTAGAAAATGCTGCTGTGGTGCAACTCCTCTTAAAGAATCCCAAAGATGTTTTTCCCAAAATTCTTTGGGTTCGGTAATTCGAGTTAAGTTGATTTGACGATTAGCAAGTACAATCAAATCGTACAGCTTTTGCAGTTGATTCCCCTGTTCAATTGTCGGTTGCCAATTTAATGTTTCCTGCCAAATTTCTGCCATCTCCGGTAAAGTACCGCCACTTTCCCTATCCATGATTATCATAGTTACTTCGCAATTGACTCTAAACTGGGAGCAATGGGACTCAAAATACCATGGTGGAGATTCCAACAACAATCTGCTATTGGTAATAGATCCCCCGCATCATGGGTGACTACCAGTATTGTCCAGTTTTTCTTGAGTCTCTCTAGTAAAGTGACTAGTTGACGACGCATTGACCAGTCCAGACCTGCTGTAGGCTCATCTAGTAGTAATAGGTTTGGTTGGCGAATCAACTGTACAGCTAGAGCTAAACGTCTTTGTTGTCCACCACTGAGAGCATTAGGCGATGTAGATAAGGATAAGCTCTCTAGTCCTACCTCCTTTAATGCATTCTTGACCCTCTCTAGTCCTAGTTCTGGATGACCCAAACGCAACTCTTCCAAAATTGTGCCCCCACAAAAGTGTCTTTCTGGAAATTGAAATACTATCCCCGCTAGTTGTTGCAGGTGTTCTGCTACTAGTCCTTGTTCCCTCCAAAATATACCACCACTAGTGGGTTCTGCAAGTCCTGATAAAATCTCTAGTAGGGTACTTTTGCCAGATCCACTGGGTCCAATTACTAGTCCTAGTTTTTGAGGTGGTAGTTCCAAATTAATAGCTTGGAGAATTGGAGTGGGACAAGCTGTGGGGTGATAAGTTAGATTTTGAAGATAGAGCATTTGATAAGATAGGTTTTAGAAATGAAGTTTTTCTGGCTTTTTTGTATATTATATTAGGTCTGTTTGGTTTCTCCTACGTACAAATAACTTGAGTTTAAGTGCTGTAACTACTCTGTAAATTATGATATCCAAAGGTTTTTTAATTGCTTTCCTCACTCTCCCCAGAAATTTATCCGTTGTTCAGGTGGTTTCTATGGCTACCCTAGCTCTTGGTTTGAGCATTAATACGGCTTTTGCCGGAGATCCATTTCGTGCTAATCAACCTCATAAAATTGGCGATCGCACTGAAGCGGCTTTTAGAGCAATTTTTGAACAGGGGAATTATGGAGCTGGTGAAGATCATCTGAAAAAAGCCATGGTCGAGGAACCGGGGGAACCTTTGGTCTATGCTTTGAAAGCGTCCCTGTCCTATGTTAATCAAGATTGGGTTGCTTTGGAGAAGTATAGTCGAAAAACCTTAGAAACTGGTGAAAAGTTGACTGCGACTAATCCCTTGCGTGGTAATTTATATACTGGAGTGGGTAACTTTTTAATTGGAGCGACAACTCTCACTCGTCAAGGGGTTTGGAAAGGTGCTTCCCAGGCTTTTTTACAGTTAAAAAAGGTTTATGAATATTTAGACCAGGCAGAGGCTATTGATGCTAATGATCCTGAGTTAAGTTTAATTAGGGGTTATATGAATCTGATATTAGCGGTAAACTTACCCTTTACTAGTCCAGAAAAGGCAATTGAACAATGGCAACAAAATGCCGCACCTCGTTACTTGGTAGATAGAGGGATTGCTTTGGCATATCGAGATTTAAAACAATATCCGGAAGCCCTAGAGTATGTCAATCGAGCTTTAAATAGCACTAGTGACAATCCAGAAATTTATTATCTCAAAGCTCAAATTCTTCATGAGCAAGCCAAAAGAGAACAAGACCAGAATTTGGTTCAACAGGCGATCGCCAATTTTGATTTAGCCCTAGCCAAGAAATCCCAACTTCCTTCTAGTTTAGTTAAACAAATTGAGTATGAGCGTAGCCAGGCTCAAGCTAGACTTAAAAGCAATTAGAGATTAAAGAAACTACTGAAGAAACCACTAAAATGCACATTCAATTTCGAGAATTTAACCCCTTTGATGTCTGGATTTGGTTTAAGTTTGGGACAATTCCCTCCCCGCAGGAAAAACAATATGTGGAAGAGGTTTTTAACTCCTGGTTTTATTTAGGGAAACTAGGAGGATTTAACGCCGAGAACTTGCAAATACAAGAAACTGGTGTAGACCTAAACTACATAGATTATGATAGGGAAGGTTATAGTCGTTCCATGGTAGCTCTCATGCACAACATGGGGGAATTTGAATATGAGGGAGAATGGGGAAGATGCTGGTTCGACCTAGGCACAAGCGATGCGATCGCATTAGACATTCTTTTGAATGCACTGTTGCAGTTAAATGAAGAGTATGTTGTGATAGAAATCCTATATATTGGGGGAGAAAACGAAGATTGGCCAGTAGAGAATGAGGAGATGCGTGCTTACTCAATTTACGAGAACTAAAAGAAAGATGAACAAACCAGGTGAGATTCGTGTTATAGTTCTAGCCCTAATCAGAGATGGGGAAAGAATATTTGTTTCCGAGGGATATGATCCAACCAAGCAATCAACATTTTATCGAGCTTTAGGTGGAGGGATAGAATTCGGGGAAAGCAGTCGAATGGCATTAGCGAGGGAATTTCAAGAAGAAATTCAAGCCGAACTAACCAATATTAGCTATTTAGGTTGTATAGAAAACCTATTTATTTTTGATGGTAACCAGGGACATGAAATCATTCAACTTTACCAATGTGACTTTGCTGACCCCAGATTTTATCAAATAGAAAGTCTCACCTTTTCAGAAACACCCCAGAAAAAACATCGCGCCCTCTGGGTAGAAATTAGTAAATTTAAATCAGGAGAACTCAGATTAGTGCCAGAAATATTTTTTGACTACCTGTAATTGCCATCTTCTCCTGAATCTCCAACTTGATATAGTAGAGTTTTATCATTGTGTCAAACTTATTCAAGACCAAGCCCAAACATACTCGAATTCAACGTCAGTTACTCATACTAATGTTAATCATTTTTGGCGGGAGTGTAGTCCTAGGATTTATAATGGGTCTGCTCACCGGTATTCAACCCGTGACCTAACCAGCTGGAAATCGATAATATTACCTAATTTAATGAGTTCCAGGAGCATACATTTTGTTTATGAGATAGAATCTCTATAGGAGTATGTTGCTGGTAGAATGTAAAGGCTACACTAAGTAGCTCACCTGTCAAAACTCATCAGTCAACAATTAACACTTAATATTTGATAACTTGCCATGCTAAAACTATTGTTGGGCGATCCCAACGCTCGTAAACTAAAAAAGTACCAACACTACATTACAGAAATTAATCTCTTAGAAGAAGATGTTAAATTACTCTCTGATGATGAGTTAAGGGGGAAAACTGCTGAGTTTAAACAAAGATTAAACAAAGGTGAAAGCTTAGAGGAGATTCTAGCAGAAGCTTTTGCAGTAGTAAGAGAAGCTTCTTCCAGAGTATTAGGGTTAAGACATTTTGATGTTCAGCTGGTAGGGGGAGTAATTCTCCACACAGGACAAATAGCAGAAATGAAAACCGGTGAAGGTAAAACCCTAGTAGCTACCTTACCCAGTTATTTAAATGCTTTAAGTAATAAAGGTGTTCATGTTGTTACTGTAAATGATTATCTAGCTCGACGAGATGCGGAATGGATGGGTCAGATACACCGCTTCTTGGGAATGAGTGTGGGACTGATTCAGTCGACCATGATCCCCATAGAAAGGAAAAAAAATTACGACTGTGATATTACTTATGTAACCAACAGTGAAGTAGGTTTTGACTACCTGCGAGATAATATGGCCACATCCATGGAAGAAGTGGTGCAACGTCCATTTAATTATTGTGTAATCGACGAAGTGGATTCCATTCTCATTGATGAAGCGCGAACTCCCCTAATTATTTCTGGACAAGTAGAAAGACCAACAGAAAAATACTTACAAGCAGCAGAAATTGCATTTACCCTTAAAAAAGACGATCACTACGAAGTGGATGAAAAAGCGCGGAATGTTCTTTTAACAGATGATGGGTTTGCCGAAGCTGAGAATCTTTTAGGCGTAACCGATTTATTTGATCCAGAAAATCCCTGGGCCCATTTTGTCTTTAATGCTATTAAGGCGAAAGAACTATTCCTCAAAGACGTGAATTATATCGTGCGCAATGGGGAAGTGGTAATTGTTGATGAATTTACTGGTCGGGTACTACCAGGAAGACGGTGGAGCGATGGTTTGCACCAAGCTATAGAAGCCAAAGAAAGAGTGGAAATTCAGCCTGAAACCCAAACCCTGGCAACCATTACCTACCAAAACCTATTTTTGCTTTATCCGAAATTAGCTGGAATGACAGGGACGGCCAAAACGGAAGAAGCGGAATTTGAAAAGATTTATAAATTAGAAGTAAGTGTTATTCCCACTCACCGCACCAGAAAACGTCAAGACCTATCCGACATGGTGTTTAAAACAGAACCGGGTAAATGGGGAGCCATTGCACGGGAATGTGAAGAAATGCACAAAGGTGGCAGACCGGTACTAGTAGGAACCACTAGTGTGGAAAAATCCGAACTGTTGAGCAGATTACTGCAAGAAAAGGGTATTCCTCACGAATTACTAAATGCTAGACCGGAAAACGTAGAACGGGAAGCGGAAATTGTCGCCCAAGCTGGACGCAGGGGTGCAGTAACCATAGCTACTAATATGGCGGGACGAGGCACGGATATTATTTTAGGCGGTAACTCCGAATATATGGCTCGGTTGAAGTTACGGGAATATTTTATGCCTAGGATTGTGAGACCAGAAGATGATCAATTCAGCATTCAAAGAGCTTCAGGACTTCCTAGTGGAAATGGTAGTAATGGTAGTGGTCAGGGTTTTGTTCCCGGCAAAAAAAGCAAAAATTGGCGCGTATCTAGGGGGATTTTTCCCACTGAGTTATCCCAGGTAACTGAAAAACTATTAAAGGAAGCGGTTGAGGTAGCAGTTAATGCCTACGGTAGTCGCGCCTTATCGGAATTAGAAGCAGAAGATAAAGTAGCTATAGCTGCTGAAAAAGCACCTACGGATGATGCAGTAGTGCAAAAGTTAAGAGATGCTTACCAGACTATTAAACAAGAATATGAAAAATTTACTGACGCTGAACATGTAGAAGTAGTAAACAATGGTGGACTCCATGTCATAGGTACAGAAAGGCATGAATCACGGCGGATTGATAACCAATTAAGAGGAAGATCGGGTAGACAAGGTGACCCGGGGACAACCAGATTTTTCCTGAGTCTGGAAGATAATTTACTGAGAATATTTGGTGGAGATCGGGTAGCTGGGTTAATGAATGCGTTCCAAGTAGAGGAAGATATGCCCATTGAATCGGGTTTATTAACTCGTAGTTTGGAAGGTGCTCAGAAAAAGGTGGAAACCTATTACTATGACATTCGTAAGCAAGTGTTTGAATATGACGAAGTCATGAATAATCAACGTCGTGCTATTTATGCTGAACGTAGACGAGTTTTAGAAGGAGAAGATTTAAAAGAACAGGTCATCAAATATGCAGAAAAGACCATGGATGACATCGTGAATTATTATATTAACCCAGAATTACCCTCAGAAGAATGGGATTTAGAAAAGTTGGTGGGCAAGGTTAAGGAGTTTGTTTACTTATTAGCTGATATGCAACCCACCCAACTAGAGGATATGGGGGTAGGAGAAATTAAGGCTTTCCTTCATGAACAATCGCGTATTGCCTATGATATGAAAGAAGCAGAAATAGACCAAATTCAACCGGGTCTGATGCGACAAGCAGAACGATTCTTCATTTTACAGCGGATAGATACCTTATGGCGAGAACATTTACAGCAGATGGATGCCCTGCGTGAATCTGTAGGGTTACGTGGTTACGGACAAAAAGATCCACTTATTGAGTACAAGAGCGAGGGATACGAGTTGTTCTTAGACATGATGGTGAATATTCGCAGGGATGTGGTTTACTCCCTGTTTATGTTCCAACCGCAGCAACAACCCGCAGTCCAAACCTCTGAAATAGTCTAACCGTTCCCTGTCCCCCTTTCCCTCATCCCACTTAGTAAGTGTTTAAATTAATACCAGCTTCCTTGGCCATTGCTTCCAAACCTTTGGTATCAAGAGTTTTAATTGCTTTGGTAGAAAGTTTCAACTTTACCCAACGGTTACCAGCGGGCCACCAAACCCTCTTAGTTTGTAAATTAGGTTGCTGTAAACGTCTGGTACGACGGTGAGAGTGGGAAACGGACATGGCATTATTAGCCTTTTTACCTGTGAGTTCGCAACGACGAGACATTCAAAACCTCCAAACTTTATGAATTTAGACACAGTTTACCCATTATAAACCATCAAATTATAGTTTCCCCATGGACGAAGAATTTATTATCCCTCAAGCACCCGCTAACTTTAAGTCTGGATTTATTGGCATTATTGGTCGTCCTAATGTGGGTAAGTCAACCTTAATGAACCAGTTAATAGGACAAAAAATAGCTATCACATCACCAGTAGCGCAAACTACTAGAAATCGCTTGAGGGGAATTTTAACTAGGGAGAAAGCCCAGTTGATTTTTGTTGATACCCCCGGGATTCATAAACCCCATCATCCCTTGGGAGAGGTGCTAGTACAAAATGCTAAAATCGCCATTACATCGGTGGATGTGGTGTTGTTTGTGGTAGATGGCACAGCAGTCTGTGGAGGAGGCGATCGCTTTATTGTTGACTTATTAACCAAATGTGAAATTCCCGTTATTATGGGTATTAATAAAATAGATCAACAACCAGCAGAAGCTGAGAAAATAGATGAAAGTTATAGGGAATTAGCTCAAGGGAACGGGTGGGAAATTGTTAAATTTTCAGCCTTAGAGAACCAAGGAATATTAGAATTAGAGACCTTATTAATTGGATATCTGGAAACTGGACCTTTGTATTATCCACCAGATTTAGTCACCGATCAACCAGAAAGATTTATTATGGGGGAATTAATCCGGGAACAGATTTTATTATTGACCCGAGAAGAAGTTCCTCACTCAGTGGCGATCGCCATTGATTTAGTGGAAGAGAACCCAACAATTACCCGTGTTGTGGCCACAATTAATGTAGAAAGGGACTCCCAAAAAGGGATATTAATTGGTAAAGGGGGGACAATGTTAAAATCAATTGGTACTGTGGCCCGTCAACAGATTCAAAAATTGATTGCTGGTAAAGTTCATTTGGAATTATTTGTCAAAGTCCAACCAAAGTGGCGACATTCGCGGTTAAGGTTAGCAGAACTAGGATATAGGGTAGAAGAGTAGGGAGGGTTAATTCCCCAGTAACCCATAACAGAAAGCCATAAAAAATAAGAATGTAGTTGGGAGTTTAACAAATGTGGCAACGAATGATCAATGCTTTGACCAAGTGGTTGACCAAAATTAAAAACTTGCTTTTTAAAAACAAACCGCCTGCAGAAAAAAAAGAACGTCCAAAAGTTAGTGAATATACTGCCACCAAAGGCCCAGAAAGTAGTTCAGAACCTCCATCCTCAAAGCCTCCCAATAAAAAGAGGGTAAGAGATCCATTTGCCAATGCTCGTGGCCAAAATATTCTTTTTACCAAGGGAGTTTTATTTGAGGATCCCCAACCTGAAATAAATTCCTTGCAAAAAAAAGTCCTAGAAATCTTATTTTCTGTATTTAACTTATCGATAAAAGAGGATGACATTTATGTAGCTTACTTTCCCTCCCGTTTACTTTATTATATTGAGAAACAAGATTGTTTTTCAGCCTTCCGACGATTTCTCAATGATATTGGCAGAACACCTGATGAAGTTTTTAAAAACCCTAAAACAGCTACCTTTATTAAAGATATCATACTAGGTCTCTACGAAGCTGATATTAACTGTTGGGATACTGGAATTAGTACCGAGCCTTTATATCAACATTTAAGAGAAACTGCTGCAAATGTTGATTATAATTTGGAGAGTTTTATCAACCTGCTAAGTCGAATAGAGAAATTGGCAATTTTGATTCACCAACTACAAAGAATTGCCGGGCAAATTCCCTTCGACTCATTTAGAAAGTTTTCTCAAACAGTCAACTCAAGTTTAAAATCTTGGCATACTTTGTCAGACACAACTTTCGATCAATGGACAAATTCACTCAATGACTACAAATCACAATTTAGGGACTATCAGTATTTTTCTGAAGTAATTGACCAAAACTGCTTTAGACTCAGAAGTACTATGGCTGTAATACCACAAGAGATAATCAATGTCATTGAGAATTTATTAGAAGAAGTAGAACAACTTAAACAGAAACTGAAAATTGGATCAATTTCCATAAACGAAGGACTAGGTGAACTGGGAACCTTAGCGAGTGAAATCAAGGGGTTTGTTGATGAAGTTTTGCATCGTAACCAAGAAACTAACAGTTCAAGAAAAGAGGATTTTGCATATACAAGCAACACATTATCTCTTGATGAAGCATTCAGGTTACTAAATTTAACTCGTGAAACAATATCAATGAAATTACTCAAAACAGCACGCAACAAATGTGCAAGAGACTACCACCCTGACATGGGTGGGGATGTAAACATGATGAAAAGAATTAATGAAGCTTACGAAATATTAAAAGATTACCTAGAAAATCGACATACTTAAGCCCAATCTACGAAAATCTATTGCTGTTGATTGTTGATAACCCTACCTTTCATTGTGGTAGTCAGATTGCTCAGTATTTATTGTGATTTGTAAATCACGGTCAAAAAGCGCTTTTGGTGAGGAGATCTGCTGCGCACCAATTTTTTTCAATGGTGGGGGTTGACTATTGACCCTTGGACGTGATACCCTGATAATGGAAATTTGTGCATTTTTTTTACAACTGCTTACACTCCATTATACTTAACCCTCATAATACCACATTTTTATCCCCTCGGCCACAAAAAAACTTATCTCATCCCCCCATAAATATAATTTTTTCTTATTATTTATTCCTATATATATATACATGAATGTAGATAGATAAGATTGAGCGCCTTTTGTAGGTTAGGTTGACATCGAGAAACCCAACGTCAATCATTTAAACAAAAAGAGCTATCTCGCGAGTGCTTCGCAATCGCATTCCTTTTGTGATTAATTAGTTTCCTCGCTAACTCGTGGGTCTTCCCATGAGTTACAATGCTACAAAAATCTATTGCTACGTGGGTGATTGTTGATAACGCTACCTTTCATCGTGGTGGTCAGATTGCTCAATATTTATAAAGTCTAGTTTATACTGGTTACTTCTTGATGAAACTGTCTTAACAAATCTTAACATACTTTACTTCTTAACAGGTGTTCAAATTGATTAGAATAAAAAAAGACGTATTATCTGCTACTACTTAAAATGTCTCAAGATCCTTTTAAAAGTTCTCTGGATCACATCAAGACTAGAGATAAACAGTCACTTACACGGGAACCGAGAACCTATGACCAGCTAATTGCAAAATATGCCAAACCCATACGGATTATGGGTTTGGTAGATGCAACAGGTTCCATGAAACCCGTGTGGGATAAAACCCTGGAGAGCATACAAGAATTAATCCGTCGAATCTTAGAAGCAGGAAGGATGGAGCTATCTTGGGTTGCTTATCGAGATTACTGTGATCATCACAGAATTATTGAGCAGAGTGATTGGAGTAGCTCAGTGGAATACTTCAAAACCTTCATGGACAAAATTAGTTGTAATGGTGGTGGAGATTTCCCAGAAGCAGTGGAAAAAGCATTAGAAGTTGCTATTGAAGAATTTGATGTTTCTAGAGTTATTCTTATTGGGGATGCACCTCCTCATGAGGATAAAGATTATCGAGGTCAAGCAATTGAACTAGGAAAACTAAATAGACCCGTGTTCAGCTTTGTAGTTGGCAATCATCCCGATACACAAAGAACCTTTGGGGAGATTTCCGAGCTTTCTAGTGGGGTTTGTTTTAATCTAGAAAACCACGAAGATATTGTGGACTTAATTGCAGTTACCGTGATAGATCAAATTGGGGGACAAAAATCCTTAGGTAAGTACCTAAATTCCTATGGATCCAGTTTATCTCCCAGCGTGAAAAAATTTATTCAGCAGCTTCCTCCTAGCAAAAATTAGAAATTAACTGAAACTTCAATTATGACCTCAACTATGACTTCAATGAAAAACTTTAAAATCTGGTATTTGGGCGGAATAGTTTTGTCAATAGTGTTGACAGTATTCGCTCATGTTAATCAGAACAATGAGCTGAGTCCATTAATACTTGTGTTTGGTGTTGGACATGTTTTAATCTTGGCTATTATGGGGTTTAGAATTCAAAAGTCCAAGGATAGAGCTGCAGCTGGTTTAAGAGTGCAAACATCTGGTTATCTTCATACCCTGATAGGATTTAGTGCTGCTTTATTTCAACTAGATCCTGAAAATTTACTAGCAACAATTGTGGTTCCTTTAAGTTATGCTCTATTTACCAGTATTGTTGGTTGGTGTTTGGGTGGAGAATTGGTAAATGAATTCCATGAACAATCAGGAGATCCTATTACTAATGAGTCCGAAAAGCTTGCTCAAGAATTTAGAAATTTTGCAGATTCTTTGACTGTAATTCACAGAAGATATGCCCAAGAAATAAGCAATGCTTCTGAATCTTTTCAAGATCATCTACAAAGGGTAGCAGTAGCTTATGAAAGAATGCTGGATACCTATGAACTTCAACTTAATAGATTGAATAAAAAACACTCAGAATTATCCGAGCAACTAGAAACTTCTCAACAGAAATTCATTGATACTCAGAGTAGATACTATCAAAAACACTCAGAATTATCCGAGCAACTAGAAACTTCTCAACAAAGGTTTATCGATAATCAGAATAGGTACTATCTGCAAATGGAGAATGCTATTGAAGCTCAACTTAGTAGATTGATTGCAAAACACTCGGAATTATATAATCAACTAGATAATCAATTAGAAACTTCTCAACAAAGGTTTGTCGATAGCCAAAATAGATGCTATGTTCAAATGGAAGGTGCCATTAATTATTTTACTAGTATCTTATCCGGAGAAAAAATATCTTATTTCGCTAGCAGTTTTGCATCCCTAAATGAACAGACAAATTTCGCATCCCAAAGTATGGAAAAAGTGGCAATCTCATCTAAAAATGTGTCTAGATACTTGGATAATAGCAAAGTTTTAATCGAGGAACTGGAAAATTTACTTAATTTAATTAGCTCTTACCGGAGGACAAGTTAGTGCAAATCAAAAGTAATATGGAACAAGCGGAGATTTTTGTCTTCATTGCTTCCTTTTTCTTGATCGCTCTTGGATTTACAGAATCTAACAAACCACAGCAGGAAGCTAAACCTCATGATAAACCACCAATCATTGAACTTTATGAAACTTCCGAGTATAAATTTGATTCCGGTCGTGCTGAATTAAAGCCAGATTTCAAGAAGTATATTCGCAGGGAACTGAGACCAGAAATTTTGAGAATCACGAAAGAATATCCCATTGATGTAATTGAAGTAATTGGTCATACTGATGGACAACCAATTAGTGGTATTAACTCACCAACAGAAAATAACTACAGCAATTTAGATTATAGTTTGGAAAAAGTTAATCTTGGCAAATTACCTGTTGCTCAATTACGTCCCGGTTCTAATACTGACTTAGGAATTATGAGAGCTTTGGCTGTTGTTCAAGAACTGAAAAAATCCGGAGGAGAAATTGCTAAACTCAAGTTTAGAACCTACTCCGCAGGACAATTATTATTAGAAAATGGGTTGCCAGCTGACATAGATAAAAGGGGTAATTCCAAAAGAAGAAGAATTGAAATCCGTTTCACAAAGTTGGGTAAAACTGAAAAAGTTCAGTAATGAAGGCAAAATCGTTAATGTAGTTAATACAAGAGCAGGTTTTAAACCTGCTCCTATTTCTAAACTGGAACTAACTGCTTTTTAAAAAAAGCTTGCAAAATATCATCAGCAATTTGTTGACTAGTTAAACCTAAAGTAACCTTAGACTCCTCCGGAGTAGCATGATCAACTAATTCATCGGGTATACCAATTCTCTTCACTGGTACAACCACATTAGCATCCAGCAAAGCTTCAGCTACTGCAGACCCAAAACCACCCATTAAACAACCTTCCTCCAAGGTAACGACCCGACCAATTTTTCCAGCTAGGGGTACAATTAAATCTATATCCAAAGGCTTGACAAATCGCGCATTAATCACACTAGCTTCAATACCATGTTCCCTGAGAATTTGGGCAACTTGCATTCCTGAATTAACCATGGTACCATACCCCACAATTAACAGGTCATCCCCCTGACAGAGAATTTCTCCCTTGCCAATTTCTAAAGGTTCCCAACCCTCTTCCATTAGGGGAACACCATAACCATTACCTCGGGGAAAACGCATAGCAATAGGTCCACTTGTATATTCCACACCAGTAACCACCATTCTTTGTAGTTCCGCTTCATCCTTGGGGGCCATTAACACCATATTGGGAATACAGCGAAGATAAGCAATATCATACATACCTTGGTGGGTGGGACCATCAGCTCCTACAATACCTGCCCTATCTAAACAGAAAAAGACGGGTAAGTTTTGAATACAGACATCATGGATAATTTGATCGTAAGCACGTTGTAGAAACGTTGAATAAATAGCTGCTACAGGACGCATACCTTCACAAGCCAAACCAGCAGCTAGAGTAACAGCATGTTGTTCCGCAATGCCCACATCAATATATTGGTGGGGTAATTTAGCTTGTAGTTTATCTAAACCAGTACCCGTAGCCATTGCAGCTGTAATGCCAACAATTTTCGGGTTTTGTTCAGCTAGTTTTACCAAGGTATGAGAAAAGACCTTGGAATACGCAGGGGGTTTAGGCTTATTGGAAGGAATTGCTTTACCAGTAGCTAAATTGAAGGGATTTTGGGCATGATAACCCACCTGGTCTTTTTCAGCTACTTCATATCCCTTACCCTTAATAGTCGCAACATGAACTAAAACTGGACCAGGTATTTGATGTGCTTGCTGAAAGGTAGTAATCAGCTCTTCTAAATTGTGACCATCTACCGGACCCATGTAAGTAAAGCCCAATTCTTCAAATACTGCACCCAACTTAGACATGGCTAATCGCTTCATGCCCTCTGTTACACGTTCTAATTCATCACCAACAAAAGGAATATGTTTGAGTTGTTCTTCAATATTATCAGCAATAAACTGTACTGGAGGACTGAGACGCATTTTATTTAGATAACGAGGTATGGCGCCCACATTAGGAGAGATAGACATTTCATTGTCATTAAGAACCACTAATAAATTAGTCTTAGGTAGGTGTCCAGCGTGATTAATAGCCTCTAGAGCCATACCTCCTGTTAAAGCACCATCACCAATTACAGCAGCTACCTTGAATTTTTCCCCCTTCATATCCCTAGCTAAAGCCATACCCAGAGCAGCAGAAATACTGGTGGAAGCGTGTCCCGCACCAAAATGGTCAAATTGACTCTCACAACGCTTGAGATAACCAGCAACCCCGTCCTTTTGTCTGAGGGTATGGAAATCATGGTAACGCCCTGTGATTAACTTATGGGGATAAGCTTGGTGTCCCACATCCCAAATTACCTTATCTCGATCTAAATCTAGTGTCTGGTAGAGTCCCAAAGTTAACTCCACAACTCCTAACCCGGGACCCAGGTGTCCACCACTTGCAGCTACAGTTTGTAAGTGTTTATCCCTAATTTGTTTAGCTATTTCCTGTAGTTGGCGAATAGATAACCCGTGTAACTGGTTTGGATGGGTGATTTCACTCAGAAGCATATTATAAGCTTTCCCTCTCTACATTATTGGCATTAATTGATTTTCCTACTTGATGTAGGCACAAAAACGCTGTCTTATAACTATAACTTTGGTTAGCTATCAACGGAGGGGGTAAATGGAGGTTGATAAATAAAATGACCATATTTTGTAGTATATTCGGTTTGTGAGAGCATTTTTGATGTGGTGAAATTTTTGGGAGTTTAGCAATGTCCGTATCAGCAGACCCAGTTAAGTTGATGAAGCAAGAAGTCGGTAAAGCCGCCGCATCCCTGGTAAAATCGGGTTCTATTGTCGGTTTAGGTACGGGATCAACTACTGCTTACACTATTCAGTTTTTGGGCGATCGCCTGAAATCCGGTGAGCTTAAGGATATTGTTGGTATACCCACTTCCTTCCAGTCGGAAGTTTTGGCAAAACACTATGGAGTTCCTCTTACTACTTTAGACGCTGTTGACCATATTGACATCGCTATTGATGGTGCTGATGAGGTTGATCCTAATAAAAACTTAATTAAGGGTGGTGGTGCAGCACACACTCGGGAAAAGGTAGTAGACTATTTAGCAAGTCAATTTATTGTTGTGGTTGATAGTGGTAAGTTAGTGGACCATTTGGGTTCTACCTTTGCTGTGCCCGTGGAAGTGATACCTATGGCTATCACCCCTGTAATCAACGCTATTAAGAAACTGGGGGGAAATCCGGAATTACGCATGGGTGTGAAAAAGGCTGGTCCTGTGATTACAGATCAAGGTAATATGGTAGTTGATGTCAGATTTGACTCCATTGAAGATCCAGTGAATTTGGAAAAAACCCTGAATAATATCCCTGGTGTTCTGGAAAATGGCATCTTTGTCAACTGTGTGGATTTGGTATTAATTGGCGAAGTAATTGATGGTAAGCCCTCTGTCCGACAAATGTAGGTGGGGGTTGGGAAATGGGGAAATTAACCAATTTAGGAGAGTAAATAATGACATTATCCCTTTATGATCAGGATATTTTACTCTGGGTTGAGGATACGGTTGCTAAACTCAAAGCTGGGAATTTTCACGACTTAGACATTGTCAATCTAATTCAGGAAGTAGAAGCTTTGGGAAGTTCACAAAAAAGAGAATTATTAAGTCGTTTAATTGTCTTAATAGAGCACCTGCTTAAACGACTATATGTTAACTCTCCCTATGATTATCATGGTTGGGAGCGAACAATTAGAACTCAAAGAACAGAGTTAGATATATTAATTAGTCAAGTACCAAGTCTTAAGTCCTTATGGAATGAGACCTTTCAGGAAGCTTGGCGACGTGCCCTGAAAAATGTAACCAATGAGTATAAATCCGTCAATTTTCCCAGCCAATGGAATTATTCATGGGACTTAGCAACATTTCTAAACTCTAATTTCTGGGAGTAAATTTAGGAAATAGTTTCAGTTTATAAATCTCAACTTATGCTATATAGAAGATTCGGTCGCACTAACTTACAAATGCCTGTATTTTCCTGCGGGGGAATGCGTTATCAGTTTAATTGGCAAGATGTTCCTCTCCAGGAAATACCTGTGGATAGTCAACAGAATCTAGCCAATATTATTCATCGAGCTGTTGATTTGGGCATCAATCACCTAGAAACTGCCCGATTTTATGGCACTTCTGAAATGCAATTGGGGCAAGTTTTACCCAATTTGGACAGAGAAAAGTTAATAGTCCAAACCAAAGTAACTCCCTGTTCCGATCCCCAAGAATTTCGCCAAATCTTTGACAAATCCCTGGCCTATCTAGAGTTAGACTATGTTGATTTATTGGGGTTGCATGGAATCAACAACCAAGAACTTTTAGACTATAGCATTGGTGGTTGCTTACAGGTAGCTAAAGAATTACAAGCTCAAGGTAAAGTGAGATTTATTGGGTTTTCTACCCACGCACCTCTGGAAATAATTTTACAAGCAGTTAACAGTAATAAATTCGACTATATCAATCTCCATTGGTACTATATAAATCAATGGAATTGGCCGGCCATAGAAGCTGCTAATAGGTTAGATATGGGTGTGTTTATTATCAGCCCTGCTAATAAAGGAGGTATTTTATATCAACCTTCTCCAAAATTGGTTGAACTTTGTCAACCATTAAGTCCCATGGTCTTTAATGATTTGTTTTGTTTGAGCCATTCTCAAGTTCATACTCTCAGCATCGGAGCAGCACAGCCAAGTGATTTTGATGAACATTTAAAAACCTTAGAATTGTTAGACAGAGCTGATGAAATTTTACCACCAATTATTGCCAAATTAGAAAAAGCAGCCATAGACACCTTGGGTGAAGATTGGGTAAAAACCTGGGATACCAATTTACCAGTTTGGGAAAATACCCCAGGTAATATTAACATTAAATTGATTCTCTGGTTGTTAAATTTAGCCCTGGCCTATGATATGGTAGAATACGGAAAAATGCGCTATAACCTATTAGGCAATGCTGACCATTGGTTCCCAGGAAACAGAGCTGACAAATTAGAAGAATTGGATTTGCAAGAATGTTTAGGTAATAGTCCCCACCGGGAAAAAATTCCCCTAATGTTATCTAAAGCTCATACCATATTTAAGGGTGAAGAGGTAAAACGATTATCTCAAAGTTAAATTCCTCCATCACCCCCTAGACTAATTTGTATGAGGAACGACTAAAACCTTATCAACTCTATTGCCATCCATATCCATAACTTCAATTCTCATTCCTTGCCATTCAAAATGCTCTGCAGCGGTGGGAATACGTCCTAAATTAGTGATGACTAACCCACCCAGAGTTTGATAGTTTCCTCTTGCTTCCATTTCCAATTCTTCCACGTCAAAAAGTTCAAAAAACTCTTCTACGGGTAACATACCATCCACTAACCAAGAACCATCTTCCCTTTGTACCGCTTGAGGTTCTTCCTGTCCCGGTTGTGCAGGAACATCACCCACAATTTCACTCATAATGTCATTTAGGGTCACTAAGCCTTGAATTACTCCATACTCATCCACAACTAAAGCAATATGAGTGACAGTTTGTTTAAATAACTCCAGAACCTTTAAACCTCTGGTGCTTTCAGGTACAAAAACCGGTTGACGTAATCCTATGGTTAAATCAAAAGGTTCATTGCGTAAACTCCTGGAGAGTAAATCAGTTACCGGAATTACCCCTAAAACATTGTCTAGTCCCTCTTGACATACGGGGTAACGAGAGTAATTACTCGCAGACATTTTCTGGCGATTTTCCTCCGGTGAATCATCCAGGTCTAACCAGACAATATCCGGACGAGGAGTCATGAAAAAAGTCACCGGGCGATCGCCTAGACGAAATACCCTTTCGACCATATCCTGCTCCGCTGCTTCAAAAGTTCCTGCTTCGGTACCTTGTTCTATTAAAATCTTGATTTCCTCTTCCGTAACCTGGGGTTCCTCCGAAGGTCTAATACCCAAAATTTGTAATACGGTCTCTGTTGATATACTCAACATGTATACTATAGGAGAAGCCAAACTGGCTAAAGCCCTCATAGGAATAGCTATAAAAGCAGCTATTTTTTCCGGATTATTTAATGCTAAACGTTTTGGTACTAATTCACCAACAATTAAGGATAAATAGGTAATGACTAAAACTACCACTCCAAAAGCAATGGTCTGACTATAATCTGACAAAAAGGGTACTAACTCAACATATTTTTCCAATCTTTGAGCAATGGTAGCACCACCGAAAACACCGTTTAGAATATTAATCAGTGTGATTCCCACTTGAACAATGGACAGGAAGTGATTAGGAGCTTCTGCTAGCTCTAAAGCAGCCTGGGCATTAAGACTTCCTTGATTGGCTAATTGCTGTAATCTAGCTTTACGAGCAGACACTATAGCCATTTCCGACATGGAAAATATTCCGTTAGCCAAAATCAGTGCCAAAATAATGAGAATTTCCACAGTAATGGGAGACATGGGAGTGAGGGAATGAGGGAGAAAGAGATAGCAAGAGGGAAAAAATGATTTTTCCTTCCGACCAATTTATTACCCATATTACCCATTTTCCATTTCCGTAAAATAATTGGTATATAGATACAATCTATATTTTTTCACTTTTTTCGACTTCTCACCTGAGCAACAACTATGACTTTTTCTTCTATTGTACGTAGTTTGATGCGATCGCCTCTGACCACGGAACTCAACAATCAACTCAAAAAACACCAGCAATTGGGTTTAAATGGCATTTCTCGCCTACCCAAAAATCTCATCGCTTCTGCTCTTGCTAGCCAAGAGAGTCGTGACTTGTGTATTATCTGTGCCACATTAGAGGAAGCTGGTAGATTTTATGCCCAGTTAGAAGCCATGGGATGGAATACGGTCCACTTTTACCCAACCTCGGAAGCTTCTCCCTATCAACCCTTTGATCCAGAAACGGAGTTAAGCTGGGGTCAAATGCAGGTATTAGCGGATTTAGTTAGTAATAGTGATCATAAGAGTATGGCCATTATTACCACTATAGGAGCATTACAACCACACTTACCACCTCGGGAAACATTTAAATCCTTCTGTTTAACCTTACAAAAGGATATGGGATATAGCTTAGAACAATTTGGGGAAAAAATCACTGCTTTGGGATACGAGCGGGTTTCCCTAGTAGAAACAGAAGGTCAATGGAGTAGACGGGGTGACATTGTGGATGTATTTCCCGTTGCTTGCGAATTACCGGTGCGTTTGGAATGGTTTGGGGATGACATTGAAAAAATCCGTGAATTTGACCCTAGTACCCAGCGTTCAGCGTTAGACAAAATCAATCAAATTACCTTGACCCCCACCAGTTTTGCACCAATTGTTTTATCTGCTTTAAAAGATAATGCTCTATTTTGGCAATTCAGTTCCCAACTTGATTTAAATTCAGAAGTAATAGAAAATTCAGGATTAGAAGGTAGTAGAAGATTTCTGGGTTTTGCCTTTGACCAACCCGCGTCAATTCTAGATTATTTACCAGCAAATACCTTAGTAGCAATTGATGAAATTGAACAATGTCATGCCCATGGCGATCGCTGGGTAGAAAATGCGGATGAGCAATGGTTACTAATTAACGATCAATTATCTACCACCTTCCCGAAAATACATATAAATTTTGAGGAATGTTTAGCGAAAAAAGTCAGCAATTTTAGTACCCTATATTTATCGGAAATAGCAGAAGAAAATAGTGGTAATATAACCTATAAAGATGCCAGGGAGCAAACCAGTTCTGAGAGTTTTATTCCCAGCTATAATTTAGGGGGTAGACCCTTACCCATCCATCCCCACCAATTTGCGAAATTAGCAGACACCATCCGCCAAGAAAGAGAGCGTAAATTTGCGGTTTGGATTATTTCTGCCCAACCTTCTCGTTCAGTTGCTCTATTACAAGAACATGATTGTCCAGCTCAGTTTATTCCTAATCCGCGAGATTATCAAGCCATTGATAAACTGCAAATTAATCAAACACCAGTTGCTCTTAAATATTCTGGTTTAGCGGAATTAGAAGGAGTAATTTTACCTTCTTATCGTTTAGTAATTATTACAGATCGGGAATTTTATGGTCAACACGCCCTAGCTAACTTTGGCTACGTGCGTAAACGACGTAAAGCAGCATCCAAACAGGTTGATCCTAACAAATTAAGGGCGGGTGATTTTGTCGTACATCGTAGCCATGGAATCGGCAAATTTGTCAAATTAGAGAGTTTGACAATCAATGACGAAACACGCGATTATTTAGTCATTCAATATGCTGATGGCGTGTTAAGAGTAGCAGCGGATCAAGTAGGTTCCCTCTCCAGATTCAGAACCAACTTAGATAGACCACCCCAACTACATAAAATGACCGGTAAAGCTTGGGATAACACCAAGAGTAAAGTCAAAAAAGCCATTAAAAAATTAGCAGTTGATCTGCTACAATTATATGCATCTCGTTCCCAACAAGAGGGTTTTTCCTATCCACAAGACATGCCTTGGCAAGAAGAAATGGAAGATTCCTTTCCTTACCAACCCACCATAGATCAATTAAAAGCAGTGCAAGATGTGAAGAGAGATATGGAAAGTCCCAGACCCATGGATCGTCTAGTTTGTGGCGACGTGGGTTTTGGTAAAACAGAAGTAGCAATTAGGGCAATTTTTAAAGCTGTTACCGCAGGTAAACAAGTAGCACTTTTAGCCCCCACCACCATTTTAACCCAGCAACATTATCACACCATAAAAGAACGTTTTGCACCCTATCCTATTCATGTAGGATTATTAAATCGTTTCCGTTCTCATGAAGAAAAGCGCAATATTCAAAAACGACTATTAACCGGTGAGTTAGACATAGTTGTGGGAACTCATCAATTGTTAGGTAAAGGAGTACAATTTAAAGACTTAGGATTATTAGTAATTGATGAAGAGCAGAGATTTGGAGTCAATCAAAAAGAAAAAATCAAAACTTTAAAAACACACCTAGACGTATTGACCCTATCAGCAACACCCATTCCCAGAACCTTATATATGTCCCTATCTGGGATTAGAGAAATGAGTTTAATTACCACTCCACCTCCGACCAGAAGACCGATTCAAACCCATTTAGCCCCATTAAACCCCCAAATTGTCAGTAGTGCCATTAGACAGGAATTAGATAGAGGTGGACAAGTGTTTTACGTTGTCCCCAGAGTTGAGGGTATAGAAGAAACCACAACCAGACTCCGAGAAATGATTCCCAGTGGTAGATTTGTCATAGCCCATGGTCAAATGGATGAAAGTCAACTAGAATCAACCATGTTAACTTTTAGTAACCATGAAGCAGACATTTTAGTATGTACAACAATTATTGAATCTGGATTAGACATTCCGCGAGTTAATACCATTTTAATTGAAGATGCCCACCGATTTGGACTTTCCCAATTATATCAATTAAGGGGAAGAGTAGGAAGAGCAGGAATTCAAGCCCATGCTTGGTTATTTTATCCTAAACAAAGAGAACTATCCGATGCTGCTAGACAAAGATTAAGAGCCATTCAGGAATTTACCCAACTAGGTTCTGGTTATCAGTTAGCCATGCGGGATATGGAAATTCGTGGGGTAGGAAATTTATTAGGTGCGGAACAATCAGGTCAAATGGATACCATTGGATTTGACTTATATATGGAAATGTTAGAAGAAGCAATTAGGGAGATTAGGGGTCAAGAAATACCCAAAGTTGATGACACCCAAATTGATTTGAACCTGACCGCATTTATTCCTGCAACCTATATTACCGATATTGATCAAAAAATGAGTGCCTATCGTGCGGTAGCGACAGCCAAATCCAAGGAAGAATTAAGAGCAATAGCAGCAGAATGGAATGATAGATATGGTATTGTACCCCCCCCAGCAAATCAAATGCTCAGAGTTATGGAATTGAAACAACTGGCAAAAAATCTAGGTTTTAGTAGGATTAAACCAGAGAATAAGCAACATATAGTATTGGAGACACCAATGGAAGAACCCGCTTGGAACTTATTGGCCCAGAGGTTGACGGAAAATATGAGAAATCGGTTTGTATATTCTCCTGGAAAGGTTACAGCTAGGGGTTTGGCTATATTTAAGGCCGAACAACAGTTGGAAACCCTAATAGATGTTTTTGGCAAAATGCAAGTTGATTAACAAGCGCTCCTGCAAGCATTTCACCGTAGGTTGGGTTTAATACCAAACCCAACAAACTACTCCATTACGGATGATTATAATTAATTTTGCGCCAAATATTATAAAGTACAATAAAAATACTTAAGCAAAAGGCTGAAAATGGTCAAATCAACTTTGTACACCACAGCAAAAGTCCTACCAGGAAATAGAATTGAAATTCAATCTCCAGATCTGACTGTAGGACAAACTGTTGAAGTCGTTATTTTGGTTGAAGAAGTTAGTTCTGATTCTTCTACCATCGAAGATATCTCTCCATCCTTAAAACAGCGTCTTGCTTTTCTGAAGTTACCAATGACTGAACGTAGGAATATTCTCCAAAGTCAAGCTGATATAATGCTCTCTCACTATCAACAAGATTCTGAATGGCAAGAATTAATGGTAGGTGACATCATTGAGTATTAACCCTGATCTGCCAAAACGTGGAGAAATTTGGTTAGTCAACTTCGATCCTACTGTTGGTGCAGAAATCAAAAAAGTGCGTCCTGCTGTCGTCATCAGTTCCGATTCAGTAGGAAAGCTTCCTATCAAGCTTATTGCTCCTATTACAGACTGGAAAACATATTTTTCATCAAATTTCTGGCATGTTAAAATTGAACCTAACAGTATCAATAGATTGAATAAAGATTCTGCAATTGATACTCTCCAGCTAAGGGGGGTGGATTTACAACGGTTTATTCGTAAATTAGGGAGCGTTTCTGAAATTACAATGCTGGAAATTGTAGCCTCCATTGCTACTGTAATCGAATTTGAGGTCTAACAGATCATTCCACCTGACCGTGTGTTAGATCCCACATTCCGCATCTAAGTGTATTGTATATCTTGCCTGATTGACATTAGATGGCCTATGACTATATACTATTTTAAGTAAAGCTAGAACAAACGGATAACCCCATGGTTCAAATAATAAACCTCGCCTCGCTTTACGAACAGGACTATCCTGCTTGGTTAGACTTAACCCTAGCACAACTCAAGCAGCAAGATTTCAGTGCCATTGACTGGGGGAATTTAATTGAGGAAATAGACGCATTGGGAAGAGAGCAACGTTATAAAGTGGAAAGTTATTTGTTGCGACTCCTCATCCATTTACTACTGTACGAGCATTGGCAAACCGAACGCCCTTGGTCAGGTAAAGGTTGGGAAAAAGAAATTGATAACTTCCGGTTGGAACTTGATGCTCTGCTGGAGTCCCGGGTTCTTCATAACCACTTCTTGGCAATCCTACCAAAAGACTACGACAAAGCTCGGAAACTGGCAATCAAAAAATCCGGGTTATCACCGACAATATTTCCAGAGATCTGTCCCTATACTCTGGAGCAAATGCTTGATTTCGGTTGGTTACCTTCACAAAAGTTGAAACCCGACTCAGAAGGATAAAATTAGTTATGTCTTTTAATCAATATAAAAATATTGCTCAAGTTTTGGATGATTTTCCCTTAAATTATCTAGAAGAAAACTTTGTACAAGAAAAATCATTCTCCCCAGATGTTTATTTCATTAATCGCTTTAAATTACTGCTAAAAGAAGGAGTTGTTTTTAACTCAGAATATGCAATTTGCGAAGGTATTATTTTCCCCATTCTAACAGAAATATGGCAAAAGTACCGAGATAAATTATTGATTTGGAGTCATCAACCCCTAAACTATGACGAAAAATTGTCAGGAATACCTGACTATGTTGTTGCCAAAAGATCTTCGAGAGGAAAAGTGATTTTTGAATCTCCTTATTTAATATTAGTAGAAGCCAAAAAAGATAACTTTGAAGAAGGTTGGGGACAATGTTTAGCTGAATTAATTGCCGCACAAAAACTGAATAATCAACTAAATCAAACATTATACGGTATTGTTTCTAATGGTAAAATTTGGGAATTTAGCAAATTAGAAGAAGATAATTTTGTCAAAAATATTGAAGAATATAGTATATCTAACTTAGAGCGGTTATTCGGAGTTTTGAACTATATTTTTGAGATTACCTATTTATCTATAGGGGATAGTGCAAGCGCTGCTGCAGGGAATTCGCTGAATAAGTGATCGCACCATAACCGTTGAAAAAATCCAGTCACCTAAGGTTACCGGGTACGATAGTAAGTGGGTCAGTGGAATTAAATATAAGATTAACGTAGGTTGGGTTGAAGAAGGAAGTGTTAATAGTGTTATGGCGATCGCATCTACAGTAGCAGCAAATTCCGTGTTTATTGATGACTGCAAGATATGGCTATTTCCTTAAACATAGATTCTTAGGTTGTATTATTATCATTGTTGGTGTATGTGTATTAAGCATTTTCTAGGGCGATCGCCGATTGGCTAGAAAACGACTTAAGACATAACTCAACCCAACAAACTATTCTATTACAGATCTTGAAATATCTAACCACAAAATTATCTGATTGTGACTTGTTTATAACGGATATGCTGTGATTCAAGAAAAAGCTGAAGTTAATGCTGTTCATATCCCAGCAGAAGGATTCGATTAAACCTATTAATGCGAATAAAAAACTAAATCTGTATTATTTGATTCCTAATCGGGTGGAATTGAAAGTTAAAATAACAAAAACCTGTCAAATTGTTATATAACCCTGGAAAGTTGACAACACATATAACCGAAAACAAAACCCTATTCCCAGCTTCGATTTTTCGACTGGATAATGGTTTGACATTTATTCATCAGGAGATAGCAGCTACCCCCGTGGTGGTAGCGGACGTGTGGGTGCGTGCAGGAGCAACTTCGGAATCAGATCCCTTGTTTGGCATGGCACACTTTTTAGAACACATGATTTTTAAGGGCACAGCTAGTTTGGGTCCAGGGGAGTTTGACTATAACATCGAGCGTATGGGTGGGATCAGCAATGCAGCTACTAGCCACGACTATACCCATTACTATCTTGCCACAGCTAACCACTATTTAGCAGATACTCTTCCTCATTTGGGAGAACTGTTACTCAATGCAGCTATTTTTGAAGATGAATTTATACGTGAAAGGGATGTGGTTTTGGAAGAAATTCGTAGTTGTGCGGATGATCCTGATGCTATGGGATTTGAAGCACTATTAAAAACCGTCTATGAGAACCACCCTTACGGAAGACCTATTTTGGGAACAAAAAAGGAATTAATGGAAAACTCACCGGAAGCGATGCGATGTTTTCATCGTCGTCATTACCAACCGGAAAATATGACTGTGGTCATAGTGGGAGGGATAGAAAGAGATACTTCATGGGAAATTGTCAATAAAACATTTAAAAATTTTAAAAACCAGGATGATTTTCCCACATCTATTCCCACATCTAATCAACTAGCACCACCCCAAATTAGGGATGTTAAAAGGCAAGAATTAATATTACCTAGAATAGAGCAAGCGCGTTTAATCATGGCCTGGAATTTGCCCGGAATGGAGGAACTGGCCATAGCAAATGGTTTAGAGATACTATCAGTCATTTTGGGACAGGGAAGAACTTCTCGTTTAGTCAATGATTTAAGGGAAGAGAAACAACTAGTACAGGAGATCTACACTAATTTTTCAGTGCAAAAAGACTCTAGTTTGCTCACAATTACCGCCTACTTAGAACCTGAATATCTGGATAGAGTAGAAAATCTGATTTTGGAACATTTACATAGGTTGCAAATTCATGGTGTCACCGAGCAAGAACTTAAACGAACCCAAAGATCTCTTTGCAATGACTATGCGTTTAACACAGAAACGCCAAATCAGCTAGCATCTCTTTATGGCTACTATAACACAGTTGCCAAAGCCCAATTGTCTGTTGCTTATCCGGAGCAGATTCAGTCCTTCAATACCAAAAAACTGCAAAAAGTGGCTCAAAATTATCTTTCGCTACAAGATTATGCAGTTACTATAATGAAACCGTATTAACGAGTAAGAATGCAAAACAGAAACAATATAGATGATTGTAAATTTTCCATCCATCGTACAACACTAGCAAATGGCATAGTGTTATTGATAGCTGAAAACCCCATAGCGGATATTATAGCAGCCAAAATTTTTGTTCGTGCTGGTAGCTGTTATGAAAATCCAGAAAAAGCAGGGTTGGCAAATTTATTATCAGCAGTGATGACCAAGGGTTGTGATGGTTTTTCCAGTCTAGAAATTGCTGAAAAAGTTGAATCCGTAGGTGCAAATTTAAGCGTGGATGCAAGTACAGATTACTTTTTGCTCTCTTTAAAAACAGTCAGTGCTGATTTTGCAGAAATTTTAGCTCTGTCGGGTTTATTGTTAAAATCGCCCACATTTCCTGAAAAACAAATAGAACTAGAAAAGCGATTAGCAATACAGGATGTTCGTTCTCAGAAAGAACAACCCTTTAACCTAGCTTTTAAAGAGATCCGCGAAGCAATGTACCAAAATCATCCCTATGGTAGGTCAGTGCTGGGTACAGAAGCAAGCATACATGGCATTAATTATAAAGACTTGGTTGAATTTCATCAAAACCATTTTCGTCCAGATAATATAGTTATCAGTATTGCTGGGAGGACAAAAGCCAAAACTGCCATAGAAATGGTCACAGAAGTTTTTGGCGATTGGACACTACCAAACACCGCAAGACATGCACTTGATTTACCCAAAATTTCCATTGCTCCCAAATCTTGTCTTCAACCCTTAAATACACAACAGTCAATAATTATGCTGGGTTATATGGGGAGTTCCATAAATTCTCCCGCATACCCCGTCCTCAAATTGTTATCCACATACCTAGGAAATGGACTTTCTAGCCGTCTATTTGTAGAATTGCGAGAAAAAAGAGGTTTAGCCTACGAAATCTCAGCCATTTATTCTACTAGACCATATCCAGCATCATTTATAGTGTATATGGGTACTGCACCAGAGAATACTAGCAGGGCAATTAAAGAGTTGGGTCAAGAAGTAGAAAGACTTTCTCAGATTGAACTTTCCCCGGAAGAATTACAAACCGCGAAAAATAAAATCTTAGGACACTACGCCCTGGGGAAACAAACCAATGGACAAATTGCCCACATATATGGGTGGTATGAAATTTTGGGATTAGGTATTGAATTCGACCATGAGTTTCCTCAGCTAATCAATCAGGTCAGTCCGGAATTAGCTATGACAGTAGCCAATAGTTATTTAAAAACACCCTACTTATCTTTGGTTGGCCCTGGGGAGGCGATTGACCTAACTACCGCATGAGATAAAATGGTGATGTCAAATTCTTGAGCTAAATCCTTTAGTAAGTTTTACCGAATCAGTTTCTAACCCAATCAATTGTATGCGATATAACTTGAGCAACTCGACTAATTGGATCGCCCACATCACCAAGGTTCACCACTGGCCATTACTAATTTTAACTCCTTTAGTTCCAATGGGTGGCAATATGCTATCCATAGCATACACGCCAATTGCCCAGGTAACTGGAGTTGGTAGTATCAACCGTCCCATGCTAAAAATTGGTAGTCAAGGCGAATCGGTATCAGAATTGCAAGCAACACTGGCACTTTTGGGTTTCTATTCAGGACCCGTGGATGGGGTTTATCGAGACTCCACAGCCAAAGCAGTTTCTCAGTTCAAGCAAGTAGTTGGTCTTGCTCCTGATGGTATTGTAGATACCATAACCTGGCAGAAACTTTTTCCTAGTGTACCAAATATTGGCATCACTACCCCCCGTAATAACCCTGAGAATAGACAACCTACCACAAGAAGTGGTAGAGAAGGTAACAGTAACAACAACATAATAAGGAAAAATACTCAGCCTCAACAAGTTGTTACTCAGCCACCTGCTCGACCAATCATGGTTTTTAAACCTACTCCTGTTAGTCAGCGAAATCCTAAAATTCAGTATACCCAATCTGGGTGGGCCATTTTGCGTTTGGGTAATACTGGTGCAGAAGTGACAAAATTACAAAGATTGCTCAGAGCTTTAGGATTTTTTCCTTCCCCCATAGATGGTAAGTTTAGTGTCACTCTGGAGAGAGCAGTTAAAGCAGCTCAACTCCGTTATGGTTTGACTGCAGATGGTGTAGTAGGTGGACAGACTTGGGACGTTTTTATCCAACGATTACCTAGACTACCTTGATTTTTGTTGTAGAATTTGGAAAGTTGCGATCGCTCATCAACCTAATAACTAGCATGAAACACCTTTTACTAACTTGGATCGGTACTGCCTTGGCACTGTTAGTCACATCTAAATTTGTTCCTGGCTTTACGATTACTAGTCCGGTAGCTGCGCTTAGTGCGGCGGTCATTATCGCGCTTGTCAATGCTATTGTTCGTCCAATTTTGAATATTTTAGCATTCCCAGTTAACTTTCTCACTTTTGGACTATTCAGTTTTGTTATTAATGCTTTATGTCTTTTGTTAGCTAGTAAGATAGCTGCTACTTCTGGTTTTCGGATTGATGGTTTTTTACCTGCTTTTTTAGGGTCTATTGTTTTGTCAATTGCTTCCACATTAATTAACTACTTTATGCGATTAATCGTTTAGTATGGGGGAGCAGGAGAGAATTTCAAGCTCTTGTAGCAACAGCTATAGTCATAGATCCTTGGTTCGGTAGACGGAAAATTTCTTTGGGAACTAACAACTGGGCTCTGGAATTGTTTTGAGCAGCACAAAGAAGAGCTGCTGCTTCTGCTATGCTTGGTGTTCCCATAATTTTGGTAATTATTTGACTGGGATTGGGAACACTGATACTTGATAGGGTGGTTGAGCTAAAGGTTTGTAATCTGAAATTGTTTTTTAAGCAAAATTCGACTAGTCCTGGCTCTGACGCTTTAGTTTCAATAGTGGCTATCCGATCTATAGTCTGGGGATCTATTCTGTATTTTTGGCACACTTTGTTGAGTCCTAGCTCAATCAAGAGACAGGAAACCCCCTTTTGACAACCAATACCTACCCAGACCTGCTTTCTACCTGGACTGAATATTAATTCTATGTTCTGTTGGGGGATGCACATTTCGTTCCATAAATTTGGTTCATATAATAGTCTTTTTGTCAAGTATTTAGAGTCGATATATGAGATAGTAATATGAGATATGAGTAATTGATAAGCTGAGGTAATACCATTTTTATTATTTCTTTGTTATTTTGTATTTAGCGGGACAGTTATTCCACATACCGTGAGTTTCAATGGCAATTAGTTAGGGGGTTCCTAAGCTGTTATACGGGATATTTTGGACAGATTCAACTTTTAAGCATCTTATCTAGAATAACCAGAGCAGCATAACAATATTCCCTAAAGATTTCTATGGTACTAAATCAAAGAAATTGTGTTATTCCCAGGAGAAGAGGATATAAAACTATGACCACGACAGATACTCAACCTATCATTTTTGCCACCCTGGTTGACCATAAAGTAAATGGTAAACAATCAAGACATAAGTTTGATTTACTTAAGCCCATACGTCAATGGCTAGATGATATAGAAATAAAAAACTCTCAAGTTGCACGTTTGATAGCTAAATTGATTCCTGCTCAATGTCCTTTTGAGCGAGACATTAAATTGTTTAATCGCAAAATCGGCCACATTCCACCTCTGTGCAAACTCAATCCGCTGTATGATCAGTTTGTGGGGTTGCGGTTTCGTGCTTTGTGTTATTTGGCTGATGAATGCGGGGAAGACATTAGGTTTTACTGCTAAGTATGAGGAAGTAGGTAAATTAATTAATGCTATTACATCTAAGCACATGGTTAGAAGTTGAAAAATATCTACAAATTTCCTCGGGGATTATTATTCCCATTGGATCTACAGAGCAACATGGACCAACGGGTTTAATTGGCACCGACGCAGTATGCGCCGAGTTCATATCCCATGGCGTGGGGGAAGCAACACAAGCTATGGTGGGACCTACCATTAATGTTGGTATGGCATTACATCATAGTGCTTTTCCCGGTACTATCAGTTTACGACCTAGCACCCTAATTTTAGTGTTGAGAGATTATATAAGTAGTTTAGCAAAAGCGGGTTTTACCAAGTTTTATTTTATTAATGGACATGGCGGTAATATTGCCACTTTAAAAACAGCTTTTTCCGAAACCTATGCCTATTTGGAAGATATACAAGTAAAAAACTTCCAAAAAGTGCAGTGTCAACTTGGTAATTGGTTTACATGTACTTCTGTGTACAAACTGGCCCAGGAGTTGTATGGAGATAAGGAGGGTTCCCATGCTACTCCCAGTGAGGTAGCACTAACCCAATATATTTATCCCCAAGCAATTAAACAGTCTTTTCTTGCACCAGATGTTGCAAGTGGTCACAGAATTTACGGACCTAACGATTTTCGTTTACGTTATCCTGATGGTCGCATGGGTTCCCATCCTGACTTAGCTACTCCTGAACATGGCAAGCAGTTTTATGATTTGGCTGTGGAAGAGTTAAGTACAGCATATTCCAAGTTCCTTAATCAAGATTGAATGCAGTTTATACAAAACCTGTAAGGATGTAAAAGGACAAACGTTAAGTCTTGATTAAGCTTGGGCATTACCCTCTGCTCGTGCAGCTTGTTTGACAGCAGCAGCAACAGCGCTAGCAACGCGGTTATCAAACACAGAGGGAATGATATATTCCCGGTTTAAATCTGAGGTATTCACTAAAGAAGCGATCGCCTTAGCAGCTTCTAAGCACATATTACTAGTAATAACTTTAGAACGACAGTCTAAAGCTCCACGAAATACTCCGGGAAAGGCTAGAACATTATTAATTTGATTAGGATAATCACTGCGTCCTGTGGCCATGACCGCAACGTTTTTAGGCGCTAATTCCGGTTGAATTTCCGGGATAGGATTAGCCATAGCAAAAACGATAGCATCTTTGGTCATGGACTTGACCATTTCCGGTGTTAAAACCCCAGGTTTACTCAAACCAATAAACACGTCTGCACCCTGGGTAGCGCCAACTAGGGTTCCTTGAGCTTTAACTGCGAATTCCAGTTTTTCTGGGTTCAAATCCGTACGATTAGTAGATATGATTCCCTGAGAGTCACACATCCAGATTTGTTCTGCACCAGCTTTGCGCAGTAAGCGGGCCACGGCTATTCCTGCAGCGCCAGCACCATTAATCACGATCCGAATTTGATTAATAGACTTATTAACTAGTTTTAGGGCATTTAATAAAGCAGCCAGAGTTACAATAGCAGTACCATTTTGGTCATCATGAAAAATAGGAATGTCTAATTCCGATTGCAGTCTCTGTTCAATTTCAAAACATCGAGGTGCAGCGATGTCTTCCAAATTGACGCCGCCAAATACGGGGGCAATATTTTTCACAGCCCTGATAATTTCTTCAGTGTCTTGAGTGTCTAAACAAATAGGGAAAGCATCTATATTGGCAAATTCCTTGAATAACATTGCCTTACCCTCCATTACTGGTAAAGCAGCTTCAGGACCGAGATTACCCAACCCCAAAACCGCACTACCATCGGTGACAATAGCAACAGTATTTTGTTTAATAGTCAAACGGTAAACTTCCTCCGGTTTTTGGGCGATCGCCTGACAAATTCTTCCTACTCCTGGAGTATAGGCCATAGCCAAGTCAGAGACCGTTTTGATGGGAATTCTACTAGCAATGCTGATTTTTCCACCTTCATGTAAATTAAAAGTTCGGTCATAGACATTAATCACCTGAATATCCGTCAGCTCTTTTACTGAATTAACAATAGTTTCACCATGTTCACCACTTGCTGCATCTACAGTAATATCACGTATGGAGTTATGTCTATTTTGTTCAATTAAATCTATTTGTCCAATATTACCACCAGTCAGAGCGATCGCCTGGGTAACAGATGCTAACATTCCCACCCGGTTGGGAATTTTGAGACGTAGGGTCACACTGAAACTGGAATTAGGGGTCAGGTTTGTCATGGTATTGTGAGAGGTTTCCAAGTTGAGACTTTAGATTTGATTTTGACACATATTTAAGGGATAAAGGTTTTAATAGCCCTAATTTTGTCGATTTACCAGAGTTGCACTGGCCTGATCTACTGGCATTAATATCACCTGGTTAATATTAACATGAGCAGGTCTAGTGGCACAGAAAAATATTACATCTGCTACATCCTGAGCAGTTAGTGGTTTTATTCCTTCATAAACTTTCTTGGCTTTTTCCCGATCTCCATGAAATCGCACCTGACTAAATTCCGTTTCCACCATCCCAGGATCAATGGAGGTTACTCTTATAGGGGTTCCTAATAAATCCAATTTTAAACCCTCAGAAATAGCTTTTACTGCTGCTTTGCTTCCACAATAAACATTCCCTCCAGGATAGGTTTGATGACCAGCGATCGAGCCAATATTTATAATATGACCACTACCCCGGTCTACCATACCCGGTAAGACATAACGGGTTAAGTATAGTAACCCCTTTATATTAGTATCAATCATTTCTTCCCAATCTTGAATATCGCCTAAATATAACTTATCCAATCCCCTACTCAGCCCAGCATTATTAACCAAAACATCCACTTCCGACCATGGTGAAGGTAAGCTACTAATTGCCACTTCTACTGCTGCTCTATCTCTCACATCTAATTGCAGCAAATGGGTTTCTGTTTTATATAATTCATATAGCTGGTGTGCTTGATATTCTAGATTTTCCAGTCTTCTTGCAGCTAAAATTAGTCTGTAATGTTCTCGCCCAAATACTGTCGCACAAGCAGCACCTATACCACTGCTTGCACCTGTAATTAATATGGTTTTTTTACTAATTTTGGTCATATTTTAAAGTTCATTATATCATGGTCAAGTCTACTAGTCAACCCCAAGGGGAAAATTCTTGGGGTTGGAAAGAGTGTTATCCAGTTTTTAAAAACATACTGGAACCACATCCGACTGATAACAAATACCCGCTTGCCTAAATCTCTCCAAAGCTTCACCTAGGCGATCGCAATCTGCTATCAAACTAATTCTCACATACCCTTCACCACCAACCCCAAAAGCATTACCAGGAGTAACCACCACACCGGTTTTTTGCAAGATGTTGAGGGCAAAATCCGTAGAACCCATACCTGGAGGGCACTTAACCCATAAATACATGGTTGCTTTAGTAGGATTAATATTCCAACCCAACTTGCTTAAACCAGCAATCAGAAAATCTCGCCTAATGCTATAACGTTGCTGTACTGTATGTAAGTAAGAATCTGGTAGGCGTAAAGCAGTTTCTGCGGCGGTTTGTAATGCGGAAAAAATCCCATAGTCCAAATTGGTTTTGAGAGTTCTTAAACCTTGGATAACATGACGATTACCCACTACAAAACCAACTCGCCAACCCGCCATATTATAGGTTTTAGATAGGGTATGAAATTCCACACCAATATCTTTGGCACCGGGGATTTCTAGCAAACTGGTGGGTTGATAACCATCAAAAGCTAATTCAGCATAACACAAATCATGGACCAGTAGAATCTCATGCTTTTTAGCAAAAGCCACTATTTCCTCAAAAAACTCCCGTGGTGCAGTTGCTCCTGTGGGGTTGCTAGGGTAATTAAAATAGAGGATTTTTGCTTTTTGAGCTACTTCATCGGAAATAGACCCTAAATCAATTAACCAATCATCCTTCTCCTGCAGAATGATATTATGAATTACTCCCCCAGCAATAATTGGACCTCGGAAATGCACGGGGTAGGAAGGAGAAGGCACTAAAACCATATCACCCGGATTAATATAGGCGATCGCCAAATGTGCCAAACCTTCTTTAGAACCTAATAGAGGTAATGCTTCGCTGTCAGGGTCTAACAGCACATGATAGCGCCGATAATACCATTCGGTAATTGCCTTACGAAAATTAGCAGTACCTTCAAAGGGTGGATAACCATGATTAGCAGGATTTGCCAAAGCTGTTTTGGCTGCTTCTATAATTGGTTGAGGAGTTGCACCATCAGGATTTCCCATTCCTAAATCAATTAAGTCCAGTCCTTGCTCTCTAGCCTTGGCCTTTAATTCATCCAATCTAGCAAAAACATAGGGTGGTAGTTTCTTTATCCTATCTGCGGGGGTAATCCAACTTAAACTCATTCTTCAACCTCGGAATAATTCGTCACTCTTTGTAAGCATTTTTAATGATGGCCAATTGTCAACTAGTCGTTTGGGTAGTTAACGATGATGAGTCCCTTTGTCTTAGAACCGGAGCGGTAGTAGAAATCATCGCCGCCATTAACTGTTCCGAGGATAGGGAAAAGGGTAACCGATGGATATCAGAATTAGGTGCTAGGGCTATTTCTGCTGCTGTTTGCAATTGAGTCAAAGAAATATTTCCCAGTCCCAAATCCGCCAATTTTTGTGGCAGTCCAATTTCTGTATAGAATTTTAATAACTGCTGTCTAGCGGTTTCCGCTAATTGATTGCCCTGAAGCATTTCTTCTAATCGCAATTGCACTAAAATTCCGTATGCCACCTTTTCTCCATGAATGCTACCATGTCCACAAATGTGAGTTAACCCATTATGTACTGCATGGGCAGCAACTGTACGACAGCGGGCTCCCCCTAAACCACCAATCACACCTGCTAACATCACACTGCAATCTACCACCTCTTGCCAAATTTGACTACCAGGAGAGTCTAAAGCTGCTGCGGACTTTTGTAATAGTATATCGCGTAAAACTCTAGCTTGTTGGACTGCGGCAATAATCAGTGTATCCTGCATATTACCACTACTAACAGATGCTTCATACCATTTGGCAATCCCATCTCCAATTCCAGCTACCAGAGTTTCCCGGGGTGCGGTTTTAATCAAATCATAATCTAAAATCAGCAAATCCGGACACCGACACAAGGGAACATCATATAAAAATGCCCCCGATTCAGAATACACATTAGATAAAGCTGTCCATGCTGCACAGGTAGCAGCAGATGTAGGAATTGTTACTACTGGTAACTGTAATTGATGTCCTAATAATTTAGCTGTGTCTATGGATTTGCCGCCACCTAGTCCAATAATCACATCTGCTCTATGTTCCTTAACTGCTTTCCGTAACGCTTTCAAACTGACTTCACAGCAATCTGGGCTATAGGAAGTAGCAAAAGCATTCAAATCTCCACTTTGGAAGATGGTCTGTAAACTCTCCTGATAAATATTGAGAGTATGTTTTCCTGTCACAATTAGGGGACGATTCCCTAAGGTAGAAATTTCTGAAATAGCAGCTGACCTGAGAACACCAGCACCTCGGATTACTTTTGCTGGAGCAACAGTTAATGTCAAGAAAGAACTAGTGGTGGGGGTGGATAATAGACTAGCCATGATAGACACGATAGACATAATAGATATAGTATGGCAAAAACCATCACAAATATTAATAATAAATATGTACTATATGGGTCAAAACCTAAATGATTTCAGGATGGTGGTAACTGGCGAAATTTGTCTAAGAAGACTTCCACCAACATTTGTGGGTCTTCGCGGGTAACTAGTGTTCTTTCCACTTTGCCCAAGTAGACAGGTGTTGATATACCTGTTTCTGGGTGGAGAACTGTCCGAGCGCGAATTGTCAAACTGTTGTTACCTCCAGCTCCCATGCGCCCGTAGGAGTATAGATTACTGGCTGCTTGGCGTAAGGTTGCTTCCAGCTGGGTAGGAGTAATATCTGGACTGGTAGCAATTACAGCCTGATTGGAACCATTGTCATAAACTAAAGTATATCTAGCAGCACCAGGAATTACTGTACGACTCAGGGGAACTAGGGATAGTGAAAAGAGTCCTGCTGTAAGCACAAGCATAAAACCAGTTGCACCTACCAAGCGAAAACGTAACCCCCATTTAAACAGAAGAGCTAAAATTGTCAGTGCTGCAAGTGCTATGGTCGTGATTCCCGACCATTGAGAGTATTGAAGAAAGTCTGCTGTAGTGGGCATAAACTAAACATAAAATTGTAATTGCTGATATCCCATAGAATAGGATAAAATCTGGAATTTACGCAAAAATTCCATGTTGGAGTTAATGATGGGAACCTTCATAGCGATGAGCTACACCATATAAAGCTGCTAAAATTACCCAGAATAGGGCACTTAATATCAGGTCAAAAGTAGTCACATCTACCATGTTAAAAATTATCCAGCCTATAAAAGCTAATAGGTAACTCAAAAAGACCAATCTATTTTCTTTTGGTAAAGAGGACTTATACCAAATTTTAATAGCAGAAATTAGTATCCAAGCCAAAAAGACAAAAAACAAGCAGGTAGTAATTAAACCAGTTTCTGCTGATAGCATTAAAAACAGATTGTGAGGATGGTTAATACCAACACCCATTTTTTGCTCATAAAGGTGAGGAAAACTGCGTAGACCCCAACCGGTTAAGGGTTGTTGTAGGGTCAAATCCCAAGCAAACTGCCACTGGGTTTTACGCATTAATGCCAGGGGTCTGTCAGGATACATTTGATCATTTAATCGCGCCCAGATGAAATAGGGAATGAAACTACGAAAAACGGAAGCGATTCTCTCAGTTGCAAAGGCTGCTAACATAATACTGGCAGTTACCCCCGTTATTCCAGCTACAATTAGTCGCCAACGTTTATAAAGAGAATAGGCAATACAAGCCACAACTGCTATTCCCCACCCATTGCGAGAGCTGGTTAAAATCAAAGCTAAAAAGTTAGCAATGATCACTACACTTAAAAATATAAACCCTAGGGGATCTGCTTTTTTGCGGATCTTTTGATAATTTTCTAACCATAAACCCAAGCCCAGAATCAATACGGTAATCAGATAAGCTGCTAGAGTATTGGCGTGCATGAATACGGAGGACATTCTTCCCAAGGGTTCTCCCCCAGGGTAAATTGTCAAATTAATCACCACTGATAGAAATTGCCATCTTGCATGCCAACCTAAAAACAGTTGTGCGAAACCAATCATCACCACAGGTAAAGAACTACATACAATAATCCAAGTTAATTGACGTAATTCACTAACCCTGGTGATTAAAGGAGTTAATCCAGCGAACACCACAAAATATGGCAAGAAATTGAATAATCCTAAAAGAGTATCTGGTTGATCCTTAGCAAATACTGTAAATCCCGTAGTAATTAAAAACCAAAAACTTAAAATTACCAATAAATGATTCAAGGTTTTGTGTTTAATACTGGAGTATTTTTTGCTCCAGGTCTTATAGGATGCCCAACAAATGGCTATGGCCCCAAAAAATGGATTAATGGGGAGAATCAGTAACCCCAGCAACAAACTATTCCATGGTAGTTGTAGACTAGAATGGGGATGGACAAAAAACTGTTGAATTTGTTTTAAGTTGGCTGCCAACATTCTGTGCGAGTGAGACGAATTTGAGCAAGGGTGAAAATAGTGGGAATAATACGACCATAGTTAGTAGAAATTGTCCGCCAACCCAAGTCTGCTAGAAACCAGGCCCACATTACAGGTCCTACGATGGAAAAAACCGTGCGTACCGCACCATAACGAGCAGCACTGAGGGTCATTCCCCGTCGGGCCATTTGGGCGGTAACATAGTTTTTAATTTGTCGACTGGCCATTTCTGTGCCAACAATGGTAGCTTGCTTGGCTACCTGATAGGTGGCTAAATGGGTGGCAAACTGACAAGCAATTTGTTTGAGTAAATATGGTTGAATCACGGAAGTAACCGCTACTGCACTACCAGCTTTGAAAATCAATCCTAGAGAATCTGTAGGCAACAATTGTAACACCGAATTGGGTAAATCTGATGTTAGTAGTTGGGATTGTATCCGAGAGGAGATTTTTTGCCGTTGTTGTCGTGGTAATTTTCTCCAAACTTTTCCTAGAAGATGCAAAAATACTTCTGCTTCTAAATCAACGGTTGATAATTCTTCATAATAGGATATTTTTAAATGTCTACAAACTTGGATTAGGGCTTGCCTATATGTTACTTTGTCAGTACGCTTACGCAATACTGTGATTCCATCAGCTGCTAAAAATCGAAATCTACTCTCTAAAGTATCTAACCAGGCCTGACGATTTTGGCTTTGTACCATAACAGGTTCCGGGGTATGAACGTAATCTAAGGGGTTAAATTTACGACTGAACAGAATTGCGGTGATGTCTTGCAGTTCTTCGTGGGTCGCCAACTCCAGAACTGTCCTCAGTTCATCCAATTTTTTTTCCTCCTTATCCCATGTTTAACTTGGTTTTTTGATATTCTACTTCCTTGATGGATTTCCACCGGATTGTACCAATAGTAACATATCTCGAAAAGTTTGTCTATCAACTGCCCATTCCCTCCCCCCTATTGCCTATTTTTCCTTTATAAAATTGATCCCTAATGTTTATACTTAGTTTTGTGTAGTTTCTTAGCATATTCTTGTGAAATGACAAATAATTATAAATATAGATAATTTGGCGTTTTAATAAAATGGAGTGCAAAAGTTATGAAGACTGTGATTAAGTTAACACAGGAACTGGTAATTGGGGAAATTGAAAGCATTTTGCGCACGTACCCATACAGTCCCTATCAGCAAGTTTTCCAAATTAGTGATTTACGTCAGGAATTGATTGTTTTCGTGATGAATCATCTCCCAGGTATTAATCCTACGATTAATCAAGACCAAATTTTGCCGGTAGGTAATGAAGAGGAAGATAGTGACAATAGATTATTTAATAGACATTTATCAGGTAACTCTTTAGAGCAGCAACTACATCTGCAAAATTTAGTCCACCAGGGAGTTTTTGCTATTATCCAAGCTAAAGCTGATGTAATTAGTCATATTTTGAATGAACCAGTTCATCCTGGTTGTGAACCATCTAATTGGTTTGGCTAATTAAGGGGAGGTAATTGTGGTAGAATGGGAATCAATTAGTAACCAAAACACCATCGGTATGTGAAAAATAAACTATATGAAAGTAGCAGTTACTGGAGCAACTGGATTTGTCGGTAGTCGTTTAGTCCAATGTCTACATGACAGAGGTGAACAAATATTAGTGTTGAGTCGTAATCCTAGATCCGCTGCTAGGACTTTTCCTTCCGAGGTTTTTCCCAACGTGGAAATTTTGGCTTACACACCTGGTGTATCCGGAGTCTGGCAAAATAGAATTGCTGGTTGTGATGCTGTGGTAAACCTAGCAGGGGAACCTATCGCACAACAACGCTGGACTCCAGAACACAAGCTGGAGATTCTTAATAGTCGCAAGTTGGGCACCCAAAAAATTGTCGAGGCGATAGCTGAAGCCAACCCTAAACCGTCTGTGTTAATCAATGCTTCAGCTATTGGTTTTTATGGCACTAGTCAAACCGCTACTTTTGATGAAAATAGCCCCACAGGTACAGATTTTCTCGCTCAGGTCTGTCAACAGTGGGAAGAACAAGCACAAATGGTGAAGAATTATGATGTGCGGTTGGTCATTTTGCGCTTTGGTATTGTCCTGGGTAATGGTGGTGCTTTAGGTAAAATGATTACTCCCTTCAAACTTTTTGCGGGCGGTCCCATTGGTAGTGGTAATCAGTGGTTCTCTTGGATTCATCTCAACGATATTGTAAATCTAATCATTCAGTCCTTGGTTGATCCAAATGCACAAGGTGTGTACAATGCCACTGCTCCCCATCCTGTGCAAATGAAAGACCTTAGCAATACAATGGCACAGGTCATGAACCGTCCTGCTTGGCTACCAGTACCCGGAATCGCCCTGGAAGCACTTTTGGGGGAGGGCGCCATGGTGGTTCTGGAAGGACAACGGGTTCTACCTCAACGTACTCAAGCATTGGGTTTTGAGTATCAGTACCCCCTTCTTCCCTCCGCGTTACGGCAAATCTTGACCTGATTCCCTAATTGCTAAATTTCTTACTCACCCAACTGCTAATTCCACTGAGTAATGCTCCCCCCATTAGCAAGCCAATGGCTGGATTAAATAGGGGGATCCATAGTCTGTGCCAAAGGTCTAATCCTAAGTTCACCCCTGAAGCATTACCCACAATGGCTATGGTAAACCAGCCAAATCCTAAAATCACTAGGAAAAAGTCGGCTACTAGTATTATGTTGACCCAGTTTAATATTTTTTCTTTCATCGAATTATGCTTTAACTGATGTCAAATAACCATGTTTTCACTTTAGCTAAATTGTTCCAATTGGGCTTTCTAGCTAAACCATCCTCAATACTATTTCTCAGGTCTTCTTCCCATTCTTTATTGACGAAAATCAATTGCTGGGCAGCTATTATGTGTTCTCTTAAACCCTTTTGACCTGTCTCTAACATGGCTAGGGCTAAATTCACCCTACCTTGGGGATCTTGGGGGTTGATCTTGACGGCTTTACTCGCCGCTTTGTAGGCTAGTTGCCCTTTCTCTTCTAAAAGATACAACCAGGCTAAACATATCCATGCGGAACCTGATTTCGGTGAGCGATCGCACACCTCTTTAAAAACAGGGATGAGATCTGCAGCAGACTCACCGTCTTTATATCGCTGTAACCCCGTATCAAATAGTTCCTCAACTGTGACGGTCATGGTGTTGAATTAATTATGAGTAATTATGAGTAATTATGAGTCCCTGTATTACACTCCAAAGGATTTGCCACAACCACAGGTTTGGGAAGCATTGGGATTGGTAAATTGGAAACCTCCACCAATCATGGCATTGCTGTAGTCAAGCATTAATCCATATAGATACAACAAACTCTTGCGATCGCAAACAATTTTAAAGCCATCGTAATCAAAAACGTCATCCTGGGGGGTAATTTTAGAGAGGTCTTCAAAATCCATCATGTAGGACATTCCAGAACAACCGCCTTGACGAACTCCCACCCTCAGGCATAGATCCTGGCCTTGTTGAGCTTGGAGGGATTTTACTTGACGTAATGCGGCTTCACTGAGAATAATTCCGCGTTGTTGAGTTTGAGCTACTGGTGTCATATCTGATTTAAACTCCTTAGCTAAATAGACCTTTTTGAGAATTAAACTAGTTCTGATGTAACTGTACCATTATTTTGGTTGTTTTGCTCAAAACCTGGCTAAAAGTGAGAGCTGGATAGACCTTCGATTGCTAAGGACTTATACTCATTATTATTGGGTAAGCTCCTAATGAGTTCACGAATCACATCTGTAGCTGGTCTTCCGGTTTGTTGACAATATTTTTCCAGTTTTTCGGCTTCTTGTGTTGCCAGATTGACGGTTATGCGTTTAACAGCCCATTTTTTGTTAGTCATCAGACACAAATTCCCGCTTGTTAAGAGTAGAAAATGATACCCAAAAAAGTTGCATAATTCCGGGTTTTATCGCCTGGAAGTTTGGAGATAAAGGTTGTATGAAGTTAAACTGTCCAAACCATAATCATACAACAATTGTTGCCTAACTGCACTACGGAAAACCACAGATTAGGATAAAAATTGTTGGACTCAGTAGTATTGAGTAATAACTAATACTTATATTTCCGAAAAATCGATGCCTAATTCTTCAGGGGTAATACATTTTCCATCAAAGAAGGCCATAATATCATTGATTCCGGGATTAGCACGGGTGGTGGAGAGTCCCTTGGTAATGACTAATCCACAATGGCCACCATTTAGGCGACATGCTCTGTTCCATCTTTTTCGGGATGCAATATAACTTTCATCGTCGCGTGAAAATTCCGTAATTAAGAACAGGTCCTCATTTTGTGTTTGGAGGATACTCAAGTCAAATTTTTTTCCATCTTGGTGACTATCTACAGTAATAAAGCAAATCCCTGTAATATCCCCTGCATCGCGAATATTTTTAATGATAGTGTTTGCTTTTGCACGAGAAGTTTGTACTAAGACAACAGGTATCGTGTCACATTTAGTCTTAATTTGGTGACCTCCTAAATGTCTAATGGTAGGAGGTAGGGAAGTTAAGCTGTTCCAGGTTATGGTTCCGATAGACAGTAAACAACCGTTCGGTATTAAGTCATCCCGCAATTGATCTATCTGCTCGAAATCACCTTCCACTAAATTGGCATCTTCAATCCCATGTAACTGTGAATATATTTCTGGCATAGTACAAATATTGACAGATACATTTTGATTGCCTTGATCACAATCAGGTACAGAAATGCGATAGCGTCGGGTAATTACTGGGAAATCCTTTTGGGACAGGGGACGTTTATGGTCACGCAGAAAACGGATGACGCTTTCGAGTGCAACATACATAATCTGCGCTTCTTCTTCGTATAGAATGGGGCTTAATCCTTCCAGAGGATGGATGGTGCCAAAATTGGGCTCAATTTCTGAGGATGGTAAATACCCTATATCTATATCATCTTCATCTTCTGTGTCCAAGTCTTCATCATCCTCATCTATGGAATCAAAAGTAAGAAATAGGCAATCCTGCTGGAGAAAAGCCGATTCCAAAGAATCGTCCTCAGATTCTTCATAGGACTGGTAAAAATCTGTCCAGAATCTTGTCAGAGATTCCGCAGAACGGTAGAACAATAAAGTATAATTAGCACCTCCCATAATTGAGACATAGAGTTTTTCTATATCCCATTTATTAATTTCTATGGAAATAATCTTATTTGGATGAACGAATTCCCATGGGGCCATTTCCCAAATTTTGTAAGCCTTCTTTGTAAGGTCTTCTGCGTATTTTGGGGGTAAAGGGGGCACATAACTTTCCATCGCTTCGCCAAAGGACTGGAAAATTTGATCAATCAGTGGTAGTTCCGGTGAATAATCAACTGTAATGTCCAAATCCTGTAAAATCCCCCGCAGGTAAAATTGAACTTCTCTGTCCCGTACGAGGATTTTTTGCGGTCTGGCACGTTTATCTCCACCTTGCGGATGTTCCATCGCCTGTATTAGAGTACGTACCATGGCTTCCCTTCCTTGTACTGAGCCTATTACCTCCATACTTCTAATCACTCCCTCCGAACCATCCACCCAGAGAATGCACTCCCCAGCTGGTAATTCAAATTCTTCACTGACCACTGGTGACAAAAGTGTACGGCGATCTCCTTCCCATACACAGGGTACTTGGGTCAACTTCTTTAATCTACGAATAGTGGATGGACTAAAACCGGTCATAAAATTATTTCAGTATTAGCTTAGTGAGTTTAAATATGTTAGGTTTAAATGAGTTTTAGCTTGTTCCCGTAAGTGGCAAAACATGAAAAAAATTTGTCTGAATAGACCTAACAACTTTATTTTAGAATAAAAATTCTTAGATGCAGTGCTTGCTATAGCTTCGCAAATTTTTGACCTCAATTCAAGTTACAATTTGTAAATAAAGGAAACTGATAACTGGGTCTAAGCAATAAAGGAATTTTTTGGGAATGCGTGTTGTAATTGTAGGAGCAGGATTGGCTGGATTAGCTACTGCTGTAGATTTAGCTGATGCGGGTTGGGAGGTGGAAATTTTTGAAGCTCGCCCGTTTGTCGGTGGTAAGGTCAGCAGTTGGGTGGATGCTGATGGCAATCACATAGAAATGGGACTGCATGTGTTTTTTGGATGCTACTACAATCTATTTGAGCTGATGGCAAAGGTGGGAGCAGGCAATAATTTACGTCTCAAGGAACATACTCACGTATTTGTCAATAAGGGTGGAAATACGGGAGCTTTGGACTTTCGATTTATTACTGGTGCGCCTTTTAATGGATTAAAGGCATTTTTTACCACTTCCCAACTTTCATTACAAGATAAGTTACAAAATGCTCTTGCTCTGGGCACTAGTCCTATCGTTCGAGGTCTAATTGACTTTGAAGGAGCTATGAAGGATATCCGCAATCTGGATAAGATTAGCTTTTCTGAGTGGTTTTACAGTCATGGAGGGAGTAAAGGGAGCATCAAACGGATGTGGAATCCTATTGCTTATGCTTTGGGTTTTATCGATTGTGACCATATTTCTGCCCGTTGCATGTTGACAATTTTCCAGTTCTTTGCAGCTAAAACCGAAGCCTCTATTCTACGCATGCTGGAAGGTTCACCTCAAGAATATTTACATCAACCTATTGTTAATTATTTGACGGATAGGGGAACCAAAATTCACACCCGTCGTCAAGTGCGAGAAATTAAATTTACCGAGTCTGACTCCCAAGCTGAGGTTACGGGTATATTGGTCGCTCAGGGTGAGCAGGAAGAACTAATCACAGCAGATGCTTATGTTTTTGCTTGTGATGTGCCAGGAATTCAGCGCGTACTTCCCCCATCCTGGCGCAAGTGGTCAGAATTTGACAATATTTACAAATTAGACGCAGTACCCGTTGCTACTGTGCAACTCCGGTTCGATGGATGGGTCACAGAACTACAAGACTCTCAAAAACGTCACCAGCTCCATCAAGCTGTCGGTATAGATAATTTATTATATACCGCTGATGCTGACTTCTCCTGTTTTGCTGATTTGGCCCTAACCAGTCCCGCAGATTATTATCGCCCCGGACAAGGTTCCCTCATGCAGCTGGTTCTCACACCTGGTGATCCCTTCATTAAACAAAGCAATGAGGCGATCGCTCACCATGTACTCAAGCAAGTTCATGAGTTGTTTCCTTCTTCTAGGGAGTTAAACATGACCTGGTACAGTGTAGTTAAGTTGGCCCAATCTCTCTACAGAGAAGCACCAGGGATGGATCCATACCGTCCGGATCAGAAAACACCTGTGGGCAATTTTTTCCTAGCTGGTAGTTATACGCAACAAGACTATATTGATAGTATGGAGGGGGCGACTATTTCCGGTAAACGAGCAGCTAAGGCAATTTTAGCATCTGGGCAGTCTAAAATTTAAGATGTAAAGTCTCAAACAAAACTCAAATCCCATGGCTGACTGGTTAGAGCATAGTGTACAGATAGAAGTTCCAGTTCCCATAGAACTAGTATGGGAATTGTGGTCTGATTTACAACAAATGCCCAAATGGATGAAATGGATTGATTCGGTGAATATCTCCACCGATGACCCCACCATCTCCCTTTGGAAACTGAGCACGGGCGGTCTGGAATTCACCTGGAAATCCCGCATCCTCCGAATTACCTCCCAGCAAATTATTCAGTGGGAATCGGTTGATGGCCTACCAAATCAGGGAGCTATTCGCTTTTATGACCGCCATCAAGAGGGTAGTATTGTCAAGATGACGGTCGCCTACGCTATACCAGGAATCCTTGGTAAGTTGATGGACAATTTGTTTTTAGGTCGGGTGGTGGAATCAACACTCCAAGCAGACTTAGAAAGATTCAAACAGTATGCCGTTGATTTACAACCAGACACAACTAGATAATTGACCATATCCCCTTTGATGGCAAATCGTTATAGAGAAACGGCCAGTTCCTTGACAGGACGTTTGCTATGACGAATATTTTCAATGGCTTGAGCATAGTCAGGAGCATTAAATACAGCTGAACCTGCTACAATGGCATTAGCTCCAGCTTCTAATACCTGCCAAGTATTATTAGCTTTTAAACCACCATCAACCTCAATCCAAGGATCCAAACCCTTTTCATCACACATCTGACGCAATTGACGAATTTTGGGCACCACGCTAGGAATAAAACTTTGTCCACCAAAACCAGGGTTAACACTCATGATCAGCACTAAATCACACAGTTCTAGTACATACTCGATTAGTTGTAAAGGTGTCCCAGGATTGAGCACAACCCCGGCTTGTTTACCTAGCTCCTTGATTTGTCCTAAAGTCCGATGCAGATGAGGTGAAGCATTATGCTCAGCATGGACGGAAATAATATCCGCACCAGCTTTAGCAAAGCCTTCTACATATTTTTCTGGTTCCACAATCATCAAGTGGACATCCAGGGGTTTGGTTGTAACTGGACGAATCGCCTCCACAACCAGAGGACCAATGGTAATATTGGGAACAAAACGTCCATCCATTACATCAACGTGAATCCAATCTGCTCCTGCTGCATCTACCGCACGAATGTCTTCGCCTAAACGACTAAAGTTTGCTGATAGGATGGATGGAGCAATAACTATGGGCTTTTGAGATCGGTTTTGAGTCATGGCTAGTGGGTTTTTTATCGTCTTCGTCTGTAAGTATGGTAACAGAATATGGTGCAATTCCTTTCAATTACAAATTGGGAATTTTTTCCTTGGCGAAAAGTAGAACTTCTTCATTCCTACTGTAGTGTGTAAGTGTGAACACGATTATGGGTTATTGAAAGCTATGAAGAAAACTTTGATTGTATGCGTGTTGGGTATTTACTCACTAGGTATACCAGCACTTGCATCTTTCCAATCTAGCAGTTTTCTGGGAACTAATGGTATTAATGCTCTGATTTTACACCAACCACCCTATAAATTAACCGGTCGTAAAATTGCCCTGGGTCAGGTAGAAATCGGCCGTCCCGGTTTATTTGGCTTGGATAAAGCCGTATCTAAAAACCGCGCCGTTACCCCAACTGCCGTATTTTCACTGAATGCACCCGCTCAGTCTAATTTTGGTGTTGATACTCACGCCTACAATGTAGCTGGAGTGATGACTAGTCAAGACAAGTCTCTTCCAGGAGTGGCACCTCAAGCAAGATTATACTCCTCTGCTGTTGGATTTAGCCGTAACTTAGGTCAATCAGAGGAGTGCTTGTCAGCACAACATGTTGCCCTTCAAAATGGTGGGGATGTACGAGCCATTAATTTTAGTTTTGGCGAACCCCTTAATCGCGATCCTAGACCAGAACCGGTGTTAGATGGTAAAGCTCTACTAACTTTGTGTGTTGACTGGTCAAGTCGAGTGCATGATGTAACCTATGTAATTGCTGGAAATCAGGGTAAAGGAGGAATTTCTATTCCTACGGACAATTTTAACGCCATTAACGTGGCCTTTTCATCAGCAAGGAGAGGAATTTTTGATAAACTCCATGTTTCTAATTTAGCAGGAAATAACCAAGAAGTGAGCGATCGCCTATTAGGGAAGGAATTTAACATTGATGGGCGTAGTTCTGTAGGTTTAGTAGCGCCCGGGACAAATATTCCGTTAATTAACCCGGATGGTAAATTAAATAAATCTACTGGTTCAAGTTTTGCAGCGCCCCAGGTAACGGCTGCCATAGGTCTGTTACAAGAATTTGCTGATAGACAAATAAGAAAGCAGGCTGTAAATTGGAGAATTGATGCCAGGAGACATCAAGTCATGAAAGCCGTACTATTAAACTCAGCGGAGAAAATCCTAGATAATGGTAATGGACTAAGACTGGGAATGACCAGGACATTAGTAGATAAACAAAATAGAGATTGGCTAGTTTCCCAGGCCTATCAAAATCCGGGAATTCCCTTGGATCCCCAAATGGGTTCAGGTCATTTAAATGTTTTTCGTGCTTACCAACAATTTATGTGGGGACAATGGGGGCCCGGTAATGAAGTACCAACCATTGGTTGGGATTATCATAGGATTAGTGCCAACTCATCAATAGACTATAGCCTGGGAAAACCCTTAAAAAAAGATAGTTTTGTAGCTATTACCTTGACCTGGGACAGACTAGTAGAACTAGAGGATACCAACCAAAACCAATTATATGATACGGACGAAACATTTATAGACAAAGGAATAAATAACTTAGATATTTACCTCTTAAAAGACGATGAAAAGAACATAAAAATTTCCAATTGCTCTTCCACAAGTCAAATTGACAACGTGGAGCATATTTTTTGCAGCATCCGTGAAGGTGGTAAGTATAAGGTACGCGTAGATTTTAAAAACCAAGTTAACCGATCAAAACAAGACTACGCCCTAGCTTGGTGGACAGTTGGAGAAAACTAAGAAGAAGTCCATGCGGGGTGAGATAGGAGAGAGGCCATAACTCGCACCCCCCGTAGTTGGTTAGATAGGGGTAAATGACCCCTAGGGGCGGTCAAATCCCAGGTAAACTCATGGGGATAGCGAGTCCATTTTTCACCCTGCTTCCAGCCGATTTTAGGCCATAACCTATCCCAATTTCTACCTACTCCCAACCAAAGTTCCCGCTGCACAGAAAAACCAAATTTGCCTTGGGAGTGAGCCAACCAAAGACTATTAATAGTTTGCAGATCCTGGATGGGAAAATTTTCCACTTCAGTGAAATATAACCATTTTCTGCGCACTGCTTGGGTTCCCGCCACTTCACACATTTGTTGAATTGTCAATAGGTCAGCAGCCTGAAAATCTTGCTTGACGAGCAACTGCGCCAAAGAATCATAACTAATACCACAGGCCGATTTGAGGGGTAGAATTCCTTGGGACTCCATACTTTTAAGGTTTACCGTTGATGGATTCATGCTATCATGAAATTACCAAAACAAATGGGTTCCTGCGTTAAATTAGCTTCACCTTATTTTGGAATGTGTTAACCATGTACGAAAAAATTACCCCTCCCCCGACCGGCGAAAAAATCACCTTCCAGAACGGGGAACCCATAGTTCCGGATAATCCCATTGTCCCTTTTATTCGCGGTGATGGAACAGGTATAGATATTTGGCCAGCTACGGAGAAAGTGCTAGATGCAGCAGTGGCTAAGGCTTACAATGGCAAAAGAAAGATTAGTTGGTTCAAGGTCTATGCTGGAGATGAAGCATGCGATTTATATGGAACCTACCAGTACTTACCTCAGGATACTCTTACAGCTATTAAGGAATATGGTATTGCCATTAAAGGTCCACTCACTACCCCCATAGGTGGTGGAATTCGTTCGTTGAACGTGGCATTGCGTCAAATATTTGATTTATATGCCTGTGTGCGTCCCTGTCGTTACTATGCGGGAACTCCTTCTCCCCATAAAAGTCCAGATAAACTAGATGTAATTGTTTATAGGGAAAATACGGAAGATATTTACTTGGGGATAGAATGGAAGCAAGGTAGTGAAATAGGAGAGCGATTGATCAACATCCTGAACAAAGATCTCATACCAGCGACACCAGAGCATGGCAAAAAACAGATTCCCCTGGATGCGGGAATAGGAATCAAACCGATTAGTAGGAGTGGTTCCCAAAGACTGGTGAGACGTGCCCTAAAGCATGCTTTACAACTACCCAAAGAAAAACAACAGGTAACCTTGGTGCATAAAGGGAATATAATGAAATACACCGAGGGAGCGTTTAGAGATTGGGGTTATGAGTTAGCGACCCAGGAATTTCGCGCAGAGTGTGTTACAGAAAGGGAATCATGGATTTTAGGCAATAAGGAGAAAAATCCCCAAATTTCCCTGGAAGAAAATGCCAGAATGATTGACCCGGGATTTGACAATTTGACACCAGAGAAAAAAGCACAAATTGTCAAAGAAGTAGAAACAGTAATCAATTCAATATGGTCTACCCACGGGGATGGACAATGGAAAGATAAAGTCATGGTAAATGATCGGATTGCTGACAGCATTTTTCAGCAGATTCAGACACGGCCAGATGAGTATTCTATTTTAGCCACGATGAACTTAAACGGAGATTATTTATCCGATGCTGCTGCGGCCATTGTCGGTGGTTTAGGAATGGGTCCAGGAGCAAACATTGGAGACTCCTGTGCCATTTTTGAAGCTACCCATGGCACAGCACCAAAACATGCAGGATTAGACAAAATTAATCCTGGTTCTGTTATCCTCTCAGGAGTGATGATGCTAGAATACATGGGATGGCAGGAAGCAGCGGATTTAATCAAAAGAGGGCTAGGTGCTTCCATAGCTGATGGTAAAGTCACTTATGACCTAGCACGGCTAATGGAACCTCCAGTGGAACCACTAAAATGCTCTGAATTTGCTGACACAATTATTCAACAATTCAACTGCTGATATCATATTGGTATTGGTATGCAAAAATGGGGACAGGAATTGGGGAAACAAAATGAAACGAAGGAATTTTCTATTTAATGTGGGTGGAATTCTGCTTGGTCAAACACTCATAGGATGTAACGGGAAAAATCAATCAGAATTCCAGGTATTGCTTTTAAAGGATTCTATACCAGGCTATGTGGTCAATCAATTTAACAAAAGATTACAATCAGATAAAACACTCCCCCATGTCAAACTAAGTTTCGTACCAAAAAATCAGATATATGATTTGTTTAAACAGTTACAAACTTGGCGAGAAACAAGAGATAAAAGTCCGGGAGAGAAAAAATCACCCCATTGTGACCTAGTAACCTTGGGAGACTATTGGTTAAAACCAGCTATTGAGCAGAAATTAATTCGACCCTTACCAATAAAAAAAAGTAAACAATGGTCATCCTTACAGGAAAAATGGCAGCAGTTGGTGAAACGGGATGATCAGGGTAATTGGGATTCTCAAGGTAAAGTATGGGGCGCACCTTATCGTTGGGGAAATACGGTGCTTGTATATAATCAGAAACAGTTACAGACCCTTAATTGGCAACCACGAGATTGGAGTGACTTATGGCGAAGTGATTTGCGCTCTCGAATTTCTTTACCCAATCACCCCAGAGAGGTGATTGGATTGGTTTTAAAGAAACTGGGCAGATCTTACAACACAGTAAATCTACTAGAAATTCCCAACTTAAACATAGAACTGGAGAGTTTAAATCAGCAGGTGAAATTCTATGACTCCACTAACTATCTAGAACCCCTAATTACTGGAGACACATGGTTAGCAGTAGGTTGGTCAAATGACATTATCCCTATTTTAAGTCGTTATCCCCAATTGAGAGCAGTTATACCCCAGTCAGGAACAGCAATTTGGGCAGATTTATGGGTGCAACCAGCAAATACACTAATGACTGAGGAAACAGATAATTTAATATCACAATGGATTGACTTTTGTTGGCAACCAGACATTGCTGGACAAATTGTGATGTTGGGTAAAACCAACACCCCTACTTTTATCAATACTTCTAAGGTTCAGGGTATAAGTGATTCCATACAAAACTTACTCCTAATTGAGCAGGAATTACTAGAAAAATGCGAGTTCTTAAAACCCTTATCCTTAGAAAGTATAAACCAGTACGAGGAATTGTTTTTAAAAATGAAAACTGGCTAAACAATCTCTGATGCTAGCCGAATTCTCACCACCCACCTAGCTAATTACCTCCCTTAAGACGACTGGTTCTAGTCCGACGGGGAGTAGAACCTTCTACCTTAGGGCGTGGGGAAGAACTAGAAACCGTGGGTTTTGATTCTGACGTTACTTCTGGGGGATTTTCAGGTATCAAGTCCGTTGCAGATTGGTCTGGGGACTCAGTTATAATTGTTTGCAGCTCTTCTGTGAAATTGGCAACCTGCTGGAGCTCGGGAACAAATTCCTTTCCTTGGAGTCTTAGACCTAGCTCGAACAGCAATTCCGCCATATCATCCTTAGAAACCTTCTCTTGAGTTAATATGGAGGAGTACCTTTCCAACTCCTCAATGGTTTGGGCACGTAGCTCGGTGATTTCATCCTGCAACTTACTCCGAGTGGCCTGCAAATTTTCCTGCAAGGTCTTCGTCTGCTGTTGAAATGTTTCCTTCACCGTTTCAATGTTACCCCCTAGCCTTTTGTTCACTAGCTCAATCTGCTGACGAATTTCTAGCTTTTCCTCCTCGTCTTTTGTCTGTATTGATTTAAACCGCTTATCGGCATTTTCCGCTAGTTCGTCTAATTCAGCTGTTACGGAATCTTGTAGTTCCTGGGTGGCCGTGAGAATGCGCTTGTTAATATTATCTATTTGCTGATTGAGGTTAAATTTCTCCTCCTCATCCTTAATAATTAGATTGCGAATCTTTTTTTCTAATAGATCAGCAGTAGCGTTTAACTCCACTAAGATTGTTTGACGAGTTTCCTCACCTCGATTGCGCAATTCATACTGAACCGATGCCAAACCACGTTCCAGCTGTTCTAGACGGTTATTATACTCTCTCAAATGAGGTCCAATTAGTATGTCGCGGATCTGATCTATGTTGCCTAAGCGTTCCCTGAGATCGGACTTTGTTAGCTCGTTCATGATCTTTTCCTAGGTTCAAGTAAGGATTGTAACACAAATAGGGTATCACAAGTGTTCAAAAAATTCATTAAAATTATCCAACAATTATCTTGTGGGTTTAGTCGTTTTTTGATAATTGTGCTAGTATTTGGTGAGTAAGTGAATCGAACGTCAAAAATTCAACCCAAAACAACTATGCTCAAACGTTCCAGGTTCGAGACCACCCAATCTCAAGTTATGCAGCGCTCAGAGGATTTGATTAACGCCGCATCAAATCGTTATAGAATCACTGTGCAGGTGGCTAATCGTGCTAAACGTCGCCGTTATGAAGACTTTGAGAATAACGAAGATAGCATTATGAAACCGGTGCTTAGAGCAATCATTGAAATGTCTGATGAGTTAACTCAGCCAGAAATTATTGGTGAGTTACCTAGTGATTGGCTGTAATACTACGGAAAATGGAAAAGGTAGTTAAACGGGGAACTGGTTGGCAAATAGGTTGGAAACCAGACTCTACCCAATTTAATGGTCTGGTAGGAAGTGACGATTGGGCCGTCGAACTAACCCAACTAGAGCTGGAACATTTTTGCCGTTTACTAACCCAACTAGTGGAGACCATCAGGGTTTTGACATCGGAACTCATGGATGAAGAAAAAATTACCTGTGAAGCTGAATCCGATCTAGTGTGGATGGAAGTAGAAGGAGATGCTCATCTGTATAGCATGCGATTTATCCTGACTAATGGAAGATCGGTTCAAGGATACTTGAGTGACCATGCTGTCCAAGAGTTAGTCAAGGCCGTGGCAACTCTGAAAGTTTTTTGAAAACCCCTTGCTTTTTTTTCTCACCTTTGATATATTAAGGAAAGTGATTTAATTTAGTTAACGGGGCGTAGCGCAGCTTGGTAGCGCGCCACTTTGGGGTAGTGGAGGTCGTGGGTTCGAATCCCGCCGCTCCGATTCCAGTTTCTTTAAGAACCCTGGTGATCAGTAAAAACCCCTCCCAATGGTTGGTCCCAAGGATCAATCCAGGGTATTTCTGGTAAGTAGGCAAAATCAAAAACTACCCCTCTAGTGGGTATGTGGGATATGGTGGGAGAACTCAAAAATCGGTCATAGTAACCACCACCATAACCTAAACGGTATCCTTGGCGATCGCAGGCCACACTGGGAACCAGGATGAGGTCAGCTTCCGTCGAGTCTATGGTAGGAGAACAGGGATCTGGTTCAGCAATGCCATAATTGCTGATGGTTAGAATGGTGTCTGGTTGCCATAAATGCCAAACAAGAGATTTGCCAACACAGCGGGGGAAACCCCAACGACGTTGGGAATTCATAGACCGACTAAACAGTGAACTCAGATCCGGTTCCTGACGAAAACTCAAGTAGGCGAGAATTGTTTTGGCTCGGGTAAATAAAGGTGAGGATTGTATTATACTACAAATGCGATCGCTCTTGAGTTGCCATTCTTGTAAGGTCATGGATTGACGAGTTGCCAATATTTGGTAACGCAGTTGTTTCTTGCTGACCTTAGTTTGCATTTTGCCTATACCATTGGATGGTATTTTTCAATCCTTGCTCAAAGGTCACTTGAGCGGTAAAACCAAAAGCCGCCCTAGCTTTTTGAGTATCTAAACAGCGTCTTGGTTGTCCATTGGGTTTATCTGTTTGCCAGACTATTTCTCCGTCATATTCCATTAATTGACAAATAAGAGTGATTAAGTCCTTAATAGAGATTTCATAACCCGTACCCAAATTAATGGGAGCAGATTCATGATAAAACCGAGTTCCCATAACAATACCTAGTGCTGCATCTGTGGAGTAGAGAAATTCCCGGGTAGGGGAACCATCACCCCAGACCAGAAGTTGTTTTTCTCCATTAATTTGGGCTTCGTAAACCTTGCGAATCAAAGCGGGAATCACATGAGAACTTTTGGGGTCAAAATTGTCTTCAGGTCCATAGAGATTTACGGGTAGTAAGTAAATACCATTAAAACCATATTGCTGACGATAGGACTGGAGCTGAACCAAAAGAGCTTTTTTAGCAATCCCGTAGGGAGCATTAGTTTCTTCAGGATAACCATTCCAAAGATCTTCCTCTTGAAATGGAACGGGGGTAAATTTAGGGTAAGCGCAAATAGTTCCCACACAGACAAACTTTTCCACACCTGCTTGATAAGCTGCATGGATCAACTGGGTTCCCATGATTAAGTTGTCATAAAATAACTCAGCTGGTTTTTCTTGATTCAAACCAATTCCCCCCACATGAGCAGCTAGGTGAATGATAATATCCTGTTGATTAGCTGCGCGCTGACAATTTTCCCAAACTCTTAGATCACAATCACGGGAGCGTGTGACTGTGATTTTTTCTGGATTAGCTCCAGCTTGACATAATTGAGCTACTACCTGGCGACCTAGAAAACCCGCTCCACCTGTTACCAGAATACGTTTGCTTTCTAATTCTAATTCATTCATCTTTCCACCCCTTAAAAATGTAGAGCACCTATCTCATGACGAATAATTGCCATATCCCAGGGAATTTGCAAACTACTGCTATGGGGGGAGTTTAGCCCTAATGCCTGTAGATCTGCTTCTACCATCAAAGCTACCAACTGCTCAAAGGTAACTGAGGGTTGCCAAGACAATTTTTGTCTAGCTTTGGTGGAATCACCAATTAATAGGTCTACTTCTGCTGGTCTTAAATACCGTTGATCAAATTCAACATAATCCTCCCACTTGAGATTCACATAACTAAATGCCAAATCTAAAAATTCCCTCACTGAGTGGGTTTCACCAGTAGCAATTACATAATCATCTGGCTGTTCTTTTTGTAACATTAACCACATAGCTCGCACATAATCTTTAGCATATCCCCAATCCCGTTTGGCATCTAAATTGCCCATATATAATTTGTTTTGCTTACCAGCTACAATACGGGATACAGCTCTAGTAATTTTGCGAGTTACAAAGGTTTCCCCACGTCTGGGAGATTCGTGATTAAATAAAATACCATTACAGGCAAATAAGCCATAGGATTCTCGATAGTTGATAGTTTGCCAGTGGGCATAAACTTTAGCGCAGGCGTAGGGACTACGGGGATAAAAGGGTGTAGTTTCACTTTGAGGCACAGCCTGTACTAGACCATACATTTCTGAAGAACCAGCTTGATAGAAACGAACTTGAATCCCTGTGCGATTTTGGTAGTCACGAACAGCTTCTAAGAGACGTAGGGTTCCCATAGCTACGGAATCAACCGTATATTCTGGGGAATCAAAGCTAACCCTCACATGGGACTGGGCACCCAAATTATAGATTTCAACTGGTTTTACCTCTTCTAAAATTCGACGTAGGGTAGTACCATCGGTAAGATCACCATAGTGCAAGAAGAACCTTGCACCTTGTTGATGGGGATCTTCGTAAATGTGATCAATACGATCCGTGTTAAATGTGGAGGTGCGACGAATTATGCCATGAACTTCATAACCTTTTTCTAACAAAAATTCACTCAAGTATGAACCGTCTTGACCAGTAATACCAGTGATTAAAGCTTTTTTGATTCGATTCACGCCAAACTTTTCCTTTTAAAGTTATAGTATTAGCCAGAATACCATGTAGGTGGTTAGTTTCTTACCATTTCAACTAGTTCAACCTGATTAGTAAGTGGGAAAAAACCCACTGAATCAGGTTAAATAACCGAAAGTTTCTTAGTATGCTCCGTTGTTCTTGGGAATAATGACTATATTAATAGTTTTGAGAATAATCCATAGATCCAGTAAAAAGCTCCTATATCTAACATAGTGTAGATCTATTTGTACTCTTTTAGGATAAGGTATGTCATTACGCCCGGAGACTTGCCACAATCCGGTTATTCCCGGACGGATAGTTAAAACCTGATCAATGTGAGACCCGTATTTTTGCAGTTCCTTAACTACTAGGGGACGGGGACCAACTACGCTCATATCTCCCTTTAATACGTTCCAAAATTGAGGAAATTCATCCAGACTAGTAATTCTCAAGAAATGACCAACTTTGGTAATACGAGGATCATCTTTAAGTTTAAAAGTGCTGTTAAACTCATCACGCATTTCTGGACAAGTTTCCATCATCTGTGCCAGTATTTCATCTGCATTTGTCACCATAGTACGAAACTTGATGCAATTAAAGACACGATAATTTTTTCCAACTCGTTCTTGAAGGTAGAATATAGGGCCTTCAGAACTGAGAGCAATCAGTAAAGCCAGAACTATATAGACAGGGAAAAACAGGATCAAAACCAATAGTGAAAAAGTGATATCAAACAATCGTTTGGTAAGCTCTCCGTTTAAACCCTCAAAGTTCAAGCCCCTAGGTTTAATCCTGGGAGGTTGAGGTTTTTGACCGCGTTTTTTGGAAGTATGCGTCGAAGTACTGGCATCTTTACGCGGGTAACGCTTATCGGAGAGGAGTGAGCTCTGGGCAGTCATTATACTCCTTAATAATCCACACCACACACAGTCCCGATCTTAAAGCTAAAAGACACTTATTTCCGAGACAATTCTCAAAAACATTCTTGAAAATTGGAAAAATAACTGTACGAGTTGCGGATATGATTTTATGAGTGGTGTTGCTTTTGACAAGAATCTAGAAAATCTAGATAATCATTAGCAAAAACCTGGGAAGAAAATCCTTCCGCGTGGGATCTCAGATACTCATGTTTGAACAGGTCCTCATAGGTTTCAAAGTTTTGCACGGCCTCCACTAAAGACGCTATGGTTTGCTGTTTAAAGAATATACCTGTTCCGGTTTTAATACAAGTACGAATATCCCTAACTGTTTCCAAAGCTCCCCCTGCACCGTATGCAATTACTGGAGTACCACAAGCTTGGGCCTCAACTAAAGCAATACCAAAATCCTCACAAGCTGCATATACAAAAGCTTTTGCACGTGCCATGTATGATTTCACTACTGTTTCCGATTGCCATCCCAAGATCTGAATATGGGGACGGGCGATCGCCTGTAGATGTTCCTTTTGGGGACCATTGCCAATGACGACTAGTGGGCGTTGTAGTTGATTAAAGGCCTGAACAATTAAAGATACTTGTTTATAGCTAACTAATCGGCTAACTATGAGGTAGAAATCTTCTTTTTGGGAACTAAAGGGGCAATTTTCAGTGTTAACTGGTGGATAGATGACTTTGGCTTGACGACGATAGCACCGCCAAATCCTTTTGGCAGTGTGTTGAGAGTTGGCAATGAAGTAATCCACTCGGTTAGCACTGACCACGTCCCACTGTCTCAATCCATGTAGTAGATATTTAGTTACCCATCCCAAAACTCCTTTACCGACTTTGCTCTGAGCTAGGTAATCAAAGGTTAGATCCCAAGCATAACGCATTGGACTATGACAATAACAAACGTGTAACTGGTTAGGAGTGGTTAGAATCCCTTTAGCTACTGCATGGGATGATGACAAAATAATTTCATATTCTCGCAAGTCTAGTTGCTCTATAGCTAGTGGTAATAAAGGCAAATACTTTTGTACACCTTGATAAGCAAATGGCAAGCGTTGTAAAAAAGTCGTGCCAACTCGACGCTTATAAAGATAGCTTTCAGGATTACTTGATTCAAAATCTATTAAGGCATATAAATCAGCATCCACTAGATTTAATATTTCCCGGACTACTAGTTCTGAACCCCCAGTAGCTTTGGGTGTTAGCCACTCGTGAACCATAGCATATTTTTTAGTTGTGGACACAGTGATTAGCCCCATTACGAATAACATTATTGAACCATAACTGCATTCCCCTTGGGTCATTCTCTGTGATACTCTCAATTTACAGGCGATTTTTTCTCCTCAAGTTTGTCAGATATGGTGATTTTATGCGTATTCTGGTTATTGGTGGAACTCGGTTCATTGGTGTCTATTTAACTCAATTGCTCATTAAGGCTGGACACGAAGTAGTATTGTTTAATCGTGGCAATTATCCTGCACCGGACGGTGTGGGTCAAATTATTGGCGATCGCACGGATCCTAGTCAGTTGTCTAAGCTATCCCAGGAGAGTTTTGATGTCATTTTTGACAATAATGGTCGAGAACTTACTGATACTGAACCTTTGGCAAAAATGTTCCAGGGAAGGGTTAAACAGTTTGTTTATATGAGTTCAGCTGGAGTGTATCTTAAATCCGATCAATTGCCCCATGTAGAAGGGGATACTATTGATCCTAAAAGTCGTCATCGTGGTAAACATGAAACTGAGTCCTTCTTGCAACAGTTAGGAATTCCTTTTACTTCCATTCGTCCCACTTATATTTACGGACCGAAAAATTATAATCCCCTGGAAAGTTGGTTCTTTGACCGCATAGTGCGCGATCGCCCTATTCCCATTCCAGGTAACGGGTTACATATTACCCAATTAGGTCATGTTCAAGATTTAGCTCAGGCAATGTTACAGGTAATTGGTAACGAAACAGCCATTGGTAAGATTTATAATGTTTCAGGCGATCGCTTTGTGACTTTTGATGGTTTAGCTCGCGCTTGTGCTATTGCTGCTGGTAAGTCTGCTGACAGTGTAAAAATTGTCCATTACGACCCTAAAAAGTTTGATTTTGGTAAGCGTAAGGCTTTTCCCATGCGGGCACAACACTTTTTTGCATCTGTGAATAGAGCGATTACAGAATTAAATTGGCAACCCCAGTATGATTTAATTTCCGGTTTGCAAGATTCCTTTCAAAATGACTATTTAACCGGTGGTGCAGCTCAAGGGGAAATAGACTTTTCTGTTGACGATGAAATACTAGCTTAAAGATGCTAGCATGAGGATTTGAATATTGGAGAAATCCATGCCCACCTCTTTGCACACAACCCCTTATCTCATGGCCCAGACTTTTCATGCTTTATCCGATCCTATTAGGATTAGTGTAATAGAGCTGTTGCGCCATCGAGAACTTTGTGTGTGTGACTTGTCTAATGCTTTAGGTATTAGTCAGTCTAAACTTTCTTTTCATCTAAAGATTCTTAAACAGACAGGTCTGGTTGTAAATCGCCAAGAAGGACGCTGGATATACTACAGTTTAAATTTGTACCAATTTCAGATTCTAGAGCAGTATTTACAAGATATTCGGGTCAACTCCCCCGTTTTACCCCTTACCTCCTTTTGTGGGTAAATGAGTAAATAAATAGACGATACTTATAGGTTTTGCTTAGCATTAGCATTAATTAAGCATGAACCGTTCCCAGAAAAAAGTAAATTGAACATTAAATCTTAGCAAAGTTTATTCATAGAGGAAAGTTTCTAGGTGTAGACTTATGATAGGGGATGAACCAGAGCGCCTCCCAAACATCACCTTTAACCATAAACCATAACATTTTTTGATTTTGTGCCCTACAAGCAAATTCCCAGAACAAAGTTTTTAAAAAATAATTAAAAGTCGAATATAGCCACCCTATATTGGGTCTGAAATAGCGAAATTTTCCGTGGATGATGCGTAAATCCTGTCTTCAAATCGAGAAAGATTAAGAGGTAAATTATGCGGATCATGATGATTCAACCCAATTACCATTCTGGTGGTGCGGAAATTGCGGGTAATTGGCCACCTAGTTGGGTTCCCTATGTAGGAGGAGCATTAAAAAATGCCGGGTTTACTAACATTCAGTTTGTGGATGCCATGACCGACTATATCACTGATGATGCTCTAGCACAAATCATTCGAGATTATCAGCCAGATATTGTATTGGCAACAGCCATTACACCCATGATTTACCAGTCACAAACTACCCTACAAATTGTTAAACAAATCCTTCCTCAAGCCAAAACAATTATGGGTGGAGTTCACCCCACCTATATGTACAACGAAGTTCTCCAGGAAGCTCCCTGGGTAGATTATATTATCCGTGGAGAAGGAGAAGAAATTACAGTTAATTTAGTACAGGCGATCGCTCAAGGTAGTGATGAAAAAGACCGTCGTCATATCTTAGGAATTGCCTTTTTAGAAAATGGGGAGGTAGTAGCCACTCCAGCACATCCACCCATTAGTGATTTAGATACCCTGACCCCAGATTGGGACTTATTAGATTGGAGTAAATATATCTACACTCCTTTGAACGTGCGAGTAGCTGTTCCCAACTATGCCAGAGGTTGTCCATTTACTTGCCGTTTTTGTTCCCAGTGGGCATTCTGGCGGAAATATCGTTCTAGTAGTCCTAAAAAATTCGTGGACCAAATTGAACTTTTGGTAAAAAAATATCAGGTAGGATTTTTCATTTTAGCCGATGAAGAACCAACCATTAACAAACCAAAATTTCTAGATTTATGTCATGAGTTAATAGCCAGAAATTTAGGTGTGCACTGGGGAATCAACACCAGAGTTACAGACATATTGAGAGACGAAGCAGATTTACCTCTTTACCGTCAAGCTGGCTTAGTTCATGTTTCCTTGGGTACGGAAGCTGCTGCACAATTAAAGTTAAATCTGTTCCGCAAAGAAACCACAATTGAACAAAATAAACGGGCAATTCAATTATTACAGCAAAATGGCATGGTTGCTGAAGCCCAGTTTATTATGGGACTGGAAAACGAAACCCCAGAAACCATTGAAGAAACCTATAAAATGGCTTTGGACTGGAAAGCTGACATGGTAAACTGGAACATGTTTACCCCCTGGCCATTTTCTGAATTATTTCAGGATTTGGGAGACCGTGTGGAAGTTCGAGATTATTCCCAATATAACTTCGTCACTCCTATCATGAAACCGGATGCTATGGAGCGAGAAGATGTTCTCAAAGGAGTGCTTAAGAACTATGCCCGCTTTTACCTCCGCAAGACCTTTGAATATTGGTTTGTGAAGGATTCCTTTAAGCGTAAATATCTTTTAGGCTGTTTAGGAGCTTTTGTAAAAACCACCCTAAACAAACGTTTTTACAATCTCAAACGGGTCAAATATAAAGGTTTAAGCACCGAAATTGAACTAGGATTTGACCAGTCCAAAATTCTTACCCGTGAACAAATAGCCCAGCGTAAACAAGAGCATCCCGAATTGATGGCAGATGTGAACTTTACTGGTAACATTTCCGCATGTGGTGCGCCTAATGATTTGCCTGAACTGGAGGATTTGACATCTTAACCTGAAAGGGAAATGGGGAATATTAAATTGTTATGGTTAATTTTTGTATATTTTTCCCTTTACATAATTGACATATCAATTTTTTTTGAAATGATGAATACATACTATCCAGTAGAACCATATTTAGGATAAACCAGTGAAAGCAACCGCAGTAAGATTATTGATCACAGTGGGAATGTTAACATTGGCCACCAGTTGCACCGCTGATGTGAACAAAAACAGTTCAGTAGAAGCAACAAAAGATGTTAACTCTCAGATAGCACGTAAAATCAAAATAGACGGATCCAGCACTGTATATCCGATTACCCAGGCTATAGTTAAAGAGTTTACTAAGGATGGGAAAAATTCCAGTTCAGTAGAAGTAAGTGTTTCTGGTACGGGGGGAGGGTTTAAAAAATTCTGCAGTAATGAAATGGACATAAATAATGCTTCCCGACCGATTTCCGCCAAGGAAATGGCAGAGTGTAATAAGAATGGTGTCAGATATATAGAAATACCTATTGCATTTGATGCTTTAACTGTTGTAGTGAATCCCCAAAATAACTGGGTTGAGGATATGACAGTTGATGAATTGAAAAAGACATGGGAACCCCAATCCCAGGGAAAAATTACCAAGTGGAATCAAATACGTGCTTCCTGGCCGGATCGTCCATTAAAATTATATGGACCAGGTAGGGATTCTGGCACTTACGACTATTTTGTCGAGGCCATTATTGGCAAAGAAAAAGCTAGTCGTAATGATTATACAGCTAGTGAAGACGACAATGTGTTAGTTGAAGGAGTTAATAAAGATATTGAGGCTTTAAGCTATTTTGGCTATGCCTACTACGAGAAAAATCAAGACAAAGTAAAACTGGTAGCTATTGATAACAAAAAGGGTCCGGTTTTACCATCCCAGGAAACAGTAGGGAAATCCAGGTATCAACCCCTATCCAGACCCCTATTTATTTATGTGAATTTGTGGTCAGGTGAAAAGCGATCGAAAATTTATGAGTTTGTGGACTTTTACTTAAAAAAGGCACCAGCAATAGTTAATTCCGTTGGCTCCGTACCTTTACCGGAGGAAGCATACAAAATTGGCTATGTACACTTACATAACGGTAAAGCTGGGACGGTATTTGGGGGTAAGTCAGAATTCGATTTAACTATTGGTCAATTATTGCGTAAGCGGAAGGAATTTTAAGATGACAGTGAGAGTAGGAATTAATGGGTTTGGGCGCATAGGACGTTTGGTATTGCGTGCTGGGTGGGATTGGTCAGAAATAGAATTTGTGCATATAAATGAACTCAAAGGTGGTGTGGAAGCAGCAGCTCATTTACTCAAATTTGATTCCGTACATGGACGTTGGCAAAATGAGGTAGGAACGGGAAAAGACCGAATCCTTATTGGTGACAAATCCCTCACCTTTAGTGAATATTCCCAACCGGGGGAAGTTCCGTGGGAAGAATTTGCCGTGGACATTGTTTTAGAATGCTCAGGAAAATTTAGGACCCTAGAAACTCTCAGTCCCTACTTTCAAAGAGGAGTAGGTAAAGTAATTGTTGCTGCACCCGTAAAAGGGGGAGCTTTAAATATTGTGATGGGAGTAAATGATCAGCTTTATAAACCCCAAGAGGATCATATTTTAACAGCTGCTTCTTGTACCACCAACTGTTTAGCACCAGTGGTAAAAGTTATTCATGAAGGTATAGGAATTAAGCATGGAATTATCACCACAATTCATGATCACACTAACACCCAAACCATAGTTGACGCACCCCATAAAGATTTGCGTCGTGCTAGAGCTACAGGTATGTCATTGATTCCCACTTCCACCGGTTCAGCTACAGCGATTGGACTAATTTATCCCGAATTAAATGGCAAGTTAAATGGTTTAGCTGTGCGTGTACCTTTATTAAACGCTTCCCTCACGGATTGTGTATTTGAGGTAGTGCGACCAACCACCATAGAAGAAATTAATGCTTTATTAAAAGCAGCTTCTGAGGAGGAACCATTAAAAGGAATTTTGGGTTATGAGGAACGTCCTCTAGTTTCCATTGATTATAAGGATGATCCTCGCTCTTCAATTATTGATGCACTTTCCACAATGGTTGTCAATGAAACCCAAGTCAAAATCCTGGCTTGGTATGACAATGAATGGGGTTACGCTAATCGGATGGCTGAATTAACTCGGAAAGTAGCTTTAAGTTGGCATCAGTAACACAACAAAAATATATGAACCATACTGCTGATTCAGGTGCAAATTTGAGAAATTATGCTGTAGTTACCCTAGCTTATTGGGGTTTTACCATTACAGATGGCGCATTGAGAATGCTAGTTTTGTTGTACTTTAATCAAATTGGTTATACACCCTTACAAATTGCCTTTTTATTTCTGTTTTATGAGATATTTGGCATCGTTACTAATTTTTTAGGTGGATGGGTGGGATCCCAATTAGGTCTGAAAGTTACTCTTTATAGTGGTATAGGTTTACAAGTTTTTTCTTTGTTCATGTTGTCTTGGTTAAATACAGATTGGGTGCAGTGGTTAGCAGTTCTTTATGTGATGGTAGCCCAGGCGTTTTCTGGCATTGCTAAGGATTTAACTAAGATGAGCTCCAAAAGTGCTATTCGTTTAGTGGTTCCTCAAGATGCTCAATCTTCCCTATTCAAATGGGTGGCAATTTTAACCGGTTCTAAAAATGCCTTAAAAGGAATTGGTTTTTTTGTTGGTAGTGCTTTGTTATCATTATTTGGCTTTGTCAATGCTCTCTTAATTATGGCAGGCGCGCTATTTTTGATTATGTTCACAGGATTATTATTACCCAAAGGAATGGGGAAAATTAAAAAGAAAGTTAAATTCAGTCAGCTATTTTCTAAAAGTGAAGAGATCAACATTTTATCCGCAGCTAGATTCTTTTTGTTTGGCTCCCGTGATGTTTGGTTTGTAGTTGGTTTACCAGTGTTTTTACGTGAAGTTTTGGGTTGGTCTTTTTATCAAGTAGGGGGATTTTTAGCAACCTGGGTGATTGGCTATGGAATTGTACAATTTTTTGCTCCCAATTTAATGAAGAAATTTGGTTCTGGTCGGGCACCAACAGCCAAAAATATTCAATTTTGGACATTTGCCTTAACAGCTGTTCCTTGTGTCATAGCACTAGCTCTTCAAAGCGGGTTGCCTGCTAATATAGTTATGATTAGTGGACTAATGTTGTTTGGTGTGGTATTCGCCTTTAATTCTGCGGTTCACTCCTACTTAGTTTTGGCATTTACCGATGATGATAAAGTAGCTTTAAACGTTGGTTTTTATTACATGGCCAATTCCGGTGGTCGTCTAGCGGGAACAGTATTATCCGGATTAGTCTATCAGTTATTTGGGTTAGTGGGTTGTTTGTGGACATCAATGATTTTTGTGTTGGGAGCTGGTTTAGTTTCCTTAAAGTTACCAAATCCCAATCCGAGTAAGGATATTGTGTGGAAGGGAGGAGAGGGGGACTGAATGTTAAGTACCCACCCACCCTTAGGTTGGATAAATTTAATTGTTGCTGATTCTTGCCAGGGCCCTTTCTACGCACTGTAATGCCTGATTGATATCAGTATCTGTAACAATTAGGGGAGGTACAAACCGAACTACATTGGGACCTGCTGGTACCAGCAACAACCCCTCTTCCATAGCAGCTCTGACTACATCCGATGCGGTTAAGGGACTATCTTCCCTAATTTCCATACCATTAATTAGTCCCCAACCGCGTACCTGGGAAATATGGCGAGGATATTTACGGACAATCATTTTTAGTCCTTCCCGTAAATGGGCTCCCTGCTCCTGAACATTCTCTAAAATATTTTCCCTTTCCAAGGTCTGGCACACTGTCAAAGCTACACCGCAAGCAAAAGGATTGCCACCAAATGTGCTCGCATGTTCCCCGGGTTCAAAAATGTCACAGAACTTTTTGCTCATCATGGCCCCAATGGGAATACCTCCACCTAACCCCTTGGCACTGGTGAAAATATCCGGTTCCACACCTAAATGTTCGTAACCCCATAATTTACCACTGCGTCCCATTCCTACTTGGACTTCATCGAAAATTAATAAAATGCCAGTTTCATCACAAATTTCCCGTAAGCGTTGGAAATACTGCTTGTCACCAGGACGAACTCCTCCCTCCCCTTGTAATGGCTCAATTAAAATTGCACAAACTCGATAGTTACCTTCATCTAACTCACTCACTGCTGCTTCTACTTCTTTGATATCATTGTAGTTAATATAATGGAACCCAGGAACTAGGGGATCAAAGTTTTTCTGATATTTGGGTTGTCCGGTAGCTGTGACGGTGGCTAGGGTTCGACCATGAAAACTAGCATGAGCAGTTAAAATAATGGGGTGGGCAATGTCTAGAACTTTGTGAGCATATTTCCGGGCAAGTTTAATCGCCGCTTCATTAGCTTCCGCTCCAGAATTGCAGAAAAACACCCGGTCAGCACAGGAGTTTTCTACTATCCATTTAGCCAGTGCCCCCTGTTCTGGAATATAGTAGAGATTGGAAACATGATGTAGCTTTTGAATCTGGTAGGTTACCGCTTCTACCATAGCCGGGTGGGCGTGTCCTAAAGTACAAGTAGCTATACCAGCAACAAAGTCAAGATATTCTTTACCCTGGGTATCCCAAACCCTACAACCAGCACCCCTTTCCAGAGCGATGGGAAAACGTCCGTAGGTGGACATCACTACTTGGTTAAAATTATCCACACTAAATACATTCATACCTGATATATTTGAGGGGATTATTGGCTGTTCAACTAAACTTTGGATACTCACTACCGCACCTCCAATAAATTTTTAGTCCTAAATACTTTGCCAGTTTTTCCGGAAGATTTCAAAATTATCCATTATCCTCTATATTATTGTAAAGGGTCGATAAAAGTTTCATTAACTTTTAAATTTTTAGTTTTTCTGACATTTTGGTCTTTAATTTCTGATTAACTGTGTACTCCACACTGGAAGATAAATATAAACAGATTCAGCAAGAGCTAATGGTTGGTGCTTTAGCTCTGGTTCTGGTGTTTTTTGTTGGTACTTGTTGGTATTGTTTAGTGGAAGGGTGGTCGTGGGAGGATGCTGCTTATATGACCGTAATTACCTTGGCCACTGTGGGATATGGAGAAACCAATCCTTTAGGTAGTCGGGGGCGTTTATTTACTATTGCCTTGATATTAATGGGTATAATTAATATTGGTTACATAGTTAATAGGTTTACACAGGCAATAATTGAAGGTTACTTTCAACAAGGCATTAAAGTTCGACAACGGAGGCGTTTAATGGAATCACTAGTAGATCACTACATTATCTGTGGTTTTAGTCGTACAGGTAGACAAATTGCTAAAGAATTTCAGGCCGAGTCCGTGTCCTTTGTGGTAGTTGATTCTGATATGGAATCCGTACAGCAGGCGGAGTCCCAGGGTTATATGGTCTATCAAGGTGATGCTACCCTGGATGATACCTTGTCGAAGGTGGGTATACAACGTGCTGTTTGTATTGTGGCAGCCTTACCCTCTGATGCTGAAAATTTATATACCGTATTATCAGCAAAAACCCTCAACCCTCAAATTAGGGCGATCGCCCGAGCGAGTACGGAGGAGTCTTTACAAAAACTACAGCGTGGGGGAGCTGACACGGTAATTTCACCATACATCACTGGGGGTAAAAGAATGGCAGCAGCGGCGTTAAGACCCCAGGTACTAGATTTTGTTGATGGTATACTTTCGGGGACGGATAGACAGTTATACATGGAAGAATTTTTACTGGACGGTGATTGTCCATTCCTGGGACAGACTCTACAAAAGGCAAAATTGCGATCGCAAACTGGTGCTCTAGTATTAGCAATTCGGCGGAGTGATGGAAACTTGATTGGGGGACCGACGGGGGATACAATATTAATATCCGGAGATACCCTGATTTGTATGGGTACGGCGGAACAATTACGGGGTTTAAACCAAGTTTTAGCTCCGATGAATTCCCGACAGTTAAGACGTCCAAAACATATTTAGGGGTATTTAGAGGTGAGGTAGTTCATTATCAACTTCCATCCAACCATGTAAGGGAGCAATAGATTTAATGGCCGATAGGATTACTTCTGGTGGCGCACTAGAAAGTAAAACGCTGGGATAAACAGCGGTACCCCACTGGGGATGAACTAAGACACAGCATTTATTTTTAATTACGGGATAATTTAGCAATGCTTTAGCAACTGCAGTGTCATCATGGGGAATCAGACCCGGATGGGAAAGTAAGGGATAACCCGTGCGGGGATCAATTAAATCGGTAGTATAACCTTGATCTCGTAAATTGAAAGCCACGTCACAACCGAACCTGATAAACTTTTCCCGCAATTTTTCTTTTTCTGTTTCTATTTCCCCAGTCATTTCTACCAGTGGATATTTTGATTGTTGTAATACAACAATCACCCATAAGAATTGTTGTTGTTTCCAATCTGGCAATATCTGTTCGCAGTTGGCACAGATATATTGACTGGGGTTATGAATGGAAATGTACACAGCTTGTCCTGTTTTGCCAACTAAATTAATAGGATAGCTGGGATCGGAAGTGCGAACACTTAGAGAGTTGACCACATTTAATCAGTTTTTGCAATTTTGTTTTTTAATTGTCTATGATCATAACTCTGAAGACTGCTCAAAAATCAACCTTCCCATAATCATCATCAAGTTCAGGCAAAACTATCTCAACTGCACCTAATTCAGTTTTAAAGCATTAACTGGTACTTCGTCCCAGGTTTCTACCGTGCGTAACTTTGCTATCCAACCAGCAGCTTTTTGTCCTTCCGTTAAGCTATGGCTAAAGGAGTTATGACATTCTTTAGCCTGGTCTTCATCACAACAAGCTATACAAGCATGAATCATCCCCGAGGGATCGATCTGCTCATTCACCCAAATTTTCATAAATACCTCCCCTATTTATTGATGAAATTTTTTTAAGCCCTACACTATATATGGTACAGCAGTTTGTTGGTAATGGATATATACTTTATCTCCTCATCAACGCAGTTGACCATCTTCCATATAAATGATTCGATCTGCTATATCTAAAATCCGATTGTCATGGGTAACTAGTAAAATCGTGCAACCCTGTTCTTTAGCCAACTTTTGCATTAGTTCCACCACATCCCTTCCTGATTGTTTATCTAAGGAAGCAGTTGGTTCATCCGCTAGTACTATTTTGGGATGACTGACTAATGCACGAGCGATCGCAACTCTTTGCTTTTGTCCTCCTGATAAACTTTCTGGATAGTAGTTGACTCGATCGCCTAGTCCAACTTGCTCTAACATTGCTATGGCTTTAGTATTAATGTCTTGATTTAAATACTCAGGGTGCAGTTCTAAGGACATTTTTACATTCTCTTTTGCAGTTAAAAAGCTCATTAAATTATGAGCCTGGAAAATGTAGCCTATTTGTCTGCGCATTTTGGTTAAGACTCTCTTACTAGCACCACAAACCTCTTGGTTGAGTATTTGCAATCTGCCTTCTTGTGCAGAACGTAAACCACCCATTAAGGATAAGAGAGTGGTTTTACCTGAACCAGAAGGACCTGTCATAATTACAATCTCTCCAGATTTAATCTGTAAATTAATATCAAATAGAACTTGTTTTTTTAAACCACCTTCACCAAAATAATGATTGAGTTGAGAAACTTCAATTACTGTCTGAGTTGCTATTTTTGCATCGTAGCTAATTCCTAACATGACATTCTCCTTGTTTAAGAAATATCTAAAAAATATCCGCCGGGTCAGCAGAACGAAGTTTCCCTAGGGCGATCGCTCCAGAAATACTACACATAATTACCGTTAAAATAAACACATTAATTGCCCGTTCAGCTTTCATAGTAATGGGTAACATGGTAGCGACAAAAGTTAATTGATATAATCCCAAAGAGAGGAATAATGAAGGTAAATAACCCAGAATAGCCAAAAATAAGGATTCCTGTATCAAAACTCCTAAAAGATACCAATCAGTGTAACCCATAGCCTTGAGGGTGGCATATTCGGGAAGATGGTCAGAAACGTCAGAATAAAGAATCTGATAGACAATGACAATACCAACAATAAAACCCACCCCTACACCCAAACCAAAAATGAAACCAATCCCTGTGCTAGTGGCCCAGTAATTCTTTTCTTTTTGGGCAAAATCCTCTGTTGTGCCCACTTCCACAAATGGGCTATTAGGATCGGGGTTCAACCCAATTTTCAGTTGTGCTTTTAATTTCTGGATATCTGTACCGGGTTTTAAATTAATTAGTCCCACTTCGATTTGATCGGGTTTGCGTTGGGGAAATAATCGTAAAAATGTGGAGTCACTAGCCACCACATTGCCATCAGCTGCAAAGGAAGCACCATTACTAAATAAACCCCTCACGCTGACCAAATTATTATTCAGTTCCGTTTGGAAGTTGCCGGTTTTTCGAAATATTTTACCAACCTCACCATATTCGGGACGACCAGCTTGGTCAAACATAATATGATTGAGTGATTTGAGAGTATCTTTATTTTTTTCTACTTCGGGAAATCTCAATCCAGGTTGATAGGGATCAACTCCCCAAACCAAAATTGGTCGATCAATTCGTGTTTGAGGATTGCGCCATTGTGCCGTACCAATGTAAATGGAATTAACCGATGCTACCCCATCATACCCTAGTGCTTGATATAGTTTATCTCTAGAAAAACTTTTCGTGGAAAACAAGCTATTAAATTGAGGATTAATTAACACTAAATCTCCCAGCAATTTGCGATGGGGTTGAATTGCTGCATCAAATAAAGCACTTTCAAATCCCATCTGGATAAAGATCAACATATCAGCAAAAGTAATACCCGCCACAGCAACTGCCAATCGAGTCCTTTCTTTCATGAGCTGTCGCCACGCCAAAGGGGTTTTAAGAAAAAGTTTTGATATCATGGACCCTACCAGGATTTAATACAGGGATTTAAATAATAGAGGTAAATCGATCAGTAAATTAAATTACAATTCAATTGCCGTTTGCACTTGTAAATTAGTTAGTCCAGCAACCTTTTTGCTATCCTCGGGAGTGAGTCGAATTTTCACCTCAACCACTCGACTGTCTAGATTTTCACCTGGTTGATTACTAAATACATTTTGACGGTTGACCTGTAAACCAATTTGAATTACATTACCTTCCAATTTCTCTGATAATGTAGGACTCATAATCCTGGCTTTCTGCCCAATCTTGACTCGATTAATATCAGTTTGGTAAACTTCTGCTACCACTGACATTTTTTCCGTTTGGGCAAAATCCGCAATACCTGATGCGGTAATTTTCTCACCCGCACGAGTATGAATTTTCAGAATTCTACCACTCATAGGGGCACGAATAAAAGCTGATTCCAGGTCGGTCTTAGCACTGTTAAGAACTGAAACAGCACTTTCAAGTTCTGTTTTGGCTAAATTCACATCTACAGAACGAACGTCAGCAATGCTATTTAGTGTTTCCTCAGCTGCCCTAATTTGTTTCGCACTAGTGCTACTAATTCTATTCAGTTGTACCCTAGCTTCCGCCAGTTGTTTACTAGCGGTGGTATTAATCCGTTCCAAAATCGCCCTAGCTTCGGTTAATTTTTGTTCGCTGGTCTCCACATTTAACCGTTTACTGTCAATTAAAGAATTAGAAACTGCTCCTTGGGAATATAACTGTTGATAACGTTGATATTCCGATTTAGCATTTTTCAGTTCCGCAGCCAATTGTCGAATATTTGCTTCCTGAGCAGTTCTATCACCTTGCCATTGGGCTTCTATCCTAGCAATAGTTTGTATGTAAGCATTCTTGTTGCCTTCATACTCTGCCTTTAACTTTTCTACATTCGCTTTTTGTGACTGAATCTCTCCCGGTTTAGCACCTGATTGAATTTGCTTCAATTTAGCTTGAGCAACTTTTACTTGTTTTTGCGCCCTTTCAACGGCACTTTGTAATTTATCCTGGGAATCTAATATGGCAATTACCTGACCTGCTTTGACCCCATCGCCCTCTTGAAGGAGGATTTTTTTCACCCTGTCCCCATCTAGTGCTAGGGGTGCAGACAATTTAATCACTGGTGTTTCCGGTTCCAATCTCCCCAATGCTGTTACCAAAGTGGGAGTGGGCAAAGTTTCCTCCACTTCCCCACTCGTAGCACTACTGGCGTTGGTAGAATGATTGAAAGTATAGGTAGCAACTCCTCCACTGACGGTGGCTACTGCTAAAACCAACAGAATTAGTCTTTTCAAAAACCCCCCTAGGTAAAGTTACTGTAAATCTAAATCGTTACTATCTTAACAGATTTTCTAAAAATTTATCAAAAATTTACATTATCTGGTGGATGTTAGCTGGACATGGGAACAAAATCCAGCCAAAAATATCTACATTAGTAGTAACGGCCTATATTTTTTGAGATCGGAAAATGTCTAAGGGAAAACAACAAGCAGATAATACTTTAACTATAAACAGCAATAATTCACCCCGGAAATATTGGAAACAAGGGTTGACCTCCCTATCCCTAATATTATTAGGTTCGGGGATTACTGTTACAGGTGGTTATCTAACAAATAATCAGGAAGCTTTGACCAAGAGTGCATCTAAGCTTGGGGTGGAGAGTGTTCATGCTGCACCACTACCAGGAAATACGGACAGTAATTTTGTGACTGAGGTGGTTCGGAAGGTTGGTCCCTCCGTAGTCAGAATTAACTCTTCTCGCACGGTGAGAACTCAAGCACCAGACGAATTTGAGGATCTACGACGCTTTTTCGGTTCCAGAATACCACGCAGGGAAAACAGGGTAGAACGGGGCGCTGGTTCAGGTTTTATCATTAGTAATGATGGTCGTATTCTCACTAATGCTCATGTGGTAGAGGGTGCAGATAGGGTAACTGTCACCCTCAAAGATGGAAGAACCTTTGAAGGTAGGGTATTAGGAGCAGACCAACTCACGGATGTGGCGGTGGTGAAGATTGAGGCTAAAAATCTACCAGCAGTTACCCTAGGTAACTCGGAACAGTTACAACCAGGACAATGGGCGATCGCCATTGGTAATCCTTTAGGACTAGATAACACGGTAACAACAGGTATTATTAGTGCCACTGGTAGATCCAGTAATCAAGTGGGGGTTCCCGATAAGCGGGTTGAGTTTATTCAAACTGACGCTGCAATTAATCCAGGTAATTCCGGTGGTCCGTTGCTAAACGCCCGAGGAGAAGTGATTGGTATAAACACGGCTATTATTCAGGGTGCACAAGGATTAGGATTTTCAATTCCCATTAATACGGCACAACGTATTTCTAATCAAATAATAACCACAGGTAAAGCTCAACATCCCTATTTAGGAATTCAGATGGTTTCCATCACCCCAGATTTAAGACAAAGAATCAATTCCGATCCTAATAGCGGGTTGACCGTGAGTGAAAATCAGGGAGTATTAATCATTAGGGTTGTTCCCAATTCACCTGCAGCGAAAGCTGGAATACGCATTGGAGATGTTATTGTTAGGCTAAATGGTGAAGTGATCACCGACAGCTCTGCTGTACAGAAAGCTGTAGAAGTGGCCCAAGTGGGAGGAAATTTACGTCTGGACTTGCGTCGTAATGGACAAACTATCAATATTGCAGTCAAACCGGGAATTTTTCCCACTGGCATGCAATAGATCAACAAACTACTCTACGGATTTATTTGTGGAGTAGTTTGGTGTAAGGTCTCTTGTTACCCATCCGGCGCTAAGTAGGTAAATATATTAATTTCAACAACTGACAACTGATATAAGAGATCGTCAAACCCAACAGTACTAAAAGTAGAGGAATAACCGTATCTGATCGCAGTTGACGGGTTTTGAAAATTTTTACACAAGATATGGGAATAATCATAGGCCAGAAAACAGTGGTCACTAAGGATATAATTAGTGATAAGAACTTCTCTTCCGGAGTTGATGCGGGGTGACGGTGAGAGAATGTAAACCAATTGGCAAAAAAATAGCCACCCATTAGGGTGTAGGTAATTACTAATGTTAATTGTAATTGATTGGTCAAGTCGTGTATCACAGTCTCCATGTATTGTACTTATATAGCTTGAGCCAAAACGTTGTAAACACAGGTTTAATGGGTAAAAGGCCAGGTTGCTGCAGGTGGCTATAGCTTTTATGCACCGCTCCACGCCTAGTTTACTAAAGTCGCGAACATATAAGCCCACCTACAATATTATACACTATATTTGGACACAGTCAATAGCCCTGAACTAATATCAGGCGTTAAAATCTCCATCAAAGATGAGAAGTGGGCGAAGAACGATAATTGTAACCAAATTGGGAGTCTTTCTGGATGTATTGTTTAATGCTATCAAAATCAATAAAATAATCTGCCACATCAATGAGACTATCGCTAGTCATAGTTTGCAGACCTATAACTTCTACCCGCGATCCTAAACTGGTGACAGCATTAACAGCGTAGGCTAGATCCCCATCCCCACTAACTAGTACAGCCGTATCATAATAAGGAGCTAAGGTAATCATATCCACAGCAATTTCCACATTGAGATTGGGTTTTTTACCACTTTCCGTAAGTGCAATTATATCCTTGGTTACCACTCGATAACCATTACGACGCATCCACAACAGAAAACCTTGTTGTTTCTCCTTGCTAGTATCAACTCCAGTATAAAAGAAAGCTCTTAATAGTCTAGAAGTTTGAGTTAAACGACATAATAATTTAACATAGTCGATTTCAATGCCTATTTGAAGAGCAGCATGAAATAGATTGAGACCGTCGATAAAAATAGCCACCCTACCACGATTGAGATCATCACTCATGTCTGCTCCCTGAGATGTTTCCTGGGATTTAGTATCCCTAACCCTGGTGGTAGTTTTTGTAGCTGGTGTGACCGTTGTCCCTTGCCAATGTGGTTTTTCTTTTAATTCCTTATATTCGTTTGTTTTTTTGTTATTTGCGAAACTCATTGATACCTCTAGTTTTAAATTGGGATGTTTGGTAGTTTGTTATGTGATATTTTGGTAGTTAGCACTCATAAATCAGGGGGGTCTTTATTTCAATATTATCCAAACCAAACCTTTAGGCTAATTTTTGTTGCTTACTTTAACTAAAGTTTTTATAAAATTTTCCTCCCCAGTAGATATGGCCCAATTGTTCACTTATCACATTGATGGGGTGGGAAAAATTAAAAAAATAGGAGAGTCAAAAAATTAACCGGGAATTGCACCCTGGATAGTGAGGACTGAGCAGGGAGCATGATGTAGAACATAGTTGCTCACACTACCCAAAACCACCTCACTGATTCCCCTTCTTCCCCTACGTCCCACAATAATTAGGTCAGCAGACCAGCTTATAGCTTGTTCACAGATGACACGACCTGGATCCCCAACGGTTTGGAGCATTTCAGCCTTTACCCCCCTACTAATAGCAGTTTCCATTAGGGATTGGATCCATTTTAGTCGTTCTTGCTTATGTTCATCCCAGGCCTGCATATACTTGTTCATAGTTTCTCCATACAGGGAGGGGTAGATAGTTTCCGGTTGAAGAAATATGGGGTTGAGGTAGGGATCTTCTAGGGGAGACAGAACATGAAGTAGCATGATTTCAGAACTGCTCACTTGAGCCAAAAATAGAGCTTGCTCAAATATATTTTGGCTTTGATCCGGATTTTCTAAAGCAACTAAAATTTTATGCAACATAGTAATTACTCCTTGGGATAGATCTAAAATCTACACTCCCTGTGGTTTTTATGTGAGAAGGTTAGAGATATATTAGCCATACTAATCATTTTTGAGGGAAACAACAACTTTCCACAACTTTCAAGGGTGGGAAATTGTCAGACCCACATAGACTCCCAGATATACCCCCCAGATATACCTAGTAGTAGGAGTTGATGCTGATGAAATTTCATAATCGTATTCAAGCTGGAAAGATGTTAGGGGAAAGTCTAATAGATTACGCCAACCACGAAAATCTACTAGTATTAGCACTACCCCGTGGTGGTGTGCCCGTAGGTTGGGAAATTGCCAAAGCTGTGAATGCTCCCCTAGATGTTTGTATCGTCAGAAAGATTGGTGTGCCCGGACAAAAAGAATTAGCTATGGGTGCTATTGGTGCTGGGGGGGTTAGGGTATTCAATCATGATATAATTGCTACCTTGGGGATAGATAGAGATGTGATTGAAAAGGTTGTATCTCAGGAGTTGGAAGAGCTAAAGCGACGGGAACAAACATATCGAAGAAATGCTCCACCAATTAAGGTTGAAAACAAAACAGTCATTTTAGTAGATGATGGTATTGCTACCGGTGCGAATATAAGAGCAGCTATTGCTGTTCTCAAACAGCAAAAGCCCAGCAAAATTGTGGTAGCAATTCCTGTAGCATCAGCAAGTACCTATAGGGAATTGGAGTCGGAGGTAGATGAGGTAGTGTGTTTACAGACTCCTGAGTTTTTTTCAGCAATTGGATTGTGGTATGAGGATTTTTCTCAAACTAGTGACCAGGAAGTTTGTGAAATTTTAGGCTATTATATTTAGATTAAGTGGGTGAGTGGAATTAAATATTAAGATCAACGTAGGTTGGGTTGAAGTATGAAACCCAACACCCCCATGGGTTAATCCATTCTACAAATAATTGTACCTCCCTACTTAATGAAAGTTGACATCTTCATAAAGTTCAGTCATTTTTGCCTGGAATTGAATAGTAGGGAAGAAAAATGATGTTTCTTCACCTGTATAGTATTGTAAAGTCCAAAGTCCTTGATCATTCCTGCGGAAACACTCAACTCGCGGTTTTTTAGGACTAATTAAAATGTATTCTTGTAAAGTGGGTAAAGTTTGATAGTCGGCAAATTTGTCACCTCTATCAAATAATTCCGTAGAGTCAGATAAAACTTCAATAATTAAACATGGGAATCTTTTATAAGCTGCTGTTTCTTGGTCACGAGAATCGCAAGTCACCATAATATCAGGATAGTAAAATCTGTTTAACGATTCGATTCTAGCTTTCATATCCGTAATATATACTCGACAACCAGAACCCCTAAGATGATTACGCAGCAGAATGAATATATTTCCAGCTATGGTTACATGAACATCCAGGGCACCGGCCATAACGTAAATATTTCCATTAATATACTCATGTTTAACCTGACTATTTTCTTCTAGTTTTAGATATGCTTCTGGAGTAATATAAGTGTTACGATTAGCAATCATAATTAATAGCTCCCCTAATTATAGTTTTTTATAGTTTTACTGAAAGTTGACATCTTCATAAAGTTCAGTCATTTTTGCCTGGAATTGAATAGTAGGGAAGAAAAATGATGTTTCTTCACCTGTATAGTATTGTAAAGTCCAAAGTCCTTGATCATTCCTGCGGAAACACTCAACTCGCGGTTTTTTAGGACTAATTAAAATGTATTCTTGTAAAGTGGGTAAAGTTTGATAGTCGGCAAATTTGTCACCTCTATCAAATAATTCCGTAGAGTCAGATAAAACTTCAATAATTAAACATGGGAATCTTTTATAAGCTGCTGTTTCTTGGTCACGAGAATCGCAAGTCACCATAATATCAGGATAGTAAAATCTGTTTAACGATTCGATTCTAGCTTTCATATCCGTAATATATACTCGACAACCAGAACCCCTAAGATGATTTCGAAGAATAGATGCAAGATTAAGAGCAATGGTAACATGAACATCTAGGGCACCCGCCATGGCGTAAATGTTTCCATTAATATACTCATGTTTAACCTGACTATGTTCTTCTAGTTTTAGATATGCTTCTGGAGTAGTATAAGTGTTACGATTAGCAATCATACTTAATAGTCCCCATTAGTAGTCCTCACAATTCATTTCGTCTTGTTACATTCCAAATTCCAGTCTAACTCCGCTGCAACTTGGTGAGCTAATTCTAAAGGATTAAAGGGTTTAGCGATCGCACTTTTAATACCTAACTGGGAATAACGACGACGATCAGCAGCTTGGATTTTTGCGGTTAACAAAATGACCGGAATTGTTTGGGTTGCTGGATTGGCTTGTAATTTTTTAAAAGCAGATAATCCGTCCATATCAGGCATCATCACATCTAATAGAATTGCATCTGGTTGATGATTCTCAGCTTGCAAGATTCCCTCCTTACCCGAACTAGCTGTTAGCACCTCCCAACCTGCAACGGTTTCTAAACAAATCTTAGCCACTTCTTGAATATACTGCTCATTATCAACCACTAAGATGCGCCTTTTCATAATCTATGACCTAACCCTGGTTATTGCTTAGTTGTAATTCTCTGTAACAGGTCCATAACTCTTTGCTCAAACTCCTGAGTGGTGACCCTCCCCTTGGTAAAAAACTCCGTATGTCCCAATTTTAACCGATGACGTTCTGAATCGTCCAGGTCTTTTGCAGAATAGACAACCACGGGGACACTAAACAGTTGATCATGTTGTTTCAACCAATCAACAACCGTAAAACCATCAGCTTCCGGGAGGATCAAATCCAGAATTAGTAGGTCAGGATTAACCTTTTGACTCAGATGAATTGCTTCCCTACCAGTTTTGGCAATGAAGGTTTCAATGTCATGTCTACCGAACAAGGTTGCCAAAAGATCTGCGAGGTCATGATCATCTTCAATAATTAATATCTTCAGCTTTCTTGAGGGTTCAAATACAACTTTCCTTAAAGAGTTGAACAGGTCAGTTTCTTCCACTGGTTTACTTAACCAATCAGCAAACTTGACACCTTCTGAATTACTATCTTGTTGATAGTTGGAATTATTTTGACTCGATTTATAAACACTACAAATGACAATTGGTATATCTTTAGTGTCCGAACACTTTTTCAATCCAGCCATGGTTTCCCAACCATTCATTCCTGGCATAACTAAATCTAGTAAAATCACATCTGGATGTTGAATAACTGCTTGAGCGATCGCCTGGTCACCACTAGCTACTGTAAGTACCCGATATCCCCCTTGTAGTAGGAGATTTTCTAATTCCTGGCGAGTGATTGGATCATCATCACAAACCAACACTAAAGGAGAATTAGCATCAGTAATTAGGGATGTTTCATAGTCTGATTGATCGGTGACCAACCCCTGTAAATTAGCTCTATCATAAACAGTTAAAATTGGCAAAGTAAAATAAAAACTGCTACCTTCGTCCAAGATACTTTTGACCCAAATCTTGCCACCATGTTGCTGAACAATACTCTTACAAATTGCCAGACCCAAGCCAGTACCATCATGATTGCGAGAATCAGAAGAGTCCACCTGTTGAAACCGCTCAAAAATACTCTCTAATTTATCTTCTGGTATACCTCTTCCAGTATCTTGCACAGTTACCAACACCTGGTCTTTTTGTAATTCGGTCATCAAATAAACCGTGGATCCTGGTTCTGAAAACTTAATGGCATTACTGAATAAATTAGTTAAAGTTTGAATTATCCGATCTGGATCTGCCCATAATTGAATAGATGAACCATTAGAGTTATGAATAGATAAAGTCACACCTGCTTTATCCGCTAAAGGTTGCATGATATTGATAGCTGAGTTGATCAAATCTCGCAAATCACAATTTTCCCGTTCCATTTTGACCTTACCCGACTCAATGCGTTCAATATCCAGAATATCATTAATTAATCTAACTAATCGCTTCGTACTATCGGTGGCAATTTGCAGCAAACGTTTACCTTGTTCTGAAGTACTAGAGAGTAACCCACTGGTCAACATTCCTAAAGAACCATGAATGGATGTCAAAGGAGTCCGCAACTCATGACTAACAACAGAGACAAATTCATCCTTCATTTTTTCCACTTGCTTGCGCTCAGTTATATCTCGCAAGATGACGGTGTACACAGATTCTTGATCAAGATCTAATTTAGAAATTGAAGCTTCTGCAGGAAATTCTGACCCATCTTTACGACAACCAAATATTTCTTGTCTTTCTCCCATTCTGCGAGCATGAGCAGAAGATTTGCCAAATTTATATACGTGATTACGATGTTCCTGAGCAAAGCGTGTGGGTAATAATAAATCTAGTTTTTGTCCTAAAACTTCCCCAGCAGAATAACCAAAAATTTTTTCTGCACCTTGATTAAATAAGGTAATCTGTTGATTACTATCAATGGAAATAATTGCATCATCGGCAATACTTAAAATGGCTTCAAACCGATTTTCTGAAATCCTCAAAGCGTCTTGAGTACGTTTTTGTTCATCCAGTTGTGATTGCAATTGGCGATTGACATTAATTAACTCAGCTGTACGTTCATTAACCCTCAGTTCTAGTTCATCTTTAGTTTTGTGCAATGCTAATTCTGTCTGCTTACGTCTGGTAATATCACGGGCGACAATTTGTGCTGCTGGTTGATTTTGGTAGTTGAGAAATGCACCAACCATTTCTACGTAAATTATTTTCCCATCCGCTTGTAAAAATTTAACTTCATGCAAGGGAATCAATGTTTGACTTGTTTTCAGAGATTTGAGATTTTCTTCAATTTCTTCCCTGTGTTGTGGATGGACAAATTCTAGAAATTTCTTACCTAATAGTTCCTCTACTGAATTAACTCGCAGTAGTCTCACTGCAGCACTGTTAACGAAAACTAAGTCATCTTGACTAACAATGAGAATTGCCTCTGGATAAACTTCTACTAAGTTATGATAGGTTTCAACAATAAATTTGTTATTCTCGTTAATTTGATTGGTCTTTTCATATCGATTACACTCCATAATTTTCAGCAATCTCACTCTTTCCAAGCGATTCAGAATACGATTGACTAGCTCGGACACAATAATTGGTTTATTAACAAAATCATCAGCTCCTACACTAAATACCTGATTGACAATTTCTGCATCGCTATGAACTGTCAAAAACAAAATCGGTACTTCCCTACCTTGATCATGATTGCGAATCATTTTACATAATTCAATACCGCTCATACTAGGCATTTCAATGTCTAATATTAACATGTCAGGCTGAATTTTTTCCCAAGTTTCCCAAAACTTTCCAGGATGATTAAGGGTAATTATTTCTAGTCCCCAAGGAGTCAACAGTAACTGTAATAAATCTAAAGTTTTTAAATCATCATCTACCACTAATATTTTAGTTTTGTTCACTGTTGGTGTGATTTCATTATCGATGTTTCTTTCAGGGAATAATTCCGGTTGTTTTTGACTATTATCAGGAGCGGTAATTTGCTGATTTTTCTTATCAATTTCTCGCCTTAGTGATTTGACCCAACTTTGTAATTTAGGTTGTAGATTAATCATTTCTGCTACTGTTAAATTAGCAGAAGATTGGAAGAAATTCTCAATTTTTTTTGCCAATTCTGAAGCATAAGGTAAGCCAAATGTACCCAGAGAACCCGCTAAAGTGTGTGCTTCTCTAGTTGCTCGTATTAATAGCTCTAAATTAAAAGTTCCTTGGGTACGGGCAATATTTTGTGCAGCTGTTTCTATAAGGGAAATTTGCTCTTCTATCCTACCGCGAAATCGTTGCCAAATTTCTTCAAGTTTCTCAATTGTCCGCTCATTTTTTGATTGATGATTTAATTCATGGTTGGATCTACTTTCTTTTAGTTCCTCATGGTGATTATGGTCATTTTCTTGTGGCTTTAGACGATATCCAATACCATAAACTGTTTCTACTAAATCATGAGGTGCGCCCACTGCTTTTAACTTCATTCTTAAACCCTTAATATGAGTCCGCACAGCGTCTTCCCCCGGTGTGTCTTCATAAGACCAAAGATGATCTAAAATCATTCCACAGCTAAATACTCGACGATTATTTCGCATCAGAAGTTCTAGTAGAGCATATTCTTTTGGGGTGAGTGAAAGTTGGTCTTGTTGATATGTAACTTCACAACTACTAGGGTCTAATCGCAAACCTCTCCACTCTAATACAGGCTGGGAATTAACACCGCCACGTCTTAATAATGCTCTTACACGAGCTACCAATTCTTCTTCATCACAGGGTTTGACTACATAATCATCCGCACCAGCATCTAAACCAATAGCTTTATCGTGAGAACTATCACGCCCTGTCAATAATAAAATTGGCACTCGCCGACCACTAGAACGAATTTTTTTACATAAGCTAATTCCATCGAGTTTTGGTAAAACAATGTCTAGTAGTATCAGGTCATACTCATAAGTTTCTACTAAATCCCAAGCAGTCTTACCATCATTTGCTAATTCTACAGCATAATTCTGTTCTGTGAGAAAATTAGTCAGGGTATATGCAATTAGTTCATCATCCTCAACTACTAAAATCTTCATGTTAAAAACCTCCTTTAAACATTGTAATTAGAAATAATCAGAATAAATTTACCTACGACAGAGTTAATAGTCAAAATTCAGTACAAAATTTTAAGCTATGTATAGCTATAGAGTTAAACATGTGAAAATTCTTAACTTAATTATTAAAGCTGGACAAGAAATAAAGGAAAGATATCAACTTTTAGATATAGAGCAAACTGACTAAAAATGGGCATAATAACTAAGAAGTACAGAAAAGGTAGAATCATCACCAAATGGCTTGATCTAGGTCTTGGAACATTTACAGTCATGGACAGTCATGGATAGTTAAAATGTTTATTCCCTTAACCATAATTTCCTCACAAGTTCCTCACATTCTTTAGCTACAACCATAAGTGTAGACCTAGATCCCAAGCTAGGAGTTAAAAATTAACGAATTGTAAAGATAAATGCTAAGAATTATAAAGGAAACCTACATCTTCTTACAAATAGGAACTGGAATAACATAAAGAGGTACTTTGTAATGGTTGATAAGTTATAAAGGAGACATCAATGCTTAGTAAAATTTTGGTGGGGTTAGACCTTTCTAGCATAGGTGAGGAAGTATTTCAACAAGCACTCAACTTAGCAAAATTGACATCGGCTGAGTTAATGCTAATACATGTCCTATCACCAGAGGAAGATGGCATTCCGGATACCATGATGTTTTCTCAGATTGATTACTATCCAGCTTGGACTGATGAAAGCATGGGAATTTATTTGAAGAAATTGGAAGCCTATAAAGAAGAAGGTTTGGAAATGTTGCAAGGTTTTTGTGCGCGGGCAAATACAGAAAACATTAAAACCGAGTTTTCCCAGAATGTGGGAAATCCAGGTAAGGTGATTTGTCAAGTCGCTGGGGCGTGGGGTGCGGATTTAATCATCATTGGGAGACGAGGAGTTTCTAAAATCACTGAGTTTTTTATGGGTAGTGTAAGTAATTATGTGTTGCACCATGCACCCTGTTCTGTACATATTGTCCACCATCCTGATAAGAAATCATGAAAACCACAGTTCCAGTTCGCGTCAATCATGTTGAGCGTGGGGACAAACGTTTGAGAATGTTGGATACAGCCATCAAACGCTGTCAATATCAACAGGATGCACTGATTGAAATTCTCCATCGAGCAACGGAATTATTTGGGTATTTAGAATTAGATTTACTGCTGTATATCGCCCGTGAGTTAAAATTGCCACCTAGTCGGGTATATGGAGTAGCAACATTTTACCATTTATTTTCCTTGGCACCAAAAGGTAAACATAATTGTGTAGTTTGTACAGGTACAGCTTGTTATGTGAAAGGTGCCCAAGGAATTTTAACCACCCTGGAAACATTCATCCAAATTAAAGCGGGAGATACCACACCAGACGGAGAAATTTCCTTGATGACTGCTAGATGTTTAGGTGCTTGTGGTATTGCACCAGCAGTGGTGTTTGACGGTGAGGTTTTAGGTAATCAAACTGCACAATCAGTCTGTAAAAAAGTGGGAGAATGGCAACATGGAACTACATGAATTATTGGAGATTGCTAGGGCAGAAAATTCTCAGAAGAAACCTATACAAATTCGCTGTTGCACTGCTGCAGGTTGTTTGTCTTCTGGTTCCCAAGCAGTGAAGGAAAATTTATTGACATCGCTTAAAGCAGCAGGTTTGGAACAGCAGGTGGAAGTGGTAGGTGTGGGTTGCATGCGCCTTTGTTGTCAGGGTCCTTTAGTGGAGATAGATGAGAATAAAAGTCATAAAATTAAACTTTATCAACAAGTAACGCCCCAGGATGCACCAAAGGTAATTGATTCTATCAAGGGAAAAAACACCACTTTAAAACAGCAAGATTTACAACATCCGTTTTTTACTAAACAATTGCCCATTGTTTTAGAAAATAGTGGTCGGGTAGATCCAGAAAGAATTCAATCTTATATTGCAGCTAATGGTTATCAAGCTCTCTACCAAGTGCTGCGAGAAATGAAACCCGCAGAAGTAGTGGAAGTTATTACTAAAAGTGGATTAAGGGGAAGAGGTGGTGCTGGATATCCCACGGGTTTAAAATGGGGAACGGTAGCAAAATCGCCAGGTGCAAAAAAATTCGTGATTTGTAATGCGGATGAGGGAGATCCAGGCGCATTCATGGATCGTAGTGTGTTAGAAAGTGATCCCCATCGAGTTTTAGAAGGAATGGCGATCGCCGCTTATTCCATTGGTGCTAATCAAGGTTATATTTATGTGAGAGCGGAATACCCCATTGCGATTAAACGTCTGGAAACTGCCATTCGTCAAGCACAAAGGTTAGGGGTATTGGGAACAAATATTTTTGAATCACCTTTTGATTTTAAAATCGAAATTCGCATTGGTGCAGGTGCTTATGTTTGTGGTGAAGAAACCGCATTAATGGCTTCAATTGAAGGTAACCGTGGTGTTCCCCATCCTCGTCCTCCATACCCTGCTGAATCAGGTTTATGGGGTTACCCTACATTAATTAATAACGTGGAAACCTTTGCTAATATTGCTCCTATTATCAGAAATGGGGCGGAATGGTTTGCTAATATTGGCACAGAGAAAAGTAAAGGGACAAAGGTTTTCGCCCTAGCAGGTAAAATCCGGAATACAGGTTTAATTGAGGTTCCCATGGGGACAACCCTAGGGGAAATTGTGGAACAAATGGGTGGTGGTATTCCTGATGGGGGTATGGCCAAAGCGGTACAAACAGGTGGACCATCGGGAGGATGTATACCAGCATCAGCATTTACCACACCCGTAGATTATGAATCCTTGTCTGCTTTGGGTTCTATGATGGGTTCTGGGGGAATGATTGTGATGGATCAAACTACTAATATGGTAGATGTGGCACGATTCTTTATGGAGTTTTGTATGGATGAGTCCTGTGGTAAATGTATTCCCTGTAGGGTGGGAACGGTGCAACTCCATGATTTATTAACCAAGATTAGTAAGGGAAAGGGAACACAAAATGATTTACATCTGTTGGAAGAATTATGCGATATGGTGAAACACACCAGTTTATGTGGGTTAGGTCAGTCTGCACCCAATCCTGTTTTTAGCACCCTGCGCTATTTCAAAGAAGAATATTTAGCTCTAATTAAGCAATAGAAAACAAATCAATTATCAGACAATTATGACAGTAAAGACTTTGACAATTGATGGGCAAATGGTCAGCGCTCACGAGCATAATACCTTATTAGAAGCAGCACAGGAGTCAGGTATACATATTCCCACACTTTGTCATTTAGATGGTGTGGGAGATGTGGGTGCTTGTCGTCTATGTTTAGTAGAAATTGCTGGGATGAATAAACTTCTACCTGCTTGTGTGACCAAGGTTTCTGAGGGGATGGAAGTCACAACTAAAAGCGATCGCCTGCAAAGGTATAGAAGAACAATTATCGAAATGCTATTTGCAGAAGGGAATCACACCTGTTCTGTATGTGTGGCTAATGGTAATTGTGAATTACAGGATTTAGCCATAGAAATGGGCATGGATCACGTGCGATTAGCTTATCAGTTCCCCCAGCGGAGTGTTGATACTTCCCATGAGAGATTTGGCATAGACCACAATCGTTGTGTTCTGTGTACTCGCTGTGTGCGGGTATGTGATGAGATTGAAGGTGCCCACACTTGGGATATGGCGGGTAGGGGGTCAAAATCCCATGTGATTACGGATTTAAATCAACCCTGGGGAACTTCTCTCACCTGTACTTCCTGTGGTAAATGTGTCAATGCTTGTCCCACTGGAGCTTTGTTTACTAAGGGTGTAAGTGTGGAAGAAATGAAACATGATCGAGGTAAAATAGAATTCTTGGTCACAGCGCGAGAGAAACAACAGTGGAACTTTTAGTGGTTAGCATCTTACATATCATCAATTAAACATTATGGACAAAATCAAATTAGCAACCGTATGGTTAGGTGGATGTTCTGGATGTCACATGTCATTTTTAGACCTAGATGAATGGTTAATAGATTTAGCCACTCAGGTAGATGTAGTTTATAGCCCTATTGCTGATATTAAAGAATATCCAGAAGGGGTGGATGTGGTATTAGTAGAAGGAGCGATCGCCAATGAAGAACATTTGGAGATAATCCACAAAATTAGACAGAGGACAAAAACCATTATTTCCTTTGGAGACTGCGCAGTTACAGGTAATGTGACCGCCATGCGCAATCTAACAGGGACTGCCAATGTAAGTTTACAATTAGCCTATATAGAAGGAGCAGATGTAAATCAAAAGATTCCCCACTCACCAGGAATTGTACCACCTTTAATTGATCGAGTTGTTCCAGTTCATAACATAGTTGATGTTGATATTTATTTACCAGGTTGTCCACCTTCAGCTACAAGAATCAAAGCAGCACTAGAACCATTATTAAGAGGAGAAACACCCCCCATGGTAGGGAGAGAAATGATTAAATTTGGATAACCTAAATAAATCGAGATGAATCAACCTAACTCAGGAGGTAGAGAATGTTAAAAGCAGCAGATGTCATGACCAAAGATGTGGCGACAATTCGCAGTTCTGCTACCGTAAAAGAAGCTGTTGATTTAATGAAAGCTAGAGATTGGCGAGCATTAATAGTGGATCGTCGTCATGGACAAGACGCTTACGGAATAGTCACGGAAAGCGACATAATTTATAAAGTTATAGCTTATGGCAAAGAAACAAATAAAGTCCGTGTTTATGAAATAATGACTAAACCTTGTATAGTGGTTAATCCAGAACTGGGTTTAGAATATGTAGCCAAATTATTTGCTCAATATAATCTCCACCATGCTCCAGTGATTAGTGGTGAATTAATGGGAATAATCTCATTGACAGATATTTTGGTAGGAAGTGTTACCCTAGAAAAACCCCATACAATTCTTTTGGAACAGCAATTACAAGATGAAATCAGAAAAGCGCGAATTGTTTGTAGTAATAAAGGTATTAACTCACCCGAATGTGCAGCTGCTTGGGATGTAATAGAGGAAATGCAAGCTGAAATTGCCCATCAAAGGGTTGAGAAACCTGCAAAAACAGCATTTGAAGAATTTTGTGGTGAGTTTCCAGAGTTTCCAGAAAGTAGAATGTACGATTTATAAAACCAGGTTGCCAAAAAAAATCATGAAAAAAATAGTTATTGATCCTGTTACCCGCATTGAAGGACACGCCAAAATTAGTATTTATCTCGACGATGAAGGTCATGTAGATGATGCACGGTTTCACGTAACAGAATTTCGCGGATTTGAAAAGTTTTGTGTTGGTCGTCCTTTTCCAGAAATGCCAGGAATTACAGCTAGAATTTGTGGAATTTGTCCCGTAAGTCATTTATTAGCATCGGCAAAAACGGGGGATAAAATCTTGTCTGTCACTATTCCGGAAGTGGCAACAAAATTACGTCGTCTCATGAATCTAGGACAAATAATTCAATCCCACGCATTGAGTTTCTTTCACCTCAGTGCCCCAGATTTATTATTAGGTATGGATAGTGAACCAGCCAAACGAAATATTTTTGGTTTAATTGGCACCGATCCCGAATTAGCTAGGGGTGGAATTCGATTACGACAATTTGGACAAGAAATTATTGAATTATTAGGGGGCAAAAAAATCCATCCCGCTTGGGCCGTCCCTGGTGGTGTTAGTGACCCTCTCACATCGGAAAATCGTACCCACATACAAAACCGCATTCCCGAAGCTAAAGCTACGGTTCTTAATGCTATAGGGTTATTTAAAAACTTGCTAGACAACTATCAAAAAGAAGCCCAAACCTTTGGCAATTTTCCCAGTTTATTTATGGGATTAGTAACTGCTCAAGGTTTGTGGGAGACCTACGATGGTCATTTACGTTTTGTAGACAGTGGGGGAAATATTGTTGCTGATAAATTAGACGTGGATAATTATCATGAATTTATCGGTGAAGCAGTGCAAGAAGACTCCTATTTGAAATCTCCCTATTATCGTCCTTTAGGTTATCCCGATGGCAAAGATCATTGTCGTTTAGATAGTGGAATGTATCGGGTTGGACCTCTAGCTAGATTGAATATTTGTAGTCAAATTGGCACTCCATTAGCAGATCAGGAACTACGGGAATTTCGCAGTTATGGTAGTGGAACTGTGAAATCTTCTTTCTTTTATCATTATGCGCGGTTAATTGAAATTTTGGCTTCTATTGAACACATAGAAATTTTATTGGATGACCCTGATATTTTGTCAACCCGTCTGCGAGCTGCTGCTGGAATTAACCGATTGGAAGCAGTGGGGGTAAGTGAAGCACCAAGGGGAACCTTATTCCATCATTATCGTATTGATGAAAATGGTTTAATGCAGAAGGTGAATTTGATTATTGCTACTGGTCAAAATAATCTGGCAATGAACCGTACAGTTGCTCAAATTGCTCGTCATTTTATCCAGGGTAGTCAAGTTCAAGAGGGAATGTTAAACCGGGTCGAAGCTGGTATCAGGGCATTTGACCCCTGTTTAAGTTGTTCTACTCACGCTTTTGGAAAAATGCCTTTAGTCATAGACTTAGTAGATAGAAATGGTAATGTGGTCAATCAAGTTTGTCGTAATTAGATTTGGTTGTAGCACCAAATCTTTTGTGGTAGTATGGGAGCATTACACATACTTTTGGCTATGATCAAGTTCCATGACAAAAAGGTTAATTGGTTTAACAGGAGGCATTGCTACGGGCAAAAGTACCGTGGCTAATTATTTAGCAAGTGTATACGGGTTACCCATTTTAGATGCAGATATTTACGCCAGAGATGCAGTGTCCGAGAGTTCGGTCATTCTTAGTCAGATTACTCAACGTTATGGCAAAGAAATTTTGCTTACAGATGGTAATTTAAATCGGAAAAAATTGGCAGAAATTATTTTTAATCAATCCCCTGAACGCTCCTGGGTGGAAAATTTGATTCATCCTTATGTCAGGAATTGTTTTTTAAAAACTATTGAGGAGTCACCGCATGACACCTTAGTTTTGGTGATTCCCCTTTTATTTGAAGCGGGTTTAGAGAATCTAGTTAATGAAATTTGGGTTGTTTATTGTCAAGGTGAAATACAAAAACAACGACTAATGAGTCGCAATGATTTAACGGAAGTACAAGCAATGGCAAGAATTAACAGTCAATTACCATTAGAGGAGAAAGTTGCTCGTGCGGATGTTGTTTTAGATAATTCTTCTGATCTAGAATCTCTGTTGCGCCAAGTGGATCTGAGCATAGCTAGGTTCCACTAAACTTGAGCTAAAACGAATGCAAATGCTGGAAGTTGTAGACTAATTTCTCCTGGTACTATTTGGATTGACCCACCAGATGTTCCAAATAGTATATTAGGTTCGGGAAAATCACCATGATCATTAGGAGCTTTAAAAGAATGGTTATATATATCTCTAGATCCCATATTCATAGCAGCTAGAAGACTGTATTTCTCAAGGGGATGGTGAATAAGTAAGCATAATACACTGTGATTTTCATATAATAAGGTGCGTGTGCCATTTATAATCAATTTGTATTGCCAGCGAATGTGGGCAAGTTTTTGAATTAGTAAAAAGGTGGGGTGGTTTCTATTGTAAGGTTGAAAGGTCTTGCGGTTGATTACCCCAAATTTCCAAGTGCAACTGGGATTATCAAACATATCTTCCCGCACATAACAATCATGACCAACATAACTTGATTTTTCTTCATCATGAAATAAGCCTAATGCACCGTCAAACTCTTGCTCTGTTCCTTGGTAAATAAAGGGTATTTGTGGACCTAATATTAAACAAGCTAGAGCAAAATGTAGGCGAATACGTGCTTGATCCCGGCTATGAGTGCGATTTAAAAACTCATGGAAAACTCTATTTGTGTCCTGATTTTCTAAGAACATAATATTATTTTGCCAACCTGCATAGTAGGAATATGATGGCTGCAGAAAACCACAAAAATAGTCTGTGAGACCAGAAAGCCAATTACCATCTCCAAAAGACTGCTTAACATCATAGTAAGTGGGATAGTCAATCAAACCAGAGAACTTGGCTGGGTTGTACTCTAGTACTTGTTCGTGGGTACTACCTGCATGCTCAGCTATTTGCACAAATTCCTTTTTTCCTAGGATGTGGGCATATCTTGATATTTCTTCTACGCAAGGTTGCCAAAAATCTAAACCAATGTGACGCGCAGCATCATAGCGGAAGCCATCAATATCCGTCTCAGCAATCCAGTATTTTAAATGTTGTAGTAGTAATTCGCGAACATAATTTGTCTCCGTACGCCAGTCTTCTAAAAAACCGAATAGTCTTTGGTTAACCATATCAGTATATTCTGGTCCATGAAAGAGTGAGGTATTCCTTGCTTCCACGGGAAAAGGCATAACCGTCAACTCATCACCCTGTATATATTTAAATTCTCCTCCTGGTGGACCACCGTATTCTGGCCAATTGATGCTGTCAGCGATGTGATTATTAACTACATCTAAAATAACGGCAATATTTAATTCATGGGCTTTTTTAACCATTTGACGTAAACATTGAAGTGTACCTAAACGGGGATCAACCATTAATAGATGAATAGGATGATAACCATGGTAACCATCAGGAGCATTGACATATATGGGACTAATAATAATTACTCCTACACCTAGGGATTTTAAGTATTCTAGATGCTCAGTTATACCTTTTATTGTACCACCATGACTAGAATGGGGACAGGAAAGATCGTATTTTACTAAACTTAAAGGACTACGAACTATATGTTTGCTACGGGCAAATCTGTCAATTAGTATAGAATAGAACAAGCGAGAACTCCAGTCCTTGGGACTAGGTGTCATGGATATGGATGGTTGTGGTCCGTAAACATGGTGATTATTCAGCAGTCCCAAAAATACAGATGAAATTTCTGTTAGGGAGCGGGGTGCTTCATCGCAAACTAACAAAATTTGCGATCTTTTACTACTATGCTCCTTACCATCAGTATCTATATAACCCAGTCTATACTTACATCCCCCACCATTACCAAGGGGTGGAAGGGTAACTGAAAACATCTGGAAGCCATTTTCAGTTAAACCTTCTGTTTTTGCTATTATCCGGTCTAAATCAGAATATCCCTGACCATCATTTAACTCACACACCACCTGTCCCAGCTCTGGATGTTTAGATAGGTGAACACCAAATCTAATGCGGATTTTTTCTTTTGTTCTAAATACCCAATTATAGGGTGCAATATCTGGATCTAAGTGTACTTCACAGTACTCATCAAAATAACGCATAATTTAGACTAGGTTAGAGGTACTAAAATCATTATAGAGGGTGTTTGAACTGATCAATAGAGGATGATTTAGCCATACCATGCTGATAGCTAGGATCATCATAATCCCAACAGGTTACTAATTCAATTAGGGTAATTTTATTGCTACCATAAACTTTGTTTTTGAGACCTTTAAGATTTTTAGGTTTTTCAGTTCGGTTTTTTCAACTTTGAATTTTGTAGGAGGTTAGCTTTCTCTTCCGGTGTCATAGATTTAATTCGTAAAAAGGCCTTAGCAATTTTTTCAGTGTTACCCAACTTGGTTTCTTTCTCAATTAGGAGAAGTGCTATTTTCTCAATAGTTACCGCATCAAAGAGTTCTCTTAATGCCAAGTCAATCCCAAACACCTTTTTGATGTATCCATGAAATTGCCCTGCTAATAAAGAATGTCCCCCTAAATGGAAGAAGTTGTCTTGCACACCCACTTTCTCTACCTTCAATAATTCTTGCCACATAAGTACTAGTACCTCTTCAATAGCGTTTCTAGGTGGTAACCAATCTCTATGTTCCCTTTTGTAATTTGGCATAGGTAAGGCGCGACGATCAATCTTATTGTTGTCAGTAAGAGGAACTTGATCAATAAATACCCAAGCTGAAGGTATCATATATTCAGGCAAATACTTGTTTAGGTATAAGCGAAGATCCTCTATTGTTGGCGGTTGGGTTATGGAGACCACATAAGCAACTAATCGTTGGTCAGCGGGAGTGTCACCAATTGCTTGGACAATAGCCTGAGTAATAGCGGGATGGCTGGATAAAATGGTCTCAATTTCTCCCAGCTCAATGCGATAACCACGTATTTTTACTTGGTAGTCTATTCTGCCTAAAAACTCAATTTCCCCATTTGATAACCGTCGAGCTAGGTCTCCAGTACGGTATAAACGCGATCCTGGCTCTTGGGCAAAGGGATCGGGAATAAATTTTGTTGATGTGAGTGTGGGGTTGTTTCTATAACCTCTCGCTAGTCCTAGACCACCAATATACAATTCTCCCACAATTCCTTCCGGTAGTAGGTTCAAACCATTGTCTAGAATGTATAAAGATGTGTTGGCAATTTCTCGACCAATAGAAATTACATCTTTGGACCTTTCCAGTTGTTTAACGCTTGACCAAATTGTGGTTTCTGTGGGACCATAAACATTCCAGAGGTTTATATTCAATTGCAAAAGCACAGTTGCCAATTCGCGTGGTATAGCTTCTCCCCCACACAGGGCACAAAACTGATTCTTGGGTTGCCAACCCGCTGTTAATAGCAGTTTCCAAGTGGTGGGAGTTGCCTGCATAATTGTAGCTTGGCTTCGCTCTAACAAATCAGCCAGTTTAAATCCATCCTGGGCTGTTTCTTGGTTGGCAATAACTAATTTTGCTCCACTAATTAAGGGCAAAAATAGTTCTAATCCTGCAATGTCAAAGGATATGGTTGTCACCGCCACTAATGTATCTGTACTACCTGGTTGTAGCTGATTCCTAAAACTAAGTAGGCAATTCACTAGGGATTGATGATTAATTTGTACTCCCTTCGGTTTACCCGTAGACCCAGATGTATAAATGATGTAGGCTATACTGGCTAAATCTAATGGTCTCGGTTGAAAGGAAACAGCTATTTCTTCTTGTAGTATTGGTTCTAATAGCAATACCCTAGCAGAAGATTTAGGCAATCGAGAAACAATAGAAGATTCAGTTAGTATTATTGTTGCTTGGCTATCATTAATTATCCATTCCAGGCGATTTATTGGGAAAGCTGGATCTATTGGTAAGTATGCAGCTCCAGCTTTTATAATTCCTAACAGTGCGGTTACTAAACCTGCATGGCGATCCACGCACACCCCCACTAATGTTTCTTGCGTGACCCCTAACTCTACTAGTGCTTGGGCAATTTTATTGGCTTGATCATTCAATTCGCCATAAGTTAACCATTTTTCACCTTCAAGAATTGCAGGGGACTTAGCATTCTCTGACACCTGTTGGTTAAACAGATCCGCTAGAGTCGCAACTGGTGGTTGATGCTTAATAGGTATGAGTGGGAAGGTGGGTAAACATATCTCGCCAAGAAATCTCGGTGATTTGGTCGCCAAGGTGTTTAATATATCTGTAACATGTTGTAATAATTGTTGCCGCTCCTTGGTGGTTCCTATTTTTTGGAAGGCAATTTTTAAGGTTAAATCTTTTCCTGGTAACGCGTAAAGACTTATGGGGTAATGATTTTTTTCTAGTGATTCTACATCGCTAATTATTAAATCATCATTATGGTTGCGTATTTTTTCACCTACAGGGTAGTTTTCATACACCACGATGGACTCAAATAGTGATTCACCTCTATTTATGTTACTCCAACCTTGTATATCCACCAAAGAACTATAGGAGTGTTCACTAATAGATAAAATGCGATCGCTTAATTCTTTTAACCATGTTCCTACTAGTTTGTCTGGCTCACATTTGAGATGTAAGGGTAGAGTATTAATAAATAAACCCACCATCTGTTCAAAACCAGATAATTCCGTAGGTCTTCCGGAAACTGTCACACCAAATATAACTTCATTACTACCGCTATATTTGCTGATTAAAATTGCCCAGGCTGCATTTATTAAGGTACTGACAGTAACCAGGTGTTTATTTGCATAGTTTTTGAGCTGGGCATAAACTTCCGGTTGTAGAGTAGTTTGTACAACCTGATAATCTTCTCCATTATCTAATGGATTGCTGGTTAATCCTATTTTAGTTACAGAGTCTAAACCCGCTAATTGATCGCGCCAAAAAACCTCTGCTTGCTCAATTGGCTTTTGATTTAACCAGACAATAAAATCCCGATAATTAGGGACTGGTGGCCACTTCAAAAATTGATGCTTTTGCTCTGCTTGGTAAAAGGAAATAACATGTTGAAAAACTAATGGCAAGGACCACCCATCTATTAATACGTGATGGTGTGTCCAACAAAATCGCCATTTTGCCTTGTCAGTTTTTACCAAAATTAACCTCATCAAGGGTGCCCTTTCAGTTGACAAACCCTGTTGACGATCTTCCATTAATAAATCTGACCATTTTTGCTCCCAGTCATCAGTACCGCACCAATCTTGATAAACAAAAGGCAAATTCACGCTGCTATGTACTCTAGCTAAAGGACGGGGAAGGGACTGCCAAATGTAGGATGTGCGCAGGATAGAATGATGATTAATGCAGTTTTCCCAAGCTGACTTAAATATTTCCACATTTAAGTCTCCCGTGATTTTGCCTGTTACTTGTTGTAGATAAATGTCTTTTTCAATTTCATAGTTAGTATGAAAAATAATACCCTCTTGAACTGGTGCAAGAGGATAGATGTCTTGCAAATCACTTATTCCACTAACAGCAATATTTAATTGTTCCTGATTTAAATTAGCCAAGGGAAAATCTTCGGGATTCCAACGGACAAGTTTTTGTTCGCTACCCATTAACAAGTTACGTAAACATTGTTGATAGGTATGCAGCAAATTACGAATAGTTTGTTCCCGGTGTAAGTTGGTGCTAAAACCAAAACGTATTTCCAGTTTCCTATTCACAATGAGACCAGTTATTTCCAATTGGAAGGTACGTTGATTTTCAGGATGTCGAGAAATCCCCGAATCTTGTGCTGCTGGTGTGAAGGGTGCATCAGCTGGAATTTGCTCATCAAACTGTCCCAAATAGTTAAAGATAATTCCTTGGGGGATGGGAGGCAAAATTTCCCCATGTTCCGGTTTTTGACTGAGAATACCGTAGGATAACCCATTGTTAGGTATTCCATTTAGCTGTTCCTTAATACCAGACAAGTTATCTAAGACATTGGAATTTACAGTTGTTATTCTAAAGGGGAAAAGGGAAGTAAACCACCCGACAGAGTCAGATATATCCAGGTCTAAACTACTTCCTCGACCATGAGTTTCTAAAGCAATAACTATTTCCGATCTCCCAGTCCATTCTCCTAGTGTTGTTGCGAGTGCTGTAAGTAAAATTTCTTGAATGCCCACTTTACGGGTACGGGAAATTTCCAACAACATTTTATTAGTTTCTGTTTCTGTGAGAGCAAACTCAACTTGAGCAGCTGAATTTTCTTTGTTATCTGCTATTTTTTCAGGAAAATCTAGGGGTAGAGTAAAGTCACGGACTGCTTGTTTCTGCCAAAATTCCAGATCTACTTCCCAGACAATATGGCTCATGTTGTGTAGATAACTACTCCACTGGGGAAAACTCACACTTGGCTTCGATTGAAAAGAAGCTAAGGAAGATAGGGATTGATTTTGAGTAACATTTCTCATACTCCCAACCAGATCCTGTAAAATTACACGCCAAGACACACCATCAACGATGAGGTGATGAATAATTAATAGTATTTTATCAGGTGTAGTTGCTGCTGTTTGAAAATAAACTACACGGAATAACTTCCCAGTTTCCAGGTTCAATTGTCCCTGAAACTGTGTAGCTAGGGTTTGGAGGTGGGTAGATAATTCAATTTCTGGAATATCCGTTAGATCAACAACGTCCACATTTAAATGCTGACTATCATTATCCAATTCTTGTATCCATCCCTTTTCTGTTTGACGGAATTTTAATTTGAAAGCGGGATGTTTGCCCATTATTTGATTAACAGCTTTTTGTAAATCTCCAGTAGTAATCTGTGCTTTTACATCCAACAAAACTGCTTGATTCCAATAATGGGGATGTGGTAGGGATTGCTTAAAAAACCATTCTTGAATAGGGGTTAACGGAATTTCTCCTGTTTCAACAGTTGGCAGTTGAGAAAAGTTATCTTCTTTCCTTACATGATTTGCTAAATCGGCTACCGTAGGGTATTTGAACAGATCTTGGGCCGTGAAATAAATACCCAAGTCTCTGGCTTTGGCAATAATTTGTAGCCCGATAATTGAATCACCACCCAACTCAAAGAAGCTTTCACGAGTACCCAAGCGAGGTAATCTTAACACCTGTTGCCAGAGTTTAGTTAATATTTTTTCAGTTTCGCTTTCGGGGGGAACATATTCTTGAGATACTGTTGTTTCTACAACTTGTGGATCAGGTAAAGAATTAATATCAATTTTTCCATTGGGTAACAATGGCCAACTATCAATACTAATAAATAAGTTAGGAATCATATATTCCGGTAAAATCTGTCCCAATTCCAGGCGCAGAATTTTTTGCCAATTGTTCGGTGTATTTAACCGAGGTTGTACATAAGCTACCAGATAATTTGATCTGTCGGACCTGGAAATTTGGGAATCAGAAATTACTTTAACTAATGCACGATTCACCCAAGATTGTGCCTCTAATGCGGCAACAATTTCACTAGTTTCAATGCGGAACCCGCGTACTTTTATTTGTTGATCTATACGTCCGAGAAACTCTATATTACCACCCGGTAAATAACGAGCACGATCTCCTGTATCATACATTCTCTGTCCTGGGACAAAAGGATCGGGTAAAAATCTTTCCGCAGTCATTCCTGGTGCGTGCCAATAACCACGCGCCACTTGGGATCCTGACACGAAGATATTCCCTGGTGTTCCTATGGGTACAGGTTGGAGTAAGGAGTTGAGAATATATAATTTCACATTGGTAACTGGTTGACCCAAGGGAATCTGGTCAAGATTGGCAATATTGTCATTTTCTTGACAGTTGTGGAAGGTAATGTCAATTGTGGTTTCCGTGGGCCCGTAAAGATTAATTAGAGGAATAGGTAATTTTTCCTGAAACTTCTGCCAAACTCTGTTTTTGAGAACCTCACCACCACTAAATACCAACCTCAAACTGCTACAATGCTCTAGTTCGGGATCACCCAAAACTACTTCCAGCAAACTGGGTACTAATTGGAACAAGGTGACTTTTTCTTGTTGTATAGTTCTGACCAAGTATGCTGGATCTTGGTGTCCTCCTGGTTTAGCCATCACCAGTTTTCCACCTACCATCAATGGTGTCCAAAATTCCCAAACGGAAGCGTCAAAACTGAAGGGGGTTTTTTGTAGGACTATATCAGTATTAGTTACACTGAACTTGTCTAAAAACCAGGTTTGATGGGATACTAAAGCTCCGTGGGAAATGGCTACTCCCTTGGCTTTACCAGTAGATCCGGAAGTAAAAATAATGTAGGCAATATTATCAGGAAAAACGGGAACATTTAAATTTTCCTGAGAATGCTCCTCAATTTCTCGGTGTTGAGTGTCAACAAAAACGGTTTTGTGGGAATTTTGATGGTAATTGACTTTTAAATCTGAACGAGTCAGGAGCAAATCAAGGTTCGCACCTTCTAACATAGATTGGACTCGGGCGCTTGGGTAATGGGGATCTATGGGAACATAACAACCACCTGCTTTCATTACCCCCAACATGGCACAAACCATATCTAGAGAACGTTCCAAACAAATACCTACAGGTTTTTCTTGGGTTATACCTTGGGACTGCAAGAAATGTGCCAGCTGATTAGCTTTTTGATTTAACTGCTCGTATGTCCAACTTTCCCCCTCATAAATAACTGCTATCTCTTTGGGACTGACTGCTGCTTGTTGAGCAACAATTTGATGAACTGGTGTAATTGTTGAACTAGAAGTTGATAGTTGTTTCTCATAAATAAATTCCTGTGGCGCTAATGAAAATTCCCTATTTTCCACACAGTTTTCACTCACCAGTTCTGAGCAAAGCTGATAGTAATTAGCAATATTATCAACTTGGTCTTGAGTAAATTCAGCATGGCTATAGGCAATATTCAGGCTTATATTAGCCGATGCAACTTCCTGGTTCCAAGTAACCGCAAAGGGGATATTGGTTTCTTCAAAAGATGTTGATTTTAATAACTCTACCTCACGCCAATTTAATAATCCTTGGTAAACATGAAAATGAATGAAATTCAAGGATGTTTCATATAGGGGAAGACCACCATTTAGTCTTTGCACTTCTGGTAGAGGAAATCGACGATTTGCTACTAATGCTTGTTCAGCTAACCATGTTGCCTTAATCAAATCTACCCAAGAACCATGAGGTAGTCGTAACCGTAATGGTAAGGTATTTAAGAATAGACCCAAAACTTGGTCGCCATCTGTTGTGTCAGGTCTACCATTACTAACTAATCCTGTCACTATTTCTTCATCTCCTGAAAACACAGACAGAATGTGTAAATGTATTGCCAACAATACAGTTCTCAACGGTACGCCTAATTGGTGAGCCACATCTTTTAAACCTTGGGAAGTTGTCTGTGATAAGGTGATATCAACTTTTCCAATGGTGGGGTGCATTTTGGGAAGGTTTTTTCTTGGTAAGCGAGGCAATTTAGTCAAGGGAATATCTTCTAGCTGTTGTTGCCAAAATTCCCTTTGTTTTTTATCTTGTAAAGCTTCTTGTTCCAAGGCAATAAACTGGGAATATTCCAAACCGGTTTGAGGTGATAAACTGGGGACACCTCTACCCATTAAGTGTAAGTATAAACCTGTTAAGTCAGTTAAAAATTGCGCCAAACTCCAACCGTCCATAATGGCATGATGGAACACTAAGGTAGCCTCAACTACATCCTCACTTAACTGATGAATAAAAAACCGAATTAATGGTGGATTTTTGTAATTAAAACGACTTTGTTGTTCTCCCTCAATAAAGACTCTAAGATAATCATCTTGTGCAGATGGGGATAAATTAGTGAGGTTTTTAAAAATAACCCTTCCCGATACATCTTTAATAATTGCTTGTAAAGGTTGACTAAATTCTCCCAGAAAAAATGCCGTCCTCAGCACTGGATGTCTGGTAAACATCTGACTATAAGCCTGTTCCCAAACTTGTAGATTAAAAGGTATGCGAATGCGGAAGCTAAAAAGATCTTGATAAGTTGTAGAAGTTTGGGAATATTCAGTGTGAAACCACATTCCTGCTTGTAATTGTGCCAACGGATAAGCATCATCGGCTATATTGGTGAGTTTCTCTCTATCTTCAGTAGCAATTAAACCAAATGGTTCCTGATAATAATCCTGTTTTTTTCCACCAGATAGTGGTTGTAAGGTTGTTTCCAAATCCGTTGCTAGATCTGCTAGAATGGGATGGGTAAATATATGCTCAATCTTCAGGTTGAAACCTGCTGCTTGGGCTAGAGAACAAACTCGAATACTACGGATTGAATCCCCACCTAAAACAAAATAATTATCAAATCTACCAACTCTCTCAACTCCTAAAACTTGCTGCCAAATGGATGCCAACTTCCGCTCAATTTCTGTCTCTGGTGCAGCAAATTCAATCCCTATATTTTCCCTTTTCATCTCGGGAATAGGTAAAGATTTTCTATCTATCTTACCGTTAGCAGTTAGGGGAAACTTATCCAGATAAACAACCTGGGAAGGGATCATGTAGTCAGGTAAAGACCGTTGTAGATGATCGCGGATATCTTTGATAGTCGGTTGTTTTTCAGGAGAGCAAACTAAATAGGCAATTAACCGATTCTCACCTGTTTCTATGTCAGTTGTAACCAGGACAATATTTTCATGAACATCAGAAATCTCAGCCAGGACATTTTCAATCTCCCCAATTTCAATCCGGAAACCCCGGATTTTCACTTGGTAATCTATGCGTCCTAAATATTCTAAATCCCCATTAGGAAGGAATCGACCCAGATCCCCTGTGCGATAGAGACGGCAATTCGGTCTAAATCTGGCCTCTATAAATCTTTCTGCTGTTAATTCTGGACGGTTCAAGTAACTATGGGCAACTCCCGCTCCACCAATATACATTTCCCCAATTACCCCTGTTGGTAGCAGGTTGCCATCAGCATCCAGAATGTAAATATCTAAATCCGGAATTGGTTCACCAATTAAACTACCAGATAAGTTGTCTATATCTTGTTTGCTAATTGGTCTATAGGTTACATGAACTGTTGTTTCTGTAATCCCATACATGTTAACCAACCGCGTTTGATTGTCTCCATATTTTTCAAACCAAGGAGATAAACTCCCCAAATTTAGGGCCTCACCACCGAAAATTACATAACGTAAATTGTCAAGATTACAATTTGAGTCTGCAACTGCTAACAACTGGGCAAAAGCTGAGGGAGTTTGATTGAGAACTGTAACTTTCTGCTCCTCTAATAATCTCAGAAAAGTTTGGGGATCCCGACTTACGCAATAGGGAACAATTACCAATCTACCACCATATAGCAAAGCTCCCCATATTTCCCATACAGAAAAGTCAAAGGCAAAAGAATGGAAGAAAGTCCAAACATCTTGTTGATTAAATTTAAACCAATGCTCTGTACTTTTAAATAGCCGGGTCAGATTCTTGTGAGTGACCAATACCCCTTTTGGCTTACCTGTTGAGCCAGATGTATAAATAATATAAGCCCCTGAATTCGGGGTTACATTGTCTGTGTCTATAGGTTCAGCACTTGTTTTTAAATAAGCTGCATCTTCAACATCTAAACAAACTCGGGTAATACCATTTGGCAATTCTTGGCTGGTGTTAGTTGTGGTGATAATTACTTCTGCACCACAGTCTGTAATGGTAAATTCAATCCTGTCACGGGGGTAACTCGGATCTACTGGAACATATATACCCCCTGCTTTCACCACACCTAACATGGAAATGATTAATTCGGGAGTCCGGTCTAAACAAATTACCACTCGTTTCTCACTACCGATTCCCAGAGATTTTAAATGGCGAGCTATGGCATTAGATCGTTCTTCTAATTCTCGGTATGTCAGTGTTTGATTTTCATAGGTTAAAGCTATACGTTCTGGATATTTACTGGCAGTCTCAGCAAACATCTCATTAATAGTAGTATATGAAGAATTAGTTTGTTCTCTTTTGTTTTTTATCTGTTGCTTTTCTTGGTGACTCAACAAGGATATGTCTTGCAATAACGATTGAGGATGATTCGCCATGTTTAATAATAAATTGCTAAACTGGTCTAGCAATAATTTCATGGTTGTGTCACTAAAACGATTCGTATTATAACTTAGTTTAATAGCAATTGTATCACTGGGAATGACAACTAAGGTAATAGGATAATGAGTGGTCTCTAAGAAATGGGACTCTGCTACATTTAAACCAAAATCACTAATTTTTAATAACTTATCAACGGGGAAATTCTCAAAAGCTAGCAGGGTTTCAAACATCTCACTTCCTGCGGGAATATCACTCCATGCGCGAATATCTGATAAACTTGTGTGTTCAAATTGACGCATTGAAGCTGCCTGGAATTGTAAATTTTGTAACCAAGTATTCAGAGTTTGATCTCCTGATATGGCAACCCGGAATGGTAAAGTATTGATGAATGGCCCAATCATTTGTTCTACCCCGGGAATTTCCGGAGGTCTACCAGCAACTGTAATCCCATACACAACATCATTACTGCGACTGTAACGGTTGAGCAATATTGCCCAAGCTCCCTGAATTACGGTATTTAGGGTAACGCTACAATTTCGTGCTAATCTCCCTAATAAATCTGTTATTTCTGGTGATAATTGTTTGGTGATTTCACCACCTTTGAATTTAGGATTTACTCTGCTTTTTGAGGTCATTAGTAAGGGTGTAGCACTTTCAAACCCTGAGATGTATTGCTGCCAAAAAATTTTGCTCTCTTGCAAATCTTTCCGTTTTAACCAAGCTATAAAGTCTCCGTATGGACGTCTATTTGGTAGGGCGACTTCTATATTTTCTTTAGCTGCTTTGTGTAAGGTGAGGAATTCCTTAAGCAAGATGGGCCAAGACCACCCATCTAAAATTATATGGTGATGACTCCATACCAAATACCATACATCTTCCCTAAAACGAATTAAGGTAACTCGCATCAATGGGGGACGATTCAGAACAAATCCTTTGCGTTTATCTGCTTCTAAAAAATCTTGCAGGCGGTGTTTTTGTACGTCATCGCTTAGTCCCCTCCAGTCTTCCTCTTCTATATTAAATTTTAGGTGACGAAATACAACTTGTACAGGCTCACTTTGCCCTTTAGTAACGATTGCAGTTCGTAAAATGGCATGACGATCTACCAAAGTCTGCCAAGCTTGACGCACTGCAACTGTAGAAACATCCCCTTCTAATCTACAATGTAATTGTTCAAAATATACTCCCGATTCTGGTTCATATATGGTGTGAAATAAAAGTCCCTTTTGTAATGGTGTCAGGGGGAAAATATCTTCGATTTTGTCTTTGAGTCCAGCCATGAAATTTTACCTTTTTTTGATTTATTTAAATGGGCTTTTTATTTATCTACAGGAGGTTTTAATCATTCTAAATCCTCTAGAAGCTCTCCAAGTTCGCTTTCTGATAAATCCACCAATTGGAAATCAGAAGCACTATAAAATGACGAGTTAGCCGAATCGGAATTAGTGAGATACAAACCTAAACTTTGTAAATATGTTTTCGCTATATTCTCGATAGTTTGATCATAATGTATATTCCTACTATAAGACCATTCAACTTGCAAAATCTTATCCTGTATTTTGGCATTGATAGCTAAAATATGGGTACGCTGTTGTAAGGCAAATACGCCTGCTCCTACGGGAGCATCACTGACACTAAAGTTATGATTATCCCCTAATGGACTGTCCAGGCTACCTAGATAATTAAAACTAATATCAGCATTTTTACTCTCTTTTAAAGGCTGATTTAGGTTGAGATAACGTAGTAACCCAAAACTAATTCCATGGTGAGGAATCGTTCGTAATTGGTTTTTAATCTCTTTGAGGAGAATTTCATGATTGTCTGGATTGGTTGGTTGTTTAAGCAAGATAGGATAAAGACAGGTAAACCACCCCACTGTTCTAGAAAGATCCAAGTTATGGCCTATGTCTTCCCTACCATGTCCTTCTAAGTCAATCAGCCACTGATCCGATTTGTATATACTGATGAGGGTATTTAATAATGCAGCTAACATAATTTCCTGCACGCTAGCGTGATAGGTAACAGTCGCTTGTTTTATCAGTGTTACGGTTTGTTCTGCAGTAAGGTAAGTGGATATAATTGCCGTGCTATCCACAGAATTATTGCCTGACTTATCCACAGGTAGGGGAGTAATTACAGCATTCAGAATATCCTTCCAGAATGGAGTATCTTGAGTCATTTTGGAGGATGCCAAGCTGTGTAAGTGTGTAGTCCATGACCTATAGGATGCTGTTTTTACGGGTAGAGAAAGGGGGGAATTAGGTTGTTGTAGTTGGTCTAGTTGATCTATAGTTTGTTGGTAGGCCTGATTTAAGTCTTCTAGCAAAATACGCCATGACACCGCATCTATAATTAAATGATGAGCAAATATAAACAGCACGTCACCATAATTATTCAAGTTTCTACCGCAGAGAATTCTTATTAATGGCGGTCTGTCAAGTTTAAAACTGCTATGTTCTGTTTCTAATGCTGAATTTAAAAATGCCAGGTGGGTAGTTGGTAAATAATGGCTAAAATCTATAATTTTCACATTGGGACTTTTGGCCTCACCCACATAGAACTGTTGCCATTCCCCTTCATTTTCGGCAAACCCAATGCGGAAAATATCGTGATGAGATACCAAGGTATGTAGGGCTACTACTAATGCATCCGTGTTTACGGGTTGTTTGCAAGTCAAGGCCACAGACTGATTCCAGTGATGGGGATGGAGAAAGTTTTGGGCAAAAAACCAATTCTGAATGGGGGAAAGGGGAATAAACCCAGTTAAAGGCTCAACAATTTCCGTTTGCGTTTCCATCAATTTAGCCCTGGTGGCTATGCGGGAAAGGGTTTGTCCCTCGAAAATATCTTTGGGGCTAATTTCCCACCCTGCTGCACGAGCGCGAGTTACCATTTGTAAGCTGATAATTGAGTCTCCCCCCATTTCAAAAAAATTATCCTGCGGATTAACGGTTTCTAGTCCCAGTAATTCTATCCAAATTTGGGCGAATATTTGTTCTATATCCGTTTTGGGTATGACTTCCGTACTTGAAAAATCGGGTGTTGCTAACCTCTGGCGGTCTATTTTACCATTGGGAGTTAGGGGCCATTCATCTACCACTATGACCGCACCCGGAATCATATAATCAGGTAATATTTTTGCCAGGTGTTCTTTTAAATCATTTGGTTGTTCCCTACCCTCCACTGGTTTTATCAAAGCGTATCCCAGAATACGATTACGTCCTATTAAATCTGTCCGCAGTACAGCTAATGCACTCTCTACAGCCTCGTGTTTAGTTAAAGCCGCTTCTATCTCTCCTAACTCTATACGATAACCGTTAATTTTAACTTGATTATCATAACGCCCTATAAAGCGAATGTTGCCTTCTGGATCATAAACAGCGCGATCGCCAGTTTTATAAAGCCTAGATCCTGGTGTTTTGGTAAAGGGATGGGGAATAAATAAAGCTGCTGTCAAACCAGGGCGTTGTAAATAACCACGTGCTAAACCAATGCCCCCGATATAAATTTCACCGATCACACCGGGAACAACTGGCTCTAAAAATGAGTCCAGAAGGTAAATTTCCACATTGGGGATTCCTTTGCCAATACTTGGTTCCCCAAGCAAGTGGGTACAGTCTATTAAACTGGCACACACTGTTGCCTCTGTGGGTCCATAAGCATTAAAACATCTCCGTTGCCCTCTACCCCAGCGCCGTAGCAAATCTCCAGAAACAGCTTCTCCAGCCAAAATCAAGGTCTGTAATCGAGGCAAGTCTTGGGTATCAATTGATGCTACTAACGATGGAGGAAGGGTGACATGGGTAATTTCCCAGTTTGTTAATTTCTGCCACAGTTCGGAACCAGGAGAACGATGTGCCTGGGATTGTATATATAACACAGCCCCACTACCCAAGGACATAAAAATCTCCGCTATAGCAGAGTCAAAATTCAAAGCAGCAAATTGATAGACACAACTTTTTGCTGTGACACCAAAACTCATTGTCTGACATTGCACCAGGTTTTGAATTCCAGAGTGGGTAACTAAAACACCTTTTGGATTACCAGTAGACCCAGATGTATAAATTACATAAGCCAAATTTTCCGGTCTCACCTTTAAATTCAACCTGGGATGATTCCCCTTTGATTCCAAATTCCTAATATCTAAGACTTGGAGATTTTCTTGTAATGGCAATCCTATGATGTTGTTAGTCAATATTACTGATACTTGACTATTTTCTATAATAAATCTTAGCCTATGATCAGGATAACTACGATCCAAAGGTAAAAATGCTCCACCAACTTTTAATACTGCCAATAGGGAAATAATATACTCAATACCAGGGTCAAAATACAACCCAACTATGGACTCATAAGCAATGCCAGTATCTACCAGTTGAGTCGCTAGATTGTTAGCACGGTTTTCCAGCTCACCATAGGTAATGCTATACTCATCACAAACCACAGCAATGGAATCAGGTTGGAGATCAGCATAGGACTCAAATAACTGATGGGCAGTTTTAAACCCTCCCTCTATTATAATATTACTCTCAGAAGCATTGATTAATCCTTCCCGTTCAGAAATTGACAAAGCAAGAACTTGCGCTAGTGTTTGTTCTGGTTTTAATGTCATATTGACGATGATATTACGAAAACGTAATATCAAATTTTCTGCAGCATTACCTGACAAAAACTTTGTTTGATAGTTTAGCTTTAACAACAACCCCTGATCAGGAATGACACCCACAGTTAACGGGTAATTAGTTCTTTCATAGAATTGAATGTCATCAACCCTGAAATCCGGTAACTGTTTCTTTAAATTTTGGTCAACAGGATAATTCTCAAACACCAGCAGACTTTCAAACAAAGCTAAACCTGCTAGATTCAAATCTTTTTGGATATCAGCCAATTTGCTATATTCATACTCCCGCATTTCCAAATGTTGCTGTTGAATATTTTGCAACCAATCAGCAAGGGATAGACTAGGGTCAATTTTCACTCGCATTGGCAAAGTATTGATGAAAAGTCCCACCATATTTTCCATGTTCGATAATTCTGGCGGTCTACCAGCAACAGTTACACCAAACATCACATCTTCACCTGCACCATGCTTTTGTAAGCACATTGCCCAAGCACCCTGAACAATTGTATTTAGCGTTAACCTTTGACTCTGGGCCATTTTTTGCACTAGCTCAAATTCTAAGTCATCTAATCGTAATTCTACCTCTCGATATGCACTGGAATTATTTTCTAGGTCAGGAATTTCCCAGGCTAAACGAGTACCAGTAGAAATCCCTACCAAATATTTTTGCCAAAATTGTTTAGCCCTTAGTTGATCACGACCTGTTAGCCATTGGATATAATGTCGGTAGGGAGGAACAGGTAGCAAGGAGTGGGGAACTCTTTCAGTAGCTGATTGGTATACGCTTAGTACCTCTTTAAAAATAACTGGTAATGACCAACCATCAAGAATAATATGATGATGACTCCACAACCATTGCCATGTGGAATCGTCCAGACAAATAAGAGTAAATCGCATCAGAGGACTATCATTGAGATTAAATCCCTGCTCCTTATCTTTCACTAAGTATTCGCCCATTTTCTCTATCTGTTGTGCAGGGGATAGGTCGCGCCACTCCTTATAAATCAGTGAAAATCCAGTTCCCTTGTTGACAATTTGCAGGGGTTGATCTTGCTCTTCCCAAACAAAACAAGTACGTAAAACTGGGTGTCTGTCTACAATGACTTGCCAAGCATAGGCAAATTTATCAACATCCAATTTACCAATTATCTTCCCAGTTACTTGCTCAAAATAAATTCCTTGATCTGGTTCATAGATGGCATGGAACAGCATTCCCTGCTGCAAAGGAGAAAGGGGATAAATATCTTCTAAATGGGGATATTGATTTTGCAAAATATCCAATTTTGACTGGTTAAGTTGCGCAAGGGTAAAGTCTGTAGGTGTGTACTCACCCACACCCACCTCTGTACAGAAGTTCACGACTTTTAGGAGATTACTCTTGAAATCAGACACCCAGCGATTAATAGTTGATGCTTGGTGCAAATTAGAACTATATAACCAGTCAATACGCAATTCTCCTTCCACAACAATAGCATTAACATCAATGATGTGGGGACGTGTAGCTTGGGGATCTCTGGTAGGTAATCCTTGAGAATTTAATAGGGTAAAAAATTTATGTCTAGCACCACCCTCGTTTCTCACTTGACCAAGATAATTAAAGCTGATTTCAACTGCTGATGCTAACAACGGTTTTGTTTCCTGATCAAGATATTTTAAAATTCCATAACCAAACCCACGTTGGGGAACAGCACGCAATTGTTCTTTGACACTTTTAATAATTTCTCTAATAGCTTCCGTTTGAGAATCACCTTTTGGCAAATCCAAACTCACGGGGTAGAGAGTAGTAAACCAACCCAGAGTACGGGTAACATCTAAATCTGAAGATAATTCCTCTCTACCATGACCCTCTAGCATAATTTGGACGTAGGAATTTTGGGTTATGTCTGCCAGAGTTTTTCCCAGAGCAGCAATTAATAATTCCTGAGGGTTAGTCCGGTAGGTTTTATTAGCTGTAGTCAGCAAAGTTAGAGTTTCTTTTGCTGTCAATTGGCAACTAACTGTGCTCACAGAATACTCTAGATTTTCAGCTAGGGACTCGGGAAAATCTAATGGTAGTTTTGCCGTTTTCCTAGCCAGGGTGTTTTGCCAAAACAACTTTTCACTCTGAATATTATAGGAGTTGACGTAGCCATGTATGAACTCACACCATTTTTGCCACGAGGTAGTCTTAAAAGACAGTTTATTGCCACCAATTACGTCAACTAAATCTTGTAGCAAAATCCTCCAAGACACACCATCAATAATCAAGTGATGGATGACAATCAATAATTGTGACGGGCGATTCGCTCCCAGATTGAACCACTTTACCATGTAAACTGGTCCCTCGGTCAAATTTAGCGATTTCTCACTTTTTTCCCTGACCTCCTTCATGATTGAATTTTGCTCAATTTCACTTTTTAAGTCCAGATCAACTACCTCCCAAGGAAATCCATCATCTTGATCCTTCTCTACATAAAATTGCCGCCAACCTTGCGACTCCTTTTGAAACCTAAGTCGGAAATTATCGTGGTAGGCAAAAACCACCTTGATTGCTGTTGCTACTTGGGTCACCTGCAAAGAAGGATCTACCTGTAGTAACAAGGTTTGATTCCAATGATGGGGATTAGAAAGTTTGAGATCAAAAAACCACTGTTGGATTGGACTCAGGGGAACTTCACCTGTGGGTATATTATTATTTTCAGCTGCGGCAAAACTTTGCAGATCGGTTTGTTCTTGTATTGCCAGGGCCAATCTCTGGACAGTTTGTTGTTCGAAAATTTGCTTAGGGGTTAATATCCAACCTTGGGAACGCATTTCTGTGATCACCCGCAACGCTAAAATGGAGTCACCACCCAAGTCAAAGAAGTTATCCTCAATGCCAATCTCTTCTATACCTAAAACCCGTTGCCAAATGTGACATAACGCCTTTTGTGCATCAGTTTCAGGAGGGATAAAACTCCTTTTTGTGGTTGACTGATCCCAATCGGGTAAGGGTAAAGCTCCACGGTTAATTTTGCCTTGATTGGTCAAAGGTATGGCATCTAAAAATACAAAAGCTGCTGGAACCATATAATCAGGTAAACTCTCCTTTAGAGCTTTCCTTAATTCATTTCTATCAATTTCATTATTATTTATACTTCTCAGGACAATATAGGCTACTAATCTCCGGTCTTGATCTGAGGTTGAGTGGACAGTGACCACAGATTCAGATACTTGGGTTAATTTATTTATAGCTGCTTCAATTTCCGCCAATTCAATTCTAAACCCACGTATTTTCACTTGGGAGTCACAACGTCCCAAATATTCAATATCACCATTTCTCAATCTTCTGGCCAAATCTCCGGTACGATACAATCTAGCCCCCGGTTTTTGACTGATAGGGTTGGGAATAAATCTTTCTGCTGTCAAAGAAGGGCGGTTTAGATATCCTCTTGACACACCCATTCCTCCTACATAAATTTCCCCAGCAACTCCATAAGGTACCGGTTCAAAATAGCTGTCTAGTATGTATAGACACAAATCAGGAATAGGTATACCAATTACACTACCACGGTTTTCTAAAATGTCTTCTGCCAAAATTTGACGATAAGTAACGTGAACCGTAGTTTCCGTGATTCCATACATGTTAATCAGCCTGGGATGACTATCACCATAACGTTCAATCCAAGGTTTAAGACTTTGCAGTTCTAATGCTTCTCCACCAAAAATAATTGCCCTCAAATTATTCAAAGGATGGGTGAATTCTTGATCAGCTCTGATCAGTTGACGAAAAGCTGAAGGGGTCTGATTGAGAATGGTTACCTGTTGGGTTGCTAAAAGCTGTCTAAAATCATGGGGAGAACGACTTTCAAGATAGGGAACTATTACTAATTTACCACCATACAATAATGCTCCCCACATTTCCCACACTGAAAAATCAAAGGCAAATGAGTGAAACATTGTCCATACATCTTTCTCATTAAACTCAAACCATTTTTGAGTGTTTCTCATTAATCGGAGGACATTTTTATGAGTAACTAAACAGCCTTTTGGTTTTCCTGTGGAACCACTGGTGTAGATAATATAGGCTGCTTGTTCCGGGAAAATCTTCGAGATTGGATGCACCAATTGGTTGGTAGGTTTCATGGTGTCAATTAACAAAAGTTCTGGTATTTCCCCGGGAATTTTTGCTCTTAAGGGTTCCGTGGTAATTACCAACCTAATACCACTATCTTGGGCTATGAAGTTGAGTCTCTCTGCTGGATATTGGGGATCTAAGGGAACATAAGTTGCACCACATTTTAAAACTGCTAGGATGGAAGCTACTAATTCCAGACTACGTTCTTGGAAAATTCCTACTCTGGTTTCTGCGCCTACTCCTTTTTCGATTAGGTGACTTGCCAACTGGTTTGATATCTGATTTAATTTCTGATAAGTTAATGTCCTTTCTGATTCAATTAGAGCAACTTTTTCCCCATAAGTGTTTACTATATGACTAAAAACATCAACTAAATTTGTCGCTTCAACTTCTTGATCACTGGCACTAGATCCAAAAGACAACAGTTCTCTTCTTTCTTCTGTATTTAGCCAAGGTAAAGTATCAATTTTAGTGTCGAGGTTCCCAATAACTGCACTTAAAAGTTGCTCATAATGTCTTAATATATCCTCGGCTGTATGGGCTGTAAATAAATCTGTATTATACTCTAATGCGGCTATCCATCCTTTTTCAAATGTGGGTTCTAGCATTAAACTAAGATCAAATTTGGCTCCCCCGTTATCTAAATATACAGGTTGAACCGTCAACCCAGGTAACTTAATTTCTTCAATCGGTGCATTCTGTAGAGCGAAAAGACTCTGAAAAACCTGGGAGTGGGCAGGATCCCTTGTGATATTCAGTTTATCAATTATTATTTCCAATGGAACTTCTTGATTAGCAAAAGCCTCCACACAGGTTGAGGCCACTTGTTGCAACACCTGTTTAAAAGAAAGTTGACCCGTTAAACTGCAAACTATGGGTAGGGTGTTGATAAAACAACCAATCAAATTTTTCAATTCACCCCTGTTGCGATTAGCACAAGGAGTACCAATGATAATATCCGTTTGTCCAGAGTAACGAAACAAGAGAATTTGATACACCGCCAATGTGACCATAAAGAATGTAACCCCCTCTTTTGCGGCCACAGCTTCTAAGGAATCTATTAAATCCCTGGGTAGGGTTTTACGCAATACTGCACCACTAAAGGTCTGTAAGGCGGGACGATTTTTATCTGACGGTAAATCTAGAATCGGTAATGGTAAGGCTAATTTCTTTTGCCAATATGCTAATTGATCTTGAATTCTTTGTGTTTGTAAATAGGTCTCTTGCCACTCGGCGTAATCTCCATATTGAATTGGTAGTTCGGGTAATGAAATTTCTGCCCTGGAAACATACAACTGAGTTAATTCCTGAATGAATATACCCAAAGACCAACCATCACTAATGATGTGGTGAAGATTGACTAAAAGGATATGTTCTTTATTTGATATTTTATAGAGCGTTGCTCTCAACAATGGACCTTTAATTAGATCAAACAACTGACGAGATTCGTCCTCTAAGATTTTTTTAATGGTTAGTAATCGGTCATAATCAGACCATTTTTCCGGGGGCAATTCTAGGGTCCTATGTTGTAAATGAAACTGTTGTTCACTACGAACCAACTGTACAGGTTCACCATTTTCTAGCGCAAAAGTGGTTCTGAGAATTTCGTGACGATTGATAATGTAGCGAAAACATTTCTCTAGAAGAGTAAAGTCTAGGTCACCCAATAAATTTAACCCTATGGGAATATGATAGGCCGTATTGCCCGTAAACATTATTTCCCGGTACCAAAATTGTTTTTGACTTACAGACAGGGGCAATACGTAAACTTCCATGGTTTAAGTGATTAGTATTCGTTACAATTAGAAAGGAGTAGTCGCTTCCCTTAAGATAATATCGAAGAACTGGTGTAGAAATCGGGGAGAATGTTGTGGTTTTTTGACAATTAATCTAAAGGAATAGTTTAATGGTGTAGCCCAAAACCCTTGGAATAATAGTACAAAACCTATTAAATTTAACAACTCTTGCCTTTTTTAACCTTTCGCTACGTAGTTATAAATTTCCCCGCCGACTTACTTACTTTAAATTTACATCCTTTTGTCTAAGGATATTTATCCAATAGTCATGGTCAACATTCTGATCGCCTGTCACTAGTTCTTCGGAAGTGGGGTTGCTTCTCATAAAGTCTACCAATAACACAATCCGCGTTTTATTAGATCTATTCCAGGCTTCATGTTCGTAAGTATCGTCAAAAACTAAGCATTTCCCCTCCTGCCAATTTTTAGTTTCCTTATCCACTCTGATAGCACAATTGTTATCAGGTACAACCACACCCAGATGACAGCGAAGAACTGCTTTGCTCACGCCAAAATGGGGACCTATATAAGTTCCTGGATCTAAAGAAGAGAATCCAGCTGTTATCATGCCAGGTATATTTTCCACAACTCCAGCCGTTTTTGGACAAAGCCTGCAGTTCTCTTCTAACCTTTGTCCAAAAGCGTATAGTCCTAGTACCCCCCAACCATGGTTGTAGATATTCCTCTCGGGCCAATCTATGAAGTCTGCTGGCTGTAATTGCTCCAGTTCTTTACGGATATCAGGCCAACTTGCCTCCAAAGCAGAAGTAAATGGGAAAATTGCAGGATTGAAAAACATATGAACTAGGTTACGGTTTCGGTTTTATCTCTTGCTAGAAGTACAAGTACCACATTGTGTCTTAAAAAGTCAACTATAATTTTTGAGGTAATTTTAAAACAAAGACCCTAAGGAATCTGGGAATGAAATTGGAAGATACTAAGAGCTTAGTAACTGGTGCTGCTAGTGGGATCGGACGCTGCATTGCTCTAGAACTAGCCAGTGCAGGTGCTACAGTGGTTGGTGGAGATGTAGATATGGAAGGGCTAAAAAGCCTGGAGTTAGAGGCCAAAGAATTACCTGGTAAGATCTATGTCTTACAATTGGATGTAGCAAATGAATCAAATGTTAAAGAATTTATCTTTGCTGCTTGTGAAAAAATCGGCCATCCTAATACCCTTATCAATAATGCAGGCATTCTTAGAGATGGTCTATTAGTTACACAAGATGAGGATGGCTGGCTCAGAAAATTACCAACAGCACAATGGAAGCGAGTGATTGATGTAAATTTGACGGGTGCTTTTTTCATGGCCCGGGAGTTTGCTGCTGTAGCTATCGAGCAAAATGTTTCTCCAGCACTGATCGTCAATATTTCTTCTGTAACTAGATCAGGAAACCCTGGACAATCCAATTATAGCGCATCAAAAGCAGGGCTGGATGCAGATACACGCACCTGGGCTTTAGAATTAGCTCCCTTCGGTTTTCGAGTAGCAGGTGTAGCTCCTGGACTAACAAATACTCCTATTTTGAGCCGAGTATCACCCACAGCTTTAGCTGATATGACCGGAAGCATACCCTTGAAACGTATTGCTGAACCTTATGAAATCTGGCAAGCAGTGCGTTTTATTATTGAGTGTGACTATTTTACTGCCAGTGTTATAGATGTGGATGGAGGAGCCAGATTTTAGCCAAAAAATTAAGACAGGAAAAATTCTGTAAAATGTGAGTGGTTAATAGATACTAGAAGACGGTAAAATGTATAACAACGAGCAAAGCGATAGTACAATTTATTTGGTAGTAGTCAACCATGAGGAACAATATTCCATTTGGCCTAAATGGAAAGAAGTACCATTAGGTTGGCGTGCAGCAGGTAAAGAGGGAAATAAAGCAGAATGTTTAGCCTATATTGAGGAGGTTTGGACTGACATGCGTCCTTTAAGTCTAAGACAGGCAATGGAGAAAGTTAACACTTAGTTTCATTTCAGTAAATATCTGCCCAATTCTACCCAAAACTTTTAGTTTTGGGTAGGTGGTCGCCCCAGTAAAGGTAATTAATATTTAGACAGGATGCCATCATCAGTTAAGGTGACGGAACGGCGTGTGCGCGACGCTTTGGGGATTTCTATTTCTGGTAGTGCAGGTGATTCATCTCCTACTAAAAGTGCAATTTCTCCCGGGGTGCGATGAGTAAATAGCTCCGGTAAGGGAAATTCTGTGTCATATGTTTGACGCAAACTAATAGCTAACTGGGTGACTAACAGAGAGTCTCCACCAATCTCAAAGAAATCATCATCCACCCCCACTCGTTCTAATTTTAACAGTGATGCCATCAAGGAGCAAATAGTTGCCTCGCGGTCATTCCTGGGAGCAATGTAATCCTTTTTGATTGAGTTCCAATTATGTACTGGCAGTGCAGCATAATCAACTTTGCCATTGATAGTTAAAGGTATGGTCTCTATTGGCACAAAAACTGATGGAACCATATAATCAGGCAGTTTAGTTTTTAAAAACTTTCCTAGGTCATTTTGGGGTTGTGCCACACCACTAAATATCACGTAAGCAACTATGCGATTCTCACCGGTGGGAGACTTCTGGCATACTACTAGTGCTTGTTTGACATCAGGATGGCTAGTGATTACTAATTGAATCTCTTCCAGTTCAATCCGGAATCCACGTATTTTAATTTGTTGGTCAGCACGTCCGAGATATTGAATTTCTCCATCGGGTAAATATCTAGCTAGGTCTCCACTACGATATAACCGACTACCAGGTCTATGAGCATGGGGAATAAATCTTTGTGCGGTGAGTCCTGGTTGTTGAAGGTATCCCCTCGTCACCCCTGCACCGCCAATATAAATTTCTCCTGTAACTCCTGTGGGTGTGGGATCTAAATTCTCATCCAAGATATAAAGCTCTAAATCGGGAATTGACTGACCAATGACACTGGGACGATGGTTAAGATTATTGATAATGTCTTTCTGGGTAATTGGTCTATAGGTGACGTGTACGGTGGTTTCTGTAATACCATACATGTTAATCAACTCTGGTTGGGTATGACCATATAAGTCAATCCAGGGTTGTAGGTCGGCTAATTCCAGGGCTTCACCACCAAAAATCACATAGCGTAAGGATAATTTTTCTGGCTTTTGGCGGACAACGGAAATAAGTTGTTTGAATGCTGAAGGTGTTTGATTCAATACTGTAACTCTGTGTGTTGCCAGCATTTGCAAAAACTCCTTGGGTGAGCGCACTGTCCAATGGGGAACAACTACAACTTGACCACCATATAATAAACCACCCCACATTTCCCACACGGAGAAATCGAAAGCATAGGAATGAAACAAAGTCCAGATATCTTCACTATCAAAGTTAAACCAGGTTTCAGTGCTGTTAAACAAACGTATTACGTTAGCATGGGTGACTATACAACCCTTGGGTTGACCTGTGGAACCGCTAGTATAAATTACATAGGCTGCATTTTGCGGCAGTATGTTAACTTCTGGAGCTTGGGAATTCTCCTGCTCTATTTCTTCAGCAATATCCTCCAGAATAATCATTTCAGCTCCACATTCTGGTAGTTGGGAAATCACTGATCTTTGAGTAATTAAAAGCATAATTCCACTATCTCGGAAGAGAAATTCCAGGCGATCGCTAGGATAAGCCGGATCAATAGGGACATAAGCACCACCAGCTTTCAAAATGCCCAATATGCTAATAATTAATTGTTCAGAACGCTCTAAACATAGGCCTACCAGTGTTTCCGGTCCTATCCCCTTGGCTTGTAGATAATGGGCCAGACGATTGGCTTGGATTTCCAATTCTCCAAAACTGAGACTGGTTTGTTGATAGACTAGGGCTGTTTTATTAGCATGTTTGGCAACAGTTTGGTTAAAAGCAGAAACCAGAGTTTGGGAGGATACAAAGTCTTTCAGATTTTGATTAGCACTTTGAATCAGGTGTTGACGCTCTTGGCTAGAAATGAGCGATCGCCTGTGATATGGTGTTTGGGGATTGGTAACCATATCAAACATAGCAGCTTGGTAATAGTTGGCATACTGGTCAACTTGTGTGTCTGCAAATTGTTGGGTGTCGTAGATCAAATTCAGCTGTAGCGCTGCACTTCCAGGTACTAAACAAAATTCCGTTAAGAAGGGGAAATCTGTTTCCTCAAAAATATCCACATTTTCAACCTGAATTTGTGGCAAATTGAGCAGTCCTTCATAAACATGGAAATGAACATAGTTAAACCCCACGTCAAACAGAGGGCGCTGATCCAGAACCCGTTGAATTTCAGCGAGTGGGAATGTACGATGGGGAAGAATTTCCGTTTCCAAGCGGAAAACTGCTCGCACCAAGTCTAACCAGTTACCTTGCGGTAATTCTAAGCGGAAAGGTATAGTATTAACAAACAAGCCAAGTAAGTTTTCGCTACCACTAGTTTCCGGTCTAGCATTAATGACATTACCTGTAACTACCTGCTTTTGTCCAGTGATAAAGGAAAGAACCCGCAGATGCAAGGCTAGCAAAGATGTCTTTAAAGGAACACCGAGATTTTTAGTAATTTGACGCAGCTTTTCTGCTAATTTTGTATCAACAAGAACAGACATACGTTTGAGCTGACGTTTTTGATGACTTGCTGCTGTAGTTTTTGCCGTATTTGTACTTAAGCGTGGCAGGAAAGTGACTTGTAAATTCCTGAGATGTTGTAACCAGAATTCACGTACTGTATGATTAGTAATTACGTTTTGTTCCTGGGCAATAAAATCCTTGTAACTAATTTGGGTTACTGGTAGTGGTGGCAAATTTTCTGTGGCCAAATATTCCACATAACGCCTTAATAATTGTGTTAATAAAGTTGCCACACTCCAACCATCCAGGATAACATGATGAAAACTAAAACTAAAACTCAGTTTCAGATCAGAAACTCTGTGAATTTGCAAGCGGAAAAGGGGTGCTTGAGTAATATCAAAATTGTGATTCTTTTCTAACTCAATCCATTCCCTAATTTGTTCATCAGCATTATCACAACCCCGCAAATCAACAACACTTAAAGGTAATTCCACCTGTTCATGCACCATTTGCAGTGGTTGACTATATCCTGTCCAGTGGAAGGAAGTCCTTAACACCGGATTAGCTGAACAAATATCGGCAATTGCTTGCTTCCAAGCCAATTCTGAATAACCTATTTGCAGATCAAAAGTGAAAATCTGATGAAAAATTGCCGAATCAGGATCTAATTCACTATGATATAGCATTCCACTCTGTAAACTAGAGAGGGGATAAGCATCTCCCACATCTTGTGGTAAAAGCAGTTTATCAGCATCAGAGACCAGAGCAGAACCTATGTTAGGAAGTTTCTTAACCCCATCCCCAGATGTAATTATAGCTTTCTTGGTAGCCAAATAACGAACCGTTGCTAACTCATATAGTTCTCCAGCAGAGATTAAAAAACCCGCATTTTTGGCCCTAGCAACCACTTGTAAAGCCAAAATAGAATCCCCACCTATCTCAAAGAAATTATCATCAATGCCAACCTTTTGCAAGCCAAGAATTTCTGCCACTATTGTACACAATATTTCTTCATCCAGATTGCGAGGAGCGATGTAGTCTTCCTCTACCCTTAACAAATTCCAATCTGGCATGGGTAAGGCCTTAATATCAACCTTGCCATTGACATTCAAGGGAAGAACCTCTAGCTTAACATAAGCTGCGGGAATCATATAATCTGGCAACTTATTTTTCAGGTATTGACGCAATTCATGAGCAGTCGGTGAAGACTCATCTGGGACATAATAAGCAACTAAACGCTTTTCTTCCTCCCATTCATCCGTAATAACTACTGCTTCCCGTACTTGATAATGAGATATTAAAGCTGCTTGAATTTCTCCTAACTCAATGCGGAATCCGCGAATTTTGACTTGTTGGTCTATTCTGCCCAAATACTCTAAATCCCCATTAGGTAATCTCTTGGCCAAATCACCGCTACGGTACATTCTTCCACTCCCAAAGGGATTGGGCAAAAACCTTTCTGCTGTTAAAGCAGGACGATTCAAATAACCATTAGTTACTCCCGCACCACCTACATAAATTTCTCCGGGAATTCCATCAGCTACAGGTGATAATTTCTCATCCAAGAGATATATATGAAGATCGGCGATTTCCTTACCTATAAAACTTCCCCTAACTTTTAAATCCTGACGGGTAATAGGACGATAGGTAACATGAACGGTAGTTTCTGTAATACCATACATGTTGATCAAGTAGGGTTTTTTATCCCCATACCTTTCCAACCAGGGTTGTAGGCTTTGTATATTTAAAGCTTCGCCACCAAACATTATATAGCGTAGATATATATCCTGTACGCTACTTTGATCTGCGTGAATCAACTGGTAAAAAGCTGAAGGTGTCTGATTGAGCACTGTTACCTTTTCGGTGCTGAGAAATTCTCGGAATTTTTCAGGATTTCTGCTTAACCAGAAAGGTACAACAATTACCTTGCCACCGTATAGTAAGGCACCCCATAATTCCCATACGGAAAAATCAAAAGCAAAGGAATGAAATAGAGTCCAAATATCTTTTTCATTAAATCCAAACCAAGGTTCTGTAGCACGCATTAGACGAATAGCATTTTTGTGAGTAACAACACAACCCTTGGGAGTTCCCGTAGACCCACTAGTGTAAATAATATAAGCAGGAAAATCCGGCTTAATACTAATTATTGGTAATGTATTTGCCTGTTTAGCAAGTGCTAAATTGATTGATTCGATGGTAAGGGTACTGATATTTTCAGTGACTAATTCTGCTATTAGGGATGTTTCTGTAATTAGTGTTGTCATGCCACTATCTTGCACAATGAATTGGCGACGTACACTGGGAGCATGGGGATCAATGGGAACATAAGCTGATCCAGTTTTTATGATAGCCAAAATTGCAACTATTATCTGTTCAGAACGCTCCAAACAAATCCCCACCCGTGATCCTGGTTTTACCCCCTGACTAATTAAGTAATTGGCCAATCGATTGGCTTGATCATTTAATTCTGTGTAGCTAAGAAACTTTTTATAAAGTTCTCCATCAAATTGAACTGCTAGATTTTGTGGGTATTGAGAAACGACCTTTTCAAAAGCAGAAACCAGTGTTTCTGTATCATCGGCAAAGAATTTTGTTGATGGAGAGTCCGGTTGGCTTATGTTTATAGTTTCTGAATCACAAATGGCAAGATCGCCAATCGAAATTTCCAAATTAGTAGCAGCTTGGGTAAACAAAGTTTCAAAACTTCTTACTATCTCCCCAACTGCTTCCCCATCTAAATAAGAAAGGTTATAGTCAAAGTCTATTTTTACATCGTCAGTTTTTTCATATTCTCGCACGTAAATAATTAAGGGGACTTTTTGTTGCTGACTATAAAGAGGAACACATGTAGTTTTGGTATTAGGTAAACTGTCAGCATAGTCGTGCCTTTCATAAGAAAGAAAAACCTCAAATAAATGCTGCTTGCTGGTGGCTTTTAACCCAGAAAGCTGTTTCATTTCCGCTAAAGGAAACTTTTGATGGCGATAGTCCTGACGTAATGAGTAACGAATCTTGTCTAATAATTGATGAATTGTGTTTTCTTGCTCGACTTCCAGTCTAAAGGGAATGGTACTCACAAACATTCCAATGGCATCTTTAAAAATATTTTTACTGCGATTCAATAAAGATAAACCTACAACTACATCATTTTTTAGATAATGTTTACTTACGTAAATAGCAATTAAGCTTAAAATAAAATGAAACACATTTGATTTAACATTTTTACAAAGCTCATCAACTTGATCATACTGGTGACGAGGAATGTAAATAGAATGCCTTTTTCCATCAAGTTCTTGTGGTTGTTTGATAGGGTGAAAAATCATCGGGGATAGATTATTGAGCCGTTGTTGCCAATAATGCCGATCCCGCATAAAAATATCCGATGCTAAATACTTTGTTTCCTCCTCTATATATTCTGTGATTACCCAGTCTCTTGTTTCTTGATCTTCCCTACCCTCTTGGAGGATTTGATTATAAGTTTTAATAACTTCCCGAAAGAATATTGCTGCTCCCCAACCGTCCGTAATAACATGATGATACTTAGCGTAAACTATATGCTTATCATCACAAACCTTAATCAACTGAAAGTCAGCTAAGGTAGCATTTTCACCAAAAGTAAGGGGTTTGATGAATTCCTGGTTTATGTAATTTTCAGCCTGTTCATCACTGTTGTCATGACCAGAAAAGTCAATAAAGGGAATATGATTACTTGTATGACTTGCGATAGTTTGGAAAGGTTCGCCATCAACTTCATAAATTCTTGTTTTTAGTCCTGGATGGCAATCAATTGTTTTGCTCATCGCGTAATTAAGAATTTCCCGATCAAAAATCCCACGAACAGTCACAGTTGCGCCTATATGCATATGGCAACTATTTGGGGACATGATTTGATCAACATAGATTTCTTTTTGATTTGTTGATAATGGTAATATCTGGTTCACAAATTTAGTTCCTGTAATAGAGTTGTTGGAAAATAAGGGATAATAATCAAGCAGACAAGTAGGGTGACATTAATGTTGAACTTAGACCGCATCCTGAATCAAGAGCGACTGCTACGAGCAATGACTGGACTTAACCGCCAAGCATTCAACGAGCTGTTATCTCAGTTTGCTGATACCTATGAACGCACCGTGTTCAACTCCTTAGCAAACCGCAAACGTGCGCCCGGGGGCGGACGCAAGCCTACACTCAGAAGTATAGAGGAAAAACTATTTTATATCCTGCTGTACTGCAAATGTTATCCGACGTTTGACTTGCTGAGTGTGTTGTTCAACTTTGACCGCTCCTGTGCTCATGATTGGGTACATCGACTACTGTCTGTGCTAGAAACCACTTTAGGAGAAAAGCAAGTTTTGCCAGCACGCAAACTCAGGAGCAGGAATTCACCAAAAGGTTTCCAGATGTGAAGGAGGTGATTGTGGATGGTACGGAGCGTCCAGTCCAGCGTCCTCAAAACCGAGAACGCCAAAAAGAGTATTACTCTGGCAAGAAAAAGCGGCATACATGCAAGCAGATTACAGTCAGCACAAGGGAGAAACGAGTGATTATTCTGACGAAAACCAGAGCAGGTAAAGTGCATGACAAACGGCTACTCCATGAATCAGAGATAGTGCAATACATTCCTGATGAAGTAGCAATAGAGGGAGATTTGGGTTTTCATGGGTTGGAGAAAGAATTTGTCAATGTCCATTTACCACACAAGAAACCGAAAGGTAAGGAGTTAACACAGCAGCAAAAGGAGGAGAATCGAGAACTCAGTCGTCAGCGAGTTGTGTGTGAGCACGCTCACTCTGGAATTAAGAGATATAACTGTGTACATTCTGTATATAGGAATCGTGTGACCGATTTTGATGATCAATTGATGTTGGTCAGTGCAGGGCTATGGAACTTCTATTTAGATGCAGCATAAATTCAATCGGGATGGGGGAAGTTCTGTCATCCGGAAATATGCTTTTATTTCCCAACAGCTCTCTTCAACTAAAACAAGATCTAACAGCGATAAGATAATACAAAGCTTATGTTGCAAACTATAATAAAAACTTATCATTCTTTTTTTTAAGTTTTTCAGGTGAATTTTTGGAAAACTATTGACACAATTGGCATTATGTGAGACTGTTTTGTGGGATTCATTTTATTGACAGCCAACAGGCAAATATAGACAGAGTTAATATGACAAACTTTTCACAAGCGGATGATATAGATCTATTGGGATTGCTATTGGAAGAAGAAGGAATTGAACTAGAAATCAAGGAAGTAGTTCCCCGTGTAGGATCCACGGAAGCGCCCACTTCTTTTCAACAAAGACGACTATGGTTTCTCTATGAATTAGAACCTACATCCTCAGCTTATAACATTTGTTCTATTTTTGATCTGAAAGGAACACTAAATATAACAGCTTTACGGGTTGCATTCAAGCAGTTACAACAACGTCATGAAAGCCTGCGAACTACATTTATGGATGTTGATGGAGAGCCTTGGCAGAAAATCCATGCTAATAGTGCAACTGAATTAAGACTGGAAGATTGGAGCAATGATAGGAGTGAGGATAAAAGACCAGAAATAATAGCTGAAATTGCTCGTCATGAAAGTGATCATCAGTTCAACCTGCAAACAGGTCCCCTGATCCGTGCCCAACTGTTTAAAATTGAGTCAAAACAACATATTCTTAGTATTAACCTACATCATATTATTGCTGATGCTTGGTCCGTTGGCATAATTCTGGAAGAAATTGCTATGCTTTATCAGGCAGAAATTTCCAAAACTCCAATGGCATTACCAGAATTAAAATTCCAATATACAGATTATGCCCTGTGGCAAAAAGGAAATTTCCAGAATTCTAATATTTTAGAAAAAAGCCTGACCTATTGGGAAAAACAACTAGCCCAATTGCCAACTTTACAGTTCCCCTTGGATTTTCCCAGACCGCGATTACAAACATTTCGCGGAGGCTTAATTAAATTTGAGATATCAAAAGAAACAACCAATAGGATCCGCAACTTTATCGTAAAAGAGGGTGCAACCTTATTTATGTTTCTGATGGCTGTATTCCAAACTTTACTTTCCCGTTACACTGGACAGGAAGATATAGCCGTAGGGACTTCGATTGCTAACCGTCCATCGGACTCAGAAAACCTAATTGGTTTTTTCGTCAATATGTTAGTAATTCGTACTAACTTAGCCGATGAACCTAACTTTAATTCCTTATTAAAAACCGTAAAGAAAACAATTTTATCTGCTTTTGAGCATAAAGAAATTCCCTTTGAAACTTTAGTCGAAAAATTGAATTTACCAAGGGACACCAGTAGAAATCCTTTATTTCAGATTGCTTTTACCCTATTAAACGCACCTAAACCGCAGTTTGGTACTGGTGATTTGGAAGTTTGCATATTAGCAACTCAGGAAGCAGCACGTTTTGACTTAGAACTGTTCATTACCGAAACGGAAGACACTTTAAATGGAGCTGTATCGTACAACATTGATTTGTTGAAAAGAGAAACTGTAGAAAGGCTTGCCCGTCATTTTTGTCAACTGTTAGAGAGCGTACTTGCTCAACCCGAGATACCAGTTAGTCGCTTACCTTTTTTGCTCTCAGAAGAAATAGCTGTTTTGGCACCGTCTCAACCTGCACAAACTTTTCCCGTGCATTTCTGTTTGCATGATATATTTACTGAGCAGGCCAAATTGCGTCCTCAGCAAACCGCACTAATATTTGGGCAAGAAAGACTGACATATTCAGAAGTAAATTATCGTGCCAACCAATTAGCACACTATTTAATGCGTGTTGGAGTAAAACCGGAAGCAAGAGTGGGACTATGGTTATCTCGGTCATTGGATTTGGTCATAGGGATTATCGCAATTTTGAAAGCTGGAGGTGTTTACGTTCCCTTTGACCCCAACTATCCAAGGGATCGTATAACCTATATGTTGGAAGATAGTCAAATTAGAGTTCTGCTAACCCACAGCGAATTTGAAGCTCAAATACCATTTGATTTTACCAATAATAACATACTTACTATATTTATTGATAAATACAAGTCTGAATTCACTCAAGAGGTAACAACAGAACCGGAAGTATTAATTCTTCCCGATAACGCTGCTTACATTATTTATACCTCTGGTTCCACGGGAAAACCCAAAGGAGTTGTGGTTACCCATCGTCATGTGGTGCGGTTAATGTTATCGACTGAGAAGTGGTTTAAATTTAACGCCAAGGATGTTTGGACACTCTTTCACTCCTGTGCTTTTGATTTCTCAGTTTGGGAAATTTGGGGGGCATTATTCTATGGTGGTGTTTTAGTGATCGTCCCCTATCTAATCAGTCGATCACCGGAGGAATTCTATAACTTACTGTGCGAAGAAAAAGTTACGGTTTTAAATCAAACCCCCTCAGCTTTTCAGCAACTAATCCAGGCAGAATCCACACTCTGTCGAGAGGGAGAATTAGAATTACGGTATGTGATTTTTGGTGGTGAAGCATTGGATTTAGCTAGTTTAGAACCCTGGTTTGAAAGGCACGATGATCAGTTTCCACTACTTGTAAATATGTACGGAATTACGGAGACTACAGTTCATGTAACCTACCTTCCCCTTACTTTTAAGGATGTCAAAAAAGGATCAGGCAGTTTAATTGGTAAACAAATTCCTGACCTTTCTTTATATATTTTAGATCGTCATCTGCAACCTGTTCCCATAGGTGTTGTAGGAGAAATGTATGTGGGTGGTGCAGGTGTTACTCGTGGTTATTTTCACCGTCCTCAACTAACAGCAGAACGGATGATTCCCAACCCATTTGCCACCAATGATCTCACATCGGTACGTCTCTATAAAACCGGTGATTTAGCCCGTTTTCTGGATAATGGAAACATTGAATATATAGGACGCAATGATCATCAGGTTAAGATTCGTGGGTTTCGCATAGAATTAGGTGAAATTGAAGCACTTATTAAAAGTCACCCAGAAGTAAGAGATGCCCTGGTAATTGCCAGAGAGGAAAGCAAAGAAGATGTGAGGTTGGATGCTTACATAATTCCTATAAATCAAATTGCTAATACTGAAACTTTAACACAAGAACAAACTCAGGAATGGCAATATACCTTTAATGATACCTATAATATAACCTCAGGGGAAACTGAAGAAGACTTTAATATTATTGGTTGGAATAGCAGCTATAGTAATCAGCCCATTCCTGGGGTTGAAATGCGCCAATGGCTCAACAATACTCTACTGAGAATACAATCCCTCAAGCCTAGGAAAGTTTTGGAAATTGGTTGCGGTACGGGTATGATTTTATTAAATATTGCTCCCCAAGTAGAATCTTACTGGGGAACGGATTTTTCCCAAGCTGCAATTAATCGCCTGGATACTATTGTTAAAAACCGCTCTCTAAAAAACGTCAACCTACTAACTAGGGAAGCAATTGATTTTTCAGAAATTCCCACTGGTTATTTTGACACTGTTGTTATTAACTCTGTTGCGCAATATTTTCCATCAATTGAGTATTTGCAACAGGTCATTAAAAGTGTTTGGCAATTATTAAAAACCGGAGGAAGTTTATTTATTGGTGATAATCGAAATTTGTCACTGTCAAATTATTTCTACGCTAGCGTTGCTTATTTTCAGGCTAATGACAACACTGATTGTGAAACATTTAAAACTCAGGTTAGACGCATTGCAAAAAAAGAGAACGAATTAATTATTGCTCCGCATTTCTTCACTGATTTAAGAAAATCATTTCCTGACTTAACAGCTGTAGAAATTCAAATTAAGTCGGAAAATAATGAAAATGAGCTGACTAAATACCGTTATGATGTGATCTTACATAAGTTAGGTATATCAACAGAACAACCACCAGAAATTATCTGGCGAGATTGGGAGACTGACAATTTACAATTGACGGATTTAAAACAGCAAGTTATTGAAATGAGATCTATCGGTTGGCATAGTGTACCTAATGGTCGGCTAAGTAAAGATGCTGCCATTTACCAATGGATGTTAAAAAACAGCCACGAAAATGAACAAAAAACCATTGGTGAATTAAGAACTGTGCTCAATAACATTCATGAGCCAAAAGGGTTCAATCCAGCAGATTTTTATGCTATTGCTCAAGAAATTGGTTCGGAAGTAAGTATTAGTTATTCACCGGGAAAAGTAGATTGTTTTGATGTATGTTTTTATCCTGTGAGCCACAAAAAATTCATGGTACCATCAATGCCAATTATCAATGATTTAAGTGATTCATTGGATCGAGATGATCACCCATATTGGATTGATCCCCTCCAAAGTAGATTTACCAAATTCCTAATTTCTCAATTGAAGCAAAGGTTAGAGGAGAAATTACCAGAATATATGTGTCCCTCGGCCTTTATGATTTTAGAAAATTTCCCTCTTACCCCCAGTGGTAAGCTGGACAGACGTGCCCTACCCATACCAGATCGGGATTTAACAATTAATCAACAATCCCTGGTGTTACCTAAAACTCCTACGGAACAGAAACTATCTCAACTATGGATGGATGTTTTAGGAATTGATAAAATTGGCGTTACGGAGGATTTCTTCCATTTGGGAGGACATTCACTTTTAGCAACTAAATTGGTGTCTCGTATTAGGGAGGAATTTAATGTAGCCTTACCTTTACGGTCAATTTTTGAATATTCAACCATTGCTCGGTTAGGAGACGAAATTGACTGTTTAATTAATGTAAATACTACTAAAACAGGCCCAGAAGATATTATTCCTGTTTCTAACCGAGAAAATTTACCCCTTTCTTTCTCCCAATCTCGACTCTGGTTTTTAGATCTATTAGAAAAAGAAAATGCCGCGTATAATATATCAGTAGCTTTTCATTTAGAAGGAGATTTAAATGTAGATGCACTACGAGAAAGCTGGCAAAATATTATTCAACGTCATGAGGTGTTGCGCACAACTTTCGATAATCTGCAAGGATCCCCAATTCAGACAGTTCATGACTGGTTGGAATTAAAATTAACCATAACAAATCTCAGTTGTTTAGACTTTCAAACCCAACAAGAAACATTGAGAAGGTCAATACAAGAAGTGGTTATTACTCCCTTTAATCTTAAACAGCTACCATTACTACGTATCCATCTCTATCAATTATCTGACAATATTAGTGTTTTGTTGTTGGTCATACACCATATTATCGCTGATGGTTGGTCTTTGGGAGTCATGGTTAAAGAGTTATCCTTGTTCTACACGGCCATCTGTCAAAGAAATATCCCATCTATACCCCCTCTATCCATACAGTATGGAGATTTTGCCAATTGGCAACGGGAAGTTTTTCAGAAAACACAACTACCTATACAACTAGCTTACTGGAAACAAAAACTAACAGGTGCAAATCAAATTTTAGAACTACCAACAGATTACCCTCGTTCCCCAATTCCGAGTTATCAAGGTAGTGCTGTAAACTTTGCAGTTGATCAACAAACCACTCAAGAATTTAAAAAACTATGCGAATCTCAAGGTGCCACTTTATTCATGGGTTTGTTGGTGGTATTTAGCATTTTGCTTATGCGCTATTCAGGACAAGAAGACTTATTAATTGGTACGCCAATTGCTAACCGTAATCGTAAGCAGACCGAAGATTTAATCGGTTTTTTTGTCAATACTTTGGTCATCAGAAATAACTTGAGTGGTAATCCTAATTTTATCAACTTACTCTCTAGAACTAAGGAAGAAACTCTACAAGCTTATGCTCATCAAGATGTACCCTTTGAAAAGATAGTAGAGGAAATAAATCCACAAAGAAATCTCAGTCAGCATCCATTATTTCAGGTAATGTTCGTCTGGCAAAATGCACCTATGAATAAGTTGGAACTACCTAACTTACAACTAGCTCCTTGGAGATTGGAACAAAGATTAGCGAAGTTTGATTTGACCTTGTTAATGACGGAAACTGAACAGGGAATTGATGGAACATGGGAATATAGGACAGATTTATTTGCACTAGAAACAATTAATAGAATGATCGGTCATTTTGAAACTCTATTAAAGGGTATTATTGCTGAACCACAAAAACCAATTACTCATTTACCTGTACTTACTAGCCACGAGAAAAATCAACTACTCTTTCAATGGAATCAAACGCAATTTGAGTACCCTTTGTATCAACAAAATAAGTGCCTGCATCAATTGTTTGAATTACAAGTAGAGAAAACACCTAATAATGTAGCTGTAGTTTTTAAAAATCAAAGTCTTACCTATTTTCAATTAAATCAAAGAGCTAATCAATTGGCCCATTATTTACAATCCCGTGGTGTCCGACCAGATGTATTGGTAGGAATTTGTATGGAGCGTTCATTAGAAATGGTAATTGGTTTACTGGGAATTTTAAAAGCTGGTGGTGCTTATGTTCCCATGGATTCCAATTATCCCCGGGAACGTCTTGACTTTATGTTAGTAGATGCTGGAATTTCTCTATTATTAACACAAGAAAACCAGGTCACAACTCTAGATATTTTACCTCCGCACCAAATCATTTGCCTAGATAAGGAATGGCAAGTTATTGCTCAAGAGGATACACATAATCCCTCTACTAATTTAGTAGTAGAAAATCTTGCATATCTTATCTACACATCTGGCTCGACTGGTCAACCCAAAGGAGTGATGATAAGCCATAGTGCTATTTGTAATCACATGTTGTGGATGCAAAAAACCTTTAGTTTTGGGGAAAGGGAAAAAGTATTACAAAAAACACCTTTTAGTTTCGATGCTTCTGTATGGGAATTTTACGCACCTCTATTAACAGGTGGACAGTTAATAATTGCCGAAAAAGATGGACACAAGGATGTTTCTTACCTGTTGAAATTAATTTGTGAGCAACAAGTAACAGTTCTACAAATGGTTCCTTCCTTACTACAAATGTTCCTAGAATATGGGGAGATAGAAAATTGTCATTCCTTAACACATATCTTCTGTGGGGGTGAAGCTTTACCAGTAGCTATGGTAGAAAATTTATTGAGCAAACTAAATGTTAACTTTCACAACCTCTATGGACCTACGGAAGCCTGTATTGATGCTACTTTTTTAAGCTTCACAAAAGAAAACAATCACTATATTAAACAAAATATGCTTCCCATTGGTCGTCCCATCGCTAATACACAAACTTATGTTCTTGATGCTCACTTACAACCAGTTCCCATTGGGGTTCCAGGTGAACTATACATAGGTGGTATGGGACTAGCACGTGGTTATTGCCAACTTCCGCAATTAACTAGAGATAAGTTTATTGCTCATCCCTTTAGCGATAATCCAGATTCACGTCTTTATAAAACAGGAGACTTAGTTCGTTACCTTCCCGATGGAAACATTGAATTTATAGGACGCATTGACCACCAAGTTAAAATACGCGGTTTCCGCATTGAACTGGGAGAAATTGAAGCTGTATTGACTCAACATCCCAATGTACTGAATGCAGTTGTAGTTATTTCTGGAGACTCATCTGCCACTAACAGTTTAATTGCTTATTATGTAAGCACAGAAAAGCAATTTACCTCTTCGGGTGTGTTACGTGATTTCCTCAAAGAAAAGTTACCCGATTATATGATACCTAACAGTTTTATAGTTTTAGACCATCTACCCATGACACCAAATGGGAAGATTGATAGGAAGCTATTGGCTGGGTTGAATATAAACAGGAATTTTGATGCTCATCAACATGTTTCCCCTCGCACACTTTTAGAATATAAACTAGTAGAAATATGGGAGGAAATTCTCCAAGTCAGTCCAATAAGTGTAACTGAAAACTTTTTTGATTTAGGTGGTCATTCTCTTTTAGCCATCAGATTGATAGCTGCTATTGAGCAAAAGTTAAAATGTAATTTACCTGTGGTTTCTCTATTTAGAGAGGGGACTATAGAGAAAATTGCCCTATTGTTAGACCAAGATCACCAAAAAGCAAGCAATCATTCAGATATTCTAATTCCTCTGCAAACTCAAGGCGATTTGCTACCTTTATTTTTAGTCCACCAAGCAGGAGGTTATGGTTTATCCTATTCGGTTCTAGCTGAAAAATTGGCTGTAGGTATGGGTAAAAAACTGCCCATCTATGCTATTCAGTCACCTGGATTAGATGGTAAACAATCACCCTTAGAAAGCATTGAAGAAATGGCAAATACCTACATTCATACCATTCGAGAAATACAGCCCCATGGACCTTACTTATTAGGTGGACATTCTTTAGGGGGATTAATTGCCTTTGCCATGGCTAGTCAATTGGAAGCTATGGGAGAACAAATTGAGCGCGTATTGATTATAGATACCCATCCACCTATGCCAACGGATGAAACTATAGCTTCTTTGGAGGATAATGCAGGAATTATTTGTTTTATGGTGGAGCAAATAGCATTATTTTTTAATAAAAATGTGACTATCAATTATCAGACAATTTCTAGTTTGGATCAAGATTCCCAGTTAGACTATGTTGCACAAACATTAGAACAACATAATCTGATTCCACCCAACTCAGGAAATAGTTTAATTGCTCGTCTCATTAAGGTTTATAAGGCTAATTTACGCGCTAGTGTAGTCTATCAACCACCTGTAAATAGGTCTAATATTACACTATTTATAACTCCCTCCCTAGCAGCTAAATTTCCCAATGACCCCACTGTTGGATGGCAAAAGTTAACCACTCAAAAAGTCCAAGTTTGTCGCGTTATGGGTGAACATCAAACTATGTTAAAAGAACCTGAAGTGGAAAATTTGGTCACGGAAATCATGGCTACATTAGTAAACACTCCTTAACTAATTAGGTCATTGGCATTGAGTAAAAATCTGCTTAAATATGACTAAAAAATCTATTAAACAAAAAAACTAAATTACTTAGAATGAAATGAGTAAAATTCCCCAGATTATCCATCAAATTTTTTTTCTAGGAGCAGCAGCAGTACCGGAAAAATATCGACGTTATCAACAAACAGTTTTACAAAATCATCCCCATTGGGAATACCAATTTTGGGATGAACGCAAAGCTAGAGGATTTATGACAGATAATTATCCCTGGTTCCTACCAGTATTTGATGCTTATCCTCATGATATTCAGCGTCGTGATGCCATACGTTATTTCATACTCTATCACTATGGTGGGTTTTACTTAGATATGGATGTAGAAAGTATAAAACCACTGGATAATTTATTGGCAGATTTCGAGCTTATTCTATCCAAGTTGGTAGGTTTTAGTAATGCAATTATGGGTAGTATTCCCAAGCATCCTCTGTGGTTGAAAGTGTTTGAGGAATTAAAAAACCGTCAACATAACTCAGACCATAAAATAATGCCACTTTATGTTGGACATAGTACTGGACCAATTATGCTTAACGACTGCGTGGTTGGGGGTAAATTTGATCAAAATTCTAATGTTCTAGTCTGTCCAGGATATATTTTTGAGCCAGGTGCACCCATGGAACTTAATGGTAAAATCTTCAAGAGTCACGTTAACCCAGAGACTTATACTATACATCACATGACCACTTCTTGGTTACCTAGAAAACACCAAATAGCCAGGTTTTTATTCGGGTTGATGTTAGAACCATACTGGTTTTTTCGATCTTTATTTAAAGGCAAAATTTAATTTATGAACCAAAACTTTCGGGAGAACCACAAAAAAACAATTGGAGGACGGCTAGACAAAATTGAGTTCTACTTTAGATGAAAATTTTAGGTACTGAGCGATCGCTTCAAAAAAAGTCGTTAGGAAATTAGGACAAATGCCAAATTTAGAATTAAAAACAAAAACACCAACTTGGTTAAAAATTGCAGTAGTAGTTCTGATAGGACTAAGTATTTTCTGTCGCTGGGTAAGTTTAGACAAAAAAATTTACTGCTGCGACGAAAACTGGACATCTGTAGCAATTTCTGGACACACATTAGTTGAGTTACAAAAGGAACTTTCTGAACATGAAGGCATAATTCCTATCAATAACTTTCAAAAGTATCAACACATAAGTCCAGAAAAGCATGTAAGTGATACAGTTAATTATTTAATCACCTCAGACCCCCAACATCCCCCATTGTACTACATTATGGTCAGACTATGGGCCCAGATATTTGGTGATTCCCCCACGGGAATAAGGAGTTTATCGGCAATTATTAGTTTGTTAATATTTCCGGGTGTATTTTGGATATGTTTAGAGTTGTTTGAGTCTGGAATTGTGGCATGGATAGCAATGGGATTAATTGCTGTTTCTCCCTTACAGCTATATTTTGCTCAAGAGGCTCGCCAATATGCTTTATGGATGGTAGAAATTCTCATATCCAGTACTGCTTTATTGAGATCCATCAGAAAAGAAAATACACTCAGCTGGGTTTTGTATAGCCTAACCTTGATTCTGGGACTATATACCCACTTATTAACAGGTTTCATGATTATATCTCACGGAATTTATGTGATTATTCAACAACAGTTTCGTCTCACCAAAACCTTGATTAACTATATAATTTATACAATCATAGCTTTGTTGATATTTTTACCTTGGCTAATTGTATTCATAAATCATCTCGATACAGGAGTATCATTAATTTCTGGCTACAGTGTTAGATATACGGATATTCCCTTAGAGTTAATTGCCGTTTTTCTTGTTCGAGCTACTAGGACATTTTTTGATCTTGGTTTGGCTAAACCATTAGGATCCTTTAGTTATTTTTCTGATGAAGGGGCTTTGTACTATACTCTTATTTCCCTGATCTTCGGCTTATTTTTAATAAGCTATCTCATATTTTGTTTTTGTAAGGATATTAAAAATGAAACTTATCTTTTTCTTTTTTGTCTAGGGGGATTTCCTAGTATATTATTGATCTTATATGATATAATTTTGGGTGGATCTCGTTCCATACAAGTACGATATGAATTGCCCTTGTATATCTGTTTAGAAATTGCCATAGCATATATTTTAAGTTTTGCCTTTCCAATTTTACAAGAAAAGACTTGGCGGAGAAAAATAGCCCAATTAATGATGGTATTACTTATTTTTTCCGGACTAGTTTCTGATGTCAAATTCTTTCAGTCCCAAAATTCGTGGACGCAATCAGGTAGCACATTTATCATGGAAACAATTCAGGCTATTAACGAAGCAGACTCACCTTTATTGGTAATAAATAATGCTGCTGTACATTTGGGAGGAATATTAGCTTTGACTCATTATTCCCCAGGAATTTCTCTGCTAACGAATAAAGATGTTGAACCTTTAGTAATTCCGGAGAATTATAATCAGATTTTTTTTGTAGATAACAATAGTCATTTATTTCGTAAACTAAAGGATAATCAAAACTATTGTATGAAAACAATACAAAAAATTACCACTAATCACTCAGTAACTGTAGGAGGTTTATGGAGATTTGAGAAGAAGGTTTAGAGCAATATTAAATAAAAGTTAGTAAATCAACAGTATGATAAATAAAATTAGCTTAAGTCGGTACGGAATATTTATTAGTCGGTTAATTCGTTTTGCGTTGGTGGGTTTTAGCGGTGTAATAGTGGATCTAGGAGGTTTTTATTTTCTACATAGCCTATTAGGTTTAAACCTAACTCCTAGTTCGATGCTATCAACCGAATTAGCAATCATTAATAATTTCTTCTGGAATGATATTTGGACATTTGGTGACGTAGTTCAGAAAGAAAATTTAGTTTTAGACAACAGTCACAGATTACAAAGGTTTTTTAAGTTTAACTTAATTTGTTTGTTGGGTTTAATTCTCAATAGTTTAATTGTGAACTTTTTGGTTTATAAGTTTGCTATAAATGCTTATCTAGCCAAATTGATAGCCATCATTTGTGTGATTTCCTGGAATTTTGGTATGAACATGAGGTTTAATTGGCAGGTGATGGAGAAAAAAGAATCATGACCAATAATAGCAGTAAGGACTTAGTATTAGCCCCTTCTGGAAGCCTAGAAATTACCGCATTGTCGGAAGTTTCATCATCAGTTAAGCCAGTTTATTTGTCATTGGTTATCCCGACCTATAACGAAAGCAAAAACATTTTGGCAGTGGTCTATCTCTTGAGTGATTTGCTCAATGAGGCCTTAGTAGATAATTACGAATTGATTGTGGTGGATGATGATAGCTATGATCGCACCTGGGAAATTGCTCAGGAACTAACCAAAGATTACCCCCGTCTGCGGGTGATGCGTCGTCAGGGAGAACGAGGCCTATCTACAGCAGTAATTAGAGGTTGGCAGATAGCTCAAGGGGAAATACTAGGAGTAATTGATGGTGATTTACAGCATCCACCAGAAGTATTACTCAAGTTATTGAAAGCGATGGATCAAGAAGCAGATATTGCCGTGGCCAGTCGTAATATAACTGGAGGTGGAACCAGTGATTGGCAATGGCATAGGCGGTTTTTGTCACGGGGAGCGCAATTTTTAGGACTGCTGATTTTGCCTGATATCGTCAGTCGGGTTTCCGATCCGATGAGTGGTTATTTCTTAGTGCGTCGAAAGGCGATCGCACAGAAATTAATGAGTCCTTTGGGCTATAAGATTTTAATTGAAGTCCTGGGGCGAGGTGAGATTAACCATATTATTGAGGTTGGCTATGTGTTTCAGGAACGTCAAGAAGGAGCAAGCAAAGTGACTTGGCGACAGTATATAGAATACCTGATACATTTAGTGCGACTGAGGTTTCATGTGGTATAGTACAAATTTTCTTTATTTTTCACATCTAAAGCACTGTTAGCTTCGTGTAAAATAACATATTTAGGTTTGGCAACTGGGTGTTGCCATTTATTCTTCCTCCCCTGCTTGTTTGAGAGCAAAATCAATGACAACTTGACTCAATCTAATCTTGTGACTAAGCATATTCTTAATAGCTTCTTTCACGGAAAGAGATGGATTTTGTTGTTTGGCTTTCAGTATAATTCCAATAGAACCAGTTAAGTTAAGTCCGTTTAATCGGGCAATTCTTCTGCCTACAGATTCATCAATACAGACTGTTGTTAGGTTATTATCGAGAGCGAACTGGATGACGGATGCTTCCCCTAAATCTAAAGAATTGAGGAGAAAGGGGGTGATGGTCAAAGGAATTCTCTGCTTATTTAGCCAACTAGCATGGTTAAATTCAGAAACGGCAAAGTTTACTGACCCACCTTGAAGAATTTCCTGACAGACTTCAAAAGTGACAAATATTTCTTCATATAATGATGATAAAATAGTTAAATCACCCCAAGCAGCAACTAGGGCAATTAAGGGAGATGTGTTGATGACGATTTTCTCGGTTTTAGGCATTTGCTAAATCAGATAATAATTCTTCTTCTGTTAGGTCAATAAGCGGAATATTGTAATCAGCAAGTTTCATTATAAAGGTAGTTCTGTTTACGCCTAATAAACTAGCAGCCATACCAGATGAAATCCGCTTCATTTCAAAAAGTTTGATTGCCATTGCCCATTTAGCCTCCTGCTCAAATTGCTCTTTGGTGCTACCTAAAGCATCAGGAAAGGTATCAGGGTAGGTAATGGTTAACTGTAAGGGCATAGAGCTTCCTCATTTTTATTCTGGTTTAATTTCATGATAGTTCCTGGGAGTGAAAGAGCGGTATAATGCGATAAATTTTAAGGCGATCGCCGATTGGGTGGCTCGATGAAATGTAATGTAACAGTGTCTGATACATTTAGAGGGATAATAATCATGACGATCGTTTTAGTAACAGGTTCAGCTGGATTAATTGGTTCTGAATCAGTTCGATTTTTCTGCAAGCGTGGATTTAGCGTGGTTGGCATTGATAACAATATGCGCTCTTTTTTCTTTGGAGAAGGTGCTTCAACCGAATGGAATCGTGATCGCCTTTTAGAGGAATATGGTGATCAATACATTCACCATAACGTTGATATTCGGGCTTCCGAAAGCATATCCAACATCTTTAAAACCTATGGTACAGATATTGGTTTGATCATTCACACTGCGGCTCAACCATCCCACGATTGGGCGGCTAAAGATCCCTATACCGACTTTTCCGTCAATGCCAATGGCACTTTAGTTTTATTAGAAAACACGCGGCAATACTCTCCGGATGCGGTCTTTATCTTTTGCTCGACCAACAAAGTCTATGGAGATACTCCGAATCGCTTACCGTTACTAGAAGAAGAACTGCGCTGGGAAATTAACCAAACCCATCCGTACTACCAAGGAATTGATGAAAACATGAGTATAGATCATTCTATGCACTCTTTGTTTGGAGCTTCAAAGTTAGCGGCGGACGTACTAGTGCAGGAATATGGACGCTATTTCAACATGAAGACCGTTGCATTTCGAGGAGGATGTTTGACAGGACCAAGCCACTCTGGTACTCAACTACACGGCTTTTTATCTTACCTGATGAAATGTACAATGACCGGCGAACCTTATCAGATACTTGGCTACAAAGGCAAGCAGGTTCGTGATAATATCCACAGCTACGATTTAGTAAATGCCTTTTACCATTTTTACCAAAACCCGCGAGTTGGTGAAGTATACAACATAGGTGGAAGTCGTTTTAGTAATTGCTCAATGTTGGAAGCGGTTCAGCACTGCCAAGCAATTACTGACAAAAAGCTGAACTGGCAATACATAGAAGTGAACCGCATAGGCGACCACATTTGGTGGATTAGTGATGTTCAAAAATTTAAAAATCATTATCCTCGTTGGGAGCTAAGTTACACAATAACTGATATTTTGAAAGAGATTTTTACCAAAAATGTTAGCCGCTGGAACTAGAAATCAATCATGAGCAGACAATTTTTAATTGGGGGTTATAGCTTGCTTGTCATGTAATGCCAAATTTCATCCACTGCCCTTTTAACTCCACCAGCAGCATGACAGGCATCGCCCAATCGACGAAGATTAACTCTAAAAGAATTATTAGTTAAAAGTTGCTGTGCAGTTTGTCGTAGATTTTCTACCGTACTGTCTTTTAAAAACATCATAATTCCTGCACCCTGCTCCTCAATACGACGAGAAATAATTTCCTGCTCATAGGTTTGTGGTACTGCAATCATCGGTACTGAATAGGAAATAGCTTCTCTTGTGCCACCAGCTCCTCCGTGCATAATAAACAAACTGGCACGTTCTAAAATTTTTAATTGAGGAACCGTGCCATTGGGTCTGATGATAAAGTTTTCGGGAATATCCCCCAAAACACTTACATCTATGGTAGGACTTAATATCATTACTACTTGAGCATCAATATTACCAAATGCCTGAATACAGTTCTGATAGAATCTCACTCCTGGATCGTGAGCAGTGCCAAAAGAAATAAGAATTACCTTGTCCTTTTGTAGTTTTTCCAAAGGAAAATCAAATTCGATACCCCTTATAAGGTTACAAGGTCCAACGAAATGAAATTGCTGACTAAACTGATTAAACTTATAGTGATAGGGTTGCAGTTCTACTGGCAAGTAACATAAGTTTAACGGTTCAATATTGGTAAATGTATCTACAAACTTAATTGGTGGCAGTCCATAGGTTAACCGCAATTCTTTTTGGTATTTTCGATAATATTTCATACCCTCTGCAGCTTGTTTTAAAAAAAAGGGCAGTTTTTTTCTCAACCACGGACATTCATAAAATGTTTGGGGGGTAAAAGCAGCTGTAGAGATAGAATTTATGGCGGGAATATTGAGAATTTGCCCCAATAATCTCCCCCAAAGACATAGGGAATCATGAATAATATAATCTGGTTTCTCTTTACTCACAGACTCTATTAATTCTGGGAGCATCTGATGGGCACACCAGATTAACGAGGGAACTAAAGACATTTCATTTTCTGCAGGTGGCGCTGTTTCAGGATTTAGGGTTGGATAAGGGCGAAACTTGGCACCAAAGGATAATATTTCTCCTTCAAAGCTAGGTACTTCATAGTAAATTACCTCTTCGCCTCTGTCAATTAATTCTTTAACCAGTCCAAAAGTTGGGATGATATGGCCCGGTGCTGAAACATTGAAGAACATTACACGACTCATGGGGAATCTCCTGACATGTTAATAACTACTTGATGGAATTTTTTTAGGGTGGGTCGATGTCCAACACTAACAAAGGTTGTATTCATACTTATCAAAAAATTGTACAACTTTTCTTCATTTTTTAAATCTAAAGCACTGGTAGCTTCGTCTAAAATAACATATTTGGGTTTGGCAACTAAAAGTCTGCCAAAGGCTAATCTTTGCTGTTCCCCCAGGGAAAGAATTTCACTCCAATCTTGCTCTCTATTTAAACCTCCAAATCTTTCTATCAGGTAGGATAAACCAACTTTTTCAACTACTTGATAAAGTTCTTCATCACTAATATCAGTGTGGTTATATGGATAAATTAGCTGTTCTCTGAGAGTGCCTAAAATCATGTAAGGACGCTGAGGCAAAAATAAAATTTCTGATAGTTCAGGGCGGACAATTTCGCCGCTTCCTGATTTCCATAATCCCGCCAATGCTCGCAACAAAGAACTTTTTCCACAACCACTATCCCCCATAATCAAAAGGCTTTGATTGGGTTGAATTTCCAAGGAAAAATTTTCAAACAGGATTTTTTCGTAGTTAGGAGTGTATAAAGTTAGATTTCTAAAACCTAAATAATTATCTTTAGTGATGCCAATTTTATCTCTGTCAGCATTTGGTTTTTTTGGACGTTGGAAATATTCATGAAAGACATACAAGCGATTAATTGCTGCGGCAAATTTTGTAAATTTCTCAAATTGATACATAATCAAATTGACTGAAAATGCTACCTGGCCAAAGGCACCTCCAGCTTCTGTAACTTTGCCCACTTCAATCTCACCTGATAGCACTTGTTGACCCAAAATTAATGCCGGAATAATCCAGGGAAGATAACCAAATTGATATTTAAAAATATTTAGGTATATTTCTGACCAAAGAATTAGTTTCTGAAAATTTTTAAATGCCAGGTTAAATATCTCTTTAACTTTCCTTGATTCTGGCAAAATTCCATTGTAAAAGGCTATGGATTCAGAATTTTCTCGGATGCGAATTAAACTGAAACGAAAATCTGCCTCTTTTCTTAGCTGCTCAATGTTTAGCCTAGTTAATTTCTTGCCATAAAAAGCTATAGTAATTGTATAGGCTAGTAGGGAATAAATAATTAAGACTAAAACTAGATTTGGTGAAATTGACCACAGAATAAAACTAAAAGCAACTACTACAAAAATTGACTCTACACAGTTGACTAAAAATTGAACCGATTGTTGACAAAAGTTGGTAATGTCTTCAGAAATGCGTTGATCTGGGTTATCAATCTCTTTATCAAAATTGTTCAATTCATAAAAAGCACGATCCCGAAAATATTCACCAAGAAAATGAGCTGTTAACCATCTGCGCCAATATATATTTATCATCTCTCGCAGATAACCATAGGCAGAGTTTAAACATCCAAACAGAATAATGCCTAAAAAAGCAACTCCTATACCTTGCCAAAATCTGTTACTGTCGCGAGATGACAAGGCAGAAATTAAGTCTCCTTGAATACCATTTAAAAAGACCTTAACTTGGGTGTTACCTAATAGCAAAATACCCATTAGCAGAAGTAGAACGATTGCAGGTCGTTTTTCACCTTCTAACCAATAAAGTTTGGCGATCGCCCAAAACTGTGACACTGCTTGTGGTTTAAATTTACTCATTTGAATGGGTTATTTTTGAGTTATTGAGTTATACTAGTCTAGTGGTTTACACTCATAAAACTTGTATAGTAGTTCTCCCACTGGTAAATTACCAAAGTTGTCAGTTTTGGAGAACACCAAGCTCATAAAATAGGTGTACCTCACAATCCCCCAAAACGGTGAAAAGGCGGAAATATCCTCATACACGACAATATACAACCATCATAACACTATTCGAGCAAAATTTACTACGTTTATGTCAACATGTCTATTTTCAGAATAATTTGGCTGGGACAACTATTTTACCTGATTGGTATCTCTATGACCAGTTTTGCTCTCAATATATCTGTATTTAGGCAAACAGGTTCAGCCACACAGTTCGCCTTACTCATGCTAACTTGCACCATACCACCGATCATTATTTCCCCTGTAGCAGGAACCTTGGTGGATAAATGGGATCGACGCATGACAATGATTATTGCTCACATTATTATAGGAGTACTGACTCTAAGTTTGTTGATTATTGCGACTATTGGTCACATAGAAATCTGGCAAATTTATTTAATCAACATTTTTGCCTCCATAATTGGCACATTCAGTAACCCTGCGTATAAAGCCGCCATTACCTCTTTGGTTCCCGCAGAAGAACTATCAAGAGCCAGCGGGATGGTACAACTATCTATGGGGATTCAGCAGATTGTCGGACCTTTAATTGCAGGTGCAATTTTGGATGTAATCCATCTACAAGGGATTTTAACAATTGATTTTCTAGGATTATTAATTGCCCTAACCACTCTGATATCAGTCAAGTTTGGTGAGAAAATCCATCAGACTGAGGAAAACAATTACCAACCAAGTATATCCTTTTTATGGCGAGACGTTACGGATGGTTGGACTTATTTGATCAAATGTCCTGGACTAACAAGTCTTGTGATTATTTTGACAGTTTATCAATTTTCAATTGGCTTCGTGACTGTACTATTTTATCCTTTGGCTCTGAGTCTAACTACCCCATCTGAACTGGGAAAAATCGTGTTTCTTAGTGGTATTGGTATGATTTTGGGATCCCTATTGATGAGTAGTTGGAAATACCAATGGCAAAACTTAATTACCACAATTCTGATAGCTATGTCATTGAGCGGAATGGCTATAGCCATTGGCGGTTCACGTCCCTCGTTACTGCAAATGTATATTGGCACCATACTATTTTTCTTTAATACCCCCTTCATTAATGGCATGATTCAAATTCTCTTCCAAACAAGAGTTGCTGAAAACTTACAGGGAAGAGTCTTTGCTCTAACTGGTGCAATTTCAAGCGCTGCAACACCTTTAGCATCCATAGTTGCCGCACCCCTATCTGACTATGTATTTGAACCATTAATGGGATTTGATGGCACTTGGTCAAAAGCACTTATAGGCCAGTTAATAGGTACTGGTCCTGGTCGTGGTACTGGACTTTTATTTGTAATAGTTGGTTGTTTCATTACAACAACTGCCATCATTGCTTCCCAACATCCTAAAATTCGCCAATTAGAACTTGCCGAGTAAAAACCGCTTATGAATCTTTCACAACTTCCTTAGCGGAAATGCTAAACTCATCGTTGGTTTCTAAATTTTTATCTTTCCAATTAAAATGGGTATAGAAAATAATAGACAGACAAAATAGTATCATTCCCGCCATAATTATTAAGAGTCCAATCCCCCTTCCTTCACCAGTCCCTATAATTGACCCCATACTAGTAGATAGTAAACCACCTTCTAATAACATCGGTTCAAACAAATCGTCGCTCAAAGGACTAGCAGTTAGATTACCAATAGCTAATGCTAACCCTATTACTGTGTTAAATAAAGAAAGAACACGACCTTGAATATTGCCATTAACACTAGACTGCCAAATCATGCTATTGGTGCTAAGAGTAATTGGTAATGAGAAAAATGATATAAAAAGACCAAGTGCAATAATGGGAATAGAAGGGGAAAATCCCGCAATTACCAATCCTACACCATTTAAGGCCGTAAAAGTAAACAGAGTAGAAGTATGTTTTTTACCTCCTCCCCAAAGGGTCATGCTTAAACTACCACCTACCATTCCACAAGCAGCTATTGACATAATAACACTAAAACTCTGAGTGGAAGAAAATGATAAAACTAGAGGGTTTATCAAAACCGTTGTCATACCATCTACTAAAAAATGAATGCTCATGAATGCTAGCAAAATTAATAAAGTATTATTCTCGACAACGGCATTCCAACCATAAGCAATATCGTGAATAATCGTATTAACTCTCACACTCTGATTTGATTCAATTATGGGTTCCGGTTGAGGAATATCAATAATCAAAAGGGTAAGTAGTCCTACGAAATAGGAAGATAAGTCAACCATCAGTAACCCCTGGATTTGTATATTAGCGAGGAGTATTCCCGCTAAAATTGGTGCCGTTAGTTGTCCCAGAGCTGTACTAAAGTGAATTAACCCATTTGCTCTCCCTATTTGGTGTTTCTTAACCATCATTGGTAAAGCTGCACCTTTAGCAATCATTTGAAAAGAACCACACACTGAAGTGCAAAATGCCGTTATGTAGGTATGCCAAACCTGTAAATTGTTTGTTAGTAGAAGCACTATAAGCGTTAGCGTTACAGTAGCTGCAGCTAGGTCACTAAAGATTATGGTCCATTTGCGATTCCATCTGTCTACTAATGCACCAACAAAAGGGGTGATTAATACCCCAGGCAGGGTTGTAAAAAAAACGACTAAGCTTAATCCGGCAACCTCATGAGTATTTTGATAGACCCAGATTCCTAACCCAAATCCTGTTAAACGATTCCCAATCTCTGATACAGATTGTCCTAGCCAGAAAATAATGAAATTGCGCAATTCATTAACTGTTTGCAGTAATTTAGTAATATGACTCACATGCTTAACCAACTTTTACTATACTCCCCTACTACCCATCATACTACCATATCAAATATCACTCTAACTTTCTCCCCCCACAACCACATCTCTAATCCTTAAACTGGGTCCACCACAACCTACTGGTAACCCATTCTGTCCCCCCTTACCACATCCACCAGATTCATCCCAGTGAAAATCATCCCCAATTCCTTCTATATCTGCTAAAGTCTGAAAAACATTGCCGGATAAGGTTACATCTTTTACCGGTTCCCCTATTGCACCATTCCTAATCATCCATGCTTCACCCGCACTAAAGGTAAACATTTCTCCATTGGTCATTCCCCCTAACCAATTACGCGCATATACTCCTTCTTTAATATCTGTAAATAAATCCACCACTGGTGTTTTACCTCTTTCTATCCAAGTGTTGGTCATCCTCACAATAGGGGAAAAATGATAATCTAAGCAACGAGCATTACCTGTGGGCTTTTCTCCTAACTTACCCGCAGTTTCACGGGAGTGTAACCTTCCTACTAACACCCCATCCTCAATTAATTGGGTGGTTGTCGCTGGTGTCCCCTCATCATCGTACAAATAACTACCCCGATGACCTGGAGATCCTGCACCATCAAAAATTTGTAGTTCCTCTGGACCAAAACGTCTCCCCAAGGTCATCACTTCCAGTAAATCTGGATTCTCATAGGCCATGTCCGCTTCTGAAAGATGACCGAAGGCTTCATGCACAAATAATCCTGTTAATATGGGGTCAATAACTACGGTGTAGGTGTTACCTTTGACTGGTGGTAGGGATAAGGCCGTGACTGCTCTTTGGGCAGCTCCCTGTATTATGGTATCTAAGTTGACTAAGTCATTATAATCTTTACGTGAACCTACAGTTTCCCTTCCAGTTTGTACTGTGTCCCCATTCCTGGCTGTGGCAGCAAATCTCATTTCCATATCCACCCATGACTGCTCTATTAGGGTTCCTTCAGAAGTGGCAATTATTACTTTCTGACTACTATCGTTGTAACGAACGGATGTGGTCGTGATCCGAGGATCAACGCTCTTTAGTATTTCCCGGTAGCGATCGCATAATTGTTTTTTCTTTTTTAAAGGAACCGTGGATGGGTCAATACCAGTTATGCCCAGTTTGCAAGTGGATTGAATAACAGGAATAGGAGCGAGAATGGTTTGTTCATCTCCCACTGTGCGTGCTGCGGAGATAGCCTCTTGGATGCGTTCTTCAATATCGGCAATGTGGTTGAAGCTAGTTAAACCCCAACCCCCTTTATGACAAGCCCGAATATGGGCACCCATAGAAACGCCTTCGCTAAGAGTTTCTACTTTATCACCACGCAATAAGATATCAGTTCCCTCTGCTTCTTCTAGTCGAATCATTAAGTAGTCAACCTGATCTTTATAGCGAGAAATCAGGTCAGTAAGTAAATCTTGGGTGTCCTTGGTTAGTCTAAACATCTTTCCAGTTTTGTTTATAAGCTTGGCTATAATTATTCAACCATCTTGATTAGATCTAAAAACATATTTTTCAGCCACTTTCCAATAACGGGAAAATCTTTTCAGGTCAATAAAACCATCATAATCAAAAAAGGGTTCCACTCCTAATACTTCCAAATCCAAATGGGGACGAATCACATCACAAATTTGTGCAAATTTGGGACTAGGACTCTTGGTAGTGATAACTAAACCGGTATTGTTTTCTCTAGCAAATCTAATCACTTCCTGTGCTATATCTCCCCGGCGAATTTCCACTGGTAACTCTATTAGACATTCATAAATGAAAGTTATTCTTTTTAAACTAAGTTGCCATTCTGCAATTAAAGCATCATCCCAGACCCAAATTGCTGGACTATCAGGATATTTCTTGAAAGCAGGACTGTGGGGACTTAAGCAGTCTCCGTTAACCCAAACTATTGGTTGATTCATATTCAATTAAATATATATATTTACTAATTCAGCTGTTTTAGATGGTGTCAACTCCTGAACATTGGTCAACAATATATTTGCACCTGCTTGCAGCATAATTTTCTGATAAGCATCTCTGTGGGATGGAGTTTCCTGGACATGGGGTGGTAAAACCCCCACAGCTACCCAGGTTCGAGAACTATCCAAAATTTTGGCTTTAGCTACAGTGTGCATATCCGCTACTGTATCCCCCACATATATAACCGGTTGTTTTTTGTTTTGGTCTTGTTTGGCAATTTCTAAAAGATTAATAGTAGCAAAAAGTCCTGTAGGGTCAGGTTTACCAGGCGCATCTTCCATGGCGATTAAAACTGGAGATTTTAAACCTAAGCGTCGCTCTAACACATAACTAGCAGATCCACGAGTTGCACCACTAAAAAATCCCCAGCTGATATTTGCCTGGGTCAGGGACTCTAAATAACTTGGTTCTAATAATAGGGGTTCATGACAAATATAACCATTCCAGTTTTCTGTGTCAGTACCGCGATAACGGGATTGAAAATAGGCAACAATGCTCTCATAATCTAATTGTAAGTCTTCCCTTTGCTGACCCTGACTGACAAAGTAACGGTAAATCAACTCTTGGGAACCCTCCCAATCATTGTTCCATATCCCCTCAGATTTGAGGTCGTCAATATCCGTGACCGTAGGACGATAGGCATAGTTAGTAAAATATTCTACTGTATCTGCCAAAGCACGGCGGTAAGAACCACTCACATCCCGAATCACACCATCAATGTCAAAAACAATTATCATACTTAGGTCAAGAACTAAATAGAGCTAAATATATTAAATCAAATTCTAAGATTATTTGGTAACCCTTCACAACCGGGGATCTTTGTCAAGACCAGATATTTGGATGGAAACAAAAAATATTCAGTTGCACAAGCTCTGATATTATATGTATGTAGCCAGGCGAAAACTATAAAATCAAGGTGTGGAAACATGTTTAAAGTTTACCCCAAACAGCTATTAACCTACTACCTCCAGGAACAATTTAGGTACTACCATGTAGTTTTTCTAGGGTTACTAGCATTATCAGGAGCATACTCAATCACCTACCTCATGGGGCAAAATCAAGTTAAAAGTTCATTGAATCCCCCATCTGTACAGGTAGCTAAAGTGGTAACGAACAGACCCAGTTCCATAAAGGTTGCCGTCGTGAAGATCAATAAACAAAAAGCAGTTAAATCTGTTTGGAACTTACCACAGGTACAACGGAAAGCCAAGGAGATTAAAACCCTTTCCCAAGGAACTATTGATGTGGGTGTAGTCGTTAGCAGCTATCCGAAAACTAGTCAACCATTTTACACCGTCAAAGTCCTAGAAAATCACCCTGACAGCACCACCAGTCCGGTTTATTGGTTTCGAGTTTCCAGCTCTAATGGTGCAATTCAACCCCTGGATTTAGTAAGTAATAAATACACAAATTTGACAAACTGGAATCCCGATGGTATTTAACCAACTAATTCCTAACCACTTTCAGCCTTTGAGTAATCATGGTAACACCATCATCGCGAACAATGACGGCGGAAATCCATTGATTTACTGGTTGTAAGGGAGCAGTGCCAGTTTTAAATAACCCCCCCGTACTAAGTAATTCCAAGTTTATTGGTGTAGGATTAAGATACTTATTAGGTTTGATAGTTTCTTCCATAGCGGTTCCCAGGAGGAAGTTATTACCTAATGGTTCCTTCACAATAGCATCAAAAGCATATTTCTCACCCACCTTTACTTGTTGTGGTAACCTAAATTCCACCTGGGGAGGTTTTTTGCCCGATGTCATTTGAGTTCGTTCTGACAAAATTTCTTGATGGGTAATTTGCGCACCTGTAATGTGCTGTCTTGAAGTGATAGCCGCATTTATGGCAAGAGGGCTCGTCCTGTCGGAGGACTGGCCCGTAATCCGGGTTACAGTTTCCGCAATGATAGTCTTACCGTTTGACTTCCAGGATTGTAATTTTGTTTGATAGCTCAATTTTGGGTATCTTTGCCAAAAGGATTTTAAAGACTGCTCCATAGCTTGTCGGGTTAATCCATCCCCATGGCTAAATTTAGAACTATAAAATCCCATGACTCCCTTGATGTCACCACGACTGGAAGCAGCATCAATTTGAGCAATCAGCTTTTTCAGTTGGGGGGGTGCATTATCTGGAGTTACTGTTTGTGCGTATGCACAACTGTCTATGTCCAAACTCAACAGGAGTGAGAGGAAAGAAATACTAAAGAGTAGTTTTTGGTTTGGCTGCATGAATAAATCAATAAGTTCAAATAAGTTTAGTGAATTTAGTTAAGAATAGCTAACAAAAGCTACCACTAATAATAGTTTACTAAGTTCTCTACACAAGCTCAGGAATTTCTGATCCCCCGCTAGGATGGGAAAATTCTGTGTTAAATAACGGTAAATAACAGGATATATGGTGATCTATATTGTATCCCATTGTAGAATCCTATTATAGGACTCAATCAAAAAAAATGCAGTAACTACAAAACAATTTAAGGAATAAACGGTATAACGGTAATGGTAAACGGAAGGTTAAAACTATTAGTAGCTGCTAGTGGTACGGGTGGACATTTATTTCCAGCGATCGCCCTGGCCGAAAAATTGACGGAATATGATATCGAATGGTTAGGAGTACCCGATAGACTAGAAACCCAGCTAGTACCAAACCAATACCCCCTACATACTATCCCAGTGGAAGGTTTTCAGAAGGGTCTGAGTTTAGCTTCTTTAACTGTCATCTGGAAACTGGTTCGGTCCATTTTTCGGGTGAGACAGATTCTTCGTCAAGGTCGGTTTCAAGGAGTATTCACCACAGGTGGCTATATCGCCAGTCCAGCTATTATTGCAGCTCGTTCTTTGGGTTTACCAGTTATTTTTCATGAGTCCAATGCTCTACCTGGAAAGGTAACCCGATTTTTTGGTTCCTATTGCACTAGGGTGGCTATAGGATTTGACGTAACTACCAAATATTTACCCAATGCTAAAACTGTCTATGTTGGCACCCCCGTGCGATCGCAGTTTTTAAACCGAAAAACCAGTTCCCCACTAGAGTTACCCATACCCGACGAAGTACCCTTAATTGTAGTTTTTGGGGGTAGTCAGGGAGCAGTAGCGGTGAATCAATTGGTTAGACAAGCAGTAATTGCTTGGTGTAATGCGGGAGCTTATGTTGTCCACTTAACGGGAGATAGGGATCCTGATGCTAATAGTTTACAACACCCCCAATACATAGTTTTGCCCTTCTATGACAATATGGCAGGCTTGTTGGGTCGAGCTAATCTAGCCATTAGTCGCTCTGGAGCTGGGAGTTTGGCCGAGTTGGCAGTTTGTGGTACTCCTGCTATTTTAATTCCCTATCCCTTTGCAGCGGAAGATCATCAATCCTACAATGCTGCTGTTTTTACCAAGGCGGGTGCTGCTTTAACTTTTCAACAATCAAAACTGACAGCAAAAACTTTACAAAACCAAGTTTTAGAACTATTAAAGTCGCCAACAATCTTACAAGAAATGAGTCATAGCGCTCAAGCTATAGCTGTTGTCGATAGTGCTGAGCAATTGGCTGACCTGGTCAGACAGATTTTTAGTCCCAACCAACTCCAAGCCAAGAGTTCACAAAAACGAGAAATTTTCCACTGATTTTAACTCTTTACTTCCCCACTAGTCAAGTTTTAGATTAGAATAGGAGATTGCAAACCATAGCAAGTTATAGCCGGATTTTCCCCGGAGGTACGATTGACCAAATTTATCTTAAAAATTCTCTGGTTAGATGATAATGTAGCCTTAGCAGTGGATCAGGTTGTCGGTAAAGGTACTAGTCCCCTGACTAAATATTTCTTCTGGCCCCGTAATGATGCTTGGGAAGAACTCAAGAAGGAGTTGGAATCCAAACACTGGATCAGTGATCCTGATCGCGTGGAATTACTGAACAACGCCACAGAGGTGATTAATTATTGGCAGGAAGAAGGTAAAAACCGCCCCATGTCTGAAGCACAGTTAAAGTTTCCTGAAGTTGCTTTCACTGGTAGCACTTGATTGCCACCAATTAAACCTGCATGATGGTTACTACCACCATGCAGTCTGTTGTTTATTTTAGCCTCATACCATACCACCAGCAGCTTGAAAACGAGCTCGAGCCCGTTTTAATGCTGCCCTAGCCTGTATCTGGGCTTGCCTGTCCCCTGCTGCAACCTGGTTAATTTTGCTCTGGGCTGCGTTAAACTCTGAACGAGCTTCCTCTAAATTAATAGTGTCACCACGTTGGGCTCCATTTACCAGGATGGTTACTTCGTCTTCTTCAACTTCGGCAAAACCACCTAAAAGAGCTATGGACTGCCAGCTGGCATTTTTTTCTGCTCTCACACGCATTACCCCTGTATCCAATGCAGTTAACATGGGAGCGTGACCACTTAGTACACCTAATTGACCAGTAGTGCTAGGGAGAATTACCTCGTCAGCAGGGCCATCCCAGACGGTTTTGTCTGGAGAAATTACACGAATGGTTAATGTCATCTGTCTGTTTTCCTTGATTATTTCCAATTTGTCAGTCACTAGTCTCAAGAACTAGTGACAAGTGACAATGACTAACCCTTCAGTTTTTGAGCCTTGGCGATCGCTTCGTTGATATCACCGACCATGTAAAAAGCTTGTTCTGGTAGGTCATCCAACTCACCGGCGAGAATTTTTTGGAACCCTTTGATGGTTTCTTCCAACTTCACATACTTACCGGGGGATCCAGTAAATACCTCAGCTACAAAGAATGGTTGAGACAAGAAACGCTCAATCTTACGAGCGCGTGCTACGATTAGACGATCATCTTCTGATAACTCATCTAAACCTAGAATAGCAATAATATCTTGTAACTCTTTATATCGCTGTAGTGTAGACTGTACGGAACGAGCAATGTCATAATGCTCTTTACCAACAATACTGGGCTGTAACATTGTAGAAGTAGAACCCAGGGGATCCACTGCTGGATAAATACCTTTAGCTGCCAAACCACGGGATAATACTGTTGTACCATCCAGGTGAGCAAAGGTAGTAGCAGGTGCGGGATCGGTTAAGTCATCTGCAGGTACGTATACAGCCTGAATAGAAGTAATAGATCCTTCAGTGGTAGAGGTAATACGTTCCTGTAAAGCGCCCACATCAGTACCCAGAGTAGGTTGATATCCCACAGCGGAGGGCATACGTCCTAGGAGAGCGGATACTTCAGAACCAGCTTGTACGAACCGGAAAATGTTGTCAACAAATAACAGTACGTCTTGCTTATTTACATCCCGGAAGTATTCTGCCATAGTCAAACCAGACAAACCAACCCGCATTCTAGCTCCAGGTGGTTCATTCATTTGCCCATAAACCAGGGCAATTTTAGACTCATTGAGGTTTTCTTTATTGATTACCCCAGATTCGATCATTTCGTTATAGAGGTCATTACCTTCGCGGGTGCGTTCACCTACACCAGCGAATACGGACACACCACCATGTTGAGTAGCGATGTTGTTAATCAACTCCATCATGATCACGGTTTTACCAACACCAGCTCCGCCAAAGAGACCGATTTTACCACCACGTCTGTAGGGGGTTAACAGGTCTACAACCTTGATACCGGTTTCAAACACAGAAGGTTTAGTTTCCAGATCTGTAAGTTTGGGGGATTCGCGGTGAATAGGTAAGGTTTCCTCATTGTTGACAGGACCTTGATTATCTACAGGTTCGCCTAAAACGTTGAAAATACGTCCTAAAGTAGCCTTACCTACAGGTACACTGATAGGTGCGCCCGTATCTACAACTTCCAACCCACGAACCAAACCATCAGTGGTACTCATAGCCACAGCTCGGACTTGGTTATCGCCTAAAAGTTGCTGTACTTCAACGGTGAGGTTGATTTCCTGTCCAGCTTCGTTAGTGCCGTTAATAGTCAAAGCGTTGTAGATTTGGGGGAGTTTACCGCCAGGGTATTTAACGTCTACAACCGGACCAATTACTTGGGTAATGTAACCTATGTTTGTTTTTTCTGCGGTGGTGACCATGCTGCGCCTAATAAATGAAGCTATTTTTGGTCAAGTTGGTCTTCAAAGACCACAAGATCAAGCAATATCATCTTTTAGGTTAGCACTTAACGATCCCATCTTTGCTCTAAATTCATCATTTGCCAAGAATTTCCTTTGGAGAAAATCTCTCCTCCTATTTCTTGGTCGCTATGGCCAATTTCACTCCTTCCACTTGTCTTATTTGATCCATTACCCCTACTACCTGCCCATGGTTAACGGATTTGTCTGCATTAATTACTACAATTAATGGCTGTGATGGTTTTCTTTGTGATTTTACTTCTTTTGATAACTGCTCTAAATTAATTTTTTGTTCATTCAAAAAAATCTGTCCCTGGGGATCAATTGTCACTGTTATTTGCGGAGGGGGACCAGCTTGGGTTGTTCCTGCTTGAGGCAAATTCACAGGTAAACTATTGAAACGAGTCAAGTATAAAGATGACATGATGAAAAAAGTCAAGATTGCGAATATAACATCAATCATGGGCACAATATTAATTTGTGCTGGTATATCCGGTTCATCTGGTAGACGCATAGGATTTATCTCCCCGTTCATAACGACGACGGTATAATAGTTCTAGTTGTCCCCCGTATTCTTGTATTAAGGCTATTTGCCTTTGGTAAAGACCTCGAAAGGAATTGGCAAATAAGAGAGTGGAAATAGCTACAATCAGACCTGTAGCAGTAGAAACTAAGGCCTCGCTAATACCACCGGTAACACCCGCTGTTTGAGTCCCTCCCACATTGCCAATGTTTAAAGAAGCAAAGGAATTGATTAGTCCCAGTACGGTTCCCAATAATCCTAGTAGGGGGGCCAGGGCAATAATGGTGTCAAAAACTGTGGTGAATCGTTTTAATAGGGGTATTTCCGCCTGAGCTTCAGTTTCTAAGGCCAAACGAAATTCCTCCGGGTTGGGTTCTTCTAGTTCTAAAGCAGTCAAAAAAATCCGGGCGATGGGTAAATCAGCATTCTTTTGCAGAACATCAATGGCATTAACTAAGTTATTTTGACGATATAGATTCAATACGTATTTAACTACTCTTTCTTGTCGCCTGGTAATTTTTGACCAGAACCAAATACGCTCAATAATTAGTCCTACGGCAATTATGGAAGACAATAGCAGTGGCCACATGACCACGCCACCAGCTATAAATAATTGTTTAATATCCATACTGATTCTTCATACCTTCGCTGAACACAAAAAATAATCTACCTCGTGCCATTTTCCTATATACCAACCATAAAAAGCAAACAAATCAACTATATGGTAATCTCCAGGTTAATTAATGGTTATTTTTTGTTTGATATATTAGAAATATAAATAAGAGATTAGATTACTCATGATCTGGCCGTTTAAACCCAAGTTTCGTAAACAAATCGCTCGCATTGAAATTACTGGTGCGATCGCCAGTGGCACAAGAAAGCGAGTATTGGAAGCCATAAAAACTGTAGAAGAGAGGAAATTCCCTGCCCTGTTGTTACGTATTGACAGTCCTGGTGGTACGGTAGGGGACTCTCAGGAGATCTATAGTGCCCTCAAGGAACTGGGCAAAAAAACTAAAATCGTCGCCAGTTTTGGCAATATATCGGCTTCAGGTGGGGTCTATATAGGCATGGGGGCGGAGCATATTATGGCCAATCCGGGAACAATTACAGGTAGTATAGGTGTAATCCTACGGGGAAACAATCTAGAACGCTTGTTAGAAAAAGTTGGTGTTTCTTTTAAAGTAATTAAGTCTGGGCCATACAAAGACATTTTATCCTTTGATAGAGAACTGACCCAACCAGAGGAAAATATCCTGCAAGAACTGATTGATGTCAGTTATCAGCAATTTATTCAAACAGTAGCTCAGGCGCGTGCCTTACCTATAGAAACTGTTAAGACCTTCGCTGACGGACGTATTTTTACAGGAGAGCAGGCCTTAAACTTGGGAGTTGTAGACCGTTTGGGAACAGAGGAAGATGCTCGACGTTGGACCACCGAATTGGTGGGACTTGATCCCCAAAAAACTCCCTGCTATACCTTAGAAGAGCGGAAACCATTATTGAGTCGAGTTCTACCAGGTAGTCGCTATCCCAAATCAAGTATTAGATCTGGAATTGATTGGCTGGAGTTTGAAATGTCTACAAGTGGGTTACCACTGTGGTTATATAGACCCTAGAAGGTTATGTCATTCGTCAATGGTCAGTCGTAAAAATTGGCAACTGACGACTGACCGCTGATAGTAATAACTGACAACCAGAAAAGGAGGAACTTGGAAGTGGAATGGCAAATGCGGGCAATTCGTGGCGCGACAACTGTTGGGGAAAATAGTATAGTGGCAATTACAGAAGCAGTAACGGAATTACTTAATGAGTTAGAAGACCGTAATCAACTGCGACCTACGGAAATTTTGAGTGTCACTTTCTCTGTTACCCGTGACTTGGATGCTATCTTTCCAGCAGCGATCGCTCGCAGTCGTCCTTTATGGGATAGCGTGGCCATGCTAGATGTTCAACAAATGTATGTGGAAGGAAGTTTGCAGCGCTGTATAAGGTTTTTAATTCATGCCTATTTACCCGCTTCTTCCCCCATACACCACGTGTATTTACGTCAAGCAGCTAAATTACGTCCCGATTGGGGATTTGTGGGAGTTCAATAATTTAACGGCTTGCCAGGTATTAACGTTTTGGGGCTGCAGCTACTATTAAACAATTTAAAACTAGTCGTGAATCGGTCTTTATTTCGCCTTTTGGTGAGTACTTATGCTTAAAAAATGCTGGTTTTTAGAGTAACAATGGAGGAAAAAAGATAATAAATTCTGAAATCTATATAAATTAATGCTTTCACCTACCCACTTTCGGCTACAAGACATTAGAATAATTCATTGAAAAGTCGAGCTGATCTGATGTACAGGGGTTGGGAGTGCAAATACTCTTAACGAACGATTTTTGTAATTCTACCGACAGAGATTTCCGTAAGGATGCGACCGGATTTCATCTTGCAGCAAATCTCAAGTAAACCTCAAGGAGTTTGATATGAACAAAGGTGAATTAGTAGATGCAGTGGCCGAAAAAGCCAATGTGACCAAAAAACAAGCGGATGCTGTCCTCAGTGCTGCCATTGACACTATTGTTGAAGCGGTTGCTTCAGGTGATAAGGTTACCTTGGTTGGTTTTGGTTCTTTTGAATCACGGGACCGTAAAGCTCGTGAAGGTCGTAACCCTAAAACTAATGAAAAAATGGAAATACCAGCTACGAGGGTTCCTGCTTTCTCCGCTGGGAAACTATTTAGAGAAAAGGTAGCACCCCCAAAAGAGTAGTTTCAGTTCTAGGAAGTGCAGTTTTGATGCAACACAAAGCACATGGGGGAAATCTAGCTTGGGCGGCGGCATTAGCTGGCTGTCCCCCAGAGGCTATTGTGGACTTTTCTGCTAGTATTAGCCCCTTGGGACCGCCTAAAACCGTAATTCATGCGATCGCCTCCCAATTGGCTAGTCTAAAACATTATCCCGACCCAGATTACATGGAGCTGAAACTGGCTCTGGGTCGTTTCCATGAACTACCACCGGAGTGGATTTTACCGGGTAATGGTTCGGCTGAATTACTAACCTTACTGGGTAGGGAACTGGCACAACTAAGAGCAACTATATTAGTAACTCCGGCTTTTGGCGATTATTACCGCACCCTGGCGGCCCATAATGCCAAAGTGTTGGAGTTTCCTATGGATTTAAGTTGGGAGAGGGGGTTACCCCCCTTTTTATCTTCTGGTGTGTGTGTTTCTGGATTAGGGGAATATGGATTGTTGCTGAATAATCCCCACAATCCAACGGGTAGGTTATTTTTACGGGAGGAAATTTTACCCTACTTACAGGATTTTGCCCTGGTGGTGGTAGATGAAGCGTTTATGGATTTTCTCACCCCCGAACAGGAGCAAAGTTTGATAGGGTTAGTTCAGGAGTATAGGAATTTGGTCATATTGCGATCGCTGACTAAGTTCTACAGTTTGCCAGGTCTGAGATTAGGCTATGCTATAGCTGCACCTGACTTGCTACAAAAATGGCAGTGTTGGCGAGATCCCTGGCCCGTAAACAATTTGGCTGTATGTGCTGCTATAGCTGCACTTCAAGATCGGGAATTTCAACATCAAACCTGGACCTGGTTACCTCAAGCGAGAAATCAACTTGTACAAGGTTTATCTAGTTTACCTGCTCTTAAACCTTTGCCGGGTGCTGTTAACTATTTATTGGTAGAGTCCCAAATTTCCACTTCTTGGTTACAAGAACAGCTACTAGTAAAACACCACATCCTCATTCGTGACTGTTTGAGTTTTAAGGAACTAGGCGATCGCTATTTTCGTGTTGCTGTGCGCTCCATACCAGATAATCAAGGTTTAATTACTGCTCTGGAATCCATAACCCAAAATCATCTATGAAACTGGACTATGATATAATAATCATTGGTGATAGTATAGCGGGATATGAAGCTGCTTTATATGCAGCTCAACTACATGCGAAAGTAGCTTTAGTAAAGTCCCAACCTACTTATCAACTAAACTATGTTTACCCATTGAGGGAACTGAGCAGGATCTCTTATCAGTACTTGGAAATGATGGGTTTAGGCATTTGTGCCGATCAACCTCCTAGTACGCAGGTACTAAAGCAGCTGCAACAGCCAGAAAGATGTTTAATTTCTTCTTACCAGCGGGCAATATTTTATGCCCAAGGTATGGAGTCCCAGTTTAACTTAATAAATTCTCTGGATAATTTAGCTACTCAGGGAGTAGATATAATTATTGGTAGGGGGGAGTTTGTCAATTCTAGAAAACCCAGTTTTAGAGTTCAAGGTCGAACTTTAAGGGGGAGTAGATACTTACTGGCCTGTGGTTCGGTGACTAAAATTCCCCACATAGAAAATCTCGCCACCACTGGTTATGTTACCCTAACTAATATTTGGCATTACCTAGTTAGCACCAATCTACCTAAACACTGGGTAATTATTGGTGGTTTACCCCAAAGTATAGAAATCGCTCAAACCCTAGCTCATTTAGGTTGCCATATAGATTTAGTCCTCAACCATCCCACGGTTTTATCCCATTTGGAGCCAGAAATAGTTGAATTACTCATCGCCCAACTAGAAGCTGAAGGGGTAAGTATTTTCCGAGAACAACCGGTCACCCAAACAACAAAAATTAAAGGTCAAAAATGGGTACAACTAAAAGACCAAGCTATAGAAACTGACGAAATTTTAATAGCTAATCACCAACAACCCAAAATAGAGAACCTGAACTTAGCCAGTCCGAGAATTAAATCCTCAAGCGATCGCCTGATCACCAACGACAAACTACAAACCACCAATCCCAATATTTACGCCTGTGGAGATATTATAGGTGGTTATGATATGGAGAACATTGCCAAATACGAGGCAAAAATAGCTGTGAAAAACGCCCTATTTTTTCCCAGACATAGGGTCAACTACAGTGCCATTCCTTGGATAATATCTACCCAACCCATAGTAGCACGGGTAGGAATCACCGAATTACAGGCCAAAAAAACATATAATAAAAATCGAGTTCTAGTTTTTAAAAACTACTTTAAGACCACAACAGCAGGTCAAATTAAGAATGAGACCACAGGTATTTGCAAACTAATTGTTTTAGAAAACGGCAAAATTTTAGGGTGTAGTATATTTGGTCAAGAAGCAGAAGAAATAATCAACCTCATTGGCCTAGCAATAGCTCAAAACTTGAAAATTGATAACTTAGAAAATTTAGCTGTCGTCTACCCTAGCTGCTCAGAAATTCTCACCCAAACCGCTAGGGAATGGAGCACCAACAAACTGCACAAAAACCACCTGTTACAAGAGTTCTTGCAGAGTTTTTTACATTTTCGCCGGGAATGGAAGTTTTAACCTCCATCCCAGCAAAAATATGCCCCTAATATCTAACGAATATACTCCTTGAGAACACTGTTCCGATTGGGATGACGCAGTTTCCGCAGAGCCTTGGCCTCGATTTGTCGAATCCTTTCCCGGGTAACATTAAAAATCTGACCGATTTCCTCCAGGGTTTTCATCCGACCATCATCCAAACCATAGCGCAGTCTCAAAACATCCCTTTCTCGGGGACCCAAACTATCTAAAACTCTTTCTAGGTCTTCCCTAAGAAGACTTTTAGAAACCTGATCCTCAGGTGTTTCACCATCAGATTCAATAAAATCTCCTAAACGGGAATCCTCCTCCTTACCAATAGGTGTTTCCAAAGAAATAGGCAATTGAGCTGATTTAGCAATAAACCTCAGTTTTTCAATGGTCATTTCCATGCGGGTCGCAATTTCTTCCTCCGTGGGTTTGCGTCCCATTTCTTGAGATAAAAGTTTGGTAGTTTTCTTAATCCGTGATATAGTTTCGTAAAGGTGAACGGGTAAACGAATGGTTCGAGACTGATCAGCTATTGCCCTTGTAATTGCTTGACGGATCCACCAAGTTGCATAAGTAGAAAACTTATAGCCCTTTTCATGGTCAAATTTTTCGGCGGCCCGGATCAGACCTAGACTTCCCTCCTGAATTAAGTCCTGGAATGACAAACCCCGATTCATATATTTTTTGGCAATGGAAACCACTAACCTTAGGTTGGATTGTACCATTTTATCCTTCGCCCTGCGCCCCACGTGAAGACGATAGCGGAAGGTTGGTAAGGGCAATTTTACCGCCTCGGCCCATTCCCTAAATTCCGGTTCCCTTTCTAGCTGTTCGTATAAATCATCTCTAACTCTTTCTAGCTCCAGCAAATCAGCTATTTTTCGTGCCAACTCAATTTCTTCATCCGCCCGTAATAGTCTAATTCGACCAATCTCTTGCAGGTAAAGACGAATTGAGTCCTCAGTAAATGGCTTCTTCTTAGTCTGTGTGCGACGACGCGATTTAGCGGCTTTTCCAGACTTTGCGTCGTCCTCATCAGTCTGAGGCTCTAAAAAATCATCAATATCCCCGTCATCAACTAGCAGTAAGTCCTCTTCCTCCTCGATTAATAAGAGTTCTTCTTCTATCTCGGGCGGATTTATCATTTCTAGCTCAGGCTGATAAATGCTATCGAGTACGTTGTTAGCCTGGTTCATGCCGCGTTCCTCATGCTCCTTGCAGAATCAATTTATGGAGTTAAATACCCAAGGGGTTTTCACTTTTTTTGCCTTTTGTCAAGGCATTATTTTAACTTTTGACGGATCCACTGATGTTTTGCTGAAGATAGTTCAGTAACACTCCTGATTCTCGTCATTATCCACACACAATTCCCAGTTGACCCCGTCCCCACCTCATAAATATGACTGGTGACAGATTTATTTTGTCAACTCTTTTCTAATTGTAACCTCTTTCACAGAAATTGCACTTTTTTTGTGTATTAACCATGAACTCATTTCCTCATGGAAGGCCACCTTTATCAAAAAGACATTAAAACAGGTAGTCACACCATTAAATCTTATTGAAAACTTTTTGCTTGATCAGTGGCATTCTAATTAAAATGAAAGGAGAAAGGGCCAGAATTATTAGAATCAAAAGCCCAGCTTTGGTCAGAACGCCAACGGGGTTGAGCTAGACAGGCGTTCTGGTTCACCCACCCTTACGGGGGGACAGGTCTTGAGTTCATTTTTTTTTCAGCCTTATTAACACATTAGCGCAATGTGGAAATTTCAACCCTATGCAGCTTGACAAACTGTTCCTATTGTATAGGATGATATTTCTGTCTGTTGCTATCTTTCTTTGGAGGACTAGATATCTAAGTCTGTTAGGTTTAGCTTAGAACCATAAGTTTCAATAAACTCCCTCCTAGGAGCAACCCGATCGCCCATTAATATGGTAAATATTCTGTCAGCTTCTGCTGCATCCTCTATTTCCACCTGTTTCAGGGTTCTGGTTTCAGGGTTCATGGTGGTAGTCCACAGTTGTTCTGGCATCATTTCACCCAACCCTTTGAATCGCTGAATTGTGTAATTAGCGTTTCCTGGTAAGGTACTGATGTGTTGTTGTAGTTCTCGATCGCTGTAACAGTAATGATAGTTCTTTCCTCTCTCTACTTTGTACAGTGGTGGACAGGCAATGTAGATGAATCCCTGTTCAATTAATGATCTTTGGTATCTATAGAAAAATGTCAGCAGCAAGGTACGAATGTGGGCCCCATCCACGTCCGCATCTGTCATGATGACTACCCGATGATACCGCAATTGTGAAGCGTCAAACTCTTCACCTTTCACCCCTAGGCCTAAAGCCGTAATTAATGATTGTACCTCATTATTTTTATAAATTTTCGCATCATCGGTTTTTTCTATATTCAAAATTTTACCCCGTAGAGGCAAAATTGCCTGAGTCCGGCGATCGCGTCCTTGTTTGGCACTATTATGGACAAAAACTCCTGCTGTTAAGGCAAAGTTATGGGTATGGGGAACTTCTAAATCATAAACATCAAATTTTTCGGCTAAACTTTCCACACTTATCACCCGGTGGTTATAGGTGGTGACAGCACTCCGAATTACAGCAGGTATAGACTGGTCATAATAGGGCATTAAAGAATCCTGTGGAGTGAGCAAACCAGCAGCTTGGTAATTTCCATCCCGCAACATAAATAAATGGTCAGGAGTGCAAATCAAAACCTGGTCATTATCCAAAGTTACCCTGACCACTGGAGCATTGGTTTTGGTCCTGCGAACATGAAGAATTTTTCCTGTGCCTATCTCACCATTTTCCTGTATGGTATAACAATAGTTTTGTTTACCTGCTGCTTGTTCAGCTATCAAATCCGTAAAAGTAAGATTACGTCCATCCGTGAGGGAAACTAAAGTATTCCCCACAAAACAACCACCCGCACTATCCCCTTCCACAATAAATATTTCCGACTCAGCAGGGTCGCGGGAACTGCAATCAGCTAATTTACCTGGTAAAGGGGAAGATTCCAAAACAGACTTTCTCCGAACCAGCTCCCTTGCATGTCTAGCTGCTTCTGCGGCTTTAAAAGCCTGGATAGCCTTATCCAAAATAGAGTCAGCAATACCAGGGTGAAATTCTAGATATTCCGTCAGCACTTCTCCCACCAGAGAATCCACAATGCCACGCACTTCCGTATTACCCAACTTGGTTTTGGTTTGTCCCTCAAACTCCGGATCAGGAACCTTCACGGAAATAACTGCGGTTAAACCTTCCCTCACATGTTCCCCACTGAGATTGGATTCACTCTCCTTAATTTTATTGCGTTTGCGGGCGATAGAATTCAAAGTTCTTGTGAGAACAGTCTTTAAACCTTCTAAATGAGTACCACCATCAATAGTGCGAATATTGTTAGCAAAACCTAAAACATTATCAGTATAAGCATCTGTACACCATTGTAAAGCCACCTCCACTTGAACATTATTGCGCTCACCTTGGACGTAGATAATTTCCTCATGTAAAGCCTGCTTATCTCGATTTATGTAGGATACATATTCCTTAATTCCCCCCTTATACTCATAAGTTTCTACTTTAGGGGTATCAGTTTTGAGGAGTTCCAAACGATGATCAGTAAAACTAATTTTCACCCCTGCATTGAGATAAGCCAACTCTCGGAGACGACCGGCCAGAGTAATATAATCAAATTCAATACCAGTAGTAAAAATTTGGACATCTGGTTTAAACTTTACGGATGTGCCAGTACGGGAATGTTGGTCTGGTTCTACCTGCAATTCAGTTGTAGGTGCACCTCGTTCATAACGTTGAGTATGAACCTTATGCTCTCGCCAAACCGTAATATCAACTACTTCCGATAGAGCATTAACCACAGACACACCCACACCGTGTAAACCCCCAGAAACCTTGTAACCACCGCCTCCAAATTTACCACCAGCGTGGAGTACAGTTAACACAGTTTCCAGAGCGGACTTACCGGTTTTAGGGTGAATATCAGTGGGAATACCTCGACCATCATCAGTCACCGTACAGGAACCATCAGCATTGAGTTCTACATCTACATGGGTACAGTAACCCGCCAAAGCCTCATCAACAGAGTTATCAACTACCTCATAAACTAGATGGTGCAGTCCTCGCGGTCCGGTAGAGCCAATATACATACCCGGTCGTTTGCGGACGGCTTCCAGACCTTCCAGAACTTGAATCTGATCGGCACTGTAACTGCTCGTCATGAAAATTCTCCTGATTTAAAGGGCGTTAATTCGCTAGAAACATAAAAAAGTAAAATCACCCCAGAATTATAGCACTAAAGCCTTGGTGTCGTGTTTAGCACCATTTAGTGATAAATTGATATGAGAGGGGGGGATGAGGTAAATGAGTAAATCAAGATGGATCAATCAATTAGGTTAGATAGGGCTGTTAAGCTCATAGTGATTTGTGGTGCAACAGCAACGGGGAAATCTGGACTGGGGGTGAGTTTAGCACAAAGACTTGGTTGTGTCATTCTAGGTGCTGATTCCCGTCAGGTGTACCGTGAATTTAATATTGGAACAGCCAAGCCAACGGAGGAAGAACGGGGGTTAGTGCCCCATTATCTCATAGATATATGTGAACCAACAGAAACCTTAACAGTAGCAGATTATCAAGAACAGGCCCAACGGTTAATTGATAATTTGCCAGTTTCACCATTATTTTTAGTTGGTGGTACAGGTTTATATATTCGGGCTATTGTCCAAGGCATGAAAATTCCCAGAGTATCTCCACATCCCCAATTGCGCTCCCAATTGGAGTCATTAGGTCAACATCAACTTTATCAGATGTTGCAACAGGTTGATGCAGTTGCTGCAAGAAAAATTCACTCCCATGATTTAGTCAGGACTTTAAGGGCGTTAGAGGTGTATTATGTCACAGGTTTTCCCATATCTGAACAGCAGGGAGAGAGACCACCCACCTACCCAATTTTACAACTTTATTTAGATTGTGAACCAGATGTTTTGGATTTGAGAATTTATGGGAGGACAAAGCAAATGATTAAAGATGGTTTGCTAGAGGAGGTGGAGTATCTATGTCAAAGGTATGGTGTGGATTTACCTTTATTAAATACATTGGGATACGTAGAGACTAAGCAATATTTAGCTGGGGAGATTAGTTTAGAAGCGGCAATAGATTTAATTGCTTTACACACCAGGCAATTTGCCAAGCGCCAGCGAACTTGGTTTAGACAGTCTTCCAATTTAGAATATTTTGATGTTAATAGTCCGGACTTATTAAGTAGTATTTGCAAAAGGGTAGACGACTTCCTTTGGGATTGTAGCAGCTAGGTTGGATTGTTTTATTAATTTTTATGTGCGATCGCCCTGTCTAGTTAAAATTTTGTGTTGACTTGAAAAAATTATGGTACGGTACCTATCGGTATCTGTATCTCACCTGGACAGGTTTTAGACTATGACCATATCTATAAAAGAAAAACAGCCCAAACCCAATCTCAACTGGCAATTACAACGCTTTTGGGAAATTCTATATGTTTTGGTGGTGCGGACTTTAAAGGTAAGATATCGGGGTTCAATTTTGGGTGTTTATTGGTCATTGCTTAACCCATTAATCATGACGAGTCTATACACAGCGATTTTCGGTGCTACTTTTTCTGCCTACTATAATAATTCCATCACCAATTACGTGCTGGCGGCATTTACGGGACTGGTGGTGATAAATTTCTTTTCAGCATCCACGACCCAGTGCTTGGTGAGTGTAGTGGGTAATGGGACATTATTGAATAAGATTCAGTTACCGGTTAGTATTTTTCCCGTTTCTATGGTAGCATCGAATGTGTTTCAATTTTCTGTTAGTACATTTCCCCTATTGGCAGTAATGACTTTGATCAATGCCAAGAGTATGGTGAATGTGGCGGCACTGATGTTTCCATTTTTAGCTCTAGTTTTAGTTTGTACGGGGGTTGGATTTTTGGTTAGTGCACTGTATGTGTTCTTCAGGGATTTACCCTACTTTTATGAGTTGGTCGTGTTTGTGCTTTGGATCAGTAGCCCGGTGTTTTATCCAGCAGCTATTGTGCCACCACAGGTTAGACCTTTTCTTGGTTTAAATCCCCTATCACCAATTATTGAGAGCTTGCGGCAGATTACATTGTCCGGTTCACCTCCAGATTTAGGGTTGATATGGGGTGCATTGTTGAGTGGAATGATTATTTTGTCATTTGGATGGACTTGTTTTCATCTGTGGCGTCATAAATTTATGGATTTGCTGTGAGCTTGAAAAATTTTGTAGACATAATAGAGGTAATTTGGAGACTTAAATGGTGTCATTGATTAAGCATTTAGACATAATAAGCTACGATGTAAACACTTTTCCTTTTGCTAGTATTCTTGAAGAACTGTTTGGTTACCCACTAGAAAGACTTCATGAGCTGAAGAACTACCCTCGGTTTACCCGTGAAAGTGATCAAGTGACTGTTTTCCATCGTCAGTTTTATGATGCATTCGGCATTGTTCTTAAAGACCTATATCTAGAGTTTTTGAGAGCTGTTATTTATCCCTATCTTAGGGATGATCTGGTCTACCAAAAAGTACCTACTTTCAGAGTTGGGTTTCCCAACAATGTATGGGTAGGTGAGTATCATCGAGATGGCTGGTATGGACATCCACATGAAGAGCTTAATTTTTTGCTTCCTTTCACTGACATGTACGGTTCTAAATCCTTGTATGTTGAGTCTGAATCCTCTAAGGGAGATTTCCAACCCCAGAGTGTTAAATATGGAGAAATACTTCATTTTGATCATACAAGATGCACCCATGGTAATGAACTGAATTTGGAAGGTACAACCCATGTTAGCTTTGATTTCAGAGTTATACCTTACAAAAATTATAGTGAAAATTTGGGCGGGAAGTCTATTAACACCGGGATGGAATTTAAAATAGGTGGTTATTTTGACTTAATGACTTTTTAATTGGCCGCCTACAGGGGATACCATATCGAGTTTTAACTTCTCTTACGGTATCTTTAGTGATTGGTAAAATATTTTAGGAAACAAATTTTATGAATGTTGTCATACTAGGAAGTACTGGAATTATTGGGAGTCAATTGCTTTCAGACTTATCCTGCTTTTCGCAATTTCATTTAATTCCTTTGTCATCTTGTGACCTAGACCTATACTTTAATTTGGAACAATTGGAAAGTAGGATTGTTGGATTGCGACCAGACATCGTCATCAATGCTGTCGGCTTTACAAACATTGATGCTATAGAAAATGATAAGAATAAGGGTTTTTTCCTCAACTGTATTTTTCCCCATCGTCTTGCTGAGATTTGTTATCGATTATCTATCCAGCTAGTTCACTTCTCGTCTGATAATGTGTTTAATGGTCTAAAAACTGATCCTTACACAGAAGAAGATAAATTATGTCCAATTAACTACTACGGATGGACTAAAGCTCATGCTGACAAGGTTTTGTTAGAGAGTTTTTGTGATAACACGGTCATATTTAGAATTTCTGGCATCTATTCGTATGTAAGAAAAAACTTCTTTACATCTTTCTTGGAGCGTCTAGCGAAACAGAACACTGTAGATGTAGTAAATGATATTGTTGTAGCCCCAACTCCCGTAAATCTAGTGTCTAAATCTATAACTAAATTGATTTACAACAATCAAATCTCCCAAATGAAAGGTGTCTATAACTTAACTCCCAAAGGTAATACTTCATGGTTTGATTTTGCAAAAATGGTTATCAGATCTATAAAACTTGAAAATAAGTCAATTCTTCCCATAAGTTGTGGAGCTTATTCTTCTAAGGTAAAACGTCCCCAAATGTGTCTTCTTGATTCCCAAAAGCTGGAAAGCAAAACTTGCATAAGTTTGCCAACCTGGGAGAAGGCCCTTCAGGAATTTATGAGTCTTGATACTGTTAATCTACTGGTAAAACATCTCATCTAATTTTATGCGCATTACTATTGGAAGGATCAAAAAAGTCATTAAATATTGCTCTACAATACTTGAAAGGCAAATTCTGATTCCACTAAAGATCAAGTTCTCCTCAACGGAGTCCGCAATTATCACAGAATTCATTTATCATGGCAATAACCACGGATTTAATTCGTGTGTTCTTTTTTGTCACTATAATAAGCATGGGTTGATTTTAGACCAAGTCAAAGAACTTTGTTTGTTTTTTCAGTTACAAGGTATAGACGTTATATTTTTGACGACAAAGTTGTCTGATGAGTCAAAAGAGTGGGTAGAAAAAAACCTATCAGCTTTAATAATCAGAAGAAATATAGGACGAGACTTCGGTGCGTGGAAAGATGGTATTGCTTTCCTGAATAAACAATCTTTATTTAGCTCTTGTTCTCAGTTGTACCTGATCAACGATAGTGTAGTCTTGTTAGGAGATAATCTCAAAAGTACTCGTTTCCAATCTCAGTTCATTGATGATACTAAGACTGATATGATAGGTCTTACAGAGTCTTGGCAAATAGCCTACCACCTGCAATCTTATTTTTTGAAGTTCAACAAAACTGTGCTTCAATCTAAACTCTTTCTCAAGTATTGGCATGATTATCCTATCATAAACTCCCGTTTGTTCTCGATAGAGAAGGGGGAAATTGGCTTATCACAATTGTTACTAAATAATGGGTATCAGTTGAAGTCAGTGTACCCTATCATGGAGTTGGTCGCCAAGGAAAACATTGAGAGTTTTTTTATTAGTCTGTCAGGTATTCCAAATCAGTGTTTGATAGAATTGATTCCACAGTTGTTTAATGAGTTTTTTCAAGTAAATTTTCATGAGATGAACCCTTCACATAGGTTATGGCCTTTGCTTTTGGTTGCAGGTTGTCCAGTTTTAAAAAGGGATTTGATTCAAAAAAATACTGAGAATTTGATCTCGATGCACTATTGCATGTGCATTTTTACAAAATGTATTAAGAACTCAAAAGCAAAAGAAATTTTTCTCCAGTCTCTTTCCCACTTATAAACTTGGAAATACCATGAAATTATACTAGGATTGCATGCTATAAATACTACTCTGCTCTTCAGTGTCCTGTATCTGTACATGAAAAGGTAAAAAAGTGATCCAATTTTATTTGATATTCAACTTTATTAAACTAACTAAAGATGATTTATTTTATAACTGTTAATTATTACTGTGCCAATCTTATCAAGAAGTTAATCGACTCTATCTCTAATAATGCAAATCTTGACTACCAAATAATTATTGTCAATAACTCAAGTGATGACGAGTCAATTTATAGCCTTAATAGTCCCTCAACTTTGATTATTGATGCTGACAAAAATCTCGGTTTTGGTTCTGCTTGTAATGTAGGTTTAGAGTGGGTTTATACCCAGGATAAAGAGGCAACAATTTGGATAATTAATCCCGATGCTTATTTTACAGACAATACTTTAGAGAGAGCTAGAACATTCTTACAGTCATATCCAAAATTATCTATAATAGGCACTATTATTTATACACCTGCTGGAAAAATTTGGTTTGCTGGTGGCATTTTTACACCTGCAACTGGTGCGATTTTAGAGGTAAATGTATTGACAAATGATGCCATAGACTATGTCAATTGCGATTGGGTTTCTGGATGCAGTTTAATAATTAATTTGCGTAACTTCTCTGAATGTCCTTTATTTGATGATGCCTACTTCTTATATTATGAGGATTTTGATTTTTGTATGCGCTATGCTGATCAGGGACATTTAATAGCAATAACTAAACAATTAAGTGTCATACATCAACCATCATCAGTTACTAACAGAAATGTATTTAGAAAGATTAGATATAGTACCTATAGTTACTTATTAACGATAGATAAATACACAGATAAGTTAATATTTTACATTAGATTATTTCAACAAATAATTAAGGCAATCATGGGGCTACTTATAAGACCAAAAGCGGCTTTGGGCAAAATTTGTGGCATACTGGATTATGTTTCGAATCATTATCAAAGAAAATCCTTATACAGGGAATGAAAACACCTCCAAATTCGTCATCTCAGCAATTACTGATCAACCTATCGGTTATTCTCCCAACTGGTATTAGTAACTATGCTCTAAACCTCATTCCCTATTTAAAAACACTCCAACCGACCCTACTAACACCCAAAAACTACCCCAATTTTAACTGTTACCCCGTCCCCCCTAATCTCACCCCTGCACAGGGAATAAAACCCACATTCCGCACCCTAAGCTGTGACAGATAAAACAGGATCCTAATGTAGTACATAATAACTAAAATCAATTCAAAAATTAGGGAGCTTAATGAGAATCAATAGCATTAATAGGGACATGGTGTGACAAAGTAAAGTTTAGTAACAAAAAAGAGAATTGATAACCCTTTTTTCGCAGGTTCTGTGAAACGCCGACATATGCGACTATAATGCCATATATAATAGAGCTGTTGGGATACATTTTTTCTAGTATGGATTCAATGAATGTGGTTAATATTATGCTTTGTAGGTGTTCTCGGAAGTTCTTCACAAAGTTGTCATCATAATCGGGTAATTGAGCATGATCTGGTAGGTTGGGGGGTTCCCCCCTGGAAAACCAACTTGTCATGTTGACTAGATCAATGTTATGGTAATAGGAATGGTAAGCATGGGGTCGCAACTTTAAACGGATGGGGAACAACCGTAAAACTGCTTCGGTAGCAAGTTATGCCGACTGTACAGGTTCTGTTTTCAATCTTCCATATAATCAAGATACCCATTCTTAGATCAACAACCATTGAGGAATAATTCATAATGCAAAGTCTAAAATTTTGTCTTGGTAAAACCGAAAATCCTATTTTTTGCCCAATATGTGGATTCCCTAATGATGAAACTTTTTTAGAAGTTAAAACTTTTGATGCAGTTGTTAATAAAAATTATATTGATAATAGAGGTATAAAATGTTCTAATTGTCATTCTTTATTATGGGAGAAAAGCAAATTAATTGGTTACTTAACAGATGATGAAGATGCCAATGAGTTTTTTACAAACCATTATGTACTAGTAGGTTGCGGTATTGATTACGGAATAAACCTACTATCGCGTCTCAAAGATAAAAACGGAAGCTTGCTTGAAGTAGGTTGCGGATTCGGATTTAATGTAGATTATTGGTCACGTAGGAATTATGGTAGTGCTTTGGGCTTAGAAGCTGCAAAATATGGAGACATTGGAAGACAATTGCTCGGTGCTAACATTATAAATAAATATTTAGACGTAAGTGATAATCCAATTGGATGTTTTGATATTGTCATTTCATCTGAAGTAATTGAGCATGTGGATGATCCAAAAAACTTTCTTGTTGCAATAAGAAAAAACATGAAAGATAACGGAATACTTATTTTAACGACTCCATCTGCTGAATTTATCCAAGAGAACGAACCACTTAGTCTTATGTTAGCAGCTCTATCCCCTGGTTTTCATAACTTTATATTGTCAATTCCTGCAATCAAAGATATTCTTGAATCCGCAGGTTTCAAGAATAATATAATCGAAAAACATAATGAGCGCCTAGTAGTTTATGCCAGTCCTAAAGCAGATATAAATTCTTTAGTCAGGAAAACTTCTGATCCTTCAGAATATATGAATTATCTTGATTATTTGTCTGACTCTGGAAAAGGAGTTGTTAAAGAAGGTGCACAATGGAGGCTATTTAAAGAGTATGTTAATCTTGCAATGGACGAAAAAGCCGAAATTGAAAGGGAGAAAATTGAGAAGACTATTAGTGAAAAATATAACATAACAATCTCCGAACTAATAACGAGAAATATAGAGGAGATTAGTCTAGGTTCAACATCTAAATACCTATATAATATACCTCCTTACTTAGGTATATATTTATATTATTTTGGAATTCTACTAAGTAGAAAAAGCTCAGATATTATGAACAAAGTAATAATTTTTGGTATGTCCTATCGAATGCTGGCTGCAATTTACAAATCAGGTCCATCATTTTCACAAGAAACAGAATCATTAATTAAAACAGCTGGTATTCATTTTTATAACTCTTTAATAGATAATTCAAAATACTTGTCACCATATAGCTGTGGTCATTCTTCTGGACTAGCTGATGAATTTCAAGAAAAAAAGAAACCTGGAACAGGAGTACTGTCCTATTTTCTAAAATTGTTAAAAAAAATCAGAAGCATGATATGAACCCTCTCCTTGCATATTTGTAGAGGGATAGGGAGAATTTCACATTTTATCGGGGTCAATACCAAGAGAGCAATCATATACCTGTAATGCACCCTTGGGAGCTACTAAGAGTAGAACCTACTGACTGGGATGTTACGCGGGTTGAGGAATATATACCTAACTTACCTGTTAGTGATTTTTTAGTGATTTTGAGTTAGTGTTTATATCCCACATTCCGCACCCCCCAGTTTCACAATCAGTAATTTCGGATTTTTGAATAATTTTGATGATAATATCGGTACATGCTTAGTATTTTACACAGGTGATCAATTCCAGAATGAACACACGTCCAAATTCATCCCAATTACTGATCAACCTATCGGTTATTCTCCCCCAGCCAACTGGTATTAGTAACTATGCTCTAAACCTCATTCCCTATTTAAAAACACTCCAACCGACCCTACTAACACCCAAAAACTACCCCAATTTTAACTGTTACCCCGTCCCCCCTAATCTCACCCCTGCACAGGGAATAAAAGGACATTTAAACCGTCTAATTTGGACCCAATTGCAACTGCCAAAAATCTATCACCAGCTGAAATCGCAACTTCTCTTCTCTCCCATTCCTGAAGCACCTATCTATACTAAATGTCACTCCATTGTCATGGGACATGACATGATACCCCTACGTTTTCCTCAACCCTTTTCTCCCCTGACTCTCTATCACCGTTACTATACTCCCCAGGTTTTTAAGCAAGCTCAACATATTATTTGTAATTCTCAAGCTACTGCTGATGATATCATGGAATTTCATCAAGTACCCGGTAGCAAAATAACACCTATTCCTTTAGCTTGTGACTCTTCCCACTTCCAGTTTCTTAACCTCCCAACTCGTAACTATTTTTTATATATTGGTCGTCAGCATCCATATAAAAATCTTCGGCGTCTAATCGTTGCATTCTCCACCATACCCCATAGAAATGATTATGAACTCTGGTTAGTTGGCCCTACAGATAAACGTTACACTCCCTTGTTACAAACCCAAATTCAAACATTGGGAATAGATCATTTAGTTAAATTTCTTAATTACTTACCATATAAAGAATTACCAATTATTATTAATCAAGCCCTGGCTTTAGTCTTTCCCAGTTTATGGGAAGGTTTTGGGTTACCCGTATTGGAAGCCATGGCCTGTGGTACTCCTGTTATTACTTCTAATATTTCTTCTCTCCCAGAAGTAACAGGAGATGCGGCTATTCTAATTAATCCCTATGATCCACAGGAAATAGCCACAGCAATGACAACTATTATTTATGATTCTGATTGTAGAAAACAGCTTTCAAAATTGGGGATTAAGCGAGCAAGTGAATTTAGTTGGCAAAAAACTGGAATGGCAACGGTGGAAGTTTTTAAAAACTATATTTAGGGTTTTTTAGTTATGTGACATCTTACCCATAATTGTTATATCATGTCCATTAAGTCTTTTGCTAAAGGTTAATTAGACTCACTCTAGTTTATTGAGATGTTGCCCGATTTTGTCGTTCCCAAACTGTTGCAGTTTTAAAGCTGAGAAAGGACAACTAGAAAACTGGAGAGAAGATGCTATTAGCTCACAGTGGAGCTTGTACTAACATTCTCGCTGAACATTATGACGGCTCTAAAAAATCAATTCCCAATCCTGGTTACAGACTAAAAGAGTTTCATAGAACTGAGGAATGTATAGATCCTCAATTTTCAGGTGCAAGTACACATTGTAGAACTGGTGACTGGGAGGTTACGCGGGTTGAGGAGTATATACCTGACTTACCTGTAAGTGAACAACTTCAGTTAAGTTACCCAGTCTTTCAGGCGATCGCTCGTTTTTAAGAGAGGGCGATCGCATCAATCGAACATTATATTTTATTTATATTGTTTTATATTTTCTCCGGGTCAATGCCAAGGGAGCGTAGATAAGCAGCTAGTTTTTCTTTTTGTTGGCGTTCCTGTTCTTTAGCGAGACGCTCTTGATATGCGATAGTTTCTGCTCGCTCTTTAGCGAGACGCTCTTGATATGCGATAGTTTCTGCTTGCTCTCTAGCCAGACGCTCTTGAGACGCGATAGTTTCTGCTTGCTCTTTAGCCAGACGCTCACGAATAGCGATAACTTCCGCTTGTTCCGCAAGCTCATTTCCTGTCAATAAGAGATTCCCCTTATTATCCCACCATCTTAACCACGGTGTGGGTGGTTTCTGGTTGTCATACAGTATTCCCAATTCTATACCCATCTCCGGTATGGCATAGTGTCCTCGCCTATTCGCCTTTATTTCTTTGTATCTTTTTCTCTCTAAATGATATACCTCTAGTGTACCCTTAAAACCATTAAATATGGCATAATATGGTATCTTTACCGCTTGTTCGTACACCCAAAACTTCCCCGCTTTTTTTGGTTTCCCGGTTTCTGGATCTATTTCATCCCCTTCTGGTGGAGGGGAACTGTCTTTTTCCTCCTTTCCATTTTTAGACGCGAATTCTATCACTATGAAGGGAGGTACTTTTTCCTTCCATAGCACGTATGACCTTCTCAATTGCCCATTTAATCTGGATGGCACTCCGGGAACATAGAACCAGTCTGGTGCTTCTACCCCTTTTTCTGGAGGTTCTGTGAATCGCCAATATATGCCACTATCCTGTCCTATACAATAGTCTCCGTTGGGATGGATTTTTTTCAGTAATGGTTCAATTGATGTGGTTAATATTATGCTTTGCGGGTGTTCTTGGAAATTTTTCACAAAATCGTCATCGGAGTCCGGTAACTGGGTATGGTCTGGTAGGTTGAAAGGTTCCCTAGGGGGGGTTACATTTTGGGTGGTAGTTGAAGGTTGGGACACGGTTGGTAAGAGGGGGTTTTCCCCTCAGCTCAGGGGGATTTAACCTAATTTTAGCAACTTTTTTTGGTTTCGTAATCAGGCGATCTCATTGATCTTCGGGGGTTGGATTATTGGAACTGTTGGTCTAGGGGGAGGTCATCTACCTCAAAGAAAAGATTAGAGAAATTGGTGCAGTGTCCCTTGCCAATCCCACCTTGAGGATGGTTGGGCAAGAAGAATGACGAGCCTCCAGAGCTACCACAAAATAAGGAAATTACCTTAGCAGAAAAGCAAACCATATCTACTGTAGCTAAAGACCTGGGTTTTATCCTCCCCCAGGATGAACTAAAGGCGATCGCGAGTAGTTTAAGGGAGGACAGTGAAATAACAAGCATTACAGCGATAAAAGAGGCCATACTGAAGTTCATTGCCAAAAAAGGGGAAAGAACCAGAAGGGAGGTAGATACAGCGCTATCAGAAATAGCTACCGCTTATGCAGCAGAGCAATTAATAAGTTCCCGTCTATTTGCCAGCTCTTTGACTAATTTAAGCAAGGAGGTGAAAGGCGATCGCTTTTTGTCCAAATCTCAGTGCAATACTTTATGTAAGAGGTGAGATCGCATTGTACTTTTTATAGGCGATCGCGAAGCACTCCCCACGGGATCTCGCATTCAGGAATCCCCCCGGTTCCTTCTCAAGGGAAAAATCTGAATGTGTTGAGGGGAGATTGCATTACACCCCCGACGGGCGATCGCAAGGCACGCTCTCCTCTAGGCACGTTTCATGTTCCGTTCCCGGTTGGTAAAAGATTGACGGAAAACGTTTACCGTCAAAGGATGAATCAGTTATTTCAAGGGGGTAGGGATACTTGGAGGGGGATTGCGCAGCACTCCCTTTGGGAGATCGCGAAGGACTCGCAACCTGGAGACTGTCTGTGGGGGAGACCGGGAATCAATTCCCGGTCTCAAAGCGCAAGTCGGTTGAAAACCGACTGGTTTTGTCGATTGGGTTGAGAAAACGGGATATAAATGTGATTGCAAAGCACTCCCTTTGGGAGATCGCATTTAATAATTCCCCGCAACTTCATTAATATCACCCTACTTGTCTGCTTGATTATTATCCCTTATTTTTCAACAACTCTCTTGTATCTGTTCCTAATGAATGGGATGACAAAATGTTAGATAAGTTCCGCCTACATTTACATAGCCAATTTACTTGGCATGATTAGGTAAACTATTAGGGTCAACTCCTTGCGATCGCAAGTAAGCTATTAACCTTTCTTTTTCCTGACGTTCCTGTTCTGCTCGTTGGCGTTCCTGTTCAATCAGTTCTAAAGCCCAAGGTAACAAATTACCTGTTTTATCCCACCATCGCAACCAATAGCCAGTACGTCCTTCTTTTGTACCTTGCCAAGTTCCTAAAAATAGTCCCATTGACTTAATCCAATGACGACCATTTTCGTCTGGTTGCTTTAATTCATAACGTTCATCTTCCAGTTGATAATATTCTAATAATCTTCCATCTGGATCAAAAATTATATAAATAGGAACTTGCAAAATCTGTTCATAAAAAAACCATTTTCCTGGCGGATAGGTACGTTTAAATGAGTATTCTCCGCCTTCTTTATCTGACAAAAATTCCATAACCAAAGCCGGTATATCCCCTTCTAAATGGGGTGTATAGCTTTTGCGTCCTGGCAATATTTCTTTAACTGAAGGTATATATAGCCAATCTGGTGCTTTAGCGATAAATTGAGCATTTAATGTGGCACATAAAGCAAAATTAGCAGCAATTAACATCTGTGGTTGAATAAAACCACTGATTTCTAAACTTTCACATAAAGCACCTGCTAAAAGTGGTTGTCCTATATTGTCCACTGGTTCATCCTCTAGTTGAAAATCATCGGGTAACGCTTCCCATGAGATAACCAGTCCCGTCTGTGATTTACTTTCACTGAGTAGGGTTGCCATAAAAGTTACCTTTGCTCGATTTATTTTTATTCTATCAAAGCTTGTGGGAATGGAAGTGGGAATGGGCGATTGCGAAGCACTCCCTACGGGAGATCGCATTACACTCCCTACGGGAGATCGTGAAGCAATTTCTATGGGAGATACCCAGGGGATTAACCATAATTGTTGAAATTAACCCCTACCTGGGGACTGGCGCTGATACCAATTCTTTTAGAAGCAGTGCGAACTGGAAGTACACTTTCATCTCTAAGAAAAGTAAAGAAGGATTTTATTATATTGGTGTAAGTGTTAATAGTATTAATAGTTTTACCAGATTGATAGAGATATTCCTGGTAATCTCTAAAATGAGCAGCTGTAGAATTAGCTATATGAATATCACCTAAATAAGATATGTAACTACGAATAACTCTAGTATAATTTCTTTTAGAGCGATTAGATTTACCATATAACCATTGATTTATAGCATTAGTGATAGCATCTTCTTTAGTAGATGTAGTAGAAGGATTAGACAAAACAGTGATAGTAGACAATAAAAAAACCTCCCAAATGAATAACTGATAATTGATGTTATTTTACATTCAGTCCCTCTTATCCTCTATCCGTACTTTTTCTGTATTTTTTATTCTCTCTATCTATCTCCTCCTTCACTACTTTCCTATAAATACATTTACTTTATTAAAAACTTATAGATTTACTATTTTCCCATGAAAAGACATAACTAACTGCCTGTATGGCAATATAATTACATACAAAAAACTTCTTCATTTATTTACTTTTATAAAAAATAGTAGGCATTTAAATACAAATCTCATTACTTGTTACCAAATATAGATTCAACAATATTCCTCTCAGAAAATGCTGAACTGCCATCGCACGCCAATTAATAAAAACAGATTCAACTGTTTTTCCTTGAGAAGTGCGATCGCGCCTACCATTGAGAATAAACTAAAGTGCGATCGCCTGAGAATCCCATAAAAGGAGATAAGAATGTGGGACGTGTTAGGAGTCCTGCTACTATGTAACAAATGGACACAGATAACTTTTAGGAAAACAGGTTCCTCCAGAGTGATTATAGTAAGAGAATAGAAGACTTGATAAAAAAACAAGTTTTTGAATCAGCATTACCCGCGTGCTGCTTAAAATTATGCTCTATATAAATAGAGTTGTTGGAAAATAAGGTATAATAGTCAAGCAGACAAGTAGGGTGATATCAATGTTGGACTTAGACCGCATCCTGAATCAAGAGCGACTGCTACGAGCAATGACTAGACTCAACCGTCAAGCATTCAACGAGCTGTTATCTCAGTTTGCTGATACATATTAACGCACCGTGTTCAACTCCTTAGCAAACCGTAAACGTGCGCCCGGGGGCGGACGCAAGCCCACATTGAGAACTGGAGAAACTATTTTATATCTTACTGTACTGCAAATGTTATCCGACGTTTGACTTGCTGAGTGTGTTGTTCAACTTTGACCGCTCCTGTGCTCACGATTGGGTGCATCGACTGCTGTGGGTGCTAGAAACCACTTTAGGAGAAAAGCAAGTTTTGCCAGCACGCAAACTCAGGAGCATGGCAGAATTCACAAAAACGGTTTCCAGGTGTGAAAGAGGTGATTGTGGATGGTACGGAACGTCCAGTGCAACGTCCTCAAAACCGAGAACGCCAAAAGGAGTATTACTCTGGCAAGAAAAAGCGGCATACGTGCAAGCAGATTACAGTCAGCACAAGGGAGAAACGAGTGATTATTCTGACGAAAACCAGAGCAGGTAAAGTGCATGACAAAAGGTTACTCGAGGAATCAGAGATCGTGCAATACATTCCTGATGAAGTGGTAATAGAGGGAGATTTGGGTTTTCAGGGGTTGCAGAAAGAATTTGTCAATTGAGGAGTTGGGTATTTAAAATCGGTAATCGGTTTAATGTGATAATGTAACTAATTTTAATTTTAGTTGCAAAAAATCGTTGAGGACAGATAATGGAAGTAAGCAGTCGGGAGTTCTCATGACCCGCAGGGAGAAATTAATTAAGCGGTTTCTTAGCATTCCCAAGGATTTCACCTGGGAGGAGTTACTCAGCTTGCTTTCGGGGTTTGGGTTTGAGGAAGTCAGCACAGGTAAAACGGGAGGTTCTCGGCGGCGTTTTCTCAATGATGCGGGAGTGATTATTACGTTACACAAACCCCATCCTCAAAATATTCTCAAACGATATCAGATTGAACAGATTATCGAGATTCTCCAAGAGGAAGAATTGCTATGAATAACATGATGCAATACAAGGATTATTTCGGGTCTATTCACTATAGTGATGATGATAAAATCTTCTACGGACAGGTGGAATATATCCGCAGTTTAATTAGTTTTGAAGGGGAAGATGTGGCTAGTCTCAGGGCTAGTTTTGAGGAAGCAATTGATGATTATTTGGCTCTTTGTGAAGAAAAAGGTATTGAGCCTGAGAAGCCATTTAAGGGCAGTTTTAATGTGCGTGTAGGTAGCCAACTTCATCGTCAAGCGGCGTTATTTGCTCAACAACGGGGGGTAAATCTTAATAACTTGGTGACGGATGCACTGGAACGTTATTTGAAAGGGGAATCGTTAGAAAATGCTTGAGGAATTAGGGATATGAAAAAGAATGAAATATCAACACTTAATGATGTTTGTGAATTAATTGTTGATTGCTTACATAACACAGCACCAATTAGTAGTTTTATGCGACTTTAAAGATGCCCATAGTAAAGGAGGAATAATTAAAGTGCGTTGTTTGTTACCTTTACCAGTAATATGAACATAAGCAGTAGAACCATTATCTTTAACGTAGGTTGAATTGAACTATGAAACCCAACACCACTGTTCTCGTTACTCGACCCATCCTACAAATTTAATTATGCATCCCTACTTAGTTGCTCTTTTGTGGATAAGAAAAGTCATGTATAATTTACCTCGATAATTTGGTTACGGATTTAAGACAATGAAAAAATTTCTCACATTAGCGCTGATACTGATTTTGTTTCTTGTTTCCTCTTTTAGCCTTGGCACTAGTCCTAGTTATGCTTATAGCGAGTTTGATTTGGACAGACTTTTAAAAACTGATATGTGTCTAGGATGTGACCTCTCTAGTGCTAACCTCGAAGATGCTATCCTCATTAATGCTAACCTCCAAGGTGCTAACCTCTCTGGTGCTAACCTCAAAGATGCTTTCCTCATTGATGCTAACCTCTCTGATGCTAACCTCCAAGGTGCTAACCTCGAAGGTACTAACCTCAAATATGCTGACCTCGAAGATGCTTTCCTCATTGATGCTAACCTCTCTGATGCTAACCTCTCTGATGCTAACCTCTCTGATGCTAACCTCCAAGGTGCTAACCTCCAAGGTGCTAACCTCGAAGGTGCTAACCTCGAAGGTGCTAGCCTCAGTGGTGCCATCCGGTAATCACATTCTCTGAGTTACATATTTACGGGATGAAAATATCTGAAAACATTGAAAAATTTTTGGTAAATCATCCCGAAAAACCACCCCTAGGTCACCCCCTTCAACTCGTCAATGTTGAACCAACTAGGCCAAGTGCGTTCCTCATCCTCCAAAGGATTCCCCTTGCTATCGGTCAATCCCCACCTAATCATCACCCTGGGTAATGGCGTTTCATTATTAGCAGAAAACTTCTCCAATAATATAAGGGTTCTGGATATGATAGAGGACATTTAGTTCCATCTGCGGATAGAACAAAAAGCATTAAAGACAATTCCTCCACCTTCTTGATGACGAATATCATTCCACAAACACCAGATAATAATAGAAATACCTGGGGGAATCTAGAAGATTACAGTAGAGAATTAGTAGAGCAAGGGAAAACCCTGTATATTATTGCTGGTACTTGGGGAAGCAAGGGGAAAATCAACAATCTAGTTAATATCCCTAAATATACCTGGAAAATCATTGTTATCTTGGATCGTCCCTCTCAGATTTTAGATATTACTTCTCGCACCCCGGTGATTGCTGTTAATATTCCCAACGATCAAGAATTAGAGGATGACTGGAAAAAGTTTTTGACAACTGTTGACCAAATTGAGAAACTCACTGAATATGATTTTCTCTCTAATGTTCCTACTCCCATTCAAAATATTCTTGAAGGTAATATAGCTAAACTGTAAGTTACTAATAAGGCGATTGCGCAGCACTCCCTGCGGGAGATCGCACAGCACTCCCTACGGGAGATCGCGAAGCACTCCTTATGAGTAATCGTACTATTATATAGAATATAACTACAGTTGTGTATTTGTCAAGTTAGCGTCTAATGTGTGAGTATTTTCTATATTAGCACTTCTTGTGTAAGCACCTTTGAGGTCAGCACGTTCAAGGTTAGCATCTTCAAGGTTAGCACCTTCGAGGTCAGCACCTTCAAGGTTGGAGGGGCATTTTCTAAATGCATGCCCCTCAAAATCTTCAGAATTTTCCCTGAGGAAAACTAGCGCTCTTCTTTTTAATCTAAACACCGGAAGATAAACGTAGGTTGGGTTGAAGCATGAAACCCAACACCCCCATTATTTAATAGAACCATTACAGCCCTCAGATTTGCCTAAAATTATGCACTGGTTAAATTGGTATACAGCACTGTGCTTTAATCAGATGCTGAATAGAACAGGGCATTTTTGGGAAAAAAGGTATCACAGCACGGGGTTTGCCATGTCAGATAAGAAAAGGGCATTAAACACGCTGAGATATATACACGGCAATCCTAAAGCAGCAGGAATACAACAGGGAATGTTTTATGATTTTAGTAACTATGGAGTACATGAGAGATTAGGTAGTGATGGGGTAACAACATGGCATCCAGCCTTTTTAGCGTTAGGGAAAACTTTAGATGAGTGTGCAAACATTTATAAAGGATTTTGTCAAAAATATCGTCCTCAACCGAAAAAGGTAGAAAAAAACCGCTGGGGGAGTAAACTTTTAGCCGGGATGAAACCAAATCAAAAAAAGAAGGGAACATCACCAGGACAGCTAAAGCTTTTTTGGGATGAGTTAGACATAACTAGTGAGGAAATAGTAAAGGCAGCAACAATATTTGTCAAGGCAAATTGTTATACACCTAATCCTAAAAATAAATAGTACCAGGTATCCGAAACCCTGGAACTAGCAAGGTTTCGTTAATTTCTTGTTATTTACAAAAGTTAACAATACTATCAAACCTTTATGGGTTACACTCTACATGTCTTGACAGGAGGGAACCGCCTGCCTGTCGGGAGTTGACCCGTTGGTGCGGATAATGAAAAGTTTAAATCTTGGTAATAGAGCCATGAACCTTGTTTTCTCCATCCCACCCTGTCTCCGAAGGATCTCCATACATTCTCATCATATTGTTTTGTTCCTCCCAGGTTTTTGTATATTTCTTGTTGGACAGATATACCAAATTTACCCTGACTATATTTTAACCACAGATTGTCAATGGTGCGCAATTCCTTACAGGGAAAATTTTCTGCATCTTCTATTCTCAACCAACCTTGTCTGTTAGCTACTGCTAACATTACTCTGTCTGTTTCTAAATCTGCTTCTCTAAAGTCTTGAGCTTTCAACAAGGTTTCTAATCTTGTGTACCTGCTCGGTGTGGGGGGTGGTGCATTTAAAAAGGTCTGAAGTGGAATTCCATATTCTTCCGGTGTACCGCGTCCATCTCCTAGGCTTTGACTGTGGGTTAGCCCATGAATACCTACTAATTTACCATTCTCATCTAGGATGGGACCTCCACTCATTCCTTTTAATGCTCCTATTCTATATACCAAGCTATATCCCCCGTCTCTTGGTTTTTTTAAAATCCGGGAGATTCCATCAAATCTAAAGGTAAAGTCTTGTTTAGAAGGAAACCCACTAATATAAACTACCTGCCCTATGGTTACAGTATTAGAGTCACCCAATGCCACTACTTGATATTCTTGGTCACTGTTAAATTGAAGGGTGGCTAAATCAAGATTAGGTATTTCTGTTACGTTATTTGATTGGTATTTTCTCCCATCGTAGGTGATAATTTCAAATGCGCCTTTATACTGAAAAACATGGGAATTGGTTAATACTGTGTAAGTGTTACCATTTTTATTGATAATTACACCTGAACCTTGGTCGGGACCGCTAAGGCGAACAGTCACCCTTTCAGCGATCGCGCCGATTTCTTTGGTAGTTAGGGCAATAGTAATAAATGGATAGAATATCGTAATAAAGGTGACAAGAATTGCAATAGTGATTAGTTGGGTAAGTTTTTTGCGGTTCATCTCATGGGATGGGTGAGTTTTTTATCAGTATAGCTATTGTCTCCCAAACCAAGAAACTAGGGTGAATGTATAATAGGGGTATGCCAAAGGAGTGACTATGCCACGTAAACAGCAAGTACCAAAGAATAGCTTCCTCCGTACTAATTCTCTCCCCCATGGGTGGTAATCCGGGACAAGGAGTCTAATAGGATTTGAGGGTTGAGTGTGCCATCAGGATTTAACCAGTTGGGCTCCACCGAAGTTAAAGAGGCGATTGCGAAGCACTCCCTACGGGAGCTCGCGAAGCAATTTCTATGGGAGATCCCCAGGGGATTAACCATAATTGTTTAAATTAACCCCTACCTGGAGACTGTCCGTGGGGGAGACCGGGAATCAATTCCCGGTCTCAAAGCGAAAGTCGGTTGAAAACCGACTGGTTTTGTCGGTTGGGTTGAGGGATCCCAACACCCCTATGGGATATAAATGCGATTGGGAAGCATTCCCTAGGGGCGATCGCGCAGCACTCCCTTTGGGAGATCGCAATTGCAAGATAGCATTTATGGTGACTGCACTACATCATAAAAATTCCTGAAAGAGGTTATCAAATGGTTCTGTATTTTTCCAGCGATAGGTGTTAAAATCTCGATAATCAACTGACAAAATTCGCCCATGACCTAGTTGTTCTGCCAGAATAACGAGAGAAGCATCGGCCAAATCCATCGGCAAATCTTGATATTTTTCTATCAGTTCTTCAATACGCTGGCAATGATTTTGTTTCAGATCAAAGATTTGTAGTTTTCCTGTGGAAATTTTATTAATAAAGATTTTTGGAGCATCCACTCCTACTCTTTTTTGTAATAAATAGCAAGTCTCCGTAACGACGCACCAGGTTGTAATAAATTGCTGATTAGCTAAATCTTGAAATCTTTTTTTGGCGGCTATATGAACTGCATCTTGTTTATTAGCAAGAGCTAACCAAAAGCCTGTATCAACTATGATCATATTTTTGATTAAGTTCAGTATCTAAATAGTTTTTATAGTTTTTTGAGAGGTCTGTTTCAGCTTCTATACAACCGATAAAGTCTGACCAGTCTTGCAAGGAATTTTCTGAAGTTCGTTGTTGATTAAGAGGATAGCGTTTTTTCAGAACTTCTACAAGTTCGATTATGATTTGTTGTGCATAGGGAGGAAGAGACGCAATATCTTGTTTAATTGTATCTAAGTTCATAATCTGATTTTGCTGTTTCTTTGATTATACTTTAGGGAGAATCAGATAAGGTGAGTTAATGAAATGTAACGCAGTTTATCGATAATTCACTTAGTTCACCTTCAGGTCGCACTTTAAGCTCTTACTTCATCTGGATTGTAAACTGGCGATCGCATCACACTCCCTATGGGCGATTGCGCAGCACTCCCTTTGGGAGATCGCTCTCCTCTAGGGACGTTTCATGTTCGGTTCCCGTTTGATAAAAGATTGACGGTAAACGTTTTCCGTCAAAGGATGAATCAGTAGTGATGGGGTAACAACATGGCATCCAGCCTTTTTAGCGCTAGGAAAAACTTTAGATGAGTGTGCAAGCATTTATAAAGGATTTTGTCAAAAATATCGTCCTCAACCGAAAAAGGTAGAAAAAAACCGCTGGGGGAGTAAACTTTTAGCCGGGATGAAACCAAATCAAAAAAAGAAGGAAACATCACCGGGACAACTAAAGCTCTTTTGGGATGAGTTAGACATAACTAATAAGGTTTCTAATCTTGTGTACCTGCTCGGGGTGGGGGGTGGTGCATTTAAAAAGGTCTGAAGTGGAATTCCATATTCTTCCGGTGTACCGCGTCCATCTCCTAGGCTTTGACTGTGGGTTAGCCCATGAATACCTACTAATTTACCATTCTCATCTAGGATGGGACCTCCACTCATTCCTTTTAATGCTCCTATTCTATATACCAAGCTATATCCCCCGTCTCTTGGTTTTTTTAAAATCCGGGAGATTCCATCAAATCTAAAGGTAAAGTCTTGTTTAGAAGGAAATCCACTAATATAAACTACCTGCCCTATGGTTACAGTATTAGAGTCACCCAATGCCACTACTTGATATTCTTGGTCACTGTTAAATTGAAGGGTGGCTAAATCAAGATTAGGTATTTCTGTTACGTTATTTGATTGGTATTTTCTCCCATCGTAGGTGATAATTTCAAATGCGCCTTTATACTGAAAAACATGGGAATTGGTTAATACTGTGTAAGTGTTACCATTTTTATTGATAATTACACCTGAACCTTGGTCGGGACCGCTAAGGCGAACAGTCACCCTTTCAGCGATCGCGCCGATTTCTTTGGTAGTTAGGGCAATAGTAATAAATGGATAGAATATGGTAATAAAGGTGACAAGAATTGCAATAGTGATTAGTTGGGTAAGTTTTTTGCGGTTCATCTCATGGGATGGGTGAGTTTTTTATCAGTATAGCTATTGTCTCCCAAACCAAGAAACTAGGGTTAATGTATAATAGGGGTATGCCAAAGGAGTGACTATGCCACGTAAACAGCAAGTACCAAAGAAAGAAGAGCCAAAGCAGGAAACAAAACTGCAAATAATATCTGTGGTTAGGAAAACTGCTGCTCCCCCTCCAGTGGAATCTAATCCTGATGAGATTATTCCACCTGCTGAGGAAAATAAAAAGGCTACCCCCCAAAAAGCTGCAAGAAAAAAATCTCAAAAAGCATCACCTGTGGTTCTAGCTCCACCACCTCCTCGGGATGTTACACCCCCAGTTGAAATACCCCCAGTGGTTATGACTCCCCCAAAAGACAGGGAGGTAGCATTACCTATTGAAATGGTTCCATCAACTCAACCAGATGTTACACAACCGGTCGAAACTACTCTGCTAAAAGACCAGGAGGTAGGAGAACCAAATGTAGAATCATTGCCTGATGAAAAGACACAATACAAAAAGAAAGAGAAATTCTATATCTTTAAACGCCCCTACAAATTTACTCTAAAGGGCGATATAAATTTAATTGAGTGGGAATGCTCTTGTGGATATGAAGACGAAGTGTCTGTGCTTGTAGGAATGGAAAATTTACTTGTATTTTGTTCCCAGTGCGGGAAACCCAATAAGTTCAGAGGAACTCTATTAAGTCAAAAAGGCGCAACAGTTGGGGATGAAACTATCCCTGATGTCTCCCCATAAAAAAAGCCCCTCACCAGGTGAGGAGCTTTTCATTTACCAGTATTTGTTATTAACCGTTGATTGCGGGAGCATTAATTATTGTGCTAACCTTTGAATTAGATTCAAAATTAATTGGTCACGACCAGCATTTTTTGATGCAAATGAAAGTTGACTAGGAGCTATTTCTAAAAGGTTTTCAAATTCAGTTTTAATCCATGTTTTTATAAACTTCTTGACTTTTATATCTCCCTGTTCTATTTCTTGTTCTAAATTAGGACAGCCATCCAGGAGTAAAACAATATCCTCTAAATCATGACTAGTATAGAAATTGCGATTTCCTCGACTATTAAATGCCTCAATTTTTGAAGCTAAAAGATAAGTTACCGGGAAAATATTTATTTTTTGACTACTTGGAAAAGTATAAATAATTGATTTTTTTATTCCTGGCTTGTACCAAGAATTGCTAAAACCAAGGATAGAAGTATCGTCTGGCATTATATCTAATATTAATTCCTGATACCGCCAACGACATATAACTTTACCTTTATCCTGTTCAAGTCCAATTTGACGTAGCTCTTCTTCAAAAAGATAGTATTTATTACGAGGAGTAATATTGATAACGCAATCTACATCATTCGTAGGACGGGCATCAATAGCAGAAATTTCGTCAAGATATAGTGATATTGTTGCCCCACCTATAAAAACTATTTTTTTATTTAATGCGGCAAGTAATTTTGCCGCCTTTTCAAGCATTTGTACTTGTTCATTCATCTGATTGTCAGTTTCTTTTCTAGCTCTTGACTAGCGAGATTTTGTTCTCGCGCACGACCAACCCGAATTGCATCCACCAAACTCAACAACTCATAGAGTTCTGGGTCATTTTTTACTGCAGCAGGAACAGATTTATATAATGGGGTAATACTTTGTCCTCTCACAGTTCCCTGTGGATCACTCCATACGTAGATATCGGTAGAATTGACATTCAGTAAATTTTTTAATGGTTCTGCTGAATGCGCAGTAGCAATTCCCCTCGTTAAAGGACCAGGTTTTTCAGGAAATACGTATTTCAGTCCGTGAATGAGGAATTCAAGCAAAGAATGGTTTTTCACTTTTCTAGTAGACCAATCATACAACCCACTGGACTGACATCTTTTGAGACCAGCATAAACTTCCGAAGGACTAATGTGTAATGCAGTGCCAAGCTGGTTATAAGTCCATTCTGAGTTTTTTAAGTTGTGTACTTTCAGCAAGACAACGATATCTTGAGGTTTTAGCATGACGAGATTTTCGATGAATCTACATTTTATTCTATATTCGCAAATCGCAAATTTATTTGCCATAATTGCCAGTTATGAAAAAAGTCTCCCACTACGTGAGGAGCTAATTGGAATATTAACCAGTTGGGACCCACCGAAGTTAAAGAGGCGATCGCGAAGCACTCCCCATAAAAAAAGCCCCACACTAGGTGTGGAGCTTTTCATTTACCAGGACTGATTATTAACCGTTGATTGCGGGGGCGGTTAATGCTACAGGTGCTACTTCACCAGCAGCTAGGTCTAAGGGGAAGTTGTGGGCGTTACGCTCGTGCATTACTTCCATACCTAGGTTAGCGCGGTTGATTACGTCAGCCCATGTACCGATTACGCGTCCTTGAGAATCAATGATGGATTGGTTGAAGTTGAATCCATTCAGGTTGAATGCCATGGTGCTTACACCCAGTGCTGTAAACCAGATTCCTACTACTGGCCATGCTGCCAAGAAGAAGTGTAGTGAACGGCTGTTGTTGAATGAAGCATATTGGAATATCAAGCGTCCGAAGTAACCGTGTGCTGCTACGATGTTGTAGGTTTCTTCCTCTTGTCCGAACTTGTAACCATAGTTCTGAGACTCGGTTTCGGTTGTTTCTCTTACTAAGGAAGATGTTACTAAGGAACCGTGCATAGCGCTGAACAAGCTACCACCGAATACACCTGCTACTCCTAACATGTGGAAGGGGTGCATGAGGATGTTATGCTCTGCTTGGAACACAATCATGAAGTTGAAGGTTCCAGAGATACCTAAGGGCATACCATCAGAGAATGAACCTTGTCCGATGGGGTAGATTAAGAATACTGCGGTAGCTGCTGCCAAAGGAGCGGAGAATGCTACGCAAATCCAAGGGCGCATGCCTAAACGGAAGGATAGTTCCCATTCACGACCTAGGTAGCAGGCTACACCAATCAAGAAGTGGAAAATTACTAGTTGGTAAGGACCACCGTTGTATAACCATTCATCTAAGGATGCAGCTTCCCAAATTGGGTAGAAGTGCAAGCCAATAGCGTTGGAGGAAGGAACTACAGCACCGGAGATGATGTTGTTACCGTACATTAGGGAACCAGCTACGGGTTCGCGAATACCGTCGATGTCCACGGGGGGAGCAGCAATAAAAGCAATGATGAAGCAAGTAGTAGCTGCGAGAAGGGTGGGGATCATTAACACGCCAAACCAGCCAATATAAAGGCGGTTGTTGGTGCTGGTGATAAATTCACAGAAGCGATCCCATACGTTGGCGCTTTGGCGCTGTTGAATGGCAGTGGTCATGGTTGGCGTTGCATATTTGCGGGATGAATCAACTAAACGCGGGTATTACTTCATACTTTAAATAGTGAAGTAATAATTTAATTGAATACCTAAGCATATCTACAGATTTTGAATAGCATAGCGTTTTTCTATGTAGTCGCGCTAAGTAGTGACGTAAACGTGTATTTTCACCCTCTACCCTAGTCATATATGTTTTGCTCACAATATGATCCTCTGGCTGAATAAAACTCGGATAAACCCTCCACCCATCAGTAACATAAAAAAAGCATTGCCAGAGTTTAACGATGTCCCACAAAGGTTGAAATGCTTGTGAGCTGTGGTCTCCCACAACCCAAGCCAGGATATTTTTACGGAAGTGATTTACTGCTGTCCACAACCATATTTTGTTTTTTTTTGATCCCACAAAGGTCTCCAACTCATCAAGCTCACCTACCAAGGGTGTTTCCTGGTGGAGCATCTGGAAGTATGGAACCAATTTGTTTTAGCCAGTAAATAATAGTTGTATGATGAACGCCTTTATCGCGTTCAATTGCTCTAAATCCCATACCGTTAACATAAGAGCGCAGGCAACTTTGTTTAACTTCTTCTGAATAGCCTTTAGGTGGACTATAGACATCGATAAATTGACGACCACAATCAACACAAATGTGATTTTGTTTACCTCGACGTTTGCCATTCTTTCTGATTTTGGAAGACCCGCAGTTTGGACAATGCACAGTAGATTACCTCAATTCATACCTCTATTATGCAACGCCGAATCAGTCGGTGCAAAAGTTAAGTTTTTACCCCCCTATTCTCCAGACTTATCTCCGATAGAATTGTGTTGGTCAAAATTAAAGCAATTTCTCCGTAGTCGGGAGGCACGAACATTAGAAGCCCTAAATGAGGCCATGACAAGTGCAGTAAATTATATTACAGCAGAGGATGCGCTTAATTGGTTCAATCATTGTGGTTTATTTACATGAAAACCGCTGTAATATAGCTTGAGTTAAGGGGTGAGGAATGAAAAGGGCGATTGCGCAGCACTCCCTGCGGGATCTCGCACTGTATAACATCCTTTGATAATTTCTTAGGGCTAGGTCTTTTTTCTAGATGCGATCGCTTACCCATTTCCTCTCAAAGGAAAAATGGTGAACCTTTCCTTGAAGACAGTTAATGGCAATGACGGACGATTCCGAAGCACTTCCTACAGGCGGGGCGATCGCAATATATGATATACACCGACAGTAGTTCGGTGAAATTTCCCTTGAGAATCTCCTGGGGTTACTCTTTCTTCTGCAGGCGATCGCATTGCACTCCCTACAGGCGATCGCATCACACTCCCAATGTGGGATTGCGCAGCACTCCCTACAGGAGATCGCTCTCCCCTAGGCACGTTTCATGTTCGGTTCCCGTTTGATAAAACATTGACGGTAAACGTTTTCCGTCAAAGGATGAATCAGTTATTTCAAGGGGGTAGGGATCACCCCCTGTGGGAGATACTGTGTTTTAATCAGATGCTGAAAGGATTTTGTCAAAAATATCGTCCTCAACCGAAAAAGGTGGAAAAAAACCGGTGGGGGAGTAAACTTTTGGCGGGGATGAAACCAAATCAAAAAAAGAAGGGAACATCACCAGGACAGCTAAAGCTTTTTTGGGATGAGTTAGACATAACTAATAAGGAAATAGTAAAGGCAGCAACAATATTTGTCAAGGCAAATTGTTATACACCTAATCCTAAAAATAAATTATATGAACTAGCAAGGTTTCGTTAATTTCTTGTTATTTACAAAAGTTAACAATACTATCAAACCTTTATGGGTTACACTCTACATGTCTTGACAGGAGGGAAGTACCTCCTCCTCAGTTGCAGTGCCACCGACCGCAGCGCCCAAATCATCCGCAAGTTTGGGAGTTGACCCGTTGGTGCGGATAATGAAAAGTTTAAATCTTTGTAATCGAGCCATGAACCTTGTTTTCTCCATCCCACCCTGTCTCCCAAGGATCTCCATACATTCACATCAAATTGTTTTGTTCCTCCCAGGTTTTTGTATATTTCTTGTTGGACAGATATACCAAATTTACCCTGACTATATTTTAACCACAGATTGTCAATGGTGCGTAATTCTTGACAGGGAAAATTTTCTGCATCTTCTACTCTCAACCAAATCTCGCTTTGTCTGTTAGCTACTGCTAACATTACTCTGTCTGTTTCTAAATCTGCTTCTCTAAAGTCTTGAGCTTTCAACAAGGTTTCTAATCTTGTGTACCTGCTCGGGGTGGGGGGTGGTGCATTTAAAAAGGTCTGAAGTGGAATTCCATATTCTTCCGGTGTACCGCGTCCATCTCCTAGGCTTTGACTGTGGGTTAGCCCATGAATACCTACTAATTTACCATTCTCATCTAGGATGGGACCTCCACTCATTCCTTTTAATGCTCCTATTCTATATACCAAGCTATATCCCCCGTCTCTTGGTTTTTTTAAAATCCGGGAGATTCCATCAAATCTAAAGGTAAAGTCTTGTTTAGAAGGAAACCCACTAATATAAACTACCTGCCCTATGGTTACAGTATTAGAGTCACCCAATGCCACTACTTGATATTCTTGGTCACTGTTAAATTGAAGGGTGGCTAAATCAAGATTAGGTATTTCTGTTACGTTATTTGATTGGTATTTTCTCCCATCGTAGGTGATAATTTCAAATGCGCCTTTATACTGAAAAACATGGGAATTGGTTAATACTGTGTAAGTGTTACCATTTTTATTGATAATTACACCTGAACCTTGGTCGGGACCGCTAAGGCGAACAGTCACCCTTTCAGCGATCGCGCCGATTTCTTTGGTAGTTAGGGCAATAGTAATAAATGGATAGAATATGGTAATAAAGGTGACAAGAATTGCAATAGTGATTAGTTGGGTAAGTTTTTTGCGGTTCATCTCATGGGATGGGTGAGTTTTTTATCAGTATAGCTATTGTCTCCCAAACCAAGAAACTAGGGCTAATGTATAATAGGGGTATGCCAAAGGAGTGACTATGCCACGTAAACAGCAAGTACCAAAGAAAGAAGAGCCAAAGCAGGAAACAAAACTGCAAATAATATCTGTGGTTAAGAAAACTGCTGCTCCCCCTCCAGTGGAATCTAATCCTGATGAGATTATTCCACCTGCTGAGGAAAATAAAAAGGCTACCCCCCAAAAAGCTGCAAGAAAAAAATCTCAAAAAGCATCACCTGTGGTTCTAGCTCCACCACCTCCTCGGGATGTTACACCCCCAGTTGAAATACCCCCAGTGGTTATGACTCCCCCAAAAGACAGGGAGGTAGCATTACCTATTGAAATGGTTCCATCAACTCAACCAGATGTTACACAACCGGTCGAAACTACTCTGCTAAAAGACCAGGAGGTAGGAGAACCAAATGTAGAATCATTGCCTGATGAAAAGACACAATACAAAAAGAAAGAGAAATTCTATATCTTTAAACGCCCCTACAAATTTACTCTAAAGGGCGATATAAATTTGATTGAGTGGGAATGCTCTTGTGGATATGAAGACGAAGTGTCTGTGCTTGTAGGAATGGAAAATTTACTTGTATTTTGTTCCCAGTGCGGGAAACCCAATAAGTTCAGAGGAACTCTATTAAGTCAAAAAGGCGCAACAGTTGGGGATGAAACTATCCCTGATGTCTCCCCATAAAAAAAGCCCCTCACCAGGTGAGGAGCTTTTCATTTACCAGTATTGATTATTAACCGTTGATTGCGGGAGCGGTTAATGCTACAGGTGCTACTTCACCAGCAGCTAGGTCTAAGGGGAAGTTGTGGGCGTTACGCTCGTGCATTACTTCCATACCTAGGTTAGCGCGGTTGATTACGTCAGCCCATGTACCGATTACGCGTCCTTGAGAATCAATGATGGATTGGTTGAAGTTGAATCCATTCAGGTTGAATGCCATGGTGCTTACACCCAGTGCTGTAAACCAGATTCCTACTACTGGCCATGCTGCCAAGAAGAAGTGTAGTGAACGGCTGTTGTTGAATGAAGCATATTGGAATATCAAGCGTCCGAAGTAACCGTGTGCTGCTACGATGTTGTAGGTTTCTTCCTCTTGTCCGAACTTGTAACCATAGTTCTGAGACTCGGTTTCGGTTGTTTCTCTTACTAAGGAAGATGTTACTAAGGAACCGTGCATAGCGCTGAACAAGCTACCACCGAATACACCTGCTACTCCTAACATGTGGAAGGGGTGCATGAGAATGTTATGCTCTGCTTGGAACACAATCATGAAGTTGAAGGTTCCAGAGATACCTAAGGGCATACCATCAGAGAATGAACCTTGTCCGATGGGGTAGATTAAGAATACTGCGGTAGCAGCTGCCAAAGGAGCGGAGAATGCTACGCAAATCCAAGGGCGCATGCCTAACCGGAAGGATAGTTCCCATTCACGACCTAGGTAGCAGGCTACACCAATCAAGAAGTGGAAAATTACTAGTTGGTAAGGACCACCGTTGTATAACCATTCATCTAAGGATGCAGCTTCCCAAATGGGGTAGAAGTGCAAGCCAATGGCATTGGAGGAGGGAACCACAGCACCGGAGATGATGTTGTTACCGTACATTAGGGAACCAGCTACGGGTTCGCGAATACCGTCGATGTCCACGGGGGGAGCAGCAATAAAAGCAATGATGAAGCAAGTGGTAGCTGCGAGAAGGGTGGGGATCATTAACACCCCGAACCAGCCAATATAGAGGCGGTTGTTGGTGCTGGTGATAAATTCACAGAAGCGATCCCATACGTTGGCGCTTTGGCGCTGTTGAATGGCAGTGGTCATGGTTTTATAATTGCGGTTTTACGAGAGATTTATGTATGTTCTGGTAGGTGTTTCTACCTTATGAACTTATATTAAGACAAATATTTAGTTTTGTAAAGAGGTTTTTACAAAATTTTTAATAATTTTGCCAATTAGGGATTTTCCTATATGTGGTAGGGGTTTCCGATTATTAAGTTACTAGTTTTGACGCTCAGTTTCACTTGTAATGATTATTTTATGTTAACTCCTATATAATTTAATTTGATTAAGTTAGTTTTTATTTATATCCTGTTATAGGAATTGTGATAGGAAGTGCAATCTGGAGAGTGCTACTGCTTCGCAATCTTATGGACTTTTGATATACTGAGGTAAAATACTTACAAGTAAGATGAATAAAATCCTCTGCGTAAAACCAGACTGTTTGCACCAGAATCCAAACGACTGTAAATTCTGCCAAAAATGTGGCAACAAATTAATTTTGCGAGAGCGGTTCATCCCCCGGGAAATTTTGGGGGAGGGAGGATTTGGACGTACCTTTTTAGCAACAGATACGGGTAAACCATCTCAACCTACCTGTGTGATTACAGCGGTTTTCATGTAAATAAACCACAATGATTGAACCAATTAAGCGCATCCTCTGCTGTAATATAATTTACTGCACTTGTCATGGCCTCATTTAGGGCTTCTAATGTTCGTGCCTCCCGACTACGGAGAAATTGCTTTAATTTTGACCAACACAATTCTATCGGAGATAAGTCTGGAGAATAGGGGGGTAAAAACTTAACTTTTGCACCGACTGATTCAATTGACAATCTCACGCGCTCGGCATAATGAACCTTTAAATTATCCATAACAACAATAGCCCCTTTCCATAATTGAGGTACTAAAACCTGATTTACATAAGTGAGAAATACTTCTGTATTTGTGCTTCCCTCTACAGTCATTGCTGCCAGAATTCCATCCATATTTAAAGCCCCAATCAGAGAAATATTTTTGCCCTTGTTTCCTGGTACGCTACCAATTGCTCTTTGTCCATCTTGGCTTCTGGCAAACAACCTTGACATCCCTAAATTTATCCCCGATTCATCTAAAAACACTAAATTTCTAATATCAACTGTATCTACCCAACGACGATAATCATGCCTTAATTCTTGAACACGTGGAGTCTCCTGTTCACTGGCATTTAGACTTTTTTTTTATGACGTAGACCCAACTTTTCTAAGGCTCGATGCATGGTTGTGATACTAAAACTAGTGCCCGTCGTTTCTCTCAGGCGATCGCATAATTCTGAAAGCAGTAAATCATTTTTCTCATCCAGCCAAGACTTGATCATGTTTAAATATTCGCCTGCAATTATAGGCTTTTCATATCCTCCACATTGCTTTGGCTCAACTTGCCCAGTTTCACGATAACGACGTACTAAATTTCTCACAAATGATAAGCTGACCTTGAATCTTTCTGCCAACTGGCGTTGAGATCCCTCTCGAGCAACCCATGCTACAATCACGCGATTACGCAAATCTATTGAATAAGGTTTTGGTATATAATTTGACAGCATTTCTACCCTATTTTAGTTTATTACCCTTATTATAGCTTATCTTATTTTGGAGTTTAACTACATGAAAATTGCTGTAAAATAGATTTTTATGGAATAAAATCATTAAAGGGGTTTACCACAAACCCGCGCCCTTGATAGCTCAGACTTCACCATGCCCAAACACTTTAACACTGCTGGTCCTTGCCAATCTGATATCCACTACATGCTCTCCCCAACAGTTCGCCTACCGGACTTGAAAGCACTAATCGATGGACGCAATTACTTTATCATTCATGCACCGCGACAAGTAGGCAAAACCACTGCTATGATAGCCCTAGCCCAAGAATTGACTGATAGTGGGGAATATATCGCCGTGATGCTTTCTTTAGAAGTAGGGGCACCCTTCTCCAGGGATCCGGGTATGGCTGAACGTGCAATTTTGGATGAATGGCAAGAATCCGCTTGTGTTTACCTATCAACTAATCTCCACCCACCCCGTTGGCCAGCATCTCAACCAGGACGGCAAATTGGAGCCGCGTTAGCCAGTTGGGCTAAAGTTGCTACTCGTCCCCTAGTGGTTTTCCTGGATGAAATTGATGCTTTAGCAGATGAAACACTGATTTCTGTTCTTAGACAACTACGCTCAGGTTACAATCGCCGTCCCCATAGCTTTCCCCATTCGGTAGGGTTGATTGGTATGCGGGATGTGCGGGACTATAAGGTTAAATCTGGTGGAAGTGAACGACTTAATACGTCAAGTCCTTTCAATATCAAGGCTGAGTCTTTAACTCTCAATAATTTTACCTTACCAGAAGTAGAAGAACTTTACTTACAACATACACAAGCGACGGGACAGGTTTTTACCCCCGAAGCCATCTACCGTGCATTTTATTTAACCGATGGACAACCGTGGTTAGTCAACGCCCTAGCTCGTCAAGCTACCCAGGTTTTGGTGAAAGATATCACCCAACCCATTACTACTCAAGTGATTAACCAGGCTAAGGAAATTCTTATTCAGCGCCAGGATACTCATTTAGACAGCTTAGCAGAAAGATTACGGGAAGATAGAGTCAAAACCATTATTGAACCAATTTTAGCGGGTGAAGATTTACCTGATGTACCCCAGGATGATATTCGTTACGTCCTGGATTTAGGACTGTGTCGAGACCGAGGACAGGGTTTGGAAATTGCCAATCCAATTTATCGGGAAGTTCTACCCTTGGTGTTAAGTTACACAACCAGGGCTTCCATTGGAGTTATTGAACCTCGTTGGTTAAATGAACAAGGGGAGCTATTACCCGATGAATTATTGGAAGCATTTCTGGAATTTTGGCGACAACATGGGGAACCACTGCTTAAAAGTGCGCCCTACCATGAGATTGCTCCCCATTTGGTATTAATGTCATTTTTACATCGAGTAGTAAACGGTGGTGGTACGCTAGAACGGGAATATGCCATTGGTTCTGGAAGAATGGATATTTGTTTACGCTATGGCAAGGTAGTGATGGGCATAGAATTAAAGGTGCGGAGGGAAAAGTTGGATCCCTTAACCAAGGGTTTAACACAATTGGATAAATACCTGGATGGGTTAGGATTGGATAGAGGGTGGTTAGTGATTTTTGATCGCCGTGCGGGATTACCACCCATGGGAGAGAGAATTAGTACGGAAGAGGTCATTAGTCCAGGGGGACGAACCATTACCGTCATTCGTAGTTAGGGAGATTACCTATAGTATCACACTCTTATTCCCCCTTATAAACATAATATAGTCTAATGTTCATACCTCACCATGCCCAAACACTTTAACACTGCTGGACCATGTAAAGCTAACATCCACTATATGCTCTCCCCCACCGCTCGCTTACCGGAGTTGAAAGCGCTAATTGATGGAGAAAACTACTTTATCATTCATGCGATGAAATTGACGCTTTAGCAGATGAAACACTGATTTCTGTTCTTAGACAACTACGCTCAGGTTACAATCGCCGTCCCCATAGCTTTCCCCATTCGGTAGGGTTGATTGCAGAAGTGTTGAATGTTAAGAAAGTTGTGATAAAAATTGCCCAAAATATATTAAAATTTGGGCAACCCATATCAAAATATTAATTTGATAATGATCAAAAATTCATTCCCCAAGATTGTCAAGGACATCCTCAGACCGTTACCAAAAAATGATTATCCAGTTTTGAACAGCCGTCTTTATGTTGAGTGTTGGTTGGCTTATGCCTTGGATAATAGTTTAACAAGTATGCGGGACTTATTTACAAGATTAAACCATACAGGTATTGATGTAAGAATTTCGACATTTTCCAAAGCTAACAAACACAGGAATCAAGAGATATTCCAAAATATTTATCATCAATTGAATAAATTGGTACAAAAAAAGCTTATAAAAAGCTACATGATAAATACGCAATTTGTCCAATCGATTCAACAATAATTACTTTAACAAGTAAGTTGTTATGGGTTTTAGGTTATCATCAAGTAAAATTGTTTAGCTCCCTGAATCTTTCTACGGGAAGTCCAGAAGATAATTTGATAAATTTTGGACCATGATTACAAATTTGGCTCATCAATGATGTCTAATTTACCTCAAGATGCAGTTGGGGTAATGGATAGAGGTTTTGCAGGACTAAATTTTATACGGGAGTTAGTACAAAAAGACAAATACTTTGTGGTACGAATTATGCCAGTCTCATCGCTTATCTAATTTTACAACTTGTATCCGTTCCCAATGAATGGGGTGAAAAAATGTTAGATAAGTTCCGCTATCTTCAAGCTTGTATGTGTCAACAAATCAGTTATGTTCATTGGATGGAAGATATTATGAGATGTTGACATTTTCACCTTTGATAGGAGTACTATATCTAACTATGTAAAGTTTTGTAACGACATTCAACATTTCTGACATTTACCCTCTAAAATTAGATGATTGATGACACCAGTGTAAGATTTGGATGATAAGGAAATAATATGAAAAAACCATTTATATATATAATTATGATTGTTACCGGTATGCTGGGGAGTTCTGCTCTACTAGTCGAACCACAGTTAACAGCTATTGCCCAATCACCCAATTGTGGTAACCGGATTACTCAGTATGATATGAATTTATGTGCGTCCCTTGATGCTAAGGTTGCAGATGGAAAGTTAAATCAGATTTATAAACAAGTTCGAGTCAGGTATAATGCAAATCCGGAAGCAAAACTTCTTATAGATGCACAAAAAGCCTGGATTAAATATCGAGATGCTAGTTGCGCATTTTCTAGGGGTAGATTTCAGGGAGGATCTATTGTACCAATGGTATATCACGGTTGTTTAGAACGATTGACTAAAGAACGAACGAAGGAACTTGAAAGTTACTTACAAGAAGGAAGTTTTTCTAAGCGCTAGCGGAGATACTAAGGAACCCGAATCTGAACCATGCAATCGCATTGATCTTCGAGTTTTGGGTTTTCTTAACCTCACCGAGGAAAAGTGATCGCCTGTTTTTGTGGGTAATCATGGGATTTTAAAGTAAAGTTGACTTTCACACAAGTTTCGTGTACTATTAGATATTTATATGCCTCAATATAACCCATGACTTTCACAAGGGCACAGTTTCAAGTTGTAATCAAAGATAAAAATGACAGCAGTCGCGTTGCAGCTTTACAACAACTGTTAGGATACCCTGTGGGAGAAAAGGATCCGGGAGGTTCACGATTCTGGTATTTGCGCCCAGGGGTGGATGGGGAACAAGCTACTGACACATGTCCTATTGCAGTGGGTTTTTATGAAGAACTGGTGTCTTTAAGTGAATTAGAGGCTAAAAGATTTTTCACTGAGGAAGCACAACAAAGAGATATTTACGGACATTATATCAGTCGAGTAGCTGAAGAACAACCGGTCATGTATGTACTTTTACCCCATGGGTCATCTGGTAGGGTTTCTTTAATCCTTCCTGGGGAAGGTAAATTGCGTCAGCAACAAATTCAAACTTTTAGTTGTGATGATGAGCAGTTACTGTCACGACTAAAAAGAATTACACAAGATGAAATATTTATTGCTACTAAAGCACTGATGTCTGTTCCTTTGGTGGAATGGGTGTTTTATGAACCAATCAAGACTGCTAAGGAATTGGCTCTAAAATTAGCACAAGCAGCACGTCAGATTGAGCAGGTAATACCTATCGCTTACAAGCAAGAACGGGAAGATGGATATTTACATACATTACTTAAAAGTTTTCAGCGGGAATTATTACCTTCTCTTAAACTTAGTGCAGATAATGAAAAAGATTACAGTTTTGCTGATATTTATGCCCAAACTATTGCTTATGCTTTGTTTACAGCTCGGGTATTCGGTTATGTGAGAGATAAAAGAGCAGGAAGGACACAAGAAACCTTATTTGATAGAGAATCAGCTTGGCAACAATTACCCGAAACTAATCCGTTTCTACGTAAGCTGTTTCAGGATGTTTCTGAACGCAGTGCTGAGAAATTGGGTGATGATTTGATAGGGGCGATCGCGGATATTTTTGTCATCCTTCGTACTACTAAGATGGATGCGATTTTATCGGATTTTGAGATGAAAATGAACCGGGAGGATATTGTAATTCGGTTCTATGAAGATTTCTTAGCAGCATATAAACCCCAAATGCGGGAACGACGGGGGGTTTATTACACACCTGAACCTGTGGTTTCTTACATGGTGCGTTCTGTGGATATTTTGGTGCGGGAAAAGTTTAATAAACCCTTGGGTTTGGCAGATCCAACAGTGACGATTCTTGACCCTGCTTGTGGTACTGGTACATTTTTATTGTATATTTTTCAACTTATCTATCAACGCTTTCAAGAGTCCCCAGCAACACTTACAGAAGGCTTAGCTGATAGGTCTTGGTCTGGGTATGTTGAGGAGCGGTTGCTACCTAGAATATTTGGTTTTGAGCTGTTAATGTCCCCCTATGCGATCGCCCATCTGAAAATAGGTTTGTTTTTGCAAGAAACCGGGTATAGGTTTGATGGTGCTAAGCGATTGGGAGTTTATTTAATTAATACTTTGGAGGATATTACGTTAAGGGAAGAAACCCAGCAGTTAAGTTTAAATATTCCCCAAATGGAGGAATTAATAGCTGAGGAAGCGAAAGCAGGGGCTAGGGTTAAGAAGGAGGAACCGATTATGGTGGTAATTGGTAATCCTCCCTATTCGGGACATTCAGAAAATAATAACCCTTGGATTAAGGAGTTAGTTAATGATTATTATTTTGTAGATGGCAAACCATTGGGTGAGAAAAATCCTAAATGGTTACAAGATGATTATGTTAAATTTATCCGTTTTGCTCAGTGGCGAATTGATAAATCAGGTCAGGGAGTTTTAGCTTTTATTAGTAATCATGGATTTTTAGATAATCCCACCTTTCGGGGAATGCGTCAGCATTTGATTGATAGTTTTAATGGCATTTATATTTATGATTTACATGGCAATAGTAAGAAGAAGGAAACTGATATGGATGGAGGGAAAGATGAAAATGTCTTTGATATTCAGCAAGGTGTAAGTATTACTTTAGCTCTTAAAGTAGAGAATGAATGTATTAATAATCATGCTCATTTATATGGATTGAGAGATTACAAATATAATACTTTGACTGAAAATACAGTTAATACTACTAGGTTTTCTGAGGTTAAACCAAAGTCTGAGTTCTATTTATTAATTCCTCAAGATACGGATTTATTTACAGAATATGAGCATTATTTTAAAATAACTGATGTTATGCCTGTGAATTCTGTAGGTATTGTGACAGCTAGGGATAAATTAACTATTCAAGACAGTCCTGAAGAGGTTTGGAATATTGTTACTGATTTTGTAAATTTAGGTATTGAAGAAGCAAGAGAGAAGTATAGTTTAGGTGAAGATACTAGGGATTGGAAAGTTAATCTAGCCCAAGAAGATATTAGAAACAGTAATCTTGATAAAGATAATATATCACCGATTTTATACAGACCATTTGACCAGAAGTTCACTTATTACACTGGGAAGAGTAGAGGTTTTATTTGTATGCCTCGTCCCGAAGTTATGTCTCACTTAATTAAGTTTATTAATCTTTGTTTAGTTGTTAGTAGGCAACAATCACAACAAGGTAACTGGCAACTAGTGGGAGTAACCAATGTTCTAACGGAATCTTGTTCAATTTCTAATAAAACTAAAGAAATTGGGTATGTTTGTCCCCTTTACCTCTACCCAGATAAAAACAACCCCAAAGAACTCCAACAAGAAAAACGCGCCAACTTTTCAGAAGACTTTCTAAAAAAAATAGAAATAAACCTGGGTTATCTCCCCACACCAGAAACCATATTCTACTACATATACGCCATCTTCCACTCCCCCACCTACCGCACCCGCTACGCTGAATTTTTAAAAATAGATTTTCCCCGAGTTCCCATCACCAGTGACAAAAACCTCTTCTCTCAACTGGCAAAATATGGGGAAGAACTAGTAGCACTACACCTGATGAAATCCCCCAAATTAAATAACCTCATCACCCAATTCACCGAAAATGGAGGTTATGGAATAGTGGATCCCGGTCACCCTAAATATACCCAAAGCACAGTAGTCATCAACAAAAAAGGTGACAAATTTGTGGGAGTACCAGAACCAGTCTGGAACTTTTATGTTGGAGGTTATCAAGTTTGCCAAAAATGGCTTAAAGACCGTAAGGGACGCACCCTAAATGATAATGATATTCAACATTATCAGCGCATAATTGTAGCACTACAGGAAACTATTAAACTCATGCAATCAATTGACGAAACCATACTAAACTGGCCCATTCAGTAAATATTGCATTAGTTATTTTTCATCTGCTACAATCAAAGTAATATAATAGACATCTCCGAAGCGATCGCTCTTCTGTTTAGTCTAAGTAGGTGGGTGGAATTAAATAAGAGATTTTATAATTATGCAAATCACAATCAATATACCAGATAACTTAACAGATAAATTCCGGGATAAATTAGGTCACTTATCCGAAAAGGTCATGAATAAATTAGCTTTAGAAGCTTTTTTAGAAGGATTGATTAATTTTAATGAATTTAGACAGATGTTAAGTTTTCAGGATGAAAATGCTTTCAAGGCTTTTTTATCAGCAAATTTCCCCCTACATTCTGGGGGGTTATTAAATTTAGCGGGGAGTTGTGCGGATATAGATTTTACCATTGATGAAGAAGGGATTTATGATCATAAGAATGACGAAACCATACTAAACTGGCCCATTCAGTAAATATTGCATTAGTTATTTTTCATCTGCTACAATCAAACTAATTATTTCCCCAAACCGCACCTGTGATTTTTAGATATTTTTAACCTCAAATGCTGGACACCTTTATCCAAGAACTGATCCGAAAACAGCGTCCTTACTACATCATCCAAGGTACACCCATAAAAGGGCTTGAGAATCAGTATTGGTTGGTTTTCAAACATCGTGATGCAGATAACCTGCTGCATAAAGTTGTTAAATTCTTAGGTGCTAGTAAAAAACAAACAACTTATAAACTATTAAGAATAGACCAAAAAGCTGCTAAGGTCTTTACATATACCCCCATCAAGCAAAATGACTTACCCAGCACCAGCTTACTGAGAACATCCAAGCTCGATATTATTGAAAAATTCTTGGATGTGGAAAATGTCACTAAAGAAAAAGCCTTATTAACTGGTAGTTTCCGAGAAATCTCTGGTCGTCAGCGGCGCTTCAATCTGCCCAATGATTTGGATAAGTACCATCAATTCTTTAGTAAAGTATTAGAACGCAGTCAAATTTATCGTCGTTCCACAGCTTACTTTGATAGTGGTATTCTGAAATTATATGAGGAACCATTGGCTGCTATTATTCAAGCAGAAGGAAGAATTCGCTTGTTAGTGGACTGGCAAGGATTTACTAAAAAGTCCGATGTTCAAGAACTGGAAAAACTTCATGACTCTAATTATCGCACTCAGTTTATTCAACGCACCTTACAAGAGTTTCTACGAAATTTAAAAGATAGAGAATTAGATCACACAGAAATATTAGCTGAGTTAGTCAGACTAGGATTTATGGTGATTAAACTAGTCAAAATGGAATCAGAAAGGGCCATTTATCATAAAAAAACAGGTATTCTCAGCGACTCCCTGGGATATCATATTCAACATGATGGTTCGGACAACTTCACCCGCGCTGCTTATTCTCGAAATGCTGAAAGTATCACTTTTTTATATTCCTGGGATGAACTGGATACAGAAACCATATTAGAGAACATTCGTCAATTTGATAGGGAATGGGAACGGGAAGATATAGCATTTGATATCAGTTTAGAATTCCTCCAAGAAGTATTAGCAGAAAAGGAACGTCGCAGTCAATTAAAAACACCAGTTATTGATTCTATCACCCCTGACACCGTTCCCTCGGGAAAAACTACCAACGTTGAAATTACCGGTCAAAACCTAGATCGCGTAGAAGAAATCCAAATTGTTGATAATGACCTGGTACAAGTTACCATTAATAGTAAAGAACCAGAGCGTATTTTCGGTCAAATTACTATAAACACAAACCATCCACCAACAGTTTTAAAAGAGTTTAAGGTAAGAACTACTGAACAAAGTTATGAAATAGCACCGAAAAAACCTCCGGTGGTCACTAATTCCCCAGAAATTCCTGAGTTTGCAGAAATTGAGGGATTTAAACGAGCAGTAGAAATGATTTTAGCGGGTAATCATGGCACACCTAGTGACTTTCTTTATTGGTTAGCACGGCAAAAACCCCAACAGTTTCAAGTAGAACGCAGTGATTTATTAGATGAACTGTTAAATAATAGCACCCTCTTTGAACACCAAAAGTCAGGGGCCCAACATTGTTTAAGAGTGATGAAAAATTTTGGTGTAGCTGTGTGTGCAGATGCAGTAGGCTTAGGGAAAACCCGTTTAGCTGCTACTGTAGCCAGACTATATCGTCAACAAAATGCACAAGCTAAAATTGCTATTATAGCTGCTAAAAAACTTCATCCCAACTGGGAACGGGAACTGGGAGAATTAGGATTATTTCAATCCCGTGATTACGAACCCTATAACAAAAACCTCATGAGTCGTAAAGGTGGTTTTATAGAAAACTTTGGTCGTTTTGGGGGACCAGACTTAGTAATTATTGATGAGGCCCACGAAGGTATTCGCAATTATAGAAACCGTATTCACAAAACTTGTTTAGAGATACAAGAACAAGATAGAAAAACTGGCAAGCAACGTCATTTTCTGCTTTTGACCGCCACTCCCTGGAATAATCGCCGAGAAGATATTTATAATATCCTTTCACCCTTTATTAGTCGTCCAGAAGGTTTTAATGATTTAAAATTCCCCCCAGAAGTAACCCACTGGTTTCAAAATCGCGAAAGTGGTGTAGAAAATTTTACGGACAATACGGAACTATTTCGCCGCACCTATCGGGAACTGTTTCTTCAACGGACTAGACAAATGCTACGAGAAGCTACTCCGGATTTAAACTTGTATGCCAAACGGGTGGCGGAATGGTTACCAGTAAAATTTGAAGATGGTACTGAATTAGCGCTAAATCAAATTTTCACCCAGTTTGAAACTAGTTTATATATTCCTTTTGCTGACCCTATTCGTTATTTAACCAGTAATGTGGAACAACGTAGTTTGTTATCCAATCAGCGCCGCTTTTTCTTACAAAGAGCTGAATCTAGTATGTATGCCTTGGGTAGAACTATTGGGAGTTTTGGTTACCGAATTGAACAAATGCAGAAACGTTTAGAATCAGTTTCTTCTGATGCGGAGGGACTAAAGGAGTTTTTACTAGTCCACTATAATTTCAACTCCGATAGAAAAGATAACTCAGAAAAGTTCTTAGATCATTATTTAGATCATTATGAAGATGAGGATTATGAAGAAGAGGAGGAAGAAGAGGAAAATGAAGCAAATCAAGAACAAAACCGTCAACAATTAAGACGTTCTATAGATACTCTCACAGGTAATCTACAGAATGATCCTGACAATGCCCAAAAAATTTATAATCGCATGCTAGATGATTGTGAAAAAGACCTACAACAATTGGATGAAATTCACGCCTTATTAAAGAATGAGTTTTTGGTTGATCACAAAAAACAACAAGTTACCCAAAAAGTTCGTGAGTTAGTGAAACTTGGTCATAAGGTACTACTAATTTCTACCTTTAGCGATACTGTGATTGATTATTATCATTATATGACCCGCGACAGTGCGATCGCAGCTAAGGGTATTGGGATGTTAATTGGTTCCACAAAATTATATTATCCGGACAATTCAGATAAACCACAAAGAGTAAGTCCTGCTTATGTAGTACAACCTAAACAAGGTCGAGTTGTTTCCAATCGCCAAAGTATCTTTAGATTGTTTGCTCCACATGCTACCTGTAAAAGTCCTGAAGAGCTTCCCAAACCAGAAGAAGAAATTAGAGTATTAATTGGTTCAGAAACCTTATCGGTGGGTCAAAATTTGCAAGATGCGGATTATTTGATTAATATTGATTTGCCTTGGAATCCCATGATTTTAGAGCAAAGAATTGGCAGGATTGATAGACCGAAACAACATAAGACGGAACATATTTATATTTATTATGCCAACAGCGAAAGTCAGCTACTGAGACAAGCATCTCGATTAACAAATTTACATAAAAAACTAGTAGGTGAATTAGCTCAACTAGATGGGAAGATCACAAATATTGAAGACCATCCTCCTATTCCTACTATTTCCAGTGTTAATAAATTAGGATCTTCTATTTATGGTGATACATTATTTGATGATGAAATTTTACCAGGATATGTGGATTTCATCCAAAGTCTAATTAAAGCTAGAAAAATGGAACAAGGTAATTTACAGGAGGATGCTTATAAAAAACAAGAAACCAATCGAGATGTTTATACCCAAAATGAAATATTACACAGTGAAGAGCTGAGTGAACTTTTAAAAAAAATGGGCGATGATTACCAACCAAATCCCATTGCTCTAGGTCGAATCAATGAACCAAACCAACCAACCGGATTAGTAGCACTAATAGTGCGATATTTCGGACCCAATGGTGAACCTATAAAAAATAAACAAGAAACCCTATTTTGGAACAATATCACAAGAGAAAAAGATGGTTATGGTTTGGCGATCGCCACTGCTATCAAAACCCCAGCAGCTAACAATGTGTTTTCTTCAAAATATTTAATATCATTAGCTGAATCAATTTATGACGAACTGGTGAAACTCAAGGAACAACGCAGTGCAGAACTAGAGGAACCAGAAACCCTAGAAAATATTAATATTACTTCGGAACGGATTACCAAAATACAACGTCGTTTAAATAAGCTAGATAGGTTCCCAGGTAATTTAGACCGTGTTATGGTGAAAAGTACGCTGAAAAAACTGAATAGTTGGAAAGAGGGAAAATCTGTACAAAAACTTTTGAAGGAATATACAGATGGGGATAAATCAAATTTGGATGATGAGAAATTTATTATTCAGTTGGTGGAAGATACGGATAGGTTAAACCTAATTTTGGATGAAGGAATTAAACCTACCAGTATGCAAATTTCCTTAACAGCATTTTTATTAAGAGGTTGAATGCAACCAGTAATTACCGCTTATAAAAATAGATGCACATCTAATTAATTATCTTTAAATTAGGGTTTAACTTTCTACTTTGGGCTGAGAATTTCACTTCATCAACAAATTAGGGTGTGATTATGAGCTATGGTAACACTATATCAGCATAACTATATATCTCAATGCCTAGGGATTTCGCTACCGGTATAGCTCGCTCATCCACCATGGGGGAAATCACAATTTTACGGTCAACCACTCTATTTTGACTTTTAGCGTAGAATTCCGCCTTGCGACCAAAAACGTACATACCAGCTTTGTCAATAGAAGATTTAAGTTCACAGACAATAGTCAGTCCATTTTTGATAATTATATCCAATTCCACCTGCTCTGGGCGTCCAAATACTTCCCCCTCCTGGTCATAAAGGGTGAGATTGAGCACCTCCACTCCAAAGGACTGACCTAAAATAGCTTTCAGTCCATTACGGAAACTAGCTTCAGAATAGAGACCCCAGCGGGAACCAATAGCACCAATGGCGCTTTCATAACGACGGTTAGCCTTCTGGATCTCCTCCAGGGTAGCACTGTTCTGGGCTTCGATTCTGTCAAGACGTTGAGTATTTTCCTCCCATTTGCGATTTTGCTCATCCCACTTACGAGCTTGCTCCTCCCTATCTCGCTGTAACTCATTCAAAACTCGGTCAAATTTTTCGTCGAACTCAGTCCGGGGGGTGTAATATTCTGACACCGTGCGCAAGACGAAATCCCGTACCCCTGGTTCTTCGGCGAGCTCCCGTAGGGAGTGCTTCGCAATCGCCCGGGGCAATTCTTTTTGGATTAATGCTTTAATTTCAGCCTCTATCATAGGTTTTGGTATAGATGTTGAAATGCTCCCCTCAAATGGTAGGGATTCTGGTAACTAGTTTTTAGCTACTTACCCATATTATAACCTCTAATTTTAGGATCTTTGTAAACTCTACTAAGTAAAGATGCACAATTGCAGGATGGGTTAGCGGTAGGGTAACCCATGGGGGTGTTGGGTTCATACTTCAACCCAACCTAGCTTCATTTTATATTTAATTCCACTCACACACTTAATTCCTTAACAGAGTAGAGTGTGATTATAAGCTATGATACCACCATGTCAGCGTAACTATATGTCTCAATACCTAGGGATTTCGCTACCGGTATAGCCCGTTCATCCACCATGGGGGAAATCACAATTTTACGGTCAACCACTCTATTTTGATTTTTAGCGTAGAATTCCGCCTTGCGACCAAAAACGTACATACCAGCTTTGTCAATGGAAGATTTAAGTTCACAGACAATAGTCAGTCCATTTTTGATAATTATATCCAATTCCACCTGCTCTGGGCGTCCAAATACTTCCCCCTCCTGGTCATAAAGGGTAAGATTGAGCACCTCCACCCCGAAGGACTGACCTAAAATAGCTTTCAGTCCATTACGGAAACTAGCTTCAGAATAGAGACCCCAGCGGGAACCAATAGCACCAATGGCGCTTTCATAACGACGGTTAGCCTTCTGGATTTCCTCTAGAGTAGCACTATTCTGAGCTTCGATTCTGTCAAGACGTTGAGTATTTTCCTCCCATTTGCGATTTTGCTCATCCCATTTACGATTTTGCTCATCCCACTTCTGAGCTTGCTCAGCTTGAAAAGCATCGAATTTACGATTTTGCTCATCCCACTTACGAGCTTGCTCCTCCCTGTCTCGCTGTAACTCATTCAAAACTCGGTCAAATTTTTCGTCGAACTCAGTCCGGGGGGTGTAATATTCTGACACCGTGCGCAAGACGAAATCCCGTACCCCCGGTTCTTCGGCAATCGCCCTGGGCAATTCTTTTTGGATTAATGCTTTAATTTCAGCCTCTATCATAGGTTTTGGGTATAGATGTTGAAATGCTCCCCTCAAATGGTAGGGATTCTGGTAACTAGTTTTTAGCTACTTACCCATATTATAACCTCTAATTTTAGGATCTTTGTAAACTCTACTAAGTAAAGATGCACAATTGCAGGATGGGTTAGCGGTAGGGTAACCCATGGGGGTGTTGGGTTCATACTTCAACCCAACCTAGCTTCATTTTATATTTAATTCCACTCACACACTTAATTCCTTAACAGAGTAGAGTGTGATTATAAGCTATGATACCACCATGTCAGCGTAACTATATGTCTCAATACCTAGGGATTTCGCTACCGGTATAGCCCGTTCATCCACCATGGGGGAAATCACAATTTTACGGTCAACCACTCTATTTTGACTTTTAGCGTAGAATTCCGCCTTGCGACCAAAAACGTACATACCAGCTTTGTCAATGGAAGATTTAAGTTCACAGACAATAGTCAGTCCATTTTTGATAATTATATCCAATTCCACCTGCTCTGGGCGTCCAAATACTTCCCCCTCCTGGTCATAAAGGGTAAGATTGAGCACCTCCACCCCGAAGGACTGACCTAAAATAGCTTTCAGTCCATTACGGAAACTAGCTTCAGAATAGAGACCCCAGCGGGAACCAATAGCACCAATGGCGCTTTCATAACGACGGTTAGCCTTCTGGATTTCCTCTAGAGTAGCACTATTCTGAGCTTCGATTCTGTCAAGACGTTGAGTATTTTCCTCCCATTTGCGATTTTGCTCATCCCATTTACGATTTTGCTCATCCCACTTCTGAGCTTGCTCAGCTTGAAAAGCATCGAATTTGCGATTTTGCTCATCCCACTTCTGAGCTTGCTCAGCTTGAAAAGCATCGAATTTACGATTTTGCTCATCCCACTTACGAGCTTGCTCCTCCCTGTCTCGCTGTAACTCATTCAAAACTCGGTCAAATTTTTCGTCGAACTCAGTCCGGGGGGTGTAATATTCTGACACCGTGCGCAAGACGAAATCCCGTACCCCCGGTTCTTCGGCAATCGCCCTGGGCAATTCTTTTTGGATTAATGCTTTAATTTCAGCCTCTATCATAGGTTTTGGGTATAGATGTTGAAATGCTCCCCTCAAATGGTAGGGATTCTGGTAACTAGTTTTTAGCTACTTACCCATATTATAACCTCTAATTTTAGGATCTTTGTAAACTCTACTAAGTAAAGATGCACAATTGCAGGATGGGTTAGCGGTAGGGTAACCCATGGGGGTGTTGGGTTCATACTTCAACCCAACCTAGCTTCATTTTATATTTAATTCCACTCACACACTTAATTCCTTAACAGAGTAGAGTGTGATTATAAGCTATGATACCACCATGTCAGCGTAACTATATGTCTCAATACCTAGGGATTTCGCTACCGGTATAGCCCGTTCATCCACCATGGGGGAAATCACAATTTTACGGTCAACCACTCTATTTTGATTTTTAGCGTAGAATTCCGCCTTGCGACCAAAAACGTACATACCAGCTTTGTCAATGGAAGATTTAAGTTCACAGACAATAGTCAGTCCATTTTTGATAATTATATCCAATTCCACCTGCTCTGGGCGTCCAAATACTTCCCCCTCCTGGTCATAAAGGGTAAGATTGAGCACCTCCACCCCGAAGGACTGACCTAAAATAGCTTTCAGTCCATTACGGAAACTAGCTTCAGAATAGAGACCCCAGCGGGAACCAATAGCACCAATGGCGCTTTCATAACGACGGTTAGCCTTCTGGATTTCCTCTAGAGTAGCACTATTCTGAGCTTCGATTCTGTCAAGACGTTGAGTATTTTCCTCCCATTTGCGATTTTGCTCATCCCACTTCTGAGCTTGCTCAGCTTGAAAAGCATCGAATTTACGATTTTGCTCATCCCACTTACGAGCTTGCTCCTCCCTGTCTCGCTGTAACTCATTCAAAACTCGGTCAAATTTTTCGTCGAACTCAGTCCGGGGGGTGTAATATTCTGACACCGTGCGCAAGACGAAATCCCGTACCCCCGGTTCTTCGGCAATCGCCCTGGGCAATTCTTTTTGGATTAATGCTTTAATTTCAGCCTCTATCATAGGTTTTGGGTATAGATGTTGAAATGCTCCCCTCAAATGGTAGGGATTCTGGTAACTAGTTTTCACCTACTTACCCATATTATAACCTCTAATTTTAGGATCTTTGTAAACTCTACTAAGTAAAGATGCACAATTGCAGGATGGGTTAGCGGTAGGTTAACCCATGGGGGTGTTGGGTTCATACTTCAACCCAACCTAGCTTCATTTTATATTTAATTCCACTCACACACTTAATTCCTTAACAGAGTAGAGTGTGATTATAAGCTATGATACCACCATGTCAGCGTAACTATATGTCTCAATACCTAGGGATTTCGCTACCGGTATAGCCCGTTCATCCACCATGGGGGAAATCACAATTTTACGGTCAACCACTCTATTTTGATTTTTAGCGTAGAATTCCGCCTTGCGACCAAAAACGTACATACCAGCTTTGTCAATGGAAGATTTAAGTTCACAGACAATAGTCAGTCCATTTTTGATAATTATATCCAATTCCACCTGCTCTGGGCGTCCAAATACTTCCCCCTCCTGGTCATAAAGGGTAAGATTGAGCACCTCCACCCCGAAGGACTGACCTAAAATAGCTTTCAGTCCATTACGGAAACTAGCTTCAGAATAGAGACCCCAGCGGGAACCAATAGCACCAATGGCGCTTTCATAACGACGGTTAGCCTTCTGGATTTCCTCTAGAGTAGCACTATTCTGAGCTTCGATTCTGTCAAGACGTTGAGTATTTTCCTCCCATTTGCGATTTTGCTCATCCCACTTCTGAGCTTGCTCAGCTTGAAAAGCATCGAATTTGCGATTTTGCTCATCCCACTTCTGAGCTTGCTCAGCTTGAAAAGCATCGAATTTGCGATTTTGCTCATCCCACTTACGAGCTTGCTCAGCTTGAAAAGCATCGAATTTGTGATTTTGCTCATCCCACTTCTGAGCTTGCTCAGCCTGAAAAGCATCGAATTTACGATTTTGCTCATCCCACTTACGAGCTTGCTCCTCCCTGTCTCGCTGTAACTCATTCAAAACTCGGTCAAATTTTTCGTCGAACTCAGTCCGGGGGGTGTAATATTCTGACACCGTGCGCAAGACGAAATCCCGTACCCCCGGTTCTTCGGCAATCGCCCTGGGCAATTCTTTTTGGATTAATGCTTTAATTTCAGCCTCTATCATAGGTTTTGGGTATAGATGTTGAAATGCTCCCCTCAAATGGTAGGGATTCTGGTAACTAGTTTTCACCTACTTACCCATATTATAACCTCTAATTTTAGGATCTTTGTAAACTCTACTAAGTAAAGATGCACAATTGCAGGATGGGTTAGCGGTAGGTTAACCCATGGGGGTGTTGGGTTCATACTTCAACCCAACCTAGCTTCATTTTATATTTAATTCCACTCACACACTTAATTCCTTAACAGAGTAGAGTGTGATTATAAGCTATGATACCACCATGTCAGCGTAACTATATGTCTCAATACCTAGGGATTTCGCTACCGGTATAGCCCGTTCATCCACCATGGGGGAAATCACAATTTTACGGTCAACCACTCTATTTTGACTTTTAGCGTAGAATTCCGCCTTGCGACCAAAAACGTACATACCAGCTTTGTCAATGGAAGATTTAAGTTCACAGACAATAGTCAGTCCATTTTTGATAATTATATCCAATTCCACCTGCTCTGGGCGTCCAAATACTTCCCCCTCCTGGTCATAAAGGGTAAGATTGAGCACCTCCACCCCGAAGGACTGACCTAAAATAGCTTTCAGTCCATTACGGAAACTAGCTTCAGAATAGAGACCCCAGCGGGAACCAATAGCACCAATGGCGCTTTCATAACGACGGTTAGCCTTCTGGATTTCCTCTAGAGTAGCACTATTCTGAGCTTCGATTCTGTCAAGACGTTGAGTATTTTCCTCCCATTTGCGATTTTGCTCATCCCATTTACGATTTTGCTCATCCCATTTACGATTTTGCTCATCCCACTTCTGAGCTTGCTCAGCCTGAAAAGCATCGAATTTACGATTTTGCTCATCCCACTTACGAGCTTGCTCCTCCCTGTCTCGCTGTAACTCATTCAAAACTCGGTCAAATTTTTCGTCGAACTCAGTCCGGGGGGTGTAATATTCTGACACCGTGCGCAAGACGAAATCCCGTACCCCCGGTTCTTCGGCAATCGCCCTGGGCAATTCTTTTTGGATTAATGCTTTAATTTCAGCCTCTATCATAGGTTTTGGGTATAGATGTTGAAATGCTCCCCTCAAATGGTAGGGATTCTGGTAACTAGTTTTCACCTACTTACCCATATTATAACCTCTAATTTTAGGATCTTTGTAAACTCTACTAAGTAAAGATGCACAATTGCAGGATGGGTTAGCGGTAGGTTAACCCATGGGGGTGTTGGGTTCATACTTCAACCCAACCTAGCTTCATTTTATATTTAATTCCACTCACACACTTAATTCCTTAACAGAGTAGAGTGTGATTATAAGCTATGATACCACCATGTCAGCGTAACTATATGTCTCAATACCTAGGGATTTCGCTACCGGTATAGCCCGTTCATCCACCATGGGGGAAATCACAATTTTACGGTCAACCACTCTATTTTGATTTTTAGCGTAGAATTCCGCCTTGCGACCAAAAACGTACATACCAGCTTTGTCAATGGAAGATTTAAGTTCACAGACAATAGTCAGTCCATTTTTGATAATTATATCCAATTCCACCTGCTCTGGGCGTCCAAATACTTCCCCCTCCTGGTCATAAAGGGTAAGATTGAGCACCTCCACCCCGAAGGACTGACCTAAAATAGCTTTCAGTCCATTACGGAAACTAGCTTCAGAATAGAGACCCCAGCGGGAACCAATAGCACCAATGGCGCTTTCATAACGACGGTTAGCCTTCTGGATTTCCTCTAGAGTAGCACTATTCTGAGCTTCGATTCTGTCAAGACGTTGAGTATTTTCCTCCCATTTGCGATTTTGCTCATCCCATTTACGATTTTGCTCATCCCATTTACGATTTTGCTCATCCCACTTCTGAGCTTGCTCAGCTTGAAAAGCATCGAATTTGCGATTTTGCTCATCCCATTTACGATTTTGCTCAGCTTGAAAAGCATCGAATTTACGATTTTGCTCATCCCACTTACGAGCTTGCTCCTCCCTGTCTCGCTGTAACTCATTCAAAACTCGGTCAAATTTTTCGTCGAACTCAGTCCGGGGGGTGTAATATTCTGACACCGTGCGCAAGACGAAATCCCGTACCCCCGGTTCTTCGGCAATCGCCCTGGGCAATTCTTTTTGGATTAATGCTTTAATTTCAGCCTCTATCATAGGTTTTGGGTATAGATGTTGAAATGCTCCCCTCAAATGGTAGGGATTCTGGTAACTAGTTTTTAGCTACTTACCCATATTATAACCTCTAATTTTAGGATCTTTGTAAACTCTACTAAGTAAAGATGCACAATTGCAGGATGGGTTAGCGGTAGGTTAACCCATGGGGGTGTTCGGTTCATATTAAACTTAACCTAGCTTCATTTTATATTTAATTAAACTCACACACTTAATTCCTTAACAGAGTAGAGTGTGATTATAATCTATGATACCACTATATGAGCGTAACTATATGTCTCAATGCCTAGGGATTTCGCTACCGGTATAGCTCGTTCGTCCACCATGGGGGAAATCACAATTTTACGGTCAACCACTCTATTACGATTTTGCTCAGCTTGAAAAGCATCGAGTTTGCGATTTTTCTCATCCCATTTACGAGCTTGCTCTTCCCTATCTCGCTGTAACTCATTCAAAACTCGGTCAAATTTTTCGTCGAACTCAGTAATGTGCAATAGCTAGGTATAGAAAAGGTAAGCGATGCGATCGCCACTTAGGAAGCTAAATCTGCTACAATTAATAAAGCTCAAAAGAATTTTACGGACAAATATTTCTTATGCTGCTGCGACCAGAACAACGTCTAAAAATAGACGATACCGATGACAACCTATTTTACGACTACCCACGATTGGTAACTCATGTTGATGATGGATTCATTCAGCAGCTAACCGACATATACCGTCAATACCTGCAACCTAAAACCCGCATTTTTGATATGATGAGTAGCTGGGTGTCTCATTTACCACCAGAGGTAGATTTTGACCATGTGGAAGGGCACGGACTAAACGCTGAGGAACTAGCACGCAATCCTCGCTTAAAACATTATTTCGTCCAAAATATTAACGCCCAACCCCAACTACCACTAGCGAATGAGGATTTTCACGCTGTGATCAATTGCGTGTCTGTACAGTACATCCAATATCCAGAAGCTATATTTTCAGAAATCCATCGTATTCTCAAACCTGGTGGTGTGGCGATTATTAGTTTTTCCAATCGGATGTTCTATCAGAAGGCAATTCAAATCTGGCGTGATGGCACAGAATCATCTAGAGTGGAGTTAGTCAAACGTTATTTTGCCTCCGTGTCCGGTTTTACCACCCCCAAGGTGATTGCTACTAGATCACAAGCTCCTCATTTAATACAAAAATGGTTGGGTTTACCTGGAGGAGACCCATTTTACGCGGTGATAGCTCATCGAGCCTCCAAGTAAAAATACTTAAAATTAAGTAGTATTTCTTAGAAAAGAATAGAAAAATAATAAGGAAATAATAAATTTTTCCTTACAAATGATCACCCTGCATTAAATTGGTAATTGCTTCAACAAAAACCACAATAAATTACAATAATTCCAGGAGAATCAACATGAATTTATCCCGTGGACGCAGGATATTGGCCAGCTTGCTACTGTGCATTTTACTGTTGACAACAGCTTGCGCAGCCAAAGCACCTAGTCGTTTTGATGCGGTACAACAAGAAAGTACAAAGCAAAAAAGTGGTCAAGCAGTTTCTAAAAACGCCACCCAGGGTAGTAAATTAAATGCTTTCTTTCCTAAAAGTGAAGATGGCTACAGTCGAGTTTATACCCAGGAGAAAAAGGGGTTCTCGGAGGCTAATTTGAAAAAAGATGGTAAAGTGATAGCACAGTTAGCCATTTCTGACACCACTAGCACTCCTGGAACGGCGTCAAAATATGCCAATAGCACCAAAACAATAGATGGTTATCCAGCAGTGGAACTGGGTAAAACCCAAACCTCTGTTTTGGTAGGTAAGTACCAAGTAAAAGTGATTTCTAAAGACCCATTATTTAACGCCAGTGAGAGAGAAGATTGGATTGAAAAATTTGATCTTGATGGTTTATCCAAGTTGAAATAACCTTTCAACTAAAGTCAAATTACCCCCCTCCCTCAACAACCTAAAATAGCACAGTAGCAAAACAAATACTACCATACCAGAGATAAATCAGGAGATTATTGTGAGCAAGCCAATTTTTGAACTAGTTGATGAGTTACCTACCAGTGGTTTAACTGTTTCTTTGTTGAACGCTTTGGACTTTGTTGCTCCTGGTGAATGGCAAAATACAGTGGGGTTTGTCAATACAATTAAAACTGTTACTGGTGAAACTGACGAAGATTTAATTCAAGCCATTGGTGAACGGGCGGTTTACCTTTTTAATGATAAATCTCAAGGTTATCAAACTGCCTTATGGTTGTATCAAACCGTAGATGGCACTGATAAAGCTTTGGGTGCAGCAGCTTTGGCAAATAAGGTTGGTGAAACCATACCCCTACTTGGTTTCTTAAACTCTATCACCCCCAAACCCGATAAAGCCCAAACTATTGACCTCACCTTAAAAATTGTGGTAGAATTAGTGGCTTTTTGTCAAATTAATGGCATTCCCGGTGATAGTATTGGCGATTTTGTAGCCGCTTTGGGGGAATATGCTGGTGAATCACTAATTAGGATGGTAGCATTAATCTGTGTGGATGGTATTCTCCCCCTCGGTCCTGATTTTGTGCAAAAATCATTGGCCTTCCTCAGTAGTATGAATCCCCAGGAATTGGACCAAAATTCTACTTTTAAAAGCATCAAGGATGCAATCCCCGGAAATGGTATCGGGGGAAAAATAGACTTTATTGGTCAAAGTCTGGACTCTGTTCAGGGTTGGATGAATGGAATAGTTTCTGCTAATGCCTTAACTGCTCAAAAAGTCCTGAATAACATCAGTGGTTTTCTTGATTTTGCTGATGATAAATTAGACTATGTAGCAGCCTTTTTAGATGTGTCCACCAACTATTATGAACACACGGGAACTCAAACTCTAGCTCGTCGCTTGATTGAACGGGCTGTAGCTGAAATATAAGCCCCATTAGTCCACAATCATCTCCTATAACCCTAACCATCCGGTCACAGCCAGAATGACTAGCAAGCATTCTGGCTAAGGCTGTACAAGCTAAAATGGTATCTCGTCCGGATTAGGTGTTGGCTGAATCACTGGTTGAGGACTTACCACTTGAGCTACAGGTTGAGGACTGGGATCCAAGGTGGTTACTGAAGGTGCTGTTTCTGTTGGGGTGGGAGTGGGTCTACTTGCTTGATAGTTGGGGGTCTCTTGGGAAGGTTGTGCAGCTGATTGACTAGTTCCCGTATTTTTGGTGACAGGGTGAATTTTTTGCACTGTCAACTCAGCGCGTTTTTCTTTAAACCCTTCAGGACGATCAAAGGTGTTCATTCCCAGACGTCCCTCTAAAATCACCCGGTCACCTGCATGATAATTCTGATGAATATCCTTGGCTAAATTCCCCCAACCTACTACTTTTAAGGGATGGGTAGGGTCATCAGTACGTAATCCTGGTACATGAACTATCATCTCTGTGACTTCTAACCCCTCTGTTGTGTGTCTCAATTGAGGTTCATCATAAATCTCTACCATTAAGATACAATTGTTCATAGTCTATCCTCACTAAATCTTTGACCAAGTAGAAATCTCAAGAACCTAGTCTCCAGTAATGGAAAGTTCACCTACCCAAATTCTGGGACAAACTCCCCCCGGTGTTAATTCTGGTTCTTTCTCTATGTAAACAATAGATTTCAATAGTTCCAGAAAATCCCCCGCCACGGTTGCTGAATCAATGCTGATTTTTTCGCCCTTGTTCACTAACCAACCATCAAAAGGTAAGGAAAAAGAACCTTGTAAAGCTTTAACACCCGCATGAAGAGCCTGTAAATCATCAATTAGTATCACATTTTCTGCTGTTTGTAAACTGAATTCTTTTTCAGTTGTATTAGCAGCAAACACATGATAAAAATTAGGACTCACAGTTACTTTGGCACCAATGCTGGCATTACCTGTAGGTTGAGCATTGAGTCTTTTGGCAGTTCCTGCACTGTGTAAAAAACTGGTTAAAATTCCCTTTTCTATTAGCTTTATTTGACGGGTAGGTGTACCCTCTCCATCAAAGGTTTCTGCTCCTACATTAGCTGGATGCAAGGCGTCATCATAAACTGAAAGTAAAGGAGAGGCAATTTGCTTCCCTAGGTCATCTACCTGGGATAAACTTTGATTATCTAGAATATTTTGGGCATTAAATAAATTAGAGAACGCACCCAATAAACTCAAAAAAGCTTCAGGAGAAAAAACTACCTGATATCTACCAGTTTTAACTTTTTGGTAATCCAAATGACTGATAGTTTTATCTGCTGCTTCTTTGATGCAACCTGCAATATCTAAATTGCCTAAATTTTCTTTTACCCGATAAGCACCAGCACTGCGAGGTTTTTTCCCTTCTTGTTCTGTTTTACTGTACAAATAAATTGAGGCTAAAGAGTGAGACTCTTTTCTTAGTGCACCATTACTATTGAGATAGAACCGCTCTATGTCTCGTTGAGATAAGCCATTATAAGGTACACCATTAATTGCAGGGTGGGAGTCTAAAAGTTCTTTTTCCGCCAATAGCAGTTTGTCAATCAGTTCCGAAACAGGTGCTTGAGCAAATTTCTCTTTGGATGTACTTTCAATGGGCAATGTTGCTTCTGGACTAAAGTCAGGAACATTTTCCTTCACCCCAAAGAAACTAGCTTCATAAGCAGTTTGCAAGGCTAATTCTAAACCTTTGGGATCCACGTCTGTGGTGCTGGTAACACCCATTGTATTCTCCTCGTTCCAAACCCTGACTGTCACCCCAGAACGATTGGAAGCTTTTACCTGTTTGGGTTCTCCTTGGTCAACTTGTACGCTGGTGTCATCTACAGTTGAACCATAAATATCGAATTTTTCAATACCCAGTTTTTTAGCGGTTTCCTGGGCGTTTTTAGCGACTTGTTGGATATTAGACATGAGAATTCTAGTATTTAAACTTTGTTATTGGTTATCGATATGTGATCCCAAACTATCTCCCCCCCACGGTAATGGAATCTACCTTAATATGTGGCTGTCCTACTGTGGTGTAAATGCTACCACTCACAGAACCACAAAAACCAGGTGCCAATTCTAAATCCTGGGAACAAAGGGAAATTTTGTTCATGATTTCCTTAGCTTCTCCAATTAGGGTAGCGCCCTTTAAAGGTTTGGTGACTTTCCCATTTTCTATGAGATAGGCCTCATCAACGCTGAAATTAAATTGCCCAGTTGCACCTACACTACCTCCACCCATTTTCTTGCAGTAAATACCTTTGTCGATGGAAGCAAACAGATCTTCGTTGGTGTATTCTCCAGGAGCAATATAGGTATTTCTCATGCGACTGGCAGCAGCAAAGGTATAATTTTGACGGCGACCACTACCTGTTCTTGGGTGTCCAGTTCTCATAGACCCGGTTCGATCAGCTAAGAAGTTTTTGAGAACTCCTTTTTCTATGAGTAATGTTCTTTGGGCTGGCATTCCCTCATCATCCATGTCAATTGTGCCAAAAGCATTATCTGATCTCCCTTCATCCCAAGCTGTTAGACTTTCATGGGCAATTTTCTCGCCCTTTTTATCCGCAAATGGGGTGGTTTTTCTTTCTATTTGGGTGGTTTCTAGTAGGTGTCCACAAGCTTCATGAAATATTACCCCGCCAAAGTGATTGGCCATGACAATGGGGTAATTCCCTGATTCTACGTAGTCAGCATAAAGCATTTTACCAGCTGATTCGGCAATTTGGTCTGCTGACTGTTCATAATCCCAGCTTTTGAGGAAGTTAGGATCGCTGGTATTGCCTGCTCTTTCACTGATGGAGGTACGGTGAGATCCGTCAGCACATAGAAGGCTAAAACCTGCGGATTGAGTCAGGCGAATATCCCGAGCAAATGTACCATCACTGGCTGCAACTAATACTTCTTGCCAATCACGAAAATAGCTGGCACGACGAGATTGAATGTGAGTGGCTTTTTTATGCAATTGGGCTGTACCCTCTAGCAGTATTTCCCCCATTTCCCTAATTGTGGTACACAGGGGTAACCAACTGTCTTTTCCTCTTTTATTGCCATAGTCTCGGAACAATTCCAGGTAGATTTCAGGGATGAAGGCATTTGCTATGGGTAATTGTAAGCCTAGTATGGAAAGTGCCTTTTCTAAGGCTGCTTTTAAACCCGCAAAGGTGAGATTGTTGGTGCTAACGTAACAATCCGCTTTACCATGGAATACTCTCACACCCGCACCTGTGCTGAAACTAGGTGAAATACTGGTGATAATATCTTCTTCTGCTAAACAACTAATGTAATTACGACGCTCTAAAAAAAACTCCACAAAGTCCGCACCAGCAGCACGCCCCAACCCCAATAAGGTTGCTAATGGAGCTTCCCAGGTTTGGTCAAACCGCTCTGTGGTGGATGAGTAATTTAAGTTAGGGATTTGAGAGGAAATAAGTAAGGTATTTATAAGCATGTATGGCCTCGCCTACTGGCTTTGTGTGGAAAATATCCATTTACATTCTAGTTATATTCTAACAATTTTTTGAATCCATCAGCATCACCTACAAGGATGTGATGGTTCCTGTTGTAGGTGAACTGGCACTGGCATATTCTTTGATTGGCATTCTACCTGCTAGGTATGCCATTCTTCCCGCTGTGGTGGCTAGGTTCATAGCATAGGCCATCGCTGGTGCATTTTGTGCTAGGGCGATCGCACTATTAATTAATAAGGCATCAGCTCCTAACTCCATAGCTTGTGCTGCTTCTGAAGGTGAGCCAATTCCCGCATCTACCACTACTGGTATTTTACTATTTTCTATGATAATCTGGATATTGGCACTGGTTTTTAATCCTTGTCCTGAACCTATGGGAGCTGCTAAGGGCATAACTGTGGCACATCCTACTTCCTCCAAGCGCTTTGCTAACATTGGATCGGCATTGATATAGGGTAAAACCGCAAAACCTTCTTTTACCAGTTGCTCTGCTGCTTCTAAGGTACCAATGGGGTCAGGTAACAGGTATTTAGGATCGGGTATGACCTCTAATTTAACAAAGTTATTATCTTCTTGTCCTAACAATTTAGCCATTTCCCTACCTAAGCGAGCTACTCGGATGGCCTCCTGGGCGGTTTGACATCCAGCTGTATTGGGTAACATCCAAATTTTACTCCAATCTAAGGACTCTGCTAAACCTTCATGTCCAGGAGCATTAGTTTGCACCCTGCGCACAGCTACGGTAACTATTTGACAACCACTAGCATTAATGCTTGCTTGCATTTCCCCCATACTGCGATATTTTCCTGTCCCGGTCATTAATCTGGAATGGAAGACCTTGTGACCAATCTTTAATTCTGAATCTATCTGCTTAAATTCTGGAAATTTTAAGTATGAATTATTAGCTTTGCTGTCAGTAAAATTAGCGGAATGAGTGAATGGTATGTTTGGCACGGATGAATGTTCAAAGCGGGAATAATGGAAATGGTTGAGCAGAGGATCGGGTTTTTGGGACACAATCAGGTCAGCTAGTAGTTTGGCTGTCACTGGTGCTAACAAAACCCCATTGCGATAATGACCAGTGGCCATGGTCAGGTTTTGACAGTAACTTTCACCCAAAATGGGCAATTCATCGGGTGTAGCTGGACGGAAACCCCACCACATCTCTTCTAGGGAATAATCTGCTAGGGACGGGTACAACCGGGTGCACTGGTTGAGTAAATTTTGAATCCCCGCTGGTGTGTTATTGGGTGTAAACCCCACCTCTTCCACGGTAGCACCCACAAGAATAGAACCGTCTTTTCGAGGCACAATATAAACATTTTCACCATATAGCACTCTTGTTAGAGGTATTTCTTGCACAATTCCCAGCACGCGCAACCGCAACATTTGTCCTTTACAGGGGCGCACTGGTAAAGGTAACAATTGATTTGACCAAGCACCAGCAGCTAGGATGTAGTGACCAGCGTGGAATAAACCCTTGTTGGTTTGAACCCCCATAATCTGGGAATGTTGCTGTAGAATTGCCTCAACAGTAACCCCATCCTGGAACTCAATCCCTAAAGACTCTGCTGCTGAACGTAAAACCTGAATTAGGGACTGATTATTCACCTGTCCGTTTTCAGGATACCACCAACCACCAATTATATCCGATCCTAAACCCCGTTGATATTGCTCAATTGTTGATTTATCCAACCAGTAACCTGGGGTGTAATTAGTTGGTTTTTGACTCACGGGAGCAACAACACCACAAGGCCAATAACCCGTACTCAACCCTGTTAACTCTTCCAACTTACTAACCCATTCTGGGTATAAATAAAGCGATCGCTTGCTCAGGGTCAACATAGCTTCATTGGCTATGTTTTCAGCATCAGGAGCCAACATACCTGCTGCTGCATGACCAGCTGCTTCAGTAAAATTACGACATAAAACCGTAACATTTTCACCCCTTAACTTCAACTCTACAGCACAGGCCAAGCCAATAACACCACCACCAATAATCAAAATATCCGTATTCATTACTCAGTATTTATCAGTATCTATTTAGCCATTATTAGCTATTAATGGTAGACTGGGGGCTTTAGCCCCCTAACCTAGATTACACCTTATATAATTACTTTACTACCACAAAGCACGAATAGGTCGTTTGTTTCGATTAATTCTAACAGATTCCGATCCATTATTTATATCAGAGCTAGATCCATCACTGTTGTTCAGGTCTTGGGTGGTACTAGAATCTCTGGGTGAACCGGTAGTAGAATTGCTTTGAGCTACCCTAGCACCTCTGGGAGTATTGGGAACGTCATCGGGGATATCCGTGTTATTGGCACTTTCCGAATTGTTTTGATTATTTCTATTAGCAGATTCCCCATCCTCTCCCGGAGCAGATGTGTTAACATTAATATTAGCTGGGAGAACGCCGGAAGCACGCCTTTCTGGGGGAACATTAGCAGACTGGTCTCCACCCATGGGAAAGTTAATCCCCAATAGGGTGCCCACTAGGATTGCCACGCCTCCAGCCATTAAAACTAATGGTGTCCATTTACCCATCTTGTTTATCTCCTTTATAAGTTTCCGGTGTGCAAGCTGGCTGAGAACCTTGACCGTGAAAATCCATGATGTGTCATTTTCAAACTACCTAAAATCCAGATTTGACAGGCTAAGAACAAATCATATCTCACTTTGGGGATAACAGGTAGGAGTTGATGGTCAATTTGACTCGCACCAAATTGTACAGTGATTAAAGAACATAGAAAATAGGTAGTAGTTTACCAGATCTTTGCTTTATGACTAAAGCTCTCTCCACGCCAATTCTCATCTATGACACTACTCTCCGAGACGGCAGTCAACGGGAAGGTTTGTCATTATCTATACAAGATAAATTATGTATTGCCCATAAACTGGATCAATTAGGTGTACCCTTTATAGAAGGTGGTTGGCCAGGCGCTAATCCCAAGGATATAGAGTTTTTTTGGCAAGTGGGGAAAAATCCTCTACAGCAAGCTCAACTAGTCCCCTTTTGCTCCACCCGTCGTCCTTTTTCCCAAGCTATTAATGAACCCATGCTAGAACCGATTTTAGCTGCGGGTACAACTTGGGTGACAATCTTTGGCAAATCTTGGGATCTACACGTTACAGAGGGCATTAAGACCTCTTTGGATGAGAATTTGTCCATGATTGGTGATACCATCGAGTATTTACGTTCCCAAGGTAAGCGGGTAATTTATGATGCCGAGCATTGGTTTGATGGATATAAGCAAAATCCAGATTATGCCTTACAGACCATCAAAACAGCTGCTCAGTGCGGTGCTGAGTGGTTAGTTTTATGTGATACTAATGGTGGAACTTTCCCCCAGGAGGTTTCCCAAGTTGTTACTATCGTTAGCAAGTCAATTTCTGACTGGTCATCAAATGCTCATATTGGTATCCATACTCACAATGATGGAGAAATGGCAGTTGCTAATGCTATTACAGCTGTAATGGCGGGAGCTACAATGGTTCAGGGGACGATAAATGGGTATGGTGAGCGTTGTGGCAATGCTAATCTCTGTTCTTTAATTCCCAACTTACAATTAAAATTAGGTTATAATTGTATTGGCGAAAATCTACTAAGTCAATTAACACCCACAAGTCGTTTTGTGAGTGAAGTGGTTAATTTAGCACCAGATGACCACGCGCCCTATGTAGGACGTTCAGCTTTTGCTCATAAAGGTGGCATTCATGTCTCAGCTGTGGAGCGTAATTCTCTCACCTATGAACATATCCAACCGGAGCAAGTGGGCAATCTCCGTCGAATCGTGATTTCTGAACAAGCTGGGGTGAGTAATGTTTTAGCCAAGGCGAAAACTTTGGGCATAGAATTAGATAAACATGACCCGAAAACCAAGGAAATTCTCAGACGCATTAAGGAACTAGAAAATGAAGGCTATCAATTTGAGGCTGCAGAAGCTAGTTTTGTCCTATTAATGTATGAAGTATTAGGACTCAAACAACAGTTCTTTGAAGTCCAAGGTTTTCGAGTACATTGTGATCTAGCTGAGGGAAAAAACATCACTAACTCCCTAGCGACAATTAAGGTAGGTGTGGGGGGAGAAAATATTTTAGAGGTAGCAGAAGGAAATGGTCCTGTTGCAGCTTTAGACGCAGCGTTGCGTAAAGCGCTGTTGAATTTTTACCCTCAAATTGGCGAGTTTGAACTAACAGACTACAAAGTCAGAATTCTCAATGGTAATGTGGGCACCTCTGCCAAAACCCGCGCCCTAGTTGAGTCTGGTAATGGTCAAGCACGTTGGACAACCGTAGGAGTATCCACTAATATTTTGGAAGCTTCCTATCAAGCAGTGGTAGCAGGTTTGGAATATGGTTTATTAATACATTTTCCCTCTCCTGTTCCCTACTGTAAAATTTAAGTCTCAAAGCTCTCCAGCTCGCGAAGGACTCGCAACCTGGAGAGATCGGATCTAATATTTCCCATGGGTGGGACGCACCACCCAATATTACACCCCGCGAATTTTCCTCCTACAGTTCTAATGAATGAGAAGTCAAAAAGATGATACAGTTGGTTGGAAAGTCATTATTTTTGGTAGCACAAGCATGTAACTTTCGCAAATAAACAACACTACTAGAAAACTTAACAACTAACTGACAGATTTAATATGTTAAACAAAGTACGTAATCTTTTTAGCAAGTTTTTTAATAATACTAGCACGCTTAATCGAGAACCATTAAATAAGGCCAGCTTGATAGTTATTATCATAATAGACGTTTTTATTCTAATTAATGTATTTACAGGATTGGATAGTATTGGTAGATGGCATCTTACTCCTGACGAAACTTATCCCTGTCATAATGAATGGAAGGGTTATCAAGAGCAAACCTCAGCAACTAAAGATTATGAAATAATTACTAATTCATTAGTAGAAAATAATCAGCCCAACTTTAACGCAAAATATAAACAGCAAGAACAAGGAAGATTAGGGAAAGTGTCAGAAATATGCCTGAACTATGGCCTATTAAAAGACAATTTAAATACCGTTCAAAATCGGCAATTTTTACAAAGTATTGGTCAGACCCAAAAAAAAATCAATAAGTTGGGGCAAGAAAATGCCGAAATTCGTAGACAATACGATTCCACCCTTCTGGAAAAAATGGTTCGTCAACCTGATAGCAAGTCCATCAACCAAGTAGAAGCTGATAAAGCTAGGCAAAAACTAGATAGTAATACGAGGCAAATTGCCCAATTTAAAGAGGAAAATAAAAAGAGAAAAAATCAGCTACTCAACCGACCAGCAAGTGGCAAATTTCTCTCGTTTTTGCAGGATAAAATTCAATTTTCTAACTTAGTTAATGGCTATAAAACAGCCTCATTTTGGTATCCCAGCATTCAAGTAACCCTGCAAGCTATATTCCTATTACCTTTAATTTTCATCGCTTCATTCATTTATGGTAGGTCACAACGCCAAGGGTATGGACTAGTATCTCTAATTAGCTGGCATTTACTAGTTATATTTGTGATTCCCCTAGTTATCAAAGTCTTGGAATTTCTGCAAGTTGGCGTAGTATTTAAATTCTTAGTAGATATTATTAGTAGCTTATTGGGGGGGTTACTATTCTTAGTTAGCTATGTTTATATTGTAGTGATTCCCCTAGTCGGGTTTGGGATTATTAAGTTGTTGCAAAGGAATGTAGTTTTTAATAGTAAAATTCAAGCTGGTAAAAGAGTACAGAACTCCCAGTGCATCAACTGTGGAAGAAACCTTAGGTCTCGTGAGGCCCATTGTCCCCATTGTGGTTATTACCAGTATGTGGAATGTCACCATTGCCATAACTTGACTTATAAGAAGTTACCCTATTGTTATCATTGTGGTACTGAGCAAATTTCTCTATGACTGAATCCCTATTGAATATTCAAAATCTCTGTGTAGCTTATCCTCAAGATTATGACCAAACTCCAATCTGGGCGGTTAATGATGTATCCTTTAGTCTAAAACCAGGAGAAAAGATTGGTTTGGTGGGTGAGTCTGGTTGTGGTAAATCTACTATTGGTCGGGCAATTATGCGATTATTGCCTGACCATAGTCGGGTTCAAGGTCAGGTAAATTTTCGTGAGAGTTCGGTGTTAAATTTAACTCCTGCTCAAATGCGACAGTTTCGAGGTGAAGCGGTGGCTTTGGTGTTTCAAGATCCTATGACCAGGTTAGACCCACTAATGACTATTAGTGAACACTGTTTGGAAACCTTGGCTGCACATTCACCACAACTGACTAAAAAACAAGCTAAGGAAAGAGTTTTGGCTACCTTAGAAAAAGTAAAAATTCCTGGAAGTCGTTGGAGTCAGTACCCCCATGAGTTTAGTGGAGGAATGCGTCAAAGAGTAGCTATTGCTTTAGCTTTGTTACTCAATCCCAAGTTAATTATTGCGGATGAACCAACAACTAGTTTAGACGTAACTGTTTCTGCCCAGATTTTACAAGAACTAACTAGACTGTGTGCAGAAGATAATATGGGCTTGTTGTTGATTTCCCATGATTTAGCAATGGTAGCAGAATACTGCGATCGCATTGGGGTGATGTACCAGGGTAAAATAGTGGAAATGGGTAAAACAGAGAGTGTATTTAAACAACCACAGCATGAATACACCCAATCTTTATTAAGAGCAGCTCTACACATTCAGCAAGAACCAGTAGGTGTGGGAGAAGAGGAGAAAAAAGAAAATCCCATCCTTAAAATCACAGAATTACAACAGTATTATAGTATAGAGCCGAATTTTCTAGAGCGATTATTTCAGAGTCAACAGCAAACAATCAAAGCAGTAGATGGCATTAACCTAGAATTATATCCAGGAGAGATATTAGGTCTGGTGGGAGAGTCAGGTTGTGGTAAAAGTACCCTATCTAGAACCATTTTACAATTGATTCCTCCCACGGGTGGAAAAGTGGAATTTTTAGGGCAAGAATTAACCAGATTATCCCGTGAAGAAGTTCGCAGTTTCCGCAGGGAAATTCAAATGATATTTCAAGATCCCCATGCTTGTTTAAATCCAGCTATGACCGTGGGAGAAAGTATAGCAGATCCCCTATTAATTCACAAAATAGCCCGTGGAAAACAGGCCGAAGAAGAGGTTGTATGGATGTTAGAAAAAGTGGGGTTAACTCCTTGGCAAACTTATTATCGCCGTTATCCAGCAGATTTATCGGGGGGACAACAACAACGGGTAGCCATAGCGCGAGCTTTGATTACCCGCCCTAAATTAGTGATCTGTGATGAACCTGTGAGTATGTTGGATGCTAGTGTCCAAACCCAGGTTTTGGATTTAATGTTACAATTAAAGGCGGAATTTGACCTAACTTACCTATTTATTACCCATGACTTATGGTTGGCTAGGTTTTTGTGCGATCGCATTGCTGTAATGAATAGTGGTAAAATAGTAGAGTTAGGAAAAACGAAGGAGATATTTTCCCATCCCCAGCATCCTTACACCCAAACTCTGTTGGGTGCTGCACCATTATTAGCTAGGGTTTAATTAAGTTACGGAGAAATCATGTCTAAAAATTCACTCTCCCATATTTTTAAAAACAGCTATTCTGCGGACAAATGGCAACAGAGAATAGAACAGGTAGCTCATCGATTCAATCAAGAATATCAAAATCAACCCTTTGAACTACCAGAGGAAATCAAACAAATGTCCATTTATCAAGAATGGAAAAGTGGGATCCTATCATCAAAAATTGCCACCCCGTTTTGGGAAATTGCCCAACCTCAAAAAAATCAACACTGTTTAGATATTGGTTGCGGAGTTAGTTTTTTAATATATCCTTGGCGAGATTGGCAAGCATATTTCCACGGACAGGAAATTAGCAATATAGCCAGGGATGCTTTAAATTCTCGGGGTTCCCAATTAAATTCTAAGCTGTTTAAGGGTGTGGAATTAGGAGCAGCTCATTGTTTGGAATATGATGCAGCACAGTTTGATTTAGTCATTGCTACAGGATTTAGTTATTACTTTCCTTTGGAATATTGGCAATTGGTACTGGAGGAGGTAAAACGGGTCTTAAAACCTGGTGGAAATTTTGTCTTTGACACTATCAATTCAGTTCAACCAGTAGCAGAAGATTGGGCAGTTTTGGAAACCTATTTAGGCACGGAGGTGTTTTTAGAAACTACCAGCGACTGGAAAAAAACTATTAAATCCCAAGGAGGTAAAATAGTGAAGGAACAATTAAATGTAGGGGAAATAATAGCCTTATATAAGGTGAGATTTTGAACCTAAACCTGAATCTACCCCTAACCGGGTGAGTGGAATTAAACATGAACGTAGGTTGGGTTGAGGAACGAAACCCCCCACGGGTTACCCTACCACTAACCCATCCTACAAATAATTGTGCCTCCCTACTTACTATCAAATAGTAGACCCTCTTCTACAAAATATGGGTTAAAAATAATTCCTAGGATAGATGGGTTAACTGGGTACTTAACATTCAATTATTTTGAATTATAAAGACATGATTGAACCGGGATTTTTGACCGGATTTGAACACATGTAAGTTGATGTTGTTAATCAGTACTGTTGACCGATTTATCAAAGGAGATTTTTAGGTGGAAGATATAAGTACAAAATCAGTATTAAATTCCGCTTCTATCCTCACCGTCGGGAGCGGTTGGTTCCCTACCACACCAGGGGGAATGGAAAGGTATATTTATGAACTAATTGATAAATTGGCTATTAACCAAGACCAGATTGAATTATGCGGAGTTGGTCTACCTGAACAAGAGGATATATCTATTGCCAATATTAGGTTACGTAATCTCGCATCTCCCCATAGCAAGATTTGGCAAAGATTATGGTCTATTCGCAGTAGCTTTCGACAAATTAACCTCAATCACTTTGATGCAGTTAACTTACACTTTGCATTGTATAGCTTTCCTATTTTAGATCTTTTACCCAAGAGATTGCCAATTACATTTAATTTCCATGGTCCATGGGCCGCTGAAAGTCAAGAGGAACTATTAAATAAACAACTGACTATTTGGATCAAGCAACACTTGGTGGAAAAAAATACCTATAACCAATGCGATCGCTTTATAGTTTTAAGTCGAGCTTTTGGGAACATTTTACATCAACAGTATGAGGTTCCCTGGGAAAAAATACATGTTATTCCTGGGGGAGTAGATGTGAAACATTTTAAAAATAATTTATCCCGTTTAGCAGCGAGAGAACAACTGGGTTGGCCAACTGAAAGACAGATATTATTTACCTCTCGTCGTCTAGTACATCGTATGGGAATTGATAAACTCTTGACAGCAATAGCAAAAATTAAGCCTGTAGTTCCAGATATTTGGTTAGCTATTGCTGGAAGGGGACATATACAAACTTCTCTGGAGAAACAAGTGGTGGAATTGGGATTGGAAAATCAAGTCAGATTTTTAGGATTTTTACCAGATCAACAGTTACCTATAGCCTACCAAGCAGCTGATTTGACTGTGATGCCAAGTCAATCTTTTGAAGGTTTTGGACTGGCAATTCTAGAGTCTTTGGCTTGTGGAACTCCTGTTTTATGTACTCCTGTGGGGGGAATGCCAGAAATTTTACAACCCTTTACACCTGAGTTAATTACTGATTCCATCGCGGTTGATAGTCTTGCTAATAAATTGCAGGAAGTAATGTTAGCAAAGATTGTTTTACCCTCTAGGGAAGAATGTAGAAATTATGCTGCTGAAAACTATGATTGGACTAATATTGCTCAAAGGGTGAGACAAGTAATTGTATTCCATAAATAAGATAATTATGAAGATTCTATTTTTAGACCAAAGTGGTAAACCAGGTGGTGCAGAGTTATGTCTATTAGATATTGCTAAACCTTTTGGTGATAGTTGTTTAGTGGGTTTATTTGCTGATGGTGATTTTAGAAAGCTATTAGAAAGCTATCAAATTCCTGTGGAGGTTTTAACAACTCAAAGTATTCCTATTAGAAAGAAAAGTAGTTTTTTATCTAGCTTGATTGGTATACAACACATTATCCCTCTTATTAATGCAGTTATTTGCCATGCTAAAAACTATGATTTAATCTATGCTAACACCCAAAAGGCTTTAGTTGTAGGAGCAATTGCTAGTTTTTTGACTCGTGTCCCCTTGGTTTACCATCTACATGATATTTTGTCTTTAGAACATTTTAGTCACATTAACTTACAAATCGCTGTTAATTTTGCCAATAGGTTTGCATCTTTAGTGATTGCTAACTCTCAATCTAGTAAGGACGCATTTATTCAAGCCGGCGGAATCTCTAAACTGGTAGAAGTTGTATATAATGGATTTGATACGAAAAACTATCAAGTGTCAGAATATCAAACCCAGCAAATACGAAACACTTTAGCAGTAGAGAATAAATTTGTCATTGGACATTTCAGTAGGTTATCTCCATGGAAGGGACAGCATATTCTGATAGAAGCATTAGCCCATGTTCCAGACAATATCATAGCTATTCTGGTGGGAGATGCTTTATTTGGGGAACATGAGTATGTTCGGGAATTACACCAAAAAGTTCATCACCTACAATTGGAACACCGAGTTAAATTTTTAGGCTTTCGTCAGGATATACCACAATTAATGTCAGCTTGTGATTTAATCACCCATACATCCATTGCACCTGAACCTTTTGGAAGAGTTATTGTGGAAGGTATGCTCTGTGGTAAAATAGTCATCGCAGCTAAATCTGGAGGAGCTGTAGAACTAATAGAAAATGGCACAAATGGTTTTTTAGTTACACCTAATCAACCTCATGAGTTGGCAAGTATAATTAAATATTGTTTTGACCAACAACAACAAATCCAAAATATTGCTAGTTATGCACAACAGCTTAGCCAACAAAAATTTGATCTGAATGTTATTAACCAAAAAATTCAGCAGTCGATTCTTACAAGGTTGATGTAATTTAACCAAAAGTTTGCCAGTTGGGGAAAATCTTGTTAAAGTACGTAAAGGTTTCTTAACCCCTTGTCCAGGGTGATCGGTCAAAAGGCGGAAGTTTAAAATCCCTCCCCAGACCAATAGCTCCAGACAAATAGGATTTTTTTATAGAGGATAACTTTTCATGACTGTAACTGCTCCCCGATTAAAGCACGAGGTTAAAGACCTTGCTCTAGCTCCCTTGGGAAGACAACGTATTGACTGGGCCGGTAGAGAAATGCCCGTACTCAAACAAATCCGCGATCGCTTTGAAAAAGAAAAGCCCTTTGCTGGTTTGAGATTGGTCGCCTGCGCCCACGTAACTACCGAAACAGCACATTTAGCGATTGCCCTCAAAGCAGGTGGCGCTGATGCGGTTCTAATTGCTAGTAATCCCCTATCAACTCAAGATGATGTAGCTGCTTGCTTAGTGAGTGATTATGGCATTCCAGTATTTGCCATCAAAGGGGAAGACGCTGAAACCTATAGTCGTCACGTACAAATTGCCTTAGACCACCGTCCAAATATTATTATTGATGATGGTAGTGATGTAGTTGCTACCTTAGTTCAAGAACGCCAACACCAAATAGCAGATCTCATTGGAACAACGGAAGAAACCACAACAGGTATTGTTCGGTTACGAGCAATGTTGAATGATGGTGTATTGACCTTTCCAGCAATGAACGTCAATGATGCTGATACCAAGCATTTCTTTGATAACCGCTATGGTACAGGTCAATCTACCTTAGATGGTATTATTCGTGCTACTAATATATTACTAGCAGGGAAGACCATTGTGGTAGCAGGTTATGGGTGGTGTGGTAAAGGAACCGCCCTGCGTGCCCGTGGTCTAGGTGCAAACGTTATTGTCACAGAAATTGACCCCATTAAAGCAATTGAAGCAGTAATGGATGGTTTTCGTGTGTTACCCATGTCCGAAGCAGCATCCCAAGGCGATCTGTTTATTACTGTAACGGGTAATAAACATGTGGTCAGAGGTGAACACTTCGACACCATGAAAGACGGGGCAATAGTGTGTAACTCTGGACACTTTGATATAGAATTAGATCTAAAATATCTAGCTTCCCAAGCCAAGGAAATCAAAGTAGTTAGACCCTTTACAGAACAATATGTACTCCAGAGTGGCAAATCAGTTATTGTACTAGGTGAAGGTCGTTTAGTTAACCTAGCTGCTGCGGAAGGACATCCCAGTGCAGTAATGGATATGAGTTTTGCCAACCAGGCCTTAGCGTGTGAATACCTAGTAAAAAACCAAGGTAAATTATCACCAGGTCTATATTCCATACCCAAAGAAGTAGATCAAGAAATTGCCCAGTTGAAATTGCAAGCCTTGGGTATTGCAATTGATACTTTAACAGTAGCTCAAATCGAGTATATAAATTCCTGGCAATCGGGGACGTGATAAATACTTAGTCAGGTAGGCGTTCTGGATCGCCCTCGCTATGGCTATAAGTTGACCAGGGGTAGATCATCTATCCCTGAAATGCTTCCAGGTTAAAATTTTACCTTTAGTAACCTATGCCTTGCCAACTTTGGCCCTATATTAGCCCTGGTATACCCGATGACCTATTTGAAAATTTACCGGGTATACCTTTTAGTCAAAGAGAATTGCGATTGTTGTTGATTTCCCAACTGCGTCTTAAACCGGATTCTGTATTGTGGGATGTGGGAGCTGGTACGGGGACAATTGCCATAGAAGTAGGTTTATTATGTCCCCAGGGACAGGTGATAGCTGTGGAAAGAGATGAGGAAGTCGCCAATTTAATCAAGCGTAATTGCGATCGCTTTCAAGTAAAAAATATTAGAGTGGTAGAGGGGACTGCTCCAGATTGCCTAAATAGTATACAAACGATTCCTGATCGTGTTTGTATAGAAGGGGGGAGAGCTATCAAAGAAACTTTACAAGCCATCTGGAATTATTTACCCCTATCTGGTCGTGTAGTTGCTACAGCTGCTAATCTAGAGAGTCTATATGCCATATCTCAAACCCTATCAGAGTTGACAGCTAGAAATATAGAAGTTATGCAGTCTGCTGTCAACCGATTGGAAACCAGAGGTTTTTCTCAAACCCTTGTGTCTACGGATCCTATTTTTATCCTTAGTGGTGAAAAACTTGATTGAATCCAAAGTCGAAAATCTCAAATATTATTTTTGCCATGCCTTGGTCCAGAATTATTAGTGGAATTATTGCTATTGTTCTTGCTGTATCTTGCACGTTGTTGGGAGGTTGGTATTTCACGATAGCTATTGGTATAATTGTGTTTTTTGGTCAACTGGAATATTTTAATTTAGTTCGTTCTAGAGGAATGAGGCCCGCTGCTAAAACTACCATCTCTGTCAGTTTAATTTTATTAGGCATTTGTAATTTCCAACCTAGTTTAGCGGATGCAATTATGCCCATAGCAGGAACTCTTATTTGTTTTTACCTACTTTTTCAACCGCAACTTGCTACAATTGCGGATATTTCTGCTTCTATTATGGGTTTGTTTTATGTTGGTTATTTACCCAGTTATTGGGTGAGACTGCGAAATATTCAGGATGGGTATGTTAACTTGGGTAATTACTTATATGACTACTTATTTAATACCCAACTTGCACAAATTAAACTAGACGATTTACCCCGGGGTTTCACCTTTACCATACTAACTTTTTTGTGTATTTGGGCTGCTGATATTGGTGCTTATATATTTGGTAAATATTTTGGCAGAACTCCTCTTTCCAGTATCAGTCCCAAAAAAACCGTGGAAGGGGCGATTTTTGGTATGGTGGGTAGTCTGGTCTTAGCTTTGTGGGGGTCATATTTTCTCAATTTGCCTTATTTCTTCCTGACTGGTCTAACATTGGGTTTATTAATTGGGATTGCCAGTTTGTTAGGAGATTTGACCGAATCTTTACTTAAAAGAGATGCAGGGGTAAAAGATTCTGGACAGTTGATCCCCGGGCATGGTGGAATATTAGACCGCACTGACAGTTATATTTTTACCGCTCCCCTGGTTTATTATTTTATCACCCTAATATTACCCCTAATTGATTAACACAAGTGTCAGTATGGTTTCATGGATTGACATTAATCTTTCCTCGACAGGAAATCTGTCCCGATTCCAGACTCAATTCCTCTAAATCTACATCTGAACCCAGATGTAAAAGTTCTTCAATATGATCAATCTCACCTTCTGCAGCTTGACATGGACTATAGATGTCTTTATACAGTGTTAATTTTATTTCTTGCCCACTCACCAGTTGTAATTTGACGCGAACCCCTAAAGACTCAGACTTTCCAGCACTTTGAGCCACACCTTGGAGTATAAAACCCTGGGTATGGAGTGCAATTTCATTCCAGAAAATAGACTGGTATTTTTTGCCAAGTTCTGGTATTGTTTTAAGTACCGTCTCTTTGATAGCATGAGAAAGTAGCGGAGAAGGGAGGGAACTATTTAGTTCCACCTCGTTGATAAGTAGTTCACCAAACACGGGCACTACTGACAACAGTCGTAATGGTTGGCCTCGGATCACAGAGCCAAGGTTAACATGTATTTCCTGAGCTGTAAGTTGAACACGGGTAATATGAATACCCTGGTAAACTGCCTTAGTCGCCAAAATGGAGACTTTGGGGATACGCCCAGAAAGCAACTGCTGATCGTCTGTATCAACCTTAATCTCTAGCTCGGAAACCTCACTTAACTGAGATCTTAACCAAAGCTTAATTGCTGCATTAAGAATCTTAGTTATTATTCGGGTCTTACTACTTTTTTCTCCCTGAAAGGTTCGTTTTGTCATCTCGACAACCTTATTTTCCACTGTACATACTTATCTTATCAATTAGGAGGCACACTAAATTTAAATTGTTCCATGGAAACAAGGGTACAAAAAATTATTTCTCAATGGGGTATAGCCTCCCGTCGCGAAGCTGAAGAGATGATTGGACAATCACGAGTGCGGATCAATGGAATTTTGGCGCGCTTGGGTCAAAAGGTCGATCCTAGAGTGGATATAATCTCCATTGATGGTAAACCCTTAATACAGGGTAATCGTCCAGCTTTAGTGTATTTACTATTAAACAAACCCACAGGAGTGGTTTCCACCTGTAATGATCCTCAAGGTAGAACAACAGTTTTAGATCTGTTACCGGCAAAATTACGCCAGGGTACTGGTATTCATCCTGTCGGAAGGTTAGACGCTGATTCTACTGGGGCATTAATCTTAACCAATGATGGAGATCTAACATTTGCTCTTACTCATCCTAGTCATGATATTCCCAAAACCTATCATGTTGTAGTGGAAGGACATCCGCCAACAAACGTTCTGAGGATGTGGAGTCAGGGAGTAATGTTAGACGGGAGGAAAACACGAACTGCCCAAGTTAAATTAATCGAACAGGGGGTCACCCAAAGTAAACTGGAGATTATTTTACAGGAGGGAAGAAACCGTCAGATTCGTCGTGTGGCTCAACAGTTGGGATATCCAGTTGTGCACCTTGATCGCAGAGCAATAGGGACAATCCAACTGCAAAATTCACAGGGTAAATTTATTGATACTGGTAAGTATCGTCATCTTATAACCAGCGAGATTATTTTATTACAGCATCTGATCCACCGGATACGAAATTGAGTTAACTTGTAATTGGAATCGGGTAGGGAGTGATTAAGGAACGGGGAGTATGTTGAAAATTACGAAATGGTTAAGGTTGCCTAAAAGGGCCGACAAACCAAAAAACCTCTCAATAGAAGAGCAACAGTTACAAAAACTTTTGGAGTTGGGGAGTCAGTTAGCAGCTTTACGTCAGGAAAAGGGGTTGTCTATAAATGAAGTGGTTTTGACTACGAGAATTCCCGGTCGTTTGCTCACTGCAATTGAGGCAGGAGACTTGTCAAGTCTCCCCGAACCTGTTTATATTCAGGGTTTAATCAGACAATTTGCTAATGCACTGAGTTTAAATGGAGTGGAGTTAGCCAGTAGTTTCCCCACGGGGTCACCAAAATTAGTTTTTAAACCTAGATATGGATATAGAAATCGGGTTTTCTTAGAATTGCGTCCTTTCCATCTTTATTTGCTTTACATATTTGTCATAGTTTGTTCGGTAACTGGTCTATCTCAATCCCTAACTCAAAATATAGAAGCTAAAGGAAACGACAATGAACCTCGCCTACAAGCTAGTACCGATATGTCTGATAAAAAATCCCCTACTAAAATGGTAACAGTGCGTCCAATGGTCACTTTGGTTAGTGACAGGACTGATGCCAAGAATAATCTTGTCCAGGTTCGTATTTTTGTCAATTCGCAGGCTTGGATCCGTGTTGTGTCCGATAGCAAAACGAAATTTGAAGGAGTTTTGACCAAGGGATCCCAAAGGGATTGGGAAGCTACTGGGGAACTCATAGTCAAAACAAATAATGCTGGAGGTGTGGTAATGAAGGTCAATCAGGAAGAACCTAAACAAATGGGAAAACCAGGGAGATCTGGTGAAATTAGAATTGCATCTAAAAACCTTCAATTTTGATGGTTATTGGGGGGTGCACACCTACCACCCTAATCAACTCTCACCCCCAGGAGCCAAATCAGGAAGTTTTGGGAGATCGACCACAAAGTTGAGTGATGGTCTTGAGACGATTGCTCAGTTCTTGACTTAGCACACTTTCTTCATAACGCCATTCCCAGTTACCTTCTGTTGTACCCGGGTAGTTCATTCTGGACTCCGTTCCCAACCCCAAAATATCCTGTAGGGGAATGATTGCCTGATTAGCAACGGATATCAAAGCTAGTCGGATCAAGTCCCAGTTAATTCCATCACTACTAACACCACCTAAGTATAATAACAGGTTTTGCTTTTCGTAGTCGTTGGCAGTGTTAAACCAGCCAACAGTCGTGTCATTATCATGGGTACCAGTATAGACCACAGCATTTCTGGGATAGTTAAAGGGTAGAAATGGATTGCCAGGATCGGAACCGAAGGCAAATTGTAATACCTTCATTCCAGGAAACTCAAATTCATCTCTTAGCGCCTCTACCTCTGGGGTGATAATTCCCAGATCTTCAGCTAGAATTGGCAATTTGCCAAGTCTTTGTTTAACTAGGGCAAAAAACTCTTTTCCAGGTGCTTTTATCCACTCCCCATTAATGGCAGTTTCTTCTCCTTGGGGAACAGCCCAATAGGCTTCAAAACCCCGAAAGTGGTCAATGCGGATTATATCCACATAATCTAGTATGGCTTCAAAACGTTGTACCCACCATGCAAAATCCTGCTTTTCTAATTCCTCCCAGTTGTACACCGGATTTCCCCACAATTGACCAGTGGCGCTAAAATAGTCTGGTGGCACCCCGGCCATTAGATCCACCGCTCCCGTCTTTGTATCTAAGGCAAAAAACTCGGGATTTGCCCACACGTCAGCACTATCATGAGCTACATAAATGGGTATATCCCCAATAATACCTATTCCCCGTTCGTTGGCGTACTCTTTGAGTTCTGACCACTGACGAAAAAACTCATATTGAATAAATTTGTAATAGAATATTTGTTCTGCTAAATCTTGCTCAATCTTGCTTATTGCTTCTGGCTCCCGCTTAGCTAGTTCTAATGGCCAATTGTACCAGCCTTCTCCCTCTTGAGCATCTTTGATAGACATAAACAAGGCATAATTGTTTAACCAATAACCTTTGCTCTGGCAAAATTGATCAAATGCCGTCCTTTGGTGACTATTAGCACTTCTTTGAAAATTATCGCATGCCCGCTGAAGCAAATTGATTTTTTGGGGGATCACTTGTGCAAAATCTACTTTATCAGCAGTAAATTGGGGTAAATCAGCAAAGTCAGCCTCACATAACAAACCCTCATTTACTAGCTTGTCTGGACTAATTAGTAAGTGATTCCCCGCCATGGCAGAATAGCACATGTAAGGAGAACTACCATAGCCCGTGGGACCTAGGGGTAAAACTTGCCAATACTGCTGATAGCTCTCTTTCAGAAAATCAATAAAACGATAGGCTTCCAACCCCAGGTCACCAATCCCGAAGCGACTGGGAAAACAACTGGGATGAAGTAAAATTCCACTGGATCTTGGAAAGGGCATAGTTTGGGGGAGAAAAACAGATGGCGGTTAACAGGAAACAATGCTACATTGAATTCGCACTCTAAATTCGATTGAACTTTCAAAACATCTTAATTCTTAACAATCAATAATCTGCTCTTTCCATATATTGACCTTCTACTAGAAAGGTACCCTGGCTAAAATGCACTACCCAATATCCCCCCGGTCGCAGGTCAATAACTGTACCTTCTTCCTGCATGCTAACTACATCCGGAGGACGTAACATGGGCATGGGATCAGCAGTTTTGATATAGGGGGGTAGGGTAACTAAACGAACTCTACTGCCAATAAAAAATTCTCTAGACATGGGAAATAAAAGGTAATTAGTCCTGCAGGATGGCAAAAGGCGATCGCCATGAACTATTCTAATATATAGTCGCTTTTAAATTATTTTCGTGACCAGAGAACGGGAACCCTTAATTAGTTTAGCACTTTACCACGCTTTCAAATGGTCGGTGGTTAGCCCCATGTTACACGCTTACTTTGGGGGCAAAATCTATGGGGTGGAAAATGTTCCCCAAACCGGTGGGTTGGTGATCGTCAGTAACCACGCCAGTTACTTTGACCCTCCCATAGTTTCTAATTGTGTATGTCGTCCTGTAGCATACATGGCCAAAGAGGAATTATTCAAAATTCCTGTTTTAGCCCAGGCTATTAAATTATATGGTGCCTATCCAGTGAGTCGCGGTACAGCAGATAGAGGAGCAATTAGATACGCTCTGGAATATTTAGAAAATGATTGGGCAGTGGGAGTATTTTTAGAAGGAACTAGAACCAGTGATGGGCGTATTCATGACCCTAAACGAGGCGCCGCACTACTAGCTGCTAAAGCCAAGGTTCCCCTATTACCGGTGAGTTTGTGGGGAAGTGAAAAAATCGTCCAACCGGGTACACCTATTCCCCGCAAGGTTCCCTTAACTATTAGAATTGGTAAATTGATTGCAACTCCTAGTTCCACAAGTAAGGAGGAATTGGAAGCAGTTACTCGTCAATGTGCGGAAGCTATAAATAGGTTACATGACTTGGGTAGGTAGGCAAATTATGTCAGATTTAAAAGAAAAGCTAACAGAGAACCTAGATGAAGCAGAATGGGAATGGTTAGTCCCCCATGCGCAAAGAGATGCTATCATTGTGGTAGCATCGGGATTAGACCTATTAGATGTGGGAGAGGCGATCGCCAGTGATAATACCCAGTCTGTTGGGGTGTGGATTGATGAACAATTAATTAGCAAGCCTTCTCCCATACAGTTAGGAGATTGGAATGGGAATCCCACTAAAAGATTTAATGCGTTAATTATAGAACCTTATGTTTTAATACAGGAGAAATGAGTTGATGGTTATCAATAACCCGCCATTAACACCATTAAATCAATTTGCTTTTTCTCATATTCCCGTTCTGGGCGAGGAATTAATTAGGGGTTTAACTATCCAAGCGGGTGGCAATTATTTGGATTTAACCGTGGGTGGTGGTGGACACTCTCGGTTAATATTACAAGCTGCTGACAACACTAAGGTGATGGCGGTTGACCAGGATTTAGACGCTCTGAAAGCAGCAAAAATCAATTTATCTGAGTTTGGAGATCGTGTTGATTTTCTACACACTAATTTTGCTAATTTTCCCTTCCCTCCCAATACTTATGATGGAATTTTGGCAGATTTGGGAGTTAGTTCCTATCATTTGGATAATCCAGTAAGGGGGTTTAGTTTTAGAAATACTGCTAATCTGGATATGCGCATGAATCAGCAACAATCTCTCACCGCTGCTGATATAGTTAATGGGTGGGATGAACAAGAACTGACCCATATTTTCTTTCACTACGGTGAAGAAAGACTTTCTCGAAAAATAGCTAGGCGCATCATCGAGAACCGCCCTTTTTCTACCACCACAGAACTAGCAGAATCCATCAGCTCCTGTGTTCCACCTAAATATCGCTATGGTAGAATCCACCCAGCAACCCGTGTGTTTCAAGCTCTACGTCTAGCAGTGAATGATGAGTTACAAGTCCTGGAAACTTTGCTTCACAAAGCACCACCCTCCCTAGTTCCTGGAGGAAAAATAGCTCTTATTAGTTTTCATAGCTTGGAGGATAGAATTGTCAAACACGGGTTACGGAACTCTGACCTATTAACGGTGATGACTAAGAAACCAATTACAGCCACAGAGTCCGAAATTCAACACAATCCCCGCTCCCGCTCAGCCAAGTTGAGAATAGCACAAAAAGTTGCTTTTTAGTTTTTAAAAACTAAAAACCCATGATTAGTTGACCACAACGCCGTTTTACCTAAGTTTATGACCTGGTTAAACCAGGTGGGAATGGCTGTTGCTTGTTTAAAGTTTCCGAGTACAAGCCCGGTTTACTGCCACAAGAACTAATTGGTTCCCTTTTCGTTAAAGACATAGATCAAAAAACTTGAGGGCAGTCACCAACGTCGTAGTTCAACCCCTATATTATAACCATTAACTATTATTTGTATAGGGGGGGAAGAAAAAAATTTTCCCCTATCTATCTGCACTATTCCTAGTATACCATATAGATTCCACTTCGTAGATAATTTTCTCTATCAACTCCCGATTTAGCTCTTCTATTAATATTGTGATATGTCCTAATTTACGTCCCAGACGGGATTCCCTTTTGCCATACCAGTGTAGATGAGAGTGGGGAATAGTTGCTAATTTTTCCCTAGTCTGGAAATACTCATTATGTGATTCTTCATACCCTAATAGGTTGACCATGACCGCAGCTGGAACGGTTAAACTTGTGTCCCCTAAATCCATTCCCACTACAGCTCTGAGCTGTTGCTCAAATTGGGATGTTTTACAAGCATCTAGGGAAAAATGCCCAGAGTTATGAGTCCTCGGTGCAATTTCGTTGATTAAAATCTTCCCCCCAGCAGTAATAAATAACTCAATCCCAAATACCCCCACTACTCCTAAACTGGTTAATATCTTGCGGGCGATCGCCACAATTTGGTCTTCCTGGTCAGGGGTAATATCCGCTGGGACAATGACCCTGCGACAAACCTGTTTTTCCTGTTGGGTTTCTACTACTGGGTAGGTCACAATCTCTCCCTTCACTGAACGAGCAGCAACAATTGCCAACTCTTTAGTAAAAGGAACAAATTCTTCAATGAGGAATTCAACAGGTTTCTTATCAACTTGATTGACTAAAGTAGAGAAACTAGCATGATTGTCTACAATAAAAGTGCCCTGACCATCATAACCATGTCTTCTAGATTTAACCACTAGGGGAAACCCCAAATATTCTATTTTTGATGCCAAATCTGGGCAATTTACCCAAGGGAAAAATTGCGGCACAGGTAAATTTAAATCTCTCAAATAGCATCTTTGATGGTATTTATCCAATAAAGGAGATAAAGCGCCTAAATGGGGACGAAAACACACACCTTGCTTCTCTAAATCAGACAAAGCATCTAAATCAACAAACTCATTTTCGAAGGTGATTAGATCCGATTTATTAGCTAATATACTCGTTGCTACCGCATCTCCAACCGATGCTAAAACCACATCCTGAGCAATAGCTACAGCTGGATCAGTTATAGCAGGAGTCTGTACTATCAATTCCAGACCTAGGGTTTTAGCTGGTTCCCCCATCATCAAAGCTAGTTGTCCACCACCAATTATACCTATGCGCTTCATCCACACCCCAAAGAATCACGAGTTTGAACATGGGTTCGAGAATTTATTCCCCTAGCACTCTTACACAAATCCCTTATTTGTCCCCTGTCTAAGATAGCTTCGCTGAAATCTGCTCCATCAATGTTGGTCTTCGCAAAGTTAGAACGCAGCAAAATTGCCTCTATAAAAATGGCATCACTTAAATCAGCATCTGTTAATTTTACCTGATCCAGCATAGCATTGGTTAAGTCCGCCCCATGTAAATTTGCTTGGGTCATCACAGAAGCACTGAAAACTGCTCCTCGCAAGTCAGCATTAGCAAAATTAGCCATCTCTAAATTAGCATTAGAGAATTCAGCAGCTTGTAAATTTTGTCCAGAAAAATTATGTCTTCCTAACTCAGCGTTGCTAAATGATAGGGGATGAGTCCAATCCACTGCTACTGCTGGCAATGTTATACACCAGAGGATGATTGTCAACGACAATAATAAACCTAGTTGCTTCATCTTTTTTCGCCCTAATAAACACCCAGTTCCCGCGAGCGTTCAGCCGCAGTTTTAACAGCTTCCATTAAAGCAGAACGAAAACCAGCCCTCTCTAATTCCCTCACCCCAGCAATGGTTGTTCCCCCTGGACTGGTTACCTGGTCTTTCAATTCTGCTGGATGTATATTAGTTTCTGCAATTAGTTTTGCTGTCCCCAACACCGTATGTAGAGCTAATTGTTTAGCCACTGCTCTAGGTAAACCGGATGCTACTCCTCCATCAGCCAATGCTTCTATCATTAATGCTACATAGGCAGGACCACTCCCAGATAAACCAGTCACAGCGTCCATGAGGCTTTCAGACACTTCTACCACCTCCCCCACAGCTTGAAAAATTCTTGTAGCTATGTGGTGATGAGTAGGTTGGATGTGCCCTCCACAACAAATAGCAGTCATCCCCGCACCCACCGTCGCTGGTGTATTTGGCATGGCACGAACTATAGACACTCCAGGAAAGGAGTTCTCCAATTGTTTTAAGGACACCCCAGCTAGAATAGAAATCATTAATGGAGAAGGTTCTATGGGCAACATATCAACCACTTCCTCAACCACAGCAGAAAGGATTTGAGGTTTGACAGCCAAAATCACTGCTTCTTTCACTTGAGACCACATCTGACCATTGTCATTGGTTACAGACACCCCATACCTTTGGTGCAAAAAACTCCTTCGAGCTTCCTGAGGTTCACTAACGATTACTTCTGATACTTGGTAAATTTCCCTGGCCAGGAGACGGGATAAAATGGCTTCTCCCATCACCCCGCCCCCAATTAAACCCAATTTAATAGTCATTTAGTGATTAGTCGTCCATTGGTTTAGTCTTTATTGTACCATACGATTGGGCTCACTTCCCCAATTACCGGTGTTCCGAACCGGGCGTACTGGAGGTTGGGGAACTTCATGCAAAAATCCCCCTTGGGTACTAACTTGTACACAACTAGGAGTAAATAAGAATATACTTTCACCTATTCTTTCTTGATGACCATCTAAAGCGTAAGTACCACCAGCAATAAAGTCCACAGCCCTTTGAGCTTGATCTGGATCCATAATTGTTAGGTTCAACACTAAAGACTTGCGCTCTCGCAATGCTTGAATCGCTTGAGGCATTTCCTCAAAAGTGCGGGGTTCTAAAACCAAAACCTCTGAAATTCCATTAATCGCACCTGGCATACCAATCACATTAGTCATATGTTTTGATCCTGCTACTTCTTCTTGGTTTACTGTTGGGGGGGTTTCTCGCCACCTTCTATTGCTAGTGGTGGTTTCCTGTGGAGCTGGCTGAGGATTTTCTGGTTGATAACCCGGTTGATAGTTATCATTATCCTGCTCCTCCTCGTAGTACTCATATTCTACTGGCTCATTCAAGCCCACAAAATCTCTGAGTTTAGAAAATATGTTGTTCATTTTTCATGCTCCTGGAAATTACCTTAATTGATCCGATGTAAATCTAGCTGCTGTGGGCTTCGTTCCTTACTGTTGTTAGTATTTACCTGACGGATTATACTAAACAACTGCTCTTCAAAAAACTTGTTAGAAATAACGATGAAAAAAGATAGTATCCTATACATCCTTACAATAAAAAGTTATTTCATCCCAATTCTGTCCCAATGATCGAATTTGTCAAGGGGGTTAGGATACCACATATTCTAATAAATACTTACTTAATTACCAGTAGTTGGTTTTCTATTTTACATCTTTAACAGGGAAAAAGATCTCAAACCTGAAATCAACTCTAAGGGCGATTCCCAAATAAAATTGTCCCCAGTCTCACCATGGTAGCACCAGCTTTTACCGCCAACTCATAGTCCCCAGACATACCCATAGATAGTTCCCTCATTTCTATATTTGCCCATTTTTGGGAGGCAATTTCTTGAGCTAGATTGTAAGTATGATTAAATACATGCAATATTTGCTCTTCCTTTAAGCCCCAGGGAGGAATTGTCATCAAACCTTGAATTTGTAAACTTTGGTATTGACTTAGGAATGGTAATTCCGCTAACAATTGGGGCACTGTCCAACCGGATTTTTGGGGGTCTGGGAGAATTTTGACCTGTAGGCAACTGTATAGATTAGTTCCCATTGTTTGAGCTATAGTGTGGAGACGCTCAGCAATGTGTAGATTATCTACCGAATGAATCCAGGAAAATAACTCCACAGCCTTTTTAGCTTTGTTACTTTGTAAGTGACCAATAAAGTGCCAAGTAATGTCCGGTAGATCTTGCAACTCAATTTGTTTACTCGCCGCCTCTTGAATGCGACTTTCACCAAAATCACGAATACCAGCCCCATAGGCTTCCCGCATCAATTGAGTTGATACCTGCTTACTAACAGCTATTAACCTTACTGATGGGGGTAGTTGGGCGCGAATGATTGTTACGCGTTCAGCAATTGAACTTGTCATTGGAATGTACGCTGGAAAACTCCTTGAAGCTGATCATACTCCTGTGGTTTACCACTGCGACGTAAACTACGTAAACGATTTTCTAGCATCATTCTGGCTTCAGTCCTACCAATGGACTGAAATTTCATCCCCTTAACGTCACTGGTTACCAAAAAAAATAGGCGTTGGGCATATAGTGTAGTAAATAGCTCTTGGTTATCATCAAGGGTGGAGATCTTATAGAGTAAACCCCATGTGGGATGATTGATGTAGGTTTCTGAGTGCTCTGGATTCATTTAATAATCGTCAAATTTGGGAGTATATATTCTTTTTTCGGGTCTCACACAATCATTCCGATGATAATAAATATCCCTCGACCAGAATTTTTTTTGGCTGATTATGTGAACTTCCTGTTCCATGAGTTTGTCTCTATCTTGCCATAATTATGGTCTCATGACACAAATACAAATATAGATTATAATTTGGTGTCGCACACTTTGCTTAACTCTTCTTATGATTAAAAGTCCTTTACACGAACAACCACGTAATCAACGAGCTACCGTAATTCGTACAAGCAATGAATTTATTCTCTTGGAATGGTTAAAGTCTACAGGGCGTTTGATGGCACGCGATAATGTGGAGACTGACCTGACCAGTGAGGTGGAAGAAGAAATTGCTGAAATTATTGATCTGGATGATTTAGTCTATGATAATGATGATGAACCAGGTTCCGACTTGGAAGAATAATACGCTGTTATCAATATCATCTCTCGGGGAATGAATCAAGAAAATAGTACGGTTGTAGCAACTCTCTATAAATTTGTCAGTTTACCGGATTATCAACAACTACAAGCACCTCTATTGTCTTTTTGCCAGGAGCATGCTGTCAAAGGAACAATTCTATTGGCAACTGAAGGAATTAATGGCACAATAGCTGGTTCTCGTGGTGGAATTGACCGGGTTTTAGCATTTCTTCGTCATGATGGGAGGTTGATGGATCTGGAGCATAAGGAATCATACACTCATACCCCCCCTTTCCGGAGGATGAAGGTCCGTCTGAAGCGAGAAATTGTTACCCTGGGAATACCAGAGGTGGATCCTAATCAACGGGTGGGAAAGTACGTCAGTCCTCAAGAATGGAATGCTTTACTTCTGAACCCCAATGTTACGGTGGTTGATACTCGTAATGATTATGAGGTCAGCATTGGCACTTTTAAGAGATCATGTAATCCCCATACCCGTATCTTTAGAGAATTCCCCGATTATGTAAGCAAGAACTTGCACCCAGATAAGAATCAGAAAATCGCTTTATTTTGTACAGGTGGTATTCGCTGTGAAAAAGCATCATCCTATCTGCTATCACAAGGCTTTCAAGAGGTTTACCACCTCAAGGGAGGGATATTGAAGTATCTAGAGGAGGTAACCGGGGAGGAAAGTTTATGGGAAGGAGAGTGTTTTGTCTTTGATGACCGAGGTGTGGTGAATGGGACTATGGAAGAATGCTAACCGCCTTTACCACCAGCTTAATACTAATTACAATTTCTGAACTGGGCGATAAAACCTTCTTTATTGCCGTTATTCTGTCTATGCAGCACTCAAAAAAACTGGTGTTTGCAGGTGTGACCTTAGCCTTAATGGCAATGACAATCTTATCTGTGCTATTTGGCCAAGTCTTGTCCAGTATAACGCAAGATTCCCAAATATATGTACGTTATGGGGAAATAGTCTTATTCATCGCCTTTGGTTTGAAACTACTCTATGATGCTGGCAAAATGAAACCTACGGAAAATCAGGAGGTAATGGAAGAAGCTAGAGAAGAAGTGAAAAAGTCCCAAGTTACTAATCAGTCAACAAGTCCATGGGCAGTTTTACTCAAGTCCTTTGTATTAACTTTTATAGCTGAATGGGGCGATCGCACACAAATAGCCACGATAGCGTTAGCAGCAGGTAATAATGCTATAGGTGTAACGGGGGGAGCAATATTGGGACATGCAATATGCGCCCTCATAGCGGTTATAGGTGGGGGAGTAATAGCGGGGAGAATTTCGGAAAAACAGATTACCCTGATAGGCGGCATTTTATTCATTATTTTTGGTATTATAGCCGCCATAGAGCTAAAAACCGGAGGTTAAGTTTTTAATCTCATCCTTGTATTGAGCGGGAGCCAGAGTCAGAGCACTGTCAAACAAGGGTTTTGCCTCATTAATTTTACCCTGCTCTTTCAAGAGAATTGCCTTTGCTAAAACGGGGCGAAAATCCTGGGGATATTGTTTCATCACCTCCTCATATAAAGATATTGCTTGATCAGGGTTTTTTTGAGAAGAATATACCCTACCTAAAAGTAATTGTATAGCTATAATGTCAAAACTTCCTGGTTGAACAGAATTAGACTTTTCAGCATTGGATATGGTTTCTTTAAGAAACTGAATAGCTACTTCTGGACGTTTCTGGTCTAGTTCTAATTTAACTAGACCTTGTAGTGACTGGATGTTACCAGGCTGGGTCTGGAGAATAGAGCGATAAATTTGGCTTGCTTCCTGTGTATTTCCTATTTGTTGGGTTGCCTGTGCTAGTAAAACCTTATATTCCAAATTATCTGGATTTAATCGACTCAACTTTTGTAGAGTTTCAATCACCCCTTGAATATCAGCAGGTTGAACCTCACTATTGGGCTTTTGACTGAGAATTTGCAACCTAACCTGTAATAACTGCTTGAGAACAGTTTGATTTTCCGGTTCCCGCTGTAAAACCAGTTCATAGCCACGAATTTGGTCTGCTAACCGGGGATTTTCTGGGGAATTTTGGGGACGTGGAGCATTGAGAGTTCCCAAAATAGGTATGATGGACACACCAATAAACGCTGCAACTGCCAGCAGCAAGACTATCTGAATTAGCCAGCGATTACCTTGTTTTGACACTACTTTACCTGTGTTGTACTTGAATAAATAAGCCCCTTAGAAGGGAATAAAGTTAATACTTTGTAAAACTTAGCGGAATAGGTGATTTAACTGTGAATTTTATGACCAAAGACCATCAGGAGTATCTAAACTTTTAAAGTAGACGGTTATAGCTTTGTCCATAAATTAGGTGACAGTTGTAGGATCATCAGCATAATTGTAGCCATGGAGTGATAACTGAGCAAACTAATGATTGGTGGATAATTCCTCACTCACCCCAGAATGTGAGTTATAACCTAGTTAAATCAGGAATTTAGCATTTGCGAATTGGAACTAAGAAATTAGTACCAGTCAAAATCTTCCCTAATTGAGATTGAGAATTATCAAGAATCAGCTAGGAATTAATTTGACCCATTCATTCTGCAAATGATACATTTCAAAGCCTAACCTGCAATGGCTAAATTCAAAGCAAGTATACCTTTCTTTTATTAGCCGTGCAACTTCCACACACTTTTGTTCAGTCCCACCATGGGACCTATCTCCGATCTAAGGAGTTTTTATGAATTCCGACCTGATACCGTCTTTCGAATCTGCCAGTATTACCGCCTCTAGTCAGGCTTCAGCCAAAATTGACTTAACAGGCAAATTACCTGTTAAATCACCACAAACCAAACCTGATAATTTATCCGTCAAAGTCCAAGATGGGGAAAGTCTTGAGAAGCTTAGGAACCGTCAACAACCAATTCCTCCTGCTAGCGAACTAATGCAATACAGGGCGATTGGTTTGATTCGGGGTAGCTACTCCCCTAGCAGCGAACAGTTCACCCAGGGCACCCTGATTACAACTGATGGTGTGCAGTTAAATGCTGTTCTGCTGGGTCGAGTTATGAGCTTAGTCAAAAAGCATCTGGATTTACAAAAAGAACACCTGTGGGTAGTTTATCCCCGTACCAGACAAGAAAATGAATCTCTACATATTCAAATTGTAGGGGTTTGGGAACCGGAAAATCTTGCTAAACAGTCCACAGATGGACCTTCCTTGTCTGGGGAAACATCAGAACCAGTTGCAACTAATAGAAAATCCTCTCGTCAAAACACTACGGAAAGTACATCAGCTTTAAAAACCTCAGATCAAATTCCTGATGGTGAATTTTCCGTTCGTGGAGAGGTAGTTTACCAATCTTTCGAGACCAGGAGTTTGGTAGTAAAAATCAAACAAGCTCCACGGAAACCAACGGAAAAACCCAAATATTTTAAGTTGAAACTTCACGGTGTGCTGGCCATGAAAGCAATAGGTAAATTTTGGGACTTTAAAGTCAAGCGTGAAACTGATGGGTTAGTGGTGGAAACTGCGGAAGCAGTTGCTGATTTGCCCAAAAAACGCAAACCAACTTTTAGAGGTGGACCCCGTCCTGGTGTTACCAGGAAACCATTTGTTAAAAATCCCGGAGAAAATGCTCGACCCATTACAAGAATGGATGGAGATGGTTCTTACTCCTCGAAACCCTTACCAAAACCATCTATCACTAAACCAGTGAAAAAGCTAAAACCCCAAGACAACCATTAAAGTTGGGTTAGTTTACTGTAAAAGGTAAAAAAGCTCTGTCCATGGGAATAGGAGCTACGGGTTCCGTCAGGGTAAATTGACCCGACTGTATCCACTGTTTCAACTCTAGAGCTACTTGTCGGGATAGTAACATGCTAGCTAGGGGAGCAGCTCGTACAGGTTTACCCTCGATGGGGATCCTCCCAGACTTTAATTGGGCGTAACTTACTAATCCAAAGGTAGGTCTTACACGACGGGGAATGGAAAAATCCACAATGGGCGCTACTAAGTCTTGATCAGTTACTGCACAACGTTTAACCACTTCTTCGTTTAATACTGGAAGTGGTACTCCTACCCCTAGCATTAATGAAGGTCCATAACTTTTAAAGTAACACCCTCTTACCCAACGCGCATCCATTTGTTTGGCATCACCAATTAGTGCTAAAGTGGCAGATGGTCCAATGGGGGTTCGATTCTCTAACCGCTTTTGTAGGGGAAAGTGTTGTGTACCTTCCCAAACCACATAGCCTATTCCCCCACCTAAAAAGATTTTGGTCCCAATTCCCACCAGTTGTAAATCGGGATCGTTCATTAGGGGAGACAATGCTCCTGGATTGGAGTACACTGCATTTCCTAAACGCGGTTGTAATGGTCCTAGGTAAGTATATAACGGTTCCTCGGATCCATTAACACCAACAATGAAGTTTTGATAAAGATTGCGCGGATTAAATAGGTAGAACTGATTAATCGTCTCTCGGGTAACTTTAGCTTCCAGGGTAGCTCTAGGGTAACAATCGGTAATTTGTCCTAATGCTCTGACTTGTACGGATTTACCAGCAATTAAATCTTGAATCACGTGACCACCACCGCGTTCTCTTAGTTCTTCCCCTTCCATGGTTTCCACTGCGCAACTGGCGCCCAAATATAGGTCCACCGCCCCAAACCCAGAATATGCGGGAACCCCATCTAACCAACAACGACGAATTTTAATTGGTGGGTCAGTGTGTCCTAAGTTAATAATCGCCCCGCTTGATTCCATAGGTTCAAAGGTTCCTGTGGTAATCACATCAACCTGTTGGGCCGTTTTTAGTATACCATTTTGGGCAACTCGTTTTTTTACCTCTTCCACGGTCCAGACTACGGCACGCTTTTCAATGATCTTTTGATTAATTTCGGCAATAGTTCGCATTGTATTTAGTAATCTGAATATTATGATTATTAATATATGGTAATATATGGAAGAGAAAACAAGATGGCTGATTTAGGGGGAGAATACCTCAGAGTTCGTGACCTGGGGGAACAGGGTCTTTTGCAGAAATTACAGAGCTTTTGTCCTCCCCATATTATAGGGGATGATGGTGCAGTTTTGCCGACTAAACCCGCACACCATTTGGTTGTAACCACAGACATGTTAGTAGATGGTGTACATTTTAGCAATCTTACTACCTCTCCCAAGGATGCAGGTTGGCGCGCTGCTACCGCTAATTTATCCGACTTGGCTGCTATGGGCGCCTCTCCCCTAGGAATTACCGTCGCCCTCGGTTTACCAGGAGATCTGGCTGTCAATTGGGTAGAACAACTGTATCAGGGCATGAGTGACTGCTTACAGAAGTATCATACTCCCATCGTTGGCGGTGACATAGTGCGATCCCCTGTTACAACTATAGGAATTACAGCTTTTGGTGAGGTCAGTCCAGATTTGATTATTCGGCGGTGTACAGCTCAAGTGGGGAATGCTATAGTTATAACTGGTATGCATGGAGCTTCTCGTGCTGGGTTAGAATTGCTCTTGCACCCTCAAACGGGTGAAAACCTCAAGGAAGAGGAAAAGCAGGCTTTAATTAGATTTCACCAACGTCCTAACCCGCGTTTAGATGTAATATATATACTACACGAAATCCTCATATCAGGTTTAAAACCCCGTGGAGATTCCTCTCCAGTTACTTTGAGCGGTATGGATAGTAGTGATGGATTAGCGGATGCTATTTTACAAATTTGTCGTGCTAGTCAAGTCGGGGCAGTTTTACATCAAGACAAAATTCCCCTAGTACCCATATCTAACAACTGGTTAACACCACTACGATGGCTGGATTATGCCTTATATGGTGGTGAAGATTTTGAACTGGTACTCTGTTTACCACCAACTATTGCCAAAGCCTTAGTTCTTAAATTAGGATCAGGTGCAGCAATTATCGGAGAAATTACATCCGGTGACCAAGTTATTCTACAATCAAACACCCAAGAAATCCCCAACCAAGTTTTAACACTCAGTCAGGGATTTCAACATTTTGGTGGTGAGTGTGGGATTCCCGGATGAATGGGAATTATTTTATACCCATTTCTCCGCCACTAACTCAGCCAAATCTAAAACTCGTTGGCTATAACCCCATTCATTGTCATACCAAGCCATGACCTTAACCATGTCATTACCCATCACCATAGTTAAGTTAGAATCCACAATGGAAGATTCATTAGTACCCTGATAATCAGAGGATACTAAGGGTAATTCGCTGTAACCCAAAATGCCTTTGAGTGAATTTTCAGAAGCCTCTTTAAGAGCTTGATTAACTTCCTCAGTAATTGTTGGTTTCTCTACCTGCACCACAAAATCTACCATGGACACGTTAGGAGTGGGTACACGCAAAGCTACACCATTTAACTTACCCTTTAGCGCTGGTATTACCAGAGCTACAGCCTTAGCAGCACCAGTAGAAGTGGGAACAATATTAATCCCCGCTGCTCTAGCTCTACGCAAATCACGGTGAGAAGCATCTAAAATTCTCTGGTCACCTGTGTAGCTATGGGTAGTAGTCATTGTCCCTTTGATAATGCCAAATTTTTCGTGCAAAACTTTAGCAATAGGTGCTAGACAGTTAGTTGTACAGCTGGCATTACTAATGATATGGTGTTCGTCATGATTATAATCATAATGATTCACACCCATAACAAATGTACCATCTTCATTCTTACCAGGTGCAGTAATTAGAACTTTTTTAGCACCAGCATTTACATGCTTTGAGGCACCTTCTTTACTGATAAACACACCCGTTGCTTCAATAATCAGGTCAATTTGCCACTCTTTCCAAGGTAAGTTTTCTGGATTGCGATCAGATACGCACTTAATAGTCTTACCGTTGATAGTAATGGAATTATCGTCAGCACTGATATTGGCATTTTGTAGTCTACCTAGCATAGAATCGTATCTAAGCAGGTGAGCATTAGTTCTGGGATCGGAAGTGTCGTTAATAGCAACAAGCTCAACCTTGCTATTCTCTCTACCTATCCAGCAGCGGGCAAAGTTTCTGCCAATGCGCCCGAAACCATTGATTGCAACTCTAACCACAGTGTCTTCCCCTCTGTATTTATGCCTATAAATTGATATCGTTGACCCCGATCATATCGCAAAGGGGGGGACTGTTTATAACTGTGGAATCTTAGATCGAAAAAAAAATACATATTTTATTGAATTCAATTTATTTAGTACAGTTTCTTTTTGTTTTTTATAAATTTACCTAGTCTAGTATAGTTTAACTTTATTTACATGTAATTTAACTAATTGTAGTATCACTAAGCAATATCCTCATCCTGATGATCACACTTGACGAAACTCCTATTACAGCAGTTTTCATGTAAATAAACCACAATGATTGAACCAATTAAGCGCATCCTCTGCTGTAATATAATTTACTGCACTTGTCATGGCCTCATTTAGGGCTTCTAATGTTCGTGCCTCCCGACTACGGAGAAATTGCTTTAATTTTGACCAACACAATTCTATCGGAGATAAGTCTGGAGAATAGGGGGGTAAAAACTTAACTTTTGCACCGACTGATTCAATTGACAATCTCACGCGCTCGGCATAATGAACCTTTAAATTATCCATAACAACAATAGCCCCTTTCCATAATTGAGGTACTAAAACCTGATTTACATAAGTGAGAAATACTTCTGTATTTGTGCTTCCCTCTACAGTCATTGCTGCCAGAATTCCATCCATATTTAAAGCCCCAATCAGAGAAATATTTTTGCCCTTGTTTCCTGGTACGCTACCAATTGCTCTTTGTCCATCTTGGCTTCTGGCAAACAACCTTGACATCCCTAAATTTATCCCCGATTCATCTAAAAACACTAAATTTCTAATATCAACTGTATCTACCCAACGACGATAATCATGCCTTAATTCTTGAACACGTGGAGTCTCCTGTTCACTGGCATTTAGACTTTTTTTTATGACGTAGACCCAACTTTTCTAAGGCTCGATGCATGGTTGTGATACTAACACTAGTGCCCGTCGTTTCTCTCAGGCGATCGCACAATTCTGAAAGTAGTAAATCATTTTTCTCATCCAGCCAAGACTTGATCATGTTTAAATATTGGCCTGCAATTACAGGCTTTTCATATCCTCCACATTGCTTTGGCTCAACTTGCCCAGTTTCACGATAACGACGTACTAAATTTCTCACAAATGATAAGCTGACCTTGAATCTTTCTGCCAACTGGCGTTGAGATCCCTCTTGAGCAACCCATGCTACAATCACGCGATTACGCAAATCTATTGAATAAGGTTTTGGCATATAATTTGACAGTACTTCTACTCTATTTTAGTTTATTACCCTTATTATAGCTTATCTTATTTTGTAGTTTAACTACATGAAAATTGCTGTAAGGTGTACAAAGTCAAAAAATCACGCACTTGAGGATGAAAGATATATGACAGATTTTTTTCCCGACAGTTCCCGATTTTTCAGAATAATCATCATAAGGATAGAAAAGGTTGGAGAATCGATTGCTCCGGATATTGTCCAGTAAACAAAAACTCAGTCAAAAATTGACCTGTAAGTTTTTGGATACAGATTGGATATAGAAATATTACGAAAGCTATATCTCCAAAAATCAAAATCCTGTTATGATACCCGTGTCGCAAAGATTTGTTGGTGTGGTGCCAGAGGAATAAAAGATGAATAGCTATATAGATTTTAGTGGTAGACCATTTCATTTTATTGGTATTGGGGGCATAGGAATGTCCGCCCTAGCCTACATACTGACAAAACGACAATTGCCCGTTTCCGGTTCAGACCTGCGCCCTAACCAGATTACCCGCAAATTAGAGTCCCTGGGGGCTCATATTTTTAACCAACAAGAGGCCAGTAATCTAGAATTCTTCCGTCCCGGAGCATTTTCTAGCCATATATTATCAAACCCATCAGAGCAATTATCCACCCAACAAAAAAGTTTACCCCAGGTCATTTGTTCTACAGCTATTAACAATAATAATTTAGAATATAGGGCGGCGCTAGAATTGGGCTGCCCCATTCTACATCGTTCTGATGTCTTGGCAGCTTTAATCGCTGACTATCATAGCATTGCTGTAGCTGGAACCCATGGTAAAACTACAACTAGTAGCATGATAGGTTACATGCTATTAGAAGCAGGTCTTGACCCAACCATTGTGGTAGGAGGAGAAGTCAATGCCTGGGAAGGAAATGCTAGATTAGGAGAAAGTAAGTATTTAGTAGCAGAAGCTGATGAGTCCGATGGTTCCTTGGTAAAACATACCCCAGCAATTGGTATAATTACTAATATTGAACTAGATCATCCTGATCATTATGCAACATTGGAACAAGTCGTGGAGACTTTCCAAACCTTTGCCCGAGGTTGTCAAGTTGTAGTGGGCAGTATTGATTGTAACATAGTACGCGATCGCCTAAAACCGGGGATCAGTTATAGTTTAGATCCAGATCAAGGTGCTGATTATACAGTAACCAACATTGACTATCGCCCAGACGGAACAACAGCCTTAGTTTGGGAAAAAGGTAAGTCTCTAGGAGTATTAAACTTACAACTTTTAGGTCGCCACAATCTCAGTAATGCCCTAGCAGCTGTGGCGGTAGGAAGGTTGTTAAATTTGGAGTTCGGGCAAATTGCCAAAGGTCTTGCCACCTTTGAAGGAGCCAGGAGACGATTTGAATTTAAGGGTGAAGTAGATGGCATTACCTTCATTGATGATTATGCTCATCATCCTAGTGAAATCCGTGCCACTCTAGCAGCGGCGCGTTTACAAGCGAAACCAGGACAAAGGGTAGTAGGGATTTTTCAACCTCACCGTTACAGTCGTGTGCGGACTTTCTTGGACGAGTTTGCCAATTGTTTCACTCATGCGGATTTAGTTGTATTGACTGATATTTACAGTGCTGGTGAACCTAGTTGTGAGCAAGTTACCGGTGAAAAATTGGCAGCAGAAATTGCCAAGCGACACCCACAAGTAATTTATCAACCTAGTTTAGCCCTCATTCCTCCGGTTTTATTATCCACCCTACGTCCGGGGGATTTAGCCGTCTTTCTTGGAGCTGGCAATTTAAATCAGACAATTCCAGAAATTATCAGTGCACTGCGTCAACCAGTCACAGTCACACTTTAGGGATGGCTACCCGTATTTTAGCCTAGATATTCCGTTTAAATGTTAATAAAGCTACCCATTTACATTAACAATGATAATTTCTGAGTCTTCTGCTAGTCCCCGCACAGTCCCTACTTTGACGGAAAATAAACAAAAAACAGTTAATTCAGATGATAATCAAATTATTTACTTACCTGGAACTAATTGTGTAATTAAGTCCAACATTTCCCTATCTGGGTTTACCTCCTACAAAGTGGGAGGGGAAGCCCAGTGGTACAGTGCACCTCGCGATTTAATGGCCATAAGAGCAACTGTGGAGTATGCCCAAGCTCTGGATTTACCCATTACAATATTGGGAGCAGGTTCCAACTTACTAGTAAGTGATGAAGGTATACCAGGAATGGTAATTGCTACCCGTCACTTCCGTTACAAATACTTTGATAACCAAACAGGTCAGTTAACAGTAGCTGCGGGAGAACCCATTCCTAGTTTAGCATGGGAAGCAGCAAGTTTAGGATGGGAAGGACTAGAGTGGTCAGTTGGCATTCCAGGTACTGTGGGTGGTGCTGTTGTGATGAATGCAGGAGCACACAATAAATGTATGGGGGAAATGTTGGTTAGTGCGGAGTTACTATCTCCCGATGGTACTTTAGAAACTGTGAATAGGTCACAGTTGGGTTACACATATCGCAGCTCCCTGTTACAAGGAAATGAGCGTATAGTTACTCAAGCTACTTTTCAACTTCAACCAGGTGCAGATCCAGCTAAAGTCACAGCTAGAACTAAAGAACACAAGCAGCACCGTCTTTCCACTCAACCTTACAATTTTCCCAGTTGTGGGAGTGTGTTTCGCAACCCCTTACCCCGGACTGCGGGATGGTTAATTGAACAAACTGGATTGAAAGGCTATCAAATTGGTGGGGCCCAAGTCGCACAACTTCATGCTAACTTTATTGTTAATCGTGGAGGTGCTAGGGCCAATGATATTTTCCGTCTCATTCGCCATATTCAACATCAAATTCAGGATCAATGGTCAATTTTATTGGAACCAGAGGTAAAAATGATTGGTCAGTTTCCTGTTTTGGATGGTTATTCTTGAATTGGTGGAGACCTAGGTCAGTCACAACTATAATTGAATTTGATTTTTTATTCGCAGCACAACTGGAAAATTTACTATGACAGGATTTGGTTTGGTGGGAAGAGTAAAAGAAATAGCGGACGCTTTTAAGAAAGCTCAGGAAGTGCAACAAGGTGCCAAACGTCTACAAGAAGAATTGGAACAGATGGAAATTGTGGGCGAGTCTGGTGGTGGACTAGTTAAGGTGATTATTAGTGGTAACCAGGAACCTAAAAGGGTAGAAATTTCCCCAAATGCACTAAACGAGGGATCGGACGTGCTTTCTGATCTAGTGACAGCAGCAATGAAGGATGCTTATCTCAAGTCTACTCAGACTATGCGGGAACGCATGGAAGAGTTAACTGGTGGTCTGGAACTACCAGGATTTTAGACTGATACCTGATAACAAACCCCTACTTTTACAAGAAGTAGGGGCTATTAATTTTTATGGGGGTGGGGGGACTTGAACCCCCACGACTTTCTACAGTCAACGGATTTTCATTCTCCTGCAGCTTTCGCTACTACCTTTGGGGTTTTAAGAATTGGACTCTCCCTTTACCCTCGCCTTCACGTTAGGGTAGCTCCCGTCGAGTCTCTGCACCTTCCCAGAAACATAAAAGTCTACTGGGCTTGGCTCAGGATTGCCTTGTCTGTTTGATTAAATCTTATCAGATTTAGGTTTCCCTGAGTTTGAGAGCTTACACTTGAAGGATTTCTCTATCAAGGCTCACTTTTCTAAGTCCGCAGCGTCTACCATTCCGCCACACCCCCGTAGGATTTGTTGGATGCCAAAACATCATCATAACATCATGCTGCTTTTCCTAGACTTTGTCAAGAGGTTGGGGAAAATTTTTTCCCATGGATTAGGTGAGGTAGTGTGGGGGCTATAAGCTATATAATGGTATATGCACTAAATAGTATTCTCTCATCCATCCCAAAATTATGCTTTTAGCACTACTGTATTTAGCTTTGGCTGGAGCTTATCTGTTAGCCATACCACTGATCGTTATGTTTTATCTCAACTGGCGCTGGTATTCAGCAACTTCTGTGGAACGTGGATTTATGTACTTCTTGGTCTTTTTCTTCTTCCCAGGTTTATTATTGCTCTCCCCCATTGCCAATTTTCGACCCAGACCCAGACAAATTGTTTAACTTAATTTAACTAGTAACTTGGTAGGTCACAACTCTCATGCGACGTATTGACGCAATTACTATTACCTTAGGGATCTTCCTCATAGGCGGACTAGCTTATGGGGTGCTACAGTTGGTTGGTTTAAATAGTCAAGACGCGGGAATTTGGAGTCAAGTTCTACTGGTGTTAGGTTTAATGGGTTGGTTGGGAACCTATCTATTCCGTGCAGGGAGTAAAAAAATGACCTACCACCAACAGCGGGAAGAGTATGAAAAGGCTTTTCTCCAAAAGCGTCTGGATGAACTCTCCCCGGAAGAGTTGGCCAGAATACAAGCTAAGATTGATTCCAATGATCAACCCTAACCAATGACTAACTGATGACAGCAATTTCTCGTTGTTTTGAAAATTTAAGACGGAATCAAGAGTGTGCCCTGATTCCGTTTATTACTGCTGGTGACCCGGATTTACATACTACAGCTCAAGCTTTAAAAGTGCTAGATTGTGCTGGTGCGGATATTATTGAGTTAGGTGTTCCCTACTCCGATCCCTTGGCAGATGGTCCAGTAATTCAAGCTGCTGCTACCCGTGCACTGCAAAAAGGTACTACTCTAGAACAGGTGTTGACAATGCTCAAGGCTACTACACCTAAATTGAAAGCACCTGTAATTTTATTTACATATTATAATCCCATTTTACATCGAGGAATTGCAAGATTTTTAGACGATATTAAATCCGCTGGTGTGTCGGGTTTGGTAGTTCCAGATTTACCTTTGGAAGAGTCTGCAACCCTCTTGAAACCAGCAAGTGAGCAAGAAATTGACCTGACCCTTCTCATAGCTCCCACCAGTTCCATGGCAAGAATAGAGGCGATCGCCCATGCTTCTCAAGGTTTTATTTATTTGGTAAGTGTTACTGGTGTCACTGGTATGCGGTCACAAATGGAAAACCGAGCTTCTGAACTACTAGACAAAATCCGCAGTGTTACAGATAAACCGATAGGTGTGGGATTCGGTATTTCTGACATAGAACAAGCACGTCAAGTAAAAGACTGGGGAGCTGATGCAGCAATTGTCGGTAGTGCGGTAGTCAAGCGATTGGCAGAGGGTACACCCGATCAAGGACTAAAAGCGATCGCCGAATTTTGTCGAAATTTAAAGGAGGCGGTCAAAAATTGATCTTATTAATTGGTAATTTAATGGCAATTTAGATGAATCTGAATTAAAATTAGACGATGAATTTATTGACTGTGAGTGTGTCCCAAAACTATGTCAGTTACAATACAACTATGGTCCTGGTACTACTTAGTTTTATTAGTTAAGAGGTGTACTATATGAGTGAGAGTATGGCATTTGTGGGTGGGGTAGCTGTTGCTGGTTTAGCAGCTTTGCTATTGCTGAAAGGAAATAGCACTCCCATACAACAACCCAACTTTAGTATTTCACAATTACCCAACAATATTGTGCCCTCCCAGGGGATGCAACAGTACCCATCTGGACAGGGGGGATATGGTAACCCCCAACCGGTAGCACCTTTAGACCAGCGATTGGACTTAGAAAAGTTAAAAATTCAAGTAGACAGTTTAAGAGGCGACAACGAGCAGTTACGCTTACAAAATCAACAGCTACAGGGTCAAATTAATGCCTTCAGTTTGAGCCAAAACCAAATGAATTCACTACAACAGCAGCCAACCAGAATGATGCCCACACTGCCTTCTGAAGCGGAAAAATGGTGGAATTCACCCATAATTTGGGCAGTAGGTGGGGCGACTTTAACAGTAGGAGGTGGTATTGTAGTAGCTGGTGTGTTGTCCTTGTTTTCGCCTAGACAACGTCCCTCTCGCACCGTGCAGGTAATTCACCCTTATCACGGAGTAACAGCACCCCTGGGAACCATGCGACGGGCGGAGTTTTTACCACCCTCTCACGCTGAAAGCAGAAGGGTAGAAACAGCGGAATACGACGAATTACACTAAGGTGTAACACAGGGTATCTACTATGGTTTGGTTTTAGAGTTAGTGTCCGGTTGTGAGTTTTGACTTGGTAAAACCTGTTGAGCAACCTTTTGAGCTGCTTGTTTAAACAATGGTTCCAGTTTATCTTGCCAGTATTTAATATTAGGTAACTTTTCTGGTTGGTTGCGATAGGCCAAGACCTTTTCCCATTGTCCACTATCAATAGCGCGATTAATTTCATTAGCCAAAGTCTCAGCTTTGGCCCAGTCTTGTTGCCATTGGTCAATTATCTTCACTTGTTGACTATTAGAAGTAGTTTTTTGGGGAGCGGATTTCAGTTGAGCTATTGCTCCATTCACATCCCCTGACTGGAATTTTTGTCGAGCTTGTAGAACGATTGGATCTTGAGACTCTGTATCAGCAGATTGAGACAAGAATGGGGATGGAGAGGTAGTAGTAGATAACTGAGGTTTAGGCACCAATCGAGATGTGATTAGAGGTAAATCATCAACGATTTGAAGAGAAATACCCTGGTCTCGCAGACAAGAGACCCATTGGTCATTGTTAGTAATCACATCCGAATGAGCCCAAGCCAAACGACCAGATTTAAGTTTAACTTCTATCCAACCACGCTTAGTTCTTTTTCCAGTAACTATAAACTCACTAGGATCACCAATACTCTTTAAAATATTATCAGAACCAATGGCGCTAGGTTGGGAGCGCACATTAGAATTGGGTGCTACCATAGCCAAGCAATTTTCTGTGCCATTCTTATCCTTCCAATTAGCAGTCAAAGTTTGAATGTTGGGATATAAATTGGTTACTAAAGCTGCTGCACCACCGACCAAAAATAAACCAATTACCAGTGGTAAGGGATCTGGTTTTTGTTCCTGCTTAGGAGCAGATACTAGGGGAGGAGTATGAACAGGTGCCAAAGCTAAGGTAGGTTGTGGGAACAATGAAACAGATTGATCATAGGTTTTTATGGGTGATTTTTTTCCACTGGGTGTAGTGGGTGTGGGAGATAGGGAGTAACCGCAGGATTTAGCATATTCTTTTATAAACTCTCGACAAACTTCTAATGCTTCTGTTGCCGTTTGATAACGTTCCTTGAAGTGATAACGCACCATCTTAGTGAGAATTTCTCCCAAATGGGAATTGACAGGTCGAAAATGTTGCCAGAGAATTTCACCAGTATCGGGATCCTCTGGGAACTGATTAGCAGCTATTCCTGTTAAAGCTTGAATAGCAATGATACCCAAAGCATAAATATCACTACTTGGGCGAGGTTTACCCTGTCCTTGCTCAGTAGGCATATAACCAGGAGTGCCAACAGCTATAGTGGGATTTAAATGATGTTCTGAAAGAGCAGAAGGACAACGTACTTGTTTAACAGCTCCAAAATCCACAAGCACCAGTTTGTAATCATCCACACGACGAATCAGATTATCAGGTTTTATATCTCGGTGAATCACCCCCTGTTGATGGACAAACTCCAAAACCTCTAAGATTTCCAAGAGCAATTGTATAACTTGGTTTTCACCCCATGGTTGTCCGGGTATAAGTTCCATTGTCAGGGTATGACCATCAATGTATTCCTGAACCAGGAAAAATTCCTGATTTTCATCAAAATAGGCTAGTAACCGAGGTATTTGATCATGATTACCCAATTTTTCCAAAGTTTCAGCTTCATTATTAAACAGACGTTTAGCAGTTGTAAAAATATGCTTGTCATTACTAACCAGTTTTAGATGTTTAACAACACAAATAGGATTACCAGGTCGCCGAGTATCTTGAGCGATGTAGGTTTGACTAAATCCCCCAGTTGCTAAAACACGCACAACTTTATATCTATGGTCTAGTAGTTTGCCTATCATGATTTGTTCCCCGGTTCCATACTTAATCTTGTAATTTTGCCTAGTCAATATCTCCAAATTTTCTGTCCTAATATCCGCTATGTTGAGAAAAGATTTAGACTAAAGTGGCAGTTTTTTTGATTAACCTGAAAAATTGTCAATGAGTAAGTCCTAGTTTTTTTAATTATTTTTAAAAAAAATGCCACCTAATATCCCCAATTCTACCATATGGCAACAAGCAGAAATTCTCATGCAACCAGCTTTTATCCGCATTATTGATAATATTCGTAAACATCTGGATATATCCAAGTGGAGAGGAAGTTACCACGACGTACTGATTTGGCCAGCGGGTACAACGGATGAAACTAAATCTATTGTGATCCAGTTATTGGAGGATTCAAAAAACGCCACAGCGGAAGATTTGCTAGCTATTAAGCAAAAACTGGCTCTTTTACCCATCCCCCATCCGGGATATCATTTGCGCTTGCAATATCAAGAACAGGTGGTGAATATGGATTTATGGGATTTATGTTATCAGGTTTGTTTTGTGGACTATAGTCCTGAAAATGTCCCAGTTGACATTGATACTAATTTATTAGATGAGTTTGGGGAGGTAGATTGGCAATATTTAGAGAGCAAGACCAAGGGGTTAGTGCAAAGAATTTTTGATAACCTCATAGACAGGGAATAAACTGCCTTAACCGACTGGCTCTGTCGCGGGTGATTACATTTATCTTAATTTATTCCCAATCCGCTTGAATGAGGTTACGTTTGCTGCGACTAAAAACCAGTCCCACTTCATGGACTGTTTTCCCCGGTTCTCCTCTATACTTTTGTGCATAGTTACATTCCCGTATCTGTTTTAAGGCTCGGTTCTCTTTCACATTCTCCCCATCTACTACCTTGATTTCCATCACGTAAATATGATCACCCAGGATGGCAGTTATGTCCGCTTGACCATAGTTGGTGATATCTTCCGGGATGATGCGCGCATTTAAGGAACTCAAGAAAGCATATAGTACAGAAGCGTAGTAACCTTCAAAATCAGCTAGGTCATTGTTGGTAAAGTTACGCCAAGGAATACCCGCAAATAGACGCTTTATCGCCTTCACTATTGATTCCAAATCCCCATTCCACATACACTCATAAAGGATATCTTGAATAGCGCTCTTTTCATTCACCATTCCTGTGTATACGTTGATGAACTGGTCGTTTAATGTCAGGCGAACTTCCATGTTAGGTATTTTTAGGGCAAACATGGAACGTCGGTGACGGGTAAAGGTGCGCTCAATGGTCAAATACCCTGATTGGAACAGCAGGGTAACTGGATTGATTTGTTCTATCTCAAAGGACTTTAAAATCTCCTCAGTTACTTCTAGATGCTCCAAGTTGGGGAGGAAGTAGCGGTTAGTCTGAAACAGCCTAATTAAAAAGGTGGGGTTCCCCGTTTCAAACCAGTAGTTACCATACTCCATTCCCTCACGGATAAAAAGTAAGATATCATAAGGGTTATATACTGACTCACCACGCCATGAGTATCCATTATACCAGAGACGCAGTTCATCCCAGTCCACCCCTTGCAAGTGCTGGGCGAAGGTTTGCTCCAAATCTTCCTGGGTATACCCACAAATAGTAGAAAAGTCCCTACTGATGGTAATGTCGGTGAGTTGATTTAACCCACTGAAAAGGCTGACTTTAGAGAATTTGGTGACCCCAGTCATGAAGATGAACTGGATGTTGGCATCCTGTTGCTTGAGGACTGAGTATAGATTCTTGAGTCCTTCCCTCATTTCCGAAGCAATAGGTGGATTGTCTATATTGTCCAGGATGGGTTTGTCGTATTCATCCACCAGCACCACAGCACGTTGTCCATATTTTGCCATGGCTTTACGAATCAAAGTTCCTAATTTTCCCGGTATATCAGTTGACTCATAGGATACACCCAGATGCTCTGCATTTTCGTGCAAGATATCCAGTATGCGCATATCCAGCTCTTGTCGGTTTTTTAATACCCCACCAGCAAAGTCTATTTTAATCACTGGGAATTTTCTACTCCAGTCCCACTGGTCATGGATATAAAGCCCCTCAAATAATTTCTGATTCCCCTCGAAAATCTCCTTGAGGGTATCTACAAACAGACTTTTGCCAAAACGCCTGGGACGAGACAAAAAGAAAGCTCCAGGCTGTTTTATCAACTGGAAGGCAAGCTGTGTTTTGTCCACATAAACGCAGTTGCTCCCGCGTAGTTTATCTAGGGTGTTGATCCCCAGGGGAAGATTTTTGGGGTTCATACTAATGGATATGTGCTTATTATCTTAATCCCAGTTTATCTCTAATTCAATCACCGGGTTTATTTATGTGAATTTATTTTAAATTAAAAGGGCGATTGCAAAGGATTACCCGTGATTTGGTTGAATTAACCCAAACCTAGAGACTGTCCGTGGGGGAGACAGGGAATAAACTCCCTTAACCGACTGGCTTTATCGCGGGTGATTACATTTATCTTAATTTATTTCCAATCCGCTTGAATGAGGTTACGTTTGCTGCGACTAAAAACCAGTCCCACTTCATGGACTGTTTTTCCTGGTTCTCCTCTATACTTTTGTGCATAGTTACATTCCCGTATCTGTTTTAAGGCTCGGTTCTCTTTCACATTCTCCCCATCTACTACCTTGATTTCCATCACGTAAATATGATCACCCAGGATGGCAGTTATGTCCGCTTGACCATAGTTGGTGATATCTTCCGGGATAATGCGCGCATTTAAGGAACTCAAAAAAGCATATAGTACAGAAGCGTAGTAACCTTCAAAATCAGCTAGGTCATTGTTGGTAAAGTTACGCCAAGGAATACCCGCAAATAGACGCTTTATCGCCTTCACTATTGATTCCAAATCCCCATTCCACATACACTCATAAAGGATATCTTGAATAGCGCTCTTTTCATTCACCATTCCTGTGTATACGTTGATGAACTGGTCGTTTAATGTCAGGCGAACTTCCATGTTAGGTATTTTTAGGGCAAACATGGAACGTCGGTGACGGGTAAAGGTGCGCTCAATGGTCAAATACCCTGATTGGAACAGCAGGGTAACTGGATTGATTTGTTCTATCTCAAAGGACTTTAAAATCTCCTCAGTTACTTCTAGATGCTCCAAGTTGGGGAGGAAGTAGCGGTTAGTCTGAAACAGCCTAATTAAAAAGGTGGGGTTCCCCGTTTCAAACCAGTAGTTACCATACTCCATTCCCTCACGGATAAAAAGTAAGATATCATAAGGGTTATATACTGACTCACCACGCCATGAGTATCCATTATACCAGAGACGCAGTTCATCCCAGTCCACCCCTTGCAAGTGCTGGGCGAAGGTTTGCTCCAAATCTTCCTGGGTATACCCACAAATAGTAGAAAAGTCCCTACTGATGGTAATGTCGGTGAGTTGATTTAACCCACTGAAAAGGCTGACTTTAGAGAATTTGGTGACCCCAGTCATGAAGATGAACTGGATGTTGGCATCCTGTTGCTTGAGGACTGAGTATAGATTCTTGAGTCCTTCCCTCATTTCCGAAGCAATAGGTGGATTGTCTATATTGTCCAGGATGGGTTTGTCGTATTCATCCACCAGCACCACAGCACGTTGTCCATATTTTGCCATGGCTTTACGAATCAAAGTTCCTAATTTTCCCGGTATATCAGTTGACTCATAGGATACACCCAGATGCTCTGCATTTTCGTGCAAGATATCCAGTATGCGCATATCCAGCTCTTGTCGGTTTTTTAATACCCCACCAGCAAAGTCTATTTTAATCACTGGGAATTTTCTACTCCAGTCCCACTGGTCATGGATATAAAGCCCCTCAAATAATTTCTGATTCCCCTCGAAAATCTCCTTGAGGGTATCTACAAACAGACTTTTGCCAAAACGCCTGGGACGAGACAAAAAGAAGCGTCCAGGAATGCGTATCAGACGGTGAGCTATTTCGGTTTTGTCCACATAGACGCAATTGTTTTCCCGCAGCACACTTAGGGTGTTGATTCCCAAGGGGAGATTTTTGGGGTTCATACTAATGCTCATTATCTTAGCTCTAGTTTATCTCTAATTCAATCACCAGGGTTATTTATATGAATTTATTTTAAATTAAAAGGGCGATTGGGAAGCACTACTTATGGGATTAACCATAATTGTTTGAATTAACCCATACCTAGAGACTGTCCGTGGGGGAGTTTCGTAGGTTGGGTTGAGGAACGAAACCCAACAAACCCACGGGATACATATAAACGCGATTGCAAAGGATTACCCGTGATTTGGTTGAATTAACCCAAACCTGGAGACTGTCCGTGGGGGAGACAGGGAATAAACTCCCTTAACCGACTGGCTTTATCGCGGGTGATTACATTTATCTTAATTTATTTCCAATCCGCTTGAATGAGGTTACGTTTGCTGCGACTAAAAACCAGTCCCACTTCATGGACTGTTTTTCCTGGTTCTCCTCTATACTTTTGTGCATAGTTACATTCCCGTATCTGTTTTAAGGCTCGGTTCTCTTTCACATTCTCCCCATCTACTACCTTGATTTCCATCACGTAAATATGATCACCCAGGATGGCAGTTATGTCCGCTTGACCATAGTTGGTGATATCTTCCGGGATAATGCGCGCATTTAAGGAACTCAAAAAAGCATATAGTACAGAAGCGTAGTAACCTTCAAAATCAGCTAGGTCATTGTTGGTAAAGTTACGCCAAGGAATACCCGCAAATAGACGCTTTATCGCCTTCACTATTGATTCCAAATCCCCATTCCACATACACTCATAAAGGATATCTTGAATAGCGCTCTTTTCATTCACCATTCCTGTGTATACGTTGATGAACTGGTCGTTTAATGTCAGGCGAACTTCCATGTTAGGTATTTTTAGGGCAAACATGGAACGTCGGTGACGGGTAAAGGTGCGCTCAATGGTCAAATACCCTGATTGGAACAGCAGGGTAACTGGATTGATTTGTTCTATCTCAAAGGACTTTAAAATCTCCTCAGTTACTTCTAGATGCTCCAGGTTGGGGAGGAAGTAGCAGTTAGTCTGAAACAGCTTAATTAAAAAGGTGGGGTTCCCCGTTTCAAACCAGTAGTTGCCATACTCCATTCCCTCACGGATAAAAAGTAAGATATCATAAGGGTTATATACTGACTCACCACGCCATGAGTACCCATTATACCAGAGACGCAGTTCATCCCAGTCTACCCCTTGCAAGTGCTGGGCGAAGGTTTGCTCCAAATCTTCCTGGGTATACCCACAAATAGTAGAAAAGTCCCTACTGATGGTAATGTCGGTGAGTTGATTTAACCCACTGAAAAGGCTGACTTTAGAGAATTTGGTGACCCCAGTCATGAAGATGAACTGGATGTTGGCATCCTGTTCCTTGAGGACTGAGTATAAATTCTTGAGCCCCTCTCTCATTTCCGAAGCAATAGGTGGATTGTCTATATTGTCCAGGATGGGTTTGTCGTATTCATCCACCAGCACCACGGTTCGTTCTCCAAATCGTTGGCATGCACCCGCAATGATTTCTCCGAAACGACCTTGAATATCCTCTAGTTCATAGTCCACTCCCAGGGATTGGGCAGTTTTTAAAAAAATACCATTAATTTTTTGGTCCAGCTCTTGTCGGTTTTTTAATACCCCACCAGCAAAGTCTATTTTAATCACTGGGAATTTTCTACTCCAGTCCCATTGGTCATGGATATAAAGCCCCTCAAATAATTTCTGATTCCCCTCGAAAATCTCCTTGAGGGTATCTACAAACAGACTTTTGCCAAAACGCCTGGGACGAGACAAAAAGAAGCGTCCAGGAATGCGTATCAGACGGTGAGCTATTTCGGTTTTGTCCACATAGACGCAATTGTTTTCCCGCAGCACACTTAGGGTGTTGATTCCCAAGGGGAGATTTTTGGGGTTCATACTAATGCTCATTATCTTAGCTCTAGTTTATCTCTAATTCAATCACCAGGGTTATTTATATGAATTTATTTTAAATTAAAAGGGCGATTGGGAAGCACTACTTATGGGATTAACTATAATTGTTTGAATTAACCCATACCTAGAGACTGTCCGTGGGGGAGTTTCGTAGGTTGGGTTGAGGAACGAAACCCAACAAACCCACGGGATACATATAAACGCGATTGCAAAGGATTACCCGTGATTTGGTTGAATTAATCCAAACCTGGAGACTGTCCGTGGGGGAGATAGGGAATAAACTCCCTTAACCGACTGGCTTTATCGCGGGTGATTACATTTATCTTAATTTATTTCCAATCCGCTTGAATGAGGTTACGTTTGCTGCGACTAAAAACCAGTCCCACTTCATGGACTGTTTTCCCCGGTTCTCCTCTATACTTTTGTGCATAGTTACATTCCCGTATCTGTTTTAAGGCTCGGTTCTCTTTCACATTCTCCCCATCTACTACCTTGATTTCCATCACGTAAATATGATCACCCAGGATGGCAGTTATGTCCGCTTGACCATAGTTGGTGATATCTTCCGGGATAATGCGCGCATTTAAGGAACTCAAAAAAGCATATAGTACAGAAGCGTAGTAACCTTCAAAATCAGCTAGGTCATTGTTGGTAAAGTTACGCCAAGGAATACCCGCAAATAGACGCTTTATCGCCTTCACTATTGATTCCAAATCCCCATTCCACATACACTCATAAAGGATATCTTGAATAGCGCTCTTTTCATTCACCATTCCTGTGTATACGTTGATGAACTGGTCGTTTAATGTCAGGCGAACTTCCATGTTAGGTATTTTTAGGGCAAACATGGAACGTCGGTGACGGGTAAAGGTGCGCTCAATGGTCAAATACCCTGATTGGAACAGCAGGGTAACTGGCATGCACCCGCAATGATTTCTCCGAAACGACCTTGAATATCCTCTAGTTCATAGTCCACTCCCAGGGATTGGGCAGTTTTTAAAAAAATACCATTAATTTTTTGGTCCAGCTCTTGTCGGTTTTTTAATACCCCACCAGCAAAGTCTATTTTAATCACTGGGAATTTTCTACTCCAGTCCCATTGGTCATGGATATAAAGCCCCTCAAATAATTTCTGATTCCCCTCGAAAATCTCCTTGAGGGTATCTACAAACAGACTTTTGCCAAAACGCCCGGGACGAGACAAAAAGAAAGCTCCAGGCTGTTTTATCAACTGGAAGGCAAGCTGTGTTTTGTCCACATAAACGCAGTTGCTCCCGCGTAGTTTATCTAGGGTGTTGATCCCCAGGGGAAGATTTTTGGGGTTCATACTAATGGATATGTGCTTATTATCTTAATCCCAGTTTATCTCTAATTTAATCATCGGGGTTATTTAGGGGTTGCTAAATAAATCTAAAACCCCGGTGAATAAGGAGTTTCAGTCCCAGAAAAAAGGAATAAAATGCAAGAAAAAGGTGTAAAATGGGTCAAAACCCTTGCACCAAACTATATTGAGATATATCGCAAACAAAAGCAACAAGACACAACACCGGAAGACTTTGAACTATCCCTTGAGGGAAAAATAGCACCGGATAACCGCTGGGTCATCTTGGCTAAAATAATACCATGGTCACAATTTGAAGCGGAATATGCAGCAATATTTTCAGAAGGAAAAGGCGCACCAGCAGACATCAGTTATCCTAATAAATTATGTAAAGAATTTCCGCTCCTTTTTATCCTGGGAGGTTAAGAATGGCTCGCGCTAAATCCCTAGCTTCCGACCAGCTTTCATTTAACGCTTCCTGCAAACGAGATGTTAGAGCGGTATTTTGCCTCAAAAGTTTAGCAATAGCTGTGCGTTGAACACGAATAGTTGCTCGCCAACTATTTGTCTGCTTCCAATAGGGAATTTTTATTAATTTTATCATACCATTTATTTATTCCTGCTAAAAACAGTCAATTTTACAAACACTCAAGCCCTAATCACAGTAATTCTATATTGATTTTCTGTCACCACCATCTCAGTTGATAATCTTTCTTCCATTGGTAAGGCATTTTTCCGCCTATCAAAGATAAATAACCAACCAAAATCTAAACCCAAACGCCCTAAATACGATTCTAATTGTTCAATTCCATCACCTTGAGGATCGCGTTTTTTATCCCGCCACACTTTTAATTCAATCCCTAAAATAACATCTTTATACTGCAAACATAAATCCATTCTATCACTACCAATGGCATATTCCCTTTCTAAAACCCCTCCACCATTAACTACACGATGTAAAAAAGCCATTAATACAATATGGGGTGCAATTTCATGATATCCTGTGCTACCTAATAATGGTTCTCCATGTTGTCGCCAAAACTTGAGAAATGCAGTTAATAAAGCATCAATATTTAATTCACCTGCTGATGTTAACCAAGTTGGTGCAATCATCGGTAAAGAAGCCATTGGTGTGACTGTTAAAACTCTGGGTAACACTTCCCGATAAATGGGATTAGCAATAGTTAATCCTCCATAGGGGTGCATTTTACATAATCCTAAATCTATCACAAATTGAATATCATCATTAGGTATATCCCCTAATTCTAAACCTGCTAACATTGGTTCAATAATTGCCTTTATTCTTGGTTCTCTTAACCTTTCTGCTAAACTATCTAAATGAGTATCTTGACGAATTATTAATATTTCCTTAGCTGTTAAAATATGTTCTTTGGTAATAGCAATACTTCTATCTTTTACCATTTTTTCTACAATTTCCTTAGCTAAAGCATTCACTAACCAAGGTTGTCCTTGGGTTAAATCATAGGCTGTTTCTATAGCTTCAGGTGTGAAAATTTGCCCAGTTGCTGCTGTATGTTGTTGATATAATTCTCCTACTTCTGCAAGATTAAAATTTCTCATAGTCAAAGAAGCAACTTTTATATTAAAAGGACTAGAAGTATTTAATCTGTCACTACCTCCCGATGCTACTTTATAATCTCGCACATCTCGTAAACCAATTAATCCTACTGATGAAGGAAAATTTTCCGGACGTTTAGGAAAACCATCTCTTAATTGTCGTAAAACTGAAATTAATGTTTGGTCTTGTAAAGAATCAATTTCATCTATAAATAATACTATGGGACGATTTATAGCTTTTGCCCAACCTCTTAAAAAAGCTTTAATTCTGCTTCCTGCTTCTTCCTGTTGCCATTGTTTAGCAGGAGGGTGTAATTCTTGTGGTAAACTATCTTGGATTGTATTATACCATGCCCCTAAAATTGCTAATTCTGCGGTGGTAGGATCATGATTAAATGCACTGCCTACTTCTACGGATACCATGACTGCGGCATAATTTCCGCTGTCCGTAAGTTGCTGTGCCAGGGATAACATGGCGGTGGTTTTCCCTGTTTGTCGTGGTGCGTGTAGGACAAAATAACTTTCTTGTTCAATTAACGTTGATAAGTCGGGTAAACGACTGGTGGTTGAGATGGTATAGTTTTTTTTAGGGTTACAAGGACCTGCAATATTAAACCAGCGATTGATCATGATTTTGGTAATAGGTGAACTCTTTAAGTTTAGATCATTTTTGGGTTAAGGTGTTGGAATAGATCAACATTTATGCCCTAATCACAGTAATTCTATATTGATTTTCTGTCACCACCACATCAGTTGATAACCTTTCTTCCATTGGTGAGGCATTTTTCCGCCTATCAAAGATAAATAACCAACCAAAATCTAAACCCAAACGCCCCAAATACGATTCTAATTGTTCAATTCCATCACCTTGAGGATCGCGCTTTTTATCCCGCCATACTTTTAATTCAATCCCTAAAATAACATCTTTATACTGCAAACATAAATCCATTCTATCACTACCAATGGCATATTCCCTTTCTAAAATTCCTCCACCATTAACCACACGATGTAAAAAAGCCATTAATACTATATGTGGTGCAATTTCATGATAAGCAGCACTACTTAATAATGGTTCTCCATGTTGTCGCCAAAATTTGAGAAATGCAGTTAATAAACTATCTATATTTAATTCACCATTTGCAGTCAACCAACTAGGACTAATTAAGGGTAAACTATCCTGAGTTCCTTGGACTAAAACACGGGGAATTACTTCCCTATATATGGGGTTAGAAATAACTAATCCCCCCATTGGATCACGTCTTAATAATCCTAAATCTATTAAATATTGGCGATCGTCTGCTAAAGTATCAGGTAATGTTTGTCCTGCTAAAATGGGTTCAATAATATTTTTAACTCGGTTTTCTCTAAGTCTTTCGGCTAAACTATCTAAATGAGTATCTTGACGAGTAATCAATGTTTCCTTAGCTGTTAAAATATGTTCTTTGGTAATAGCAATACTTCTATCTTTTACCATTTTTTCTACAATTTCCTTAGCTAAAGCATTCACTAACCAAGGTTGTCCTTGGGTTAAATCATAGGCTGTTTCTATAGCTTCAGGTGTGAAAATTTGCCCAGTTGCTGCTGTATGTTGTTGATATAATTCTCCTACTTCTGCAAGATTAAAATTTCTCATAGTCAAAGAAGCAACTTTTATATTAAAAGGACTAGAAGTATTTAATCTGTCACTACCTCCCGATGCTACTTTATAATCTCGCACATCTCGTAAACCAATTAATCCTACTGATGAGGGAAAATTTTCTGGACGGTTAGGAAAACCATCTCTTAATTGTCGTAAAACTGAAATTAATGTTTGGTCTTGTAAAGAATCAATTTCATCTATAAATAATACTATGGGACGATTTATAGCTTTTGCCCAAGCTGATAAAAAAGCCTTAATTCTGCTTCCTGGTTCTTCCTGTTGCCATTGTTTAATAGGTGGTTGTAATTCTTTGGGTAAGCGGATATTTATTGTATTATACCATGCCCCTAAAATTGCTAATTCTGCGGTGGTAGGATCATGATTAAATGCACTGCCTACTTCTACGGATACCATGACTGCGGCATAATTTCCGGTATTAGTAAGTTGCTGTGCCAGGGATAACATGGCGGTGGTTTTCCCTGTTTGTCGTGGTGCGTGAAGAACAAAATAACTACGTTGTTGAATTAACGCCTCTAAATCTGGTAATCTAACTGTGGGAGATAAGAGATAGTGGATATCGTTTGAACATGGACCTGCAATATTAAACCAGCGAGTCATAGAATTTTGGTAATAGGTGAACTCTTTAAGTTTACACATTTATTTGAGAAAATTATGATCTGGCATTATAAAAAGGTTCACTAGTAAGGAGACAGTGTATTTGTCACTGAAACACCAACAGGTATTATTATAACTGCTGGTAATCCTGATTTTGAAAAAGCAATGGAGGCTTACCACCACGTTTATTGGGTTCAATTGTGATATAATCTCTGTAATTCATGATGTGATGAGGGCATTTTTATTAATTTTATCATACCATTTATTCCTGCTAAAAACAGTGAATTTTGCAAACACTCAAGCCCTAATCACAGTAATTCTATATTGATTTTCCGTCACCACCACCTCAGTTGATAACCTTTCTTCCATTGGTAAGGCATTTTTCCGCCTATCAAAGATAAATAACCAACCAAAATCTAAACTCAAACGCCCTAAATACGATTCTAGTTGTTCAATTCCATCACCTTGAGGATCGCGTTTTTTATCCCGCCACACTTTTAATTCAATCCCTAAAATAACATCTTTATACTGCAAACATAAATCCATTCTATCACTACCAATGGCATATTCCCTTTCTAAAACCCCTCCACCATTAACTACACGATGTAAAAAAGCCATTAATACAATATGGGGTGCAATTTCATGATATCCTGTGCTACCTAATAATGGTTCTCCATGTTGTCGCCAAAACTTGAGAAATGCAGTTAATAAAGCATCAATATTTAATTCACCTGCTGATGTTAACCAAGTTGGTGCAATCATCGGTAAAGAAGCCATTGGTGTGACTGTTAAAACTCTGGGTAACACTTCCCGATAAATGGGATTAGCAATAGTTAATCCTCCATAGGGGTGCATTTTACATAATCCTAAATCTATCACAAATTGAATATCATCATTAGGTATATCCCCTAATTCTAAACCTGCTAACATTGGTTCAATAATTGCCTTTATTCTTGGTTCTCTTAACCTTTCTGCTAAACTATCTAAATGAGTATCTTGACGAATTATTAATATTTCCTTAGCTGTTAAAATATGTTCTTTGGTAATAGCAATACTTCTATCTTTTACCATTTTTTCTACAATTTCCTTAGCTAAAGCATTCACTAACCAAGGTTGTCCTTGGGTTAAATCATAGGCTGTTTCTATAGCTTCAGGTGTGAAAATTTGCCCAGTTGCTGCTGTATGTTGTTGATATAATTCTCCTACTTCTGCAAGATTAAAATTTCTCATAGTCAAAGAAGCAACTTTTATATTAAAAGGACTAGAAGTATTTAATCTGTCACTACCTCCCGATGCTACTTTATAATCTCGCACATCTCGTAAACCAATTAATCCTACTGATGAGGGAAAATTTTCTGGACGGTTAGGAAAACCATCTCTTAATTGTCGTAAAACTGAAATTAATGTTTGGTCTTGTAAAGAATCAATTTCATCTATAAATAATACTATGGGACGATTTATAGCTTTTGCCCAAGCTGATAAAAAAGCCTTAATTCTGCTTCCTGGTTCTTCCTGTTGCCATTGTTTAATAGGTGGTTGTAATTCTTTGGGTAAGCGGATATTTATTGTATTATACCATGCCCCTAAAATTGCTAATTCTGCGGTGGTAGGATCATGATTAAATGCACTGCCTACTTCTACGGATACCATGACTGCGGCATAATTTCCGGTATCAGTAAGTTGCTGTGCCAGGGATAACATAGCGGTGGTTTTCCCTGTTTGTCGTGGTGCGTGTAGGACAAAATAACTTTCTTGTTCAATTAACGTTGATAAGTCGGGTAAACGACTGGTGGTTGAGATGGTATAGTTTTTTTTAGGGTTACAAGGACCTGCAATATTAAACCAGCGATTGATCATGATTTTGGTAATAGGTGAACTCTTTAAGTTTAGATCATTTTTGGGTTAAGGTGTTGGAATAGATCAACATTTATGCCCTAATCACAGTAATTCTATATTGATTTTCTGTCACCACCACATCAGTTGATAACCTTTCTTCCATTGGTGAGGCATTTTTCCGCCTATCAAAGATAAATAACCAACCAAAATCTAAACCCAAACGCCCTAAATACGATTCTAATTGTTCAATTCCATCACCTTGAGGATCGCGTTTTTTATCCCGCCACACTTTTAATTCAATCCCTAAAATAACATCTTTATACTGCAAACATAAATCCATTCTATCACTACCAATGGCATATTCCCTTTCTAAAATTCCTCCACCATTAACCACACGATGTAAAAAAGCCATTAATACTATATGTGGTGCAATTTCATGATAAGCAGCACTACTTAATAATGGTTCTCCATGTTGTCGCCAAAATTTGAGAAATGCAGTTAATAAACTATCTATATTTAATTCACCATTTGCAGTCAACCAACTAGGACTAATTAAGGGTAAACTATCCTGAGTTCCTTGGACTAAAACACGGGGAATTACTTCCCTATATATGGGGTTAGAAATAACTAATCCCCCCATTGGATCACGTCTTAATAATCCTAAATCTATTAAATATTGGCGATCGTCTGCTAAAGTATCAGGTAATGTTTGTCCTGCTAAAATGGGTTCAATAATATTTTTAACTCGGTTTTCTCTAAGTCTTTCGGCTAAACTATCTAAATGAGTATCTTGACGAGTAATCAATGTTTCCTTAGCTGTTAAAATATGTTCTTTGGTAATAGCAATACTTCTATCTTTTACCATTTTTTCTACAATTTCCTTAGCTAAAGCATTCACTAACCAAGGTTGTCCTTGGGTTAAATCATAGGCTGTTTCTATAGCTTCAGGTGTGAAAATTTGCCCAGTTGCTGCTGTATGTTGTTGATATAATTCTCCTACTTCTGCAAGATTAAAATTTCTCATAGTCAAAGAAGCAACTTTTATATTAAAAGGACTAGAAGTATTTAATCTGTCACTACCTCCCGATGCTACTTTATAATCTCGCACATCTCGTAAACCAATTAATCCTACTGATGAGGGAAAATTTTCTGGACGGTTAGGAAAACCATCTCTTAATTGTCGTAAAACTGAAATTAATGTTTGGTCTTGTAAAGAATCAATTTCATCTATAAATAATACTATGGGACGATTTATAGCTTTTGCCCAAGCTGATAAAAAAGCCTTAATTCTGCTTCCTGGTTCTTCCTGTTGCCATTGTTTAATAGGTGGTTGTAATTCTTTGGGTAAGCGGATATTTATTGTATTATACCATGCCCCTAAAATTGCTAATTCTGCGGTGGTAGGATCATGATTAAATGCACTGCCTACTTCTACGGATACCATGACTGCGGCATAATTTCCGGTATTAGTAAGTTGCTGTGCCAGGGATAACATAGCGGTGGTTTTCCCTGTTTGTCGTGGTGCGTGTAGGACAAAATAACTTTCTTGTTCAATTAACGTTGATAAGTCGGGTAAACGACTGGTGGTTGAGATGGTATAGTTTTTTTTAGGGTTACAAGGACCTGCAATATTAAACCAGCGATTGATCATGATTTTGGTAATAGGTGAACTCTTTAAGTTTAGATCATTTTTGGGTTAAGGTGTTGGAATAGATCAACATTTATGCCCTAATCACAGTAATTCTATATTGATTTTCTGTCACCACCACATCAGTTGATAACCTTTCTTCCATTGGTGAGGCATTTTTCCGCCTATCAAAGATAAATAACCAACCAAAATCTAAACCCAAACGCCCTAAATACGATTCTAATTGTTCAATTCCATCACCTTGAGGATCGCGTTTTTTATCCCGCCACACTTTTAATTCAATCCCTAAAATAACATCTTTATACTGCAAACATAAATCCATTCTATCACTACCAATGGCATATTCCCTTTCTAAAACCCCTCCACCATTAACTACACGATGTAAAAAAGCCATTAATACAATATGGGGTGCAATTTCATGATATCCTGTGCTACCTAATAATGGTTCTCCATGTTGTCGCCAAAACTTGAGAAATGCAGTTAATAAAGCATCAATATTTAATTCACCTGCTGATGTTAACCAAGTTGGTGCAATCATCGGTAAAGAAGCCATTGGTGTGACTGTTAAAACTCTGGGTAACACTTCCCGATAAATGGGATTAGCAATAGTTAATCCTCCATAGGGGTGCATTTTACATAATCCTAAATCTATCACAAATTGAATATCATCATTAGGTATATCCCCTAATTCTAAACCTGCTAACATTGGTTCAATAATTGCCTTTATTCTTGGTTCTCTTAACCTTTCTGCTAAACTATCTAAATGAGTATCTTGACGAATTATTAATATTTCCTTAGCTGTTAAAATATGTTCTTTGGTAATAGCAATACTTCTATCTTTTACCATTTTTTCTACAATTTCCTTAGCTAAAGCATTCACTAACCAAGGTTGTCCTTGGGTTAAATCATAGGCTGTTTCTATAGCTTCAGGTGTGAAAATTTGCCCAGTTGCTGCTGTATGTTGTTGATATAATTCTCCTACTTCTGCAAGATTAAAATTTCTCATAGTCAAAGAAGCAACTTTTATATTAAAAGGACTAGAAGTATTTAATCTGTCACTACCTCCCGATGCTACTTTATAATCTCGCACATCTCGTAAACCAATTAATCCTACTGATGAGGGAAAATTTTCTGGACGGTTAGGAAAACCATCTCTTAATTGTCGTAAAACTGAAATTAATGTTTGGTCTTGTAAAGAATCAATTTCATCTATAAATAATACTATGGGACGATTTATAGCTTTTGCCCAAGCTGATAAAAAAGCCTTAATTCTGCTTCCTGGTTCTTCCTGTTGCCATTGTTTAATAGGTGGTTGTAATTCTTTGGGTAAGCGGATATTTATTGTATTATACCATGCCCCTAAAATTGCTAATTCTGCGGTGGTAGGATCATGATTAAATGCACTGCCTACTTCTACGGATACCATGACTGCGGCATAATTTCCGGTATCAGTAAGTTGCTGTGCCAGGGATAACATGGCGGTGGTTTTCCCTGTTTGTCGTGGTGCGTGTAGGACAAAATAACTACGTTGTTGAATTAACGCCTCTAAGTCTGGTAATCTGACTGTGGGAGATAGGACATAGTGGATATCGTTTGAACATGGACCTGCAATATTAAACCAGCGAGTCATGATGATTTTGGTAATAGGTGAACTCTTTAAGTTTACACATTTATTTGGAAATGTTGGAGAATTCACTCCCCTACGGCCAACTTTGTAAAGAAGTGTAAATTAATCCCCATATTTCCTTGACTTAATAAAAAAAATTTGATATAGTGAATGTTGGTAAGATAATTAATAGATAGCTGCCCAAATCTAAATAAAATATAAGCCGAACCATAAGGTGCAGAGCTTTGACGGTCTACATTATCTCAGTTCGTACCAACCCGACACCCACAGCTACCAGGGTCGAGTGTCAGGGGTTTTCTGTCTCAAGAGCAGTCACCAATATTATAAAGCGAGTCCCAGCCTCAATACCTATCTAAAAGAGATATTTATCAAAAAATTATCAATAAAATCAGTAATTTCCTGATAAAAAACCCGCCCTTTTTCCCTACTACTACTCGCAGTTACTAGTAACCTTAAACTTTCCACCAATGAACTGATAGTAGCATCACAAACCAAATCAAATAACTGATTTAAATCATCTTGGTTTCGTTGTCCATAGGACAAAGCATGAATATAATCATTACGAATTTGATTATTAATCACGGTTAGTTCTGTAGTGAGATCCCATAGTAAGTGCTTTGCGATCTCCTGTAAGGAGTGCTTCACAATCGCATTTATATATGTCCCGTTGGTTTGTTGGGTTTCGTGCCTCAACCCAACCTACGATTACCCACGGTAAAACTAGTCGGTTTACGGGTAATTCCCTTTAAGTATTTAACAATAAGGGGTAATTGGCGAGCTCCCACAGGTATTGCTTCGCAATCGCATTTATATATGTCCCGTTGGTTTGTTGGGTTTCGTGCCTCAACCCAACCTACGATTACCCACGGTAAAACTAGTCGGTTTACGGGTAATTCCCTTTAAGTATTTAACAATAAGGGGTAATTGGCGAGCTCCCACAGGTATTGCTTCGCAATCGCATTTATATATGTCCCGTTGGTTTGTTGGGTTTCGTGTCTCAACCCAACCTACGATTACCCACGGTAAAACTAGTCGGTTTACGGGTAATTCCCTTTAAGTATTTAACAATAAGGGGTAATTGGCGAGCTCCCACAGGTATTGCTTCGCAATCGCATTTATATATGTCCCGTTGGTTTGTTGGGTTTCGTGCCTCAACCCAACCTACGATTACCCACGGTAAAACTAGTCGGTTTACGGGTAATTCCCTTTAAGTATTTAACAATAAGGGGTAATTGGCGAGCTCCCACAGGTATTGCTTCGCAACCGCATTTATATATATCCCGTTGGTTTGTTGGGTTTCGTGCCTCAACCCAACCTACGATTACCCACGGTAAAACTAGTCGGTTTACGGGTAATTCCCTTTAAGTATTTAACAATAAGGGGTAATTGGCGAGCTCCCACAGGTATTGCTTCGCAACCGCATTTATATATATCCCGTTGGTTTGTTGGGTTTCGTGTCTCAACCCAACCTACGATTACCCACGGTAAAACTAGTCGGTTTACGGGTAATTCCCTTTAAATATTTCTGCAATTTCTATGTTGATTGTAGGAAAGGAAAGGGGAAAAATTGTACCTGTTTCTATGGTTAATTCCGACGTGTAATTATTATTAACCAAATCTCTGAATACCTTTAATTGTAAGTTGTTCAAGTCGACCACCCAATATTCTTTAATACCAGATTCTGCATATATATCTTTTTTTTCTCCTAAATCTTTACTAAGGGTTGTTTGGGCAAATTCAATAATCCAAAATATATCTTCTGGGTAAGGATGATGTATTAAATATTCTTTACCTAATGGTTTGACAATGGCAAGATCTGGTTGGGGTTCCGAATTGTTAGGAAGAGTAATAGGTTTGCCATCTCTTATTTTCACCTGGTTTCCTAATAGGTTTCTCAAATATTCCCCTACTTCAGTATTGTAGTAAGCATGAGCTTCTCTTTCCGGAGTCATGACAATAATTTCCCCTCTTAGTAGTTCTACTGCTTCACCGTCAAATACTCCACTATCGATCGCCTGATGGTAAGTTTCTGTTGTCCATTCATAAGTAGTTAATGCCATAATATTTACCCTTACATTTCAAGTATAAGTGCGGAGAAAAATGTCCGGTTATGGATTTAGGGATATGATAGCATGAGTTTGGGTCTCTTATATGAGGTTAATTAACTATGGAATCAGAATACCGACAACGTCGTGAACAGGTAATGGCAAAAATCAGTGGGGGGACCGCAATATTCCGCAGCGCTCCCACAGCTGTCATGCACAATGATGTGGAATATGTTTATAGACAAGATAGTGATTTCTATTATTTAACTGGTTTCAATGAACCGGAAGCAGTAGCAGTTTTGGCACCTCACCATGGGGAACACCGCTTTATCTTATTTGTACAACCTAAGGACAGGGAAAAGGAGGTGTGGAGTGGTTATCGTTGTGGGGTGGAGGGTGCTAAGGAAATTTATGGCGCGGATATGGCCTACCCTATTACTGAATTGGATGACAAGCTACCACAATATTTACAAAAAGCTGAACGGATATATTATCACCTGGGTAGGGATAGCCATTTTAATGATAGGATAATCAGACATTACCAAAATTTACTTGTTACTCGTCCTAGAAGGGGTACTGGACCAATCGCTATTGAAGATACGGGTCCTATTCTACATGGTTTAAGATTACATAAAAGCAATTTTGAAGTAGATCTAATGCGCCAGGCGGCGGATATTGCTGTATTAGCACATAACCACGCGATGAGTATTGCTAGACCTGGCAGTTATGAATATGAAATCCAAGCGGAAATAGAGCACATTTTCCGCTTGCAGGGTGGTATGGGTCCTGCTTATCCTTCTATTGTCGCAGCTGGTAAAAATGCTTGTGTTCTACACTATATAGAAAACAATTACCAAATGCAAGAACAGGAATTGTTACTAATTGATGCTGGTTGTGCCTATAGATATTACAATTCGGATATTACTAGAACCTTTCCTGTAAATGGTAAGTTTACACCAGAACAAAAGGCTTTATATGAAATAGTATTGGAAGCACAAAAACAGGCAATTCAAGAAGTCAAACCAGGCAATGGATTTGATGCACCTCATAACAAAGCAGTGCAGGTTCTTACAGAAGGTTTAATAGAGGTGGGTTTACTTAAAGGAGAGGTTAATCAGCTCATACAGGAAGGAAAATATAAACAATTCTATATGCACCGTACTAGCCACTGGTTAGGATTAGATGTGCATGATGTTGGTGTTTATCAACATGGGGAAGTTCCACAAGTTTTACAACCAGGACAGGTGTTAACCATAGAACCAGGTCTTTATATTGTACCACATACCCCACCCGCTGAAGGCCAACCCCCTATTGATGACCGTTGGGTAGGAATTGGTATTAGGATAGAAGATGATGTGTTGGTTACCCCCCAGGGAAATGAGGTCTTAACTGCGGGAGTTCCTAAGGAAATTGCCGATCTAGAACGAACCTGAGCGCTAAATTAGTAACGGTCAACTATCTGCTATGATTGACCTGGCTTTACTAATTTTTGCGGGAGCTGAAAATGGGCAAGAAATATGATGTTTATGGTGTGGGTAACGCTCTGGTAGATATAGAATATGAGGTATCTACCGATTTATTGGAAAAGTTACACATTGATAAGGGTGTAATGACACTCTTAGATGAAGAAACTCAACATCATATTTTGGAAAATCTCCAACACCTGGATCATCATAAAAGTTGTGGGGGTTCAGCAGCAAATACGATGGTGGCTATTGGACAACTGGGAGGTAATCCTTTTTATTCCTGTAAGGTGGCTAAGGATGAGTTTGGTAAGTTCTACATTCAAGATCTACTTGATTCCCACGTGCAAACTAATCTCCAAAATGCTGATTTACAGTCAGGAGTTACAGGTAAATGTTTAGTCCTGGTTACCCCCGATGCTGACCGCACTCTCAACACGTTTCTGGGAATCAGTGCGGAGTTTTCTACCCAGGAATTGGTTCCAGAAGCAATTACAGCTGCTGAATATTTATATATCGAGGGTTATTTAGTTACTTCCCCCACCGCTAAAGCAGCAGCTATTCAAGCTAGAGATATTGCTATAGCTGCTGGTGTGAAAACTACCATGTCTTTATCGGACTATAATATGGTACGGTTCTTTGGGGATGGTCTAGTAGATATGATTGGACCTGGTCTGGATTTTATTTTTGCTAATGAAACTGAAGCTCTGGGTTTGGCACAAACTACGGATTTTCAGGTGGCTATAGATAAAATGAAGCTCCTTAGTCGGGGGTTTGCTATTACTCGCGGATCTCAGGGTTCTATAGTATTTGATGGCGAACAGTTAATTGAAATCCCTGCACCCCCAGTTCATGCTGTGGACACTGTTGGTGCAGGAGATATGTATGCGGGGGCTTTTCTTTATGGTATTACCCACGGAATGAGTTATCCCCTAGCAGGAAAGTTGGCATCCACCGCAGCTTCTCAAATCGTCACGGTCTACGGTCCTAGATTGCAAACTCCTCAACTGCTGCAATTGCTCCAAGGTTTCTCCACTGCTGTTTAACCACCAGCAACTGCAGTAACAATACTTATCTCGTCTCCATCTTGAAGAACTGTTTCTGTACCGTCTAAAAAACGAATGTCCTCGCTGTTTACATACAAGTTTAAAAACCTGCGAGGAGTTCCTGTCTCATCACGCAATCTACCCTTAATCCCGGGAAAGGTTTTTTCTAGGGTGTCTAATAATTCGTTTACACTGCTACCGCTACATTCTACCACCGCTTGGTTATTGGTCTCTTTTTGTAGCATTGTGGGAACTAAAACTCTTATGGCCATAGTTAATTTTTGGTTGCTTAGTTGGTTCGTTAATAAATTTAATTAGTTTTTAGTTGGTTAGTTGCATTAATTAGGCATTAATCCAAAAACCAACACGTCATTCCGATTTGATAGAAAATCCAATTAAACAAGTACTTGTTGCCATTCCAGACGATCTAGAGTGCGAGACCTCTCTAATGCCCGCTCGAAACTGTCTAGTTTAGCTTCAATCGTCAGCGGTTCACCTACGTAACCCTGTAATGCTTCCTGGGTTTTCAAACCATTACCAGTGATATATACCACTGTGGTTTCATCTGGATCTATTTTACCAGCTTCCACTAATTTTTTCAACACCGCAATGGTGGTACCACCCGCTGTTTCTGTGAAGATACCTTCGGTTTCTGCTAGTAGTTTAATTCCTTCGATAATTTCGTTATCATTGACTGACTCTATATTACCACCTGTTTTTTGAGCTATTTCTACTGCATAAACCCCATCCGCAGGATTGCCAATGGCAATGGATTTGGCAATTGTATTCGGTTTTACTGGCTGGATAAAGTCCCTACCTGCTTTAAATGCTGTGGCAATTGGTGAGCAACCTTCCGCTTGCGCACCACTAAAGCGAACTTTTTTACCTTCTACTAAGCCAACTTCTGTAAATTCTTGGAAGCCTTTATAAATCTTGGTGAATAGGGATCCAGAAGCTAGGGGCGCTACTATATGATCCGGTAATTGCCAACCCAGTTGCTCCGCAACCTCAAACCCAAGGGTTTTAGACCCTTCGGAATAATAAGGACGCAAGTTAATATTCACAAACCCCCAACCATGGGTATTAGCTACTTCTGAACACAGGCGGTTCACTTGATCGTAGTTCCCTTTCACAGCCATTAATGTGGGACTATAAATTAAACTCCCTAATACTTTACCAGCTTCTAAATCAGCAGGAATAAATACACAACAGTCTAAACCAGCATGAGCCGCGATCGCTGCTGTGGAATTGGCTAGGTTGCCTGTACTAGCACAGGAAACGGTTGTAAAACCTAGCTCCCTAGCTCTGCTCAAAGCCACGGATACCACCCGATCTTTAAAGCTCAGGGTGGGCATATTCACTGCATCATTTTTAATATAAAGTTTATTTAAACCCAGGCGTCGCGCTAAACGGTGAGAACGTACCAGGGGGGTCATCCCTGTCCCCACATCTATATAGTTCTCTGTGGCTACGGGTAAAAACTGACGATACCTCCAAATGGAGTTGGGACCAGCTTCAATAGTCGCTCGACTTACAGACTGACGCAAAACATTATAGTCGTATTTCACTTCTAGCGGACCAAAACAAAGCTCACAAACATGTGTAGCGTTTAGTTCATATTCCGCTCCACATTCCTTACATTTCAGAGCTTTTAATATGCTAGGATTGGCTGTGTTTAGATTTGCGATCGCCTGAGTCATAACTACTTTTCCCCGTATATCCGTTGACTATGAAAAAAATACTAACATGACTCAAATTACTCGTCAAACATACCCGACTAAAAGAGTCGGATATGCTAACCACCACTGACTGGGGGGATGAGCACGACTTCATCTCCATGGTTGAGGATGGTGTCCGGATCTACAAACATTAGGTTAATGCCAAATCTGGTAAGATCACGCCATTGACTCAGTTGGGGATGTTCCCAGATCATGCGATCGCAAATAGATTTAACGGGTGTATGTGGAGGAAATTCCCACTCCAGTTCTGTCACTCCGTAGGCTTCTTGGTAGGCGGCAAATAGCTTAATTTTGACCAGAACTAAATTTGAGGACATAGGTATATAAATATATATTTAATCTCCACCAGCTTCTCCCCACTCACGAATAGCGGGAAAAACAGAAGAATAATCATCTTCTGGATAAGACATTTTCATAGCTGACTGCAAGATATATTTTACGCCCTCAATGCTGCTGAGATTCAAACCTAGGGATTTAGCCTCGCTAATAAACAGATCTATTTCTTTGATTAACTGTTTAGTAGGTAAATTAGCCTGAGTATAATTACCATGTAACATGCGACTCAGATTTTGATCGAAAGTGGGTGCATAGAGTTTACTCTCCCGCAGGACACGCATAAATAATTCCGTGTCTATATTCTGTAACTGAACAAATGCTAAACTGAGAGCGAAACTAGTGGTCAGGGAAGCAATGAGCTGATTGAGTGCGAGGGTGAGGGAAGATGCGGATCCCACCTCCCCCACATAAACAGGATTAGGTCCAAAATGAGACAATAAATTAACGTGGCGTTCATATTGTTCCCTTTCACCACCCACCATAACAATCAGCTGACCTGTTTCAGCTTCGGGAATGCTACCCAGCACGGGTGCTTCTATGTACTCACCACCTGCTGCAACTACAGCATTACGGATTTCTTGACTTTCTATGGGAGCAATGGTGCCCATTTGGATTACACTGCGTCCTGATAAGGCGTGCCAAGAGGTATCCGTAAGCAGTAGATGATAAATAGCAGCGGCATTAGAGAGCATAAGAATAATACAGTCAGCAGCACGAATGGCTTGACGGGGTTTGACGGCAATTTCTGCACCTGCTGCTTGAAGAGGTGTTAATTTTTCTGGGGTGCGATTATAAGCAATTAGTTCAATATTAGCTGCTAATAACCGTTGAGCCATTGGTAGTCCCATCAATCCGGTTCCCAGAAATGCCACCTTCATGTTTTGTGTTCCTTTGCTAAATTCTAAGGCGTAGTTAATGTTTGTTGACTGTTGATTTTTAGATATCAAACTCCAAGAAATTAGCCTCCAGCTGCAAAAGTTGCCATAATTACAACTGAAAGCAAAAGTCCGGGGGTAAGTAGGGTGACTAAAACAATCAAATCATGGGTACTCATAGTTATTTACCAAGGTTTAGATTATAGGTAGATTATAGCTACAGCAATTAACACTGCTATGTTAACCATTAACCTGTCAAAAAACCACTGGTGTGATAAATCCCTGGAGGGGTAACTGACTTTGGGTGGTTGTGAGTCCTTTGCTCTGTACTAAAACCCCAAAATTGCCTAATCCTTCTGGGGAAATTAGTTGATGTAGAGCTTCCCGACGTTTTAGCAGTTGTGATAGGGGGTGTTGTTGATAGGAGAGGGCGGATATTCTATCACCTAAACCCAAAGCCATCAAAAATAATCCTTGTTGTGTCCAACCCACGGGATTTAACCCACACCGTTTACCCCAGTTTTCTAAAGCTGTGAAATCTATATAGGTGGTAATGTCTTGTTCTCCCACTTTGATATAGGGGTTATGGTGGTAACGGTGTTGGTAGTAGCACTGTAATGTCCCTTGAGATCTTCGAGGATGATAATATCGAGTTGCAGGGTAGCCATAATCTATTGTTAGCACATAGCCGCGCTGTAAGCAGTTAGCCACTATACTTAACCAGTCTAAAGCAGCTAGGTTGATTTCACTGCGATAATTTTCTGGATAAGCATTTTGACTGATGTCAATTTCCACCAACTGTAGATATTCTGCTAATTTGGGTGTGGATGGTTCCCCTACTACCTCCATAAATTCTATGGGGTTGCTTGCTCTATAGGTCACATAAATTTCTTGTAATTTGCCTTTTTCTAAAATGAACTCATGAACGGGGAAAGCATCCACTAGTTCATTGGAAAAAAAACAACCTACCATCGAACCAGGTAGAATTTCTGGTAGATCTAACCATTGGACGGAAAATCCCTCCAATCTTTGTTGTTGTTCCCATTTTAATTTGGGGGATTTTTCAATAATAATATATTCTATAATTTCCCAAAAGTCTGGATGGTGATTTTTTAAAAACTTGAGAATCTGGAATGCCAAAACACCTGTTCCTCCACCCATTTCTACTAGGTGAAAAGGTCTAGGTTGATCTAAATTCTCCCACATTTGCAAAAACTGTTTGGCAAGTAATTCACCAAAATCATCACCTAAACTGGGGGAGGTGAAAAAATCACCACCTGCAAAACCAATTTGCCCTGAATGGCTAGAATAATACCCATATTCACTATGATATAAAACCAAATCCATATACTCTGCAAAAGTAATACGTCTCTGGTCGCTAGTGTCAATATAATCGGCAATAATTTGATATAAGGGGTTGGCTGCTGTTCGACAATTTCTGGACATAGCTAGACATTCCTTTCTGTCTGGGTACTTTTTCAGGCATAACTGTAACCGTTTTTGCGATGAATAGGCTTGTTTAATTTGGTCGGTTTGACCATTCCTTAGCAATGTGTTCCTCGACAATCAAAAACAGGCTTGTCATGGCGTTAATTTCCCCATTTCCCCAATCCAAAAACTATCTGTCAACCGAACCCATAATCACGTCAATACTACCGAGAATAACCACAATATCCGCTACCTTAACACCGCGTAATAAACCGGGCAGAATTTGCAGATTGTTGAAGTCAGCAGGACGAATTTTCCAACGCCAGGGGAAGACATTATTATCACCCACTAAATAAATGCCTAGTTCTCCCTTACCACTTTCCACACGGGAGTAAATCTCCCCAGCAGGAATTTTAAAGGTAGGAGCAACTTTTTTGGCCACATATTGATAATCAAAGCTATCCCATTCGGATTTAGGTCCAGCCATCATGCGTTTCGCTTCTAAATTCTCATAAGGACCACCTGGCAATCCTTTTAGAGCTTGCTTGATGATTTTTACGGATTCGCGCATTTCTCGCATTCTTACCATATATCGAGCAAGACAGTCACCTGCGGTTTCCCACTGTACTTCCCAGTCGAAATGGTCATAACACTCATAATGATCCACTTTCCGCAGATCCCACTTCACTCCCGAACCCCTTAACATTGGACCTGAAAGACTCCAGTTAATGGCTTCTTCCCGGGTAATTGTCCCAATTCCCTCAATCCGACGACGGAAGATAGGATTGTTGGTAACTAACCTTTCGTATTCATCTACTTTAGGAAGGAAATAGTCACAAAATTCTTCACATTTATCTACCCAACCATAAGGTAAATCCACTGCTACCCCACCAACCCGGAAATAGTTGTTGTTGACCATGCGATAACCTGTCGCTGCTTCCCATAGGTCATAAATCATTTCCCTTTCCCGGAATTGATAAAAGAAGGGCGTTTGGGCACCTACGTCCGCCAAGAAAGGTCCAAACCATAATAGGTGGTTGGCAATACGATTTAACTCTAGCATAATTACACGAATGTAACTAGCTCGTTTGGGAACTTTAATACCTGCTAGTTTTTCCGGTGCATTGACTGTTACCGCTTCGTTGAACATCCCCGCAGCATAGTCCCAACGACTAACATAGGGAACATACATAATAGTTGAGCGGTTCTCGGCAATTTTCTCCATCCCCCGGTGTAAATAACCAATGACGGGTTCGCAGTCAACTACATCCTCTCCATCTAGGGTGACTATTAATCTCAACACCCCGTGCATTGAGGGGTGATGAGGACCCATATTTAGCACCATCGGTTCCGTGCGGGTTTCTATTCTACTCATGGATTTTCTCCCATTTTTAACAGTTTGTATTGAACCGCTGCTAATCAGATGCTATTGACCGCATCTGCCCAATTTTAGTTTGTCAGGACAGCAGGATTGCAGTTGTACTTTTTGGACTTGATGTTTTTGCTTCTCTCATTTTGCCACTCTCGGAGGATTTTAGGCCTAGGTTTAAATCTATTAAATCTATTTAAATACCTAAATTGGGAGTTGGGCCCAATCTAAAAATCCTGGTTACGAACCTCTAAGGCATATTTTTCTACAGCCTTGGTAATCTCTTGCCGTAAATCTGTATAAACTTTGGCAAATGGTGGTTGTTTCTCAGAAAGCCCTAAAACATCTGAAGTAACTAATATCTGACCATTACATTCTTGCCCCGCTCCAATTCCAATAGTAGGAATACTCAATTCTTTTGTGATTTTAACCGCTAATTGACTGGGGATATGCTCTAAAACCAGGGCAAACACACCCGCCTGTTCTAGGGCGATCGCCTGATGAAAAATTAGGTCGGCGGTCTGGGGGGTTTTGCCTTGTTGTTTGAGACCCAATTGATGTATGGATTGTGGGGTTAAACCCAAATGACCTAGCACGGGAATACCTGCTTGTACTAATCTGGATATGATATCAATCATGGCGGGATAACCCCCTTCTAATTTTACTCCCTGGGCTCCTGTTTCTTTCAATACCCTCCCCGCTGACTGCATGGCTTGGGCTATACTTTCTTGGTAGGTTAAAAAGGGTAGGTCTACTACTAACAAAGCTCGTTTAATTCCGCGCTTTACGGCTTTGGCATGATGGATAATCTCTTCTAAGGTCACAGGCAAGGTGGTTTCATAACCCAGAATAACTGACAGAGAATCCCCCACCAGAATTAAATCCACCCCAGCAGCATCTAACAGTTGTGCGATCGCATAGTCCCAAGCGGTCAAAGCAACAATAGATCTTCCTTGTTGTTTCCACTGTTTTAATTGCTGGGTGTTAATTGGCATAATTGTTTCAAAGTAGGTAGATGGTAAAAAAGAAAGAAAAGTTAAAAATTTCTTCTCATAAGAAATTTAAATCTATCAATTCCAAAGATTGAAAGAATAAGTGATCCAATTGTTGATATATTGTGGAACAGGTTACCAAAAGTGCTGGTTAGCCAACCCCAACTAGGAGGGTATTATACTCTAATATTCCACAACAGTTAGGTTATTGGTTAGGTTCTCGTGGTACCCGTGGCGCAACTTGAGGAAAATTCATCAAATTCCCCAAAGAGCAAAACTCCTCTTGTTGAGGATTGTCCAAAATTCCGTCCTGTGCAATTTTTGTCCCCCGGTTCTCTTGATCCAACCAGTAGCAGCTGAAATTTCCACATTCTACGAGTTTAGGGGAGTAGTGGGAGACTAACGTAGTAAAGTCCCCAAACAGTGCCTTGTGGCCATAAAAACTGACTGTTATATAAGTTTTTCTTATACAGTTGATGAGAAAAGGATCAAAGGAGAGAGTGATAGGAAGTGGCACATAACGTGATTTGATATTAGAAAGAGTGACTTCTTGGAAGAAAAATATGTCTTACGCGCAAACGAAGACTCAGAGCAAATCTGGGTATCAAGCTGGGGTTAAAGATTACAGACTAACATACTACACGCCCGATTACACACCAAAGGATACAGACCTTTTGGCTGCATTCCGGATGACACCCCAACCTGGAGTTCCCCCCGAAGAAGCAGGTGCAGCAGTAGCAGCTGAATCTTCTACAGGTACTTGGACAACAGTTTGGACAGATCTATTGACTGACCTAGATCGTTACAAAGGACGTTGTTACGACATCGAACCAGTAGCAGGTGAAGACAATCAATATATCGCTTATGTAGCGTACCCCCTGGATCTATTTGAAGAAGGTTCCGTAACTAACATGTTTACCTCTATTGTAGGTAACGTGTTTGGATTTAAGGCCCTACGCGCCCTGCGTTTAGAAGATTTACGTATTCCCGTAGCTTACCTCAAGACTTTCCAAGGACCTCCCCACGGTATTCAGGTTGAGCGCGACAAGTTGAATAAATATGGTCGTCCTTTATTAGGTTGTACCATTAAACCCAAATTGGGTCTCTCCGCTAAAAACTACGGACGTGCAGTATATGAGTGCTTGCGCGGTGGTCTGGATTTCACCAAAGATGATGAAAACATCAACTCCGCTCCTTTCCAAAGATGGCGCGATCGCTTCTTATTTGTAGCGGAAGCTATTAAGAAGTCTCAAGCAGAAACAGGTGAAATCAAAGGTCACTACCTAAACGTTACAGCTCCTACCTGTGAAGAGATGCTCAAGCGTGCCGAGTTCGCCAAAGAACTAGAGATGCCCATCATCATGCACGACTACTTGACTGCAGGATTCACAGCTAACACAACCCTAGCTCGTTGGTGTCGTGATAACGGATTGTTATTACACATTCACCGTGCTATGCACGCCGTAATTGACCGTCAAAAGAACCATGGGATTCACTTCCGGGTACTAGCTAAAGCCCTGCGTATGTCTGGTGGAGACCATATTCACACCGGTACCGTAGTAGGTAAATTAGAAGGCGATCGCGCGATCACCATGGGTTTCGTAGATTTATTACGTGAGAATTACGTAGAACAAGACAAATCTCGTGGTATTTACTTTACCCAAGACTGGGCTTCCATGCCTGGGGTAATGGCGGTAGCTTCCGGTGGTATTCACGTATGGCACATGCCAGCTCTAGTAGAGATCTTCGGAGATGATTCCGTACTACAATTTGGTGGTGGTACATTAGGTCACCCTTGGGGTAATGCACCTGGAGCCACAGCTAACCGTGTAGCCTTAGAAGCGTGTGTTCAAGCGCGTAACGAAGGTCGTAACTTAGCCCGTGAAGGTAACGACATTATTCGGGAAGCTGCCAAGTGGTCACCTGAATTAGCAGCTGCTTGCGAACTGTGGAAAGAAATCAAATTTGAATTTGAGACAGTTGATACCGTCTGATCTAGTGCAAAAGTGCAAGGATGAAGCAATCATAACCTCATCCTAAAAATTGCATTATTCCTTTTATCGAGGGGACGGTTCAAATATGAATTTGCGGGAAATTGCCAAAGAGACTGCCAAAACTCTCCAGAGCTACCTAACATACCAGGCGTTGAGGATAGTATTAGTGCAGTTGAGCGAAACTAATCCACCCTTGGCGGTTTGGCTACATAACTTTTCTGCAGGAAAGGTTCAAGATGGAGAGAGATACATCGAAGAGCTGTTTCGAGAGAAGTCGGATTTAGCCTTGCGGATTATGACAGTGCGGGAATACATTGCGGCAGAAATCACAGAATTTTTGCCAGAGATGGTACGGACTAACATACAGCAAGCCAACATGGAGCAGCGTCGTCAACATCTTGAGCGAATAACCCAACTAAGCGTATTTGAACCTCACCCAGATAACAATTTAGATAACCCAGCTGGTTAGAAGAATTCTCCATAAAACCAGCACAATCAGTAGTAAACTATAGCCACAGAGCGTTTAGCTATGCAAACCTTACCAAAAGAGCGTCGTTACGAAACCCTATCCTATCTTCCTCCCCTGTCGGACGCGCAAATTGAGAAACAAGTGCAATACATTTTGAGCCAAGGGTATATTCCTGCGGTGGAGTTCAATGAGACTTCTGAACCTACAGAGTTTTTCTGGACATTGTGGAAGCTACCCCTGTTCAACGCCAAAACCACCCGTGAGGTGTTAGGGGAAGTACAGTCTTGTCGTTCTCAATACAGCAACTGCTACATTCGGGTTGTGGGTTTTGATAACATCAAACAGTGTCAAGTATTGAGCTTTATTGTTCATAAGCCTACCAGATACTAATATGTAGGGGAGTTAGGGGATTTAATTCTCTATCTCATCACGCCAACCCCCCTTACCAAGGGGGGTGTCAGTACTTACTTGATGTTAAGCTAGTTATAAATTAATTCTATAAATTAATTCCATGGAATTTGCCAAGTAAATTATCAAGTATGGATAACAACCTAATTATCATTTATCTTTCAGTATTTGTTGGGTTACTTTTGTTTGCGGCCATTAGTGTTTTTCGTCAGGTTCTCAAAACCCGCAAAACTGAAAACTCCCTTGCACGCTTAAACAATAAATTGACGAAGGAAAAGGGTTCCGCCCAGGAATATTACGAACTAGCAAGTATTTATTCCGAGAAAAAGGTTTTTAGTCAGGCTATTACCCTTTACCAAAAGGCTATTAAAGCAGCTGAAGAAGAGGAAGAAAAAGATATTGCTCCTGTATATAATGCCCTAGGTTATGTTTACTTCTGTCAAGACCAATATGATTTAGCTATTAGACAATATAAAGAAGCAATCAAGTTAAAACCAGACTATGTTACTGCTTTGAATAATCTTGCCCACGCCTACGAGAAGAAAAAGCTCCCCTCGCAAGCTTTACAAACTTACCAAGAAGCAGTTAAATTCAACCCGAGTAATTCTATTGCCAAAAGACGTATTCAGTCTTTGAAAAGACTGGTCTCTAACTGACTCCGACTAAAGCGATACCTGTCAAGAGGTTTAATAGAGACTCTTCAACCAACCTTGCGCCATGTAATCAGCTATTAAGTCATTCACTCTTGTTCTTAGGTCATCATACTGCAATCCTTTGGGCATCACTATTGATAATGGCTCTACTGACAGTCTGTCCAGTAGTATTTTGTATTGGCTATATTGTGGTTCTATCCAACCTTGGAATACAGTAGAGTCTGCTGCACAAGCGTCTACTTGACCATTATCTAATAGTTTTTTGGCTTCTAGGTAAGAATTCACGCCCACCAACTCCCCTTGGGGAATAGCATATTTAACATGGGGAATAGTGCTGGAATAGTTGAGTACGCAAATCCGACGCTTATTGAGGTCTGATAGTTTTTGAATAGCAGGGTTTTTTGTCACTATAGCTGTGCCATCATAGTAATAAGGTATACTCAAGCTAACTATGCGGGAACGAGATGGAGTAGCAGTGACTCTTGCTATGGCTAAATCCACCTTATGGTTGAATACTGCTGGTAAACGTTCAACATTAGTTACCGGTTGGAATTTAACTTGCAATTTAACCCTGGAACTTGGGGAATCACCCAACAAGTCCCTAGCCAAACGTTTGGCCAAATCAATTTCCAGACCCTGTAAATTGCCCTGTTTATCCCTAAATGCTAGGGGAGGAGTGTTATCCTTCACCGCAATGGTTATGTACCCCCTTTCTTGAATTTCCTGCATGGTTGCTGCCAAGCTGGTATTTATTATGCCAGGTAAGGGTAAAAGCACGCAGGAAAAAAGTAAGATGGTTAGGGGGAGGAAACTTAACAAAAAAAGGAAAAATTTCATTGGTTGGGTGCATGGTTTGGTGCACGAAGAGAAATTCCTCGCGCACTTAACTAACTAATTACCTTTTACAGAACTCGCTAATTCAGCTACCTTAGCAAAAGTAGTAGGATCTAACACTGCCAATTGTGCTAACATTTTCCGGTTCAACTCCACATTAGCTTTTTTCAAGTTGCCAATTAACTGACTGTAGCTTAAACCTTGTTGTCTAGAAGCAGCGTTAATTCTTGTAATCCACAAACGACGAAAATCACGCTTTTTCTTTTTTCTATCTCTATAGGCACTTCTGAGTGCCTTCATTACTTGTTGATTAGCAGTTCTAAATAGGGTAGAATGGGATCCACGAAAACCCTTGGCTAATTTAAGGATTTTGTTGCGACGGTTACGAGCAACATTACCGCGTTTTACACGAGTCATTTTTACTTTACCTGGATGATTTCAACAATTTCAACAACTTTAACTATGGACTAGCTATTAACTAAATAGCTAACTAATTCCAAAGTTGACAAGACTTATAGATAGGGCAACATTAAGCGCACATTATCTTCATCCCTTTCGTCAACAACTGCCATTTTTGACAGACTACGCTTCTTGCCAGATGTTTTATGTTCTAACAAATGGTTTTTGAAGGCTTTGCGACGCACAATTTTACCGCTACCAGTAACGCGGAATCTTTTTGCTGCAGCTTTTCGGGTCTTGAGTTTAGGCATGGTGGCTAATAATTGACACAATCCCTTATTATATATCATGGAAGCTAAAATGGGAGAATTAAAAATTAGGGAGGATATATATATAATGTTTGATTATACTAAGGCAAAGGAATTCTATCTGGATAAACAAAGGTCACTTCAAGATGAGCGTCACCTTCTTTGGCAAAAGGCTAAACTGGACTCGGAAAGAATTGTCGCCATGATTATTCAGGACTACGCGCCAAAACAAATTATTCAGTGGGGGTCAGTTTTAGCGCCAGAACATTTCTCCTCTGTCTCTGATATTGATTTGGCAGTGTTGGGTATTGAACCTTTGGTTTTTCTTCGCTTGTTTGCAGATGCAGAAGCTATGACTAACTTTTCTTTAGATTTGATTCGTTGGGAAGACATTCATCCTGCTTTTCAACAAATCCTATTGCTTAAGGGTAAGGTCATTTATGCATCATGATAGTTTACCAGTTCTAATTGCAGAAATTGAAGAAAGTCAAAAGGTATTGACAGATTTGGAAAAATTATATAATACCTATAAACCATTTTTTACCGATGAGAGCAAACGAGATATTCGGGATGCAGTTTTGCTGGCGGATATCTTTTGTAATACTTATACTTGTTTAGAAACTATATTTCTACGCATCTCTAGAGAATTTGAAAACCACCTGGATGATTCCCAATGGCATAAAGAACTGCTGCGCAAAATGCGGATTGAGATTCCCGGAATTCGTCAAGCTCTTTTGTCCCACCACTCCTACCAACTATTGGATGAGTTACGACGATTCCGTCACTTTAAAAGATATTACTACGATTTTAACTATGATTGGTCTCGTTTGGACTATTTAGCCAATATTTATGAAAGGGCAATAGCTCTGGTCTTTAATGAATTAACAAGCTATATAGCTTTTTTACAGAACTTGATTAACATTTAAATCGAATATTAGTAGTGTTGCCATTATTGTTGGGTGGAGAAAACCCAACAGCCAATTTACCAGATATGACCAAATTATGTGGGGTTATATTGTATAACTACATATTGTATTAATCCCTCAACTCATATATATAAATATGAACAATAAGAAAAAATTATATTTATGGGATGGTAAAATAAGTTTTTTTGTGGTCGAAGGGGTAAAAATGTGGTATTATGAGGGTTGATTATAATGGAGTGTGAGCATTTGTAAAAAAAAGTGTATAGATTTCCATTGTCAAAGTATCACGTCCAAGAGACAATAGTCAACCCCTACCATTGAAAAAAAATCGGCGCGTGGGTAAATAGATATCCTCGTCTTCGGTCTAAGTTTCAAGCTCCTCACACATAGCGAAAACTAACTGTGAACCAAATCTTAAAAGTCTCTCTTTGTGAATGTTGAGTATACTGGGGGGAATGTCGATCAGTCTCCTGAGGTTTCCTCAGTCAGCTTTACTGAACCAATGCTTAATTTTGCTATATATATACCTGTTAAAATCAGAAAAAATGCTATCCAATTAAGAGGGCTCAATTTTTCTCCAAAAATTACCCAAGCGAATAAAGCTGTTAGCAAAGGTTCAATGAGCATTAAAAGCGTCACAAAACCCGAAGAAAATTGCTTAAGATTATGAATTAGTAATCCCTGTCCTATAATTTGACACAAAACCCCTAGAGAAATAACTGTGAGCCAAGTTTGCCAAGAGGTTGGAAATAATTGGGTTTCAGTAGTTAATGTAATTAAGAAAGTAAAGCATCCACCCAATAAGCAAGTCCGCAGTAATATAGTGGAGGCTGAAAATTTGGAACGAAGATTTTCTCGAACTAGATAATTGAGAGCATAAAAAACAGCAGATAGAAGAGCTAAACAATCACCATAAAGGGAGTTAACTGCTTCTTGAAAATCTCCAAAACTGATGATAGCTACCCCAATGATTGCTAACGTCATTCCCAATACAAACTTATAATCAAAACGTTGACCAAAGAACAGCCATCCACCTAATACAGCAAAGATAGGGGTGAAATTATGGAGTAAATTAGAATTAGCAACGCTGGTTTGAGTTAATGACAAAGCCCAAAGAAAAATAGTAGCCGTTCCTAATACTGATGACAAAAGAAAAATTCCCCAATCTTTCAACTGAATGGATTTATTCGGGTTAGATGAATTATTCATCCCATATTGAGTTCCTTCCCACAGAGCCAAAACAATTGTAGCTATGTAATAACGATTAAAACTAGTTCCTGCTGGTCCAAGTTCGTTTTCGCTCAGTCGAGTAAAAATTGCCCCAAAGGATAAAATAAAAACTCCTAATAATAACCAAACAAAAGCCCATGAAAATGAATAGTTTTTGGTACTATTTAGTGGTAAACCTGGTTGCTCAAGCATAAGTTTTGAAAGATATTTTATTTGTCTGTTGTATAAAACATTATACTCGCTACAGGAAGATAATTATAGCTTACTGAACCATAACAGTTAAACTTGAACTGGATATGGCGGTTATCCCTAGAATGGTATAAAATAAGCTAGAAGTATAAGCCCCACGCTCCTACATGCTTAATAATTTAGTAACCGTATCTTAATCAGGTGTATACCGCCATATTTGCTTATACTGTCAGGGCTACAAAAACAGCTTTTAATTCCTGGAAAGAATCTTTTTTAGTCTTATATAAACTGAGAGAATTAGCTAGTTTATAATCCTGTTCGAGTGTTGAAAAGTCATGATTGCTCAAAAGCATGGCAATAGCAACATCTCTCATACTTTCTGATACCTTGAGTGTCTCTCCCAGATAAATCTGCCAATAAACTTCCACGTCACTGTCGAGAATTGGCTTCTCAATTTCTGTCACCACACCCTCCTGCTTTGGATGAATCGAGTAAGCACTATACTTCCATTCACTTCTGTTTTTGAGGATGATTTCAGGATCATCTCCCATCTGTAATTGGAGATGTAATTCGTTGAGACGTACTCCTTGATATGTGTAGAACATTTTTGATACAAGGCCGCCAGGAGTGCGTGCTGCTACTTCCATGAGAATTGGTTCTTCACTGCCTTCTTGTAGGAAGAAATCAATGTTGAGTACACCATTTTTGGGATAATCGTGTTCTAAACTTTGCAACGTATCACTGGAGAATTGTCGCAGTTTCTCAAATTTTGGATCTTCCTCTCTAACAACAATATTCCCGATTGCATGACCGTAAATGAAATCATCATTAGGTCGGTAGTGTTTGCAAGCAGCAAAATAACAAGGTAGACCATTTTTCATGACAACACTTGTATTGTATAATTCGCCTCTGATAAATTCATTAAATTCAAATTCATCATCAGAATCTACATTGCTGTTACACCAAGCTTTCAATTCATCAATAGTATGTATTCTTCTAGTTTTTTCGCTTCCCGCACCAATGACAGGCTTGACAAAAATGTCATTACCCAGTTCTTTGATGACAAACTGTAAGTAAGAAATTCCCTCCTGGCGGTATTGGCTCTGATTAAAAATTAGATGCTTTGGTACACGAATGGATGAATTTTTGAGGGCAGATTTGAGGTAACTCTTGTCAGTAAATTGGCGGATCATTGTGGGGCGATCGCCAGCTAAATTTAGGGTTTCACGTAACTGTGCGGCTAATAGTACGGAATACTCATCATTGGTGACAATCCGACAATTATCATCCAGTAGTCCATAAGCTGCCTTAATTTGTTGATAGGTTTGGAGGAGATTTTGCAAATTATAGGGTTCTACAATCTGCACAAGGTTCAAGTGTTGATACTGGGAGGGTATAACCTTACTTATTCCTCTCCTACTACAGAGTAAAACTAGATTTCTATTGCTTGATTGAATCTCTCTAAAATCAGTTTTGCTGGGGAGCATATCATGCAGCACGAAAATAGTCTGCTTATTGGTATCTATTTTATTACTCAAAAAGGCAACTGGATTGGCATCTTCGCGGATCATTTCTTGTACCAACTCGACAATTTCTTGTGAACATCCCCATGATAGAGTTACACCTGCTCCTCCATGTCCATAATTATAAAATACCCGAGTATTTGGCACTCTTTCTACACAAACATTTTCTTCTGTAAATGGTCGCAAACCAGTTCTTACAGGCTCTTGTTCATCAAGTGGGAGTGGTCTTAATTCTTGGAGAAATTGCAAACAACCATCATACATCTGTCGAATAATTGGCACTTCCAAAGATAAGTTTGTATCCCATTGGTCTTGCTGTGCTAATCCTCCTAAAACTACTAAATCATCCCCTCTAGGAACAATGAAAATAATGTCTTGTTCAGAGGATGAAGTTTCATCGTGGGAAATGCAATGAGCATCTGTGATCACTCCACCTAAATTTTTAACTCTGACAAGTGCGCCTCTCAAGGGATACATGGAAGTATCTCCTGTAGTTGCGATAGAACCTAGTCCCGCACAATTAACAATTGCTTTTGCATTGAAGCGACGGAGAAGTTCGTGCTCATTTTGAACTACATTGACAGTAATTTTTTCCTGGATGATTTCACATCCAATATCCTTGACGTATTGCAGTAACCACTTCATGTAGACATCAGTATTTGCCATGGGAGCCATATGCTTAAAAGCATCTTTTATGCCTCCTTGGAAAGTTAAATCAATGGTTTCTTTAACGATGTGTAATCCTCTTTCAAATCCATCAACCTTGTCCTTGAGTTCATTCATCTTGCGAAAATCAGCGGGTCGATTTTCCAAAATATCTCGGAAATAAAAATAGGAGTCTCTTAAATAAACGCCTGTTTCTTGTGAACCAAACTCTGCGTGTATTTCCTTGAATTTATTGTAAGCGGTCATACACCATTGGAGCGTTCCAGGGATCTAGGAGTCCCATGACGACCACAAACCGCTGGTGGCCATTCCCACAACGCACCTGCGACAACAGAGGTTAAATCAGGGGCGAAACGGTCTGCAATAATAATCACATTAAAACCAGCTTCTCTCAGACAGATAGCGGTTGTTAGACCGCTTACCCCTGCCCCAATTACTAAAATATTGACATCATTATGTTGGTTTGGCACTATCTTTACCATAATTGACTCTCCGCTCTATAGGATCTACCCAAAGCTACTCAGACCTTTGGTCTTGAATTGTTTCAAACTGCCAACCTCTTACCTTTAGGTATGGGGATTCACCAGACTGGTAGGGTTCAAAATCAAACACTTTTAATTGAACACCAATCTAGTCACAGCCATGTTTCCTAACCTCAATCCGTATGGATTGATGAGTCTTAGGGATGACTTTTGCTCTGTCCGCACGTAGGGGCTTTTTATTTTTTGGGAAGACCAATCCCATTCAAGTTTTATCTAATTTTGGGAAGATTACAACTAGAAATTGTTAATAAATCATAAAGAAAATGGAGTGTGAGCATTTGTAAAAAAAGTGCACAGATTTCGATTATCAGAGTATCATCCCCAAGAGACAATAGTCAACCCCTACCATTGAAAAAAAATCGGCGCGTGGGTAAATAGATATCCTCGCTTGAAATTAATAGGACTTCCGGTGTAATTACCAAAGATGGGGAAAATCCTGCGGTGCTGTAATAGGAGATAGATAGCGATCGCTCTTTCGCGAGGGGAATATCAAATATTAGTAGTATTGAAACACCAGTGGGATATAGATTTCCATTATTGTTGGGTGGAGAAAACCCAACAGGCAATTTACCAAACGTGACCAAATTATTTGGGGTTGTATAACTTAAAATGGTTGTACAATCGTATTAACCCATAAATTCATATATAAATATAAAAGATAAACAATAAGAAAAAATTATGTTTATAGGGGGTTGAGATAAGTTTTTCTGTGGTCGAAGGGATAAAAATGTGGTATTATGAAGGTTGATTATAATGGAGTGTAAGCATTTATAAAAAAAGTGCACAGATTTCCATTGTCAGAGTATCATCCCCAAGAGACAATAGTCAACCCCTACCATTGAAAAAAAATCGGCGCGTGGGTAAATAGATATCCTCGCTTGAAATTAATAGGACTTCCGGTGTAATTACCAAAGATGGGGAAAATCCTGCGGTGCTGTAATAGGAGATAGATAGCGATCGCTCTTTCGCGAGGGGAATATCAAATATTAGTAGTATTGAAACACCAGTGGGATATAGATTTCCATTATTGTTGGGTGGAGAAAACCCAACAGGCAATTTACCAAACGTGACCAAATTATTTGGGGTTGTATAACTTAAAATGGTTGTACAATCGTATTAACCCATAAATTCATATATAAATATAAAAGATAAACAATAAGAAAAAATTATGTTTATAGGGGGTTGAGATAAGTTTTTCTGTGGTCGAAGGGATAAAAATGTGGTATTATGAAGGTTGATTATAATGGAGTGTAAGCATTTATAAAAAAAGTGCACAGATTTCCATTATCAGAGTATCATCCCCAAGAGACAATAGTCAACCCCTACCATTGAAAAAAAATCGGCGCGTGGGAAATAGATATCCTCACTTGAAATTAATAGGACTTGCGGTGTAATTACCAAAGATGGGGAAAATCCTGCGGTGCTGTAATAGGAGATAGATGGCGATCGCTCTTTCGCGAAGGGGAATATCAAATATCAGTAGGGTTGAGATAAGTTTTTCTGTGGTCGAAGGGATAAAAATGTGGTATTATGAAGGTTGATTATAATGGAGTGTGAGCATTTATAAAAAAAGTGCATAGATTTCCATTGTCAGAGTATCATCCCCAAGAGACAATAGTCAACCCCTACCATTGAAAAAAAATCGGCGCGTGGGTAAATAGATATCCTCGCTTGAAATTAATAGGACTTGCGGTGTAATTACCAAAGATGGGAAAAATCCTGACAAAAAATCTCTCTCCTGCGCTTCTGCTTGATGCTCCCTAACCAGTGGTTCTCCTTCCCATCCACCAATAACTTCCTCAAAAAAACCAGGAAACCAGCCCCTATTTTGAGGCGTAATTATAGGTGTATTTTCCGTGATATCTTCAAGAATAGATGTGATTTCTTCTTCTAAAGTCCGTTGATGACTTTGAGCAAGATATTTGAGTTTTTCAAGAACGATAGGATTAAGCTTTTGCAAAATAACTGGAGTCATAAAACCTATAAAGTAAAACCAACCTTAGCTAACTATATTTTAACCCCCCCATGGAGAAAAAATCGGCGCCTAGATATCCTCACTTGAAATTAATAGGACTTCCGGTGTAATTACCAAAGATGGGGAAAATCCTGCGGTGCTGTAATAGGAGATAGATAGCGATCGCTCTTTCGCGAAGGGGGGAAACATCAAATATTAGTAGTATTGAAACACTAGCGGGATATAGATTTCCATTATTATTGGGTGGAGAAAACCCAACAGACAATTTACCAAACGTGACCAAATTATTTGGGATTGTATAACTTAAAATGGTTGTACAATCGTATTAACCCATAGATTCGTATATAAAAGATAAACAATAAGAAAAAATTATATTTATAGGGGGTTGAGATAAGTTTTTCTGTGGTCGAAGGGATAAAAATGTGGTACTATGAGGGTTGAGTATAATGGAGTGTGAGCATTCGCGAAAAAAGTGCACAGATTTCCATTATGAGGGTATCATGTCCAAGAGACAATAGTCAACCCCCCCGATGGAGAAAAAAATGGGCGCGGGGGTAATTACCAAAGATGGGAAAAATCGTGCGGTGCTAGGAGATAGATAAGGAGTAGTGATCGCTCGCGAATATCAAATAGTAGTGAGTGGAATTAAATATAAGACAATGTAGGTTGGGTTGAAGGATGAAACCCAACGCCCGCATGGATAAACCATCCTACAAATAATTGTGCCTACCTACAAGCGATCGCTCTTTCGCGAAGGGGGGAACATCAAATATTAGTAGTATTGAAACACCAGCGGGATATAGATTTCCATTATTGTTGGGTGGAGAAAACCCAACAGGCAATTTACCAAACGTGACCAAATTATTTGGGGTTGTATAACTTAAAATGGTTGTACAATCGTATTAACCCATAAATTCGTATATAAAAGATAAACAATAAGAAAAAATTATATTTATAGGGGGTTGAGATAAGTTTTTCTGTGGTCGAAGGGATAAAAATAGCGCTCAAATACGTGAAAATATTAAGTTAGTCCCTTAACTTATATATAAAAGATGAACAATAAGAAAAAACTATGTTTATGGGATGGTAAGATAATTTATAATGAATCCCCGTCTCTTTAGAGCGGGGAGAGGTGAAAACATGAGGACTAGGTAACGATTTAGACTTACTTAACTAGTAGTTCCTAATAAAGCTTTCTTTGCTGCAATTAAATTATTAATCTCCGCGTTAAGGTCTTTTAAAATTTCCTTAATTGTGTCCACTGTCAGAATTTTGCTTTCAGAAACCTGTTTTTTCTCGCCCCTGTAATATGCAATTAATTGATCAATTTGCTCGACAGTTAATCCTTTTGTATCAACACTATAATATGAATACAGAATTAAGTCATCAGTTTGCTGGGCAGTTAGTCCTGTTGTATCAATAATAGACTGTACACCTACAAAGTCTACGGGAGTAGCAATAGCGATAGGTGGAGCAAACAACAAGCTGCCAATTGAAACCAACAATACTAATGAGTAGACAAGCAGATTTTTTAAGGAAGTAAAGAATTTCATTTTTACGTGTTCGGTAAGTTTACGCTCAGTATACTAACATCTTTAGCTATAAAAATATCTGAAAATTTAATATGACTTAACATTTTAGTTAGTTGCATACGAAAAAAGAACAGGTCACGAGGTTCATAATAGAGTTGTTGGAAAATAAGGGATAATAATCAAGCAGACAAGTAGGGTGACATTAATGTTGAAGTTAGACCGCGTCCTGAATCAAGAACGAGTGATTATTCGGACGAAAACCAGAGCAGGTAAAGTGCATGACAAACGGTTACTCCATGAATCAGAGATAGTGCAATACATTCCTGATGAAGTAGCAATAGAGGGAGATTTGGGTTTTCATGGGTTGGAGAAAGAATTTGTCAATGTCCATTTACCACACAAGAAACCGAAAGGTAAGGAGTTAACACAGCAGCAAAAGGAGGAGAATCGAGAACTCAGTCGTCAGCGAGTTGTGTGTGAGCACGCTCACTCTGGAATTAAGAGATATAACTGTGTACATTCTGTATATAGGAATCGTGTGACCGATTTTGATGATCAATTGATGTTGGTCAGTGCAGGGCTATGGAACTTCTATTTAGATGCAGCATAAATTCAATCGGGATGGGGGAAGTTCTGTCATCCGGAAATATGCTTTTATTTCCCAACAGCTCTAATACATGTATCATATATAAATATAAAGATGAACAATAAGAAAAAATTAAGTTTTTTGTGGTCAAAGGGAAAAATGGGAAAAATTTTGTAGCGATATAATTTAGGAGATAGGAGGAATAGCGATCGCTGGCGAAAAGGAGAAATTAGGATGAATGCTACCAACTATGATGAGGATATTGTCGCTTGGGCAAATCAACAGGCTAAATTTATACGCAGTCGCCAATTTCACTTGCTTGACCTGGAGCATATTGCGGAGGAAATAGAGGATGTGGGTAAGAGCGAACAAAGGGAACTAGCTAGTCGCATGGCTGTCTTGTTATGTCATCTCCTTAAATGGCAGTATCAACCTTTGCTCAGGGGGTCCAGTTGGCAAGCAACAATTAGAACCCAACGGGACCGTATTAGATGTCGCTTGCAGAAAACGCCTAGCTTAAAAACTTGTTTACAAGACCCAGAGTGGTGGTTAGATGCTTGGGCAGATGCAAAAGATGCTGCAAGCCAACAAACCTCTATTGCTTATGACCAGTTCCCTGAACAATTCCCCTGGGATGGCGATCGCATACTAACGGAAAACTGGTTTCCGGAACTTGAGGAAGGTGAAGAATACTATGAGTCTTTATGAAACGGATTTTTATGCATGGACGCAACATCAAGCTAAGGCTATAAAAGAGGGTAAATGGGAATGTTTGGATTTACCAAACCTGTGGGAGGAGATAGAAGCTTTGGGGAGAAGGGAAAAAAAGGAGCTGAGAAACCGCTTGGGAGTTTTACTGGGACATCTGCTCAAATGGGAGTATCAAGCAAAATTCAGAGGTAATAGCTGGTTAGCGACGGTTCGAGAGCAAAGAAGAGAAATAAAAGTCCTTTTGGAAGAGAATCCCAGTCTCAAACCATATACCAAAGAAGTCCTTCTTGCAGCATATCAAAATGGGTTAGACCTAGCTGTACGTGAAACCGGGTTTTCTTATGACCTTTTTCCCCAATCCTGTCCTTATTCCTGGGAACAAACTTTGGATGGAGACTTTTTTCCCACAGAGAGGACGAAGTAAAATTATAGGAATTCCTCAGATTTATGTCTTTATTTAATCCAGCTTTTGCACAAAATCCTAAACCATTTCTTAAATGGGTAGGTGGTAAGACTCAATTAATTAATGAACTTGATAAACTAATTAGTTATCATATATCTAAGTATAATACTTATACTTACATTGAACCATTTGTTGGTGGGGGGGCAGTATTATTTTATATTTTATCAAATTTTCCTCAAATAAATAACATTATTATCAATGATATTAATTCAAATTTAATAAGTACCTACAAGCTAATAAAGGAGGATTACAGGAAATTAGTTTTAGTGCTGGCAGAAATTGAAAAAACTTATTATAATCTCACCTCACTTGAGAATAAACAACAATTTTACTTAGCCAAAAGAGATGAGTTTAATCAAGAGGATAGTGAATTTTCTCCAGTTAATAAAACTGCTCTAATGCTGTTTTTAAATAAAACTTGTTTTAATGGTTTATATCGAGTTAATAAAAAAGGTAAGTTTAATGTACCTTTTGGCAAGTATAAAGAACCTAAAATTTGTAATGTAGATAATATTGTTTCGGTCCATTACCATTTACAAAATGTTAAAATTTTTCAAGGGGATTTTACAGAAACTATAAGATATGCCCAACAACCGACCCTATTTTATTTGGATCCTCCTTATAAACCGATTAATGATACTTCGGCATTTACATCCTACTCTTTGGAAAATTTCAATGACCAAGATCAACTTAGACTTAAAAATTTTTGCGATCAAATACATGTCAATGGACATTATTTTATATTGAGCAATTCAGATGTTAAAAATTTTAATCATGAAAATACTTTTTTTGATGACCTTTATCAAGGTTACAATATTAAGCGAGTGAAAGCCAGACGGAATATTAATTCTAAAGGTGATTGTCGGGGTGAATTGTTTGAATTGCTAATTAGTAATTTCTAAATTAGCGATTTCTATATAGACTTTCAGGGGAAGTTTCAATTCAAAAGGATTTATATCTGATTTTTGGCTTTGATTTGTAAGTACCTTTCCACCAACTGCTCGGAAATTTGATTTGCTGGTGCATCCAGCACTAAAACCCCCTGTTGTTTCAACTGGGCAAAAGCAATTTCTCTTTGTGATATTAAGTCTAAAGAAACAGCTCGATTATAAGCCTGTGTTAAGTCTTGACTAAAAGTATGGGCTATTTGATCAATCCCAGGATCCCTGAGTGTTACACAAAAAGGTAGATATTGAGGCACTAGTTTACATAGCGCTACTAGTAGTTCACGGGAAGCAGTAACATCGACTAAATCAGTAATTAACACTACTAGACATCTACGAGTCTGTTGTTTTACTACGTAGGTAATGGCATTTAAATAATCAGACTCCACTAATACTGGTTCAATAGGTGTAAGTCTGTCTATAAGTCGATTGAGGTGATTTTGTCCTCGTTCGGGAGGTATCCAGGTGTGCACCTGGGAGTCAAATACCCCCACCCCTACGCGATCGCCCCTATGTAATCCTGCTAATGCCAAAGACAATGTGGTATTTAAACCCCAATCATATCGTTTTAACCCTTGTACATTAGCTGTCATTAATCTACCACGATCTAGTAATATAAGCAAGGTTTGTTCCTGTTCTGGATCCAGAACTCTTACTAGGGGACTCATATTTCCATAAGCACGTCTAGCTGTGGCTTTCCAATCAATTAACCGCAGGTCATCCCCCATGCAGTAATTACGGAGTTCAGCAAATTCCGTTCCCATTCCCTGTTGACGCAATTTAGTGATAGATCCAGAAGATTGTAGGGTTAAACGAATAGCGAGGGATCTGAGTCCTAACAAATCAGGATATACCTTAACCATAGTTTTTTGGGGAATTTGCCAATTGTCCCACCCTAGAGCCCAATTTCCCAACTGTCGAACTTGAATATTTCCCCACCAAAATTCTCCCCGTTGATTGGGTCTAATGGTGTATTTTACTTCCTGAGTATGATTTGGGGGAAGGTTAACTGTGAGGTTAGATGTGGATACGGGAAATTCTGTGGGATAGTAATCACGAATTTGAATAGCACTATTGACATTCCCAGACTCTACATTCAATATTACTAAATTGTCACGTCCAATAGATAAACGTAGAGGTAGTTGACGACTAATTTTCACCCGATGTCTTCTGATATTGAAGCAGTCAATCACCATCAGTCCCATGACCACCAAATCAAATAACAGGGTAAAGGTAATACTCTGGTAAATACCCACAATCACTGATAAGATGGGTGAAATCACTATTCCTAAACCCAATAAGAAATAAACTTTTTTAGCTGGAATCATACTATCTAGGAACGGGAACCTGATTAATTACAGTGGTTATGACCGAATCGATTTTTGAGCCATCTAACATTGCTTCTGGGTTTAAAATCAAACGGTGACGCAATAGGGGAGCAGCAACTGCTTTCACATCATCGGGGGTGACAAAATCTCTACCAGCAACCCAAGCGCATGCTTGAGATGTTTGTAACCAAGCTCCAGCAGCACGGGGAGACGCGCCCAGGGCTAAATCGGGATGTTTACGGGTCTTACTCACTAGTTCCAGAATATAGTCCACTATAGCTTCGGCTACATTCACCTGTTTCACAGCTTGTCTAGCTTGTAGTATATTATCTACAGTGGTAACTGGATTTAAATGAGAAATATCTAATCTTTTTCCTGTAAAACCAGATTGACGATTAAACAACATTTGTTTTTCTGCTGTTTGATCTGGGTAATCTACCACCAGTTTAAATAGAAACCGATCTAATTGGGCTTCTGGTAGGGGATAGGTTCCTTGAAATTCTAGGGGGTTTTGGGTAGCAACTACCCAAAATAAATCGGGTAATGGCAAACTTTCACCATCTAGGGTCACCTGTAATTCTTCCATTGCTTCTAGTAATGCAGCTTGGGTTTTGGGAGGGGTACGGTTAATTTCATCAGCAAGTAAAATTTCTGTAAAAACTGGACCTTTCCTCAAATAGAAGTTGCGGGTGTTTAAATCAAAAATATTCGTACCCGTAATATCCGATGGCAACACGTCTGGTGTTAGTTGAATTCTTTTGAACTCTCCTTGAATCAGTTGTGCCAAAACTTTAACCAGCAAAGTTTTTCCAGTTCCGGGAACTCCCTCTAAAATTATGTGACCACCTGCTAGGAATGCAATTAAACATTGCTTGATTAAACCTGATTGTCCCACAATAACCTTGTTTACTTCTTTTCCCAGGTTAATTACAGATGAATGTGTTATGCTCATGTGTTTAATTTTGTTTTATAAGTAAATTTAGATAAGGGATTGATTTTTCCGTAGACTTTGCCATTTAGCTAACCAGTTTAACAGGTTCTTTTCACTAATACGGTGTTTGCTGGTCTGTAGTTTTAGTAATTCTTCTAGCTCCGCTGGACTTTTACCAGTTTGTTGTTGCCAAGTTTTAATTAAATCCTCTTGGTTTGCTGGTGTGTTTCCCATTCCTAATACCTTTTGTAGTTGCAACTGCTCTTCTTTGCCAATCATTTCTAAAACAAAATCACTAGATTGGGCTTTGCGTAAAATTGCTGCTAATGCTTGAATATAAGCCTGACTGTTTTCTGTAATGGGTAGATCTAACTTGATAGCTCTACCAAAACGACGATTGCCAGACCAAATTAATAATATTACTACCACACTTAATTGTAATAGCATTGGAAATAATGGAGTCTTGGCGAAGTAATCTAATAAACTTCCTTGTTTGCTCTGATAATTAGTATCTTGATTAATATCTTTATATCCATGAATATATTCATCTACAAGAATTTTTTCACTACCATCAGTAACTAATTTTGCTAAGTAACTAAAGTTGCCCTCATCCTGGTAAGCATTGGCAGCGAGATGGATAGTAGTGGCAAATATTACTTTTCCTTTACCAGATTTCCACTGCCAAACCACAGCACCAAAACGATCTCCTAATAAAACTTCTTCCTTGGTGGGTTCAACATATCTTCTGCTAGTGTCAATCTTGACTCTACCCAAGGGTGATTCTTGATAGGTAGTAAATTCTGCTGCTGTTGATGGTTGTTTGATCCCTAGAATAACTAATGTGTTACCTTGTCCTATCCATTTAATTTGTTGAGCTTCAAAATTGCCTTCTACCGAATTTAGGTTGATTGGCACTAATTCAGGATTGACCTGAATCAAGGTTACTGGTTTGGTTTCTGACTCAATTTCTACAAAAGGCTTTTGCCATCGCTGGATCTTTACCCCTTGATTTTGCATAAAAGCATACCAACCAGCATAGCCTTCTGGCCCGCGATTATAACTAGAACCATTTTTGATATTCTGACTAGGAGTAAAGCTGAAAATAGCCAAGATCACCATTACCAAGGCGATCGCACTTAGATAAAGTCGACGTTTAGGGGGGAGCATAATTAAGGGGAGTTGAATAATTCTTGATAGGACTGAAGACAGTGTTGATAATTTTCAGATGAAACCTTGTGGTTACTAAAGCATAACTGCTCATGAGTAGTAATTAAAGTCTCATAGGGTTGAATGGAAGCAACAGTGCCCAGGAGTAGTTGTAAATATTCTCCATCGGTGCGACTTGGTTGTTGAAGGGCGATCGCTCTTTCGTGCAATTGTTGGAGCATGGAAAAATATAGGAACTGACAGGCTTTTTGATAGTCACCCTGGTGGTAAAACTCTTGAGATTTAGCCAATAGGAAATTGCTGGAGAGCTGAGGAGGAGAATCAGGGACCCAGGGATGACCAAAGGTGGAACTGAGGTTTTTCCACCAGGTATATATTTCCGGGTAAAATTCTTGCCATAAACGCCAAATTACCCAACCCAATAATAAAACCAATATCAGCCAAAATAATACCTGTAGAATTTGCAGGATTTGTTCACTAATGGAGAATCTTGAATTTTCTGGGATGTTTTTAAAAAGTTGAGAATATTGGTATTCTAACCATTGTTGTATTCGCTGATTGAACAAATATAATTCCCATTCCCAGGTTGTTTTTTCCCAAGTATTATTGCCCATAACTATCGTATTTTTAATAGACATCTTGCAACTGACTTTTGAAAGATTGTACAGGAATGGGGAAGGTATAGCAAGTAGCTGACAAAATATAAGCGTGGGGAATGAGTTCAGTTTTTTGGAGAGTAGCTATGGGTGTGATTAGGTGTAATATATTAATGCTACGTGTCAATACTTGTCAATAACAGCTTGGAGCGATTTTCAAATGACTATTTATTTTTACAAAGTTTGTGAACCTTATGGCTGTTTCTCCAACTTTTCCCCCCATCCGATTGAAATTGAGGGTGTTTACTGGGCAACTGTTGAACATTATTATCAGTCGCAAAAGTTTGTTCACACCCAGGACAATGTCATTATACCTCTAATTCGCAGTGCTCCTACTCCTGAAATAGCTGCTGCTTTAGGAAGATGTGAAACACGTAAATCACGTCCAGACTGGAATTTGATTAAAATTGATGTGATGAAAACAGCAGTTTGGCAGAAATTTCTCAGCCATCAGGAAATCCAGGAGGTTTTGTTAGGAACGGGAGATGAAACATTAGTAGAAAACTCACCCGTAGATTATTTCTGGGGTTGTGGTGCTGATAAGACAGGAGAAAACCATCTCGGGAAAATTCTCATGGGTATACGCAACCAAATTCGGTCGAGGAATTGAAGAATATTACGTTTTGTTACAAAAATGGCAAATCTCTGGTAACTCTAATTTGAAGGTGTTATTCTATAGTTGAAGCCAAAAAAGAGGCTTCCCTGGCAGATCGAACAGCTAGAGTTAGAGTCAAAAAGTAGTAAGAGGTTGAAAACGCTGTTGAATTACAATCTGTCTCGTCTGAACACCACAACACCCAACGCGAGTGCTTGTATTCCCTCAAGTTAGTAACACAGGGGGTAGTGTGACCAGTATTCATTCCTTAGTAGCTCAAGGTGGTGAAAGCAGGCACATCCCTGGATAGGATCAGCAAAAGTGGGGAGTCACCAAGTCGGTAGATGTTGGGTGTTGCGCTGTGTGGATATAACTTTTTACTGATGGTAATTTTGTACTGATTTTCTCCTATTTTTGTGATATAATTAGCGATCGCAGGGAGTTTCAATAATGTCAACAGCGGTTTATGTCAATAATTGCGCTCAGAGCATGGTATATACGGGATTATGAACCAATTACAGAGTTGGAAAAACGACCTCCAGACATTCGTCTGAGTAAGAAGAGTTTGCTCAAGTCTGGTTTGCGGGCTGATTTTTTGGAGGATGCTGACCAGGTAAGAACAGCAACCTGGTTTAAACACTATTTGGAAGGTGATTCCATAGAATTTTATATTGAGGGTAGTGGTGGTTATTCTGTGGCTAACGTTGATTTGATTAGTCATGAAATTTACTTGACAAAACAAAGTTTGTTATCACAGTTAGAACCAACTATTTTTTTCTCTTTTCAAACCGAGTATGCAAGGTCCAGTGACCTATTCAGGGAGAACCTACAGGAAACCATAACAACCCTAAATAGTAAGTCCCGCGTGCCCTTAACACTGATAGAATCATCCCGGTCAAGAAATAAACCTTTAAGATTAAACCGCACAATTATGCGGAAGATCCGTAAAAGTCTGTTATTCATTGCTGATACCACACCAATTACTAGCATTGAGGGGAAAGATTTCTCTGAGTTAATTCCCAGTCCCAATGTTTGTATAGAAATAGGTTACGCGTTTGAACACAAGCGAACGGAACAAATTATGTTCGTACATGTCCATCGTCCAGAATTAGAGGGACAATTTCCCTTTGATTTAAGTGCGGAGCATATAGCAGAATTTGCTGATGCAGATGAGATTAAGCAATTCTTGACTGTTGCTATTGAAAGCAAACTCTCACGATTTAGACTTTTTGGTTGACCGAAACGCGGTTTAAGATAAAAATCTTGGGGCTCCTTTGGCTAAAAGTCAAGGGAGATAATTGTCAGGAAACCATGATATTCTCCCCGATTTCTCCACCATATCTCCCCTAAATCTCCTCCAGCAGTTTTTAAACTGTAGCTTGTGACTACAGGAATAACACATCTTTAATTTGCTAGGGTTTGCTAGGAGGGGATATGCCAAAGTGTATTGTGATTGAGCCTCACTTGACCGTTCAAGAGCTGGAAAATCGTTATCAGCAATCACAAAATAAGATTGAAAGCACTCATTATCAAACTATATGGTTATTAGCGTCAGGAAAAACCACCGCAGAAGTGTCTGCAATAACGGGATATGGTGTGCCATGGATTTATGAGTTGGTTCGTAGTTACAACCTTTATGGGACGGAGATTCTAGGGGATCTCAGAAGAAATAACAAAGGGACAGCAAGATTATTGAATAATCAACAATTACAGCTTTTGCAGCAAACTTTACAATTACCACCTGAAGATGGGGGTTTATGGAATGGACCAAAGGTGGCAAACTGGATGAGTAAATTGTTAAATCGCAAGGTTTACCCCCAAAGAGGATGGGAATATCTAAAGAAGCTGGGAAATATTCCATTTTCTAGGTCCCTTACTCAATTATAATTCTTACCATCTGTGGAAATCATATACCAACTTCCGAGGAGTGCTATATTGGTACTGGTAATAATTACTTTGTTCCTGGTGTACACACAGCAAAAATGATCATCAAAACTCTTGGTTTCTTTTTCTTGGGTCTGGGAATTACTCTCGCAAGTCCCGTAGTTTCAGTTGTGGCTCAAAACACACCGAGTCCAAAACCAATACCCATACAGGTCCCTGTGATCAATACTCCAGAGGTAAATACTCCCCCTCCGGTTGTCCCACCGCTACAACTAATCACATCAGAAAGCGCCTGCAATTCTCAAAAATGCCTAGGTTGGGATGAACAACTATGGGGAAAAAATGGCGATCGCCAGGCTTTATTAAATGCTATTGATCTGAGTTTAAATTATCTAAGAACTAATAGAGCAGTTCAAGCATACGCCAACTATCCCATTAAGGAAATTAGTTTAGACAGGGTGCGTCGCAGTTTATTACGTTTTAGGGAACTGGTTGTAAATTCCCGGTCAGCAGCAGAGTTACAAGCAGCTGTGAACCGCGAGTTCGTCTTCTACCAGTCTATAGGTAACGATGGCAATGGTACGGTAAAATTTACTGCTTATTACGAACCTGAATATGTAGCTAGTCGGGAACGCACAGCTATATATCAATATCCCATATACAGGGTTCCACCAGATTTTAAACAATGGACAAAACCCCATCCTAAAAGGGTTGACTTGGAGGGTAAAGATGGTTTACAAGGGGGTAAGGGCAAATTAAACGGATTGGAACTACTGTGGTTTAGCGATCGCCTGGATCCATACATCATTCAAATTCAAGGATCTGCCCAAATTAGACTACCTGATGGAACAAGAACCTCCATAGGTTTTGCGGGGGGTACGGACTATCCTTGGACGAGTATAGGTAGGGAACTGGTAAAAGATGGCAAACTAACTGGTGGTAGTATGCCACAATTACTCAGTTATTTCCGTGCTAATCCCCTAGAAATGGATAACTACTTACCCCGCTGGGAAAGGTTTGTGTTTTTTAGAGAAACCAATGGCAATCCAGCTACAGGTAGTCTGAGCGTTCCCGTAACTGCAGAGCGTTCTATTGCTACAGATAAGTCCCTCATGCCCCCAGGCGCATTAGCGTTGATTAATACCTCTTTTCCCTTTGTTGTGGGTAACAACAGAATGGAAAACCGCCGGGTGGACAGATTTGTCCTAGACCAAGACACAGGTAGTGCGATTAAAGGACCTGGTCGAGTAGACTACTTTATGGGAACTGGGAAAGTAGCAGGCGATCGCGCTGGAGTTACGGGTACTAACGGTACATTATACTACTTACTGCTCAAGGAAGAGACAAAAGCTGGCGATCGTCCGTGTCCAAAAGTCAACAAAGGGAATTAACTTAATAGGGAGGATAGGCAAAATCCTCATCATCGGCGTAAACATAGGAGCTGGTAACACCGGGAACTTCTCCCTTAGAAATTTCCGGTTTTATTGCTTCCTTACCGAATTCTTTATGTTCCTCAAAAGTGCGACAAATGATTTGGGATTCTGGGGAATCTGAAGCAATCATATAATCAGTCAAGGTAGAAGGGGTAGGATGTTTATAATCCACCGTACAAGCGACTGGAATAATATTTGGTTCCACACCTCTTTCTTCACACTCAATGATGGGGCAAAAAATCCCATGGGCGTGAAACAAAGACCCTTTAGAAACTAAGGATTTCTTTTGAAATCCAGCATAAGCTTTTTCTAGTTCTCCTGCAAAACCTCCCGAGAGTTTACCTTGTTGATATTCGGAATAACTTTTACCAAAACTAGCACCTGACACACCACTCAGGGTCAATTGTAAAGGTGAATGGTGTAAAAACTTTTTATTTTCGCCAACTAGAAAAATCAGATGGCGAGTATAGATTTTAAATTTAAGTTTATTAGCTAAAAAATCATCTTTGTAGTCTTTGAAAGTACCTAACCTAATTTTTGTTTCTCGGTCCTGCACTGACAAAGGTCCCCTACGGATAATCACCAACCTGGGAGTGGTAGTAATGTAGACCGTATCCACATCCCCGGATCCAAATTCGTATTCTATCTCTTGCCAATTATCATCCGGTTTGAAACCTACAGCTTGGGCATTATCTTGTTTAATAGCCAAACCATAACTTTGCAACCCGTCCTCTCCGTAGCGAGGATTGATCATTTGACACCAAGGGAGAACTTGGGAGGGTGGGGCATTAAATTTTTCATCTTCAAAGTCGAACTTGCTATTAGCTGTTGCTGTAATCATTGCAGAATATCCCAGTGTTTAATTTATCAGGGTTTTCTTTTGTACTACCATTTGTACCATTTTTTATATCAATGGCAATTTCTAAATCAGATTTTAACAATTTCTTCCTAAATTTAAATTACAAACGTTGCAATAAACTTAATCCATGGGTATCTGTTCCACAGGTGCTCATTAGTCCATACTCCTCTGCCAACATTTGTACCTCAGCAGTTAGTTTAGGACACGGTTCCCAGGGGGTGGGATTTTTGTAAGCATAAAAAGATTCTACTCCATCAATACCACACTCAGCCGCTTTGGGTATTAATTCAAAGTGCGATTTCTTGTAGCGGGCTGGATGGGCAAGCACAGCTATTCCTCCAGCGTCGTGAACAGCCGCAATGACATTTAATGCATTATATTCTTCTCCTATAGCTGCTTCTCGCTGTAAATAGGGTTTCATGCGATGGTGTTCCACTTCAAAGCTATAACTTAAAATGTGTACTTCTACATCCAATAGTTCAGCATTAATTTCTACCCCACTCCATAGATGGGGTGCGGGACTAAAAGGATGATGGCATTGCCATTCTTCTAGCCAATTTTTTGCTTTCTCATATCCTTCAACGCTATGATGATCTGTAATGGCTAAGCCCTTTAACCCAATGGCGATCGCCTGTTCCATAAGTATATGGGGGTGCAATTTACCATCAGAAAATACCGTGTGCGCATGGAAGTTGAACAATTGGGGACAACTTTGTTTATCAAGTCTTTGGAAGACTCGTCTTAGGTATTCTGTACCAGCAGTAGTCCGGGCAAAATTTACAACCATAACTCTCTGTGATCAACAATCTATAATTTTGAATAAACCAGCAGGCCACACTTACTGATCGGATGCACCGAATCTTTTGACTTATTATGAATAATAACAAACCTGGCAAATTTTTGCCGTAAAAATTCATCAGTATTTCTGATTAGTTGTATAAGGACATACTAATACTCTTAAATAATTTTGTCAATAATCACCGACGTTCTACGTCGGTGACCGCATCAAATCAAAGTTGCCTGCTGTTCCTTGCTAATGACCCTACCTTGATCTTCAAAACCGGTAATTTGATCGAAATTCAAGTAGCGATACAAGTTATCGGCAAAGGGGTTAATTTTTTCAACCACAACGGACATATATTCCTCCACTGTGGGAATACGTCCCAATAAAGCACAAACTGCTGCCAACTCTGCCGAACCCAAATATACTTGTGCACCATTACCCATGCGATTATTAAAATTGCGGGTTGATGTAGAAAATACAGTTGTATTATCTTCTACTCTTGCTTGATTTCCCATACATAGGCTACATCCAGGAACTTCGGTTCTGGCATGGGCATTGACAAAAACATCATATACCTTTTCTTGCTTTAATTGATACTCATCCATTCTGGTTGGTGGTGCTATCCACAGTCTTGCTTTTACTTGGCCTGCACCTTCCAAGACCTTGGCGGTGGCGCGATAATGTCCAATATTGGTCATACAAGAGCCCACAAATACTTCCTGCACTGGATCATTAGCAACTGCCGATAATAACTTAACATTGTCAGGATCGTTAGGGGCTGCGACAATAGGTTCCTTGATGTCGTTTAAATTAATTTCAATCACTTCTGCATATTCTGCATTTGGATCTGCTGTCAAAAGTATGGGGTTAGCCAACCATGCTTCCATTTTTGCCACTCGTCTCATAATGGTGCGCCCATCACCATAACCTCTGGCTACCATATTTTTTAACAGGGCAATATTGGAACGTAAGTATTCAGCAATTGTTTCTTCACTTAGTTTAATAGTACAACCAGCACAAGAGCGTTCTGCTGAAGCGTCGGTCAATTCAAAAGCCTGCTCGACTTTTAAATCTGGTAGTCCTTCAATTTCCATAATTCTACCGGAGAAGATATTTTTCTTGTTCTTCTTCTCCACGGTTAATAGTCCCTTCTGGATAGCAACGTAGGGAATAGCATTAACAATATCCCTCAGAGTTACTCCTGGTTGTAATTCTCCTTTAAATCTGACCAAAACTGATTCAGGCATATCTAAAGGCATTACACCCAAAGCACCTGCAAATGCAACCAGTCCTGAACCAGCGGGGAAAGATATGCCCAAAGGAAAACGAGTGTGGGAGTCTCCACCGGTTCCCACCGTGTCTGGTAATAACATCCGGTTCAACCAGGAGTGAATAATCCCATCTCCTGGACGAAGAGCTACACCTCCACGGGATGCAAAAAAGTCTGGTAGTTCTTGATGGGTTTTCACATCTACTGGTTTAGGGTATGCTGCGGTGTGGCAAAAACTTTGCATTACCAGATCCGCACTGAAACCTAAACAAGCAAGTTCTTTCAATTCATCCCTGGTCATTGGTCCTGTGGTATCTTGGGAACCAACTGTGGTCATAATTGGTTCACAGGAAGTACCTGGTCGCACACCTGGGAGACCACAAGCTCTACCAACCATTTTTTGCGCTAGGGTGTAACCCTTACCCGTATCTTTTGGTAGTTGGGGACGAATAAATAAATCACTGGGCGCTAAACTTAATGCTTGTCTTGTCTTGTCCGTGAGAGTGCGTCCAATCAACAGAGGTATTCTTCCACCAGCGCGAACTTCATCTAAAATCGTGTCCGGTTTTAAATTGAAGGTGGCAATGATTTTTCCCTCTTTGGTGATTTCACCCTGGTAAGGGTGAATGGTAATAATGTCACCCGTTTCCATTTGAGTAACATCACACTGGATTGGTAGTGCACCCGCATCCTCAGCTGTGTTGAAAAAGATAGGGGCGATCGCACCGCCTAAAATATAACCACCTGCTCTTTTGTTAGGAACAAAGGGAATATCATTGCCTATATGCCATAATACGGAGTTGATTGCCGATTTACGTGATGAACCTGTACCCACCACATCTCCGACGTATGCTATGGGATATCCTGTTTGTTTAAGTTGGGCGATAGTTTCCAAGCTTCCTGGTTGTCTGGTTTCCAACATTGCTAAGGCGTGCAGGGGAATATCAGGACGGGTTGTGGCGTGGGTAGCGGGTGATAAATCATCAGTGTTGGTTTCTCCTGGAACCTTGAAAACCGTAACCGTAATTTGGTCTGCTAGGGTAGGACGGGAGGTGAACCATTCTCCTGCGGACCAGGAGTCTATGACCTGTTTAGCATAGGAATTAGTCTGGGAAAGTTCTAATACATCATTGAATGAGTCATATACAAGTAGAATTTTACTTAGAGCCGTTGTTGCAGCTTCAGCTACTGGTGAGGAGAGCAAGTTAATTAATGACTGTACGTTATAACCTCCTACCATGGTTCCCAGCAGTTCTACTGCGGTGAGAGGAGAAATTAAAGGACTGGTAATTTCTTGTTTAGCAACAGCGGTGAGGAAACCAGCTTTAATATAAGCTGATTGGTCTACTCCTGGGGGAATGCGGTCCCGTAATAAATGTAATAATAGCTCTTCTTTTCCTGCAGGGGGATTTTTAAGTAATTCACATAGTTGAGATGTTTGCTCCACATTTAGTGGTAATGGGGGTATACCTAATTCTCCCCGTTCTTGAGTGTGTCGTTGGTATTCTGCTAACATGCCAAGTTCCCTTTTTTGCTGTTATTGCTCCTATTTTAACCTATTTCAGGATAAACCGTTAACCACCACCTAAAAATGCTCCGCATTAAGTGTCGCCTAAGTGTCACCTATACCTGTATATTGAGAACTACCGAAGATTGCTTCCGGGTAGCGGTAGTGTTTAAACTCCATGATGTTATAGAATGGGTCTTCCAAGAAAAAAGTTCGGTGTTCTAGGGGAGAACCGACAAAGCGATTTTTTGGTTCTTCTCTAAAATTCAACTCTTTAGTTTTGGCACGTTCTAGGAGTTCTTGCCAATCTTCTTCTTGGATAAACACTAAACCAAAATGCCTAGGATAAATGGCCTTTTGAGGTGTTAAGGGTTCTTTAGTGATATGTGCTACTAGTTGATGTCCATAAAGATTAAGGATTAAAGCATGGGGGTTTTCTCGACCAGCTATGCAGCCTAATCCATCAATATAAAAGCCTTTAGTTTGAGAAATATCACCAATGGGAAATGCTAAGTGAAATATAGTTTTCATGGTTGCCAATGTGTATTATAGCTTTTTAGCTAGACCTATAGATGGAGTAGATGGGAAAAATTGAGTGCAGGCGTTCTGATTAGAAGCAGTGGGGTCATAGCAGCAAAGATTCAACTGTTGACCCCAAGCTTACTACCAGCTTACTAACTGGGAACCTTAGCTTCACGGGCCATGTCCATAAAACCACTCATGTTGGCACCAGGACGACGACGTGCTCGGGAAGTTAGGGTGAGCAGGTATTGGGGTGCAAAGGTAGTTTCCTTTGCTACTACTGGTTTTTCCACCGGTGCTGGAATCGATTCTACCTTGGGTGTTACAACCGATTCTACCTTAACTACTGGTGCTACTTGTACTACTGTGGTTGGTTCATTTTCTTCTTTAAGCTCTAAGTAATATTCGTCCTTTTTGCCAAATATTCCACTAATAAAGCTCAAAATGCCCGCAATTAAATTTTTGATAAATCCAAACATGGCAAGATCTCCTGTCTTCGATTCCAATACAAGTTTGATTCTTTAACAATAATTTTACATTCTAGTTACATTTTTTGATGCTCCGCTGATTTATCAGCGGATACCCAGTTCCATCGTAATAAATCTTATTTGTTTCTCGAGCTTGAGTTTGAGAAGATAGAACCAATTTAATAAACGATCCTAGTACCTACTTACCACCCGATTGAGCTTGGATTATAGGTTGGTTTAGGTTCTTTAACTTGTTACAGGAGAAGACTGAATGAAATTAGCTTACTGGATGTATGCAGGACCTGCCCACATTGGCACCCTAAGAGTAGCTAGTTCTTTTAAAAATGTTCATGCGATTATGCATGCTCCCTTGGGTGATGATTATTTTAATGTTATGCGTTCTATGTTATCCAGAGAACGTGATTTTACACCGGTTACAGCTAGCATTGTAGACCGGAATGTTTTGGCTCGCGGTTCTCAGGAGAAAGTAGTAGAAAATATCACTCGTAAGGATGCGGAAGAACACCCGGATTTAATAGTTTTGACTCCTACTTGCACTTCTAGTATTTTGCAGGAGGATCTACAAAACTTTGTAGACCGTGCTCAAATGGATGCTAAAGGGGATGTGTTGTTAGCAGATGTTAATCATTATCGTGTAAATGAGCTACAAGCAGCGGACAGAACTTTACATCAAATTGTTAAATATTACATAGAAAAAGCTCGGAAAAAAGAGGAATTGCCAAGTGGTAAAACTGAAAGACCGTCGGTGAATATTATTGGTATTTCTACTTTGGGATTTCATAATAATCATGATTGCACCGAGTTGAAAAAATTAATGGCTGATTTGGGTATTGAGGTAAATGCAGTTATTCCTGAAGGAGCTTCAGTCCATGAGTTGAAGAATCTGCCAAAGGCCTGGTTTAACTTGATTCCCTATCGGGAATTGGGTCTATTAACTGCTAATTACTTACAGGAAGAATTTGCCACCCCCTATGTGGATATTACTCCTATGGGTGTGGTGGAAACTGCTAGATGTATTCGTCAAATTCAACAAATAATTAATCAACAAGGTGCCAATGTTGATTATGAAGAATTCATCAACGAACAAACTCTGTATGTATCCCAAGCTGCTTGGTTTTCTCGCTCTATTGACTGTCAGAATTTAACCGGTAAAAAGGCGGTGGTTTTCGGTGATAGTACCCACGCAGCAGCAATGACCAAAATTCTTTCCAGGGAAATGGGTATTCATGTGGTCTGGTCGGGCACTTATTGTAAATACGATGCTGACTGGTTTAAAGCACAGGTTAGTGAATATTGTGATGAGGTTCTCATTACAGATGACCACGGATCCATCGGAGATGCGATCGCCCGGGTGGAACCTGCAGCAATTTTTGGCACTCAAATGGAACGCCATGTAGGTAAACGCTTAAATATTCCCTGTGGAGTTATTGCAGCTCCTATTCACGTACAAAACTTTCCTATAGGTTACAAACCATTTATGGGTTATGAAGGGACAAATCAACTGACTGATTTAATTTATAACTCCTTCACCCTGGGAATGGAAGATCACCTGTTAGAAATTTTCGGTGGTCATGATACTAAGGAGGTAATTACTAAGGGAATTTCTGCAGAATCTGATTTAAATTGGACAAAAGACGGGTTGGCCGAATTAAATAAGATTCCCGGTTTTGTCCGAGGTAAGGTGAAACGGAATACGGAAAAATTTGCCCGTGAACGAGGATTTAAAGATATCTCGGCGGAAGTGTTATATGCTGCCAAAGAGTCTGTGGGAGCCTAGTCAAACCCTTTTTCTAGCCTAGGTCAGGCGATCGCATTATTTAAAGTCTTGAGAAAAAAGATGCGATCGCCATAATTGTAAATTGTCTATAATAACCCTTCCAATCGCCGACGAATACTATCTAGTTCAGAACTAGAGATTTCCTGTTGTTCCTCCTTGGTCTTTTCACTGGAATTACCCTGTTCCCAATCTGTTTTCTCTACATTTTTTTCTGGAGGGGTAATCAAAACAGTGCTATCTTGCGGTACAAATTGCCAGTCAAAGCCATACTGTTGACAAAATTCCTCGATCTCCTGTTGATCCATCTCTTCAACTTTAGCCATGGGGAAATCCTGGGCTTCTAACATCAAAGCGAAGCGAGTTGCATCGTCTTGTGATTCAAACATCATAATTGTATTACGATTACCCACTAAAATGGAATGAATTCCTTCATTATCTGTGCCAGCATTAAAAATTAGTACAAAGACGCCCATAGTTCATCCTGGAAATTTTCTCTTTATTTTATTTCCATCAGGTCTCGGATTCCATACTACAGTAAATAACGAGCAAATGCTATACCCAAGTATAAGCTAGTAACCCCTAAAACTGCACTACCTAACCAATAAAAAATGGCCTTGAAAAAATCTCCCCCCTGAACTAAGGCTAGGGACTCTAAACTATATGTAGAAAAAGTTGTATATGCGCCTAAAAAGCCCGTGGAGATCATTAACCTTACTTCCTGCGGAACTATGGTTTTTTGTCCCATCCAACCGGTAAAAAACCCCATTGCTGCACAACCACTAAGATTAATAAAGAATGTCCCATAGGGAAAATTTGTCCCCAATTTCAGCGTCAACCAAAAGGTTAGATAGTAACGAATTAAAGCACCGGCGATCGCACCTAAACTAATGGCTAATAATTGACGGATAGTAAGATTTTGTAACATAGCATTCTCATTGAGATTGAGAAATCCGTACTTTGAGGAGAGGTTTTCATCATTGTACATTATGTTGCCATGGGATAAAATTAAATTACAGCCAGTTATTGGTTTTATCCTATTGGTTATGTGAGGTTACTACACATATAAATTTTATTGTACAACTGGGAGATCAAACTATGGGAAATCAATTCAAGACTCTTGCTCTATTAGCAGCTCTAAGTGGATTATTAATTGCTATTAGTTATTGGATTATAGGTGGTAGTGGTGGACTAGTCCTAGGGATCGGTTTAGCAGCAATTACCAACCTATTTTCCTGGTATCAGTCAGATAAGATTGCCTTAGCGGTATATAATGCTCAGCCAGTGAGTGAAGCCCAGTTACCCGTTCTTCATCGTATGGTGGCAAAATTATCAAGCCGCGCCAATATGCCTATGCCTAAGTTGTATATTGTACCTACTTATACTGCTAATGCCTTTGCTACTGGTAGAGATCCAGAGCATGCAGCAGTTGCAGTAACAGAAGGGATTTTAAATATTTTACCAGAAGAGGAATTAGAAGGAGTAATTGCCCATGAGCTTACCCACATAGTTAATAGGGATACTCTAACTCAAGCTGTAGCTGCTACGGTTGCTGGTGCAATTTCCTTCCTGGCACAAATGTTGAGTTATAGTCTTTGGTTTGGCGGTGGTTCAAGGGACAACAACAGGGGAGGAAATCCCTTGGGAGTGTTATTGACAGTTATGTTGGCACCCCTAGCAGCAACAATTATACAGTTGGCAATTTCTCGCACCAGAGAATTTTCCGCTGATGCTGGTGCTGCTAAAATAACAGGAAATCCCAGAGCTTTAGCTCGAGCTTTACAAAGACTAGAAGCAGCTGCTAGAGAAACACCTTTAGATGCTAATCCAGCTTTTGAACCATTATTGATTATTAATCCCATTTCTGGACAGTTTTTGGCTAATTTATTCTCTAGTCATCCATCAACCCAGTCCCGTGTGCAAGCGCTGTTACAATTAGAGAACTAACTTTTTCACAAATTTTTGAAAAGCTCTAAATCGCAGATACAACCTCTGTGGACTTAGCATAGAGGTTGTCAATAGCATACTTAACAACTAATGACTCTTCTGTTGCATGACAAGAAGTTTTTAGGATTCGGGTTTTGACCGTATCTTTGATAAGTTTGGCTTGAAGAGTATATAAACAACCAGCAGAATTTTCATAACTTAGCTCTGCTAATATTGTATTATTGTCCATACTCTGTTCTAACACTCTTCCTGACACCTTGTTATTAAACCAATCCCATCCCTGAATATAAATTATTTCCCTCTCTAAAACCTGTAACGCTGGTGGTAAAAGGCCCCACCCACGATAAACCCTATCTAGGATTTTAATGTCTCCAGCACGAAATAAAATCGCTTGTAAAGACTGTTGATCCAATAATCCATAGTATCTAGCTTCTGGTAAATCTATGGCTGTGGGGGCGAAACGATGTCCACCAATATGACTAGATCTCCAAATTCTCACTTCCTCTAATTGCAACTCCACAATTGTCTTCTGGGCGTGAAAATAAAAGGGGTTGCCATACCTAGCACAACATTGATCATGACTGCCATGGGTACAAATAAGAATATCCCTAGTAAATTTATTTTGTATTTTGTAATCACTGTTTTCACCCGCCAACCATTTTCTCACTTCTCCCTCTACTAACTCAATATCCGGCAACCTAAATTCTCGCTTAATATAACTTTTTGTTAAACCCTGGGGTTTATGATAGATCAGCAGTGTGGTTTCTTGATTTTTATGGGAATCTTCCTTGGCAATCAATAAGAATCTAATTGGTAGTTTCTTACTTTGTAACTCCCTGTGTAGCAATTGCAGGTTACTAGGTACCCATTTGGAGCCAAATGCTTCTGATATCCAAGGAGGTGGACATTCTACTAAAATATAAGTTTGGTAGTTGGTTGCACTACCAATTATTTCTTCTCCTATTTGTCGTGAGTAGTCCGAGCAAAAAAAATTTTTCATGTTACCTTTAGCAATTATTTTTTTAAGTTAGTCATTGGAAAAATTGTGTTGACAACTACTATTTTTGCAAATCATGGCGATTTCCATAAACTTGGTAAATTAACCACTAGAATTAACAATATTTTATTAATAATCTATTGTGACATACTCCCTCTGATTTTACTTTTTAAAATAAATTTTGATTTACTTTAAATATACTTTAAATTCCCTTAATAACCTCTATATACGCAATTAGTCGTACCTAATATATTTTAATATTTTGCCTTTACGCATTAGTATGTTCTTAGTCATAACTATGAGCGATCCTTAAATGAGAAAAATTCCTAATTGTTGGCATGGGAGAGACTTAGGGGTTGTGTGCAGTTTTTAGTCCATAACTCATCCACTGCAAGGCGAATTTTAGCTTTTTGTGGGAAGTATAGCAATTAAGTGATAATGGTAACAGAATCATTGCCAAAAGACAAGAGTGAGATATAGCATATTTTTAATAATTTTTCTCAATACTTGTACATGGTCAATGGAATTGAAAATTTCCGATTATTCTGAATTATTATGTGAGCATAGGAGTTAAAAACGTATGACATTAATATTGGCCCTGGACTTCGGGGGAACTAAGTTGGCCGCAGGTACTGTAGAAGCAGACGCAAGAGAATGGTTACGCCGTGAGAGTCAGTTATCACCCAAAAATGGGGACGCATTAAATGACCTAGAAATCATGCGATCGCTCATCAGTGCTGTACTAGACAATCGTAGAGCGGATGCCATAGGAGTTAGTTTTGGTGGACCAGTGGATGCACAAACGGGAATAGTCAGACTATCTCATCATGTACCTGGTTGGGAAAATATTCCGTTGAAACTGCTATTAGAAGAGGAATATAAAGCTCCAGTTAGTATAGACAATGATGCGAACGTGGCTGCCATAGGGGAGCATCGGTTTGGTTCTGGGCAGGGATACGACAGTTTGTTTTATATTACCATAAGTACAGGAGTAGGCGGAGGATGGATTTTAAATAATCAACTTTGGCAAGGTACAGGAGGGATGGCGGGGGAAATTGGTCATGTAGTAGTAGACCCTAGGGGTCCAGTATGTTTATGTGGTAAAAGAGGGTGTGTAGAGCGTTTTGCATCGGGTCCTTACATTGCCCAAAATGCCAGAGAATTATTAGAAAAAGTGGCACAACAATCGACCAGTTCTGGTGAGAATGTCCAGGGAGATATACTACGAAAGTTAGTAGGTAATAATTTGGATTTAATCACTGGGCAAATAGTCAGTTTAGCAGCATCAAATGGAGATGAGTTAGCAAAATCGGTTTTATATACAGCAGCTTGGGCTTTAGGAGTAGGTATTGGCAATGTGGCTAACTTGATCAATCCCCAGAGATTTATCTTGGGGGGTGGGGTTACAAAAGCAGGGGATAGTTTTTGGACCATTGTGAGAAAAACAGCCCATCAAACTGCTTTACCAGAGGTGAATTTCGAGATTGTGCGAGCGGTTTTAGGAGATGATGCTCCATTGTGGGGAGCGGTAGCTTTGGGTTTAGATATTGGCTATTCTGGATACAGAATCTGATTAAATGAGATATTATTAAATTATATTATATAGATTACAAATCCATAGAAATTGTGTAAATCCTGAACAGCTCTACAAACTCCAAAATGATTCCACAGGATAAACATGACCATTCCTTTACTACAATATTCTCCATCCAGTCAAAACCAAAGAGTAAAAAGTTTTGAAATTCCTGGAGATGAAAATCCGCCAGTTTACACCATGGAAGGTAGTCCTTCTATCCCAGAGGTTAATGAATTAATTTGGGCTGCTTATCGGCAAATTTTTAATGAGCAGCAAATTTTGAGGAGTAATCGTCAGTTAACCCTGGAGTCCCAATTAAAACACAATAGCATTAGCGTCAGAGATTTTATTAGAGGACTATTGTTATCAGAGACCTTTCGTTTACGGAACTACGACACGAACAATAATTATCGCTTCGTAGAAATGTGTATCCAGAGAGTGTTGGGAAGAAACGTCTACAGTAAACAAGAAACCATGGCTTGGTCAATAATTTTGGGAACAAAAGGAAGACAAGGTTTCATTGATGCACTGCTCAATAGTGAGGAATATGAAAGTAATTTTGGTGATTATACAGTTCCCTATCATCGGCGAAGAGTAATTGCCCAACATAGTATGGGAGAATTACCTTTTAGCCAATTTCCCCGTTATGATCAGTATTATCGTCAACAACTAGAGAATTTGGGTTATTTCCAAAATAAAGCGCCTCTAAGCTATCTATGGAAATGGCAACAACCTCCTTACCATCCAATTTATCTAGTCTTATCATCAGGCTTTGGAATATTAGGAAATCTGTTGATTTTAGCTGGGACAATTTATGTGATTCTCACTTATTATGGTCTAGTTAATTTTTAAATACATAACTTAGCCAGAATTCTATTGGGTTTCAGGATTTTGGCTAAGGTATTGAGGAAATGGGGATTTTTATCAAGCACTAACCCACCATTTCCTGTTCCTCACGCCATAACTGATATAACCGATTGGCTGGAATTGTTAAATATAAAATGTCCCCCGGACTTAAATTAGTTTCTAACAAATCCCAACCATGTAGGGTTTGATTATTGGTTTCTACATATAAAGGCACAAAATCCGCATATCTAGCTACGTCCTTTACCCACTGACCACAAAAGGGGTGATTAGGACTAATCAATGTTGCAAAGGCTACCCATAAGTTATCACCTATAATACCATTGCCAATAATTCTTCCCCCCAATGCAGCAGCAGCAAATGCTGGCGCTGCTAATTCTGCAGGACTTAATACTGCTTCAAAACCAAATACTTGTTTGGCCATTCCCGCAAAATCAGGGTCAGCATAATTCACCACTACGGGAATTTTTGGGGCTAAACCTTTAGCTTTTAAGGCAATTTCTAAATTGATTGCATCGTTATTAGTTACCGCTAAAACTGCATTTGCTGTATCTATATTACTAGTTTGTAAGGTTGTCCGAAAACTGGCATCCGCTAATATCACCGGAATGCCCATTCCCCTAGCTGTGCTTACATATTTATTATGAGTATCAGTTTCAATTACTACTACTTCATTACCACTGGCATTTAATTGCTGCACAATTTTAATCCCAATCCCACTTAAACCACAAACAATATAATGGTGTCTTTGAGGAATTCTCGCTGCATCCCAAAATTGTTTCAGACGACTTCCTAAGACGAAATCTGTTAACATGGCATACCAAAGACCAAATACCACTGCTCCTGCTAACATCATAACAATTGTGAATACTTTAATGCTGTTTGGTGCTGCTTCCACAACTTTATCATTACCACCCGCACCTGTAATCATCCCTACAGCAAAATATAAGGCATCCACAAATGAAATATTTAATTTGGCATATACATAAGTAAGTGTGGCAATTAAAATGATTATAAATAATACTATTGCCATGGCAATTACTGATTGGGCATGCTTCTGAAAATGCCTAATACTGGTGAGGATTTTAATTATTTTCCTAGCCCATGATTTGCGTGTGTAACTGACCCGTGGTTGAATACCAATAATCAGGCGATCGCCCATTTTTAAACGTTGTTCTGATAATACTGCGGATACCAAATTCATTTTTCCCGTGGTTGGTAAATAATAAATCAGCATTCGTGTTTTTTCTTCCCATAGGTCACTAATTTTTTTTCCTTGCCATGGATGATTGTCATCAATATATTCCTCATGAATTGGCCAGGTTTGATCAAATAATTTAATTTCTCCTATAGCTTTATTTCCTAAAGCAGCAAAGGTAAATACGGGTGCTGCTAGACCTACAACACTCATACTCAGATGATCTATCAGGGTATGATCTAAACGTTCTCCTAAATTAGTATTATAAAATCGGTTAATAATGCGAATATTAGGATTTAGTACCCGAGCTTGCATCATAACTGATAAATTTATACCATCATCAGCTGTGGCAATTACTAGAGTATGTGCCTGTTCAACTCCTGCTGCTTGTAGGGTAGAAGCTGCACATAGCTCTCCAATAATCACATCTCCTGTAGTTTCCCCTGCAATGGGTCTACGATGAATACCAACAACTAGGGCGCCCTGTTGTCTCAGTAGACGAAAGATCTTATAACCAGTTCGACCTAATCCACAAACAATAATTCGAGGTTTCATGAAATATCAGCACAATTGTCACTAATACTCTGTATTTAATACTCTGTATTTATTTGTATTTATAATTGATTTCTCCCAATATAACTGTATCTCCACATACGGTATAGAATACTGGGAGATTAAATATTTCAGAATAGACCCATTGTTAATAAACGACTTAACAAATGAATTAATAACCAAAACTATCCTCAGCTATGGGAAAAGCATAGTTAGAGAATAGGGAGTAATGATTAATTTCATTATTGGTTTCTTGGTCGAGCACATGAATAACCCGATTATGAATTTCTTCTGCTTGTTCAGGGGAATTGCCAATGCTAGTTAAACCTAGTTTGCCAAACTGAGAAATACAACCCATCAGATGAAATACAGTTCCTGTTTCTGTTCCACTCTCAAAATGTAATCGGTGATGGGCAATAATATCCATTAAGTCACTGGGTAATAGCCCACGGTAGGAGTCTTTTTGTAAATTGTCCGTAGCAACATAATATTTAGGTTTTCCTTGCTGACTGTAAAATAACCCGGTGGATAAATCATAGCTCCCATTGGTTAATAACTTTAAAGTCATAAAGGGGTGAGTAGTACCGCCTTTACGTAAATTAATTTCAATAGCTTGGATATCCCATTTACCATTACCTTGATCCACTACTACAAAATCCACGCCAAATCTTTCCAATGCTCCTTTTTCTGCCAGTTTTTTGCCTACAGCTAAACCAATATCTTGTAATTCTACTCTATAATTCTCATTAGCTGGAAACCGACACCCTAGATAAATTTGTCCATCCGGACCACCTAGAATTTGATCATGGGTGGAAAGTATTTCTACTGTCCCATCGGGGGTGATTCTTCCCTGCACACTGGGAGAATATTTGATTTCACCTTCTATAAATGATTCGGCGATCGCTCCCATTTCTAAAATAAGTTGAGAGAAGGTTATCCAATTTTCTTGTTGAGCTTGAAAACGTAGATTGACAAAGCTTTTTTCAATGGCTTCTGCTCTTTCAACATGGTTGGTTTTACCGGGAGCAAAATCTCTTAAAGGAAACAAATTTAAGATGGCATTTCCCTTTCCAGATATACCCTGGTTTAGTTTGACAACTATTTTTTTTAAATGTGGTTGACGTTCCCACAACTTAGCCACTTCCCTGGCCAGCTCTTTTGCATTCCAGACCAACTTACTACCATCTGGATGAGGTACACCAGTTTGGGCAAAAATTTCTCGACTACCACTTTTTGTTCCCCAAATCTGTAAATCTGGCGCAGCAGCATACAGAGGTATATTCAGTTTTAGAGATAACTCTGCTTCCCAAAATGTGGAGTTATAACAACTTATAAAAGCTTTATCTACCTGTAATGCTTGGCGTATTCTTTCTATTAATCGGGGGCGTTCTAAGATTTTTTGACTGAGCGGTTTTAAAGAAGAATCGTAGGTAGAAAGCATTAATAGACGATGGCGAGCATGGGAAAAAGGAATTCCCGGTAGCAATTGTAAATAATAGTCAATAATGCTAGGATGTATGGGCATTGATGTGACATAAATTAATCTATTTCGGGGGTTGCGCAAACGAATGAGAGAAAATAGTAATCTTTCTTCATAATGCTCGCAACCTTGAACTTTTTCTAGTTCTCGCTGATCAATACTCAAGGAAGGTATGATTAAAATATCAGTCTCACTATTGTCAAATATCTCACTGGGTTTCCATCGCTCCCCTAGGGTTGATTGTAAACTACGAAATTGTTCAATTCCTGGTAATATATCTTTCTCAGTCATATTTTTTCTCCCTAATATATACTAGTTAATATATATCCCAGGTAAGACTCTTTTGGCTGATTTTATCTGTATATTTTTGTAAATTTTTTTAGCTATAAATTGATTGAGAAAAGTCAATTATTAAATCAGTTATCAGTATATTGAATTAGCTATGCCCAATAGATATCTAATCTATATCTGAAGAGTGATAAAATCAGGTTTTTTTTTACTTCCGATGCACGATAAATAACCAAGAATTAACAGTTAAATTAAGAGCAGATAAACGGGATCAAGCCTTCATGATCAGTGATTATCTAATGGTTAGAAATAATTGGATTAAGAGCCTATGAAGGGATGGTTACGCTCATTTATGGACGAATATGTTACTAACTGAGTGTACCAATATCCAATCATCAAGTCTCAAGTTGTTAACAGCTCCCAGGAACGAAAGCAGAAAATAAGTTTCTCAAAATGAGTTTTTAAAAACTTGTTTTGAGAAATTTACCTATAGATACTTAAAACCTATTTCTTATCAATTAAATGGTGTCGTCCCCTGAAGCAGAAAAGTTCTCCCAGGAACGCAGGGCCCGCAATTGGGGGGTTTTCTTTAATTGATGGGCTTCCATCCTAGTAAGCACATCATCTAAGATGGTGACAGCTTGGGTAATAAATGGTCCCTTATTCAACATAACACATTCAGCTCTTTCGGCCATAGCTGCATCTGTCATTTCTCCACGAGATGGGGCACCTTCCTTGACTAAACTCTCTAATACCTGAGTTGCCCAAATCACTGGAACGTGCGCAGCTTCACACAACCACAGAATTTCTTCTTGTATCTCTGCTAATCTTTGATAGCCAATTTCTACCGCTAGATCCCCCCTAGCAATCATTACTCCAAAGGGGTGTTTCCCCGCTGCATGAACAATTAGTTCGGGTAGGTTAGTAACTGCTACAGCGGTTTCAATCTTGGCAATAATCGCTGGATGTTCTCCCTGCAAGCATCTTTGCGCCAGTTCGCTTTGTAATAGTTGGATATCTGTTGTTTGTTGGACAAAGGAATAACCAATAATGTCCGCATGGGTAGCTAGGAAGTCTAAATCAGTTAGATCCTTTGGTGTGAGCGGAATTAGGGGTAATACTATGTTGGGAAAATTTAGTCCCTTTTCTGGAGATAGCTTCACTCCCTTGGGTTTAGCATGGGTCACCTCCAATAAAAACCCAGAACTACCATCTGGTAAAGGATAATCTTGATCAACTACCCGAGTACGTAATTTACCATCGTCAATATAAACTAAGGTGCCCACTGTTAGTAAGTCCAGAATTTCTGGTACTGTACAACTAATGTGAATATTATCTATAGGATCTGCGATCGCTTGGTTAGATAAACTACGACACAAAACAATTAAATCTCCTCGGAAGACGCGATTTTTACCTGCAGGGGCTAAAACTATTTCGGTGCGAATTTTTGGACCACCTAAATCCATCATCACTGTACATTGAGATGAAAGTTCTTGTTCAGCTTGACGAATGTTCTGAATCATCTTTTCCCAAATAATAGGATTGTCATGGGCGCAGTTTATTCTTAAACAAGTTGCACCTCGCTCAATTATCTCCCGCACCATTTCATATTCACTAGCAGCTTCTGTGGGTAGGGTGACCATAATTCTCACCCGACGATGGGGTAACGCTGGACCAAATAAGCACTCTGTCTGTTCTCTTAACCTATTCTCTCCCTCAAAAAAAGATGTGAGAACAGGACGAGTAACAGGAGCAGGAATGGGAACTTCGCAAATTAATGCTAGAGTAGCAATAACCGCATCTAGATTAGCCATCACCCTTGCTTCTATACGACCCAAAGAAGATAAACCCCAAGGCATAAGAGCAGCTTGCAAAGGACGCAGGTCGTGTCTCCGCAGGGCTAAATACTGGGCTAGGTTGAGGGCGCTAGGGAGAAATTGGGAACGCTGGATGTGCGATCGCCATTGGTCAAAAATAGCTTTCCCATCTCTTTCTACTGCTTCTCGAAGGTTGAGCAAGCTATCTAATAAGATGGGTGGACTTGAGAGATCTGTAATATTCATGATCCTGGTTCACCTGAAGCAGTTCGCTACCGTAACCAATGATAATCTGGTTTTGTACAAACCGCTTTATCTTCATCCATTGGACACTATGGCACTCAACTTATATCTGCTACGGCATGGCGAAACAAATTTTAGTCAAAGTGGCAATTTCTGTGGTGAAACGGATGCACAATTGACACCGGAAGGAAACCAGATGGCTCATAGTTTTGCTGATGTTTATAAAAATTTATTTTGGGAAGCTGTTTATGTGAGTCCTATGAAACGAACCATTGCTACAGCTCAACCTTTTTGTGATGCAACTGGTCTAAATATGCAGTTAAGAACTGGTATCCGAGAAGGTAGTTATGGAGAATGGGAAACCAAAAGCAAGTCCTTTGTTCAGGAAAATTATACTGAAAACTATATTAAATGGTTGACGGAGTCCGCATGGAATGCACCTCAAGGAGGAGAAACAGCTGTAGAAATTGCTAACCGATCTATTCCCGTAATTAGGGAAATTAAAGAAAAACACCATCAGGGTAATGTTTTGCTGGTCTCCCATAAGGCTACGATTCGGATTATACTTTGCAGTCTACTGGGAATTGATTTAGGATGCTACAGATATCGTATTAATATTTTGGTAGCATCACTTAGCATGGTTAGGTTTGATGTTAATGGTCCTATGTTAGAAATGTTGGGCGATCGCAATCACATACCAGAACATCTCCGTCTCCGTCCGGGAACCTAATGGAGCAGAAGATTGGTATGAAGATTATGATGCTGCTCCCTTTTTATGCTTTACTTCTACCACCATATGTACGTTACCACGAGGATTAAAATCAGCTTTTACAGTCATTTCTAAGGGTGCACAGGCAATAACCAGATCATCTAATATTTGATTGGTCACTTCCTCGTGGGAAATGTACTTGTCCCGGTAGCTGTTAATATATAACTTTAACGCTTTTAACTCTACTACTCTTTGGTCTGGTATGTAGGCAATATGAATCGTGGCAAAGTCGGGATAACCGGAAAAAGGACATTTACAGGTAAATTCAGGTAAGGTAATATCAATTGTGTATTCCCTACCTACGCGAGGATTGGGAAAGGTAATTAGTTTGCCCTCTTCGATTTCTCGCTCACCATATTTTACTTCTTTAACGGGGTCTTCACTTGGTAGAATGTTACTGACGGAATGACTCATAATTATTGGGACTAACTAAAAAGCACATATAAATCATAATGTTTTATGATACAAAAAAATTTCTATCCCCCCCAGTCGGGACACTTTTCCCCATCCCAACCATAGGGATGCATGGCACAAACCAGTAGGTTCCCACCATATACTTCTCCATGATAATTACTACAACCCACACATGCAGGATTTTTCAGTGAATCAGCTTCCACCTCATATGGGAGGTTAGGATCTTCCAGATCCCAATAGAACCCCACCACCGGTTCTAACAACTCACTTAAACACGTACCTGCACTCCCAACCTGTTCGCCAATTTCCTCGGTTAAATCGAAAAGAGTATCCACTATCTCATCGATTTCCTCGAATAGTCTTTCTGCTTCACCAGATACGGTTAAAACAATATCAAGTAATTCTTCTTGCCACCATGTCATAGGTTTTCATGCAATAGCTAAACCAAATTGCATCTTTATTATCACTTGTCTTTCTCTTCCACCTCTTCCACATCCACTATTTCTATCAAACGAGGTTCTGCGGGGGTGGTTTTATCTGAGTCTGGTGCTGTACCCCGAGACTGCTGAGCCTGTTGGATCATCTCCTCCACAAAACGGCGAGCTTCCTCCGTGGTCATCTGTCCCTTTGCTTCCATTTCCTCCGCTAATTTTTCAATTTGCGATCGCATTTGGTTGAGGGTTTCACCACCTCTTTCGCCAGCATAAGCCGCTAGACCTACACCTAGGTAAAAAGCTTTTTCTACAAGTTTTCCAAAAGCGGGCATTGCCGTAAAGCACTCCTAAAAATGGGGGAACCCGGAGACTACGCCTACCACAAGCATCCCGTATTGCTGCTACCTTCCGGTCCTGACAAGGTTTAGGCGTTGAGATCGCATAGATCCAGGTCTGAATTTATAATAACACGAAATTTCTAAAATGGTCAACTATTCTAAAACAATTTTCCACTCGTGCAGTTGGTAATTAACACAACCGTTAATTACCAAAGGATCTGCGCTAACAATTGCCTGGGCTTCTTCCATAGAATCTGCCTCAAATAACATCATCCCTCCACCTTTTCTCGCCCAGTAACCAGTTTTAGCTTTATGTCCTTTGTCTATTAGTGCTTTTACGTATTCTCTATGGGCTGGCACATACTGATCAAAGGTGGCTTTATCCACTAGGCCTGCTTCTATTTTGACAAACCAAGGCATATTCACTAAGCATTTACAACTGACTACACAATACCATGAATTGACTGTTTCCGCTGTTAATAATTCTTAACATTAGGTGGTTGCCAATTTTTTATAGAACAAATATACTAATAAGGTAGTGGAACCTTCCAGCTGTAGGGTGGGATTGGTTACCCGGTTCATTGTGTTGATCAATTAAGTAGGAGGCAAATTATGACGAACATTGATTCACTATTATCTAGTCATCAAGCATTATTAGAAGAACATGCTAAGCAGATTGGATACCAAATCGTAAATATACGCCAGATTGTAGATAAGCGAATGAAGGAGATTCATGATGGGGAAGATCATTTACTAGAAGCCCAGTGTGTCGGGTTAAATAGGATAATTGATACTTTACGGACTGATGCTAGATGTATATTATTTACAGAGGGATTTAAAAATTTTCTAGGCAAACTTGATCACATAGAGTATAGTTGGGACGTGGATTATATAGACATAATTAGAACGGATCCAAGTAATTGGATGTTGGCAAATTTTAAATTGCCCATAGGTTTAATGGATTACAAGGTTATAGAGTGTACGAATGCCTATGATGATGAAGAATTTTATACCGGGTATGAGCATGTAGTGTCATTAGAGATAGACGGAGAAAAAAGTCCCTTAATATTAAATTACAGTCGCGACCGTGATCAGTATATCGAAGAATGTTCTCTGGCAGAAATCGTACAAGAATACGGAGACTGTGATTTTGAAAGGATCTTGGAAAGTATTACCGAAAAAGAGGAAGAAATTCAACAGTTAGGTCGGGAGATTGCCATACTGGTAGTCTATTCAATCAGTTTGTTTACACTAAAACCATCCGTGTCAGTGTTTGAATATAATTCATCAATTCCGGAAAAGTACTTATCCTGGTTTGCGCCTCCCAAGATATCTGATAACTGTTAAGTTATAGATTTACGGTTGCCATTTTTCAACTATATCCATACAAGTAAAACTATGACTAGTATAGACAAAATACTGTTAAAATACAAAGTATTAGTCGAAACCCATGCTAATCGATTTCTTCCTCAACTTGATGCTTTATACCATTTCGTAGATGAGTCCATGAAAGAGATTCAAAATACTGAAAGAGAAATATTAGAATCACAGAATGTAGAGCTGAAGAAGATAATTGATGCTTTGCAGGTTGATCCTCGTATTTTGTTATCGACGGACGAATTTAAGCAGTTTGTAGAGATCCTAGGAATAGCCGAGTGTTGGTGGGAGTGGGAAGAATTAGAGGATCTACCTGCTATTGACAAAGATCCTACCAATTGGTTACTGGCAAAATTACAACTGCCTTTAATTATTAGGGATTATCAAGAATTTGAGGATCCTTATGCCTATGATGACACAAGCACATATACCTTGTATGGATATAAAATTTCCCTAAAACTAGGAAATAGAATATGTACTATGGAGGTAGAGCGTAGGCGTGTTTATGAAAACAGATGCAAAGAGTTTTCTCCGGAGAAGCAGATTGCCTACTACATCTTATCTCCCATTAGGGATCTATTAAGAAGTATGAATTACTCAGAACAAGAAATAGACCAGCTAGGGGGAGAGATGGGCATATTAGTTTTTTATGTGGCCAAGCTTTTTGAGTTAAAACCTACAGTGTCAGTATTTGAATACAATTCAATGAAAAGAATTTATTAGGAAATAAACAGATGGAATTATATTTTAGTACTTCTGCCTATGGTGGAACATCAACCCGTCAAGTTTTGACCATGTTCTGGGAATTAGGAATCAAGGAGGTAGAACTAGCAATTGGTCCACGCTGTGATCGGGATGCAGTCAAAGCGATTACAGAATTTCAGCAAAAAGGCATGACTTATAGGGCTCATCATGCCTTTGTGTGGGGAGAAACTCACAAAAGCTTCAACCTAGCGGAACCCCAGGAATGGAGCTATTTTGAGCGCATGATGGACTGGTTAGGAGATTTAAAAGTAACAGCGTATTCTGTTCATGGAGGAGATTTTCATAGAGGTCAAGAGAGAGAAAAAGCCTATGGGCAGTTTAAAGAAAATGTTCAAAATTTACAACAAATCTGTGAAAAGCGGGGAATTGTCCTGGGGGTAGAGACCATGTATCCCACACCTCCTAATAGTTGGAATTACTATCTGTTGGATAACAGTTGGGAATTGACCCGATTTTGTGAGGAGCTACCTGAGATGAAAATCGTAGTTGATTTAGCACATGTTAATATTTGGCGTAATCAGAGCTTGTCAGAAAAACTAGAGTGGCTAAAACTTCCATCAGAGAGGATTTTGGAGATTCATATATCTGATAACGATGGCAAAAGAGATATACATTCACCAATTACAGACAGCACCTGGTGGGTTCCATACGCAGCACAGATTCCTAGAGCAATCCCCATCGTAATAGAGAGTAGATTAAATAGGTTTCCCCCATCAATTGTCAAAGAACAGTACTTGTACACCCACAACCTGCTCAACCACAGTCCATCAACTTCCCTCGTCTCCAGGTAAACTGGTGGAATTGATTGATAAACATTAGTAAAACCATGACTGCGTTTTTATTAGAAGTTGGCACAGAAGAACTACCAGCAAGCTTTTTGAGTAGCGCGATTACACAATGGCGATCGCGCATTCCCCAAATGCTGGAAGCTCATGGTCTCCCCATAGAAAAAGTAGCGGTTTTTGGTACCCCTCGTAGATTAGCAGTGCTGATCACCGGGTTACCATCCCAGCAACTGGATCGGGAAGAAGAAATTAAGGGACCACCTGCCCAAGCAGCATTTAAAGATGGTAAACCAACCAAAGCAGCAGAAGGGTTCGCTAAAAAGCAAGGGGTAGAATTATCTGCTTTAGAGGTTCGTTCTACAGATAAGGGGGATTTTATCTTTGTCAATAAAAAGACCCCAGGGAGACCCATAACAGAAATTTTGACCGAACTAGTTCCCCAATGGGTTTGGAGCTTAGAAGGAAAGCGGTTAATGCGCTGGGGGAGTGGGGATGGGAGGTTTTCTCGTCCTATTCGCTGGTTAGTTGCTTTATTGGATGGGGATGTTTTACCCTTAGAATTAAGAAATGGGGAAAAAATAGTTAAGAGCGATCGCATTTCCTGGGTACATAGGGTTTTACATCGGGGAAGGGTGAGTATTTCCCATGCGACAGAATATGTGGAAACATTGGCCAATGGTTATGTGATAGTTTGTCCAGAGGAGCGGGAGAAAATAATTGTAGAGCAGGTAAATAGAGCTGTAGAAGAGTTGGGTGGTTGTACAGAAATCTATCCAGAGTTGTTGGCAGAAACTACCAATTTAGTAGAATATCCCACAGCGGTGGTGGGTAGATTTGAAGATGAATTTCTCCAATTACCAACAGAAGTATCCACCACTGTCATGGTTACCCACCAGCGTTACTTCCCAGTTTTTAAAAACCGGGATGGAAGAGAACTACTACCAAACTTTGTCACCATATCCAATGGCGATCCAGCAAAATCAGATATTATTGCACTGGGTAATGAGAGAGTAATTCGAGCGCGGTTAGCAGATGGGAGATTTTTCTATGAAGCGGATTTAGCCAAGTCTCTAGAAGAGTTTTTACCCCAATTAGAAACAGTTACATTTCAAGAAGATCTAGGTTCTGTGCGAGCCAAAGTCACAAGAATCGGGAATATAGCCCAGGTGATTTGTCAACAATTGGGATTAGGAGAAACTGAAACCGAGAGAGTGCAAAGAGCTGCTCTATTGTGCAAAGCGGATTTAGTCACCCAAATGGTATATGAATTTCCCGAATTACAAGGTATCATGGGTGAAAAATATGCCCTAGCTAGTAGAGAGGATGAGGAAGTAGCTAAAGCCATTTTTGAGCATTATCTACCCAGAAATGCTGATGACATTTTGCCCACCACCCTCACAGGGAAAATCGTGGGCTTAGCTGATAGACTAGATACCCTAATTAGCATCTTTGGTTTAGGTTTAATTCCCTCTGGTTCCTCCGATCCCTTTGCCTTACGTCGGGCCGCCAATGCCATTGTGAATATTACCTGGGTTGCTAACCTACCAATAAATTTGGAGTATTTATTAGAGTACACAGCAACTTCCTTTGCTCACACTTTCCATAAAGATGCTCAATCTTTAATATCCATCCTGCGAGAATTTTTCATCCAACGTATTCGCACCCTACTCCAAGAAGAAAAACACATAGATTACGATCTAGTTAACGCCGTGTTAGGAGAACAGGATCCGGAATATATAGAACGCGCACTACAGGATCTACTAGACATTCGCGATCGCGCCACCTATCTACAACAAATCCGCCATAATGGCACCCTAGAGAGAATCTATGAAACCATCAATCGTTCCACTAGGTTAGCAGCACAGGGGGATTTAGACTTGCAACAGTTAATCCCGGATGAATTAATTAATCCCACATTGTTTCAAAAATCATCCGAGACTGCCCTTTATCAAGCCCTAGTAGCATTAGTGCCCCAGACCCAACTTGCACAACAAACGCGCAACTATCAGTTACTAATAGCCGCCCTGGAAAAAATTGCCCCCACGGTCAGCCAATTCTTTGACGGAGAAGATAGTGTGCTAGTTATGGATCCAGACCCACACATTAAACGCAATCGGTTGAATTTACTAGGTCTACTACGTAACCACGGTCGAATTTTAGCAGATTTTGGAGCCATCGTCAAAAACTTGTAGCCAAAATTAACAAAAACCAGTGTAATTTTTGCCAATTAACGCTAAGATGGGGGAGCTTAACCAGGGATGCTGCACAGTCTATGCCAAAAGCCATTGTAATGGGATTAGGAAAGTCCGGTATTGCTGCGGCGAGATTGTTGAAACAGGAAGGATGGGAGGTAGAAATTTGGGACAGTAATACCTCCCCATTTCTCCTGGAACAACAACAAAAACTTGCCCAGGAACAAATCACTGTCAAATTAGGAAATAACCCAGAATTAAAAGAGAACCAGTTACCAAAATTAATCGTAGTTAGTCCAGGAGTTCCATGGGATATTCCTCTGCTGGTTAAAGCACGAGAAATGGGAATAGAAACCATGGGAGAAATGGAACTAGCATGGAGACAACTACAAAATATTCCCTGGGTGGGAATTACCGGTACTAATGGTAAAACCACCACTACAGCTTTAACAGCGGCTATTTTTCAAGCAGCTGGTCTTCATGCTCCTGCTTGTGGTAACATTGGTTATGCTGTAGCGGAAGTAGCTCTAGAAGTAGCTTTAGGCGCAAAACCACCAGACTGGGTGATAGGGGAACTCAGTAGTTACCAAATAGAATCTTCCTGGAGTCTTTTTCCTCACATAGGAATTTGGACGACTTTTACACCAGACCATTTAGCTCGTCACAAAACTCTAGAAAACTACTATGATATTAAAGCTAAACTGCTGAGAAACTCCCGCTTACAAATTATTAATGGTGACGACGCTTATTTAAGTAAAGTTGGTTTACAACATTGGCCCCATGCTTACTGGACAAGTGTCAAAGGACTAGGTCATTTAATAGGGGGAAAAGGGTTTTATATAGAAAATGGCTGGGTAACGGAAAAACTATCTGCTGATTCTGAACCTCAACCAATAGTAGCAGTCACAGATCTAAAAATGGTGGGAGAACATAATCAGCAAAACCTACTCATGTCAGTGGGAGCAGCAAGATTAGCTGGAATAGAAATTGCTGCTATCAACCATGGAGTCCAACAATTTCCCGGGGTTCCCCACCGCTTACAACATGTTTGTACCTGGGAAGGAATTGAATTCATCAATGATAGTAAAGCGACAAACTACGATGCAGCTGAAGTAGGTTTAACATCGGTAAAAAGTCCAACAATTTTAATAGCTGGTGGTGAAGCAAAAGCAGGAGACGACACAGGTTGGTTGAAGAGAATTCAAGAGAAAACCGCAGCGGTATTATTAATTGGTAGTGCTGCTGAAACTTTTAGTAAAAGGTTAGAAACTGTAGGGTATGGTAACTTTGAAATTGTGGAGACTATGGAAAAAGCCATTCCCAGAGCTGCACAATTGGCTAAACAGCACCAAGCCACCACGGTTTTATTATCACCAGCTTGTGCTAGTTTTGATCAGTATGCCAACTTTGAAGTTAGGGGTGAGCATTTTCAGCAATTATCGCTAGAATGGGCCAGTTCAGCAATTACTAACAACTCCTAGCTAGACGTGCTTGCTCATGCCAAAAACAACTTATAGGCGGGGTTTTGAGTTTCCTCCCAATAGCGGTAACCTAAGGAATCCAGAAAATCCCGCCATTCTTGCGTTTCACCCGGTGGTACTTGCATTCCCACCAGAATGCGCCCATAATCCGCTCCATTATTGCGGTAATGAAACAAACTGATATTCCAGTCGGGGGACATGGAACCGACAAATTTCATCAGCGCTCCTGGACGTTCAGGAAATTCAAACCGATACAATAGTTCGTGGTGAGCTAGGGAAGAGTGTCCCCCCACCATGTGACGTAGATGTAGTTTGGTCAGTTCATCATCGGTCAAATCTATGGTTTTTAAACCATGCAGTTCAAATTTCTCTACTATTTTAGCAGCATCAGCTCGATTTTCAATCTGCACACCCACAAAAATATGAGCTTCTCGATCATCTGCAATGCGATAATTAAATTCTGTTAGGTTTCTATCACCTAAACATTCACAAAATTGTTTAAGACTCCCTGGTTTTTCAGGAATATTCACTGCGAAAATTGCTTCCCGACGCTCTCCAAATTCAGCTCTCTCTGCAACGAACCGTAAACGGTCAAAATTCATGTTCGCACCACAAGCTACCGCCACTAAGGTTTTTCCTTGAAGCTGTTCCCTTTCTGCATAGTACTTAGCTGCTGCAATAGCTAATGCACCTGCAGGTTCCAAAATTGAACGAGTATCTTCAAAAACATCTTTAATGGCTGCACAGGTGGCATCCGTATCTACTAGCATAATTTCATCCACATATTCCTGACACAGACGAAAAGTTTCTTCTCCCACTTCTTTTACTGCTACCCCATCAGCAAATAAACCCACTTGGGATAAGCGCACCCTATGTCCAGCCTTTAAGGATTGATACATAGCATCAGCATCTACGGGTTCCACACCGATAATTTTGATTTCGGGACGTAGACGTTTCACATAAGCTCCTATCCCGGAAATTAACCCACCCCCACCAATAGCTACGAAAATTGCATCTATTGGTTGTTGGTATTGACGTAGTATTTCCATACCAATAGTTCCCTGACCAGCTATGACATGAGGATCGTCAAAAGGATGGATAAAAGTTAGTCCCTTTTCCGCTTCTAATTTACGAGCATAAGCATAAGCATCATCATAGGTATTTCCATATAAAATTACTTCTCCCCCACGGGATTTAACAGCATTTACTTTAACTAGAGGGGTTGTAACCGGCATAACAATCATTGCTCTTGCTCCTAAGCGACTAGCAGATAGAGCTACGCCTTGAGCATGATTACCAGCGGAAGCAGCAATAACACCCTGTTTAAGTAGGTCTTGGGGTAAGTTGGCCATTTTATTATAAGCACCCCGCAGTTTAAAGGAAAAAACTGACTGCATGTCTTCCCGCTTGAGCAGCAGTTTATTGTGAATGCGGTTTGATAAGTTGGGAGCATATTCTAGGGGTGTTTCCTGGGCTACGTCGTAGACTTTGGCTGTGAGAATTTGTACTAAGTAGTCACAATACATGTTGATAGATGCAAGATAGAGAGTTTCTTGGAGTTAAATCGTCAATTTTATCTTAAACCGCGACCCCGGATTTATCGGGGGAGCGTCAAGCTAGGACATTTTGTGAACTTTCATCTTTCAATGTTTGGGGTATGGATGCAGATAATAAAAGCATATTACTAGTCATATAAGCTAACAAGCTAGACCATAATAAATGATTACTATGAAAATACCAAGCAGCAATTACTAGTGGTATGAAACTGACTATGAAGGACAATAATACCACATTACGCAAAGTACCTCCTTCTCTTAAACCAATAAAATAACCTTCTAAAACAAAAGTCATACCTGTAACTACGCAAATGGGAAGTAACCAAATAGTATATTGGTTAATATCTTGATTGACTTCTGTATGATTAGTTAATAGTCCAAATATCTGATTGGGAAATAAAATAGATGTTCCCGCAAAGCTTAATGCTATGACCAAACTAGTTAGTCCAGCAACTATCAATAAAGGTATTATTTGTTGAGTGTTACCTTTAGCTTTAAAATTAGCTGTCATAGTTTGTACTGTTAGTCCCACACCGTTAATTGTGAATTGACTTAAAAGAGCAATTTGTAACAATAAACCGTTTTGTGCTAAGACATTTGTTCCCATGATCGCACTTGAATTAGTAAATACAGAATACGCGGAAATCAATAATATATAGCGAACCAAAATATTACCTTTTAAAGCCACAACTCCTTTCAATGCTAACCAATTAAATAATTCCTTAATCGCCACTGGCACAATTTTCCAAGGGATAGTGCAAACCATCCATATTAAACCCACGATTAGAGCTAAATACTGGCTTAGAGCCGTTGCTAGACCCGCTCCCATACTTGCCCAACCCCATCGAGAAATCATTAAATAATCTAACAATACATTGGAACCATTACCCACAATTGACATTAATAAGACTACCCAATTCATTTCTCTGCCCAAAAACCAACCGAATAAAACAAAATTTAGTAGCACCGCAGGTGCAGCCCAAATTCGCGCAGAAAAATAATCGGCTCCAGCAGCTTTGATATCTGAAGAACCACTTAAAATAAAAAAGCCAATTTTTTGTAAAGGATATTGTAGCAAAATAATAACTAAACCCAATAATAAAGCTATTAAACCACTACGCAAACCGGCTAAAATTACCTCTTTGTTGTCATCTTTACCTACAGCTTGCGCAGTAATAGCATTGGCGCTAGAACGCATAAACTTTAATATTCGATAAAGATAATCGAACAAAATAGTTGCTAAAATTACCCCTGCTAAATGTCGAATATCTGTTAGGTGTCCTAAAAAAGCAATATCTACCAAACCAGCTAAGGGAACCATCATATTGCTAAGAATGCTGACACTGCTTAATCGGTAAAATCTGACCAAGAAGTCGTACTGAGTTGGAACTGTAAATGTCATGATTTTTTTTACTACATGGAACTATTATCCATATAAAAAATAGCACAAGTTTGTAAGATTGGCTGGATTTAAAGAAAGAATTTACAATTAGTATAGTAATAAGTCTCAAGAATATTAACTTAGACTAGATGTTTAAAAGCCTAGTAATTTACAGCAGATTCTTTCGTTATGAAGTACATCATAGCCCCTCATCGCTTGCGGGATGGGGCCCGGGGTGCGGTTATTGTACCTCATGACAGTGGAAAGTGCTGTATCAATACATTGAGAGTTAAAAAGATCTGTATTAGAAGAATAGGGTTTTAGGACTAAACCTTTAATGAGATAATGATTATATTAAAACGGCAAGTTGTGATTCAATAGAGAAGAACACGGAAGATGCAGATAACTAAGATAAAAAGGAAGATAGAAATGATTACATTGATTTACCGACGGAATTTGACAAGAATTTTAATTCTGGCTTTTTTCTCGCTCATGACCTGGTTGAATTTCACTCCCCCAGATATTACTCCTACAGCTATAGCTCTGGGTGGTAAATTGCCCCCTGTTAATCAGCTCGCACCTACTTTTACTCTACCCACAAATACGGGGGATGGGAAGATTTCTTTGGCTGATTTTAGAGGTCACTGGGTGGTTTTATACTTCTACCCTAAGGATTTTACCTCTGGTTGTACTATTGAAGCACGACGCTTTCAACAGGATTTGCCCAAGTATCTGGAAAAAAATACTAGGATTGTTGGTGTGAGTGCGGACAGTGTGGACTCCCATGCTAAATTTTGTGACTCCCAGGGATTAAAATTCCCTCTGTTAGCTGATACTGATGGTGCAGTTAGTAAAGCATACGGATCCTGGATTGGTTTTTTCTCCATGCGTCATACTTTTATTATTGACCCACAGGGTACTCTCAGAGAAATTTTTCTGGGAGTTAATCCTAATGTTCACAGTCAAGAAGTTTTGGCACGTTTGGTAGAATTACAGAAAACATCTCTAGAACTGTCTTTAAATGAATCATGATGTCTTTCTTGTCCCTCCAGGAAAGAAAATCTCCTTGGGGGACTATGACCCCAGCTACAAGGCTGAATTTCATCAAAAAGTTGATGCTGTTAAAAAATTAAGAGCGGGTATCAAAGAACTGGCTAGATATCAAGATGTTCTCTATGCCCAAAATACCTATGCTCTCCTCATTATCTTTCAAGCTATGGATGCTGCTGGAAAGGATAGCACCATTAAACACGTTATGTCTGGTGTAAATCCCCAAGGGTGTCAGGTGTTTAGTTTTAAAGCACCTAGTGATGAAGAGTTGGATCATGATTACCTATGGCGATCTACTAGGTGTTTGCCAGAACGAGGTAGGATTGGTATATTTAACCGTTCTTATTATGAGGAATTATTGGTAGTAAGAGTACATCCAGAAACCCTCGCTAGACAACAACTTCATCATTTTCCCCAGGGTAATCAACTCTGGAAACAGCGGTTTGAGGAAATCAACAATTTTGAAAAGTACCTGGTTAATAATGGTATTGTTATTCTCAAGTTCTTTCTCCATATCTCACCACAGGAACAGAAAAAACGCTTTCTCCAAAGAATTGAATCCCCAGCTAAACATTGGAAGTTTTCTGCAAGTGATGTTCGAGAACGCGCTTTTTGGCATGATTATATGATTGCCTATGAGGATGTATTTAACCACACTAGTACTAAACACTCCCCTTGGTATATCATCCCGGCAGATCGTAAATGGTTTACAAGGCTAGTGGTGTCGGAGATTATCTGTGATAAACTAAAAGAACTAGACTTGCAATATCCAATTGTTAGTGAAGAACATCAGCAACAACTTCTACAAGCTAAAAAGCTTCTTGAAAGTGAAGACATCACTAACTTCCACCCTAGAACGAGCGATCGCATTTCCTAAGAGCGATCGCCAGGAATAGAAAACTAACCAAGTCAGTTTTAAGGTGTTTTTTCCGCCATTAATAACTGACGAATTAATCTGGCCATAGCTTTTTGGGTAAAGCGACCAGCAATTTGCTGACCTAAATGATGGACTTTGGGATTCACCAAAATCTCCATTAATTGGGGAGCAAGTTTGCTAGGATCAAAACCTCTGGTTTGTTGTAAAATGCCTACAATTCGCTGAATATGTTCTAGTGTCTGTTGTTGTTCAACTGTTGCACCAGCTACTTCATTAACTGCTGTCCAACCGAATTTTTGTCTAAGTAAAGAGGTGAAGTTATGGAGAACATTTTTACCCACTGCATCTAGTCCATTGACAACCTCATCCACCAATTTATCGCGAATAAATCCACCACGCTGGGAAGATAAAAATTCCACAGTTTGATTCATGACTAAATTCAAGTCATAGTCCTGATTATTACGGGCATTTTTTAACAAGTTCTCTAAACGATTCCAGCGAAATTTGCCATCTTTAAATAGTAGATCTTGTAGGGATGCTCGCAATTCTTCCGATGGGTCAGTTAATAGTCTTTTGGAAACATAGGGATAAGCTTCACTCAGAACTTTGAAGTTTGGATCAATATAAATGGCAATCCCTTCTAAAGTAACTAAGGAACGAATAATCAAAGCATAATAAGGAGGTACTCTAAAAGGATACTCATACATTAACTGTGATAAATCATCCGTGATACTTTTAATATTTAGTTCAGCTACGCTTGCACCCTGAGCATTAGCAAAAACTCTGGCAAATGCAGGAACTATAGGTGTTAAATCCGTATCTGGAGTGAGAAACTCCAGTTTAACATAGTCTTTTGCTAAAGAGTCAAAGTCCCGATTAACAACATGAACGATGGCCTCAATTAAACCATAACGCTGGGGTGGTTTAACCTCACTCATCATCCCAAAGTCTAAATAGGCTAGCTTACCATCAAAGGTGGCTAATAAGTTACCAGGGTGAGGATCTGCATGAAAAAATCCATGTTCTAGTAATTGTCTGAGGGAACACTGTACTCCTATTTCTATTAGATAACGCGCATTGATGCCTAGGGTCTCAATTTCTTGTGGTTGGGTCAGTTTAATCCCATTAATCCACTCCATTGTTAATACACGCCGGTTGGTATATTCCCAGTAGATTTTAGGTACGTAAATATCTGGGAGGTGTCCATACAATTCAAAAAAGCGTTCAGCATTTTCCCCTTCCCGGATATAGTCCATTTCCTCAAAAATGCGACTACCTAATTCGTCCAAAATTCCCACCAGGTCACTTCTGACCCGTTTCACATTTTTTTGCACCCAACCAGCTAAAATTCTTAGAATATATAGATCAATGGTGATTCTTTCTCGCAAATCTGGACGCTGAACTTTGATTGCTACTTCTTCCCCAGTTTTCAGTCTACCTTTATAAACCTGTCCTAGGGAAGCTGCTGCAATCGGGTGGGGTGATATTTCACTGTATATATCTTCCGGTAAACCACCTAACTCTTCTTTGATAAATTGGTATGCTATCTCATTGGGAAATGCTGGTAGTTGATCTTGTAATTTAGTTAGCTCTTCTAAATATATGGGAGGAACTAAATCTGGTCTAGTGGATAGAGCTTGTCCTATTTTAATATATGCAGGCCCAAGTTTTGTTAGCAATTCTCGCAGTTGAATCGCTATGGGGCGGTGGTTTTCCACAACTATCCCTCGCCTTTTATCCCACCATAAGGCAAAAATTAAGGATAATACAGGTACTATTACTGCTAATATTCGCTGTAAAACTTGTCCTAGTTTATCTTGGTAATGTGCTGCAATCTGTTGAGGATCATAGTATAATTGTTCTGGCTCGGCTTCAGCCAGGACTTTTGGTTGATGGTGTGTTCTTGATCTGGTTGTACTAATCATTAAGCTTTTATTAGTGTTCTTGGGTGTTTAATTGTGGACAATTCCCTTTCAGAACTGTCCTTGGTACCATGTCAACAAGCTATAAAATAAGGTTTGTTAACTATTGTAACGATATGTTGCTCTTTTGTCACATAATTGGTGAGGAGAGTTTATAACCGAGGTAAAAGTTTGGGAATCAGATTGCCAGGAATTTTAGAGAGGGCTAGATTTTGCCCCTGAATACCTAGCTCATGATGGAAAGTGCGAATTATTTTCACAATTTGGTTAAATGTTTCCTGATAAGGTTGTGTATTTTCTTCTAAACCATTGAGAGTTTTTAAAAAATAATCTAGGGATGTTTGTAAATGGTAGGAAACAATTTCTTTATCACCTTTAAAATGTGAATCGGTTATGAGTTGATAGTGAGCTAGTGCTAGGTTATTTTGTGTCCCTAAGATATCAAAACTCAAATCTTTCTGATGGAAAGAATTGGCTATAGTTAAAGTATCTTCGTAGGTCTCAATAGATAATTTTAGTAAATTTTGGCGATTTTCTCCTTTCATATGTGGTAGATTGCTCAATTGCCAATAGGCAGTTCCTAAATTGTTACGGGTGACTGCACAACCAATGGGAATATTCTCTGGAGTCCTATATTTTAAGGCTTCTTGGTAAAAATCTATTGCTAATTGTAAATTCTTTTCTGGTGTTTCATAGTGGGATAAGTTCCAATAAGCAGTGCCAATATTATTTTGAATCATTCCATACTTAATAGGATCCTTTTCCGCTTGATAATGACTTAGGGCTGAACTATAAGCGGAAATCGCTTGTTTAAGATTTTTTTCTGGTTCACTATGTTGCGCTAGATGCCAATAAGCAGTACCTAAATTATTTTGACAGGAAGCATATTTATGAGAATCCATTTCTTCCTTGCGATAATTCAATGTTTCCTTATATGCTTTTATTGCTGCTTGCCAGTTTTCTAAGGGCTGATAAAATTTTGCCAGGTCACCATAAGCTGTGGCTAAGTTATTTTGCACTCGAGCATAGATCTCTGGCTGACTATCACATTCAATCATCTTTAAAACTAATTGGTAAAACTCTAAGGACTGTTCTATATATGTTTGTGCCTCCTGGCTGCTTACGGATGTACGATGTAGCATCCAATATAGAGTACCTAAATCATTTAAAGTATCTGGCACTAAAGGTGAAGTTTCATCATAACTGAGAGATTCCTGGTAGGCGATAATTGCTACCATTAAATTGTCTAGATTTGCATCTCCCTGTTCAATGCGCAGGCGATATAAAGTTCCTAGGTTGTGGTAGGCCTGAGCAATTTCTTCTTGGGAGTCTTGCGTGAGGTTAATTGTTAATTTCTCAATTTCCCATAGTAGTTGTTTAATTTGCCAATTAGTATCTCTATCCTCATCAATGTTTGGGTTCAGTGTTTTAGGAATTAGGGAAATTAACTCCTGATTAATATGTGAAAAAGATGAAAGTTTAGGAATATTAAGAACAAACGGAACTACTTGATTCTCTCTCTCTGTAGTTTCTTTAGTTTCATTGTCCAAAGATTTTCCATTATCTTCATCAGGTTGATAGTTGAAGATGGTTGATTCCTCAACTACAGATGAGTCTAATTTTTCTAATCTGATACTTCTCAATTCAGAAGAATTCTGTGGATAATTAGGATTTTCTATACCTCCTGTTGGCTCTCCCTCAAAAATAAATACGCCTGTTCTATATTGCCAAAATTGCGGAGCTGATTGTTGAATCGCATACAACCAAGGACGGGTAACCCAAAACAATAAGTTGGAATCTACAATTGAAGTGCTTTGCTTCTTGCTAAAGTATTCTTCGCTCAGTTTTAAATTATGTAAGAATAACCTCTGTACTGCTATTGACTGTTTGGTCAACTGCTCTACCCCCACAATTTGAAATGCTGGGATTGGTAAAACCTTACCTGGTGAGTCTTGTGATTTCCCAACTCTTGGTGGTGGGTAATTCCCTAACCACTGGTTAATTTGAGCTATGGGATTGGGATCATTTAGGTTTAATCTCACGGTTACTAATCGAGGATAAGCTGGAGTGCTAATTCCTTGTTTTTCTCCAACAGGGTACAGCACCTGTTCTACTGGATAAGCCAAATTAGAATGTAGTTTGCTGGCTACCTGATTCCTAATATTTATATTATCACATACTGCAAAAAATATTTGACGTCGTAGGGATACGCTTAATGCTAATCTTAAACGTCTATATACTTGCCGATTTAAAGTAAAAATATCCGTAGTGGGATTTTCATTCACATTCATACTGGCTATAACAGCCTAAATAGTGGTGGTTGAAAAGGTATTTCGCCCAAGAGAGGGAATGATTCATTGGTCTTTCCCTACCATTAACCTGTTTTTTGATAATTTAGCATAGTAAGCGTACTTATTTATATTTAAAGTCTCTTTAATTCTATCAAAGAATAAAAAAATCAGGTTCCCCCTAAGATGAGAACCTGATGGTCAGGGATATTAAGTTTTATGAATTTTATCAGCTGCTTAGGTTTTAGAAAGATGGTTTTCTAACTGGCATTTGACACTGCGAAGGCAATAAAAACTACGCCAACTATTAAAAGTGCTCCGAGTCCGCCTAAAATTACATAATTCAGTTTTTGTTTACCCGTTGGAGGTTCAGCTTGATAAACCTTGGGCTCCTGGGCAAAATTGTTGAGCCGACCGCCCTCTTCTGTTGTGTATGGCATGAAATGATTCCTTGTTACATTTCTTTATTTCAGGTTACATAATTATAATTTTAATGTGACATTTTTCCATAAAACTTTACATGAGGTTACTTTATATTATTGTGGGTAATAGCCCAGCTTATAAGTCTTACTGAGCTATTTACACCGCTAGGTTAGTCGAGAAAACCCATTAATAGTCCAGAATCATCAATTTCATTTGACGCTATGGGACGATTGCCAAAAACCGAGTAGTTCTCTGAAATTACTAAGGAGCTGGAGCCAACAGGACGAATTCCGGATAGGTTAATACTATTGACAACAGTAAACGTGTTGGCACCAATAGGGCGAATACCTAGTGCATTGTAAGTTTCCACTACTTGTAAGGTGCTGGTGCTAATAGGACGCAAACCAGCAATGGAGACTGTTCCAGCTATCTGCAATCCACTGCTACCAATGGGACGTTCCCCAGCTATGACAATTGTTCCTTGACCAGTCTGCTCTGTATTACTTTGTTGATTTTCTTCCACTTTTTTATCTCCCTTAGGATATTAACAGAATCCAAGTAGGCGCTTATAAACTAAATTCATCCACTGTGTTAAGTGAATTTTACAATAGTTAAGGAAAAGTATTTTTTTCCTCATATACTAAAGTTTACCCCGAAACAGCTACAATATAATTATCTTGTTCCGCTCAGATTATGGCCCAATTTACTCTCCAAGCTCCTTTTTCCCCCACCGGAGATCAACCCCAGGCGATCGCTCAAATGATTAAGAACATTGAAGGGAAACAGCGGTATCAAACTCTACTGGGTGCGACGGGAACGGGCAAGACCTTTTCTATTGCAGCAGTGATAGAGAAGGTGGGCAAACCCACCCTGGTGCTGGCCCATAATAAGACCCTGGCGGCCCAGTTGTGTAATGAGCTGAGGGAGTTTTTTCCCCATAACGCGGTGGAGTATTTTGTCAGTTATTACGACTATTATCAACCAGAAGCCTATATTCCCGTTACCGATACATATATAGAAAAAACATCAGCTATTAATAGTGAAATAGATATGCTGAGACATTCTGCGACACGATCTTTGTTTGAGAGGGAAGACGTGATAGTTGTAGCATCTATTAGTTGTATATATGGTTTAGGTATGCCTGCTGAATATTTAAAAGCAGCAATAACTTTAGAAATAGGAATGGAGATAGATCCCAGAGAGGTAATAAGGAAACTAATCTCCGTGCAGTATAGTCGTAACGACATAGAAATTGGACGAGGTAAATTCCGAGTTCGTGGGGATGTGATAGAAATTGGGCCTGCGTACGAAGATAGAATTGTGAGAGTGGAATTTTTTGGTGATGACATAGATGCCATACGTTATGTGGATCCGGTGAATGGAGAAATTATGAGTAGTTTAGAAAGGATAAGTATTTATCCTGCACGTCACTTTGTCACCCCAAAAGAGAGATTAGAAATTGCCTGTTTAGAGATTTCTGATGAGTTAAAAGCATATAAATTAAAATTGGAAGAATTAGGAAAATTAGTTGAGGCACAAAGAATAGATCAACGGACGCGTTATGATATAGAACTGTTAAGAGAAGTAGGATATTGTAACGGCGTAGAAAATTACTCCCGTTATTTAGCAGGGAGACAAGCAGGAGAACCTCCAGAATGTTTAATTGATTATTTTCCCCAGGACTGGTTATTAGTAATTGACGAGTCTCATGTTACTGTTCCCCAAATTCGGGGGATGTATAATGGTGATCAAGCCAGGAAAAAAGTTTTAATTGATCATGGTTTTCGGTTGCCTAGTGCGGGGGATAATCGTCCTTTAAAAGCTGAGGAATTTTGGCAAAAAGTGTCTCAGTGTATTTTTGTTTCAGCCACTCCAGGCGATTGGGAAATAGAAGTTTCGGGTAAGAATATAGTAGAGCAGATTATCCGACCTACAGGAGTGTTAGATCCACAGATTTACGTTCGTCCCACAGCTGGACAGGTGGATAATTTGTTGGGAGAAATTCACGAGAGAGTGGATAATAATGAACGGGTGTTAATTACTACCTTGACTAAGAGAATGGCAGAAGATTTAACTGAATATTTAGAAAATAGATCCGTTCGGGTGAGATACTTACATTCAGAAATTAATTCCATTCAGAGGATTGAAATTTTACAAGATTTGAGAAATGGCAGTTTTGATGTTTTAGTAGGTGTCAACTTATTAAGAGAAGGTTTAGATTTGCCAGAGGTTTCTCTTGTGGTAATTATGGATGCAGATAAAGAGGGTTTCTTACGTGCAGAACGCTCCTTAATTCAAACCATTGGTCGTGCAGCACGTCATCTGCGCGGTAAGGTAATTATGTATGCTGATAATTTGACTGGTAGTATGATCAAAGCCATTGAAGAAACTGATAGAAGAAGGGGAATTCAAATGGCCTATAATAAAATACATAATATTACCCCCCAACCGGTTTTTAAAAAATCTGGTAACTCTATTCTCTCCTTTTTAGATGTTTCGCGACGCTTAAATGCCAATGATTTAAAGCTGGTGGATGAACAATGGCATGATTTGAATTTGGAGGAGATTCCACAACTGATTACTACCCTAGAAAAACAAATGCACGATGCTGCTAAAAAGATGGAGTTTGAACACGCTGCCAAACTGCGCGATCGCATTAAGTCCTTGAGGGATAAAATACTGGGTAAGTGAACGTTCACGGGTAAATCCCTAGGTTTTGTGTACCGGATTTGCATCTGAATATGACATAATGGTTCAAGCTATGGAAAAATAATCAATCTAAATCACTCTAAACTGCTGAGGAACTAAACAATGGGATATGTCATTGCAACTGCAAATATGAAGGGAGGAGTAGGTAAAACTACGGTGACTGTTAATTTGGCAACTTGCTTGGCTAAACATCATGGTAAAAAGGTGCTGGTTCTTGATTTAGATAGTCAAATCAGTGCGACCTTGAGTCTAATGTCACCGGGAGATTTTGCCAAACGTCGTAAACAAAGAAAAACCCTGAGATATTTATTAGATGAGGTAATTAATCCTGATCCTCAACCTGAATACAAAATTCATGATGTCATTGAGCCCGAATTGTGCAAGCTACCAAGTTTGAGTCTCTTACCAGGAGACATTGACCTATATGATGAATTTGTAGTTTCTGAAATGTTACACAATCAAGCTGTAGCTCTGGAAGAACGAGATTTTGAAACTATTTGGAATCGTTTTGAAAGGGTCTTAGTTAGGGATATTTTACAACCCGTTCGTGACCAATATGATTTTATTCTTTTAGATTGTGCTCCTGGTTATAACCTGATGACTCGTAGTGCTTTGGCCACTAGCGATTTTTATTTGCTCCCTGCTAAACCTGAACCTCTTTCTGTTGTCGGTATTCAATTGTTGGAAAGACGTATTGCTAAGTTGAAGGATAGTCATGAACATGAGGCCAAAATCAATATCCAAATGCTCGGTATTGTATTTAGCATGTGTAATACCAATATGTTAACTGGTAGATATTATAAACAAGTCATGCACAGAGTTGTAGAAGATTTTGGTGTAGAAACTATTTGTCAAGCACAAATCCCTGTTGATGTGAATGTGGCTAAGGCAGTTGATAGTTTTATGCCTGTAACCTTATTGAATCCTAGTTCATCTGGATCTAAGGCGTTTATTCATTTAACTGAAGAGCTGCTACGCCGTCTGTAACTACATAGGTCATGGGCTATTGTAGTTTAATGCCTAAAACTTGAGTGTAAGCACCTCTGGCTTGGGTTACACCTATTGTTCTTTGGGCAGACTCTATCATAGGACGACGCAAGCTGACCACAATAAACTGTGCTTGTTCTGCTTGTTGTTTAATCATTTTTGCCAATCTTTCAACATTAGCACCATCTAAGAACATATCCACTTCGTCAAAGGCATAAAATGGCGATGGGCGATAACGTTGGAGGGAAAAAATAAAACTGAGCGCTGTCAATGACTTTTCTCCCCCGGACATAGAAGCTAAACGCTGCACAGGTTTACCCTTGGGATGGGCAATCAGGTTTAAACTGCTATTAGAAGGATCCTCCGGATTATCAAGTTGTAAATATCCATCCCCATCTGATAGGGTGGCAAAAATTGATTGAAAATTCTCATTAACTGCATCAAAGGCTTCTTTAAATGCAATTTGACGTAGTGTGGTAAAGTTTTCAATCCTTAATAACAGTTCTGTTCTCTCTGCTTGTAGAGTATTTAGCTTTTCTGTTAGCTCTTTTACTCTTCCCTCAACTACCTCATAGTCAGTTAATGCCAACATATTAACTGGTTCCATTAACTGTAATCTTCTACCCAAACTGCGCAGCTCCTTTTGTAAATCTTCCAAGTCCACCTTATCAGGTACTTCTGGTATGGGATTGGGCAATTCTGTTCCCAGAGTTTGCAGTTGACCGTGTAGTTCGGTTAACTGTTCGCGTCGTTTCTCTTGAGTCTGTTGCAGTTTTTCAATTTCCCATTGTAATTTTTGCTGGGATAGGATCATATCCCTTAATTCTTGCTCTGTCCTATCTCTTTTCCTCTTCTCGTCACCTAGATTCTCCTCAATTTCCCTTAATCTGGATTGGATATGGATAATTTCTTGGGTTAGTTCCTCAACTTGATGGTTAACTGCGGACTGTTGATTAGTTAGAGTGATCTGGTCACCCTCATATTCCCCAACTCGCATTTGGGCTTCTCTAATTTTCTCTTCTAACCGCTGTTGTTGATTCCCCAAGTTTTGCAGTGTCTGCTCCATCTCCCTGACAGTGTTATCTTTTTGTTGTAATTGTTGCTCCCAACTTCTAATGGTAGTTTGGATTTCTTGCCATTCCCTAGGGGTTTGGGAGGCTTCCAATTCCGCCAGATTATGTCGTAATTGTTGCAATTGTTCTTCTTGAGTTGGCAGTTCCCGATCTAAAATTTCTAACCGGGTTTGAGCATAATTGACTTTCTCCGTATTTTGATGGAATTGTAAACGGGTAGTTTCCACTTGTCCATGCAAGTTATGGACTTCTTTCTTGAGCTGCTCTAAATACAACTGTTGCTCTCTACGTCCTTGTCTAGCTTCTGTTAATTCTAATCCCAGTTGTTTGCTGCGAGGGATTAAAGTGACTATAGCTTCCGCACAACGTTCTAAAACCCTATCAATATCTGCCAATCTAGTTCTTAAATTAATGAGTTCTTCTGATTCCTTACCCTCTCCAGTATCGAACTTTAAACCAGAGCGTTGAGTCTGACTACCACCTGTCATCGCACCGCTAGTTTCTAATAATTCCCCTCCCAGGGTGACGATTCGATATAGTCCTAATTGGTTTCTGGCCTGTTCCAAAGTTTTGAAAACCACCGTATTACCAAAAACATATTTAAATACCTCCTGATAGCGGTCATCACATTCTACCAGGTTCATGGCATATTCGACAAAACCATCAACATAACGAAGAGTTAAATCAGGAGTAAATTTAGAAGCTTTTATTTTATTTAAAGGTAAAAAGGTAGCTCTACCGGCACGTTTTTGTTTTAACAATTCAATTCCTGCTGAAGCCACACGTTCATCTTCCACCACAATATGACCTAGTCTTGCACCTGCAGCGGTTTCTAGGGCTAGATGATAGCGGGAATCAACCTTGCCCAATTCCACCACCAGCCCACATAATCCTGGTAAACCAGACTGAATAATAACCTTACTGGCTTGAGTTCCTTGTACTTCTTGTTGTGCTTGAGTTTGGGCCTCCAGTTTATCCAAAAGTCTTTGTTTTTCCCGCTGTTCTTGTAACAGTCGCTTTTGTGTATCCTGTTGGATTTGTAATTCCTGCTCTGCAGCTGCTAGTTTAGTTGCCAGATTCTCAATTGGTGTGGTAGAACTATTAAACTCAAGGGTTAATTCTTGGCATTCCGCTTGTTTTTGAGCTAATTGTGGTTCTAAAACACTCACAAGCTCTGATTGTTCCCGAATTAGTTCCCGTAACTGAAAATTTCTCTCTCTTAATTGGGTTTGTTCCGTTCTTTGAGGTTCTACGGTTTGTAGCAAAGTCTCAATTTGACGATTAACAGACGACTGTTGTTGTACCCAGTGTTCAGAAGCAGTAGCAATTTCCGCCGCAACTTGACGGTAAGATTCTAACTGTGCCCTTGTTTGTTCACGTTCCTGTTGGTGATGGCTTAAAGTTGAACCCTCTAAAGAGTATTCTTGTTGATTTTGTTGCAAAACAGCCTGGTATTCTTCTATTTCCCCTTGGGTTTGATGGAGTTTTTTGATTGTCTCTTGTAAATGGGATGCTATTTCATTTTGTCGTCTATATAGTTGTTTACGTTCAGCTTCTTGATTAGCAAGGGTAGATTGAACTGCCAAAAGCTGATCTTCCCCTAGGGATTTAACGAGGATATTCAGTTGGTCCAATTGGCTATTTTGGTCTTGGATGTTTTGATTAGTTTGAGTTAAACTCCCAGTCAGTTGATTAGATGTTGCATCTCCAGCTTGAATATCCGTAGCCAATTGTTCCTGTTTGGACTGGAGAGAGCGCCAAGTTAAAACCAATTCCCAGGACTGTTTCTCTTGCAACTCTTTTTTAATTTGCTGGTATTTCTCTGCTTTTAGTTTATCTTGGTATAGACGATCTCGCTGTGCAATTAACTCACCTTCAATAATTCTACAGCTGTCTTCCTTTTCCTTAACTTCTTCCAGAGTCCCTTTAGCTTGGTTGATTTTTCTGTCATACGCTGCAACACCAGCCAACTCATCAATAATTTCCCGTCGTTCTTTCCCATTCATGGAGATAATGCTGGTGACATCACCCTGTAACACCACATTATAACCCTCTGGGTAAATTCTTAATCTTTCTAACTCTTCATGTAATTCCGTCAAAGTACAGGAACTGCCATTAATGTAATAGTTAGAGGTGTAACTACCCTGGGAATTGACCCGTAAACGTCGAGTCACACTCCATTGTGTTAAGGTAGGAGATTTATTTTCCTGTCCGTTTTGTGTAACTTCCTCTGTAACCTCTGGGGGTGACACCATATCAGAGATATCAAAGGTGACGGTTACAATGGCTTCAACAGAATTGCGCCCTTTAGCAGTTTGATTGTTGTTAA